>JABTUC010000009.1 GCA_015075545.1 Ideonella sp. | reverse complement strand
AGGTTCTCCAGCGCACTCTCCTCGTCGTCCTTGCTGTACAGCGCGATACGGCCGCTGTTCCTGACCAGGAACTCCAGCAGGTCGCGGATGGTGCCGTGCCGCGCGGTGACTTCGGCGTCGGCGAGAAACTGGGCGAACGCCAGCAGCTCGCGCGCCGCCCGCTTGACCTCGGGGATGTCGGCCGCGTCCGCGATCACCTCGCGCAGCGGACGTTGCGTCTCGGCCGCGTTCGCCGCCAGCCGCTCCACCGTGGTCTTGCCGATGCCGCGCGGGGGCACGTTGATGATCCGCAGCAGCGAAACCTCGTCCAGCGGATTGGCGATCACCCGGGCGTAGGCCAGCGCGTCCTTGATCTCCTTGCGCTGGTAGAACGCCACCCCGCGGGCGACCTGGTAGGGCACCGACGCCTTGACCAGTTGATGCTCGATCAGCCGCGACAGCGCGTTGGTGCGGTAGAAGACGGCGATCTGCGACGGACGCAGTCCCCGCTCCACCACCATCTCGCGCACGCCGTTCGCCACGAAGCGCGCCTCGTCGTATTCGCTGTCGGCGCGAAACAGCCGGATGCGCGAGCCGGGGTCGTTGCCGGTGAACAGGCGCTTGGGCGCGCGACCCGAGTTGTGGCGAATCACCGCGTCCGCGGCCGAGACAATGGTCGCGCTGCTGCGGTAGTTCTGACCGAGGATGACGATCTTCGCGTCAGGGAATTCTTTTTCGAAGCCGAGAATGTTCTCGACCTGCGCGCCGCGGAACGCGTAGATGCTCTGGTCGTCGTCGCCGACCGCGAACACACCCTGCGCCGGTTGCCCTGCGAGCGTCGACGCAGCGCCCGGCGGCGGCGCGAACAGCTTCAACCAGCGGTACTGCAGGCTGTTGGTGTCCTGGAACTCGTCGACCAGCACGTGCGCGAAGCGCCGCTGGTAGTGCTCGCGCAGCGGGTCGTTGTCGCGCAGCAGCTCGAACGCGCGCAGCATCAGCTCGGCGAAGTCGACCACGCCCTCGCGCTGGCACTGGTCTTCGTAGGCCTGGTAGATCTCAATCATCTTGCGCGTCGGCGGGTCGTGCGCCTGCACGTCGCGCGGGCGCAGCCCCTCCTCCTTGTTGCCGGCGATGAACCACGCCACCTGCCTGGGCACGTAGCGCTCCTCGTCGAGGTTCATCGCCTTGATGACGCGCTTGACCGCCGACACCTGGTCGGCACTGTCGAGGATCTGGAACGACTGCGGCAGCGCAGCCAGCTTCCAGTGCGCGCGCAGCAAGCGGTTGCACAGGCCGTGGAAGGTGCCGATCCACATGCCGCGCACGTTGATCGGCAGCATCGCGGCCAGCCGCGTCAGCATCTCCTTGGCCGCTTTGTTGGTGAAGGTCACCGCCAGTACGCCGCCGGGCGACACCTGGCCCGTGGCCAGCAACCACGCGATGCGCGTGGTCAGCACGCGCGTCTTGCCCGACCCGGCGCCGGCGAGGATCAGCGCCGGCTGCGGCGGCAGCGTCACCGCGGCCAACTGCTCGGGGTTCAGGTTGGCCAGCAGCGGCGAGGCCGCCGCGTCGATGATCGGTTTGCCGGCAGAATCCGCGCGATGCATAGGCAGATTCTAGGAGTCGCGACGATCGCCTCTGCGCTGCTGTGGAGCCCCGCGCACGGCGACGAGGCAGCCGCTCGCTGCCCGGGCACCGACGCTGCGGTGCTCGAGCGCTTCATCAGCGCAGAGTGCGAAGCGTGCTGGAGCAATGCCTCGGTGGCGCAACCCGCCGATGGCCAGTGGCTGCTCGACTGGATCGTGCCTTCGGCGCGCGGCCAGGCAGCGCCGCTGGCGAGCGCGGCGCCGGACGAGGCGCGCGATCGTGCGCGCCGCGCATTGCAGGCGGGGCCGGCGGACAACCGCGTCAGCGTGCAACGCAGCACCGCGCATCGCGCGTCGTCGCTGCACCTCAGCGTGATCTCGGGCCCGGCGTGGTACGGCTACTTAGGCGTGCAGCTCGACGCCAGCGGGCGCGTCGCCGCCGGCGCCAGCGTCTGGGTGGCGCTGGTCGAGACGGTGGCTCCCGGCACCGAAGGCACCTTGGTGCCACGCGAGCTGGTGCGCACGCTGGCCGGGCCGTTGCCCGCCGAGGATCTGCGGCGCGGCCAGCCGTGGCAGTACCAGTTGGCGATGCGCTGGCCCGAGACGGCCAAGCCGGCGCGGCTGCGTGCGCGCGCATGGATCGAAGACGCCCGCGGCCGCATCGTCGCGATGGCCGGCGAGCGCTGCGGCGCGCGCTGAGTCACGCACTCAATGGGCAACCTCTTCGGCCTGCGGCGCAACCCGCGCCTGTCGCTGGCGCTGCAAGGCGGCGGCGCGCACGGCGCGTTCACCTGGGGCGTGCTCGACGTGCTGCTGGAGCGCACCACGCAGCCGATCGTCGCCATCAGCGGCACCAGCGCCGGCGCGGTCAACGCCGTGCTGCTCGCCGACGGCCTGCTGCGCGGCGGCCGCGCCGGCGCGCGCGAGGCGCTGGCGCGCTTCTGGGAGGCGCTCGGCCGCGCGGTGCCGTGGGACGCACTCGGGCTGGTGGCCAGCGACGGCAGCGGCCTCAGCGCCACCGGCCGCCTGATGATGCAGTGGGCACAGGCGTTCTCGCCGGCGCAGGCGTCGTTCATGCGCCCCGATCCGCTGCGCGCCCTGCTGGCGCGACAGGTCGACTTCGAACGGCTGCGCGCGCAGTCCGCGATCCGCCTGCACATCGCGGCCACGCACGCCAACAGCGGACGGCTGCGCCTGTTCGGCGCGCGCGACCTCAGCATCGACGTGGTGATGGCCTCGGCGTGCCTGCCGACGCTGCAGCGTGCGGTGGTGATCGACGGCCAGCCTTACTGGGACGGCGGCTTCAGCGCCAACCCGGCGCTGGCGCCGCTGCTCGATGCGCCGGCCGACGATCTGCTGCTGGTGATGCTGAGCCCGTGGTCGCTCGGCGATGCGCCGACGACGAACGACGAGATCAAGCTGCGCAGCGCCGAGATCGCGTTCAACGCCGCCTTCCTGCGCGAGATGCGCTTGATCGCCGAGGCCACCGCACTGGCGCGCCGCGCCTGGTGGGGCGGCCCGCTCGAACGCCGCCTGCGACGCCTGCGCTGGCACGTGATCGACGTGCGCGCTGCGCTGGCCGAACTGCCCGCGGCGAGCAAGGCGATCGCGCACCCGCAGTGGCTGCGGCGGCTGCGCGACGCTGGCCGCACGCGGGCGCTGGCCTGGTTGCAGCGCCACGGCGCGGCGCTCGGTCAGCGCTCGAGCGCCGACCTCGGGCGGCTGTTCGGTCCGCACGAGCCGCCGCCGATGTCCGAATCGCTGCCCGCGCTGCAGCCCTGAGCCCGCAGCCCGAGCGGAAAGCAGGCACTCTTCTACAATCCTTCGTCTGAGCCAGGCCTCGCGCCGCGCCGGACGCGACCCTCCGACACCGCGTCATCCCGAAGAGAGCCCCTCAGTGCAATCCGCCGTCGCGGACGCCAGCGTCGTCGAGCCGCTGCCCACGCTGTCGCTGCGCGAGGTGGCGTGCCGGCGCGGCAACCGCGTGCTGGTTCGCGGCGTCAACCTCGAACAGCGCGCCGGCCACGCCACCTGGCTGCGCGGCCGCAACGGCCGCGGCAAGACCAGCCTGCTGCGCCTGGCCGCCGGGCTGGCGAGCGCGGAATCGGGGCACGTGCTGTGGGGCGACACGCCGCTGCGTCGGGCACCCGACTTCGCGCGCCGCCGCGTCTTCATCGGCCACAGCAATGCGCTGAAAGACGACCTCAGCACCATCGAGGCGCTGCAGTTCCTGGCCCGCCTGCACGGCCGACCCGACGACGCGCCCGCGCTGCGCACCGCGCTCGAACGCCTGGGCATGGACGCGCGGCGCGACGCCCTGGTGCGCACCTTGTCGCAAGGCCAGCGCCGGCGCGCGGCGCTGGCGCGGCTGGCACTGGAGCGCGGCGCGTCGCTGTGGCTGCTCGACGAGCCGTACGACGCGCTCGACGCCGACGGCGTGCAGGCGGTCGATGCGCTGCTGCACGAGCACCTCGGTCGCGGCGGCAGCGTGCTGCTGAGCAGCCACGTCGCGCCGGGCGACACCGCGCCCTCGATGGCCGTGCTCGACCTCGACGCCTTCGCGGCGGCGTGAGCGGCTCATGACCAGCGCGTTTGGTGCCGTCTACGTCCGTGACCTGCGACTGGCGCTGCGCCGCCGCGTCGAGGCGCTGCTGCCGGTGGTGTTCTTCATCGTCGCGGTGAGCCTGTTCCCGCTGGGCGTCGGGCCCGAGCCGCAGACGCTGCGGCAGATCGCCGCCGGCGTGGTGTGGGTGAGCGCGCTGCTGGCGTCGATGCTGTCGGTGACCAGCCTGTACGCGGGCGATCACGCCGACGGCTCGCTCGAGCAGATGATGCTGTCGGGCCACGCCGGCTACGAGATCGCCGCGGCCAAGGCGGCCGCGCACTGGACGATCACCGGCGCGCCGCTGGTGCTGGCGGCACCGCTGATCGGCGTGCTGCTCGACATGCGCGCCGACGCGCTGGCCGCGCTGGTGGTGTCGCTGCTGCTGGGCACGCCGATCCTCAGCCTGCTGGGCGGCCTCGGCGCGGCGCTGACCATCGGGCTGCGCAGCGCCGGGGTGCTGTTGATCCTGCTCATCCTGCCGCTGACCATTCCTGCGCTGATCTTCGGGGCCGGCGCGGTCGCTGCGATCGATGCGGGACAATCCGCCTCGGGCCACTTTTCGCTGCTCGGCGCGTTGCTGATCCTGTCGGCGCTGGGTGCGCCGCTGGCCACCTCGTTTGCGTTGCACATCGCGCTGGAATGAGTTCCACGAGCCTGTCGATCCGCTGGTCCACCTTCGCACCGCCGTCGCGCTTCTACGCGCTGGCCGCCGCGCTGAACCCCTGGCTGTGGGCGCTGGCGCTGGTGCTGGCGGCGGCGGGGCTGACCGTGGGCTTTCTCGTCGCGCCGACCGACGCCACGCAGGGCGACGCCTACCGCATCATCTTCATCCACGTGCCGGCGGCCTGGATGTCGATGATCCTGTACCTGGCGATGGCGTTCTGGGCCGCCGTGGGCTGGATCCTCAACGCGCGCATGGCCTCGATGCTGGCGCGCGCGCTGGCGCCCACCGGTGCGCTGTTCACCTTTCTGGCGTTGTGGACGGGGGCGCTGTGGGGCAAGCCGACCTGGGGCACCTGGTGGGTGTGGGATGCGCGACTGACCTCGGAACTGATCCTGCTGTTCCTGTATCTAGGCTTCATCGCGCTGCAGGCGGCGATCGACGACGTCGTGCGCGGCGACCGGGCAGGGGCGGTGCTGGCGCTGGTTGGCGTGGTCAACATCCCGATCATCTATTTTTCGGTACGCTGGTGGAACACGCTGCACCAGGGCGCCACCATCAGCATGACGGCGGCGCCGAAAATGGCGCAGACGATGCTGCTGGCAATGGGGTTGATGACATTGGCGTTCTGGGCCTATGCGTTCGCGGTCGTCTTCACGCGCGCGCAGGCGCTGGCGCTGCAGCGCGAGCACGGCACCGACTGGGTGCGCGCGCTGCGCGGGTAAGGAGTTGCAATTGATCTGGGCGAGTTGGTCCGACTTCTGGCACATGGGCGGTTACGGCCTCTACGTCTGGGGGTCGTACGCTGTGTGCCTAGCGGCGATGCTGGTCGAGCCATGGCTCGCCCGCCGCCACCGCCGGCGGGCGCTGGAAGCCCGCGGCCTGGAACCCCGATGAAACCGCGACACAAGCGTCTGGCCATCATCGGCGGCATCGTCGGCGCGGTCGGCGTCGCCGCCGCGCTGGTCCTCAATGCCTTCCAGAGCAACCTGGTGTTCTTCTATTCACCGTCGCAGGTGGCGGCCAAGGAGGCACCGGTGGGGCGCACCTTCCGCATCGGTGGCCTGGTGCAGGAGGGCAGCGTGCGCCGCGACGGCACACAAGTGCAGTTCGTCGTCACCGACACGGCGCGCAACGTTGCCGTGCAGTACCAGGGCATCCTGCCCGACCTGTTCAAGGAGGGCAAAGGCGTGGTCGCGCAGGGTCAGATGCGCGACGACGGCGTCTTCGTCGCGCGCGAGGTGCTGGCCAAGCACGACGAGAACTACATGCCTCCGGAGGCCGGCGAGGCGCTGAAGCGCGCCGCGCAGACCAACGAGAAGATCGGCCATTCGGTGATGGGCAGCCCGAAATGATCCCCGAGCTCGGTCAGGTCGCATTGCTGCTGGCGCTGGCGGTGGCGATCGTGCAGGCCGTGCTGCCGATCGCCGGTGCGGCGCGCGGCCACACGCCGTGGATGATGCTGGCGCGGCCCGCGGCGCAGGCGCAATGCCTGCTCGTCGCCTTCGCGTTCGGCGCGCTGGCGTGGTCGTTCGCCAGCAACGACTTCTCGGTGCTCTACGTGGCGCAGAACTCCAACTCGGCGCTGCCGCTGCACTACCGCATCGCCGGCGTCTGGGGTGGCCACGAGGGCTCGCTGCTGCTGTGGGTGCTGATGCTCAACCTGTGGATGCTCGCCGTCGCGCAGTTCAGCCGTCATCTGCCGCTGCCGGTGGTGGCGCGCATCCTGGCGGTGATGGGGCTGGTCAGCGTCGGGTTCCTGCTGTTCATGCTGCTGACCTCCAACCCGTTCGATCGCCTGCTGCCGGCGGCGGCCGACGGCCGCGACCTGAACCCGCTGCTGCAGGACCCGGGCATGGTGTTCCACCCGCCGATGCTCTACATGGGCTACGTCGGCTTCTCGGTGGCGTTCGCCTTCGCGATCGCCGCGCTGATCGGCGGCAACCTCGACGCCACCTGGGCGCGCTGGACGCGGCCGTGGACGACCGCGGCGTGGATCTTCCTCACGCTGGGCATCACGCTGGGCAGCGTGTGGGCCTACTACGAGCTGGGCTGGGGCGGCTGGTGGTTCTGGGATCCGGTGGAGAACGCCTCGTTCATGCCGTGGCTGGTGGGCACCGCGCTGATCCACTCGCTGGCCGTCACCGAGAAGCGCGGCGCGTTCAAGGCGTGGACGGTGCTGCTGGCGATCGTCGCCTTCTCGCTGTCGCTGCTCGGCACTTTCCTCGTGCGCTCGGGCGTGCTGTCGTCGGTGCATGCCTTTGCCACCGACCCCAAGCGCGGCCTGTTCATCCTCGGCTTCCTCGCCGTCGTGACCGGTGGCTCGCTCGCGCTGTACGCCTGGCGCGCGCCGCAGGTGGGGCTGGGTTCGCGCTTCGCGGCGCTGTCGCGCGAGTCGATGCTGCTGGCCAACAACGTGATGCTGGTGGTGGCGATGGCCACCGTGCTGCTCGGAACGCTGTACCCGCTGGTGCTCGACGCGCTCGGGCTGGGCAAGATCTCGGTCGGGCCGCCGTACTTCGACAGCGTGTTCGTGCCGATCATGGCACCGGTGGTGTTCTTGATGGGCGTCGGCCCGCTGGCGCGCTGGCGCCAGGCCGAGGTGCCCGACCTGGCGCGCCGCCTGCGCTGGGCGCTGGCACTGACGATTCCCGCCGCGCTGGCCACCCAGTGGGCCGCCGGCCGCATCGGCGCGATGGCCACGGTCGGCCTGGCGTTCGCGTGGTGGATCGTGTTCGCGGTGGCCACCGATCTGTGGGAGCGCCTCAAGGTCGGCGCCGGGGTCGCCGGCAGTGTGTGGTCGCGCGCGCGCGCGCTGCCGCGCGCGATGCTCGGCATGATGCTCGCGCACCTCGGGGTGGCCGCGTTCGCGTTCGGCGTCAGCATGGTCAAGACCTACGAGGTCGAGCGCGACGTCAAGATGGCGGTGGGTGACACCACCGAGATCGCCGGCTACGTCTTCACCTGGCGCGGCGTGCGCGACCTGCAGGGTCCCAACTACGTCGCCGCGCAGGGTCTGGTCGAAGTCACGCGCAACGGCAAGCCGGTGGCGACGATGCACCCCGAGAAGCGCGTCTACCGCGTGCAGCAGAACCCGATGACCGAAGCGGCGATCGACAGCGGCGTCACCCGCGACCTCTACGTCTCGCTCGGCGAGGCGGTCGCCGGCGGCGCCTGGATCGTGCGCGTGTACTACAAGCCGTTCGTCGACTGGATCTGGGGCGGCGCGGTGCTGATGGCGCTCGGCGGCCTGCTGGCGGCCAGCGACCGGCGCTACCGCGTGGCGCGGCGCGAGAGCGCGCCGGCCACGAGCAGCGCGGCGCTGACGACGGCGTCGTGATGAAGAGCCTGCGCTACCTGCTGCCGCTGGCGGTGTTCGTCGTGCTGGTGGGGTTTCTCGCCGTCGGCCTGAAGCTCGACCCCCGGCTCGTGCCGTCGCCGCTGATCGGCAAGCCGGCGCCGGCGTTCGTGCTGCCGCGACTCGACGACGCCGCCCGCACGATGCGCCGCGACGATCTGCTCGGCAAGGCGTGGGTGCTCAACGTCTGGGCCTCGTGGTGCGGCCCGTGCCGGGAGGAGCACCCGCAGGTGCTGGCGCTGGCGCGCGGCCAGTACGCGCCGATCGTCGGTCTCAACTACAAGGACGTGCGCGACGACGCGCGCAACTGGCTGCGCCAGCTCGGCGACCCCTACACCGTGTCGCTGTCCGACACCAGCGGCCGCACCGGCATCGACTACGGCGTCTACGGCGTGCCCGAGACGTTCGTCATCGACAAGACCGGCGTCATCCGCTTCAAGCACGTGGGGCCGCTGACGGCCACCGTGGTGCAGACACGCATCGTGCCGCTGCTGAAGGAACTCAATGGCTGAGGCTCTGTTGCGCGCCGCGCTGGCCTGCGCCCTCGCGCTGCTGCTGAGCGTGGCCGTGCCCGCGAAGGAGGCCGCGCCGGCTGCGGCCGACCCGGTGCTCGAGGCGCGCATGCTGCACATCGCGGCCGAACTGCGCTGCCTGGTGTGCCAGAACCAGACCGTCGCCGACTCGCACGCCGACCTGGCAGCCGACCTGCGCCGCGAGATCCGCGAGTTGCTGAGCAAGGGCGCCAGCGACCGGCAGGTGGTGCAGTACATGACCGACCGCTACGGCGACTTCATCCTCTACCGCCCGCCGCTGAGGGCCAGCACCGTGGTGCTGTGGGTCGGCCCGGCGGTGCTGCTGGCCGGCGGCCTGCTGGTGCTGGTGGTGGTGCTGCGGCGGCGCGCGCGGCTGCAGCCCGAGCGTTTCGAGCCCGACGAGGGCGACGACCTCGGCGACCCGGTGGCGCGTACATGACTGCCTTCCTGCTGATCGCCGCGGCGATGGCCGTGGTCGCGCTCGTGCTGCTCACGCGGCCGCTGTGGCGCGCCCCTGCCGCGGACGCCGCCGAAGCGCCCGCGCGCTCGCCGACGATGGTCGCCGCACTGACCGGCTTCGTCGCGGTGATCGCGATCGTCGGCTACGCGCTCGTCGGCGCACCGGCCGCGCTCGACCCGTCGTCGCGGGTGGCACGCGACGACAGCGCCGCGGCGGCGCAGATCGACGCGATGGTGCAGCGGCTGGCCACCCGGCTGAAGGACAAGCCCGACGACGTCGACGGCTGGGCGATGCTCGGCCGCTCGTACGCGGTGCTCGGCCGGCACGGCGAGGCAAACGCCGCGTTCAAGCGGGCGCTGGCGCTCAAGCCCGATGATCCAGCGCTGCTGGCCGACCTTGCCGACACCATGGCCGCGGCCAGCGGCGGCAACCTCGAAGGCGAGCCCAGTGCGCTGCTGGCGCGTGCGCTGCAGCGCGACCCCGGCAACCAGAAGGCGCTCTCGCTGGCCGGATTCGCCGCGTTCAACCGCCACGACTACACCACCGCGCTGCGCCATTGGGAGAAGCTGGCGCAGATCGCCCCCGACGGCGACTTCACCCGCCTGATCGCTGGCGGCATCGACGAGGCGCGGCGTCGCCTGGCCGCCGCCGGCGGCGCGAGCACCGCGGCGTCGACCACGGCCGGCGCTCCGCGCGCCGCCAACCCTGCCGGCCCCGGCAACAGTGTCAGCGGCATCGTCCGGCTGGCACCGGCGCTGGCCGGCAAGGCGGCGCCCGACGACACCGTGTTCGTGTTCGCGCGCGCCGCGCAGGGCTCGCGCGCGCCGCTGGCGATCCTGCGCAAGCAGGTGAAGGATCTGCCGCTGCAGTTCGCGCTCGACGACAGCATGGCGATGTCGCCGGCGGCGAAGTTGTCGGGCGCTGGCGAGGTGATCGTCAGCGCACGCATCAGCAAGAGCGGGCAGGCGATGCCGCAACCCGGCGACCTGCAGGGCCACTCGGGCACGGTCGTCCCTGGCGCCTCCGGGCTGGTGGTCGAGATCTCCGAGATCGTCAAACCGTGACGCGGGCCGCGCCGCAGGCCGTGCCGGCCGTCGACGCGCGGCGACCCGCGTAGAATCGGCCACCGGCCCAGCGAACGCGCTGGACCGGTATTTTTTTGCCCGCTGACGATGCCCGCCGGAGGCGCTCAGCCGGCTCGGGAGCGGCCCAGCGCCGGCTGAACATGGAAATCTTCGACTACGACAACATCCTGCTGCTGCCGCGCAAGTGCCGCGTGGGCAGCCGCAGCGAGTGCGACGCGTCGGTGGAGTTCGGCGGCCGCCGCTTCGCGCTGCCCGTGGTGCCGGCCAACATGAGGACGGTGATCGACGAATCGATCGCCGAGACGCTGGCGCGCGGCGGCCACTTCTACGTGATGCACCGCTTCGACCTCGACAACATCGCGTTCGCGCAGCGCATGCGCAAGGCAGGGCTGTTCGTGTCGATCAGCTCCGGGGTCAAGGACGGCGACTTCGCGGTGATCGACCGCCTGGCCGCCGAAGGCGTCGGCGCCGACTACATCACGATCGACATCGCGCACGGCCATGCCGACAGCGTGCGCCGCGCGATCGAGCACATCAAAACGCGGCTGCCGAAGACTTTCGTCATCGCCGGCAACGTCGGCACGCCCGAAGGCGTGATCGACCTCGAGAACTGGGGCGCCGACGCCACCAAGGTCGGCGTCGGCCCGGGCAAGGTGTGCATCACGCGGCTGAAGACCGGCTTCGGCACCGGCGGCTGGCAGCTCTCGGCGCTGAAGTGGTGCGCGCGCGTGGCCACCAAGCCGATCGTCGCCGACGGCGGCATCCGCCACCACGGCGACATCGCCAAGAGCGTGCGCTTCGGCGCCGCGATGGTGATGATCGGCTCGCTGTTCGCCGGCCACGAGGAGAGCCCGGGCCAGACGGTCGAGGTCGACGGCAAGCTCTACAAGGAGTACTACGGCTCGGCCAGCGACTTCAACAAGGGCGAGTACAAGCACGTCGAGGGCAGCCGCATCCTCGAACCGATCAAGGGCAAGCTCGCCGACACGCTGCGCGAGATGCGCGAGGACCTGCAAAGCTCGATCAGCTACGCCGGCGGCCGCGTGCTCGCCGACCTGCGCAAGGTGAACTACGTGATCCTCGGCGGCGAGAATGCCGGCGAGCACCTGTTCATGTAGCCCGCCGCGCCGATGACGCTCCCCGCCCTGCCCAAGTCGTTCGAGCCCGCCGCCATCGAGGCGCGCTGGGCGCCGCTGTGGGAGAGCAGCGGCGCCTACGCGCCGACGCTCGACCCCGCCAGGCCGTCGTTCGCGATCCAGTTGCCGCCGCCCAACGTGACCGGCACGCTGCACATGGGCCACGCGTTCAACCAGACGATCATGGACGCGCTGACGCGCTACCACCGCATGCGCGGCTTCAACACGCTGTGGGTGCCGGGCACCGACCATGCCGGGATCGCAACGCAGATCGTCGTCGAGCGCCAGCTGCAGGAGGCCGGGCTGTCGCGCCACGACCTCGGGCGCAAGAACTTCGTGGCCCAGGTGTGGGACTGGAAGAAGACTTCAGGCGCCACCATCACGCAGCAGATGCGCCGCATGGGCGACAGCGTGAGCTGGGCGCACGAGTACTTCACGATGGACGACAAGCTGTCGGCCGTCGTCACCGAGACCTTCGTGCGGCTGTACGACGAAGGCCTGATCTACCGCGGCAAGCGGCTGGTCAACTGGGATCCGGTGCTGAAGTCGGCGGTGTCCGACCTAGAAGTCGTGTCGGAAGAAGAAGACGGGTCGCTTTGGCTGATCCGCTACCCGCTCGCCGGCGGCCAGGGGCATCTCACGGTGGCCACCACGCGGCCCGAGACGATGCTGGGCGACACCGCGGTGATGGTGCACCCCGACGACGAGCGCTACGCCAAGTTCGTCGGCGCCCAGGTCGAGCTGCCGCTCACCGGCCGCCGGATCCCGGTGATCGCCGATGCCTACGTCGACCGTGAGTTCGGCACCGGCGTGGTCAAGGTCACCCCGGCGCACGACCACAACGACTACGCGGTGGGCCAGCGCCACGGCCTGCCCGTGATCGGCGTGCTCGACCTCGACGCCACGCTGAACGACAACGCACCCGCGGCGTACCGCGGGCTCGACCGCTTCGCGGCGCGCAAGAAAGTCGTGGCCGACCTGCAGGCGCTCGGGCTGCTCGAGGAAACGCGCAGGCACAGGCTCACCGTGCCGCGCTGCGAGCGCACCGGCCAGATCGTCGAGCCGATGCTCACCGACCAGTGGTTCGTCGCGATGACCAAGCCGGGTGCCGACGGCAGCTCGATCGCCGCCAAGGCGATCCGCGCGGTCGAAACCGGCGCGGTGAAGTTCTACCCCGAGCAATGGGTCAACACCTACAACCAGTGGATGCACAACATCCAGGACTGGTGCATCTCGCGCCAGTTGTGGTGGGGCCACCAGATCCCGGCGTGGTACGGCTCGAACGGTGAACTCTTCGTCGGCCGCGACGAGGCGCAGGCGCGCGCGCGCGCCACTGCTGCCGGCTACGCGGGCGAACTGCGGCGCGACGAGGACGTGCTCGACACCTGGTACAGCTCGGCGCTGGTGCCGTTCTCGACGCTCGGCTGGCCGGGCAAGACGATCGAGCAGGATCTGTTCCTGCCGTCGACCGTGCTCGTCACCGGCTACGACATCATCTTCTTCTGGGTCGCTCGCATGATCATGATGACGACCCACTTCACCGGCCGCGTGCCGTTTCGCCACGTCTACATCCACGGCCTGGTTCGCGACTCGCACGGCCACAAGATGAGCAAGAGCGAGGGCAACGTGCTCGACCCGGTCGACCTGATCGACGGCATCGCGCTGCAGCCGTTGCTCGACAAGCGCGTCACAGGGCTGCGCAAGCCCGAGACGGCGCCGGCGATCCGCGAGGCGACGAAGAAGGAGTTCCCGCACGGCATCCCCGGCTACGGCGCCGATGCGCTGCGCTTCACGTTCGCGGCGCTGGCCTCGCTCGGGCGCAACATCAACTTCGACAGCAAGCGCTGCGAGGGCTATCGCAATTTCTGCAACAAGCTCTGGAACGCGACCAAGTTCGTGCTGATGAATTGCGAGGGCCACGATTGCGGCCTCGAGGAGACCACGCGGGCCGCCACAGGCGTGCCGCGCGGCGATCTGCACTTCTCGGCCGCCGATCGCTGGATCAGCGGCGAGTTGCAGCGCGTCGAGGCGGCAGTGGCCGAAGCCTTTGCCGAGTACCGGCTCGACAACGTCGCCAACGCGATCTATCAGTTCGTGTGGGACGAATACTGCGACTGGTACATCGAGATCGCCAAGGTGCAGCTCGCCGGCAGCGACGCCGGCGCGCAGCGCGCGACGCGGCGCACGCTGATCAGGGTGCTCGAAACCGTGCTGCGGCTGCTGCACCCGATCGCGCCGTTCATCACCGCCGAGCTGTGGGATCGCGTCTCGGTGGTGGCCGGCCGCCGCGCCGAAGGCTCGGCCGATACCGTCGCCAGCGCGCGCTACCCGCAGGCCGAGCTGCACAAGGTCGACCCGCAGGCCGACGCCTGGGTCGCCAAGCTCAAGGCCTTGATGACCGCGGTGCGTGGCCTGCGCAGCGAGCTGAACCTGCGCCCCGACCAGCGCGTGCCGCTGCATGCGGTGGGCGACGCGGCGTTCGTCGATGCGGTGGCGCCGCTGCTGCGCTCGGTGATGTGTCGCGTGTCGGAGGTGAAGACCTTCGCCGACGACGCCGCGTTCGCAGCGGCCAGCGGCCACGCGCCGCTGGCGCTGGCCGGCGCGGCCAAGCTCGCGCTGGTGGTGCCGGTGGATGCCGCCGCGGAGCGCGCGCGCATCGGCAAGGAGATCGAGCGGCTGCGTGGCGAGATCGGCAAGGCCGAGGGCAAGCTCGCCAACCCGAGCTTCGTGCAGCGCGCGCCGGCCGCGGTGGTCGAGCAGGAGCGCGCGCGCGTGGCCGAATTCAGACAGGCGCTTCGCCGGCTCGAAGATCAACAGGGTCGTCTGGCGCAGTCGGCCTGAACTCGCCGCGCGCCGGCGTCGCCGACAGCAGCTCGTCGATGCGTCGCGCCACCGCCCAGGCGCTGCGGATGCGCGATTCGCGCGTCGTGCTGGCCACGCGCGGAGTCACCTGCAAGGTGTCAACGTCGTGCAGCGGGCGGCCGGGGTCGAGCATGCCGGGCTCGAGGCTGTCGAACCAGGCCGCCGCCATGCGCCCCGAACCGAGCACCTCGGCCAGCGCCATCTCGTCGAACAGGCTCGAGTGCGCGATGCTGACCATCACCTGGTTGGGCTTGCACGACGGCAGGAAGCGCTCGCCGAGCAGGCCGTGGTAGCGCGAGAAGTAGGTGAGCATCACACACACCGCGTCGGACTGCTCCATCAGTTCGCGCAAGCCCAGCGGCTCGACCTTCCAGCGGTTCCACAGGCCGTCGGACACGTGCACCGACGGGTCGTAGCCGACGACGCGCGAGCCGAACGCGCCGAGCAGTTGCGCCAGCGGCCGTGCCGCCGGGGTCATGCCCACCAGGCCGACGGTGGCGCCGCCGAGCTCGCGGCCGACCAGCAGGCCTTCGGCGCTCAGCACCGGCACGCGGCGCAGCATCTGCAGCAGCGCGCCGATCATGAATTCGGCCTCGGCGGCAGCGCTGGCGTTGATCGGCCGCACCACCTCGACGCCGGCACGCGCGCAGGCATCGGTGTCGATGTTCTCGGCGCCCGAACTCAGGCGGCCCACCGCACGCAGCACCGGCGCGTAGTGCAGCACCTGCGCGTCGACCGCCACCGCGGGCGGAATGATCATCGCGCGCACGTTGAACAGCGCCTGCCGGAATGCCCGCGGGTCGCGCGCGAGGTCGGGCGCGTAGCGCACCGCGTGGCGCGCCACCAGCCAGTGCATGACCTCGGGTTCGAGCGGTTCGACGATCAGGACGTCCATGCGAAATCCCGCTCATTCGCGGAGCCGCGCATCCGAACCGCCGTGCAAGAATCCCCCATCCACGCCCCAACGATCTTTTATTCGATGCGAATGTTGGTCAACAAGGCCATTTTCCCGGTCGCCGGCCTGGGCACCCGCTTCTTGCCGGCCACCAAGGCCCAGCCCAAGGAGATGCTGCCGGTGGTCGACAAGCCCCTGATCCAGTACGCGGTCGAGGAGGCCTACGCTGCAGGCGTGCGGGAAATGATCTTCGTGACCGGCCGTCATAAGCGGCCCATTGAAGACCACTTTGACATGACGTTCGAGCTCGAGGTAGCCCTTGAACAAGCGGGTAAACAAGAGTTACTGAGCGTCGTGCGCCGGGTGAAACCCGACGACATGGAGTGTATTTACGTTCGCCAGGCGCAGGCGCTCGGGTTGGGCCACGCGGTGCTGTGCGGCCAGCGGCTGGTCGGCGACGAGCCGTTCGCGGTGCTGCTGGCCGACGACCTGATGGTCGGCGAGCCGCCGGTGCTGGCGCAGATGGTCGAGTGTTTCGCCGAGTGGCGCGCGTCGATCCTCGCGGTGCAGGAGGTGCCGGCCGACCAGACCAGGCGCTACGGCATCGTCGCCGGCACGCCGGTGGGCGAGCGCCTGCTCGATGTCACGCGCATCGTCGAGAAGCCAGCGCCCGAGGTGGCGCCGTCGCGCCTGGGCGTGGCCGGCCGCTACATCCTCACCCCTGGGGTGTTTCACGAGATCGCCACCCAGGCGCGGGGCGTCGGCGGCGAGATCCAGCTCACCGACGGCATCGCGTCGCTGCTGCGCCGCGAGAAGGTGTTCGCCTATCGCTACGAGGGCAGGCGTTACGACTGCGGCAGCAAGGATGGCTTTCTGCAAGCCAACGTCGAACTCGCGCTGGCTCACCCCGAACTGGGGCCCGCGTTCCGCCGCTACCTGGGCGAGCTGAAGCTCTGAGCCCGGCGGCCGCCTAGCGGCGCCGCAAGTAGTGAATGAACTCGTCGGCGCGGGTGCTCTGCTCGAGCAGCTCGTTGCCCGTCTGGCGCGCGAAGGCCTGGAAATCGCGCATCGAGCCAGGGTCTGTCGAAACCACCTTCAGCACCTGGCCGCTTTGCATGTCGGCCAGCGCCTTCTTGGCCTTCAGGATCGGCAGCGGGCAGTTGAGGCCGCGGGTGTCGAGCTCTTTCTGCGCATCCATGGGGGCCATTCTACGCGGGGCGCCGCGGCTCCATGAACCGTGGCTCGTGACCGCGCGATCGCAGCCAGTCGGCCAGCGCGTGGCCAGTGCCGGCACGCCAGCAGACGATGTCGCGCGGCGCGAACAGCTTGTACTCGGCCAGCTCTGGCGACAGCCGCACCTCGCCGCGTGCCAGCGCGTGGTAGGCGATGATCACCTGATTCATGCGTTCGAACTCGTAGACGCCGATGAGATCGAGCGCGTCGATCTGCAGCGCGGTCTCTTCGGCCACCTCGCGGCGGATGCCGCCCTCGGGCGACTCGCCGGCCTCCATGAAGCCGGTGATGAGCGCGAACATGCGGCCGCTCCACGCCGCATTGCGCGCCAGCAGCACACGGCCTTCGCGGTCGGCGCATTCGATCACCGCCGCCAGCACCGGCGTCGGGTTGTTCCAGTGCGTCCAGCCGCACGCGGGGCAGCGCAGGCGAACCTTCTCGCCGCTGTCTTCGAGCTGCGCCAGCGGCCGCAGCTCAGTGGCGCACAGCGGGCAATAGCGATACGCCGCGCCCGCCATGTTCAACGCGCGCCCCCTTCGCGCTGCCGCGCGTTCCCCCCGAGGGGGAGCCGTTCGCGCTTCGGGCGGCCGTGCGCGCTCACCTGGCCCCCTTCGCGCTGCCGCGCGTTCCCCCCGAGGGGGAGCCGTTCGCGCTTCGGGCGGCCGTGCGCGCTCACGCAGGAAACACGCCGGTCGAGAGGTAGCGATCGCCGCGGTCGCAGACCACGAACACGATCGTCGCGTCGCGCACCTGTGCGGCCACCTGCAGTGCGACCCAGCACGCGCCGGCGGCGGAGATGCCGCCGAACAGCCCCTCTTCGCGCGCCAGGCGGCGCGCCGTTTCCTCGGCGTCGGCCTGCGACACCAGCACCAGTTCGTCGACGGCGTGCGGGTCGTAGATCTTCGGCTGGTACGCCTCGGGCCACTTGCGGATGCCGGGAATGCGCGAGCCCTCGGCCGGCTGCGCGCCGACGATGCGCACGCCGGGCTTGCGATCGCGCAGGTAGCGGCTGACGCCGGTGATGGTGCCGGTGGTGCCCATCGCGCTGA
Source organism: Ideonella sp. (assembly GCA_015075545.1). Classification (GTDB taxonomy): domain Bacteria; phylum Pseudomonadota; class Gammaproteobacteria; order Burkholderiales; family Burkholderiaceae_C; genus JAEUPI01. Next base: position 65,171 of record JABTUC010000009.1, on the reverse strand, counting down.
CGAAGTGCGTGATGCGCCCGTCGGTCTGGCGCCACAGCTCGGGGCCGGTGGTCTCGTAGTGAATGCGCGGGTTGTCGGGGTTGGCGAACTGGTCGAGCACGCGGCCTTTGCCGTCGTGCTGCATCTGCAGCGCGAGGTCGCGCGCGTATTCCATGCCGCCCGAACGCGGTGTGAGGATCAGCTCGGCACCGAACGCCTTCATCGTCTGTGCACGCTCGGCCGAAGCATCCTCGGGCATGATCAGCACCATGCGGTAGCCGCGGATCGCCGCGGCCATCGCCAGCGCGATGCCGGTGTTGCCCGAGGTTGCCTCGATCAGCGTGTCGCCCGGCTTGATCTCGCCGCGCTCTTCGGCATAGCGGATCATGCTGATCGCCGGCCGATCCTTCACCGAGCCGGCCGGGTTGTTGCCCTCGAGCTTGGCCAGGATCACATTGCCGCGCTCGGCCTGCGCTGCGCCCGGCAGCCGCTGCAACCGCACCAGCGGCGTATTGCCGATCGCGTCTTCGACGGTCATGTACTCGGGCATCGAGCCCGCATTGTGGCCCCAGCGGCAAAGCCACGCTGGAGGCACATGCCATAATCCGCGCCCCCAGCGTCGAGCAACCGCTCCCCCTGCCGCCCGGGTGGCGAAATCGGTAGACGCAAGGGACTCAAAATCCCTCGCCGCAAGGCGTGCCGGTTCGAGTCCGGCCCCGGGCACCATGGAGCCGAGCAAAGCGCCGCGAGCTTGAAGATGCTCGTCATGACGCACCCGCCGCCGCCGGGCCGGCGCCGCCGGGGTTCCACTATCATGCCGCGCCGCGCACGAAACCTGCACGCATGCCGCCCATTCCTCCGGTGACCCAGGCGTTGATGTTGATCTGCACGGCGGTGCTGTGCATCGACTACTTCGTGCCGCTCGGCTATTGGCTGGCGTTGTGGCCGCTGGGCAGCGGCGAATTCTGGCCGTGGCAGTTGCTGACCTACGCGTTCCTGCACGGCGGCGTGCTGCATCTGTTCTTCAACATGCTCGGGCTGTGGATGTTCGGCTCCGAGCTCGAGCTGCTGTGGGGCCGGCGACGCTACCTGCAGATGCTGCTGGCCAGCGTGCTCGCTGCCGCGCTGATGCAACTGCTGTTCAACCTGGTGGTGGCGTCGCGCGCCCCGATGGTCGGTGCCTCGGGTGCCGTGTTCGGCCTGCTGCTGTGCTACGGCGTGCTGTTTCCCAACCGCACGATCATGCCGCTGTTCCCGCCGATCCCGATGAAGGCGCGTACCTTCGTGGTGGTGTTCGGTGCGATCGAGCTGTTCCTCGGCGTTGCCGGCGAGACCGGCGTCGCGCACTTCGCGCACCTGGGCGGCATGCTCGGCGCCTGGCTGATGCTGCTGTACTGGCGCGGCCGCCTGCCGTTCGGCCGCCGCCGCTGAGCCGCGCAGCGCGGCAGGGGCCTTCGCGCCGCAAGCCCGCGCATCGGCGACCGGTCGCGCTGGCCGGAGGCGATTCTGCGATCATGCTCGGACGCGGGGCCGCTCTCTTGCGGCCCTCGGGAGGTCGCGATGCGCTGGCGCCGGTGTCTGGTTCGACTCGCTGCGTGCTGGCGTGGTGCTGCGCTGGCCGCCCTCGCGCTCGCTGCGGTGTCGGCCGCCGCGCAGAACGCCGATGCGCCCGACCTTGCCGCACGCTCGCGGTTGCTCGAGCGCGCCGCCTCGGCCGTGGTCGGGCTGAAGGTGGAGGCGCTCGACGACGCGCGCTCGAATCGCGCGCTCGGTCGCGAGCGCGAAGGCTCGGGCGTGGTGATCGATCGCAACGGCCTGGTGCTGACGATCGGCTACCTGATCCTCGAAGCCGACCAGGTGCAGCTCGTCATCGACGAGGAGCGCGAGATTCCCGGCCGAGTCGTGGCCTACGACCTGGCCACCGGCTTCGGCCTGGTGCAGCCGCTGGCGCCGCTGCGCCTCGAGGCGGCGCCGCTCGGCCGCTCGGACCGCGTCGCCGCCGACGAGCCGTTGATGGTGGTCAGCGGCGGCGTCGACGGCGCGGTGAGCGCCGTGCGGCTGGTGTCACGACGGCCGTTCACCGGCTACTGGGAGTACCGCATCGACGATGCGCTGTTCACCGCGCCGCCGCGTGCCGACCACAGCGGTGCGGGGCTCTTCAATTCGCGTGGTGAACTGGTGGGTATCGGCTCGCTGGTGGTCGCCTACGCGCTGGGCAGCGAGCGACCGCGCCAGCCGGGCAACATGTTCGTGCCGATCGACCTGCTGCCGCCGATCCTCGACGAGCTGCGCCGCAACGGCACCTCGGCGGCGAGCCGGCGAGCCTGGATGGGCGTCAACTGCGTCGACGACGGCGGCAGCGTCAGGATCGCCCGCGTCACCGACGACAGCCCCGCCGACGTCGCGGGCCTGCGCGCGGGCGACCGCATCGTGCGCATCGACGGCGTCGCGGTCGACACCCTCGAGCAGTTGTGGCTCGCTTTGTGGCGCCGGGGCCCGCCCGAGCGCGAGGTGAGGCTCGAGATCGTGCGCGGCGGCGAGCCACAGACGGTGAAGGTCTTCACCGTCGAGCGCGCCAAGACCCTCAGGCACTCGCGCGGCGTGTAGGCAGCGCGGCCAGCGCCGCGTCGATGCCGGGGTAGCGCAGCGCCAGTCGCAGCTCGCGTTTCATGCGTGTGTTGTCGAGCCGCCGCGACTCCGACAGGAAGCTCATCCGCAGCGGGCTCAGCTGCTGCCGCGCCTGCGCGGGCGTCAGCCGCGGCACCCGCGGCAGGCCGCAGCGGTCGGCGACGCGGTCGAGGTAGTCGCCCATCTTCATGGCATCGTCGTCGACGACATGAATGACGCGCATCGTCGGCCCGCGCGAGAGCGCGGCGACGCAGGCGCGCGCCAGGTCGTCGGCGTGGATGTGGCTGGTGAACACGTCGGCCGCAGCCAGCAGCGCCGGCGCACCGCGGCGCACGCGCTCGCGCGGATCGCCGCCTTCGCGGTCGAAGGCGTAGATGCCGGGTACGCGCAGGATGGTGGCGCGCACGCGGTGCACGCGCGCATGAAAGCGCACGCGCGCCTCGGCGTCGGCACGGCGTCGCGCGCGGTCGGTGGCCGGCCGCGGCGTGCGGGTCTCGTGCACCCGCTCGCCGCCGCAGTCGCCGTAGACGCCGCTGGTGCTGGCATAGACGATTCGCCGCAGGCCGCCGCGTGCCAGCGCTGCCAGCAGCGACGCGGTGCGCACATCATGCGCGCCCTCGCCCACCGGCGGCGCCAAGTGCAGCACCGCGTCGGCCAGCCGCGCCAGTCGGGCCAGCGACGCCGCGTCGTCGAGGTCGGCCACCAGCGGCGTCGCGCCCGCGGCGCGCAGCAGCGCGCGGCGCGCTGGCGAATGCGTCAGCGCGAAGACGCGCCAGCGCGCGCGCAGCACACGCAGCACGCGCATGCCGACGTCGCCGCAGCCGACGATCAGCAGGCGAGGTCGGCGCAACAGGCGGGTGGCTCGAGGCTCCATCGGCGCGAGGTCGGGGCCCGCGCGGCAGGCAGGCACAATCGGGCTTGCAGCCAAGTGTAGAGGCGTGCCGGCCGCGCCGCGCGCAACGACCGATGTCCTTCCAGATCACCGTGCGCCCGGCGGCGCGCATCTTCGAAGTGGCGCGCGACGAGCCGATCCTCGCTGCCGCGATCCGCGCGGGCATCGGCCTGCCCTACGGCTGCAGGGACGGCGCCTGCGGCTCGTGCAAGAGCCGCCTGCTCGAAGGCCGTGTGATCCACGGCGCGCACCAGCACAAGGCCCTGTCGATCGCCGAGGAGGACGCCGGGCTGATCCTCACCTGCTGCGCGAGCCCGCAGACCGATTGCGTGATCGAGGCACGCATGGTGCCCGGTGCCGGCGAGTTCCCGGTGCTGAAGATGCCGTGCCGGGTGATGAGCATCGAGCGCGCGGCCGTCGACGTGGCCGTGCTCAGGCTGCAGCTGCCGGCCAACCAGGCGCTGCGCTACCGCGCCGGACAGTACGTCGAGTTCATCCTGCGCGACGGCGCGCGCCGCAGCTATTCGATGGCCAACGCCCCCGGTGAGCTGGGCACGCCGCCGGCGATCGAGCTGCACGTGCGCCACATGCCCGGCGGCAAGTTCACCGACCACGTGTTCGGCACCATGAAGGACAAGGACATCCTGCGCCTGGAAGGCCCGTACGGCAGCTTCTTCGTGCGCGAGGACAGCGACAAGCCGATCGTGCTGCTCGCCTCGGGCACCGGCTTCGCGCCGATCAAGGCGATCATCGAGCACCTGCGGGCCAAGGCGATCGCACGCCCCGCGGTGCTCTACTGGGGCGCCCGCACCCGCGCCGATCTCTACCGCCACGAGTGGGCGCTGCAGGCGGCGCAGGAGCTGCCGTGGCTGCGCTACGTGCCGGTGCTGTCGGAAGCCAAACCAGAAGATCGGTGGGACGGCCGCTGCGGCTTCGTGCACCGCGCGGTGATGCAGGATCTGCCCGACCTGTCGGGCCATCAGGTCTACGCCTGCGGCGTGCCGATCATGGTGGAGTCGGCCAGGCGCGACTTCATCGCGCAGTGCAAGCTGCCCGAAGACGAGTTCTACGCCGACGCCTTCACTTCGGAAAAGGACAAGCACGAAGATGATTGACACGCCCCTGCAGCGCCGCAGCGCGCTCGCCCTGCTCGCCGCCGCGCCGTTCGCGCGCGCGCAATCGCGCCCGATCCGCCTCGTGGTGCCCTACCCCGCCGGCGGCCCGCTCGATGCACTGGCGCGCGTGCTGGCCGAGCAGGCGAAGGACACGCTGGGCACCGTGGTGGTCGAGAACCGCCCCGGTGCCGGCGGCAACATCGGTGCCGATCTGGTCGCCAAGTCCGCGCCCGACGGCCACACCATCGTGATGGGCGCAGTGGCCACGCACGCCATCAACCCGTGGCTGTACGCGAAGATCCCTTACGACCCGCTGCGCGACTTCACGCCGCTGACGCTGGTGGCACGGGTGCCCAACGTGCTGGTGATGAACGTGCAGACCGCGCAGCGGCTGCACATCGCCTCGGTGCGCGACCTCGTCGCCTACGCCAGGGCCAACCCGGGCAAACTCAACGTCGGCTCGGGTGGCAACGGCAGCGCCGGCCACCTCGCCGCCGAGATGTTCAAGGCCAAGGCCGGCGTGTTCATGGTGCACATTCCGTACGCCGGCGGCGCGGCGGCGCAACTGGCGCTGATGTCGGGCCAGGTCGACCTGACGTTCGACAACCTGGCCACCGCGTCGGGCAACATCCGCGCCGGCAAGTTGCTCGCCATCGCGATGACCACCGCGCGCCGCTCGGGCATCATGCCCGAGGTGCCGACGATCGCCGAGAGCGCGCGCGACCTGGGGCTCGGCGACTTCGACGTCGACACCTGGTTCGGCCTGTTCGGCCCGGCGCACCTGAGCACCGAAACGACGCAGCGGCTCAACCGCGCCTTCGTCGACGCGATGGGCACGGGCGTCGTCAAGGCACGCGCCGCCGCGCTGCTGGCCGAACTGGCACCCGACACGCCCGAGCAGTTCGCGGCCTTCGTGCGCGCCGAGCACGCCAAGTACGGGCCGGTGGTCAAGGCCAGCGGGGCGAGGCTCGACTGAGCGCGCACTTGGTGCTTGGCGCGAGCGCGGCCAGCGCCGGGCCGCTCCCAAGCGGCCGCGCTACCCCCACGGGGGGTGGCATCGGTACTCCGATGCCGGGGGCTCCATTCACTCGCCCAGGTACGCCGCCCTCACCTTCGGGTCGTCGAGCAGCGCCTTGGCCTGGCCGCTCATCGTGATCTCGCCCGACTCCATCACGTAGCCGCGGTCGGCCAGTTGCAGCGCGCGGCTGGCGTTCTGCTCGACCAGCAGGATCGTCGTGCCGCGCGAGTGGATGTCGCCCACCACCTCGAAGATGCGGTCGACCATGATCGGCGCCAGGCCCATCGACGGCTCGTCCATCAGCAGCACCTTGGGCCGCCCCATCAGCGCACGGCCCATCGCCAGCATCTGCTGCTCGCCGCCCGACAAGGTGCCCGCGAGCTGCTCGGCGCGCTCCTTCAGGCGTGGGAAGATGCCGAACACCTTGTCCATGTCGGCCTGCACTTCGGCGTCGTCGCGCACATAGGCACCCATCAGCAGGTTCTCGGCGATGCTCATGCGCGCGAACACGCCACGGCCCTCGGGCACCATGACCAGCCCCTGGCGAACGAGATCCCACGCACCCTGGCCACGGATGGCCTTGCCCATGAACGCGATCTGGCCGTCGCGCACCGGCTGTGTGCCGGTGATGGCCTTCAGCGTGGTGGTCTTGCCGGCGCCGTTGGCGCCGATCAGGCACACCAGCTCGCCGCGCTTGACCTCGAAGCTGATGCCCTTGACGGCCTGGATGCCGCCGTAGGCGACCTTGAGGTCGCTCACCTGCAGCAGGGTGTCCGATTCAGCCATGCGGGTCCGGAGTCGATGCGCCGTCAGTGCGCTTTGTGGCCGGCACCGAGGTAGGCCTCGATGACCTTCTCGTCGCGCTGCACGTCGTAGGGCGATCCCTCGGCGATCGGCTTGCCGTAGTCGAGCACGGTGACGCGATCGCACAGCCCCATCACCAGCTTGACGTCGTGCTCGATCAGCAGGATCGTGCGGCCGTCCTTGCGGATGCGGTCGATCAGCTCGCGCAGCACCACCTTCTCGGTGGCGTTCATCCCCGCGGCGGGCTCGTCGAGCGCGATCAGCGTCGGGTCAGTGGCCAGCGCGCGCGCGATCTCGAGCCGCCGCTGGTCGCCGTAGCTCAGCGTGCGCGCCTTGTATTCGCCGTAGTGCCCGATGCCCACGTAGTCGAGCAGTTCCTGCGAACGCTGCGCGATCGCCCGCTCCTCGGCCTTGAAGCCGCGCGTGCGGAACACCGCGCCCCACAGGCCGGAGCCGGTGCGCACGTGGCGGCCGACCATCACGTTCTCGAGCGCGGTCATCTCGGGGAAGAGCCGGATGTTCTGGAACGTGCGCGCGATGCCGGCCTTGGCCACCAGGTGCACCGCCTCGGGCTTGTACGCCTTGCCACCGAGTTCGAACGTGCCGGCGTCGGGCGAGTACAGGCCGGTGATGACGTTGAAGAAGGTGGTCTTGCCGGCGCCGTTGGGGCCGATCAGGCCGACCACTTCGCCGCGCCGGATCGTGATGCCCACCTCCGACAGCGCCTGCACGCCGCCGAAGCGCTTGGACGCGCCGGCCACCCGCAACACGACGTCGTCGCTCATGTCGCCTTTGGTCAGTCGGCCGGCGTCGGCGCGGCCTTGCCGTGCTCGGGCTGCGGCCACAGGCCGCGCGGCCGCGCCAGCATGATCGCGATCATCGCCAGCGCGATCAGCAACTGCCGCAGGATCGATGCATCGAGCCGGCCGCCGGTGACCGACTGCAGGTCGAGTTCGCCCGACACATAGCGCAACACCTCGGGCAGCGCGGCCAGCAGCAGCGCACCGACGATCACGCCGGGGATGTGGCCGATGCCGCCGAGCACCACCATCGCCACCACCATGATCGATTCGTTCAGCGCGAACGATTCCGGCGAGATGAAGTTCTGGAAGGTGGAGAACAGCACGCCCGAGACGCCGCCGAAGGTGGCGCCCATGCCGAAGGCGAGCAGCTTCATGTTGCGCGTGTTGATGCCCATCGCCTTGGCGGCCACCTCGTCCTCGCGGATCGCCATCCAGGCGCGACCGATGCGCGAGCGCTCCAGCCGGTAGCAGATCAGCACGCTGATCACCACGACGGCCAGGAACAGGAAGTAGTACTTGGTGACCGACGACACGCCGATGCCGAACAGCGAGCCCGGAATGCCGAAGTCGAATCCCACCAGCGGGATCTTGAAGCTGTCGATCTGCAGGATGCCCTTGGGGCCGTTGGTGATGTTGACCGGCGCATCGAGGTTGTTGAGGAACACGCGGATGATCTCGCCGAAGCCGAGCGTGACGATCGCCAGATAGTCGCCGCGCAGCTTCAGCGTCGGTGCGCCGAGCAGCGCGCCGGCCACACCGGCCAGCAGCGCCCCGAGCGGAATCGCCAGCCAGATCGGCGTGTGCAGGCCGTTGGGGAACAGCGCGCGGATGGCCGGAAACGTCTCGGTCAGGTGCGGCGACGCCACCAGGCCGAAGGTGTACGCGCCGACGGCATAGAACGCGATGTAGCCGAGGTCGAGCAGCCCGGCGTAGCCGACCACGATGTTCAGCCCCAGTGCCAGCAGCACGTACAGCAGCGCGAAGTCGAGAATGCGCACCCAGAAATCGCCGGCGTACTGCGACAGCGCGGGCAGCACCAGCAGCACGATCGCGGTGCCGAGGAACCAGACGAGCTTGTTGCGGTGGTTCATGCGCGGCTCGTCAGGCGCGATCGGCCACGCGCTCGCCGAGCAGGCCCTGCGGGCGCACGGTGAGCACGACGATCAGCACGATGAAGGCGAAGATGTCCTGGTAGTTGCTGCCGAGCACGCCGCCGGTCAGCGTGCCGATGTAGCCGGCGCCGAAGGCCTCGATCAGCCCCAGCAGCACGCCGCCCACCACCGCGCCGGCGAGGTTGCCGATGCCGCCGAACACCGCGGCGGTGAACGCCTTGAGCCCCGGCAGGAAGCCCATCGTGTGATTGACCGAGCCGTAGTTGGCCGCGTACATCACGCCGGCCAGCGCCGCCAGCGCGGCGCCGATGATGAAGGTGGCCGAGATCACCATGTCGGGCCTGACGCCCATCAGTGCGGCCACGCGCGGGTTCTCGGCGGTGGCGCGCATCGCGCGGCCGAGCTTGGTGCGGTTGACGACCCACATCAGTCCGACCAGGGTGACCACGGTGGACACCAGGATCAGGATCTGCGTCACGTTGATCACCGCGCCGCCGATGTTGAACGGCTCGCTCGGCAGCAGGATCGGGTAGGGCTTGTAGTTCGGCTTCCAGATGATCATCGCCAGCGTCTGCAGCAGCAGGCTCATGCCCATCGCGGTGATCAGCGGCGCCAGCCGCGGCGCATTGCGCAGCGGGCGGTAGGCGACCTTCTCGATCGCGTAGTTGAGCGCCGCGCACACCAGGATCGCGGCGACCAGCGAGATCAGCAGCTTCAGCCAGCCCGGCAGCCCCGAATCGGCGAGCAACTGGATCACCGTCCAGCTCGTCAGCGCGCCGACCATCAGCACCTCGCCGTGCGCGAAGTTGATCAGGTTGATGATGCCGTAGACCATCGTGTAGCCCAGTGCGACCAGCGCGTACACGCTGCCCAGCACCAGACCGTTGATGATCTGCTGCAAAAAGATGTCCATCGACCGGTTCCTCGCCTCCCGGTACCGCGGGGGCCCGGCCGAGACGGCGCGATTGTAGGAGGGCCTGTTTTGGCACCGGGGCGGGAGATACCCGGCCGTGATGCGCCGCTGCTAGCCGGCGCCGGAAGCATCCCGGTTGCGCGCACGCAACTGCGCCAGCCGCTCGGCGATGCGCTGCTCCAGGCCGCGATCCACCGGCCGGTAGAACGGCTGCGGTGCCAGACCCTCGGGCCAGTAGGTCTCGCCGGCGGCGAAACCCTCGGGCTCGTCGTGCGCGTAGCGGTAGTCGCGGCCGTAGCCGAGCTGCTTCATCAGCCGGGTCGGTGCATTGCGCAGGTGCAGCGGCACCGGCCGCGTGCCGTCTTCGCGCACGAACTCGCGCACCGCACCCCAGGCGGCGTAGACGGCGTTGGACTTCGGCGCCATTGCCAGGTACACGACGGCCATCGCGAGCGTCAGCTCGCCCTCGGGGCTGCCCAGGCGCTCGTACGTCTCGGCGGCGTCGAGCGCGATGCGCAGAGCGCGCGGGTCGGCCAGCCCTATGTCTTCGCTGGCCATGCGGATCACGCGGCGCGCCACGTAGCGCGGGTCGACGCCGCCGTCGAGCATGCGCGCCAGCCAGTACAGCGAAGCATCGGGGTCGGAGCCGCGCACCGATTTGTGCAGCGCCGAGATCGAGTCGTAGAACTGCTCGCCGCCCTTGTCGTAGCGGCGCAGCATCTCGCCCAGCGATTGCTCCAGCAGGCGTTCGTCATAGACCTGCGCTCGAGCGTGCGCCTCGTCGTGGCTGGCGGCGTCGCCGGCCAGGTCGACCAGGTTCTCGTAGGCGTTGAGCAGGCGGCGCGCGTCGCCGTCGGCATAGCCGATCAGGCGGTCGCGCGCGGCCTCGGTCAGCTCTGCGCCGCGCAGCACCGACTTGGCGCGCGCGAGCAGTTCGATCAGGTCGGCGGGTTCGAGCGGGTGCAGCACATGCACCGTCGCGCGCGACAGCAGCGCGGAGTTGACTTCGAACGACGGGTTCTCGGTGGTCGCGCCGATGAAAGTGAACAGCCCCGACTCGACGTGCGGCAGGAAGGCGTCCTGCTGCGCCTTGTTGAAGCGATGCACCTCGTCGACGAACACCACGGTGGCGCGGCCGGCGCTGCGCGCGGCGCGTGCGCGCTCGACCGCATCGCGGATGTCCTTGACGCCTGCCAGCACCGCCGACAGCACGATGAACTGCGCATCGACCGTGCCTGCCACCAGCCGCGCCAGCGTCGTCTTGCCCACGCCGGGCGGACCCCAGAGGATCATCGAGTGCAGCCGGCCCGATTCGAAGGCCACGCGCAGCGGACGCCCGGGGCCCAGCAGGTGGCGCTGGCCGATCACCTGGTCGAGCCGCTGCGGACGCAGGCGGTCGGCCAGCGGCGCGTCGGACGTCGGTGCGTCGCCTGGCGTCCCGCCGGCGGCATCGTCGAACAACGAATCCTGCGCAGCCATGCCAGAGCCTCCGCGGCGCTCACTGCGCGATGACGTCGGCGCCCTTGGGTGGCGTGAACTCGAACAGGCTGCCGGGCAGCTCGATGTTCTGCTGCAGCGCCGAGAAGCGCAGCAGCGAGCGCTGGCCGAACACGTCGGCGATCTGCAGCGCCGCCAGCGTCGAGCCGTCGAAGCCGACGCGCAGCCATTGGATCGAGCCGCCCGGCGCGCGCGGCGTCGCCTGCACCCACTGCAGGCCGTCGGCCGCGGGCAGCGACTCGAGCGCGAACTCCTTGTCGAGCGCACCGCCGGCCAGCAGCGCCGCCGGCGTCGCGCCGAGCGCCTGCGACAGCGGACGCACCGTGACCTGGTTGAGGTCGGCGTCGTACAGCCACACCTTCTGCCCGTCGGCGACGATCAACTGCTGGAACGGCTTGTCGTAAGCGAAGCGAAAGCGGTTCGGCCGCACGAACTCGAACGTCCCCGACGACTCCTTCTTGCGCGCGCCGTCGACCGAGGTGACGGTCTGCGTGAACGCCGCGCGCGCCGACTTCACCTGGCTGGCGAACTCGCGCAGCAGATCCACCGAGTCGGCTCGGGCCGCGGCGCCAGCCAGCAGCGCCAGCGCGAACAACCAGTGCTTCATTCGTCGCGCTTGGGCACCAGGATGTCGCGGTTGCCGTTGGAGGCCATCGCCGACACGAGCCCCGCGCGCTCCATCTGTTCGAGCAGGCGCGCGGCGCGGTTGTAGCCGATGCGCAGGTGGCGCTGCACCAGCGAGATCGACGCACGCCGGTTCTGCAGCACGATGGCCACCGCCTGGTCGTACATCGGATCGGCCTCGCCGTCGCCGTTGGCGCCGCCTTCGATCGCCGCGGCGGCGTCGCCCTCGAGCGTGCCGCCTTCGAGGATGCCCTCGATGTAGTTGGGCTCGCCCTGCTGGCGCAGATACTCGACCACGCGGTGCACCTCCTCGTCGCCGACGAACGCGCCGTGCACGCGCACCGGCAGGCCGGTGCCCGGCGGCAGGTACAGCATGTCGCCCTGGCCGAGCAGCGCCTCGGCGCCCATCTGGTCGAGGATGGTGCGGCTGTCGATCTTGCTCGACACCTGGAACGCGATGCGCGTCGGGATGTTGGCCTTGATCAGGCCGGTGATCACGTCCACGCTCGGCCGCTGCGTAGCCAGGATCAGGTGGATGCCGGCGGCACGCGCCTTCTGCGCCAGCCGCGCGATCAGCTCCTCGAGCTTCTTGCCGACGATCATCATCAGATCGGCGAGTTCGTCGATCACCACCACCAGGTACGGCAGCCGCTCCAGCGGCTCGGGCGCCTCGGGCGTCAGCGAGAACGGGTTGCTCAGCGTCTCGCCGCGCTCCTTCGCGTCGTGCAGCTTGCGGTTGTAGCCGGCGAGGTTGCGCACGCCGAGCTTGCTCATCAGCTTGTAGCGCCGCTCCATCTCGCCGACGCACCAGGTGAGCGCGTTGGCCGCCTGCTTCATGTCGGTGACCACCGGGCACAGCAGGTGCGGAATGCCCTCGTAGACGCTCATCTCGAGCATCTTGGGGTCGATCATGATCAGGCGCACGTCGCGCGCCTCGGCCTTGTACAGCAGGCTGAGGATCATCGCGTTGATGCCCACGCTCTTGCCCGCGCCGGTGGTGCCGGCCACCAGCAGGTGCGGCATCTTCGCGAGATCGGCCACCACCGGGTTGCCGACGATGTCCTTGCCCAGGCCGAGCGTGAGCTGCGAGTGCGCGTCGTTGTAGACCGCCGAGCCGAGGATCTCCGACAGCCGGATCGTCTGGCGCTTGGCGTTGGGCAGTTCGAGCGCCATGTAGTTCTTGCCCGGAATCGTCTCGACCACGCGGATGCTCACCAGCGACAGCGAGCGCGCCAGGTCCTTGGCCAGGTTGACCACCTGCGAGCCCTTGACGCCGATCGCCGGCTCGATCTCGTAGCGCGTGATCACCGGCCCCGGCGATGCCGCCACCACGCGCACGTCGACGCCGAAGTCCTTGAGCTTCTTCTCGATCAGCCGGCTCGTCATCTCGAGCGAATCGGGCGTCACCGCCTCCAGGCGGCCCGGCGCCGCGTCGAGCAGATCGACCTGCGGCAGCTTGGCGTCGCTCAGCTCCTTGAACAGCGGCTGCTGCCGCTCCTTGGCGACGCGCTCGGACTTCGGCACCTCGGCCAGCGGCTTCTCGATGACCAGCGGCACGTGCTCGTCGATCTCGTGCTGCTCGTCGGCGAGCACGCGGTCGCGCTCGACCTGCGCCGCGCGGCCGATGCGCAGGTCCTCGGCGCGCTCGAGCGCCTCCTGGCGGCGCTCGCGCAGCGCGTCGAAGGCGGCGCCGATGCGGTCGGCCAGCGCGATCCAAGAAAAGCGCAGCGCCATCGACGCGCCCAGCACCAGCGCCGCGATCCAGGCCACCCCCGAGCCGGCGAAGCCGAGCCACTTCATCGACAGCGGCCCCAGCACCGCACCGAGCACGCCGCCGGCCTGACCACCGGGCAGCAGGCCGTCGTAGCGATACAGCCGCGTCCACTCGAGCGCGCTACTGGCCGCCAGCAGCAGCACGATGCCGCCAATCCACACCGCGCGCGGCAGTGCGGTGTGCTGGTCTTCGGGCACCGGTTCGTGGCGCAGCCATCGCGCCAGCGCCGCAAGCCACCAGCGCGCCCCCACCACCGGCAGCCACCACGCCGAATAGCCGAACAGGAACAGCAGCAGGTCCGACACCCAGGCGCCGAGCTGGCCGGCCTTGTTGTGCAACGCGGCACCGCCGCCGGTGGTCGAGTAGGCGGCGTCGCCAGGGTCGTGGGTGATCAGCGCCAGCAACACCAGCAACCACAGCACCGCGCCACCGGCGAGTGCCAGCTTGCCGCGCCAGCGGGGCGCCGATCCCGGCGCGCGCGCGGCGGCCGCGGCCTGGCCGACGGCGGCCAACGAACCGAGCGGAAACGTCATGGGCGCGATTGTGGCCGATGCGCCCGAGCGCTCCGCCACGCCTCAGGCGGCACCGGAGCGCCGCCTCACTCGGAGTGCAGCCGCTCCTTGAGCACCACCGAGCCGTTCTCCTGCGTCTCGATGACGCCGCGCTCCTCGAGATCCTTCATCACGCGGCTGACCATCTCGCGCGAGGCGCCGACCACCTTGGCCATGTCTTGCCGTGACACCTTGTTGCGAATGATCTTGACGCCGTCGACCTCCTCGGCCATCTCGAGCAGCGTGCGCGCGACCCGGCCGTAGACGTCGAGCAGCGCCAGCGATTCGATCTGGCGGTCGGCGTGGCGCAGGCGCCGCACCAGGCCACGCAGGATCGCGTACGACAGCGTCGAGTTCTCGGGCAGGCAGCGCGCGAAATCGGCGCGGCCGAGGATCAGCATGTCGGTCTGCACCTCGCAGCGCACCGTGGCCGAGTGCGCCTCGTTGTCGATCAGGCTCATCTCGCCGACGTAGTCGCCGGATTCGAGCACCGCCAGGATCACCTCGCGCCCGCGCGAGTCGGAGGTCAGCACGCGCGCGCGGCCGTTGAGCAGGATGAACAGCGCGTTGCTCTTGCGCCCCTGCTCGACCACCAGTTCACCGCGGCGAAAGCGCCGCTTGACCACCGCGTCGGCCACGGACTGGGCCTGTTCGACCGTCAGCATCGAAAACAGCGGCACACGACGGATCAGGTCGAGATTCGACAACATCGACATCTTGGGGTCCCTTCCTCTTTGAGGCCTTCTCGCGCGGCCCGCGGCCAGGGCCTCGGCCCGGGTGCCCGCGAGGCGCCGCTCACGCCAACGACCGCTATTGTGCCGATTGCGCGCCTGGAAGCCACCGGAATGCACCCCCATGTGACAATCGGCGTCGGCCGCACGCGACGCCGGCCCCTGAAAACCGAGCGCTTCGCATGTCCGACACCCTCACCCACAGCCGCATCCTGATCCTCGGATCGGGCCCCGCGGGCTACACCGCCGCGGTCTACGCGGCGCGCGCCAACCTGCAGCCGCTGCTCGTCACTGGCCTGGCCCAGGGCGGCCAGTTGATGACCACCACCGACGTCGACAACTGGCCGGCCGACGTCGACGGCGTGCAGGGCCCCGAGTTGATGCAGCGCTTCCAGAAGCACGCCGAGCGCTTCGGCACCCGCATCGTGTTCGACCACATCCACAGCGCCGAGTTGTCGCGCCGGCCGTTCGTGCTCGCGGGCGACAGCGGCCGCTACAGCGCCGATGCGCTCGTGGTTGCCACCGGCGCCAGCGCCAAGTACCTCGGCCTGCCGTCGGAGCAGCAGTTCATGGGCCGCGGCGTCAGCGGCTGCGCCACCTGCGACGGCTTCTTCTACAAGGGCCAGGAGGTGTGCGTCGTCGGCGGCGGCAACACCGCGGTCGAGGAGGCGCTGTACCTGGCCAACATCGCGAGCAAGGTGCACCTGATCCACCGTCGCGACAGATTCCGCGCCGAGCCGATCATGGTCGACAAGCTGATGGAGCGGGTGGCCGCCGGCAAGGTGCAACTGCACCTGTTCCAGACGCTCGACGCGGTGCTCGGCGACGCCAGCGGCGTCACCGGCGTACGGCTCAAGGCGGTCCAGGGCGGCCAGACCAGCGAGCTGGTGCTCAAGGGCTGCTTCATCGCGATCGGCCACCAGCCGAACACCGAGCTCTTCAAGGGCCAGCTCGAGATGAAGGATGGCTACCTCATCACCCGCGGCGGCAGCGACGGCCTGGCGACGATGACCAGCGTGCCCGGCGTGTTCGCCGCCGGCGACGTGCAGGACCACGTCTACCGCCAGGCCATCACTTCGGCCGGCACCGGTTGCATGGCGGCGCTCGACGCCCAGCGCTTCCTCGACCAGGCCGCCTGAGGCGGACCGCGCACGAGCGCTCGGCTATAATTTGCCGCTTCGCTCGCCGCGGTCCCCGGCCGCGCGCGGCACACACCCCAAGCCGTTTCGGAGCTGCGTCATGGCACGCGTCTGTCAAGTCACGGGCAAGCGCCCGATGGTGGGCAACAACGTTTCCCACGCCAACAACAAGACCAAGCGCCGGTTCCTGCCCAACCTGCAGTACCGCCGTTTCTGGATCGAGAGCGAGAACCGCTTCGTTCGCCTGCGCGTCAGCAACGCCGCATTGCGGCTGATCGACAAGGTCGGTATCGAGCAGGTGCTGGCCGATCTACGCGCGCGCGGCGCCGCCTGAAGCGAGGGAGTCCGCCATGGCCAAGAGCGCGCGCGAGAAGATCAAGCTGGAGTCGACGGCCGGCACCGGCCACTTCTACACCACCAACAAGAACAAGAAGACCACCCCCGACAAGCTCGAGTTCATCAAGTTCGATCCGAAGGCACGCAAGCACGTGCTGTACAAGGAAACGAAACTGAAATAGGAAGGAAAGCGGGGTCGCCGAAGCGGCCCCTTTCCGGTGGTGGGCCGCTTCGCGGCCCTTTTCTTTGGGCTCTACGCGGCTTGCGCGGCGCGCAGGCGCAGCGAGAAGTCGCGCAGCATCGCGATGCCGCTGTCCTCTGCCTTGCGGCACCAGGCCTGCAGATCGGCCACCAGTTGCGGCGCCGAGACGTTGCTGCGCGTCCACAGCAGCCGCAGCTCCTCGCGCATCGCCACCAGCTTGGCGAGCATCGGGTGCTCGGCCATCGCGCTGGCCAGGCGCGGTTTGATCGTCACCGGGATCCTGGCGTCGTCGCGATGCAGCCAGCGGCGCGCAAGCCGCAGGTTGACGCCACGCGCACCGCGCGACTGGCCCTGCGAGCGCAGCTTCGACAGCTCGGCCTTGCAGACCCGGCGCACCTGCTTGGCGTACTGCGCCATCACCTCGTAGCGGTTGGCGATCAGCGCCTCGAGCGTGCGCGAATCGGCCTGCTCGCTCACCGGGCCGAGCGCGAGCCTCGGCGGCGTCTTGCGCACGGTGGCCAGCCCGAGCGCCTGCAGCGCGCGGATGTAGCCCCAGCCGATGTCGAACTCGAAGCGCTTGACCGACAGCTTGGCCGAGGTCGGATAGGTGTGGTGGTTGTTGTGCAGCTCTTCGCCACCGATCACCACGCCCCACGGAACGATGTTGGTCGACGCGTCGGCGACCTCGAAGTTGCGGTAGCCCCACCAGTGGCCGATGCCGTTGACGATGCCCGCCGCGGTGACCGGGATCCACAGCATCTGCACCGCCCACACGGTGGCGCCGATGGCGCCGAACAGCAGCAGGTCGACCCCCATCAGCAGCGCGATGCCGAGCACGGTGTGGCTGCCGTAGAGCTTGCGCTCGATCCAGTCGTCGGGCGTGCCGTGGCCGTACTTGGCCAGCGTATCGGCGTTGCGCGCCTCGGCACGGTACAGCTCGGTGCCGCGCAGCAGCACGGTGCGGATGCCACGCGTCTGCGGGCTGTGCGGGTCGTCGACGGTCTCGCACTTGGCGTGGTGCTTGCGATGGATCGCCACCCACTCCTTGGTCACCATGCCGGTGGACAGCCACAGCCAGAAGCGGAAGAAGTGCGCCGCCACGGGGTGCAGTTCGAGCGCACGGTGCGCCTGTGCGCGGTGCAGGAAGATCGTCACCGCGGCGATCGTGATGTGGGTGGTGGCGAGCGTGTACAGCACGATCTGCCACCAGCTCGCATCGGCCCACAAGCCGCTGCTCGCCCACTGCAGCAGCGCTGCGGTCATGGCATCGAAATCGGTCATTCGTGAATCGCCCGTGCGCCGACCCGATGGTGGCGTTCGGCGTCGAATTCTAGGCCACTGTTACGAGCTTCCCGGACATCGAACTCGGCAAGGTTCACCCGCTGTCGCCGCGCGCCGCCGTGGCCGCGATCAGGGCCGGCGTCGCCAGAGCGCGGCGAAGAAGCCATCGGTAGCATGGCGGTGCGGCCACAGCTCGAGGTAGGGGCCCCGCACCAGGCTGCCGGCGCTGCCGATGCGCGCTTGCGCGAGGGCCGCCGCGGCCGGCAGCGCCTCGAACTGCGGATGGCCTTGCTCGAAGGCGCGGGCGACATCCTCGTTCTCGAGCGCGAGCAGACTGCAGGTGGCGTACACCAGCCGCCCGCCCGGCTTCACCAGCGCCGCCGCCGCGGCCAGGATCGCGCGCTGCTGCACGCCGAACTGCGCGATATCGACCGGGCCGCGACGCCACTTCAGGTCGGGGTTGCGGCGCAAGGTACCGAGCCCGGAGCACGGTGCATCGACCAGCACGCGGTCGATCTTGCCGGCCAGGCGATGCACACGCTCGTCGCGCTCGTGCGCGATCTGCACCGGGTGCACGTTGCGCAGGCCGCTGCGTGCCAGCCGCGGCTTCAGCGCGTGCAGCCGATGCCCCGACGTATCGAAGGCGTACAGCCGGCCGGTGTCGCGCATCGCGGCGCCGATCGCCAGCGTTTTGCCGCCCGCGCCGGCGCAGAAGTCGACCACCATCTCGCCGCGATGCGCATCGAGCAGCAGCGCCAGCAGTTGGCTGCCTTCGTCCTGCACTTCGAACAACCCGTCGCGAAACGCCGGCAGCGCGTCGACCGCAGGCCGGCCGTCGATGCGCAGGCCCCACGGGCTGAACGGCGTCGGCGCCGCGTCGATGCCCGCCGCAGCGAGCGCGGCTTGCACCGCCTCGCGCCTGGCCTTCAGCGCATTGACGCGCAGGTCCAGCGGCGCACTGCCCAGCAGCGCCTGCGCCAGCGCGTCGAACGGCGCCGCGCCGGGCTGCGCACGCAGTGCGTCGGCCAGCCAGGCGGGCAGGTTGTGCTGCAACTGCGGCGCCAAGGTCGTCGGGTCGACCGCCATCGCATCGTCGAGCCAGCGGCGCTCGGCGGCGTCGATCGCGGCGTCGCGCACGTGCGCCTCGCCCTGCCATGCCAGCAGCACGAGCCGCCGCGGCAGCAGGCCGTGGCCGCCTTGCGCCAGGTGCTCCCACAACAGCCGCCGCCGCAGCACCGCATACACCGTCTCGCCCAGTGCATGGCGCTCGCGCGCACCCAGCGCGCGATGCTGGCGAAAGTACGCCGACACCACCGCGTCGGCGGGCTGCTCGAACGCGAGCACCGCGCGCATCAGCTCGGCCGCCTGCTCGAGCAACGCCTTCGGATGCATCGGCGGGCGGCTATGCGCCGAGCAACTGCGGGGCGCCCTCGGTCTGCCGCACGACCCCGCGCTCGACGCGCAGCAGCCCGCGCACGAACCACGACACCGCCAGCGGATAGATCACATGCTCGCCGGCGAGCACGCGCGCGGCCAGGCTGTCTTCGCTGTCGTCGGGCAGCACCGGCACCACCGACTGCATCACGATCGGGCCGTGGTCGAGGTCGGCGGTCACGAAATGCACGGTGGCGCCGCTGACCTTGCAGCCGGCCTCGAGCACGCGCCGGTGCGTGTGCAGGCCCGGAAACGCCGGCAGCAGCGACGGATGCACGTTGAGCATGCGCCCTTCGTAGCGGCGCACGAAAGCCGGCCCGAGGATGCGCATGAACCCCGCCAGCAGGAGCAGATCGGGACAATGCGAGTCGACGGCCTCGGCCAGCGCGCGATCGAACACCTCGCGCGATGCGTACGCGCGGTGATCGACCACCGCACTGGCCAGGCCGTGCGCGCGCGCGAACTGCAGCCCGGCGGCGTCGGCACGGTTGGCGATCACCGCCGCCACCTGCGCCGGCCAGCGCTCGCGCTCGCAGGCGTTCACGATCGCCTCCATGTTGGAGCCGCGGCCCGAGATCAGGATGACGATGCGCTGCGAGGTCATTGGGCATCCTTCGTGCTGCGCACTGCGGAACTCACCTTTGGAGCAGCCCGGCGGCTCATGGAAGGCGCGTGAGTGTACGTCTGCGAAAATGGCCGCCCACCCACGAAAGCGATCCATGCGACAGCGCGTTCTCTCCGGCATGCGCCCCACCGGCTCGATGCACCTGGGCCACTACCACGGCGCGCTGAAGAACTGGGTGCGCCTGCAAGACCAGTACGAGTGCTTCTACTTCGTCGCCGACTGGCACGCGCTGACCACGCACTACGACGAGAGCGAGATCATCGGAAAATCGGTCTACGACATGGTGATCGACTGGCTCGCCGCCGGCCTCGACCCCGACAAGAGCACCATCTTCGTGCAGAGCCGGCTGCCCGAGCACGCCGAGCTGTTCACGCTGCTGGCGATGGGCACGCCGCTGGGCTGGCTGGAGCGCGTGCCGACCTACAAGGACCAGATCGAGAAGCTGAAGGACCGCGACCTCGCTACCTACGGCTTCCTCGGCTACCCGCTGCTGCAGGCGGCCGACATCCTGAACTACAAGGCCGCCTTCGTGCCGGTGGGCGAAGACCAGGCCTCGCACGTGGAACTCACGCGCGAGGTGGCGCGCCGCTTCAACCACCTGTACGGCCGCCCGGCCGACCTGCAGGCCAAGGTGGCCGCGGCACTGGCACGCCTGTCGAAGGACGACCAGCGCTATTTCGAGCGGCAGCGCAAGGCCTACGGCCAGACCGGCGCGGCCGACGCGCTGGCCAAGGGTGAGGCGGTGATCCAGCGCACCGCGGCGGCACCGCCCGCGGGCTGGAGCACCGACGACGCCGAGCTGCTGAAGGGCCATCTGCGCGGCAGCGGCAAGACCATCCTCGTCGAGCCGGCGGCGCTGCACACCGAGGTGCTGCGCCTGCCCGGCACCGACGGCGCGAAGATGAGCAAGAGCTACGGCAACGCGATCCTGATGCGCGACACCCCCGAAGAGGTGACGCGCAAGGTGCGCCGCATGGCCACCGACCCGGCGCGCGTGCGCCGCACCGACCCCGGCAATCCGGAGAAGTGCCCGGTATGGGACTTCCACAAGGTGTACAGCAACGAGGCCACGAGGCAATGGGTGTGGCACGGCTGCACCACGGCGAGCATCAGCTGCCTCGAATGCAAGCAGCCGGTGATCGACGCCATCATCGAGGCGCAGCAGCCCTGGCGCGAACGCGCGGCGCCGCTGCTGGCCGACCCGCGAAAGGTGCATCGCATCCTCGAGGTGGGCACCGAACGCGCGCGCACGGTGGCGCAGGCAACGATGGCCGACGTGCGCGGCGCGATGGGTCTGGCCTACTGACCCGAGCGCTTGGCCCGCGAGCCGATCCGCACGCCAGCGCCGATCGGCCGCGCAATCGCTCGCGGTTGCCTGCGGGCCGTCAGCATGCGAGTCAAGCGGTCTCGATCGCGCCTTCGCTCACCGTCCGACACATCTGCGCGCCAGCGCTCGGGCGGCGGCGCGACGCCAGACGCTAGGATGCGCAGGGGGCTTCCGCCAGCCGAGCCGCAGTTCAAGTGACCGACCCCGAGTTCGAAACCCTCGCCTTCCTGCTCGCCGGGCTCGGTGTCACGCTCAACGTCACCGACGCCGAAGGCCACTCGCTGATCGCCGGCCCGGCGCCGCGCCACGACCCCGCGGCCGAGGCGCCGCGCACGGTGTCGATGAACCTGGCCGACGGCCGGCGCCTGGTGCTGGTGCCCGACGCCGAGGAGCAACGCCGCAATGCCGAGGCGCGCCAGCGTTTTCGCGTGCTGGCCGAACACTCGACCGATCTCATCGTCGCGGTCGATGCCGACCTGGTGATCCGCTTCGCGTCGCAGTCGGCGGCGACGCTGCTCGACCTCGTGCCCGAGGAGTTGATCGGCCGCACGCTGGCCGAGCTGCTGGCGCCGGAGGATCGCGCCGGCTTCATCGCGCGCCACTTCATGCACGCGTCGCGCCGTGGGCCCTCCGGCAACGACCTGTTCCGCGCGTTGCGCCGCGACGGCAGCGCGTTGTGGATCGAGGCACGCGTGGTGTTGCTGCCGGCGGGCAACGGCCTGGGCGACTACCTCGTCACGCTGCGCGATGCCGAGCACCGCAAGCAGGCCGAGATGGCGCTCGGCGCGGCCAACGCCGAGCTGTCGGCGCTGGCGTCGACCGACGCGCTCACCGGCCTGGCGAACCGGCGCATGTTCGACACCACCTTGCGCAAGGAGTGGTTCCGCGCGCTGCGCGACGGCTCACCGCTGGCGCTGCTGATGATCGACATCGACCACTTCAAGCCGCTCAACGACCGCTACGGCCATCAGGTGGGCGACGCCTACCTCGCTGCGGTGGCGCAGATCATCGAGCGCAGCGTGCGGCGCGCCGGCGACCTGGCGGCGCGCTACGGCGGCGAGGAGTTCGCGATCGTGCTGCCCGGCACCACGGCCGCCGGCGCGCTCGAGACCGCCGAGGCAATCCGCCGCGCGGTGGGGGCGGCCAGTTTCGAGGCCATCGTGCGCGGCGGGCCGCCGGTCACGGTGTCGATCGGAATCGCCGCCACGGTGCCGATCGCCGGCGGCGGCGCGGCCGCGTTGCTGCACAGCGCCGACGCGGCCTTGTACCAAGCCAAGCGCAATGGCCGCAACCGCGTCGAGATCCTGAGCTGAGCGCAGGCCGCCTCAGGCCGGCACGAACATGTACCCGGCGTTGCGCACCGTGCGAATGCAGCGCGGCTCTCCCGCCGGATCGGGCTCGACCTTGCGGCGCAGGCGGCCGATGCGGATGTCGATCGAGCGGTCGAACGGCTCCCACTCGCGGTTGCGCGTCTGCATCAGCAGCTGGTCGCGCGACAGCACGCGGTTGGGGTTGGCGAGGAACACGCGCAGCAGGTCGTACTCCATCGCCGTCATGGCCACCTCGGCGCCGCTGGCCTCGAACAGTCGGCGCGACTCGAGGTCGAGTTCGCAGCGGCCGAAGCGCTGCCGCGGACCCCGACCGCCCGCGGCGGCGGCGCCAGGCTCGGCCGTGGGCTTGGCCTGGATTCGCCGCAGCACGCTCTTCAGGCGGGCCAGCAGCTCGCGCGGATCGAACGGTTTGGGCAGGTAGTCGTCGGCTCCGAGCTCGAGCCCGACCACGCGGTCGATCACCTCGCCCGAGGCGGTGACCATGATGATGCCGACGTCGTAATGCTCGCGCAGATACCTGGCCAGCGTGAGGCCGTCCTCTCCGGGCAACCGGATGTCGAGCAGCACGACGTCGGGCAGATCGGCTTCGATGCACTGGCGCATCTGCGCCCCGCTGCCGGCCTCGGTCACGGCGTAGCCATGCGCCTGCAGGTACTCGCACAGCATCGCGCGGATCGACGGATCGTCGTCGACGACCAACAGCCGGGCCAGCGCATCCATGGCGCCGGATTCTGCCGCGGGGCCGCCGGGCTGTGGGGGCCCGAATACAAACTGGCTACACGACGACGGCGCGGCGACGCAGTGCCGATACCCTTGGCTTGGACAGTGTGCATCCGTCGCGGCGCGATGCACCCCGTGCGCAACGCAGCGGCTCGGCCGGCCTTGTCGGCCTCTCACCCACTGTTCAACCGAGGATCCACACCATGCAGACCACCATCAGCACCGAACGCTACGCCCGCGTGGTCGACCTCTCCAAGCGCGTGCGCTGGGAGATCGACCGCGACGTCATCCGCGGCCGCAGCTTCGACTACAGCAAGACCTTCCTGCCCGCCGGGCTGTCGCTGGTCGACGAGCTGGCCTTCCTGACGCCGGCGCAGAAGCGCCTGCTCAGCCAGGTGCAGGGCCGCACCTACGCCTACCTGTTCGGCCTGGTCGAGCGCTTCATCGCCGCCAAGGTCAGCGATCTCGGCCGCGCGCACGCGTTCGACGACCAGGTGGCCTTCGAGGCGATGGTGCGCATGACCGACGAGGAGCTGAAGCACCAGGAGCTGTTTCGCCGGCTCGAGGCGATGATGGCTGCCGACATGCCGGCGGGCTACCAGATGACCGCCGACGGCAACGCGGTGGCACAGGCGGTGCTCGGCGCTAGCAGCTGGGCCGTGCTCGCGCTCACGCTCGACATCGAGCTGTTCACGCAGGCGCACTACCGCGCCAGCATCGAGCCCGACGCCGAGCTGTCCGAGTTGTGGAAGGACGTGTTCAAGTTCCACTGGCGCGAAGAGGCGCAGCACGCGGTGCTCGACGAGCTCGAGCTGCTGCGCGAAGACGCCAGGCTCGACAAGGCGGCGCGCGACGCCGCGGTCGGCGACCTGATCGGACTGGTGGGCGCCGTCGACGGCATCCTGCAGGCGCAGGCCAGGGCCGACGCGGCCTACTTTGTCCGCATCGGCGGCCTGGCCGCCGACAGCGGCCGCGCGGCACAGATCGAGGCCATGGTGCTGAAGGCCTACCGCTGGCAGTACATCGTGTCGGGCGTGATGGAGCCGCGCTTCCAGCGCGTGCTGTTCGGCCTGCTCGACGACACGCAAAAGGCCCGCATCCTGGAGGCGCTGGCGCCGCTGACCTACGCGGTGCCGGTGCAGCCGCAGGCGCTGCCGATGGCAGCCTGAGGCAGTGTTCGGTGGCAACGGGCGGCCGCCTTGGCGGCCGCTCGTCCGCCATCGCAACGGCCGCGCCGAGACGATACGTCGCCTGCGCGAGGGCCGCGGACCCTCGGTCTGGCCCCGCAGTCGCTTCAGCCGGCCGGCAGCCAGCGCTGGAGCTGCGCGCGCAGCGCCTGCGTCTCGATCGGCTTGCGCAGCAGCGCCCGTACGCCGTGGCGTTGCAGCACCGCGGCCTCGTGCGTTTCCGGGTCGCCGGTGTACAGCAGCACCGGCAGCGCCGGCCGTGCCTGCGTCGCGTGCTGCGCGAGCTGCAGCCCGGTCATCTGCGGCATCGTGTGGTCGGTGATCAGCAGGTCGACGATGTTCGCGGGCTCGAGCAGCCAGTCGCGAGCGGCGAGCGGGTCGGTCATCGACACCACCTGCAGGCCCCAGCCCGTGAGCAGTTCGGCCATCATGGCACCCACCTGCGGCTCGTCCTCGACCAGCACGACGCGCCCTGCGAGCTGGCGGCCGGGCGCCTTGGCGGTCGAAGGGGCCGGCGCGTCGGCCTCGGCGACTGTGCCCGCCGGCGGCCACAACACGCCGAAGCGCGCACCGTGCCCGGGCTCGCTCGTCACCACCACGTGGCCGCCGTGGTTGTGCACGATGCCATGCACCATCGCCAGCCCCATGCCCGAGCCGCGGCCGGTCGCCTTGGTGGAGAAGAACGGCTCGAACATGCGCTCGATCACCTCCGGCGCGATGCCGCTGCCGGAATCGGCGACGCCGAGCTCGACCCACGGACCGTGACCGACGTTCGCGCCGCACGAGGTGCAGCGCAGACCGGGGTGGTGGACCACGGCGAGATCGACGCGGATGTTGCCGCTGCCGCTCATCGCGTCGCGCGCGTTGATGCACAGGTTGAATAGCACCTGCTCGAACTGCACCGCATCGGCCAGGATCGCCGGCAGCGCCTCGTCGCGGATCGACGCCTCCAGCAGCACCGACGACGGCAGCGTCGAACGCAGCAGCTGCAGCGACTGGCGCGCCAGCGGCCCCGGCGCCAGCGCCCGGTGATCGCCCCCCTTGCCGCGCGCGAAAGTCAGCATCTGCGCGATCAGGTCGCGCGCCCGCTGCGCCGCCAGGTGCGCCGAATCGAGCTGGCGCACGAGCTTGGCATCGTTGCCTGCGGCGGCGCGCTCCTGGCCGAGCACCAGGTAGCCGATGACGGCGGTCAGGATGTTGTTGAAGTCGTGCGCGATGCCGCCGGTGAGCTGACCGATGGCCTCCATCTTCTGCGCCTGCCGCAGCTGCGCCGCGAGCTTCTCGCGCTCGGCCTCGGCCGCGCGCCGCTCGGTGATGTCGCGCGTCGCGTACAGCACGTGCGGCGCGCCGCGGTACAGCACCGACACCCCGCGCACCTCGGCGTCGAAACGCGTGCCGTCCTTGCGCAGGCCCTGTACCTCGAAGTGCAGCGTTTCGCCGGCCACCGCCCGGTCGTGCAGCGCGCGGTGCGCGCTGCGCACGGCATCGTCAGACTGGGTGAGCACACCCGGGGCGGCCAGCACCTCGTCGCGCGTGAAGCCGCTCATCGTGAGGTACGCCGGGTTGACGTCGACCGCCCGGTATGCGGCATCGCGCAGCACCAGCGCATCGGCCGACGCGTTGAAGATCGCGCGGTACTGTTCCTCGCTGGCGCGCAGGCGGCGCTCGCCTTCGAGCCGCTCGCTGACGTCGCGGCCGATGCCCAGCGCGAACGGCTCGTTGCCCAACCGCACCGGCAGGTAGCGCAGCTCGATATCGAACGCGCTGCCGTCGGCGCGCGTCACGGCCTCGACCCGGTGCGCCATCTCGCCGGCCAGCGCCCGCTCGATGCTCGGCAGCAGGCGCTTCATCTCGTCGGCATCGGGGCGCTCGCTCCAGTGGCGCCCGACTACCTGGTCGCGGCGAAGCCCCGTGGTCTGCTCGAACGCGGCGTTGACGTCGACCACGTGCAGCGTGTGGCTCCACAGCACCATCGGGTCGACGCTGCCGTCGAAGATGGCGCGGTACTGCTCTTCGCGTGCCCGCAGGCGCTGTTCGGCGTGCCGCCGCTCGGTGACGTCGCGCGCGATGGCCAGCACATGCGGCTCGCCGCGGTGCCGAAACGGCGTGGCGTACACCTCGATGTCGATGACGGTGCCGTCCTTGCGCCGCGAGCACAGCTCGGCGCTGCAACTCTCGCCGGCCAAGGCACGGCGAACGAGGTCGCGGCGCGGCTGCGCGTACGCGCCGTCGTCTTCCGGGCGGTCCCAGCCGCGGCCGACCACCTCGTCGCGCGTCCAGCCGAAGACGCGTTCGTACGCCGGGTTGACGTCGACGCGGCGGTACTGGCTGTCCCACAGGATCAGCGGGTCGGCCGAGGCGTCGAAGATCGCGTGGTACTGCTCCTCGCTGGCGCGCAGCAGCGCGTCGGCCTCCTTGCGCTGGGTGATCTCGCGCGTGAACGCGAGCACGTGCGGCTTGCCGTCGATGCGGACAATCTTCAGCCGCACTTCGTCCCAGTGCAGGCTGCCGTCCTTGTTGCGGCGGTGCCACTCGAACACCGGCTCGAGCCCCTGCTTGGCCTGCTCGATGTAGCGCAGCGCCTGCTCGCCGGTGTACGGCGCGACGCCCGAGCTGACGTCGGCCAGCGAGATGCGGCGCAGTTCCTCGCGGCTGTAGCCGTAGGTGCTGCAGGCCGTCGGGTTGGCGTCGAGCACGGCGCCGGTGTCCCAGTCGTGAACGAAGATCGCGTCCTCGGCCGACTCGAAGATCGCGCGGTAGCTGGCCTCGGACCGGCGCAGCGCCTCGTCGGTTCGCCGCTGCTCGATCTCGGCGACGATGCGTCCGGCGAAGATCTTCAGCAGCGCCTCGGCCAGCGCAGCGTCGGCGATCGGGCGGCGATCCATCGCCACCAGCAGGCCCAGCGGCGCGTCGCTGCTGTCGAACAGCGGGAACGCCGCGTACGAATCCATGCCCCGGGCGACGAAGACCGTGCCGGGCCTGAACTCGGCCGATACGCCGCTGGCGATGTGGCGGTAGGCGTGGCCGACCACCTGTGCGCAAGGCGATCCCTCGAGCGCGTAGTCGAAGCCGCCCACCGGCTGGCCGTCGAGCACCACCGCCAGCGTGCGCATTTCGCTGCGCGACGCGTCGATGAACACCGCGACGAAGGCGGTGGCGACGCCGAGAATGTCGGCCAGCTCGCGCACCAGTTGCGCTAACACGCCATCCCCGCCCGGCCGCGACACCGCCTGTGCGGCGCGGTACATCGCCTGCGCAGCCGCCCCCCAGCCGGGCGAGCCGTTGACGGGGCTCGGGTCGCGCGCGTTCATGCGACCGCAGTCTAGGCCCGCGCCCGCGCGTGCGCGCTGCGATTGCCGTGCCGATACCGCGCCGATACAAGACCGATACATGCCGGATCGGGCCGACAACACAGCCGCGACACACGGCGCGCCAGCCGACATCGGCGCGATACCTGGCGCGGGCAGAGTCGGCGCGTTGGCCTCGGTCGAGGCCGAGAAAGGAGCCCCAATGTCCGAGATCCGTCCGTTCACGCCGCGCGCCACCGCGCGCGAGCGTCTGATCTGCCTGCACTCCAGCGGTGGCACCGGTCGCCAGTGGCTTCCGATCGCCGCCGCCTTCGCCGACCGCTTCGAAGTGCTGACCCCCGAGCTGCTCGGCTACGCCGGCGCGCGCTGGCCGACCGGCAGACCGGTGTCGCTCGACGTCGAAGCGCAGGCACTGGCGCCGCTGCTGCAGCGCGGCCCGGTTCACCTGCTCGGTCACTCCTATGGCGCCGCGGTGGCGTTGCAGATCGCGCTGCGCTGGCCCGAGCGCGTCGCGAGCCTCACGCTCTACGAGCCCGTGCGCTTCGCGCTGCTGTTCGGGCGCCCGGCGACGCAGGAGGCCGCCGAAGCGATCGTCGGCGTCGGCCGTCGCATCGGGATGGCCGTGCTGTCGGGCCGCACGCGCGAGGCAGCACAGTGCTTCGTCGACTACTGGAGCGGCGACGGCGCGTGGACGCAGCTCGGCGACGGTGCCCGCCGCGCGCTGGCCGAGCGCATGCCCAAGGTGCAGGCCGAATTCGAGGCCTTGTTCGCCGACCGCGTGCCGGCCGCCGCGTACCGCAGCCTGACCATGCCGGTGCAGCTCATCGGCGGCAGCCGCTCGCCGCTGCCGGCGCGCCAGGTGCTCGACGTGATCGATGAGCAACTGCCGCGCGCCGAACGCACCGTGCTGACCGGTCTCGGCCACATGGGCCCGGTGGACGCCGCGCCGCGCGTGCTGGCGGCACTGAAGCACCTGGCTGCCGACGAGCTCGCCCACGCGGCGTAGTGCCAGGCGCAGCGGCCGCAGGCCTTCAGCAACGCGCGGTAGATCGGCACCGTCCTCCGGCGAACCGACCCCGCTTGGCCCAGGGGCAACCACGCGCTGTGGCGCCGGCTGCCCGACGAACTCGGGCCCCGGCCGGAACAGCTCAGCCGATCCAGCCGGCGAGGTCGCGCTTCAGCTGCTGCAGGTCGGTGCTGCGCGTGTACATCATGTGGCCGGCGTCGTAGTAGCGGTGCGTCACGCGCTGCAGCACGTCGGCGGGGGCATCGAGCTGCGCCAGCGACCAGTCACTCGCGCTGTACGGCGTGCCGAGGTCGTAGCGGCCGCTGGCCACCAGCACGCGCAGGTGAGGGTTGCGCCGCAGCGCACGCGCCAGATCGCCGCTGGTGCTCGCGAAGCCGTTGCCCTTGGCATCGCCGCGGTTCCAGTTCCAGCCCTTGTTGACGTCGAAGTTGAGCACCTCGTAGCGCGTGTCGTCGGCGATGCCCAGCTCGGCGAAGTAGGCCATCGCGGCCATCGTGTACGGCGCATTCAGCGCCTCGATGCCGGGGTCGAACTCCCAGCTGCGCGTGCGGCTGGCGGCCATCGGGCCGGTGACGCGCGCCTCCAGCCGGCCGACGATGCGGCCGGCGTCGCGCAGCAGCTCGAAGAAGAAGGTCTCGTCGGCGATGCGCAGGTTCTTCTCGGCCACCAGCGCGCGCGGCAGGCCGGTGAGTTCGGCCAGCCGCTTCTCGACGCGCGTGCGCGTGCGCGCGTCGAGCCGCGCACCAGCGTGCAGTGCACCCAGATACTCCTCGTGCACGAACGCCTCGGCGGCATCGCGCGCCGCCTGCGGCGATGCCGCCAGCGCGCCGGCGAGCCGGCCGTGGTACTGCGCCACGTTGGCGAACGCCGGCAGAAACAGCGCGTACGGCAAGTCGTTGCCGGGCGCGAACACCAGCGACTGCAGATCCATCGCGCACGACACCAGGATCAGACCCTGCAGCGCGACGCCCATCGCCTGCAGCTTGTCGGCGATCGCCGCGCCGCGCGTGGTGCCGTAGCTCTCGCCGGCCAGGTAAAGCGGGCAGCCGAAGCGCTTGTGCCGCGCCAGCCACACGCGCACCACCTCGGCCAGCGCG
Organism: Ideonella sp.; assembly: GCA_015075545.1. Classification (GTDB taxonomy): domain Bacteria; phylum Pseudomonadota; class Gammaproteobacteria; order Burkholderiales; family Burkholderiaceae_C; genus JAEUPI01. The sequence goes on along the minus strand of JABTUC010000009.1, from coordinate 35,716 downwards.
TCGGCGTCGCCGTCGACGCTGAACAGCTTCTTGCGCAGCTCGTCGTTGAGCGCGATCGAGTAGCCGGTGTGCGGCGGGTCGACGAACACGAGGTCGAAGTGCTCGAGCCAGGTCAGCGGGTTGTCCTGCACCGCATAGGGCGCTGCGGGCATCGTGCCGTCGTCGTGGATCGCCACCCGCTTGGGGCCCAGCGCACCCAGGTGAAGCCACACCGACGCCGACCCCGGCCCGCCGTTGAAGGCGAAGCACAAGGGCCGCGGCGCGGCGCTGGCCACGGTATAGGCGACGCAGAACACCGCGGCCTGCGGCTCGCCGCGCTGCGCGTCGACGCCGCCCGCGGTCAGCGGCATGAACGCGGCGCTGACCTCGTAGTCGAGCCTGCGGCCACTGGCGAGCACGACGTGGCCGCTGCCGGTGACCGGCGCGCGCGCCAGCAGCTTGTCGAGCGTTTCGCGCTGGCGCTTGTCGGCGTCGGGGTCGGGTTTGGCGGCAGGGGTCGGATCGCTCATCGGACTCGCCCTTCTCAGTCTGGTTCGCCCGCCAGCCAACGGCCGTAGCGAACCAGATCGACATTGCCGCCGCTCAGGATCACGCCGACGCGCTGCCCGCGCAGATCGACCACGCGCTCGAATGCCGCGGCCGCGGCCAGGCAGCCGGTGGGCTCGACCACCAGCTTCATGGCTTCGGCGAAGAAGCGCATCGCCGCGACGAGCTGCGCGTCGCTGACCGTCAGCATGCCGCGCACGCACTGGCGGATCACCTCGAAGGTCAGCTTGCCCGGCGCCTGGGTCTGCGCGCCGTCGGCAATGGTGTCGGGCACGTCGATGCGAACGATCTCGCCGCGCGCGACGCTGCGCTGCACGTCGTTGCCCGCCGCCGGTTCAACGCCGTAGACGGCGATGCCCGGCTGCAACCCCAGCGCCGCCACCGCGCAGCCCGACACCAGCCCGCCGCCGCCGACGCACACCAGCAGCGCATCGAGCGAGCCCGCCTCCTCCATCAACTCGAGCGCCGCGGTGCCCTGCCCGGCCATCACGTGCGGATGGTCGAACGGCGGAATCAGCGTCATGCCGCGCTCGGCGGCGACGCGCCGGCCGATCGCCTCGCGATCCTCGCGGTAGCGGTCGTACAGCACCACCTCGCTGTCGGCCCGACCGGCCTGGTAGGCGCGCGTGGCCGCCAGCTTGGCCGGCGGCGCGTCGGCAGGCATCACGATCACCGACGGCATGTCGAGCAGCTGCGCGGCCAGCGCGATCGCCTGCGCATGGTTGCCCGACGAGAAGGTGATCACGCCGGCGCGCCGCTGCTCGGCAGTGAACTGCGCCAGCGCGTTGTAGGCGCCGCGGAACTTGAACGCCCCCATGCGCTGCAGGTTCTCGCACTTGAAGAACAGCTGCGCGCCGGCGCGCTCGTCGGCCCGGCGCGAGGTCAGTACCGGCGTCCTGTGCGCGACGCCGGCCAGACGGCCGGCGGCGGCGCGCACGTCTTGCAGGGAGATCGGCAGCGGCATGCGCGCAGCATAGCGTGGCGACCATCGGTGTCGCTGCGGCGCGACGGCAACCGTCTCGGGGCGGACGCGGCACCCCCGACAGTCCATGCGTCCGAAGGCGCACGTCTCAGCTGCCTTGGAAGCCGCCGGCGCGATACGTCAGCACCAGCGTGTCGCGGTGCCCTTCGCAAGTCGGGTCGCTCGGCTGGATCGGCGTCGACTCGTGGATCACGCGCTGGTCGTCGAGCAGCAGCGCCGAGAACGGCTCGTCGAGCGTGAAGCGCAGGCCCTTGGGGCCGTCGGCGTCGAACACGCGCGTCTCGCCGCCCTTGATGCCGTGGCGCGCGACCAGGATCACCGCGACGAAGTCGACGCCGTCGCGGTGCGCGCCCTCGGGCGTCGGCCGGCCGATGCCGCCGGCGGTGGTGATGCGAAACGGATGCGCCTCGACGAACCACGGCTGCGCGCCGCGCAGCCGCGTGGCGCAGGCGGCCAGCCCCGCGAGCAGCCGCCGCCATGCCGGCTCGGCGACCCACGCCGCGGGCATCGGCTCGAAGTGGCGCTCGATGCCGCCGTGCAGCGCGTTGTACTCCAGGCTCTGCCAGTGCGGCCGGTGCGGCACCTGCGTGACCGTGTCGCCATCGACCACGAAGCACGAGTGCCGCCGCTGGCGGTAGCGGCCGCCGTCGCGCAGGTAGTGATCTGCGGGCAGGTCGTCCCAGCGCGGCCGCCAGGCGAGCAACTCGGCCAGCGGCACGCCGGCCAGCGCCGCCAGCGACGCGGCATCGATCACCGCGTGGCCGTCGCGCGCCAGCACCGCCAGCGCATCTGCCGCCGGCGTCAGCGGTGGGCGCGGCGCCCCCACGGTCATCGAACCTCCAGCAGGGTCCAACGCATTCAGGGTCTCCTCGTCGCTCGCGCCTTACCAGGTGTCGACGAACGCGCGCCGCGGCGGCAGCGGCTCGCGCCGCGCGGTGGACAGCACGCGCAGCAGCCACTCGCGCGTCTGCGCGGGGTCGATCACGTCGTCGATCTCGAGGTGGCTGGCCACGTTGAGCGCGCGTCCGCGCTCGCGCATCTCGCCGAGCAGCTGCTCGAACAGCGCGTCGCGCTCGGGCCCTTCGCGCGCCGCCGCCAGCTCCTTGCGAAACCCCAGCCGCACCGCGCCGTCGAGGCCCATCGGGCCGAACTCGGCCTGCGGCCACGCTGCGGTGGCCACCGGCGCGTGGAAGTGCCCGGCGGTGAACGCCATCGCGCCGAGGCCGAAGCCGCGCCGCAGCACCACCGACACCACCGGCACGCGCAGCGCCGCCGCGGTCACGAACACGCGGCCGGCGTGGCGCATCATGCCCTGCGCCTCGACGGCGGGGCCGACCATGAAGCCCGGCGTGTCGACCAGCGTGATCAACGGATGCCCCGCGGCATCGGCCAGCTGCATGAAGCGCGCGAGCTTGTCGCAGCCGGCGACGTCGAGCGCGCCGGCCAGATGCCGCGGGTTGGTGGCGGCAATCGCCACCGGGCGACCTGCCAACCGCGCCAGCACGGTGACGACGCCCAGGCCGAACGACTCGCGCAGTTCGATCACGCTGCCGCGGTCGGCAATCGTCTCGATGATCGTGCGCGGGTCGAACACCGCGTTGCGCCCGGGCGGGATCGCGTCGCGCAGCGCGGCCTGGTCGGCCGCGCCGGCGTCGGGCAGGTCGCCCTGATGCCACGCCAGGATGCGCCGCGCCTGGTGCACCGCCTGCGCCTCGTCGTCGACCAGCAGGTCGATCGCACCGGCCTTGGCCAGCGTCGGCGCCGGGCCCACGTCGTCGGGTGCCACCACGCCGAGGCCACCGCCTTCGATCATCGCCGGCCCGCCCATGCCGATGCTCGCGCCGCGCGTCGAGATCACGAAGTCGCAGCTCCCCAGCAGCGCGGCGTTGCCGGCGAAGCAGTAACCCTCGACGATGCCCAGCGTCGGCACCCGGCCCGACAGCGCGGCCAGGGCGCGGAAGGTCGTGAGATGCAGGCCCGACACCCACGGCGAATCGACGTCGCCCGGCCGCCCTCCACCGCCTTCGGCGAACAGCACGAACGGCAGCCTGTGCTGCGTCGCCAGCTCGAGCAGGCGGTCGGACTTGCGGTGGTTGTTGTGGCCCTGCGTGCCGGCCAGCACCGAGTAGTCGTAGGCCATCACCGCGCAGCGCGCGCGCTCGACGCCGAACTGAGCCGCGTGCATGAGGCCGGTGCCGGTGAGCAGGCCGTCGGCCGGCGTGTTCTTCTGCAGATCGTCGAGGCTGCGCCGGCTGCGCTGCGCGGCCACCGCGAACGCGCCGTACTCGACGAACGTGCCTTCGTCGAACAGCGCCGCGACGTTCTCGCGCGCGCTGCGCCGGCCCTGCGCATGGCGCGTCGCCAGCATCTGCGGGCGCGCGGCGTCGGCCAGCAGCGCGCGCCGCGCGGCCAGTTCGTCGAGCTCGGCGCGCACCATCGCACGCGGCGCCGGCGCGGCGGCCTGCGGCGCGGCGTCGGCGAGCGGCGCCAGATCCACCAGCACGTCGCCTTCGTCGACCGCATCGCCGCGCTGCACGTGCACCGCGCGCACCACACCGTCGGCCTGCGCCTCGACGGTGAACTCCATCTTCATCGACTCGAGCCGCACCAGCACCGCACCACGGCACACGCGCACGCCGACCTCCGCCTCGATGGCGGTGACGGCGCCTTGCACGCTGGCGCGGTGATCGACGAGGCTCGACATGGCAGCGGGCGTGTGGCGCCCTCGCTGTGAGCCGCCACGGGCACATTGTGCGCGGTTTGTCGCACCACCGGCCGCGCCCGCGCTGCTGCGCCCCAGCGCGCGCTAGACTGCCTGCGCCCCGGGGTCGGCGCCGCTGCGCCGTCGACCGCGGAGCGTTCGAGCCCTTTGCGGGTGCGCAACACGAAACCCATGAATCCCGACCACGCGGTGCCCGACGCCGTGACCGCACCGGTGCTGGCGCTCGATGCCGACGCGGTGGTGCGAGGCGTCAATGCGGCGTTCGCCGGCGCCTGCGCGGCGCGCGATCCCGTGCTCGGCAAACCGTTCGCGGCACTGTGCGATGAACGTGCCGCAGACACGCGAGCATCGCTGCCTGCCCTGCACGACGCGCTGCGGCGGCGCGCACCGCTCGACGACCTGCACGTCACGCTGTGCGATGGTCGCGGCGAGCCCTGGCCGGTGTCGATGTCGGCGCGCCCGGTCGGCGACTCGATGTGGCTGACGCTGCTCGACCGCCGCGACGCGCTGCGCGCCGAGCGGCTGCAGGAGCTGCTCGACATGGCGCAGGAGTTCGGACGCATCGGTGTCTTCGAGCGCGACCCGCGCACGCTGCGTGGCCACTGGGATCGCCACATGCCGCGCTTCTGGGGCCTGCCGCCGGGGCACCCGGCGCTCGACTTCGACCAGGCGACCGCCTACATCGTGCCCGAAGACCGGGCCGGCCTGGCCGCCAAGTTCCTCGACTCGGTGAAGCAGGCGGGCAGCTACTCGCATCACTACCGCGTGCGCGGTGGCGACGGCGTGCTGCGCCGCCTGCACTCGCAATGGATGGTCGCCGACGGCGCCGACGGCAGGCCCGACCGCGTGCTCGGCGTCATCATGGACGACACCGAGATCTGGCGCCTGGCGCAGAGCGTGCACGAGACCAACGCCCAGCTCGAGCTGGCACTGCAACTGAGCGGCATCGGGGTCTGGCGGCACGACCTCGCCGCCGACCGGCACCATTTCGACGATCAGGTGTGGCGGCTGCTTGGCCTGACGCCGCGGCCCGAAGGCATCAGCCGCGACGAGTTGCGCACGCGGGTCCACCCCGACGACGTGCCGGTGGTGCAGGCCGCGCTGGAGCGCGCGCTTCAGGCCACCGGGCCCACCGACATGGAGGCGCGCTACCGCCACGCCGACGGCCGCTGGCTCGACGTGCTGACGCGACGCATCACGCAGCGCGACGCCAGTGGCACGCCGGTGGCCTTCATCGGCGTCGCGATGGACATCACCGAGCGGCAGGGCGAGCAGCGCCGCCTGCAGGATCTGACGCGCCGGCTCGAGCTGGCCGCGTCGGCCGCCGGGGTGGGCATCTGGTCGTACGACGAGGCCACCGACACCGCGGTGTGGAACGCGCAGATGTACACGTTGCACGGGCTCGACCCGTCGCTGCCGGCACCCAATCGCGCCGAATACCGGGCCCGCTTCGTCGCCCCGGAGTTCCGCGACGTGATGGAGTACCGCGCGTCGCGCAGCCATGGCGACGGCCAGCACATCGAGCAGTCGGATCTGCAGATCATCCGCACCGACGGCACGCGGCGCGAGGTGGCGATGCGGGTGCGCAACCTCCAGACCGAGTCGGGGCTGCAGCGCATCGGCGTGATGATCGACATCACCGAATCGCGCGCCGCACGCCGGGCGCTGCGCGAAGCCAACGAGCGCGCGGCGCTGGCCACGCGCGCCGTCGGGCTCGGCACCTGGGAGCTCGATCTGCGCACGCGCCAGGCGATCTGGGACGACCAGATGTGGCGCCTGCGTGGCCTCGAGCCGCGCGAGCAGGCGCCGCCCGAACCCGAGCGCGAGGCGCTGGTGCACCCCGACGACCTGGCCGCGATGCGGCGCGAATACGAGGCCGCGGCACGCGAGCGGCGCCACGGCACCCAGCAGTTCCGCGTGCGCTGGCCCGACGGCGGCTGGCACTGGCTGGCATCGCGTTCGCTGCCGCTGTTCGACGCCGCCGGGCACGAGGTGCGCCGCATCGGCGTCAACTGGGACATCACGCAGGCCCGCGAGGCCGAGCAGGCCCGGCAGGAGCGCGCGCTGGCGCAGCGCGAGAGCCGTGCCAAGTCGCAGTTCCTGGCACGCATGAGCCACGAGCTGCGCACGCCGCTGCATGCGGTAATCGGCTTCGCGCGGCTCCTGCTCGACAAATCGTCGCTGCGCCTGGACCCCGAGCCGCGCGAGCAGCTGCGGCATATCCACGCCGCCGGCGAGCACCTGCTGGCGCTGGTCAACGACGTGCTCGACCTGTCGAGCCTGGATACCGGCGAGATCAAGTTCGACCCACAGGTGGTGCCGCTGCGCGAGCTGGTCGACGCCGCCACGCCGATGGTGGCCGCGCTCGCCGCGCAACACGGCGTGCGGCTCGACACCGGCACACTCGATCTCGCGGTGTGGGCCGACCCGACGCGCCTGCGGCAGGTGTTGCTGAACCTGCTGAGCAACGCCATCAAGTACAACCGCCACGGCGGCACCGTGATGGTGGAAGCACGCGCGCTCGACGGTACCCGGGTGGCACTGTGCGTGCGCGACAGCGGTCGCGGCATGACCGCCGCGCAGCTCGCGCACGTGTTCGAACCGTTCAACCGGCTCGGCCTCGAGGGCAAGGGCATCGAAGGCACCGGCATCGGGCTGGCCATCGTCAAGGCCAACGTCGAGCGCATGGGCGGCGACGTGCAGGTGCAGAGCACCCCCGGCGTTGGCAGCACGTTCGAGGTGCGGCTGCCGAGGCCGCAGCCCGACGCGCCGGCGCAGCGCCCGCCTTCGCTGCCCGCGCGCGCGGCACCGATGCCCGAGCCCCTGGCGGCCGGCCGTCACGGCCGGCTGCTCTACATCGAAGACAACCCGGTCAACGCGCTGATCGTGCGCGAGTTGGTCGCGCAGCGTGGCCAGCTCGTGCTCGACGAAGCCGCCGATGGCGCCAGCGGCATCGCCAGCGCGCACCGCCAGCGACCCGATCTGATCCTGCTCGACATGCAACTGCCCGACCTCGACGGCCTCGAGGTGCTGCGCCGCCTGCGCGCAGACCCCGAGACGTCGGCCATCCCGTGCATTGCGTTGTCGGCCAACGCCATGCCCGACGACATCGCGCAGGCGCTCGGCGCGGGCTTCGCCGACTACTGGACCAAGCCGCTCGATTTCCGCGTGTTCATGAACACGCTGGACACGCTGTTCGGCAAGCGCTGAGAAGACTGCCGCGCCGTTAGTCGATCAACCCGCGCTCGCGCAGCATCGGCTCGACGCGCGCCGCGCGGCCGCGGAAAGCCTCGTAGGCAGCGCCGGGCTCGACGCTGTCGCCGCTGGAGTAGATCCAGCGCCGCGCGCGCCGCGCGACCTCGGCATCGAACGGATCGCCGGCTTCGACGAAGGCGTCGTAGGCGTCGGCGTCGAGCACTTCGGCCCACAGATAGACGTAGTAGCCGGCGGCATAGCCCGACCCGGCGAACAGGTGCTGGAAGTGCGGCAGCCGATGGTTCAGCCCCGCCACCGCCGGCGCGCCGCGCTGCTCGAGCACGCGCTGCTCGAAGGCGACGACGTCGTCGATCGGCCCGGCCGCCGCGTGCGCCGCCAGGTCGACCAGCGCGCTGGCGGTGTAGCGCACCGATTCGTACGCCTGGCCGAAGCGGCGCGCGGCTCGCACGCGCTCGATCAGCGCGTCGGGAATCGGCTCGCCGGTGGCGTGGTGGCGCGCGTGGCGCTTGAGCACCTCGGGTTCGTCGATCCAGTGCTCGAACAACTGCGACGGCAGCTCGACGAAGTCGCGCAGCACCTGCGTGCCCGACAACCGCTCGTAGCGCACGTCGGACAGCAGGCCGTGCAAACCGTGGCCGAACTCGTGGAACAGCGTGCGCACGTCGTCGAGCGACAGCAACGTCGGCCCGTCGCCGCGCGCGAAGTTGTTGTTGTTGAGCACCACCGGCTTGCTCTCGACGCCGTTGCGGTGCTGCCAGCGCAGCACGCTCATCCACGCGCCGCTGCGCTTGCCGGCGCGCGCGAAGTTGTCCTGCACGAACAACCCGATCGGCCGGCCATCGGCGCCAGCCACCTCGTAGGCGCGCGCGTCGTGGTGGTAGGTGCGCAGGTCGTCGCGCGGCGTGAAGGTGAGGCCGAACAGCCGCTGCGCGCAATCGAACGCCGCCTGCACCATCGCCGGCAGCGCGAAGTACGGCTTCAGCTCGGCGTCGTCGAGCGCGAAGTGCTGGCGGCGCACCTGCTCGGCCCAGTGGCGCCAATCCCACGGCTCGAGCGCATCGCCGTCGGCGCCTTGCGCGCGCCTTGCCGCGTCGAGCATCCGGCGTTCGCGCTCGAGCGCGGGCACCGCCTTGGCCCACACCTGGTCGAGCAACGCCCACACCGACGCCTGCGTGCGCGCCATCGAATCGGCCAGCGCATAGTCGGCATAACTCGCGCAGCCGTGCAGCGCGGCCTGCTCGCGGCGCAGCGCGAGGATCTCGCGCGCCACCGGGCGGTTGTCGTGGCGGCCTTCGTGCTCGCCGCGCGAGACCCAGGCGCGCCAGGCTTGTTGGCGCAGGTCGCGCCGCGTCGAGAAGGTGAGGAACGGCACGATCAGCGAGCGCGCCAGCGTGATCGCATGGCCGTTGGGCAGCCCGCGTTCGACGGCCGCCTGGCGCGCCGCATCGCGCAGGAACTGCGGCAGCCCCGCGAGGTCGGCCTCGCTGCGCAGTTCGAGCAGGTACGACGCCTCGTCGTGCAGCACGTTCTGCGCGAAGGTGGTCGTCAGCTCGGCCAGCCGCTGCACGATCTGCGCGTAGCGCCGGCGCGCGTCGGGTGCGAGCCGGGCGCCGGCGCGCACGAAGTCCAGGTGCACGCGCTCGAGCAGGCGCAAGCGCTCGGGGTCGAGCTCCAAAGCATCGCGCCGGGCATGCAGCGCATCGACGCGCGCGAACAGCGCTGCGTCCATGTACACCGCGCTCCAGTGCGCGGCCAGCGGCGCGGCCATCTCGCGCTGCACCGCCTGCAGCGCCTCGTTGGTGGCCGATGCCGCCAGGTTGTGGAACAGCGCTTCCACGCGAGCGAGCAGGCGCCCCGAAGCATCGAACGCGACCAGCGTGTTGTCGAAGGTCGGTGCCTCCGGCTGCGATGCGATGCGCGCGAGCTCGTCGCGATGCTCGCGCATGCCGCGCTCGAAAGCCGGCTTGAAGTGCCCCGGCCGCACAGAGTCGAATGGCGGCAGGCCGAACGGCGCATCCCACGGTGCCAGCAGCGGATTGATCGGCGCGTCCAAACGAGGTCGACTCCGGCGCGTGCTGCGCGGTCGCGCGCATCATGCCATCGGCCGACCCGACATGCCGCGCGCAGTATCCCCGTTCGGAGCGGGGTCGCCTCGGGCCGACGCTGCCCTGCCGCCCGCGGCCGCCGAAGCACCTCGCGAGCCGACGTCTCGCGCCGGATTTGCTACCCTCACGCGGCGCACCGAGGGGCGTCCGGCCCGCAGCGTGCGCGCCTCGCCGCGATCGCGGTGCCGAGCATTCACCGCATGGCCGACCCCGACGACCCCTACCTCTGGCTCGAAGACGTGCAAGGCGAGCGCGCGCTCGCCTGGGTGCGCGAGCGCAATGCGCAGGCGCGCCGCGCCCTCGAGGCGTGGCCGCAGTTCGCCGCCACGCGCGCGCGCATCCGCGAGGTGCTCGACTCGCGCGAGCGCATCCCCGGCGTCGTGCGACGCGGGCCGTGGCTCTACAACTTCTGGCAGGACGCCGACCACCCGCGCGGGCTGTGGCGGCGCACCACGCTCGCCGAGTACCGGCAACCGCAGCCGGCGTGGGACGTGCTGCTCGACCTCGACGCGCTGGGCGCCGCCGAGCACGAGAACTGGGTGTGGGCCGGCGTCGCCTGCCTGCGCCCGCACAACGAGCGCTGCCTGTTCAAGCTGTCGCGCGGCGGCGCCGACGCACACGTGGTGCGCGAGTACGACATCGCGGCGCGCCGCTTCGTCGACGACGGCAAAGGCTTCGCCCTGCCCGAGGCCAAGAGCGACATCGACTGGCTCGACGCCGACACCGTGCTGGTGGCCAGCGATTTCGGCACCGGCTCGCTCACCGACTCGGGCTACCCGCGCATCGTCAAGCGCTGGCGCCGCGGCCAGCCGCTGGCCGAAGCGGCCACCGTGTTCGAAGCGCAGGCGAGCGACGTGGCCGCGGGCTTCACGATCGACCCGACGCCGGGCTTCGAGCGCATCGTGCTGGCGCGCCAGATCGATTTCTACAAGAGCGCGCTGTGGCTGCTGCGCGGCGACGATCTGCTGCCGGTCGACAAGCCGATCGATGCGCAGCTCAGCTTCTGGCGCGAGCAGGTGCTGATCTCGCTGCGCAGCGACTGGGCGGTCGGCGGCGTCACCCACCGCCGCGGCTCGCTGCTGGTGGCCAGCGCGGCCGACTACCTGGCCGGCCGGCGCGACCTGGTGCCCTTGTTCGAGCCGACGCCGACGCGCTCGCTGGCCGGCTTCACCGCCACGCGCACCTGCCTGCTGCTCGACATCCTCGACAACGTCGCCAGCCGCGTGCAGGAGTGGCGGCGCGAGTCCGGCCGCTGGCGTGCCCGCGACGTCGAGGTGCCGCACCCCGGCACGATCGCGCTGGCCGCGCTGCACGACCCGATGGTCGAGCACGACGAACTCGCCGAGGCCTACTGGCTGCAGTACAGCGATTTCCTGACGCCCGACACGCTGCACCTGGCCGCCACCGGCAGCGACCGGCGCGAGACCGTGAAAGCCCGGCCGAGCTTCTTCGACGCCGGCGGCATGCGCGTCGAACAGCTCGCCACCACCACGGGCGACGGCACGCGGGTGCCCTACTTCGTGGTGTGGCCGCGCGGCGCGAGCCCCAACGGCGCCAACCCGACGCTGCTCACCGGCTACGGCGGTTTCGAGGTGGCGCAACTGCCGTGGTATTCGGGCAGCCTCGGCCGCTGCTGGTTCGACGCCGGCGGCGTGCTGGTGGTGGCCAACATCCGCGGCGGCGGCGAGTTCGGCCCGGCCTGGCACCAGGCCGCGGTGCTGCAGCACAAGCAGCGCAGCTACGACGACTTCATCGCGGTGGCCGAGGATCTGATCGCGCGCCGCATCACCGCGCCGCGCCACCTCGGCATCGAAGGCGGCAGCAACGGCGGCCTGCTGGTCGGCGCGGTGATGCTGCAGCGGCCCGAGCTGTTCAACGCCGTGGTGTGCCAGGTGCCTCTGCTCGACATGAAGCGCTACCACAAGCTGCTCGCCGGCGCGTCGTGGCTGGCCGAATACGGCGACCCCGACCAGCCCGAGCAGTGGGCCTCGATCGCGCGCTACAGCCCGTACCAGAACGTGCGCCGCGATCGGAAGTTGCCGCGCGTGCTGTTCGTCACCAGCACGCGCGACGACCGCGTGCACCCGGCGCACGCGCGCAAGATGGCCGCGCGCATGCTCGAGCAGGGGCACGACCTGCTGCTGTACGAGAACATCGAGGGCGGCCACGGCGCCGCGGCCGACAATGCCCAGCGCGCCGACATGCAGGCGCTCGGCTTCTCCTTTCTGTGGCAGCAACTGAAGACTTGACATGGAACCCACCGACGTGGTGCACAACGCGCAGGCCTCGCGCTTCGAGCTGCACCTGCAGGGGCAGCAGGCGTTCGCCCACTACGAGCTGGTCGACGGCGTGATGTGGCTCGACCACACCGAGACGCCGCCGGCGCTGCAAGGCCGCGGCCTCGCGGCAAAGGTGGTGCGCGCGGCGCTCGACCACGCGCGCGCGCACGGCCTGCAGGTGCGGCCCGCGTGCAGCTACGTGCGCGCCTACCTGCGCCGCCACCCCGAGGCGCAGGATCTGGTGGCGCCATGATCGACCCGCGCGCGAGCGAGGTGCTCGACTTCTGGTTCGGCGCGCCCGATGACCCGCAGTACCGCGCGCCGCGCCAGCGCTGGTTCGCCAAGGACGCGGCGTTCGACGCCGAGTGCGCCGCGCGCTTCGGCGCGCTGATCGAACGCGCGATCGCCGGCGAACTGGCGGCCTGGTCGGCCACGCCGCACGGCGCGCTGGCGCAGATCCTGCTGCTCGACCAGTTGACGCGCAACGCGTTGCGCGACAGCGCGCGTGCGTTCGCCGGCGACGCCCGCGCGCTGGCCGAGGCAAAGGCCCTGGTGGCCGGCGGCGGCGACCGGCAGCTCACCGGCGTGCAGCGGCAGTTCGTCTACCTGCCGTTCGAGCACGCCGAAGACATCGCGATGCAGCGCGAGGCGCTGCGGCTGTTCGCGCAGTTGGAGCACGACGAGCCGGCGCTGGCGGGCCTGCTGCACTGGGCGCAGCGCCACCACGACATCGTCGCGCGGTTCGGGCGCTTCCCGCACCGCAATGCGGTGCTCGGGCGCGTGAGCACGGCCGAGGAGCTGGCGTTCCTGCAGCAACCGGGCTCGAGTTTCTAGGGTCTGTTGACATATGAATCGTGACCGCGCCGGGGTGCCCTGGGGATGCAGCGCTAGCTCATGGCGCCCGCGGGCTCAGGCTCCCGCGTTCTCCTGCTCCTGCAGCAGCCGCCACATCACCTTGCCCGAGCCCGACTTGGGCAGCGAGTCGACGAACTGCACCAGCCGCGGCACCTTGTAGGCCGCCATGTGCTCGCGCGACCAGGCGACGAGATCTTCCGCGGTGATGCCTTTCGCATCGGGCCGCAGCACCACCACCGCCTTCACGGTCTCGCCACGATACGCATCGCGCGCGGCGATGATGCACGCCTCCTGCACCGCGGGGTGGCGGTACAGCAGCGCCTCGACCTCGGCCGGCCACACCTTGAAGCCGCTGGCGTTGATCATGCGCTTGAGGCGGTCGGTGATGAAGAAGTAGCCCTCGTCGTCTATGCGGCCGAGGTCGCCGGTGCGAAAGAAGCGCTTGCCGTCGATCTCGACGAACGCCGCCGCGGTGGCCTCCGGGTGGCCCCAGTAACCCTTGAAGATCATCGGGCCCTCGCTGACGATCTCGCCGACAACGCCCGCCGGCAGCTCGCGCAGCGTGTCGGGGTCGACGACGCGCGAGTCGACGCCGAAGATCGGGATGCCCAGGCACTGCAGCTTGGCGCGCTCGGGCAGGTTGGCGTGCGTTGGCGCCGCCGTTTCGGTGAGGCCGTAGCCTTCGGCGAAGGTGATGCCGAACTCGCGCTGCAGCCGCTCGGCCACCGCCTGCGGCATCGCCGCACCGCCGCCCGAGAGGTAGCGCAGGCTGCTCAAATCGAAGCCCGCGGCGTTCGGGCTCGCGAACAGGTCGATGATCATCGTCGGGATGCAGGTCCAGTGCGACACGCGATGGCGCGCGATCAACCGCGCCGCCAGCTCGCGGTCCCAGCGTGGCATCAGCACCGCGGTGGCGCCGTTGGCCAGCGGGCCGAGCGCGTAGTAGACGAAGCCGGTGATGTGGAACATCGGCACCACGCCGAGCGTCACCGTTTCGGCGAACGAATGGCCCCACTGGCTGCCGCCGACGACGTTGTGCATCAGGGTGCGATGCGTGTGGATGCAGCCCTTGGGCAGCCCGGTGGTGCCCGAGGTGTACGGCAGCAGCGCCATGTCGTCGGGGCCGCTCGCATGCGGGCCCGGCGCATGGCCGGCGGCGAGCGCGTCGCGCCAGCGCGTGCACGGCGGCAGCTCGGGCGTGGCACGCAGCCATTGCAGGATCGGCGCGCTCGGCGCCTCGGCGGGGTCGATCGCCTCGGGCATCGCATCGGTGAAGTGGGTCACCAGCAGCTCGCGCAGCCGCTGCCCTGCGGCGAGCTGCGAGTCGGCCTGCGCGACGACGCCCGCCAGATCGGCGGTGGTGATCGCCACGCGTGCGCCCGAGTCGGCCAGCGTGTGGGCGAACTCGTCGGCCTTGTTCATCGGGTTGACCGGTACCACCACCGCATCGGCGCGCAGGGTCGCCTGCACCGCCACCGAGAACTGCGGGCAGTTCTGCATGAACACGATCACGCGATCGCCTCGTGCCACGCCCCGGGCCTGCAGCCAGCCGGCAAGCGCCAGCGCCTGCTGCCGCAACTGCGAGAAGGTCAGCGCCCGGCCGCAGAAGACGTAGGCCGGCTTGTCGGGGTAGCGCGTGGCGGTGACCTCGGTGTTGAACCACAACGAGGTCTCGGGCAGCACCAGCTCGCGAGGCAACCTCGCAGGCCAGATCGCATGGTGGGGCTGGGCGAGGTTGATCGACATCGGCGGCCACTCGTCTGAACGACGACGGTGTACCCGATGCGCCGCCAGGGCGCATCGTGTCGAACCCGTGGCGCCGCCGGCGGCGGCGACTTCAGCGCCCGTCGCGGAACGCGCGCGCGTTCAGCTCGATCTCGCGCACGCGCTGGCACTCGCGGTGCGCGCTGTACTCGGGCTTCTCGCATTCGCGCACCAGGCAGCGATGCATCGCCACCAGGTGACGCCCGGCGCAGCGCTCGCGCGGGTTGCGCGTGACGGCAGCCACGCTGACCGGTGCCGCGCCATCGTTTGCCGTTGGCGGCGCGGCCGGCGGCGTCGCCGGCGGGGCCGCCGGCGGTTCGGCCGCTGCCATGGTGCGCGCCGCCGCATCGTCGCTGCGCCTGGGCTTTGGCTTCGCCTTGGCAGGCACGACGCCACGCGCCGGTTTGGCCACAGCCGGTGCCGCACGCTGCACGTCGGCCCCCTGGGGCTTGCCCGCTTGGGCCTGGTCGCCGCTCGATGCACCGCCGTCGCCTGGCGCGACGCTGCGCGCGTCGTCGGCACGGGTGTCGATGGTGGCCAGCGCGGGGGCCGCGAGGCCCGGTTGCGGCGCGCGCGTCGTGGCCCACCAGGCGCCGATGGCGGCCACCATCACCATCACGGTGGCCACCGCCCAGAGCATGCGGCCGCGCGCGCGACGACGCTCGTGCGGACGCGGCAGCAGCGGCAGGCCGCTGGCGGCGAAGCTCTGCGCCGCGGGCTCGCCTTCGTCCATCTGCACCACCGTGGTCTGCCACGAATTGGCGCTGGCCGGCCGCTCGCGCTGCGGCACCCACAGCTCGCCGGCCAGTGCGGCGCGCAACTCGGCCACGTTGCGCGGCCGATCCTGCGGCTTGGGTGCCAGCATCCAGTCGCACACCTGCAGCAGCAGGTCGGGCACGCCGCCCTGGCCCGACCCGGCCAGCCGCGGCTGCTCGTCGCTGACGGCGCGCGCGGTCGCGGGCATCGGCGCCTTGCCGGTGATCATGTAATGCAGCGTCGCGCCGAGCGCATAGAAATCGGTCCACGGCCCCTGGCGCATGCCGCTGGATTCGGCGTACTGCTCGATCGGCGCGTAGCTCGGCTTCAGGATCGCGGTCAGCGCCTGGTGGCGGTCGCTGATCACGCGCCGCGCGGCGCCGAAATCCAGCAGCACCGGCGGTGCGTCGCCCGATACCAGCACGTTGTCGGGTGCGATGTCGCGGTGCGTCACACCCTCGCGATGCAGCACCTCGAGCGCGCCGAGCAACTGCTCGAGCAGGCGCATCAGCCACGCGCCGTCGGGGCAGGCATCGCGCTGCTCGCGCAGACGCCGCAGCGTCGTGCCGGGGTACAGCGGCATCACCATGTAGGCGGTGCCGTTGTCCTCCCAGAAGCGATGCACCTTGACCAGCGACGGATGGTCGAAGCGTGCCAGCAGCTTGGCCTCGTTGACGAACGAGCCGAGGCCGAGCGCGAAGGTTTCCGAATGCGCCGCCGACAGCAGCGACACCTGCTGCTTGCCACTGCGCCCGGCCAACGCGCTGGGCATGTACTCCTTGATCGCGACGTCGCGCTCCAGCGTGAGGTCGAACGCGCGGTAGACGATGCCGAAGCCGCCGACGCCGATCACGCCGCGCAGCTCGAACTCGTGCAGGCGATGCCCTGCCGGCAGCGCGTTGGCGTCGGCACCCGCGCCGGCCTTGCTCGCGGCGTCGTGCAACGTGGACGGTGGCATCACTCGATCGAGCTTAGACGAGCGATTTCACCCATGCCGCGGCTGCAAGTGAAGGTTCGTGACCGGCTTCTCGCCGAGGGCACGCGCCGTCGCGTGCGATCGGCCCGCGTGCTCGGCAGGCCCGCATTTCTCACGCTTCGATGCGTGCGCTTCACGGCCATGCGCGCGCCTGCCGGCGCGCACCCGTCGTGCGGTTCAAACCACCACGGGTTCGGGCTCGAGCCGGATGCCGAAGCGGCCGTAGACGCTCTCTTGAATCGCGCGCGCCAGCATCAGCACCTCGGCGCCGCTGGCGCCGCCGCGGTTCACCAGCACCAGCGCCTGCTTGTCGTACACCGCGGCGCGGCCGATCGACTTGCCCTTCCAGCCGCAGGCGTCGATCAGCCAGCCGGCGGCGAGCTTGAAGCTGCCGTCTCCCAGCGGGTAGTGCACGATGTGCGGGTCGCGCGCGATGATGTCCTTGCACTGCTCGGCGCTGACCACCGGGTTCTTGAAGAAGCTGCCGACGTTGCCGATCTCGCGCGGGTCGGGCAGCTTGGCACGGCGGATCGCGCACACCCAGTCGAACACCTGCTGCGCGCTCGGCTGCGCGATGCCGGTCTCGTGCACCTTCCGCTCGAGGTCGAGGTAGCCGAGCACCGCGGCCCAGCGCTTGGGCAGGCGCAGCC
Organism: Ideonella sp.; assembly: GCA_015075545.1. Taxonomy (GTDB): domain Bacteria; phylum Pseudomonadota; class Gammaproteobacteria; order Burkholderiales; family Burkholderiaceae_C; genus JAEUPI01. Next base: position 18,865 of record JABTUC010000009.1, on the reverse strand, counting down.
GCACGCGCGTGATCACGCTCTTGCCGGCCAGCCCGCCGAAGCCGTTTTGCTTGAACACGCTGTCGCGGTAGCCGAAGCGGCAGGCCTTGGCATCGAGCGTGACGCTGCGCCCGGTGACGAGGTCGACCGCGTCGAGCGAATCGAAGCGCTCGCACAGCTCGACGCCGTAGGCACCGATGTTCTGCACCGGCGCGGCGCCCACCGTGCCGGGAATCAGCGCCAGATTCTCCAGCCCGGGCCAGCCCTGCTGCAGCGTCCACTGCACGACGTCGTGCCAGGTCTCGCCGGCGCCGGCCTCGACGACCCACGCATCGCCGTCGTCGTGCATGCGCCGGCCGGTGATCTCGACCTTGAGCACCGCGGCCTGCGGGTCGCGCGACAGGATCAGGTTGCTGCCGGCACCGAGCACGAGCTTGCTCGCACGCCCCAGTTCGGGGTGATCGACCACGCGCCGCACGTCGGCGTCGCTGCGCACGCGCACCAGCGTGTGCGCGATCGCGGGCAACCCGAACGTGTTGTATGCACGCAAGGGCACACCGTGTTCGACGTGCAGTTTCGCGTCGGTGGTCGGCATGGCAGAATTTTCGCCGATCGCAACGCAGTTCATTGTGTCAATGCCCAGCTTCGATGCCGTCGTCGAACCCAATCGGGTCGAATTGCGCAATGCCATCGACCAGGCCGTGCGCGAGATCGGCACGCGCTTCGACTTCAAGGGCACGCCGGCCGCGGTGGAGCACAGCGACGACGAGCTGACGCTGCTGGGCAACAGCGAGTTCCAGCTCGGCCAGGTGCGCGACATCGTGCTGGCCAAGCTCGCCAAGCGCGGCGTCGATGCGCGCTACGTCGACTTCACCGTCGCACCCGAGAAAGGCGGCGGCGACACCTGGCGCCTGCACGCGCCGATCCGCTCGGGCATCGGCGGCGACGACGCCAAACGGCTGCAGACGCTGATCAAGCACAGCAAGCTCAAGGTGCAAGCGGCGATTCAGGGCGACACGCTGCGCGTGACCGGCGGCAAGAAGGACGACCTGCAGGCGGCGATCGCGCTGCTGCGCAAAGAGGCTGGGACTCTGCCGCTGGGCTTCAAGAATTTCAGGGATTGATGGATCGGACCACCCCCGAAGCGGCCTGCGGCCGCCTCCCCCTCGAGGGGGCTGAGCCCGGACACGAAGAGTCCAGCGGACTCTTCGTGCCTGGCGAAGAGCCGAGCGCTTGGGCTCGGCGCGGCCTGCAAGGCACACCAGCGGCCTGGCAGAGCCAGTTCCGCGGCGGCCGCTTGGGCGCACTGATCGTTGTTGGCGCGCTCACTCTGGGTAGTGGCGTGAGCGCACAGTCGGTGTCGATGGCCGGTAGCATCGGCGACAGCAAGGCGCTGCTGATGATCAACGGCGCGCCGCACACGCTCGCCGTCGGCGCCACGGTCAAGGGCGTGACGCTGCGGCGCGTGATGCCCGGCCAGGCCGAGATCGAGATCGGCGGCAAGACGCTGCTGGTGTCGATGGGTGGCGCGCCGGCCAGCGTCGGCGGTGGTGGCGGCGGTGGCGCCACCGGCCGCGAGATCCTGATCGCTGCGGGCCCCGGCGGCCATTTCGTCACCAGCGGCCAGATCAACGGCAAGGCGGTGCAGTTCATGGTCGACACCGGCGCCACCTCGGTGGCAATCGGCCGCGGCGACGCCGAGCGCCTGGGCATCGACTGGAAGAGCGGCCAGCGCAGCCTCAGCCAGACCGCCGGCGGTGTGGTGGCGAGCCACGCGGTGTCGCTGACCTCGGTGCGCATCGGCGACGTCGAGGTGTTCGGCGTCGCCGCAACGATCGTGCCCGCCGAGATGCCGTTCGTGCTGCTCGGCAACTCGTTCCTCGGCCGCTTCACGATGCGCCGCGACGCCAACGTGATGAAGCTCGAGAAGCGTGACTGAAGCGCGCCTTGCCATTCCGCAATCGGGCGGCCGATCGCTCGAGCTCCTGAACCGGAAACGAGGCTCGCATGCTTCTGCCGAGTGCCCGCTCCGGTTCTCGCAGACAACGGCGTTCTCTTCGGTTTCGTTGCTCGTTACCACAAGCGGCAGGTCGACGTCAAGCTGAAAGACTTGACGACTGACACCGCCTGAGCACGGAGTTATCGTCGCCCAGCGTCCGGACGGAGGCAAGGAGGCGACCATGTGGTTACGAAGCGTGGCGCTCGCGTGCGTGGCTGCGAACCTCGTCGGGCACGCCGCCGCCCAAACCGACCCAACCGTTTTCGACGAGCTACACAAGCTCGTGCGCGTGGGCGAGCCGGTGGCCTCGCCCGGTTCGGGGCTGTTCGGCGACCGGGTGAACCACTACACGGGCGCCCTGAGCTTCACGCAGACCGACGTGGCCATTCCGGGCAACTCGCTGCTGCCCGTTGCCGTGACGCGCAAGTACATCGCGGGCGGCATGGTGGCATTCACGCGCTTCTTCGGCGATTGGGATCTGGACCTGCCGTCCATATCCGGCATTTTCGCGGTCGGCAGCAAGAACAAGGGTTGGACCGCGCCGCTACCCAACAACAGCCCGGATCTCTACAAGCGCTGCACCATTTACGCGGCGCCGTTGCCGGGACGCCCGAACGTGGGATTCTCCTGGTGGGAGCCTTACGAATTCTGGTACGGCACGCACCTGAACGTGGGCGGTGCGGGAGGCGAGATCCTCATCCGAAGCTCGCAGAACACCGCAATGCCGGCCGACGGGAACGCCTGGCCGCTGGTCACGCGAAGCGGCTGGCAGATCCGCTGCCTGTCGTCGCTGCACGCGTCGAACTTGAACGACACCGGGTTCCACAAGGGCGAAGGGTTCATCGCGCTCTCGCCCGATGGCGTGCAATACCGCTTCGACTGGCTCGTGACGCGCAACGTCGTAGCCCTGAAGAAGCGCCGCGGTGGCAGCCAGGACATTCTGCCTCGCGCCGAGTTCACGCTCTACCCCACGCAGATCACCGATCGTCACGGCAACACGGTGAGCCTGAACTTCGACCCGAACAACCAGGAGCGGCTCAACAGCATCACCAGCAGCGACGGGCGGAGTATCAGCTTTGGCTACGACGCATTGAACCGCATCACCACCGCGTGGGATGGCGTCAGCCCTCTGCCCTACACCTACACCTACACCTCGGCCACGGCGGTGGGGCGCCTCAGCAGCGTCGGGCTGCCCGATGGCACGAGCTGGCAGATGAACCTGAACGGGCTGGACCTCCCGTCGATTCAATACGAGATCCCACCCCATTGCAATGCCGGCAGGCTGTATGAGACGCCGCGGACCGGCACCATCACCCACCCCAGCGGTGCCGTGGGCAGCTTCACGGTGAAATCGGTCTCCCACGGCCGCAAGGTAACCACCACGTCCTGCGATCCGCACGGAGTGGAGTTCTACCCGCGCAACTTCGCCTCGCGCGCGATCGTGAGCAAGACGCTCAGCGGCCCGGGCATGGCGTCAGCCACCTGGAGCTATAGCTACGCCAATGTGGCCGGTAGCGACATCGGCTGCACCGGTTGCCCCAACACCAAGACCGTTGAGGTGACTGACCCGCGCGGTGTGCGTACACGCCACACCTATGGGATTCAAGTGCTCGTCAACGAAGGCCAACTGCTGCAGCTCGACGAAGGCTGGGACGGCAGCAGTGCCCGACGCACAACCGTGCAAACCTATCGTGATCGCAACGCCGGCCCCTACCCGGCCTACCCCGGCTACAGCATCAACGACCGCTGCTCGTCGATGCCGGAGTTGTACTACACACCGCTGAACCAGCGCACTGTCAGCATCGACGGCGCGGCGTTCACCTGGAGCGCCACCGCATTCGACACTTTCGCGCGCCCGCGCAGCGTGGGCCGCGCCAGCAGCCTGGGCTACAGCCGCGGCGAGACGGTGGAGTACCACGATCACCTTGGCAAGTGGGTGCTCGGTCAGATACGGCGCGTCACCGCTGCCGGCTTCGCCTACCCAGCCGAAGAACACACCTACAACGCCACCACCGCGATGCGCGAGGCCAGCTACGCCTTCGGCGCGCTGCAGCACACCGATGGCCACCATGCCGACGGCACGCTGGCGTGGCGCGCCGACCCCGCCGGCCGCGCGACCAGCTTCACCGACTACCACCGCGGCATGGCGCGGCGCGTGACGCATGCCGACGCGACCTTCGAGACCGCCGTGGTCGACGATCGCGGCCTCGTGACCGCCCACACCAACGCCGCGGGCACGACCACGCAGTACGGCTACGACGCCATGGGCCGCCCGGCCAGCGTGACCTACCCGGCCGAAAGCGGCCTGACCTATCACGCCACCACTTCGAGCTTCGTGCCGGTATACGCGGCCGAGTACGGCCTGGCCGCCGGCCACTGGCGACAGACGGTGGCCACCGGCAACGCGCGCACCGTGCGCTACTACGACGCGCTATGGCGCGTGCGCATGGAGCGTACCTGGGACGCGGCCACCGAAGCGCTCACTCGCAACGTGACCGAGAAACGCTACGACGCCGAGGGCCGCGTGGTGTTCCAGAGCTATGCGCAGCGCGAAATTGCCGCGGTGGACGGCAGCCTGCCCGGTACCAGCACCGTCTACGACAGCTTGGGTCGCGTGAGTCAAACCACGCGAAGCAGCGAACTCGGCAACCTGACCACCGCGGTCGAATACCTCGGCGGCTTTCAGCAGCGCATCACCGACGCCCGCGGCAACGCCAGCACCCAAGGCTACTTCGTGCTCGACGATCCCGGCCAGGCCCAGCTCGCCTGGGCCAGCCTGCCGCTGGGCGTGAGCGTGTCGATTCAGCGCGACGCTCACGGCAAGGCGCAGAGCATCAGCCGCAGCGGCGGCGGTGCCAGCGCCACGCGCAACTACGTCTACGACCCCCACCAACGCCTGTGCAAGACCCTCGAGCCCGAGAGCGGCGCCACTGTGCAAGCCTACGACAGCGCCGGCAACCTCGCCTGGCGCGCCAGCGGCAACGCGCTGCCGTCGACCACCAGCTGCGACCAAACCAGCGTGCCCGGTACCCGCATCGTGAGTTTCGGCTACGACCCCCGCAACCGGCTCACGAGCACCAGTTTCGGTGACGGCAGCCCCGGCATCGGGCGCAGCTACACCGGGGACAGCCTGCCGCTTCAGGTCTGGAGCAACGGCACCACCTGGACCTACAGCTACAACAACCGCCGCCTGCTCACCGGCGAGACCCTCAACGTCGCCGGCGCCGACTACGCCTTCAGCCACGCCTACGACGCCCACGGCCACCGCAGCGGCCTGAGCCACGGCGCCGGCACCGGCGGTGCCGTCGTCGATTACGCCCCCAACGCCCTGGGCCAACCCACCCGCGCCGGCGACTGGGCCACCAACGCCAGCTACCACCCCGACGGCGCCCTGGCCGGCTATACGCTGGCCAACGGCTCGACGTTCACCATGACGCAGAACACCCGCGGCCTGCCCGAGCGCTGGCGCTACAGCGGCGTGCTCGACGACAGCTACGTCTACGACGCCAACGACAACGTCACCGCCATCACCGATCTGCACGAAGCCGGCGCCACCAGCCGCAGCATGAGCTACGACGCGCTGGACCGCCTGGCCTGGGCCAACGGCCCTTGGGGCAGCGCCAGCTTTGACTACGACAGCCTGGACAACCTGCGCAACAGCGTGGTCGGCGCGCGCAGCCTCTCGCACAACTTCGACAGCACCAATCGACTGACAAGCCTCAGCGGCAGCCACAGCGTGAGCTTTGGCTACGACGCCAACGGCAACGTGACGCAGCGCGGCGCCCAGGGCTACGTTTTCGACATCGGCAACCGGCTGAGCGCGGCCTCGGGCATCGCCAGCTATGTCTACGACGGCCACGGCCGGCGGGTGCGCGAGCAGCGCGCCGATGGCTCGGTGATCACCGGCGCCTATACCCTGGACGGGCTGCCGCGCTGGGACAGCGTGGCCGGGGACCGCATCTATCTGGGGCGCCAATTGGTGGCCCAGCGCGGCAACGGGGGCTACATGCACACCGATGCGCTGGGCTCGCCGGTGGCGCGCACGGGCAGCGCGCTGGAGTTGCTGGGGCGCACGCGCTACGAGCCGTACGGGGCCACAGCCGCAGGCACTGCGCCGCTGCGCATCGGGTTCGCCGGGCATGTGAGCGACGCCGACACGGCGCTGCTGTACATGCAGCAGCGGTACTACGAGCCGATCGCGGGGAGGTTCCTCTCCGTCGATCCGGTGACCACCGATGCGAAGACCGGAGAGCACTTCAACCGCTACGTGTATGCCGAGAACAATCCCTACAAGTACGCCGACCCGGATGGGCAGTTGCCCATTCTGCTCGTACCACTCGCACTGAAGGCTCTTGACGCGGCCCTGACTGCCGCGGATCTGTACACCGCAGCGCAGACAGGCGGTGCAGGCGCGGTCGGCCGCGTGGCGCTGGAGAGTCTTGCCGGCAATGCATTGCCCGGCGGAAAGATCTTGGGTAGGCTCGTTCATGGCGTCGGCGACGCGGCAAAGGGGGTCCATCCGACTTTCAAGCCTGGGCCGTACGCCGGAGAGTCGATGCCCGCTCGCGGACCAGGGCGCGACTTCAATGCTGCTGAGCGTGCGGAAGGTAAGCGAATCTTCAACGAGACGGGCTGCCACACATGCGGGACGAAGAACGCAGGAACGAAGAACAACGACCCAGTATTGGATCATCAACCCGTGTCGTCTTTGAACCGCGAAGGCGCAGCGCAGCGCCTGTACCCGCAGTGTCTCAACTGCAGCCGAGATCAAGGTCTCGCAGCAATCAAGAGGCTTCGTGAGGAGGCGAAATGAGAGTGGCTATCAATGCCGCGCTTCCGAACTCGGTCGTGTTGGTCATGGACTTTGAGTCTGGCGAGCCACCGGAGAGCATGGGAGGAGCACTGATCGCTGCCAACGAAACATGCGTTGCTGTCGGCACATTGGCTGAGCACTCTGGCGAGAGCGAATTTGTGCTCGCAGAGAGCGTAGATGAGGTAGATCAGGCGAGCATGCATATTGCCTTTGACGGGCGAATCCAATCTACGAGTGGAGAGGTTTCCCTTGTGAGCGTGCTCAACAGAAAGCTATTGGCCTTGCCCACAAGTTCGGCAGAAGTTCGAGTGCGAGTTCTGGTGAACGATGACACCGAACCAAGTCGCATTGCCGTCGTCCTCGGATAGTACTCGCCAAGCTGTCAAGCCAGATTCCGTTGTGACTTCGTCTGGGACCGCGCTTCCTGTGAGCCAGAAGGGTTCGATGCTGCGGGTTCTCCGAGCCGCGCTGCGAGCCGTACGGGGCCACGGCCGCAGGCACCGCGCCGCTGCGCATCGGGTTCACCGGGCATGTGAGCGACGCCGACACCGCGCTGCTGTACATGCAGCAGCGGTACTACGAGCCGATCGCGGGGAGGTTCCTCTCCGTCGATCCGGTGACCACCGATGCGAAGACCGGAGAGCACTTCAACCGCTACGTGTATGCCGAGAACAATCCCTACAAGTACGCCGACCCGGATGGGCAGTTGCCCATTCTGCTCGTACCACTCGCACTGAAGGCTCTTGACGCGGCCCTGACTGCCGCGGATCTGTACACCGCAGCGCAGACAGGCGGTGCAGGCGCGGTCGGCCGGGTGGCGCTGGAGAGTCTTGCCGGCAATGCATTGCCCGGCGGAAAGATCTTGGGTAGGCTCGTTCATGGCATCGGCGACGCCTCGCTGGCGGCGAAGGAGACCTCGAGGGCTCTGAGCGAGATCAGATACACGCAGGCAGGCGAGAAGTTCTATCGATACGAATCCGCGAATCCAGCATTCAGTCGCGTAACACCCAGAGGCGGCGTAAGTCCTGGCACGTACGCTGCGCCGGTAAGCGACGGCCTCGTTCCAGTCGGTCAGCGCATCTCGACGTACAACTTGCCGAGTCCGAATATCGCGCGCCCGAACTCCGTACTTCTGGAGCCACCGGCGGGAACGCCCATCATCGGTCCGAGAAGCGTTTTCGGTGGGACAGGCAACGAAGTCATTTTTCCGTCCGGGTTCTGAGCCATGCTGCAACTGTCTGACAAGTGGGGCCCGGTTCTCGTTTCTCAGCCTGAAACGGGAATGGGCTATCAAGTGGCGTCGATAATCCTGATAGATGGGTCGCGCTACGATCAGGCGTTGATAGAGGCTGGATACATCACCCGCGTGCGAGGTCGGCAAGACATCCCATTCAACGAGGATCAGATCGCCGAGATCATTGTCACACACGACAAGTGGAACTTCAGCGCAGATCAATGAGCCAGCGAGAACTGACTCCGCGAATCTGAACACAGTCCAGTGTGGGCTGCCTGCGTTGATGGGCGAGTACCAAGCCCGACAGCGATGGAGCAGAGATCGAGGTCTATCCGACCGAGTCGCATGACCCGTGGAGCTTCGATCTCGCGAGTTGGATTGCTGCCACCGATCTGCACGAAGCCGGCGCCACCAGCCGCAGCGTGAGCTACTGACCTGCCCGGTTTCTTCGGGCCAGTAGTTCTTGGGAAGATGGCTCATCGAGAGCGAGGAGTCCATGAGGAAGAGCCGATTCAGCGACGAACAGATGGTCGCCGCCCTGCGCGAAGCCGAGCGCGCGACGGTGGCTCGGTGATCACCAGCGCCTATACCCTGGACGGGCTGCCGCGCTGGGACAGCGTGGCCGGGGACCGCATCTATCTGGGGCGCCAATTGGTGGCCCAGCGCGGCAACGGGGGCTACATGCACACCGATGCGCTGGGCTCGCCGGTGGCGCGCACGGGCAGCGCGCTGGAGTTGCTGGGGCGCACGCGCTACGAGCCGTACGGGGCCACGGCCGCGGGTGCCGCGCCGCTGCGCATCGGGTTCGCCGGGCATGTGAGCGACGCCGACACCGCGCTGCTGTACATGCAGCAGCGGTACTACGAGCCGATCGCGGGGAGGTTCCTCTCCGTCGATCCGGTCGTCACTGATGCCCAGACTGGCAGCAGCTCCAATCGGTATGCTTACGCGGCCAACAACCCGTACAAATTCAAGGATCCTGACGGCAACAGTCCTGCGCATGCCGCTGCGTTTGTTCTCGGATTTGCGATTGACGTTGGCGCGCAAATGCTTGTGGAAGGCAAGTCCTTCGGCGATGTGAGCTTTGGCGATGCAGCCTTGTCTGGCTTGGGCGCGGCAATCACTGGCGGCATAGGTGGCCGGCTTGCGACCTCTGCAATGCAAGGCGTCATCAAGACCCGGCAAGCGGTCGCTGGCACTGCTGCCGCTGGGGCCGCCGCAGGCGCTGGAGTGTCGGCAGCCAGCGACTTATCAAGAGGGCAAGCCCCAAGTGTCGCCAAGATGGCTATCGGAGCTGCCGGCGGCGCTGCGGGTGCTGCGACTGGCGCAAAGATCGCCAACTCTTCTGCAGCAAGACTGGCTAGTGACGCAGCCAGGCCAGGTGTCGCGGGTCACATCGGGCAGACAACACAGGCCGCTGCTCAGCAAGGCGGCAGGGTCGTCGTGCCTACTTCCGTTGGGCAGGAGGTCGGTAAGGCCGGCGCCGATGCAGCTGCAGCGGGTGCGTCCAAGCTCGCAGAGAAAGAACTCGACAAGTTGAGAGGGCCTACACCATGAAGCCCGAATCGATTGTTCGAGTACTGCCTTGGCTCGGTAGGCTGATGTTGCTTGCAGGCGTTGCCATGGTTTCATATGTGGCATACGCCTCGGTTCGTGGTGTTGTCTACGTCGCTTCTCGCTCGACCGAGGCAACGATCCACTTCGATCAAAGCCCATTGGCCTTCCTCATCGGCATAGCGCTTTATCTGGCCGGCGGAATACTGTTCTTGTGGATCGCCCGGGTGCTGCTATCCCGGAAGAAAAGTGCCGGGTGAGCAGTAGGCAGTAGGTCACGTCTTGAGCCTTGCCCTGCCGCCGATCTTCTTGTCGCCCTTGTCCTGAGGCGTGATGAGCCCGATGGACCGCTTGGGCGAATCGGGAGGCGTCAGGCGACGGCCACGGCCGGCGGGTGCGCGAGCAGCGCGCCGATGGCTCGGTGATCACCGGCGCCTATACCCTGGACGGGCTGCCGCGCTGGGACAGCGTGGCCGGGGACCGCATCTATCTGGGGCGCCAATTGGTGGCCCAGCGCGGCAGCGGGGGCTACATGCACACCGATGCGCTGGGCTCGCCGGTGGCGCGCACGGGCAGCGCGCTGGAGTTGCTGGGGCGCACGCGCTACGAGCCGTACGGGGCCACGGCCGCGGGTGCCGCGCCGCTGCGCATCGGGTTCGCCGGGCATGTGAGCGACGCCGACACGGCGCTGCTGTACATGCAGCAGCGGTACTACGAGCCGATCGCGGGGAGGTTCCTCTCCGTCGATCCGGTGACCACCGATGCGAAGACCGGAGAGCACTTCAACCGCTACGTGTATGCCGAGAACAATCCCTACAAGTACGCCGACCCGGATGGGCAGTTGCCCATTCTGCTCGTACCACTCGCACTGAAGGCTCTTGACGCGGCCATGACTGCCGCGGATCTGTACACCGCAGCGCAGACAGGCGGTGCAGGCGCGGTCGGCCGCGTGGCGCTGGAGAGTCTTGCCGGCAATGCATTGCCCGGCGGAAAGATCTTGGGTAGGCTCGTTCATGGCGTCGGCGACGCGGCAAAGGGAGCAGCCGAGACGACGACGGTCATCGGCCGCGTCAAGGACTTGCAGAAGCTTGGTCCTGGCGAGAAGTCGCTGCTTGACAGGTTGCCGAACCTCGGCAACCCGAAGGCGACTTGGCAGCAAAACGCAGGCGTCTTGCGAGAAGAGATGCGCCTCGGTAAATCGATTCGCGACGCTTCGCCTTTGGATGTCGACGGGCCGTTCCTGAACGCCGAGAGAAATCTGCTGTTGGATCGCGGTTGGACGTTTGACCGATCGACCACCTTCTGGATGCCGCCGAAGCCATGACCCAGGAGAAGAAAGTCATGTCTGAGCAGGATCGAGATCGGCTCAACTTTGCAAGCGAAGCAACGACGGCGTTCGTGTTCCTCAACGATCTTGGCTTCTTGCAAGTGGAGTCTCTGCCAACGCTCGTTCGCTACCGGAAAGACGACGTTGAAATCGTCGTGAATCACGGCCGACTGTCGTACGAGATTGGAGCTGACATCTCGTATCGGGGAAAGCAGTACGCGCTGGCGGAGATCGTGCGCGCCATTGATCCTGACGCGGCGAAGCAGTGTGGCCTGATGGCATCAACGACGGAAGGCGTAGCCATGGGGCTAGAAGAATTGGGTTCGTTGATGAAGCGCTATGGCGTTGCGGCGCTGCAAGGTGATCCACAGTTCTTCTCGACGCTTGAGGGAAAGCGCAAGGTCTGGGTCGAGGAATACTGGCTCGATGGTCTCGCGCGGCAATTGCGACCGCAGGCAGAAGATGCGTTCCGCCGAGGGGACTACGTGGCAGCGGTCGAGCTGTATGCACGCATTCGATCTCGCCTCAGCCCGGCGGAGACCAAGAAGCTGCAACTCGCTGAAGAGCGCAGCAAGCGTTGATCAGCCCTTGCTCTTCTTCTCGTCGTGCGTGACGAACCCGATAGGCCGCTTGGGCGGATCGGGCGGCGTCATCAGCTCATGCAGGGCGTCGAAGACCTGCTTGAGCTGATTGCGCGTGGGGTGGGCATTCTTTTAGCCTAACCACGTGATCGTGCGGTCAGTGACCAATTCCGAAATGCAGCAGGCTGCAGAGATGCTGGCGCAATCAGGCCAAGTGGCCACTCTGGTCCCTGAAGAGCCTGCATGAAGCAGGCGATCAGGACTTGTGCATCGCCTCCAGCCGCTCGATGGCATCGCGCGCGGTGACGATGGGGATGCCGGCGAACCCGCCCATCGGTAAGAGGTCGCGCTTGTCGCCAGAGGCGATGAGATCCGCCTGGCCGGTGACGGCCGCGGCGATGACGTTATCGTCGTCGGGATCGGTCGGGACGACACGCGGCGTATCAGCCGGTTGCACGACGACGGCGATGCGCCGCAGATCGTCGACGATGCCCTGCGGCGTGAGCCCGGCCTGTTCGAGTCGGGCGGCGAACTTGCCGCGCAAAAGCACCTCGAGCAACTCGGCCAGCAGCACGTCGCTCGTGCAAAGCTCGAACTCGCCGGCCTTGGCGCCATCGATCAACCGGCGCGGCAGCCCGGCCGAGATGACGCCCGAGACGAGCAGATTCGTATCGAGAACGAATCGCACGGCGATCAGGCGCCTTACCTGCTGCGCCGTTCCTGCCGTGCCGCCTGGATCTCCGCCTCGACCTCATCCTCGGAGACCTCGGGCAGCTTCAGTGCATCGAGCCTGGCCAGCCCAGCGGTGAGCCGCTCGGCCGCTGCAGCGCGTTCCTCGCGCGAGGCCAGGAACTCCACGAAATCCACCACCTCCGCGATGCGGGCCGGTGGCAACTTCTTCAGCCGCTCGATCAACTGAACTTCGATTGCCGTCATTGCAGTCCCCTTGCGATGCTCAGCGCCCTTGAGGATCAGATCGCCGAGATCATTGTCACACACGACAAGTGGAACCTCAGCTCAGATCAATGAGCCAGCGAGAAGTGGCTCCGCGAATCTGAACACGATCCAGTGTGGGCTGGTTGCTCTGATGGGCGAGGACCGAGCCCGACAGCGATGGAGCACAGATCGAGGTCTATCCGACCGAGTCGCATGACCCGTGGAGCTTCGATCTCGCGAGTTGGCTTGCTGCCCTTGCGGAAGCTCAGCGGAGACTGGGCTGACTATCGGCAAGGCGCAGAGCATCAGCGGCGGCGACGCCAGCGCCACGCGCAACTACGTCTACGACCCCCGCAACCGGCTCACGAGCACCAGTTTCGGTGACGGCAGCCCCGGCATCGGGCGCAGCTACACCGGGGACAGCCTGCCGCTTCAGGTCTGGAGCAACGGCACCACCTGGACCTACCGCTACAACAACCGCCGCCTGCTCACCGGCGAGACCCTCAACGTCGCCGGTGCCGACTACGCCTTCAGCCACGCCTACGACGCCCACGGCCACCGCAGCGGCCTGAGCCACGGCGCCGGCACCGGCGGTGCCGTCGTCGATTACGCGCCCAACGCCCTGGGCCAACCCACCCGCGCCGGCGACTGGGCCACGAACGCCAGCTACCACCCCGACGGCGCCCTGGCCGGCTATACGCTGGCCAACGGCTCGACGTTCACCATGACGCAGAACACCCGCGGCCTGCCCGAGCGCTGGCGCTACAGCGGCGTGCTCGACGACAGCTACGTCTACGACGCCAACGACAACGTCACCGCCATCACCGATCTGCACGAAGCCGGCGCCACCAGCCGCAGCATGAGCTACGACGCGCTGGACCGCCTGGCCTGGTGACCTGCCCGGTTTCTTCGGGCCAGTAGTTCTTGGGAAGATGGCTCCTCGAGAGCGAGGAGTCCATGAGGAAGAGCCGATTCAGCGACGAACAGATGGTCGCCGCCCTGCGCGAAGCCGAGAGCGCGACGGTGGCCGGAGCGGGCCAAGAAGCACAAGGTCAGCTACACGCCGAGCTGCAACCGCCCGTCGCAGCGCTCGGCCAGTTGCATGTCGTGCGTCACCACGACGAACGCGGTGCCGTCTTCGCGCGCGAGCTGCAGCATCAGCTCGAACACCGCCTGTGCGGTGGCGCGGTCGAGGTTGCCGGTGGGCTCGTCGGCGAGCACGCAGCTCGGCTGCGCCACCAGTGCGCGGGCGATCGCCACCCGCTGGCGCTCGCCACCGGACAGTTGCGCCGGCCGGTGCGCGACGCGCGCGCTCAGCCCCACGCGCGCCAGCATCGCGCGCGCGCGCTCGCGCGCCGCGGCCACCGGGTCGCGCCGGATGCGCAGCGGCATCGCCACGTTGTCGAGCGCGCTGAACTCGGCCAGCAGGTGGTGGAACTGGTAGACGAAGCCCAGGTGCCGGTTGCGCCAGCGGCCCTGCTCGGCGGCGTTCATCGCGGCGAAGTCGCGCCCCATCAAGCGCACGCTGCCGGCGCTGGGCGCATCGAGCCCGCCCAGCAGGTGCAGCAGCGTGCTCTTGCCCGAGCCCGACGCGCCCACCACCGCCAGCGTCTGCGCGCGCTGCACCGTCAGGCTCAGGCCCGCGAGCACGGTGACGTCGACCGCCTCGGTGCCGCTGCCCTCGTGAAAGCGCTTGTGCAGGCCGCTGGCCTGCAGCACCGGCTCACTCATAGCGCAGCGCCTCGGCCGGGTTGACGCGGCTGGCGCGCCAGCTCGGGTACAGCGTGGCCAGGAACGCCAGCACCAGCGACACCAGCGCGATCGGCACCACGTCGCTCCAGCGCGGATCGCTCGGCATGCGGCTGATCACGTAGACGCTGGCCGGCAGGAACGCGACGTTGAGCGTGCGCTCGATGAACGGCACGATGACGTCGATGTTGAACGCCACCAGCAGGCCGATCGCCAGACCGGCGGCGGTGCCGAGCACGCCGGCAGCGGCGCCCTGCACGACGAAGATGCCCATCACCGAGCGCGGGCTCGCGCCCAGCGTGCGCAGGATCGCGATGTCGGCGCGCTTGTCGGTTACCGTCATCACCAGAGTCGACACCAGGTTGAACGCCGCCACCGCGACGATCAGCGTCAGGATGATCGCCATCAGCCGCTTCTCGATCTGCACCGCCTCGAACCAGTTGCGGTTGGTGCGCGTCCAGTCGCTCACCACGAACTCGGGCCCGAGCTGCACCGCCAGCTCCTGCGCGACGCGGCGCGCCTGGTGCAGATCGGCCAGCCGCAGTTGCACGCCGGTGGGGCCCGCCACTCGGTAGAGCTTGGCCGCGTCGTCGAGGTCGATCCACGCCAGCGCGCTGTCGTACTCGTAGTGCCCCGACGAGAAGGTGCCCGCCACCGTGAACTGCTTGAGCCGCGGCAGCACGCCCGCGGGCGTGACCTGGCCGCTGGGCGCGATCACGGTCACCGCGTCGCCGGCCTGCACGCCGAGCTGGCGCGCGAGCTCGACGCCGAGCACGATGCGCCAGGCGCCGGGCTGCAGCGCGGCCAGCGTGGTGCCGCGCAGCCGCGCCGCCAGCTCGGTGATGTGCGCCTCCTCGTCGGGCACGATGCCGCGCACCATCGCGCCGCGCAGCGTGTCGCCGCGCGCCAGCAGCGATTGGCTGGCGATGAACGGCGCCGCCGCGATCACCTCGGGGTTGCGCTTGGCGATCGCCGCGGTCGCTTGCCAGTCGGGCAGCGCGCTGCCGTCGGCGGCGAACAGCTCGATGTGCGGAATCACGCTCAGCATGCGGTCGGTCACTTCCTTCTGGAAGCCGTTCATCACCGACAGCACGATGATCAGCGCCGCCACGCCGAGCGCGATGCCGAGCATCGAGACGCCCGAGATGAACGAGATGAAGCCGTTGCGGCGCCCCGCGCGGCCGGCACGCGTGTAGCGCCAGCCGAGTTGCCACTCGTAGGGCCAGTCCATGGGGCGCCGATGCTATCAGGGGCGTTCGAACGCGGCCCTCCACCGCGGCGCCGATAATCGCGACGCCCATGCAGCTTCTCGTTCCCTTCGCCGGCGCGTTGTCCGACGCCGGCCGCCACGCGGCGCGCAGCCTGTCGTTGCCGCACCTCGAGCAGTTGCTGGCGCGCTGGCCGGCGCAATCGGCGCTCGGCAGCGACGAGCACTCGCTGTCGGCGCCGCACGAGCTGGCGCTGGCGCGCTCGCTCGGCTGGTCGCTGGCCGACGGCCGCCTGCCGTGGGCCGCGCTGGCGGCGCGGCGCGACGGCATCGACGTCGGCGCGCAGCCCATCGGCCAGGCGACGCCGGTGCATCTGCACGTCGGCACCGACCAGATCACGCTCACCGACCCGGCCGCGCTGCAGCTCGACGAGGCCGACGCGCGTGCCTTGTTCGCGGCGCTGCAGCCGCTGTTCGATGAGGCCGGCTTCGCGCTGCACTGGGGCGACGTGCACCGCTGGTACGTGGCACACGCGAGCCTCGGCGAACTGGCCACCGCGTCGCTCGACCGCGTGATCGGCCGCCACATCGACCCCTGGCTGCCCGCGCCGCAGGCGTCGCGTGCCTGGCAGCGCCTGCTGAGCGAAGCGCAGATGCTGCTGTACACGCACGCCGTCAACGAGCGGCGCGAAGGCGCGGGCCTGCCCACCGTCAATTCGTTGTGGCTGAGCGGTTGCGGGGTGGCCGCCGCGGTGCGCGGCGAGGCGCCGCAGGTTGACGACCGCCTGCGCGGCCCGGCGCTGAACGAAGACTGGGCGGCGTGGGCCGAGGCCTGGCATGCGCTCGACGCCGGCCCGATCGCCGCGCTGCTGCGTGAGCGCGGCGACGACGCGGCGCTCACGCTAGCCGGCGAGCGGCGCGCGTCGACCTTCGCGCGCGGCACGACCTCGCCGTGGCAGCGCTTGCGCACGGCTTGGCGCCGCGCCGCGGTGCAGCCGCTGCTCGACGCCTTGTGACACCGTGGGCCCGATGACCCCGACCCTGGTCGAACGCGATGCCCCGCCGCGCGCCTGCCACGCGCTCGAGGCGGCGGGCGTGCACCCGCTGCTGGCGCGCCTTTTCGCCGGCCGCGGCGTGCGCTCGATCGACGAGTTGAGCACCGACGCCGCGCGCCTGCTGCCGCCGCATACCTTGCAGGGCGCCGCCGAGGCCGCCGCGCTGCTGGCGCGTGCGATCGACGCCGACGCTCGCATCTGCGTGGTGGCCGACTACGACTGCGACGGCGCCACCGCCTGCGCGGTGGCACTGCGCGGGCTGGCCATGCTCGGCGCGCGGCCCGAGGCGCTGCGCTACGTGGTGCCCGACCGGCAATTGCACGGCTACGGCCTGACGCCGGCCATCGTCGAGCTGGCGCAGCGCGCGCACGCGCCGGCGCTGCTCGTCACGGTGGACAACGGCATCGCCAGCCTCGACGGCATCGCGCATGCACGCGCGCTCGGCATGCAGGTGCTGGTCACCGACCACCACCTGCCGGCGCTCGATGCGCACGGCGTCGTGCAACTGCCGGCGGCCGACGTGATCGTCAACCCCAACCAGCCGGGCTGCGGCTTCGCGAGCAAGGCGCTCGCTGGCGTGGGCGTCATGTTCTACGTGCTGCTCGCGCTGCGTGCGCTGCTGCGCGAGCGCGGCCGTTTCGCCCCGGGCGCGCAGCCGCGGCTCGATCGCCTGCTCGACCTGGTGGCGCTCGGCACCGTGGCCGACGTCGTCAAGCTCGACGCCAACAACCGCGTGCTGGTCGCGCAGGGCCTCGAGCGCGTGCGCGCCGGCCGCATGCAGCCGGGCGTGGCCGCGCTGCTGGCGGCCGCCGGCCGCGACGCGCAGCGCTGCCGCGCCGAGGACTTCGGCTTCGCCGTCGGCCCGCGAATCAACGCTGCCGGCCGCCTGGCCGACATGACGCTGGGCATCGAATGCCTGCTCACCGACGACGCGGCGCGCGCGCACGAACTGGCGGCGGCGCTCGACGCCATCAACCGCGAGCGGCGCGACCTGCAGGCCGGCATGCACGAGCGCTCCGAGGCGCTGCTCGGCGACCTCGCCGAGCGCGCGAGCGCACCGGCGGTGGTGCTGTTCGACGAAGGCTTCCACGAGGGCGTGGTCGGCGTCGTCGCCGGCCGCGTCAAGGACCGCTGGCACCGACCGACCTTCGTCTTCGCGCGCGGCACCGATGGCCTGCTCAAGGGCTCGGGCCGCTCGATCGCCGGCTTTCACCTGCGCGACGCGCTCGACCTGGTGAGCAAGCGCGAGCCCGACGCACTGCTGCGCTTCGGCGGCCACGCGATGGCCGCCGGCTGCACGCTGCGCGACGGCGCGTTGCCGGCGTTCACGCGCGCGCTGCAGCAGGTGGCCGGCGAATGGCTCGACGCCGCGGCGCTGGCGCAGCGACTGCCGACCGACGGCGCCCTGCAGCCCGAGTGGTTCGACCTCGCGACCGTGCGCGCCATCGAGTCACACGTCTGGGGCGCCGGCTTCGAGGCGCCGCTGTTCTGCGACGAGGCGCAGGTGCTGCAGCAGCGCCTGGTGGCCGACAAGCACCTGAAACTCAGGCTCCTTCTGGCCGGCACCCCGCGCGAGGCGATCTGGTTCGGCCGCACCGACCCGCTGCCGGCGCGCGCGCGGCTGGCGTTTCGCCTCGGTAGCGACCGCTTCCAGGGGCTCGAGCGGGTGCAGGTCTTCGTGGTCGCCGCCTGCGAATAGTTGCACCTTCCCACGTAACACGGGAAGATGTGTGCCAGCATGCCGGACATGAAAGCCTTCACCCTTCCCCGCCGTCGCATCGTGTGGTTATTCGGCGCGGCCGCCCTGCTCGGTTCTTGCGGCGGCGAAGGCGAGCGCAGGCCGCTGCCGCCGCCAGCCGATCCTCCCACCCTGAGCACCTTCACCAGCGGCCTCAACTACCCATGGGGCATGGCGTTCCTGCCCGACGGGCGGTTGCTGGTCACCGAGAAGGGAGGCTCGCTGCGGCTGGTGAGCGCCGACGGCAAGAGCGTCACGCCCGTGGCGTTGTCGCTTCCAGGCGGTATCGTCACCGCCGACCAAGGTGGCCTGCTCGACGTGGCGCTCGACCCCGATTTCGCGGCGGGTCAGCCGTGGGTCTATCTGACCTACTCGCAGCCCGGCCCCGGCGGCTCGGGCACCGCGGTGATGCGCGGCCAGCTCGACCTGTCCAACCCGAACGCACTGACCTTCGCCACCCAGATCTTTCAACAGCTACCGAAAGTCGGCGGTGACGGTCACTTCGGCTCGCGCCTGGTGTTCGCCGATGACAAGACGCTGTTCGTCACCTTCGGCGAGCGCCAGCAAGGCAGCCCGGCGCAGGACTTGAACAGCTTGCTCGGCAAGGTGGTGCGCATCGCCCGCGACGGCACGATTCCGGCGGGCAACCCGACCTTCGGCGTGCCGCGCGCGCCCGCCGCGGGGGCGAAGGCC
>JABTUC010000008.1 GCA_015075545.1 Ideonella sp. | reverse complement strand
AGCATGTAGGCGTCGATCGGCGAGTAGTTGTAGCGCCGTGCGAGCAGCTCGACCATCTCCGACACCGCGATGCGCGCGCCGGCCATCAGGTCGGGGCCGATGCCGGTGGTGACCTCGTAGCCCCGCCTGTCGAGGTGGGTCGACACCGGGCCCGGCGTCAGGTAGCGCGGCAGGCGCAGCCGCGCGTCCTTCACCAGTTCGATCTTCAGGCTGACGTCGATCGCGCTCTCGATCGCGGTGCCGCACACCTCGCCGTCGCCCTGCGCGGCGTGGGTGTCGCCCACCGAGAACAGCGCGCCGGCCACCTCGACCGGCAGCCACAGCTCGGTGCCCTCGGCGATGTCGCGCACGTCCATGTTGCCGCCCACCTGGCGCGGCGGGATCACGCTGTGCAGCCCCGGTTCGGCGAGCGCGACGCCGATGGTGCCGCACATCGGCTTCAGCGGCACGCGGCCGCCCGGGCCGTACATCGATGGCTTCAGCCCGGGGTCGACCTGCCAGTGGTGCAGGTGCGCGTCGGGGAACTGGTCGGTCAGCAGGCCGAAGCCCGGGATGTTGCCGGTCCAGCCCCAGCGCGACGGCGCGAACGACAGCACCGTGACCTTCAGCGCATCGCCGGGCTTCGCGCCATCGACGTACACCGGGCCGGTGACCGGGTTGACGCGCGCCAGGTCGAGCTTGACCAGATCGGCCGCGGTCGACTCGCGGTTCAACTGCCCCGACGACGCGTCGACGGTCTCGAAGTGCACCGTCTCGCCCGGCGCGATGCGCAGCTTCGGCTCGAAGCTGTTGTCCCAGCCGTGGTGGATGTGCCGGCGGTGGATGGTGTGCTGCGCGTGGTCGTGCGAGGCCAAGGGGCGCTCCTTCAGACGGCGACCGTCAATGCGCCGTCGATCACCAGGTTGGTGCCCGAGATGCGGCTGGCCTTCGGGCTGGAGACGAACACCACGCCATGGGCGACTTCCTCGGCGGTGCCGAAGCGGCCGGTGGGGTTGACCTTCAGGGTCGACGCGAACAGATCGGGCATGTTCTTCTCGGCCGTCTGCCAGAAGCCGCCGTCGAAGTAGGTGTTGCCCGGCGACACGCAGTTGACCCGGATGCCCTTGCCCACCAACTGGCGGCTCAGGCCCTTGGCGTAGTGGATCAGCGCGGCCTTGATCGCGCCGTACGAGCCGGCGGCGAAGTCGACCTCGAAGCCCGACACGCTGGAGATCAGCACGATCGACGCGCAGTCGGACTTCTCCAAGAACGGCACCGCCGCCTGCACGGCGTTGACGGTGTGCATCATGTCGACCCGGAACGACTTCTCCCAGGTGTCGGCGTTGTCGCCGGCCGCCAGGGCGCTGACGTTGCACACCAGGGCGTCGACGCCGCCGAGCGCCTTGGCGCTCGCGCCGACCCACCCGGCGAGCGCTGCGCCATCGGCCACGTCGAGCGCGCGGCCGAAGGCCTTGACGCCCTTGGCCTCGAGCGCCGCCACCGCAGCCCTCACTTCGTCGGCGTTGCGTGCACAGATCGAGACGTTGGCGCCCTCGTCGGCGAAGCCGACGGCGACTGCGCGCCCGATGCCCTTGGTGCCGCCCGTCACGAGCGCACACTTGCCTTTGAGCCCGAGGTCCATGAGCGTCTCCTTGCCGGTGAACCGGCGCGAGGGGGACGCAGTATCGCGCCAATGCCCGCAGAGGTAAATCTCGCCGCGGCAAGATGAACGGCTCGCTCCCGCCACGCGCGCTGCGCGGCTACAGATACGTCCACAGCATCTTCGTCGCCAGCGCGTACAGCAGCACGGCGAAGATGCGGCGCAGCACCACCACCGGCATTCGGTGCGCGGTGCGCGCGCCGAAGCGCGCGGTGAGCATGCTGCCGGCCACGATGCCCAGCAGCGCCGGGCCGTGCACGAAGCCGAGCGCCCACGGCGGCAGCGAGGCGACCTGCAGGCCGCTGCTCACGTAGCCGATCGTGCCCACCACCGCCACCGGCACGCCGAGCGCGGCGCCGGTGCCGATGGCCCTGGTCATCGCGACGCCGCAATAGAGCATGAACGGCACGGTCATGAAGGCGCCGCCGGCCGACACCAGCCCGCACACCACGCCGATCAGCAACCCGATCGCGAGCAACGCGCCTGTGCCCGGCAGGCCGCGGCCAGCGCTCGGCTTGCGGCCGAGCATGATCTGCGTCGCCCCCGCGTAGACGATCGCCGCGAAGGCCAGTGCGAGCGCGCGTTGCGGCACCCAGCCCGACAGCGCGGTGGCCAGCAGCGTGCCGCCCACCATGCCCGGCCCGAGGCGGCGCACCAGTGACCAGTCGACGCCGCCGAGCGCGTGGTGCGCGCGCACGCTGGCGCTCGAGGTGAACATGATCGACGCCATGCCGGTGCCCAGCGCCAGGTGCACAGTGTGGTCGGGCGCAAGGTGCTGGGCGGTGAACATCGCCGCCAGGATCGGCACCAGCGACATGCCGCCGCCGATGCCGAGCAGCCCCGCCAGAAAACCCACCAGCGCGCCGGTGACGAAGTAGCCGAGCATCCAGGCCGCGAACATCGGCGCAGTATCGCCTGCGCGGGCGCGGCGACCGGCCGCGCCGATCCGGCGCCGCGGCCGCCGGCACGGGTGCGAGATTGGGCAGCGCGCGGGGGCTCGATCGAAGCCACCGCGCCCGCGCCGCCTATGGCGAGCTGGCGAGCCCGCTCAGGCAGTACACCAGCGCGCGCTCGCGCTCGCTGGGCTCGGCCGCCGTTTCGTCGGGCGCGTAGTGCAGCCGGAAGGCGGCCCACGTGCTGTCCAGTTGCCGCGTGTCGTAGCCGATCGCGCGCAGCCCGAGCGCGAAGTCGAAATCTGGCGGCGGCTCGGGGTAGGGCGGGTCGCACCACTGGCCGAAGCCGCTGGCCGCGAGCGTGCGCCACGGGAACAGCGGGCCGGGGTCGACCTTGCGCCATGGCGCGACGTCGGCGTGGCCGACGAACGCCGCCGCCGGCAGCCGATAGCGCCGCTGCAGATCCGCCAGCAACGCCAGCAGCGCGTCGATCTGGGCCTGCGGGTAGGGCGTGCGGCCGTCGTTGTCGAGCTCGATGCCGATCGAGTCGGAGTTGACGTCGAACGACGCGCCCCAGCGCGACTCGCCCGCGTGCCACGCCCGCGCGCGCTCGTCGACCAACTGGACGATGCTGCCGTCGCGCACGATCAGGTAATGTGCGCTGACCGCCGGCGTTGCGGTGGTGAGGGTGCGCAGCGCGTCGGCGGCGGTTTCGCTGCCGGTGTAGTGGATGACCACCAGCGTCGGCCGGCGCTGGTCGAAGTTGGCCGACGGCTGCCAGCGCGTCGGGATCGAGGTGCCCAGCGGCCATGCCGAGCAGGCGGCCAGCGCACAGGCGACCAGCAGCGTCGTCGCAAGCCGTGCTGCGGCGCGCAGCCGGCTCAGGCCGCCAGCGCGGCGGTGACCAGCCACACCACCATCCCCAGCGCCGTCAGCGCGAGCGCATAGTTGATCGCCGGACCCATCCAGACGGCATGCCCGCGCGGGATCTCGGGCCCCGACAGCTCGTGCAGGAAGCGGCCGAACTGCCACGCGGCGACCGTGGCCACCGCGGCACCGAGCAGCAGGAACGCGACGCCGAACAGCAGCGACATGTGGCCTTGCATCGCCGGCAGGCTCGCGCCGGTGGCCAGCCGCATGAAGAGGCCGAATCGTTCGACCACGAATCCCAGTCCGATCAGCGCGATGGCCGTGCGCTGCCAGGCCAGCAGCGTGCGCTCGGCCGCGAAGAACACCCGGGGATCGTTCAAGTACGACACGCGCACCTCGCCAACGCGCCCTTTGCGGGCCGCGCTGATGCTAACCGCACGGAGCCTGCACCGAGCGGGCGGCCGTCAGACGTAGCGCTTGCTCAGGCGGCGCCGGCCCGGCACCGCCTTCTGGATCACGACGCCGCGCACCGCGGCCAGGTCGCTCAGGCGCTGCTCGGGGTAGGCGGCATTCAGCGCGCGCAGCCGCCAGCCGTCGGCGTCGCGGGCGAGCTGCCTGAACAGCCATTCGTCGCCGACGTAGGCGAGCACGAAGCTGCCGTCGTGCAGCGCGCCGTCGGGCTCGATGACGATGACGTCGCCGTGCGCGAACTCCGGCAGCATGCTGTGGCCCAGCACGCGCAGCGCGAACGGCTCGCCGCTTTCGCAGCCGCCGCCGGTTGGTATGGCGCTCGAGGTGTTCTCGCTCACACGACCTCGCGCGAGATCTGCTGCGCCGGCACGCCGGCGTCGGCCAGCGCGTCACCCAGCGGGCCGATGAAGCCGGGCGGGCCGGCGAGGTAGAAGTCGCAGTCGACGTCGAACTGGTCGGCGCGGATCGCCTCGAACACCTGCTGTGCGCCGGCGGCGGCGTCGGCATGGTTGAACAGCGCGTACTCGAACGGGTCGAGCGCCTCGGACCAGGCACGGCACTGGTTGGCCTGGAAGTGGCCGTCGGCGCGCGTGGCCAGCCAGAACAGCGACAGCGACGGCGCGCTGTCGAGCGACAGCGCGTGCTCGATCAGGCTCTTGATCGGCGCGAAGCCGAGGTCGCAGGCGGCGAACACCAGCGGGCGCTGGCCGTCGCCGAGCACGAACTCGCCCATCGGCCCGCGCAGGTTGATGGGGTCGCCCGGCTTGATGGTGCCGTCGAACACCCGCCTGGAGAACGCGTCGTCGGCGTCGCCGTCGATGTAGAAGTGCAGGTTGCGGTCGTCGCACGGGCAGCTGGCGATCGGCAGCGTCAGGCTGATGTCTTCGCCGCCGCTTTGCAGCGTGCCGGCGTGGCCGAGCGTCACCGCCTGGCCGGCCAGAAAGCGCAGCCGGTGGGTGCGCGGCGTCTGCAGGTGCAGCAGCCGCGTGCGCGGCGCCAGCTCGCGCACAGCGCGCGCGGCGGTCACGATCTGCTGCTCGGGGATGTCGGCCGGGCCGCCGGCCTCCAGCGTCTCGAGCGTCAGCTCGCCGCTGGCGGCGGTGTTGGCGCACATCAGCGCGTAGCCCTGGCTCTTCTCGATCTCCGACATCGGATAGTCGAACGGCATGCACTTGACCACCTGCCCCGAGATCACGCGCACCTTGCACATGCCGCAGGTGCCGTTGCCGCAGCCGTAGTTGAGCTTCAGCCCCGCGCGCAGGCCCGCCTGCAGCAGCGTGTCGTGGCCTTCCACCGCGAACTGGTGTCCGCTCGGACGCAGCGTCACCTGCGCCGACACCATCTTCAGCACGTCGTCCATCACGTTCAGCACATCGACCGGTTCGGTGGCCAGCGCCCGCGCCAGCCCGTCGTTCAGCTGGCGTTGCAATGCGAGCAGCCGGGTGTCGTCGGCATCGTCGGCCCGCGCGCGGCGCAGCGCCTCGCGCAGCTCGAGCACCAGCGCGTGGTAGCGCTGCAGGTGGCGCTGCACGTCGGCCAGCTCCTGGCCCTGGCGGAACAGCCGCTGCGCCAGCACCTCCTGGCTCGGCAGCAGCCGCTCGCGCACACGCCGCGCGAAGGCGTCGTCGCGGATCTGCATCACGCGCTCGAACATCCCCGATTGCTCGATCTCGGCCGTGGGGTACAGGCGCAGCAGCGCGTCGGTCGACACCAGGCCGTCGTTCAGCTCGATCTCGCCGGATCGGACGCGCTGCTGCAGCACGCCGCGCGGCACGCCGACGAGTTGCGCGGCGCGCCAGATCGTCACCCACTGCGCCATGCGGCCTCCG
Organism: Ideonella sp.; assembly: GCA_015075545.1. Classification (GTDB taxonomy): domain Bacteria; phylum Pseudomonadota; class Gammaproteobacteria; order Burkholderiales; family Burkholderiaceae_C; genus JAEUPI01. The sequence goes on along the minus strand of JABTUC010000008.1, from coordinate 92,080 downwards.
GGGCGGGTGCGTCGACGCGGTCGAGGTAGCGTGCGCGCCACAGCAGGCGCGGCGCGGCGGGGTCGTCGGCGAAGCCGCTGCGGTCGTGCAGCACGTTGTTGGCCACCAGGCCCATGCCGGGCTCGAGCCGCAGCCGCAGCGTGAACGGGTTGTCGGCCAGAAAGCGCTCGAGGAACGCCACCGCCTCGCGCGTGGCGGCGTCGTCCTTCCAGACGATGCTGCGCGTGCGCGCGGTGTAGCGCATGTGCAGCGCGCCGCCCGCGCCGATCGAGAACACCGGCCCGGCCTGCGCCGCGCGCGCGACGCCGCCTTCGTCGGTGCGCGCCGGGATCGTCATCGCGTCGCTCGCCATCAGCGCGCCCAGCCAGCGCGGCGAGGCGTCGCGCAGCGCGATGTACGCCAGCTCGTGGTCGAGCAGCGCGTTGACGCCGCCGGCGGCGGCCGCACGCACGCAGTGCAGCAGCATGCCGTGGATGCGCCGGCCGTCGGGGTGGTAGTAGCCGTCGGTGTGCCACTTGATCGGCCGCGTGGTGTACGGGATGTACTCGCCGCGCGGCTCGCCGTCGCGCACCGCGATGCTCGACAGGCCGTCGTCGTCGGCCAGCCAGTTGCCGTCGAGGCGGCGCAGGCCGAGCTGACGCGCCAGCGCGAGCACCGCCGGCTTGTCGGCCACCGCGTCGCGGCAGCGGTAGATCGCCATGTTCCAGCGCGCGCAGCGCTGCAGCAGCGCCTGGCGCTCGTCGGGGGTCAGCGCGCGCGGGTCGCCGATGTCGACCTGCAGCTCGGCGGCGCTGCGTGCGCGCCCGGCCAGCTTGCGCTCGCGCCACGCGGCATAGGCCTGCGCATCGGCGAGATCGGGCACGGCGTGGCGCTCAGGGCTGGTCTGCTGGCCCGGCGCGGGCGACGCGCAGGCGGCGGCGGTGAGCGGTGGGTTCATCGCTCGCGGCCTTGCATCAGTCGCCGCTCAGGGTCGTGCGCCGCGCGCTGCGCGGCCGCGGCGACAGCAGGTTGCCGAGCGCGCTTTGCATCGTCGCCACCGCAGCCGGCGCTTCGCTGGCGATCACCTGGTCGAGCGCCCAGCGCTGGTCGGGTTGCGGCAACGTATCGGCGAGCCGGCTGGCGAAGTAGCGCACGAACGCGAAGTCGGGCGTGAACGACGCGTCGCCCGCTCGCCGCTCGGCGCCGAAATCGGCATATTGGTCGCTCAGCTCGTTGACGAGGTCGATGAAGGCGTCGCCGTGCGACGCGCCATCGGGGCGCGGCCCGAGCAGCTCGGCGGCGTTGTCTTCGAAGGTGCGCGCGCCGTGGTGCACCAGCGCCTGGATGAACGCCGCGCGGGTGTCGGCGTCGAATCGTGCGTAGGCGATGCGGTCGACCACCGCGATCAGGAACGCCATCGCCTCGCGCTGGAACTCGAAGTAGGCGACGCCGGGGTCGATCTGGAAGCCGGCCTTGCGCATCTGCTGCAGCATGTGGTGCGCCGTGCGCCAGACGATGAACGCCGCCGCGCTGGCCTGCTGCTCGGCGCTCTTGGGCGCCTCGCTGCGGAACCAGTGGCTCTTGACGCGCACGGTGACTGGCCTCTAGCGGAATCGGTGGCCGTCGGCGAAGCGCACGACTTCAGGCCGCCACGGCCGCGGCCGAGCGGTGGGGCACGAACACGCCGCAGCCCAGGCGCCGGTGGCCGCCGATGCCGTGCTCTTGCACGTGCAGCGAATCGGCGGCCGACAGGCCGTCGAGCATCAGGCTGAAGCCGGCGAGCTGCGCGCCGCAGTGGCACAGCGCACCGCGCCGTCCGCAGACGAGGCGGGCGCGCACGCCCAGCGCGTCGAGTTCGGCCTGCACGCAGCCGAGGAAGGTGGCCTCGTCGCAGTCGCCGTCGGCCGGAGCCACCACCAGCGGCGCGTACAAGGTGGCGTGCGCGAGCAGCTCGCGCACCACCGCCGCGCCCAGTTGCACGCGGCAGCCGCCGATGTCGAGCGTGGCGCCGGCCAGCGCGGCCACCGCGGCGGCGCGCGTGCGCGCCACGCGCAGCGCGAGGCGCGAGTGCCGCGACAGCAGCGCCGGCTCGCCGCTGCCGGCGACCAGCTTGACGCGGTGCACGCCGAACGCGGGGTCGTCGTCGAGCCACGGCAGGTGCTGCGCCAGCGCCTGCGCCACGAGCTGGCCGTGGTCGCGCGGCAGCGCGTCGCCCGCCAGCGAGAACTTCACGTCGACCATCGCGGCAGCGGCGTCCATCGCCTCAGCGCGTCTGCTGGGCATCGGCCCAGCGCAGCAGCGCGCGGCCCCATTCGAGCGCGGTCTGCGGATCGATGTCGAACACGGTGAAGCGCTGGCCTTCGCGGATGCGCGTGCGCAGCAGGCTCATGCCGCCGGCCTCGTGGTCGACCTGCTGCAGTTCGATGCGCTGGCCGCCGAGCGGCGCGCGCAGTTGCGCGAGCGGTGTCAGGCGCGTCATGCCAGGCCCTGCGAAAGCCGCATTGAGCGCGGGCGCGCCAGCCGGCGTCCATACCCGGTACGGGTGAGCGGCGGATAACCCTTCCGGGGTATATCTTGGACGCGCCAGGGCCCTATCGTGGCGGCCAACGCGCGCGCGCCGTCCGCACGGCCGGCGCTCGTGGCGGCGCCGGCGGGCCGGCGCCTCGAAGCAGCGGCGACCACAGGAGACCACCGATGGCCAAGAAACCGCACCCCACGCCGATCCTCGACCAGCTCGAGGGCGGCCCCTGGCCGAGCTTCGTCACCGGCCTGAAGCACCTGGCGAAGGACAAGGACTACATGGTCGACCTGCTCGGCCAGCTCGAGACCTCGTACCGCACGCGCAAGGGCTACTGGAAGGGCGGCACGATCGGCGTGTTCGGCTACGGCGGCGGGGTGATCCCGCGCTTCACCGAGCTGAAGGGCGAGGACGACAAGCCGGTGTTCCCCGACGCCGCCGAGTTCCACACGCTGCGCGTGCAGCCGCCGGCGGGCATGCACTACGACACCCAGGTGCTGCGCAAGATGTGCGACATCTGGGAGAAGCACGGCTCGGGCCTGATCGCGTTCCACGGGCAAAGCGGCGACATCATGTTCCAGGGCGCCAAGAGCGACAAGGTGCAGGCCGCGTTCGACGAGCTCAACGAGCTGGGCTTCGACCTCGGCGGCGCGGGCCCCGCGGTGCGCACCTCGATGAGCTGCGTCGGCGCCGCGCGCTGCGAGCAGAGCTGCTACGACGAGCAGCGCGCGCACCGGCAGGTGATCAACACCTTCGTCGGCGACATCCACCGCCCGGCGCTGCCGTACAAGTTCAAGTTCAAGTTCAGCGGCTGCCCGAACGACTGCATGAACTCGATCCAGCGCTCCGACATGGCGGTGATCGGCACCTGGCGCGACAACATGCGAACCGACGAGACGCTGGCGCGCAAGTGGTTCGCCAAGCACGGCATGAACGAGCTGGTCAACGACGTGGTCGCGCGCTGCCCGACCAAGGCCATCATGCTCAAGGAGGTGCGCGACGTCGCACAGGGCGACAAGATCTCCAGCGTCAAGGTCAACGACACCCAGGCCCTCGAGATCGACAACGGCAACTGCGTGCGCTGCATGCACTGCATCAACGTGATGACCGGCGCGCTCGCGCACGGCACCGACACCGGCGCCACCATCCTGATCGGCGGCAAGCGCACGCTGAAGATCGGCGACCTGATGGGCACGGTGGTGATCCCGTTCATGCCGCTGAAGACCGACGAGGACTACGCCGCGCTGGTCGAGCTGGGCCAGAAGGTGATCGACTTCTTCGCCGAGAACGCGCTCGAGCACGAGCGCACCGGCGAGATGATCGAGCGCATCGGGCTGGTCAACTTCCTCGAGGGCATCGGCGTCGAGGTCGACGCCAACATGGTGACCACGCCACGCACCAACCCCTACGTGCGCACCGACGGCTGGGACGACGAGGTCGCGCGCATCAATGCCAAGAAGGCGGAAGCCTGATGTGGACCCCCACGCTAGCGGCTGCGCCGCGTCGCTGCCCCCCGAGGGGGCTCAGTCGCCTTGGGGCGGCCCGGCGGCGACTGTCCGCGTGACAAACCGATAGACGAGGACTTCATGGCCCATCGCACCCCGATCGAGAGCGGCTGCCCCGACCCCAAGCCGTTCATGCACCCCACGCTGCTGAAGAACTACGGCAACTGGAGGTACCACGACCGCCCGCGCCCCGGCGTGCTGCACCACGTGTCGCACTCGGGCGACGAGGTGTGGACGGTGCGCGCCGGCACGCAGCGGCAGATGGACGTGCACACCATCCGCAAGCTATGCGACATCGCCGACACGTACGCCGACGGCCACGTGCGCTTCACGATCCGCTCGAACATCGAGTTCATGGTGGCCGACCAGAACAAGGTCGCGCCGCTGATCGAGGCGCTCACCAGCAACGGCTTCCCGGTGGGCGGCACCGGCAACTCGGTGTCGATGATCGCGCACACGCAGGGCTGGCTGCACTGCGACATCCCGGGCACCGACGCCTCCGGCGCCGCCAAGGCGCTGATGGACGAGCTGTACACCGAGTTCATCAAGGAGGAGATGCCCAACCGCGTGCATCTGTCGACCTCGTGCTGCGAGATCAACTGCGGCGGCCAGGCCGACCTGGCGATCGTGATGCAGCACACCAAGCCGCCGAAGATCAACCACGATCTGGTGGCCAACATCTGCGAGCGCCCGGCGGTGGTGGCGCGCTGCCCGGTGGCGGCGATCCGCCCGGCGCTGGTCAACGGCAAGCCGAGCCTCGAGGTCGACGAGAAGAAGTGCATCTGCTGCGGCGCCTGCTACGCGCCGTGCCCGCCGATGCAGATCAACGACCCCGAGCACTCCAAGTTCGCGATCTGGGTCGGCGGCAAGAACTCCAACGCGCGCGGCAAGCCCACCTTCATGAAGATGGTGGCCGCCGGGCTGCCCAACAACCCGCCGCGCTGGCCCGAGGTGTCGGCGATCGTCAAGAAGATCCTCTACACCTACAAGGCCGATGCGCGCCCGTGGGAGCGCCTGTCCGACTGGGTCGAGCGCATCGGCTGGCCGCGCTTCTTCGAGAAGTGCGACCTGCCGTTCACCAAGTACCTGATCGACGACTGGCGCGGCTCGCGCTCGAGCCTCAACGCGTCGGCACACATCCGCTTCTGAAGTGAATCCCCCCCGAAGCGCCTTCGGCGCCTCCCCCCCAGGGGGGCGCCGCCAGCGGCCCGGCAAAGCCGGATCCGCGGCGGCCGCTCGGTTGCGACGGATTCATGCGGCGCGAGTGCTGTTTGGCACCATGGATGACTGAAATGAAGTTCGGCTTGCTCGTCAGCGAAGGCCCCTACACGCACCAGGCGAGCGACAGCGCGTACCAGTTCGCGGCCGCGGCGATCCGGCGCGGGCACCAGGTGCAGCGCGTGTTCTTCTATCACGACGGGGTCTACAACGCGAGCCGCTACACCGAGCCGCCGCAGGACGACCGCCACATCGTCAACCGCTGGTCGGCGCTGAACGCCGAGCACGGGGTCGACCTGGTGGTGTGCGTCGCCGCCGCGCTGCGCCGCGGCATCAAGGACGAGCTGCTGGCGCCGGGGTTCCGCATCGCCGGCCTCGGGCAACTGGTCGACTCGGGCATCAAGGCCGATCGGCTCGTGACCTTCGGAGACTGACGTGAAGAAGTTCATGTTCGTCAACCGCAAGGCGCCGTACGGCACGATCTACGCGCTCGAGAGCCTCGAGGTGGTGCTGATCGCCGCCACCTTCGACCAGGACGTGAGCCTGGTGTTCGTCGACGACGGCGTCTACGAGCTGGTGAAGGGCCAGAACAGCAAGGCGATCGGCATCAAGAACTTCTCGCCGACCTACCGCGCGCTCGAGGGCTACGACGTCGAGAAGCTCTTCGTCGAGCGCGAGTCGCTGCAGGCGCGCGGCCTCGCCGAGGCCGACCTGCTGGTGCCCGTCGAGGTGCTGTCGAGCCAGGAGCTGGCGGCGCTGATGGCCGAGCAGGACGTCGTGCTGTCGTTCTGAAGGCCGAGGGACGCCCATGCTGCACATCGTCAACAAGTCGCACACCCAGACCAGCGCGCTGCGCAGTTGCCTGCGGCTGGCGCAGCCCGGGCACGCGCTGCTGCTGATCGAAGACGCCATCTACGCCGCCACGCGCGGCGGCGCCGAGTCGGCGCAGCTCGCGCAGGCGCTGCAGACGCTGAAGGTCTACGCGCTGCAGCCCGACGTCGAGGCGCGCGGCATGGCGGGCCGGCTGGTCGAGGGCGTCGTGCCGGTCGACTACGATGGCTTCGTCGACCTGGTCGCCGAGCATCCCAACAACCAGTCGTGGCTCTAGGGCCCGGCCGACGCAAATCCTGAAGGAGGTCTATCCATGGGCATCGAAGTCAGCGGCACCACCTACGAGACCGACGAGGAGGGCTACCTCGTCAACCTGGCCGATTGGAGCGAAGACGTCGCGCTGGAGATCGCCAAGAGCGAGAACGTCGAGATGTCGCCCAACCACTGGGAGGTCGTGAACTTCCTGCGCGACTACTACAACGAGTACCAGATCGCGCCGGCGGTGCGCGTGCTGACCAAGGCGATCGGCAAGCAGCTCGGCCCCGACAAGGGCAACAGCAAGTACCTGTACGAGCTGTTCCCGTACGGCCCGGCCAAGCAGGCGTGCAAGATCGCGGGGCTGCCCAAGCCCACCGGCTGCGTCTGACGAGGGACCCGACCGCCGCAGCAGAGGGCTCGCCGTGAGCGCGCTGACGATCGGCTACGCGGCATTGCTGTATGTCGCGGCGGCGGTGATGGTGGTCGGGCTGGCGGTCAAGATCCGCGGCTACGCGCGCACGCCGGCGCCGCTGAAGATCCCCACCACGCCGGCGCCCATCACCGGCACCGGCGTGGTGCTGCGCATGACGCGCGAGGTGGTGTTCTTCGAGAGCCTGTTCAAGTCGAGCAAGTGGACCTGGGCGTTCGGCTGGCTGTTCCACGCCGCGCTGCTGCTGGTGCTGCTGCGCCACCTGCGCTACTTCCAGCAGCCGGTGTGGGCGCCGGTGGTCTGGGTGCAGGCGTTCGGCACCTACGCCGGCTTCGTGATGGTGCTGGGGCTGGCGGGGCTGTGGGTGCGGCGCTGGCGGGTCGACCGCGTGCGCTACATCTCGACGCCGTCGGACCACCTGCACCTGGCGCTGCTGCTGGCCATCGCCGGCACGGGGCTGGCGATGCGCTTCGTGGCGCACACCGACATCGTCGCGCTCAAGGCGTTCATGCTCGGCCTGTTGCGCTTCGACCTGCAGCCGCTGCCGGCCGACCCGCTGCTGCTCGCGCACCTGAGCCTGGTGGCGCTGCTGATGCTGGTGTTCCCGATCAGCAAGCTGATGCACGCACCGGGGCTGCTCTTCAGCCCCACGCGCAACCAGGCCGACACGCCGCGCGAGGCGCGGCACCTGGCGCCCTGGGCCGCCGCGCTCGACCCGAAACGCTGAGGCCCGCACCATGGCCACCGCCGCGTTCGCCACCCCGAAGCTCAACGCCTACCCGGTGATCCCGCTGGTGGCCGAGGGCGCGATGGCGCACAGCAAGCCGTTCGTCGCGTCGCCGGCGATCCAGAAAGCGATCGGCTTCCCGGGCGAACTGGCCGAGGGCTGGCAGCAGCGCGCGATCGCCAAGATGGGCGAGCTGCTCGACAAGTACCGCTCGCTGCGCGTCTACATGGACGCCTGCGTGCACTGCGGCGCGTGCTCCGACAAGTGCCACTACTTCCTCGGCACCGGCGACCCCAAGAACATGCCGGTGGCGCGGCAGGACCTGATGCGCGGCGTGTACCGCCGCCACTTCACCTTCGCCGGCAAGCACTTCCCGAAGCTGGTGGGCGCGGTCGATCTGACCAAGGACGTGCTCGACCAGTGGTGGAGCTACTTCAACCAGTGCAGCGAGTGCCGCCGCTGCAGCGTGTTCTGCCCGTACGGCATCGACACCGCCGAGGTGACGATGGCCGCGCGCGAGATCATGGACTCGGTGGGCCTGGGGCAGAAATACGCCAACGAGATCATCGGCAAGGTGCACCGCATCGGCAACAACCTCGGCATTCCCGAGCCGGCGCTGGCCGACACGCTGGCCGGGCTCGAGGAGGACACCAAGGAGGAGACCGGCGTCGACGTGCGCTTCCCGCTCGACGAGGCCGGCGCCGAGGTGCTGCTGATCACGCCGAGCGCCGACTTCTTCTCCGAGCCGCACGTCGAGAGCCTGATCGGCTACGCCAAGGTGTTCCACGCCGCCGGCATCCGCTGGACGCTCAGCTCCAAGGCCAGCGAGGCGGGCAACTTCGGCCTCTTCATCGGCAACTACGAGCAGATGCGCACCATCGCGCTGCGCATCCGCGAGGCCGCGCTCGAACTGGGCGCCAAGCGCATCGTGGTCGGCGAATGCGGCCACGCGTGGCGCGTGGCCTACAGCTTCTGGAACACGCTGGTGGGCATCGGCGCCGGTGGTCACGACCCGTTCGCGCTCGCGCTGCAGAGCCAGCTCGATTCGCGGGTCCGGCAGCCGATGCACATCTGCGAGCTGACCTGGGACCTGATCGAGCGCGGCGCGCTGAAGTTCGACAAGGAGAAGAACGACCACCGCATCGTCACCTTCCACGACTCGTGCAACGTGGCGCGCGCCTCGCGCATGGGCGACGTGCCCGGCGGGCAGTTCGAGATCCCGCGCAGGATCATCCGCGCGGTGGCCAACCGCTTCCACGACATGGCGCCGGGCACCACGCACGAAGCCACCTTCTGCTGCGGCGGCGGCGGCGGTCTGCTCACCGACGACCTGATGGAAGTGCGCGTCAAGGGCGCGCTGCCACGCATGGAGGCGCTGAAGAACGTGCGCGATGCGCACGGCGTCAACTTCATGGCCACGATCTGCGCCATCTGCAAGGCGCAGTTCAGCAAGGTGCTGCCGTACTACGGCTTCGACATGAGCATGGTCGGCGGCGTGCATCAGTTGGTCAGCGCGGCGATCCGCCTCGGCGAGCCGCACTGACCCCGAAGACGAGGAGAACCGCATGTCGTCCGTGCCGCCCGCCGCCCCGGCCAAGCTGACCTTCCGCCGCTTCAAGGATGGCGACGAGGCCCCTCTGCCCTGGCAGCAGGAGATCTTCGACGCCGACCATTCGCACAAGTGCCCCACCTACATCCAGAGCGCGCCGCCGTGCCAGGCGTCGTGCCCGTCGGGCGAGGACATCCGCGGCTACCTCAACATCGCGCGCGGCATCGAGAAGCCCCCCGCCGGCATGCCGTGGCAGGAGTACGCCTGGCGCCGCCTCACCGAGGCCAACCCGCTGCCCTCGGTGATGGGGCGCGTGTGCCCGGCGCCGTGCGAGTCGGGCTGCAACCGCAACCAGGTGGAAGACTTCGTCGGCATCAACTCGGTCGAGCACTTCCTCGGCGAGTGGGCCAACGAGCACAGACTCGCGTATCCCAAGCCCGCGCAGCGCAGCGGCAAGAAGGTGGCGGTGATCGGTGGCGGGCCGGCAGGGCTGTCGGCGGCCTATCAGCTCGCGCGCAAAGGCCACGACGTCACGATCTTCGACGAGCGCGCCGAGCTGGGCGGCATGATGCGCTACGGCATCCCGGGCTTCCGCACGCCGCGCACGGTGCTCGACACCGAGATCGGCCGCATCCTCGACCTCGGCGTGGCCACGCGCATGAACACGCGCATCGGCCGCGACGTCACGCTCGAGGCGCTGCGCGCCGAGTTCGACGCGGTGTTCCTCGGCCTGGGCGCGCAAAGCGGCCGGCCGCTGCCGGTGCCGGGCGCGCAGGCACCCAACGTCGTCACCGCGACCGCGTTCCTGAAGGCGTTCAACGACGGCCGCATGCAGCACGTGGGCAAGCGCGTGGTGGTGGTCGGCGGCGGCGATACCTCGATCGACGTGGCCACCGTCGCGCGCCGGCTCGGCCACATCGACCAGGTGCACGAGAGCGACCGGCCCGAGGTCGCGATCTCGGGCAGCACGGGCTTTGCCGCGCACGATGCCGCGCTGCTGTCGCGCCGCCAGGGCGCCGAGGTGACGCTGACCTCGGTGTTCGCGATCGACAAGATGCAGGCCAGCCGCCACGAGATCGAGCACGCGCTCGCCGAGGGTATCGCGATCCGCGGCGGCATGGCGCCGGTGGCGGTGATCTGCGACGCCTCGGGCCGCGCCACCGCGCTGCGCGTGGTGCAGTGCGAAGCCCGCATCGCCGGCGGCCGCCTCGAGATCAAGAACGTCGCCGGCACCGAAGTCGACATCGAGGCCGACCTGATCGTCTCGGCGATCGGCCAGGCGGTCGACTTCACCGGGCTCGAAGTGCTCGACAACGGCAAGGGCGCGGTCGCGGCCGACAAGAACTACCAGGTGCAGGGCCAGCCAGGCATGTTCTGCGGCGGCGACGTGATCCGCCCGCACCTGCTGACCACCGCGATCGGCCACGGCGCGATCGCCGCCGACGGCATCGACCGCCTGCTGCGCGGCGAGCCGCAGGGCAAGCGGCCCAAGGTCGACGTGCACAGCTTCGACCTGATGCGCAAGATGGTCGAGAAAGGCCTCGAGATCCCCGCGATTCACGAGCCGCTGCACGGCACCGACACCAACAAGGGCGCGGTGCACAACTTCGACAACCGCTCCGACCGCTACGTGATCCCGCACAGCGAGCTGTTCCTCGGGCACTTCGGCTACACGCCGCGCAACAAGCGCAAGGTCGTCACGCTGAGCGCCGAGCAGGCGCTCAACAACTTCGAGGAGCGCATGCTGCCGCTGCTCGAGGCGCAGGCGCAGGCCGAGGCCAAGCGCTGCATGAGCTGCGGCCTGTGCTTCGAGTGCGACAACTGCGTCGTCTTCTGTCCGCAGACCGCGGTGTTCAAGGTGCCGAAGGCGAAGTCGACGATGGGTCGCTACGTCGACACCGACTATGCCAAGTGCATCGGCTGCCACATCTGCAAGGACGTCTGCCCCACCGGCTACATCCAGATGGGCCTGGGAGAATGACCCACCCCCGATGCGGCCTGGCGGCCGCCTCCCCCTCGAGGGGGCGCCGCCAGCGGACCGGCAAAGCCGGATCCGCGGCGGCCGCTTGGCTCGGCAGGCAGGTGCTGCGAGGCCTGACCGCGCTGTTCGCTCTCTTCGTGCTGGGGCCTGCGCAGGCGGGGGAGGAGCGTACGCCCAGGCCCGTGATCGAGCGTGCCATCAAGGGCGAGCAGTGCGTGGCCGACACGGCGTCGATGCGGCGTAACCACATGGACATGCTGAAGCACCAGCGCGACGACACGGTGCACGGCGGCATCCGCGGCGCCAAATTCAGCCTCGCCGGCTGCATCGACTGCCACGCGAGCGCCAAGACGCACAGCGTCGCGCAGGCGCCGACCGACTTCTGCGTGAGCTGCCACAGCTATGCCGCGGTGCGCATCGACTGCTTCGAATGCCACAGCAGCAAGCCGAGCGCGGTCGCGCTGCAGACCAAGCCATGAGCGCGCAGGGGTCCGATACCGGAGTGCACCGCGCGAAAGGCAGCGCGGCGAACGAGGCGACGAGCAAGGCCTCGCCCGCGCGGCGCGCGGTGCTCGGCGTGGCCGCGGCCGGCATGGCCGGTGCGCTGCTGGCGCCCGGCGTGCACCTGGTCGAGGTGGCGCACGCCGCCACGCCGAGCGCCGGCGCCGACGCGCGCAAGCGCTGGGGCCTGCTGGTCGACGCCACCAAGTGCGCCGACGGCTGCACCGCGTGCGTCGACGCCTGCCAGCGCGAGAACGGGCTGCCGAGCACGGCCACGCCGACCTCGGCGCAGTGGATCCGCAAGGTCGAGCTGCAGCAGGCGTCCACCGGCCGCAAGGCATCGGCACCGGTGATGTGCCAGCACTGCGCGCAGCCGCCGTGCGTCGACGTGTGCCCCACCGGCGCGTCGTTCAAGCGCGCCGACGGCATCGTGCTGGTCGACCGCCATAGTTGCATCGGCTGCCGCTACTGCATGATGGCGTGCCCGTACAAGGCGCGCTCGTTCGTGCACGAGCCGGTGGTCGACCAGCGGCCCGAAGTGCCGCGCGGCAAGGGCTGCGTCGAGAGCTGCACGCTGTGCGTGCACCGCATCGATCGCGGCGTGTTCATGACCGCGTGCGCCGAGGCCTGCGCCGACGCGGGCCACCGTGCGATCGTATTCGGCGATCTGAACGACGCCGGCAGCGAGATCGCGCAGCGCGTTCGCGAGGCCGGCACCGTGGCGCTGCGCGCCGACCTGCGGCTCGACCCCGGCGTGCGTTACCAGGGACTCTGACGTGGGCGGCAACGACACCCGCGCTTTCTGGCTGCTCGTCGCGCTGGGCGGCGTCATCACGGCAATCGGCCTGGCCGCGGCGCACGTGATGGAGGATCGCGGCCACATCGTCACCGGCATGAACAACCAGGTGGTGTGGGGCCTGCCGCACGTGTTCGCGATCTTCATGATCGTGGCGGCTTCGGGCGTGCTCAACGTCGGCTCGATCGGCTCGGTGTTCGGCCGGCCCGAGTACAAGGCGCGCGCGCCGTTGTCGGGGCTGCTGTGCCTGGCCATGCTCGCCGGCGGCCTGATGGTGCTGGTGCTCGACCTCGGCCGGCCCGATCGCCTGCTCGTCGCGGCGACGCACTACAACCTGTCGAGCGTGTTCGCGTGGAACGTGCTGCTGTACTCGGGCCTGGCCGCGGTGGTCGCGGTGTACCTGTGGACGATGTTCGAGCGCCGCCTCGTCGGCTTCGTGCGCCCCGCGGGGCTGGTGGTGCTGGCATGGCGCTTCGTGCTGACCAGCGGCACCGGCCTCATCTTCGGCTTCCTGGTGGCGCGCCAGGCGTACCAGTCGGCGCTGCTGGCGCCGCTGTTCATCGTGCTGTCGTTCGCCTGGGGCATGGCGGTGTTCCTGATCGTGCAGTCGGCGATGGCGCGCTGGGCCGGCCGGCCGCTCGACGCGGCGCTGCTGCGCCGCATGGCGCGTCTGCTCGGCGTGTTCGTCGTCGCGTCGCTGTACCTGGTGGCCGCGCAGCACCTGACCAACCTGTACTTCGCGCGCCAGGCCGATTTCGAGGCCTTCGTGTTGCGCGACGGCGGCGTGCTGACGCTGCTGTTCTGGGGCGGCTACGTCGCCGCCGGGTCGCTGCTGCCGCTGCTGCTGGTGTTCCACCCGCGGCTGGCCGGCGAGCGCGCCGTGCTCGCCGCCTCGGCGCTGGTCGTCGCGGGCGCCTTCGCGTGGCTGTACGTGTTCATCGTCGGCGCGCAGGTGTTCCCGCTCGACATTTTTCCGGGCTACACCGCGAGCAGTTCGTTCGGCGACGGCGCGCTCGCGCACTACGCACCGTCGTGGCCCGAGCTGCTGCTCGGCCTGGGCGGCGTGGGCGCGGCCTTTGTGCTGACCACGGTGGGCGTGCACGTGCTCGACTTCATGCCGCGCGAAGACCAGCCGGCCGCGGCCCACTGAACGCGATGGACCGCCTGCTCGTCTCGGCCGCGCACAAGTCTTCGGGCAAGACCACCGTCACGCTCGGCCTGGCGGCGGCGCTGGTGGCGCGCGGCCAGAGCGTGCAGCCGTTCAAGAAGGGGCCCGACTACATCGACCCGATGTGGCTCGCGCGCGCCGCCGGGCGGCCTTGCATCAACCTCGACCCGTACCTGATGGACGCCGCCGCGCTGGCGAGCGCGTTCGTGCAGGCGCTGCGCGGCGCGCAACTGGCGCTGGTCGAGGGCAACAAGGGCCTCTACGACGGCCTGGCGCTCGATGGCAGCAACAGCAATGCGGCGCTGGCGCGCCGGCTCGGCCTGCCGGTGGTGCTGGTGCTCGACGCGCGCGGCATGACGCGCGGCATCGCGCCGCTGATCCTCGGCTACCAGGCGTTCGAGCGCGACATCCGCATCGGCGGCGTGATCCTCAACCGGCTCGGCGGCTCGCGCCACGAAGCCAAGCTGCGCGCGGTGATCGAGCACTACACCGACGTGCCGGTGCTCGGCGCGCTCGGCGAGGACGAGCGCCTGGCGATGATCGAGCGCCACCTCGGCCTGATGCCGTGCGCCGAGGTCGCCGACGCCGACGCAAGGGTGCGCGAGATCGGCCGCGCCGTCGCCGCGCAGGTCGACCTCGATCGCGTGGCCGCGCTGGCCGCCTCGGCCGGCGCGTTGCCGCCCGACGTGGCGGCGCTGCCGTGCGACGCCGCTGCGGCCGTGCGCGCCCCGGTCGCGCGCGACACCGAACGCCAAGGGGCCAGCGCGGCGAGCGCGCGGCATGCCGTGCGCATCGGCATCGCGCGCGACCGCGCGTTCGGCTTCTACTACCCCGACGACCTCGCTGCGCTCGAAGCGGCCGGGGCCGAGCTGGTGCCGATCGACACGCTGCGCGACGCGCGGCTGCCGGCGATCGACGGGCTCTTCATCGGCGGCGGCTTCCCCGAAACCTGCATGGCCGAGCTGGAGGCCAACGCAGCGCTGCGCGGGGCCGTGCACGCGGCGGTCAGCGCCGGCCTGCCCACCTACGCCGAGTGCGGCGGCCTGATGTACCTGGCACGCTCGCTGCACTGGCGCGGCCGCAGCGCGCGCATGGTCGGCGTGATCCCGGGCGACGCGGTGATGCACGAGCGGCCGGTGGGCCGCGGCTACGTGCACCTGCAGGAGACCGGCGCCATGCCCTGGGCCGGTGGCGGCGCGCTCGTGCGCGGCCACGAGTTCCACCATTCGAGCCTCGAGAACCTCGACCCCGGCGTCGCCTTCGCCTACCGCGTCGAGCGCGGCCACGGCATCGACGGCGCGCACGACGGCGTGGTGATTCACAACCTGCTCGCGTCGTACGCGCACCTGCGCGGCGTCACCGGCACCGACTGGCCGGCGCGTTTCGTCGAGTTCGTGCGGCGCGAGCGCGAGCGTGCGGCCGCGCGCGCGACCCTGGCCCGCGCCGCCTGAAGGAGAGCGTCAGATGTCCACCGTGCTGCAACGAACCCTGATGGTCGGCGACCGCGAGGTGCGCACCGACGGCGAGGGCTACCTGCAGAACCTGGCCGACTGGTCGGAGGATTTCGTGCGCGCGCAGGCGCGCGTGGAAGGCCTGACGCTGACGCCGCAGCACTGGGAGGTGATCCGCTACCTGCGGCAGTACTACCACGAGCACGGTGTGCAGGCGCAGGTGCGCGTGATGATCAAGCACTTCACGCGCCTGTGGGGTGCCGAGCAGGGCAGCAACCGCTATCTGCACGACCTGTTCCCCGTCGGCGGCCCGCAGAAGCAGGGCAACCGGCTGGCCGGGCTGCTGCGCACCAAGGGCGAACACTGAGTCATGGAGTCGCGCATGAACACGATCGTCGAACTGCACGCGCGGCGGCCCGCGCGCCGCACGGGCAAGGTGGTTCTGGTCGGCGCCGGCGCGGGCGACCCCGACCTGCTGACGCTGCGTGCGGCGCGGCTGCTGGCGCGCGCCGACGTGGTGGTGTACGACCATCTGGTGGGCGAGGGCGTGCTCGACCTGATCGCGCCCGCCGCCGAACGCATCTACGTCGGCAAGCACAGCGGCTGCCACGCGCTGTCGCAGGACGAGATCAACGCCTTGCTGGTGCGCCTGGCGCGCGAGGGCCGCGAGGTGATCCGCCTGAAAGGCGGCGACCCGTTCGTGTTCGGCCGCGGCGGCGAAGAGCTGCAGGCGCTGGCCGCGCAGGGCATCGAGTTCGAGGCCGTGCCCGGCATCACCGCGGCGTGCGCGGTGGCGAGCTACGCCGGCATTCCGCTGACGCACCGCGACCACGCGCAGGCCTGCGTGTTCGTCACCGGGCATCTGAAGGACGGCAGCTGCCATCTCGACTGGCCCGCGCTGGCGCGGCCGCGGCAGACGGTGGTGATCTACATGGGCCTGGCCGCGCTGGCCGAGATCTGCAGCCAGTTGATCGCGCACGGCCTGAGCGCGCACACGCCGGCGGCGGTCGTGCAGCGCGGCACCACGGTCGAGCAGCAGGTGGTCAGCGCCACGCTGGCCGACCTCGAGGCGCGCGTGGCCGCGGCGGGGCTGCGCGCGCCGTGCCTGATCGTGGTCGGCGAGGTGGTGCGCCTGCGCGAAGAACTCGACTGGTTCGACGCGTGGCGCGCGAGCGCGCTGCCCGAGACGCAGGCCGCGCTCGAGGCGGCCTTCAGCGGCTGACCGGTTCGTCGCTCGCCCGATGCAGCGCGTCGCGGCTCGCGCGGCCCTTCAGCGGCCGCCGCGGGCCTCGTCGGCGGCGCGCGCCTCGACGGCGAACACCGCGGCCTCGACGCGCGAGCTCAGGTTGAGCTTCGACAGGATGTGCCGCACGTGCAGCTTGACGGTGTCGTGGCTGATGTCGAGCGTGCGCGCGATCGCCTTGTTGCTGGCGCCGCGCGCCAGGTGGTCGAGGATCTGGCGCTCGCGATCGGTGAGCGAGTCGAGCAGGCCCTTGCGGTCGCTGCCCTTGGTGCCGGCCTGCAGCATCTGCGCGAGCTTGAGCGTCATCGCCGGCGCCACGGTGAGCTCGCCGCGCGCCGCGCGCTCGATCGACGCGGCCACGTCCTCGGGCTCCATGTCTTTCAGCAGGTAGCCGCGCACGCCGGCGCGCAGCGCTGCGGCAAGGTCGGTTTCGGCGTCGCTCATCGTCAGCACCAGCGCCGGGGTGTCGATGCCTTCGCCGCGCAGGCGGCGCAGCAGCGACAGGCCGTCGATCTGCGGCATGCGCAGGTCGAGCACCAGCAGGTCGGGGCGGTGCTGGCGCAGCACGCCGGCCACCTGATCGGTGTCGCCCAGCGCGGCGACCACCTGCACGTTGCCGCGGTGGCGCAGCAGGTCGCTCAGCCCGCTGCGGCACAAGGCATGGTCGTCGACCAGCACGACGCGCAGCGCCGCATCGCTCACGACGCCGCTCCCGCCGGATCGGGAAAGTGCACGCGCAGCCGCGTACCACCGCCCTCGCGCGGGCCGACCTCGATGTCGCCGCCCAGGCGCTGCGCGCGCTGCCGCATGATGTCGATGCCGAAATGCGATTCGGCCGGCGATGTGTCGGCCATCCCCGCACCGTCGTCCTCGACCAGCAACTCGACCCGCCCCTGCGCGCGTTCGATCGTCAGCCAGGCATGCTGCGCGCCGGCATGTTTGGCGATGTTGGCCAAGGCCTCCTGGACGATGCGGAACACCTGCGACTCCTGCGCCGCCGACAGCCGAAGGTCGGGGGCCCGGTCGTCGTACGACAACTCGACTCGCGTCAATTCGTTGAACGACAGGATACTGGAATGCAGCGCGTGCTTCAGACCCAGCGGGTCCATCGGCGCGCGGAACTGGGTCAGGATGTGGCGCAGATTGGTGTGTGCGCCGCCGACCGCCTGGCGCACGTCGCTGCAATACCTGAGCGCACTGTCGTCGTCGTGCGCGCGCACCGCCGCCTCGAGCAGCGGCATGCGCATCTTGACGAACGCCAGCGTCTGCGCCACCGAATCGTGCACCTCGGCGGCCAGCGCCTGACGCTCGGCGAGCACCGTGGCCTGCAGGTTCTCGCGCTCCAGTCGCGCGCCGTGCAGCGCGAGGCCGAGCAGCTCGCCGATCGTCTTCAGCAGCGCCGCGGTGTCCGGCGCGAGCACCGTGGGCTGCGCGTAGAACAGCGTGTACTGGCCGAGCACGTGGCCGCCGTGGTTCATCGGCACCGCGACCACGTGCCGGCATTCGTGGCCGAAATAGCGGCCGTCGCCGTGGCGCGCGCACTCGACGAGCGCCGAGTCGCACACCAGCACGTCGCGCGCGAAGGCTGCGCCGCAGGCGCCGCAGTCGCGATCGACCAGCCGCTCGGCGACGACCACCGCATCGGGCAGGCCGAGCTGGCTCACCAGCTCGAGATGCTCGCCGCTGGCCGACAGCACGCGCACCGCGCCGGCGTGCGCGCCGCCGATGCGCATCACCGGCGCCAGGAAGCGCCGCAGCAACGCATGCAGGTCGCCGCCCGCGGCGAGGCCCTCGGCCAGATCGCCGAGGATCGACGACTTGCCGGCGCCCGCCGGCGCCGCGCTGATCGTGTTCGTCGTGCCCGCGTTCGACATCGCGATGATTCCCGGGCCCTCCGTGCCCGCAACCAGCGTATTGGACACCTTCGTCGAAAGGGCCGCGCCCGTGGGGCGTTGCCGGCTCGGCCCGAACTGGGCAACATGCCCGCTCGGCGACGGCCAGGGTCGTCGCCGATGCACGCTCAGGCGACGATCGACCCCTCACTCCAGAACGAGACCACGATGCACTTCGACCACTTCGCCTACGCCGGCCGCGACCTCGACGCGCTGGTCGAGCGCTTCGAGCGGCTCAGCGGCGTGCGGCCGCAATTCGGCGGCCGCCACCCCGGGCGCGGCACGATGAACGCGCTGGCCTCGCTCGGCGGCGAGGTCTACCTCGAGCTGCTGGCGCTCGACCCGTCGCAGAGCGGGGGGCAGGGCCCCAAGGGCCGGGGCATCGCCAAGCTGACGCAGCCGTGCCTGTTCTTCTATATGCTGAAGAGCAGCCGGCTCGACGACGCGCGCGACACGATGCGCCGCCACGGCATCGCGGCCGAACTGTCCGACGCCTCGCGCCAGACGCCCGACGGCGGCACGCTGCGCTGGCGGCTGCTGGTGCCGGCCGACGACAACCCGTTCGGCTCGATGACGCCCAACTGCATCGACTGGCTCGACTCGGTGCACCCGGCGACGACGTCGATCGCCGGCTGCAGCTTCGCGTCGTTCGAGATGGGCCACCCCGAACCCGAGCCGCTGCGCGCGCTGCTCGCCGACCTCGGCGCCGAGGTCACGGTGCACCGCGCCGACCGGCCGTTCATGCGCCTGGCGATTCGCACGCCCAACGGGCCGTTGCTGCTGACGGGGTGAGGCGGCGGCGCGTGATCCGTGCGTCGACGCACGGACGGCGACCTCGATCTTCGCCGCCTGGGGCGCTTGTTCCACGCGGTCGGGTGCCACTGCGAGATGCGGCCGTTGACGTAGGCGCTGCCGGCGGCCCGGGGAGGTGCCGCGGTTCGCGGCAACTTTGGCAGTTGAAGAATCGAAGCAGGCGTCAGGCGGTCCGCCTCACTGGTAGCGCCGGTACTCGTCGAGGACAGGCTTGCCGGTCGGGGAACTCGTCAAGGCGCGCGCCTGTTTGCCGCCAGGCCGAGCCCAGCGGCCTGGCGGGCCAGCGGACGCGTCGCGTCGAGCCGGCGGTGTCCGGCGGTGTGCGAATGGGTCATGATGCGTCCTCCCGGAGGAGGGCAGATGGGCTGCGGATTGGGCGAGTCGTCATTGTCGACCCACGGTGGCCCAACGCCCTGAAGGCGTTGTGAAGGCTTCTCCCAAGTGCTGAAATCGCCGGCGCCCGCGCCGCAAGGTTGCGGCGAGCAACCGCACGGGGCCCACGCATGGTGACGACTCAGGCGGCAACCCCCTTGCGCTTCGGCCGCTTCGAACTGCAGCCGAACGAACGCCGCCTGCTGGCCGACGGCCAGGACGTGCCGCTGGGTGCACGCGCTTTCGATCTGCTGCTCGCGCTGGCCGAGCGGCCAGGGCGACTGGTGAGCAAGCGCGCGTTGATGGAGTTCGTCTGGCCCGGCCTGGTCGTGCAGGACAACAACCTGGCGGCGCAGATGAGCGCACTGCGCAAGGCGCTGGGCGATCAGGTGGTCGTCACCATTCCCGGACGGGGTTATCGCCTGGTCGCCCCCGTCACCACCGTCGGTGCCGCCCCCGTCGACGCCGCGACGCCGCCTGCCGCTGGCGCGGGCGCAGGCGCAGCATCGCCCCTCTTGCGGTTGCCGACCCGTCTTCCTGCGGAGTTGCAGCCCTTGCTCGGCCGCGACGACGATCTGTCATCGCTCGCCGCGTTGCTCGACCGGCATCGCCTGGTCAGCGTCGTGGGCGTCGGCGGCATGGGCAAGTCGTTGCTGGTCGCGCATCTGCTCGAACGGCTCCCGCACTTGCGTCCGCAGCTCTGCCCGCAGGGCGTGTGCTGGGTCGAGCTGACGCCGATGGCCGATGCCGCGGCGCTGCCGGCCGCGGTGGCCGCTGCGCTCGGCGTGCAGATCGGCGGCGGTGAGCCGCTGCAGGCCCTGTGTTCCACCGTGGCGCCACTGGCGATGGTTCTCGCGCTGGACAACGCCGAGCACCTGTCGGCCGACGTGGCACGTCTGTGTCGCGCGCTGCTGCGCGCGGCGCCACGGCTGCGCCTGCTGGTGACCAGCCAGGTGCCGCTGAAGCTCGCGGCCGAGCAGGTCTACCGGCTCGGGCCGCTGGCTGCGCCGCCGCAAGCGGTGTCAGCTGCGCAGGCGATGGATTTTCCGGCCGTGGAGCTGTTCGTGGAACGCGCACGCGCCACCGGCTTGCCATTTGGCCTCAGCGACGACAACGCGAGCACGGTCGCCGCGCTGTGCCGCGCGCTCGACGGCGTGCCGCTGGCCATCGAGCTGGCCGCGGCGCGAGCACCGCTGCTGGGTGTGCAGCAGCTGCGGGCGGCGCTGGGCGAGCGGCTGGCTCTGCTCGGGCCGTCGCGCAACCGCCATGCGCCGGCACGCCAGCAGACCCTGCTGGCCGCCATGCAGTGGAGCCACGATCTGCTGCCGCTGCGCGAGCAGACGGTGTTTCGCCGCCTGGCGGTGATGCCCTGCAGCGCTGCGCTCGGATTCATTCAAGAAGTGGTGGCCGCCAGCGACCACGGTGACGAACTCGATGCCTGGGCCGTGCTCGACGCCCTCGATGCGCTGGTGGACCGTTCGCTGGTTGCGCTGGTGATGGCCGACGCTGCCGAGCCGCCGCGCTATCGGCTGCTCGAGACGGCTCGGCTCTTCGCGCAACGCCAGCTGGATGCCAGCGGCGAGCGCGCTGCGCTGCAACGCCGGCACGCGCTCGCAGTGGCGTCACGTGCCGACATGGAATACCTTGAGCTGTTCGGCGGCACGATCGGGGTCGACGCGTGGTTGCGCCGCATGGCGCTCGAATTCGACCACGCGCGCGACGCTCTGGCGTGGGCGCGCGCCGCCGGCGACCAGGGTGTCGAACTCACGGTGGCGGCCACGTTGCTGCGCGCACTGCCGCCATCGCTGCACGCCGAGCGCATGGCGCTGGCCGATGCCGTGGAGCCGCACATCGGGCCTGACCTGCCGCCGGCCTTGCAACAGCGCGCCTGGCTCGAGTTGAGCTGCGCGTTGGCCGATACCCGCAAGCCGCGCAGCCTCGAGGCTGCCGAACGTGCGTTGTCGCTTGCGCGCGCGCTGCTGCCCGATGCCGCGCACCGGTCCGAAGCGCGCGGCGACGCTGGGTTCGTGCTCTACCTGGCGCTATGCCGCATGGCCAGCGCCATGGCCCAGTCGGGCGACGTGGCGGGTGCGCGAGCCCCGCTCGCCGAGGCGCTCGCGCTCGAAGACACCGCCTGGCCGGCGCAGCGACTGCTGTGGGCCGCCGAGGCGGCGCTGGCCGTGGCGCGCCTGGGCGGCGAAACCGCCCAGGCGCTGCAGATCGGGCGCCACCTGGTGAAGCTGGATCGGGAGCGCGGCAGTGACGGATCGATCGCGCTGGGCAACCTGATCGATCACGAGCTGGCTGCGGGCGACGCGGCGGCCGCGGCGCGTAATGGTGCGGCGTTGGTGGCTGCGCTCAGCGGATCGCGGCATGAGTACAGCCTGGCGTTCGCGCGCATCAACCTGTGTGCCGCGCTGCTCGCGCAGGGCGAGGTGGCGCAGGCGCGCGAGGTGTTGAGCGCCGCGTGGGCGCCGGCGATTGCATTCGATCTACCGCATGTGGTTGCGGCCTATCTCGCGCAGCTCGCTGCGCTCGAGCAACGGCCGACGGCGGCCGCGCAGCTGCTTGGCTGTGCGGAGCACGGCTATCAGGTGCGCGCCGAAGCGGTGGAAGGCAACGAAGCGGCAGCCATGGCGTGCTCGCGCGCGCTGGCCGCAGCGGCGCTGGGCAATGCGGCATTCAGGCGCGCCCATGCCGCCGGCAAGCGGCTGCGCGGTCAGCGCATCGGCGAACTGGGGCTCGGGCGCGATGACGACGCGCTGGCCACAGGCGCGCAGTGAGCTCGCCTCGCGCCGAGCGATCATGACGCCTCAGGCCGCTGCCGGCCCGTCGCAGGTCGGCCCCGAGGCGTTTGAAACGGCCATGCACGCGACGGCCCTCGAGCCCGGTGCGGCGGATGCAGCGGACGTTTCAGCACTCTTGAGCACATTTCATCGGCGCTTCAAGGCGCGGTAGCAACTTGCGTCGACAGTGCACGCCTCATTCTCATCGGAGGCATGCATGCAAGCACAAGAGCACCGGGCCGGGTTCGGCCAGGCCGTCCTCGGCGTCGGACTCATCGCCGTGATCCTCACGCTGTTCGGCTGTGGCGGCGGAGGCGGCGGTGGCGGCGAAACGTTGGATCCGGGGGTAGGCGCGGAGCCGCCGCCGGGCGTGGTGATCCCGGAGGAACTGCGCGGCCGCTGGGACATGACCCAGACCTATGTTCCGCCGAACTTCATCAGTCAATTCGGCATCGTCTCGGGCAACGACGGTTCGCTGGCGGCCGCGTTCTTCTTCCATCCCGACGGCCGCTACGAGCACAAGTGGGATGTGCTGCAGGTCTACTTCGGCGGCAACTGCATCCGCACTGGCGCGTGGCAAGAGAACGGCACGTTGACCAGCGAGGGCGCGGAATTCACGTTCAATCCCGGCCGAGCGACGTATCTCCAGACCGACACTTGCGGCGAGTTCAAGTACCTGGACCCGGCGCCGGTCAAGCCAGGCACCCACACCCTGACGCTCGATCGCGACGCGAATGGCTGGCCTTTGCTGAGGGTGAGCTACCCGACCGGGGAACTCGTGTTGGAGAAGTGCAGGAAGTGCTAGGCGCCCGCGGTTCGGTGGTGCCGTCGCGGACAGCGCGGTGTCCGCGCGTGCGCTGCCGCTCAGGCGCGCATCAGCTCGCGCACCGCATTGCCGATCGCCGCCTCGTCGGGAATTGCCGCTTGTTCGAGGCTGCGCGCGAAGGGCATCGGCACCACCTCGGCGCCCAGTCGTGCCACCGGCGCCTTCAGCTCGCGCCAGCAGTGGGTGCCGACCAGCGCAGCGATCTCGGCGGTCGAGCCGCCGGTGCGGATCGTCTCCTGCACGACCAGCGCGCGGCCGGTGCGCTGCGCCGACTCGAGGATCGTCGCCTCGTCGAGCGGCACGATCGTGCGCAGGTCGACCACCTCGACGTCTAGGCCTTCCGTGGCGAGCTTCTGCGCCGCCGCGAGGGCCTTGCGCACCATCGCCGCCGAGGCGATCACCGTCGCGTCGCGGCCGCGTCGCTTGAGCTCGGCGCGGCCGAGCGGGATCACGAAGTCGCCGTCGGGAATGGCGTCGCGCTGGCCGTGGTAGAGCGCCATGTGCTCCATGAAGAACACCGGGTTGTCGTCGCGGATCGCCGCCGTCATAAGGCCCTTGGCGTCGAGCGCGGTCGCCGGCACCACGATCTTCACCCCCGGCGTGTGCATCAGCCAGGCGTGGTGGTCGTAGGCGTGGCCGTGGAAGGGGCCGACGCCGTACTTGCCGCGCACCACCAGCGGCACGCGCGCGGCGCCACCCGAGTAGTAGTGCATCGCGCCGCCGTCGCAGCCGAGCTGCTGGATCACCAGCGGCAGGAACTCGCAGAACATGATGTCGACGATCGGCCGCTTGCCGGCGAGCGCCGCACCGACGCCGGCGCCGACGATCGCGCCTTCGGAGATCGGCGTGTCGATCACGCGCCCGCTGGCGCCGAACTCGTCCCACAGCCCCTTGCACGAGTTGAGCGGCCCGCCGAAGGGGCCGATATCGAGCCCCATGATGAAAACGCGCGGGTCGCGCCGCATCTCCTGCGCGATCGCGGCGACGATCGCCTCCTGCATCGTCATGCGCGTCATGTCGTGCTCCCGTGGGCGCCGGCCACGCTGCCGCCGGCGAACACCTCGCCGGTGCCGATCGTCTCGGCCGCCGGCTCGGGGTCGGCGGCGGCGAGCGCCATCGCGGCGTCGACCTCTCGGCGCAGCCGTTCGCGCAGCGCGGCGTCGCCGGCCTCGTCGAGCAGGCCGGCGGTCAGCAGGTGGTTGCGCAGCCGCGCGATCGGATCGCGCGCGCGCCAGGCGGCGACGTCGTCGGCGTTGCGGTACGGCGCAGGGTCGGCCACCAGATGGCCCGCGACGCGATAGGTCTGCGCGTCGATCAGCGTCGGGCCGTCGCCCGCGCGGCCACGAGCGATCGCCACCTCGACGGCCGCGCGCAGCGCGATCGCGTCGTTGCCGTCGACCGCCACGCCCTCGATGCCATAGGCCGCGCCGCGGTCGGCGATGGCGCGTGCGCCGACCCCGCGAGCTGCCGGCGTCGAGATCGCGAACTGGTTGTTCTGGCAGACGAACACCACGCCGAGCCCGAGCACCGCGGCCAGGTTGATGGCCTCGTGCGCGTTGCCGCGGCTCGACGTGCCGTCGCCGAACACGGCGATCGCCACCGCGCCGCTGCGGTCGAGCTTGGCTGCCAGCGCGGTGCCGGTGGCGTATTCGAGCGTCGGGCCGAGCGCGCCGGAGTACAGGCCGATCAGCCGCTGCTCGATCGGCGCGCAGACGTCCGATCGATAGCGGCCACGGCTGTAGCTGGTGGCCTTGCCGGTGATGCCGGCGAGCAGCCGGCGCAGATCGGCGCCGCGCGCCAGCGCCGCGGCGACCATGCCTCGGTAGTGCGGCGCGACCCAGTCGTCGTCGCGCAGCCCGCAGTAGCAGGCGGCGATCACCGCCTCCTCGCCCTCGGCGGCGTGCCAGTGGCCGTCGGCGCTGCCCGCGGCGCGGTCGATCTCGCGCGATGCCAGCATCGTCTCGTACATCCGGCGCAGCAGCGGCGCGTCCGATGCGACTCGCTGGCGCGCCTGTTCGATGGCGCCCGTCATGACGCGCTCTCCAAGGTGGCGATGACCGCGCCGACCGCGACCTTGTCGTCGGGGGCGGCGCGCAGTTCGCGCAGCGTGCCGGACGCCGGGCTGGCGACCTCGACGTTGACCTTGTCGGTCATCACGTCGGCCACCGCGTCGCCGGCGGCGACCGTGTCGCCCGGCTGCCGGTGCCAGACGACGAGGATCGCCTCCTTCGCGTCGTGGCCCATCTCGGGTACGAGGATCTCGATCAGCATCGCGGCTCCTTCGGTGTCTCGCCGTCGAGCGCGATGCGACCGGGCTCGGCGATTGGTGGGTGGTTCTCGTCGAAAAGGCGCGACGACTCGCGCAACGCCGGCAGTTCATCGGCTTCGACTGCGCCGTGCAGCGTGACGGCCACGCTCTGGCGCCGCTTGCGCGTCAGGTGCTCGGCCGCCGGCCGCTGCATCGGCGGCAGCGCGGTGGTGCGCGCGGCAGGGGTGTTCACAGCGTCGGTCTGCGGATGCGGCGGCTCGACCGCGCCCATTTAGTATCAATAGTTACTAACGTGCTGCGCGCTGTCGAGCCCGCATCGGCCCTGGCGCGACGCCGCCGTGTGGCGCCAGCCTCGGGGGCCTGCCCCTGGATGGCCGCGATCAGGCGGTCGACCAGCGCTTCGAGCTGGGCCCTTTCGGCGGCATCGAGGCCGCCGAACAGTTGCTGCTCGCGCGCGCGGCCGAAGACGCCGATCTGCTCGTACAGCCGATGGCCGGCCGCACTCAGCTCGAGCCGCGCGCGGCGCGCGTCGAGCGGATCGTCGCGTTTGACGATGCGGCCCTGGCGGGCCAGTGCCGTCACCGCCCGGCTGACGCTCATCTTGTCGAGCCCGGTGACCTCGACGATCTCGTGCGCGGCGATGCCGGGCTCGCTGGCCAGCACGATCATCGTGCGCCATTCGTTGAGCGACAGCCGGTGCCGCCGCGCCAGCGTCTCGACGAACGGCCGCCCGGTCAGGTTGACCACCCGCACGAGCTTGAAGAACAGCTCGCGGTCGTGGGGCAGCGGTGGCACGCCCGCCGCCGCGGTGTCGCGGCGCACCATCAGCTACGCGCCCGCTCGGCGACCTTCTCGATCTTGTCGATCAGCCCGGGGTTGATCGCCGCCTTCCACTTCGCATAGGTGCTGCGCGTCGCGCTGCGCCAGCCCTGCATCTCGGCGGGCGTCGGCAGGTGCACCTCGACCCCGAGCGCGCGCACCGCCTCCACGTCGTCGGCGTAGAGCTTGCGCACCAGCGCCACCTGCTGCTTGGCCGCGTCCTGCGCCGCGTCACGAACGATCTTGCGGTCGGACTCGGCCCAGCTCTGCCACACCGGGCCGGCGATCGCGAACAGCAGGATGTCGTTCGAGTAGTTCCACTTCGTCACGTACTTCTGGCCGAGCGTGTGGATCTTGGCGGCGAGGAACACTTCGAGCGGGTTCTCCTGCGCGTCGACCGCGCCGGAGGCGAGCGCGGGCTGCGCATCGGCCCAGCTCATGAAGGTGGGATTGGCGCCCATCGACGACATGATCTCGCCGTACATCGGGCTGCCGACGACGCGGATCTTCAGGCCCTTCATGTCCTCGGGCGTCTTGATCGGCCGCACCCGGTTGCTGATCTGGCGGAACCCCGTCTCGCCGACCGCTAGCGGCTCGGCGCCGGCCTTGCGCACCAGGCCGAAGTACTCGTCCATCACCCCGGCGTCGTGGGTCGCGGCGTCCCAGGCCTTGTGGTCGGGCAGGATGAACGGCAGCGTGAACACGCCCAGCTCGCGCACCGTGCCGGCCCAGTTGATCGGCGCGCCGCACAGCACGTCGATCACGCCCTGGCGCATGGCGGCGAACTCGCGATCCTGCTGGCCCTGCACCAGGCTGGCGCCGGGGTACTGCTTGATGTTGATGCGACCGGCGGTGCGCTCGCGCACCAGCTCGGCGAAGATCGCGCCGCCCTTGCCCCAGGCGAAGGCCGGCGGCACGACGGTGCTCATCTTGTACTCGGCCTTGTAGGCCGTCTGCGCGCGCGCCATGTGCGGCAGCGCCAGCGAGGCGAGCGTTGCGGCGCCGCCGCGGATCAGGCTTCTACGCTTCATCACGGTTCTCCTTGCTTCAAAACCCCAGCGAACGGGGCAACCACAACGCCAGCCACGGGGCGACCCCCACCAGTACGGTCGCCAGCGTGAACCCGAGCACCAGCCAGCCGATGTACGGCAGCGTCTGCTCGATCCGCACGTTGGCGAGCCGGCTAGCGACCAGCAGGTTCACCGCCATCGGCGGCGTGAACTGGCCGATCGCCACCACCATCGTCAGCAGCACGCCGAACCACACCGGATCCCAGCGGTACGCGATCATCAGCGGGTACAGCAGCGGCAGGAAGATGAGGAAGATCGACACGCCGTCGAGGAACATGCCGACCACGATGCCGATCGCCAGCAGCGCCAGCAGCACGCCGGCGCTGCCCAGGCCCGAGGCCTGCAGCGCCTGCACCAGCGGGTCGGCCAGCCCGAGGGTGGCCACCGAGTAGGCGAACACGCCGGCCAGCGCCATCACGATCATGATCACCGCCGAGATCTCGGCGGCCTCGCGGAAGATCGGGTAGAGGTCGCGCCAGCCGATCGTGCGGTGCACGGCCAGGCCGATGAAGATGCCGTAGGCCACCGCGACGACGGCCGCCTCGGTGGGCGTGAACCAGCCCACGCGCATGCCGCCGAGAATCAGCACCGGCGCGGCCAGCCCCCAGCTCGCCTCGCGCAGCGAGCGCCAGAACGGCGGGCGCGGCAGATCGCGCTCGTGCGCGCCCCAGCCGTGCCGGCGCGACAACCACACGGCGGGCACCATCAGCGCCAGCCCGGCCAGCAGCCCCGGCAGCACGCCGGCGGCGAACATCGCCGGCACCGATGCGCCGGGCACGTAGACGCTGTAGACGATGAAGGCGATCGACGGCGGAATCAGGATGTCGGTGGCCGCCGCGGCACCGACCACGCTGGCCGAGAACGGCGCCGGATAGCCGGTGCGCGACATGGTGGCGATCATCACGCCGCCCACCGCCGCGGCGTTGGCCGGGCCCGAGCCGGAGATGCCGCCGAGCACGATCGCCACCGTGATCGCCACCAGCGGCAGCATGCCCGGCGAGCGCCCGACGCAGGCGAGCGCGAAGTCCACCAGCCGCTGCGCGACGCCCGCGCGATCGAACACCGAGCCGACGAGCACGAACATCGGCAGCGCCAGCAGCGGGTACTTGGCGATGCTGCCTTGCATGTTCTCGGGCACCGCCATCAGCCCGAACCACTGCGCGTCGGCGTTGGCCATCGCGATCGCCACGATGCCGCCGATGCCGAGCGCCGCGGCGATCGGCACGCCGGCCAGCATCAGCAGCACGAACAGCCCGAACAGCGTCAGGCTGGTCATCGGCGCGCCTCTTCGTGGCTGCGCGCCGCCGCCCAGGCGACGCCGAACGCACGCGCGGCCAGCACGGCGCACAGCGGCGGCACGATCACCGTGTACCACCAGCGCGGCACGCCCAGGCCCATCGTCGTCTCGCTGAAGCGGATCTCGTCGACCACCGTGCGCACGAACAGCAGTGTCAGCGCGCTGAACAGCAGCCCAGTCACGCAGGCGCCGAAGATGCGCAGGCGCTGCCGCCTCGCGGCGCTGCCGCCGTCGTAGAACACCTCGATGCGGATGTGGCGGTCGCGCGCCGCCGCGGCGGCACCGCCGGCCAGCGTCATCACCACCATCAGGAACACCGAGATCTCCTCGGTCCAGGCGAACGATTGGGCGGTGAGATAGCGGGTGACGACGTTGAGCAGCGTGATCACCACCAGCAGCGCCATGCAGGCGACCGCGACCCCCTCCTCGAAGGCCACCGGGATGAGGTGCCGCCTCGCGTCGCGCGTCATGGGCGCTTCCGTCGGTCCAGCAGGCGCCGCGCCGCGGCGGCGATCGCCGCCGGCCGCACGCGCGCCTGCTCCTCGAGCGTGGGCGCGTAGCCCACCGGGATGCGCGGCGCGCCGGCGCGCATCACGCGGCAGCCGAGCGCCTCGGCCGCGCAGGCGACGATCTCGGCGCCGAGCCCGGCGATCTGCACCGCCTCGTGCGTGACGAGCAGCGCGCCGGTGCGGCCGGCCGACTCGAGCACGGTGTCGCGGTCCCACGGCCACAAGGTGACGAGGTCGATCACCTCGGCGTCGATGCCTTCGGTGGCGAGTTGCGCCGCGGCCTCGAGCGCCCAGTGCAGCTGGCGCGACCAGCTCACGATCGTCAGGTCGCCGCCGCTGCGGCGCACGCGCGCCTGCCCGAGCCGCGCAGGCGGTGCTGCTGCAACCTCTGGTGCGTCGCGCTGACCCCACAGCTCCTTGTGCTCGAGGTAGACGACCGGATCGCCGCAATCGATCGCCGCGCGCAGCAGCGCCGCGTTGTCGGCGGCCGTCGACGGTGCAACTACCAACAGCCCGGGCACGTGCACGAACCACGCCTCGAGCGACTGCGAGTGCTGCGCTGCCGATGCGCTCCAGATGCCGCCGGGCAGCCGCGCCACCAGCGGCACGCGGCCCTGGCCGCCGAACATGTAGCGGCACTTCGCGGCCTGGTTGACGACCTCGTCGATCGCGCACAGCGCGAAGTCGACGACGCGCATCTCGACCACCGGCCGGCAGCCGGCCAGCGCCATGCCGACGCCGGCGCCCATGATCGTCGCCTCGGAGATCGGCGCATCGATCACGCGCGCGGCGCCGAAACGCTGCTGCAGCCCGCGGTACTGCGCGAAGATGCCGCCGCGGCCGACGTCCTCGCCGACCACCACGATGCGCTCGTCGTGCGCCATCGCGTCGCCCAGCGCCGCGCAGGCAGCGTCGGCGTAAGTGGGGCGTTCGTCCCGCGTGTTCACGGCGGCGGCCTCAATACCAGCGATCGTTGCCGACGT
Organism: Ideonella sp.; assembly: GCA_015075545.1. GTDB lineage: Bacteria > Pseudomonadota > Gammaproteobacteria > Burkholderiales > Burkholderiaceae_C > JAEUPI01. Next base: position 62,289 of record JABTUC010000008.1, on the reverse strand, counting down.
CCTGCACGTCGGTGTAGGCAGCCGATGCTTCGGGCCACGGCGCGGCCTGCGCGGCCTCCACCGCGGCGGCCACCTCGGCCATCGCTTGCGCACGGATGGATTCGATCGTCGCCGCGGGCGCGCCCAGCGCTTGCAGGCGCTGCTCGGCGAGCGCGATCGGATCGCGCCCCTGCGCGCGCTCGACTTCGGCCGCGTCGCGATACGACGCCGGATCGACCGAGACGTGGCCCTTCACGCGGTAGGTCTGTGCATGCAGCAGCCGCGGGCCGGCGCCCGCGCGCACCGGCGCGAGTTGTGCCGCCGCCGCGTCGGCGACGGCTTCGACGTCGTTGCCGTCGACCGTGCACGCGGCGACGCCGATCGCCTCGGCGCGCGCCGCCGCGCCGGCGCCCGCGGTGAGCGCCTCGGTGGCGGTGGTCGCCGACCAGCGGTTGTCTTCGCAGACGAACAGCACCGGCAGCAGGTGCACCTGCGCCCAGTTCAGCGCCTCGAGAAACGGCCCGCGATTGATCGCGCCGTCGCCGAAGAAGCACGCGACCACGGCGTCGCGGCGCTGCAGCTTCACCGCCTGCGCGGCGCCGACGGCGATCGGCAGGCCGGCGGCGACGACGCCGTTGGCGCCGAGCATGCCGACCGAGAAATCGGCGATGTGCATCGAGCCGCCCTTGCCGCCGTTGCAGCCGCTGGCGCGCCCGTGCAGCTCGGCCATCATGCGGCGAAGATCGCCACCCTTGGCCAGCGTGTGACCGTGGCCGCGATGCGTGCTGGTCAGCAGGTCGTCGCGGCGCAGGTGCAGGCCGACGCCGGCGGCCACCGCCTCCTGCCCGGTCGACAGGTGCAGCGGCCCACGCACCGTGGCCTCGCCGCCCGCGGTCTGCCCGAACGCCGACACGCCGCCCTGGCTCGCGGCCTCGGCCGCGTCCTCGAACGCGCGGATGCGCCACATCGTGCGCAGCAGCGCCTCGAGGCGCGCGCGCCGCTGCGGAGCCGTCGCATCGCTCAATCGCCTCTCCTGCTCAGCGGTGACGGCGATGATAGTAACGACAGTGACTTTCTCGCGCGCTAGCGGAATACCCTGACGGGCTCGCGCTGCACTTCCACTGGAACCGCGGCCGACGCCGATACCCCATGAGAGTCGCAGCGATTCCCCATCCGGGTGATAGACGCGGGTCGGATCGACGCGCCGAATGGGCGATCGGAGAACTTAGCCGAAGCGACGATGGACCTGCTCGACTTCGCGCGCGGACCGGGGCTGATCGGCGCCGTCGCGGTCTTCGTGCTCGGCACGGCGTGGCGGCTTGCCGGCGTGCTGAGGCTTCCGCGCATGAGCGATCGCTCGTCGTCGCGCGAGGGGGCGCCGTCGAACGCGGCCGGTGCCTGGCACGGCATCGTGCGTGGCATGTGGCCGCGCCGCGAGTTCGGTTCTGCCGCTGGGTTCGCCGCCGTCAACGGCTATGTCTTCCACATCGGGCTGGCGCTCGTGTTCTTCGGCTATGCGCCGCACATCGCATTCATCCACCGCCTCACGGGGCTGTGGTGGCCGGCGCTGCCCGACGCCGTGATGCCATTGGCCGGCGCTGCGACGATCGTGTCGCTGCTGATCGCGTTGGCCGCCCGGCTGACCGACCCGGTGCTGAAGTCGATCTCGCGCGCCGACGACACCATCACCTGGACGGTCACCTTGCTACCGCTGATCACCGGCATGGCCGTCCTGGCCGAGCCTTCGGCGGCCGTGCTGTCGCCCGCGCACACGGTCTACCGCGGTCCATTGGCGGTGCACCTGCTGTCGCTCGAACTGCTTCTGGTGTGGTTCCCGTTCGGCAAGCTGATGCACGCGGTGCTGTTCGCGTTCTCGCGTGGTGCCACCGGCATGCGCTTCAGCCATCGCGGGGTGTGGACGAACTGATCGCCTCGGGTCGCATCCGCGTGAAGGGAATCGGCGCCAGCGCCGCCTTTCACGATCCCTGCCAGATGGTCCGGCGCGGCGGACTGGAAGCGTCGGCGCGGCGGGTGCTGGCCGCGCTCGGGCTGGAACTGCGCGAGCTGCAGGACCATGGCGTCACCGGCTGGTGCTGCGGGGGCGGTGGTGGCGTGGTGTCGAACCAGCGTGCCGCGCCGCTGCGCCAGAAGGTGTTCGCGATGAAGCGCGAGCAGGTCGAAGCCACCGGCGCCGAGCGCCTCGTCACCAGCTGCGGCCAGTGCCGCATCACGCTGGAGATGGGCGCCCAGCAGGCTAGGTGGCACATGTCGCCCGAGAGCCTGCTCGAGCTGGTGGCCGACCGCCTGGCCGATTGAGGGCCCCGCGACGCGCGCGCGGTGCGCTACGACGGTTTGCTCACGCCCCAGCCCTTGCGCAGCTGCTTGCCCACGGTGAGCAGGAAGCGCAGCGTGTCTTGCGTCTCGGGGTCGCGCATAAGTTGCCACAGCCCGCCGAAGCCGCCGCTCGACGGCGCCGCGGCGCGGCTGGCGGCCGCTGCGGTGTCGATCGACTGCAGCAGCTCCTGCACCGTGGTGAGTCGCTCGGTCAGTTGCGGCAGCATGGTGGCGATGCGTTCGAGCGCGCCGCTGTCGTGCAGCTTCTCGAGCATCGTCACCACCTGCTCGGCGCCGCCGCGGCTGGCGCGGTCGAGCAGCGACAGCCCGTTGCCCACCGTTTCGGTGAGGCGGCCGATCATCTCGTCGGTGAGCGCGTCTTCGGCCGACCCGTACACGCGTGCCAGCTTGACCAGGCGGTTCAGGTCGCCGTTGTTGACCATCTCGGCGAGCGCGGGGATCGCGCGGTCGAGCCCGGCGCGGTTGACCTGGTCGAGCATCGCCAGGCCGTCGCCGATGGCCCCGCTCAGGCGCGACACCATCTCGTCGGTGAGCGAGTCCTGCGCCGAGCTGTAGACGCGCGCCAGTTGCGACAGGCGATCGAGGTCGCCGTTGGCGACCATCTGCGCCAGCGCGGGGATCGCGCGCGTCAGCCCGGCGCGGTTGACCTGGTCGATCAGATCGACGGCATCGCCCGCGGTGGAGGCCAGGCGCGTCACCATCTCGTCGGTGAGCGAATCGCGCGCCGCGGCGATGACGCGTTCGACCTCGACGTCGACGCCGCTTGCTTCGTTTGCTTGTGCGTTCATGGCGGGCTCCTCAGAGCAGGCCGCGTGCCGAGATCCAGTAGAGCTTGTTGTAGGCCATCTTGAACCAGTGCACGGCCTTGGTCGGCGGCTTCGGGTCGGGCGGGTTGAGGTAGTCGAACATCGCGTAGGTGGCGCGGTCCTTGCCCGCCTCGATGAAGCAGAACACCTTGCCGTCGTAGTCGCGCACCGGCGCGCCGAGCTTGACCATCGCGGCGATGTTCTCGCCCAGCGCCTCGGCCTGGAAGTGCGCGGTCGAACCCGCCTTGCTGATCGGGATGTTGGTGGTGTCGCCGAGCGCGAACACGTTCTTGCGGCCATCCATGCTGAGCTGGTGGCGGTTCACCGGCACCCAGCCGCCGGCGCCGATCTTGTTCTTCTCGAGCACCTCCATGCCGCGGTGCGCCGGAATCGAGATCAGCAGGTCGTACGGCGTCTGCGTGCCTTCTTCGCTCTTCACGACCTTGGCCTTGCCGTCGACCTCCTTCACGTTGAACAACGTCTCGTAGGTGATGCCGAGCCGGTCGAACTCCGGCGCCGCCCACTTGGCGACGTTCTCCAGCGAGTGCACGCGCCCGATCGGGTAGGTGTAGTGCAGCTTGACCTTGTCGCCGATGCCGCGATCCTTGAAGTAGTCGTACAGCATGAACGTGATCTCGAGCGGCGCCATCGGGCACTTGTGCGGCACGCCCACCGCGATCACCACGCGCCCGCCCTGGAACGCCTGCAGCTTGCGGAACATCCTGATCGCCGTCTCCTCCGTGTAGAAGGTTTCGGAGTTCTCGGCCAGGCCGGGGATCAGCTCGGGCACCGGTCGCGAGCCGGTGGCGATGACGAGGATGTCGTAGTCGTGGGTCTTGCCGCTCTTGGTCTTGACGCGGTTGTCGTCGAGCATGAACTCCTCGACCGGGTCGACGGCCAGCGCGATGCCCGGCTCGAGCAGCGTCGCCTGGTCCTTGTACAGCTCGTCGGGGGTGACGCGGCCGAACGCCAGGTACAGCAACCCCGGCTGGTACATGTGCTTCTCCGATGCCGTGAGCATCGTGATCTTGGCCTTGCCGGTCTTCATCTCGGCCGACAGTCGCCGCGCCAGGTTGTTGGCAAGGATCGTTCCGCCCATGCCGCCACCAACGATCAGGATCTTCATCGTGTCTCCTTTCTTGGGCGCCTGCGACGGCGCGTTCTCACTTGGTCTTCTTGACCGTGATGTGCCAGACCCCGGCTTCCTCGCGCGCGCCGAGGAACTCGTGGCCGACCTTCTTGACCCACTCGGGAACGTCGCTGGCCGACCCCTTGTCGGTCGACAGCAGTTCGAGCTCGTCGCCGACCGCGGCCATCTTCATCCAGCCGATCAGCTCCATCAGCGGTCCGGGGCAGAAACTGCCGCGGGCGTCGATCACCTTCTTTTCGGACATCGGGGCTCCCGGGTCAGGCTCGAAGCAACGATTCAGAACGACCACACCTGACTGTCGCGCGCGTCGTGCAGGAACTTGGTCAGGCCCAGCGGTTCGCTGAGGTAGGGCTCCAGTGCGGCGCTGTCGACGCCCATCACGTCCATCGCCATCGAACACGGGTGGACCTTGGCGTCGCCGAGGTCGATCGCCTGCTGGAACAGGGTGCGGAACGGCGGCACGTTCTTGCCGGCCATCAGCTCGCCGAAAGGCCCCTCGGGCGGCGGCGTGGCCTGATTGCCCTTGACGAAGAACGGCATCGCGTTCATCGACAGGAAGACCCGGACCTCGTTGCCGCTGACCGCACCGACCGAGGCGATCATCGCCGCCATCTGCAACCGCTCGAGCGCGCCCGACACCACGATGATCTTGATCTTGTTGGCTTCCATCTCGGACCTTTCGGAACGTCGACTCGGGCGCTGCACCTCATCTTCGCCATCGTCGCCAGCGATCGCTTGACGACGGTCAAGACCGCGTCAGACAACGCCCGTCGCCGATCGTTCCCCAGCGAACGCCGACCCCGGCCACTGCAGCACGGCGCCGCGAACGATGGAATCACCCTTGTGGGGTGCTGGCACGCTACCCCTTTGCGTCAGCACGCGCAATGCGGGGCGATCAGGACTCACGCCGCGAACGATGCGCAGTGGCGCAGGAAGTCCTCGGCGCCGCGGCCCAGGTGCTTGTCGCGATGGAGCACGATCGTCAGCCGGCGCGTCGCGCGTGGCAGTCGGGTCGTCAGTTCCACCAGCGCGCCGTGCTCCAGCTCGCGCGCGACGACCTCGCGCGGCAGGCAGCCGAGCGCGCTGCCTGCGGCCACCAGGCGCTTGATCGCCTCGGGGCTGCTGAACTCGAAGTCGACCCGCAGCGAACCCACATGCTCGAGCAGCCAGCGCTCGACCGCCTCGCGTGTGCCCGAGCCGCGCTCGCGCAGCGCCCAGGTCGCCTCGCCAAGCTGGCGCGCGCTGGCGGTGCCGCGCGCCAGCGCATGCCCGGGCGCGGCGATGATCACCAGTTCGTCGCTGCGCCAGGCGTGAACGATGAGCTGCGGATGCGTCTGTCGGCCCTCGACGAAGCCGATGTCGACGTCGAAACCGGCGACGGCGGCGATCACCTCGCTGGTGTTGCCGATCATCAACTGCACTGGGCTCGCCGGATGCGCGATCTTCCAGTCGGCGAGCAGTTCCGGCAGCAGGCACTCGCCGATGGTCAGGCTCGCGGCCAGGCGCAATGGCGCATCGTGCTCGGCCGCGAACAGGTGCTCCAGCTCCGCGGCACGGTCGAGCAGCGACATCGCCTTGGGCAGCAGCGCGCGCCCGTTCTCGTTGAGCAGCAGGCGCCGGCCGACGCGGTCGAACAACTGCACGCCCAGCGTGTCCTCGAGCTCGACCAGCGTGGCGCTGGCCGCCGATTGCGAGCGCGACACCTGGCCCGCGGCCGCGCGCACCGTGCCGGCGCGCGCGGTGGCGGCAAACACCTCGAGCTGCCGCAGGTTGACGCGCAGCCGCTGGCTCGCGATCCGGTCCGCATGCTGATCGGTTTTTCCGGACATCTTGGCCATTATTGTCCGCTTCTTCTTTGTGTCGGCCGCCCCTAGCATGCGCGGGGTTATCCGTCGTCGGAGCCGGCGCACGAGCGCCACAACAACGTCGTTGCGAACTGCCGTGAGATCGATGCGACTGCACCGCCGCGCGACGTGCGAAGCGTGCCCTCGAAGGGCCGGGCGATGAAGTCGCTGGTGAGTCCGCACGGCGGCGGCAGCCTGCGCCCGCTGCTGCTGCAAGGCGCGCAAGCCGCTGCCGAGCGCGCGCGCGCCGCGACGCTGCCGGGGCTGCGCGTCAGCTCGCGCGAGCGCGGCGACATCGTGATGCTGGGCATCGGCGGCTTCACGCCGCTGCCGGGCTTCATGGGGCAGGCCGACTGGCGCGGCGTGTGCGACGACATGCGGCTGGCCAGCGGCCTGTTCTGGCCGATACCGATCACCTTGTCGGCCAGCGCGGCGCAGGCCGACGGCATCGCGCTCGGGCAGGAGATCGCGCTGATCGACCCCGACGACGGCCATGTGCTCGCGACGATGCGAGTCGACGAGAAGTACGGCATCGACAAGGCGCACGAGTGCGCACGCGTCTTCAAGACCACCGACGACGCGCACCCGGGCGTGAAGATGGTGATGCAGCAAGGCGAGGTCAACCTCGCCGGCCCGCTCAAGGTGCTGTCGCAGGGCGGCTTCCCCGAGAAGTACGGCGACCTTTTCATGACGCCGTCGCAGACGCGCAGGCTGTTCGCCTCGCTCGGCTGGTCGCGCATCGCGGCGTTCCAGACGCGCAACCCGATGCACCGCTCGCACGAGTATCTCGCCAAGATCGCGGTCGAGGTGTGCGACGGCGTGCTGGTGCACTCGCTGCTGGGCGCGGTCAAGCCCGGCGACATCCCGGCCGAGGTGCGCACCAAGGCAATCGCCGCGCTGGCGCGCCACTACTTCCGGCCCTCGACGATCGTGCAGGCCGGCTATCCGCTGGACATGCGCTATGCCGGCCCGCGCGAGGCGCTGCTGCACGCGCTGTTCCGCCAGAACTACGGCTGCTCGCACCTGGTCGTCGGCCGCGACCACGCCGGCGTCGGCAGCTACTACGGGCCGTTCGAGGCGCACCAGATCTTCGACCAGATCCCCGCCGACGCGCTGCAGACGCGGCCGCTGAAGATCGACGTCTCGTTCTGGTGCTACCGCTGCGGCGGCATGGCCTCGGGCCGCACCTGCCCGCACGACGACGCCGACCGCCTGCAGGTCAGCGGCACCCAGTTGCGCAAGTGGCTGTCCGAAGGGCAGCCGGTGCCGGCCGAGTTCAGCCGGCCCGAGGTGCTGCAGATCCTGCGCGAGTACTACGCCGGCCTCGAGAAGCCGCAGCAGAGCGCGTCGCGATGAAGGTGTGCATCGTCTCCGACAGCCACGACCGCGCCGACCCGCTGGCCGCCGCGGTGCGCGCGGCCAAGGCCGAGGGCGCCGCAGCGGTGATCCACTGCGGCGACCTGATCGGCACGCAGTCGCTGAAGCCGGCGCTGGCGTGTGGCCTGCCGGTGCACCTGATCCACGGCAACAACCTCGGCGACGCGGCGGCGCTGGCGCGACTGGAGCGCGCCAGCGAAGGGCAGCTGCGCTACCACGGGCCGGATGCGCGGCTCGAGATCGCCGGGCGGCACATCTGCGTCGTGCACCTCGACGACATCGGCTACGCGATGGCCTGCACCGGTCAGTGGGACCTGGTGTGCTGCGGGCACTCGCACCGCGCCGAGGTGCGGCAGGTCAGGGGCGTGACGGGAGAGCAGACCTGGCTCGTCAACCCCGGCACGGTGGCCGGCCTCGCCGCGCCGGCCACCTGGGTGCTGGGCGATCTGGCGGCGATGCGCTTCGAGGTGCGCGAACTGGGCGAGCGCCGGCCCGCGCCGACATAGCACAGAACGTTGCGCGGCCCTCGGCCCGCCGCGCACACGTTGCCGCAGACCGGGCCAACGAGAAGACCGACAGGAGGTTCGCACGATGTTCACGATCAACCCCTTTGCCGCGGTGGCGAGCGCGCTGCCGGCCAACGCGATGCAGGTGTTCGTGATCGTGATGGCGCTGGCGGTGCTGGTGGGCACGCTGCTCGACATGATCCACAAGGGCAGCGCGACCTACTTCTTCGCCAACTGGCGCAAGTCGCGCGGCAAGGGCGCGCCGGTCGACGTGGCGTCGATCGCGGTCAAGACCGTGGTGGTCGACGTGCTCGCCTCGGGCGAGTTCTGCAACCCGCGGCGCCGCATCGCCCACCTGCTGACGATGTACGGCTTCATCGTGTATCTCGTCACCACCGCGATCATGGTGTTCGGCTACCCGAGCGCCGCGACGCCGACGCCGGCGCTGGTGGTGCAGCTCTGGTGGCTCGGCGCGGCGCTGGCCCTGGTCGGCGGCTACTGGTTCTGGTTCTTCATCCGCGTCGACGTCGCCGCCGAGGGCAGCTCGCCGTGGCGCCTGATGCGCGCCGATCTGTTCGTGCTCTCGCTGCTGGCCAGCGTGACGCTGGGCGTCGTCTGGGCCTGGCTGCAGGCGAGCGGCAGCGCTGCCGCCGGCATCCTGTTCGGCCTCTACATCGTTGCCACCGCGGTGCTGTTCGTCGGGGTCTACTGGTCGAAGTTCGCACACATGTTCTTCAAGCCGGCGGCGGCGTTCGAGAAGCGAGTGTCCAAGGCCAACGGCACGCACGCCAACCTGCCTCTGCAGACGCGCGACGACCCGGCCCAGCGGGCGCGACACTCGATGGAACTGCTGCGCGATGCCCCGATGGACATGGGGCTCGGCATCAAACGCGAAGCGCCGCGCCACTATTGAGAACGCGGCCTCGAGCGCAACGAATCAAGGAGTCAACCCATGCCCACCTTCGTCTACATGACGAGATGCGACGGATGCGGACACTGCGTCGACATCTGTCCGTCGGACATCATGCACATCGACAAGACGTATCGGCGCGCCTACAACATCGAGCCGAACATGTGCTGGGAGTGCTACTCCTGCGTGAAGGCCTGCCCGCAGCATGCGATCGATGTGCGCGGCTACGCCGACTTCGCGCCGCTGGGGCACAGCGTGCGCGTCGACCGCGACGAGCGCAAGGGCACGATCGCCTGGCGCATCAAGTTCCGCAACGGCACCGAGAAGAACTTCCTCTCGCCGATCACGACCAAACCGTGGGGACAGGCGATCCCGAAGCTCGCCGAGGTGCCCGGCCCGAGCAAGGAGATGCGCGACGGCGAGTTGCTCTACAACGAGCCCAAGTACATCCGCATGGACGACGGCGGCCTGCGCACGCTGCAGGCTGCCGGCCTCGAGATGAAGATGGGGGTCACCTACTGATGGCTTACGAAACGATCATCGAAGACGGCATCGACATCCTCGTCGTCGGCGCGGGCCTCGGCGGCACGGGCGCGGCCTGGGAGGCGAGATTCTGGGGGCAGAACAAGAAGATCGTCATCGCCGAGAAGGCCAACATCGATCGCTCGGGCGCGGTCGCGCAGGGTCTGTACGCGATCAACTGCTACATGGGCACCCGCTGGGGCGAGAACCAGCCGGAGGACCATGTGCGCTACGCGCGCATCGACCTGATGGGCATGGTGCGCGAAGACCTGCTGTTCGACATGGCCCGGCACGTCGATTCCACGGTGCACCAGTTCGAGGAGTGGGGCCTGCCGATCATGAAGGACCCGAAGACCGGGCGCTACCTGCGCGAAGGGCGCTGGCAGATCATGATCCACGGCGAGTCGTACAAGCCCATCGTCGCCGAGGCCGCGAAGAAGTCGGCCGACAAGGTGTTCAACCGCATCTGCGTCACGCACCTGCTGATGGACGAAGCCAAGGAGAACCGGGTGGCCGGTGCCGTGGGCTTCAACGTGCGCACGGGCAACTACCACGTCTTCAAGTCCAAGACCGTCATCTGCGGCGCCGGCGGCGCCTCCAACATCTTCAAGCCGCGCTCGGTGGGCGAGGGCTCCGGCCGCACCTGGTACGCGCCGTGGTCGTCGGCGTCGGCCTACGGCCTGCTGATCGAAGCGGGCGCCAAGATGACGCAGATGGAGAACCGCATCGTGCTGGCGCGTTTCAAGGACGGCTACGGTCCGGTCGGCGCGTACTTCCTGCACCTGAAGACCTACACCCAGAACGGCCTGGGCGAAGAGTTCGAGTCGAAGTGGTTCCCCGAGCTGCAGAAGATGGTCGGCAAGGAGTACCTCGACCCCGAGGCCTCGCACCTGACGCATCGGCCGATCCCGACCTGCCTGCGCAACCACGCGTTGATCAACGAGGTCAATGCCGGCCGCGGCCCCATCCACATGGTGACCATGCGCGCCTTCCAGGACCCGCATCTCGAAGAGGTGGGCTGGGAGAACTTCCTCGGCATGACCGTCGGCCAGGCCGTTCTGTGGGCCGCCACCGACGTCGACCCGAAGAACGAGAACCCCGAGTTGACCACCTCGGAGCCTTACGTGATGGGCTCGCACGCGACCGGCTCGGGGGCCTGGTGCTCGGGCCCCGAGGACGTGTCGCCGCCCGAGTACTTCTGGGGCTACAACCGCATGACGACGATCGAAGGTCTGTTCGGCGCCGGCGATGCGGTCGGCGGCACGCCGCACGCGTTCTCGTCGGGGTCGTTCACCGAGGGCCGCCTGGCGGCCAAGGCCGCCTGCAAGTACATCGACGACGGCAAGGGCGAAGGCATCGTCGTCGGCGAGGCGCAGATCAGGCGCCGCAAGGAGGAGATCTACCGGCCGCTGGAGCACTACAGGGTCTACCGCAACGAGGTCGTGGCGGGCGACGTGAACCCGAACTACATCAATCCCAAGCAGGGGCTCGATCGCCTGCAGAAGCTGATGGACGAGTATTGCGGCGGGGCCACCGTCAACTACATGACCAACGAGAAGCTGTTGAACATCGGGCTCAAGAAGCTCGCGATCCTGGAGGAAGACCTCGAGAAACTGGCCGCCAAGGACATCCACGAACTGCTGCGGGCGTGGGAGCTGAAGCACCGCCACCGCGCCGCCGAGTGCGTGACGCAGCACACGCTCTTTCGCAAGGAGACCCGCTGGCCGGGCTACTACTACCGGGGCGACGCGATGAAGGTCGACGACGCGAACTGGCACGTGCTGACGGTTTCGCGCCGCGATCCGGCCACCGGCGAATACACCATGGAGAAGGCGCCTTGCTATCACCTCATCGCCGATGACAAGCCGCGGGCGTGAACATCACCGAGAAAACCGACGAGGAGATCCTGGCCATCGCCAGGCCGCTGTGGCGCGATCTCCTCGAGGCCTCGAACAGCGGCAGCTACGGCGAGTTCGCGAAGAATTTCTCCGCCTCGATGGCGCGCGCGGTCGACCAGGTGGTCGCCGGCCATCAGTTCGCCAACAGCGAGCTGGCCAGAAGCCTGTCGGCCGACGTCGACACGCTGGGCATCATCCGCCGCGGCGAGCACGTCACCGTCGTGTACCGCCAGCGCAGCACCAAGAAGCCGGGCGAATGGCTCGGCCGGCTCGTCCTCGGCTACGAGGACGGGAAGGTCCGCATCTTCGGTGCCTCGATCTTCTGAGCGATGGATGACATGAACGAAGTCGTCCGCGCCGGCAAGTTCGTCGAGCTGACCTACAAGGTGACCGACAAGAAGCTGGGGCATGTGCTCACCCGGGTCGAGTTCCCGCTGGGCTACGTGCACGGCCACAACGAGATCCTGGCCCCTTCGGTGCACCGGCAGCTCGAGGGCAGGTCGGCCGGCGACGTGATCGAGGTGGAGATCGACGGCGGGCAGATCTTCGGCCCCAGGGACGAATCGCTGGTCTTCACCGACCACATCGAGAACGTCCCCGAGGCGTACCGGCAGGTCGGCACCTCGATCCTGATGGAGAACGATCGCGGTCAGACGCGCAGCTTCCTCGTGACGCACCTCGACGACGAGTGGCTGACGGTCGATGGCAACAACCCGCTCTCCGGCAGGGTGGTCGTCTTCACGCTCGAGGTCCTGAGCGTGCGCGAGGCGACCGCCGCAGAGACGGCCGTGGGCGGATCGACTGCCCCTGCAGGCGTCGATGTCGCGCCGTCGCGCCTGCGGCCGATCTGAGCGGCGCGGCGTTACGAGGACGACTCGAAGCTCACCTTCAAGAGAGGAGACTCATGAGCGAACCGAAACCAGCCCCCGCCAAGACACCCGACGGCGTCACGCGCTTCGTGACCACGCGGCAGATGGCGCCCAACGAAAAGGGCTTCGTCGGCTTCGAAACCGTCTGGAAGCCGTTCCAGAAGGAAGCCCGATACCAGACGCCGAAGAAGCCGTAGCCGTGCCGTCGCTACATCTGCCGCCAGGGCAGGCCGTGCTTGCGCCAGCCGCCGAGCTTGCCGCGGTGGTGATGGGCGTCGAGGTCGCCCTCGAAGCCTTCGAGCACGTTGGCGACGTTGGAGAACCCGTGCTTCTCCAGCTCGAGCGCGGCGTCGACCGAGCGCTTGCCGCTGCGGCAGATCAGGATCAGCGGGCGGTCCTTGCGGCCGGCCAGCCGCAGCACCTGCTCGGCGAACTGCGGGTTGACCTCGAAATCGGGCCCGGTATGCCACTCGATGTTGACGGCGTTGACCGGGTGGCCGACATAGTAGTGCTCGACCTCGGTGCGGCAGTCGATCAGCAGGATGTGGGGGTTGGCCTGCAGGGCGTCGCTGGCCTGCGTGGGGTGAAGGTGTTCCATGGCGGTGGCGCGGCGTCGCAGCGCGATTCTCGCCAGCGGTCCGCACCGGCGCCACGACTGCCTTTTCATATCGAAATTCCGGTCAGCCATAAGGCGCGGTGCCGGCCGGGCGCGGCCCGATAGCCCATGCACCGCCGCGCCGCCGCCCTCGTGATCTCGGCCCTGGTGCTGTCGTCGGCGTCGGCGCACGCCGCGGGCCCGGCGGGTGCGAGCGCGGCGCCGTGGTGGGTGTGGCCGCTCGGCCTGTGCGCGATCTGCTTCGTCATCGGCATCGTCGCCGTCCCCGCGGGCATCGGCGGCGGCACGCTGTTCGTGCCGATCGTCGGCGGCTTCTTTCCGTTCCACCTCGATTTCGTTCGCGGTGCCGGGCTGCTGGTGGCGCTGGCCAGCGCGCTGGCGGCCGGGCCGATGCTGCTGCGCAGCGGGCTGGGCAGCCTGCGCCTGGCGCTGCCGCTGGCGGTGCTGGCATCGGCCTCGTCGATCGTCGGCGCACTGGCCGGTCTGGCGATGCCGGCACACCTCGTGCAGGTGCTGCTGGGCATCGTGGTGCTGGGCATCGTGGCGCTGATGTTCGTCTCCAGGCGGTCGGAGTTCCCGCTCGTCGAGCGGCCCGGCCGGCTCTCGCAGGCGCTGGCGCTCAACGGTGTGTTCGTCGACGGCGCGACGCAGCGCGTGCACGCCTGGCGGGTGCACCGCACGCCCGCCGGGCTGCTGTGCTTCACCGCCATCGGCGTGCTGGCCGGCATGTTCGGGCTCGGCGCCGGCTGGGCCAACGTGCCGGCGCTGAACCTGCTGATGGGCGCGCCGCTCAAGGTTGCCGCCGGCACCTCGGGCGTGGTGCTGTCGCTGGTGGATTCGTCGGCGGCGTGGGTCTACCTGAACCAGGGCGCGGTGCTGCCGATGATCGCCGTGCCGTCGGTGATCGGCATGATGCTCGGCGCGCGCATCGGCGCGCGCCTGCTGCACACCTTTGCCGCGGCGACGGTGCGGCGCCTGGTCATCGCCGTGCTGGTGTTCGCCGGCGTGCGCGCATTGCTCAAGGGCACCGGCGTATGGCCGTGAACGAGCCGTCAGCGTCGATGCAGCCGCCCGAGCAGTTGCGCTACGCGCGCTGGCTCGAGTGGAGCACGCGCGTTGGCATGACGGTGCTGCTGCTCGCCTTCGCGGCCTATGTGTTCGGCCTGGCCGAGTCGCACGTGCCGGTGTCGCGCCTGCCCGAGCTGTGGGTGCACCCGGTGGGACGTTTTCTCGAGCTGAGCGAGTCGCCCGCCGGCTGGGGCTGGGTAGCGCTGCTGCACCGCGGCGACATCGCCGGCCTGCTGGGCATCGCGATCCTGGCCGGCACCTCGGCGTGGTGCCTGCTCGCGCTGCTGCCGATCTACCTGGCGCGCGGCGAGCGTGCGTTCGCCGCGGTGTGCCTGGCCGAGGTGGCGGTCATCGTGCTGGCCGCCTCGGGGCTGGCAGCAGCACACTGAAGGCGCGGCGCGTCATCGGTGCCGGGAGCGAACGACCATGAGCGATGCCCTGAGCTTCCTCGTCAAGGCCCGCCCCGAGGCGATGGGCCACTACTTCGCGTTCCTGAAGGACAGCGGCAAGCACCTCGACCCGAAGACGCGCGCGCTGATCTCGCTGATCACCAAGGTGCATTCGCGCACCGAGCGCGGCTTTCGCCAGTATCTCGGCCGTGCGCTGCACGAAGGCTGCAGCGCCGCCGAGATCCTCGATGCGCTGCTGATGGCGTTTCCGGCGCTCGGGCTGGCCAAGATCGTGTGGGCGGTGGACATCATCCTGGCGATGGATCTGCCGCAGTTCCAACCCGCTGCGCTCGGCGCCGAGGGTGCGTGGCACGACGTGATGGCCGAGGCCGACCTGGCGCCCGGCGGCATCGCGCGCGTCGATTGCGACGGCCGCGGCCTGTTCGTTCACCACGGCGACGACGGCTGGAAGGTGTTCGACAGCCGCTGCCCGCATCAAGGCACCGACATCACGCAACTCGCGCTGCAAGGCACGACGCTCACCTGCCCCAAGCACCAGTGGGTGTTCGACGTGCGCAGCGGCCGCTGCATCGCCCGCGGCGACCGCCCGCTCACCCAGTGGGAGAGCAGCATCGCCAACGGGCGCGTTCTCGCGCGCTGGTGAGCGGCCGGCGCGCATCCACCACCACCACCGGATCGACCGGCAACCAAACGCCTGATCAAGGAGACAGACGATGACACGCTCGAGATCGCTTCTTCGCTTGCTGCCGCTGGCCGCGGCCTGCGTGGCCGGCTCGGCGCTGGCGACCAACGGCTACTTTCCGCACGGCTACGGCATGAAAGCCAAGGGCATGGGCGGCGCATCGACCGCGATGGCGCAAGACAGCCTGGGCGGCGCCACCAACCCGGCGTCGATGGTGTTCGTCGGCTCGCGCATCGACGTCGGCGCCGACCTGTTCATGCCGCAGCGCGACGCCGAGCGCAGCGGCGCGGGCTTCCCCACGCTCAACGGCAAGGTCGAGAGCGACAGCAACGTGTTCCTGGTGCCGGAGTTCGGCTACAACCGCATGCTGGGCAGCAACCTGTCGCTGGGCCTCACCGTGTACGGCAATGGCGGCATGAACACCTCGTACCCGCAGGGCAATTTCAACTGCGGTGCCGGGCCGGCCAACATGCTGTGCGGCAGCGGTACGCTCGGGGTCGACCTGTCGCAGTTGGTCGTCGCGCCGACGCTGGCCTACAAGATCAACGAGCAGCATGCCGTCGGTCTGGCGCTGCTGCTGGGCTACCAGCGCTTCAAGATGCGCGGCCTGCAGGCGTTCGACAATGCACCGGGCTTCCCGCCGTTCACCGGCGCGCCGGGCAGCGTCACCGACAACGGCTACGACTCCTCCACCGGCGTCGGCGTGCGCCTGGGGTACCAGGGTCGCCTGAGCGAGCAGTTCGCGATCGGCGCGGCCTACGCGCCGAAGATGAACATGAGCCGCTTCGACAAGTACAAGGGCCTGTTCGCGGGCGCCGGCGACTTCGACATCCCCGAGCACTACAGCGTCGGCGTGGCCATCACGCCGAACCCGGCATGGACCGTGGCGATCGACTACGGCCGCATCAAGTACGCCGGCGTGCCGTCGGTCGGCAACCCGAGTTCGGCGGCTGCGCCGCTGGGCGCCGCCAACGGCCCGGGGTTCGGCTGGAAGAACATCGACGTCTTCAAGGTCGGCGTCGCCTGGCGCGCCAGCGACGCCTGGACCGTGCGCGTCGGCTACAACCGCGGCGGCAACCCGATCGAGCCGGCCGACGTAAGCTTCAACATCCTGGCGCCCGGGGTGATGAAGGACCACTACACCGCGGGCTTCACCGTCGCCCTGAGCAAGGACAACGAACTGACCGGCGCGCTGATGTTTGCGCCGCGGCAGAGCGTGACCGGCAGTTCGCTCTTCAACGCGGTGCTCGGCGCCGGCGCGGGCGGCAACGAGACCATCCGCATGCGCCAGTCGCAGATCGGCATGGCATGGGGCCACAAGTTCTGATGCGAGCGCCGTGCGACGCCTCGCGCGCGGCGCGCCGCTTGCGCACTACCCACATGGGCTACCGTGCATCATCCTTAGCGGTAGTAGACGCCCCCGCAGGGCTACCCCGTAATCGGCGGCGCGCCGCCTGCACCCAGCGGCCGCGCAGGCCGACGGAGAACACAGATGAGCTATGACAAGGAGTTCGATGCATCGGGTCTGTCGTGCCCGCTGCCGGTCGTCAAGACCAAGAAGGCGCTGGCCGACATGGCCTCGGGCCAGGTGCTGCGCGTTGTCGCCACCGACCCCGGTTCGGTGGGCGACATGCAGGCGTTCACCGAGCAGACCGGCCATACGCTGCTGTCGTCGACCACCGAGAACAAGAAGTACGTGTTCATGATCCGCAAGGCCTGAGAGCCTGCTGCGCCAGACTGGAGGAGAAACCATGGCTGCAAAGAAGATGGCGATCATCGCCACCAAGGGCGCGCTCGACATGGCGTACCCACCGCTGATCCTGTCGTCGACGGCCGCCGCGATGGGCTGGGACGTGCAGGTGTTCTTCACCTTCTACGGCCTGCAGTTGCTGCGCAAGGACCTGAGCGGCATCAAGATCAGCCCGCTGGCCAACCCGGCGATGCCGATGCCGGTGCCGATGCCGGTGGTGGTGTCGATCCTGCCTGGCATGGAGTCGATGGCCACGATGATGATGAAGGACAAGATGAAGAAGAAGGGCGTCGCCTCGCTGACCGAGCTGCGCGAGCTGTGCCTCGAGGCCGGCGTCAAGTTCATCGCCTGCCAGATGACCGTCGACCTGTTCGAGTTCAAGAAGGAAGACTTCATCGACGGCATCGACTTCGGCGGCGCGGCCACCTTCCTGGCGTTCGCGGGCGACACCGACGTCTGCCTGTTCATCTGATGCCGGGTCGGCTTCGGTTCGCGGCCCGCGTGCCGGCAGCGTGTCGGGCGCATCGAGGCGGAGCGCCGACGGCGCGCCGCTTGCCCGCCCTCGAGGTGCGGTGACTTCTCGTCGACGCTGCGTGATCGGCCGAGGCGCGCGACACTGGCGCTGCGGCGCCCGCGAGTCGCGAGGCCGCTGACCGGCCGCGCACAAGCGGTCGCTACGGATTTCGCGAGGTCTTCCATGTACGGATTCACCACCACGCTCAACGGCCTGTCGTTCGACGAGGCGATCGAGAAGACGACGGCGGCGCTCAAGGCCGAGGGCTTCGGCGTGCTGAGCGACATCGACGTCCAGCGCGCGATGAAGGAGAAGCTCGGGGCCGACAGGCCGCCGTATCGCATCCTCGGCGCGTGCAACCCGCCGCTGGCCCATCAGGCGCTACAGAGCGAGCCCGACATCGGCCTGCTGCTGCCGTGCAACGTGATCGTTCGCGAGGAGGCGCCCGGCCGCGTCGTGGTCGGCTTTCTCGATCCGCAGACCATGGTCGGCCTGGTCGGCAAGCCCGAGGTCAAGGTGGTTGCCGACGAGGCCGAGTCGCGGCTGAGGCGTGCTTGCAGCGCACTCGGTGGGACATCGCCGAGCCGGGCCTGAGCGTCGGCTTCCGCTGCCGCGCCGCCGCCAGCGCGGCACCACGCGCGACGCCAGCGGCGCCGGCAGGAGGAAGGAAATGACCCGCTTCCGCTACTACTGGGAGGATTTCCCGGCAGGCCGGGTGTTCGAGCACGGCCCGCGCACGATCGCGCACGACGAGATCGTGGACTTCGCCCGGCAGTGGGATCCGCAGCGCTATCACGTCGACCCGGTGGCGGCCAAGGAAACCCCCTACGGCGGTCTGATCGCGTCGGGATGGCACAGCGGCTGCATGCTGATGCGCATGATGTGCGACGCGTATCTCAACGAGTCTTCGTGCATCGGTGCGCCTGGCATCGAGGATTGGCGCATGGCTCTCCCCGTCCGTGCGGGCGACGCGCTGCGCTATCGTGCCAGCGTCCTCGAATCGCGCGCCTCGGCGAGCAGGCCCGAGCGCGGCATCGTGCGCTGGCGCTGGGAACTGCTCAATCAACGCGACGAGATTCCGGTGACGATGATCGGTACGCAGTTCTTCCTGCGTCGTCCCACGGCGTGAGATGCGGGTCGCCGAGCGCGCACGGCTCGCTCGCCAGGCCCTGGGGCGCCGCCGGCTCCCGCGCCGGGCCTGAGCGTCGCTGATCCCTCGCTGCAGCGCCGCCGTCAGCGCGGCGGCACGCGCGACGCCAGCGGTGCCGGCTGGTATTGCGGCAGGAAGCGGCAGCGCGCGCCGGCGAAACGCGGACTCCAACTCGACGAACGCCGTCGGGTCGCCGACGGCGTGCACCGTGAGCACCGGCAGCGGCGGCCCTGCCGACAGGCTGAACTTGAACTGAAGCAAGGCCGGCCGATCGAGAACGGCCCACAGTGACCCGGGGGAGTCGTCTTCGAGGGAGAGGCGGCGGCGCATGTCCGAACTCTGTCTTGCGACACAACGGGTGGACCGTGGCGAACGCGTGGAGTACTGGCGCGAGGCCATGCGCACGGCACTCGCCGCCGAATGCCGCATCGAGCCGCTGGAGCCCGACTTCGACGCCGCAATGCGGGTGCTGGCCTGCGGGGTGACCGAGCTGGTTGCGATCGAAGGCCGGGCGTATCGCACCTTGCGTCGCGGGCCCAGCCGTGCGGGCTGGGTGTCGCTCGTGTTCCAGACCCGCGGCGTGTCGATCTTCGCCGATCGTGGCCGCCGGGTCGAGCTTGCGCCCGGCGATGCCTGCATCGTGCCGCCGGACCGCGACATCGTCGTCGACCGGGTCACGTCGTTCGCCCAGGTCCTGTTCAACGTGCCTCGGCACGAACTGGATGCCTGTCTGCCCGATTGGGCTCAGCATCTGCTGAATCGCATCCCGGCGGAGTCGGCGCCGGCGTCGGCGGTGGCGGGGCTGCTGCGCTTCGTGGTCGCCCATCATCGGCAGCTCGGGGCAAGCGACCGCGATCGCCTCG
This sequence comes from Ideonella sp., assembly GCA_015075545.1. Lineage (GTDB taxonomy): Bacteria > Pseudomonadota > Gammaproteobacteria > Burkholderiales > Burkholderiaceae_C > JAEUPI01. The sequence goes on along the minus strand of JABTUC010000008.1, from coordinate 43,020 downwards.
GTGCGACGGCGCTGCACCTGGTCGAGGGCCTGCGTCGCGCACCTGCGCAGCCCGCCGGCGACACCGCCGGGCAGGGTCGCCTCGCCGATTTCCACCGCCGTCGCATCGAGAGCTGGCTGCGCGCACACCTGCGAGATCGCGATCTGTGCATCGCGCAGCTCGCGGCCGATCTCGGTCTGTCGGCGCGCTACGTGCACAAGCTGTACGCCGGGCGAGAGCATGGCGTGATGGGTTGGGTGCGCGAGCAGCGCCTCGAGGCGTGCCGGCGCGAGATCGCTGCGCGCGGCGCGCGTCGCATCGCCGACATCGCGATCGGCTGGGGCTTCGAGAGCCCGGCGCACTTCAGCCGCGCTTTCCGCAAGCGCTTCGGCGTGCCGCCATCGTCGCTCTGATCGGCGCCGCATCGGGTGCACCGGCGCGCAGGTGCACGAAACGTCAACCGATGGTGCGCTGGCGGGCAACCGCACGGCATGGCGTGGGCCTAGGCTGCGGCACATGCGGGGGCGAAGTGTCCCCGCCGCGGGGCAATGGAGGGGTCATGCGCGACATCACGCAGCACCTGTGGAGCCCGGTCGTTCGCGTCTTCCTGATGGTCGCCCTGGCCGCCGTCGTGGCCCCGGCTGCGCAGGCACAGGCCAACGGCTACGTCGGCGAGAAGGTCTGCATCGGCTGCCACACGCAGGAGGAGGCGCACTTCCGCGAAACCGGGCACGCCAAGATCTTCCGCGGCAACCCGGCCAACGAACGCGAGCGCGCCGGTTGCGAGGCCTGCCACGGGCCGGGCGCGGCGCATGCGAAGAAGGCGTCCGACAAGAGTCTCATCATCGGCTTCACGCGGGCCTCGGGCACCCCGCCGGAGGTGCAGACCGCCGCGTGCCTGTCGTGCCACAGCGGGGGCAACCGGCTGCACTGGCCGGGTTCGGTGCATGCCAGCAACCAGCTCAGCTGCGCCGATTGCCATAACCCGATGATGAAGGGGTCCGACCGCGCCCTGCTGGTGCGCGCGACGATCAACGACACCTGCCAGAACTGTCACCGCCAGCAGCGCTCGGAGTTCGCCAAGCGATCGCACATGCCGTTGCCCGAGGGCAAGATGAGCTGCGCCGATTGCCACAACCCGCACGGCAGCCCGACGCGGCCGCTGCTCAAGGCCGACAGCGTCAACGACGTCTGCTACGCATGCCACGCCGAGAAGCGCGGGCCGATGCTGTGGGAGCACGCGCCGGTGCGCGAGAGCTGCCTGAACTGCCACAGTCCGCACGGTTCGAACCACGACAAGCTGCTGGTTGCGACGCGACCTCAGCTGTGTCAGCAGTGCCACAACCAGATCTTCCATCCGGGCACCTTCTACGGCGCCAACCAGACGGCCGCCGCGGCGCAACTCCCGGGCGGCGTGGCGGGCCAGCGGGTCATCGGGCGTAGCTGCCAGAACTGCCACTCGCAGATCCACGGCAGCAATCACCCGAGCGGTGCGCGCTTCCAGCGCTGATCGAGGAGGACGCAGATGAGTTCACGTCGACGTGTCATCCGCAGACGGCCCGCTTTCGCGCCGCACCGCTCGCTCGTCGCCCTTGCGGCAGCCACCAGCCTGGCGGCGCCGGCTGCGTGGGCCGACTCGGGCCTGATCGGCGATACGACGCTGGGCAACAGCATCGTGCCGCTGTCGGGCGGTTTGCGCCTGCGCGATGCGGAAGGGCTCGGTGCCGAGAGCGCCAACCAACGCACGCCGACCGGCTTCCTGCACCTGGCGCCGTACGTTCTCGGCGAGAAGAGCGCGCTCGGCGATGGCGGCTGGCTGACGCGCGGCAGCGTCGAGCTCGGCGGCTTGAGCGTCGGCGGCGACCGCGATGCGGCGCTGTTCAGGCAGTACCGCACGCTGAAGAACGGCCCCTACCTTGCAGGCTTGTCGTTCGAGGCGGAGAACCCCGCCCGAGGGCTGTTCGTCGAAGCCGAGGCCGGCGGCATCGGCTACCACGACCAGTACATCGGCGCCAGCATCGGGCGCCACAACGCCTGGAAGCTGAGCGGTTTCTACAACGAGACCAATCACGTCTTCACCAGCACCTACCGAAACCTCTGGGACGGCACGGGCGGCGCGCGCCTGACGCTGCGCAGTCCGCTGGTGGCCGGCCCGGTGGCGCCGGCCACCGCCGCCACCACCGATGCCGCGATCGGCGCCGCCGCGCTGGCCACGCCGTATTCGTCGCTCAGCGCGCTGCGCGAGAAGGGCGGGCTGCGCTTCGATGTGCATCTGAGCGACTCGCTCGAGGTCTTTGCCAACCTCACCAACGAGAACCGCAAGGGCGCGCGACCGTTCGGCATGGTCATGGGCGGCGGCGGCGGCACGGGCGGCGTCGAGATTCCCGAGTCGATCGACTACCGCACCACCGACCTGGTGGCCGGGCTGCGCTGGAGCGGCCAGCGCACGAGCGCCAACGTCCAGGCGTCGGCCTCGATGTTCCGCAACCGCGTCGGCACGATGACCGTCGACAGCCCGTTGTTCGTCGCGCCGGCCAACGGCCTCGCCAGCTTCCCGCAGGCGGTGTTCGACCTGTACCCCGACAACGACATGTACAACCTGAGGGCCGAAGTCGCGCACTCGATGCCCGAGTTCGCCCGCATGCGACTGACCGGAGTCGTATCGCTGACGCGGATGCGCCAGAACGACGCGCTGATTCCGCCCACGCCATACGCGGCTGCAATCGTCAACGGCATCGCGGGCGGCGCCTGGGACACGACGGCGTCGCTGTACCGCGACAGCGCGCGCGCCCGCATGGACACCCGCCTGCTCGATCTCGGGGCCGCCTTCGCGCCTGCGCCGAGTGTCGACGTGCGCGCGAAGCTGCGACGCTACGAGACCTCCAACGACACACCCGAGTACCTGAGCTGCAACCCGCTCACCGGCCAGTGGGCGCGCCTGATCAACGATGGCAGCGGCGTGGCGGCGGTGGTGCCGAACGTGACGCCCGGCAACAACCCGGTCGGAACCTTGCCGACCGCGTACAACGCCGCGCTGTGCAACCTCGATGCCGTGCGGGCGCTGGGGCTGGTGCCCAGCGCAGGCAACGTCAACATCGCCAACGTCCCCTACGACCACACGCAGGACAACATCAGCGCGGCCGCGGAGTGGCGCTTCGCGCGCAGCCAGGCGTTCAACGTCCAGCTCGAGCGCGAAACTATCGAGCGATCGCACCGCGAACGCGACCGCACCTGGGACGATCGCCTCAAGCTGGGCTACGTGCATCGCAACCTCGCCGGCGGAACGCTGCGCGCCTCGCTCGAAGGCTCGCGCCGGCGCGGCAGCACCTACCATTCCGACCCGTACGAGGAGTTCTTCAGCGTCTCGATGGGGCCCGAGCCCACGGCCAACGGCACCAATGTGGCGGGCTGGATCCACATCAACTCGCTGCATCGCAAGTTCGACCTCGCCGACCGCGACCAGATGGTGCTCAACCTGCGCTTCAACACCGCGCTGGCGGACAACCTCGATCTCATGCTGGCGGCGCAGGCGCGCGAGCAGAAGTACCCCGACTCGGCGTATGGCCGCACCGGCCGGCAGACGCAGAACTCGCTGAACCTCGACCTGAACTGGCAGCCCACGCCGAATACCGGCCTGTTCGGCTTTGCCTCGCAGCAGGACGCGCGGATGCGCCAGTACGGTGTGCAGTCGAACGCCTGCGTGCTGGGCAACACCTACTACCTGTACAGCGACGGCACCGTCGGCACCAGTGCGGTGCCGCCTGTGGGCCAGACGGTCGTCGGCACCGCGGGCGCCCTGACCGGTGCCAATTTCCTCGCGCTGTGCGGCACGGCCGATGCCTTGAGCCCGCTCTTCCCCTCGAGCCGCAGTTGGTCGGCCACCCAGACCGACCGCAGCACGAGCCTGGGCATCGGCGGCCGTCACGACTTCGGCCGCGTGCGGCTGGACGCCACCTACACCTGGGCCAGCAGCCGCAGCACGCTCGACTACACCTACAACGCCGCTGCACTGGCGATGACGCCGGCCGCCGCAGCGCTCGTCGGGGGCGGCTTCCCCGCGATGACGCTGCGCCAGCAGGTGCTCGATGCGAACCTGCTGATGCCGGTGAACCGCAATGTGACCCTGCGCCTGCTGCTGCGCCACGAGCGCGGGCGGATCAGCGACTGGCACTACGACGGTGTGGCCGCCAACCCCACGCCGGCGGCCAACCAGCAGACCTATCTCGACTCCGGCCCGCAGGACTATCGCGTCAACGCGTTGGGTGCGTTCGTGCAGGTCGCATGGTGAGTCGCGCGAGTGCGACGCCCCGCACCGCGGCGTGGCTCCTCGCTGCGGTGCTGGCTGGCGCATCGGCGCAACCACTGCCCGAGGTGGTGCAGACGATGTGCCAGGCCTGCCACGGCGCGGACGGCAACCCGCCGGTGCCGGCGTTTCCGCAGCTCGCCGGGCAGCGCGCCGAGTATCTCGACAAGCAGCTGCGCGACTTTCTGGCCGGTCGCCGCAGCAACGATGCGATGGCGCCCGCCCTCGAGGCCCTGAAGGCGGCCGACGTGGCGACGGTGGCTGCGTACTACGCGGCGCAGAAGCCCAGGCCGGCCGGGGCGAGCGACGAGAAGCTCGTCGCCGCCGGCAAGGCCTTGTACGCGGACGGCAACACCGCCACCGGGGTTCCCGCGTGCGTGGGCTGCCACGCCGAGGGTGCCACGGGCAACGAGCGCTACCCGCGGCTGGCGAGCCAGGTGCCGAGCTATGCACTCGACCAGATGAAGGCGTTCAAGAGCGGCGTGCGCAAGAACGACAAGGCCCGCGTCATGCGCGCCGTCGCGGCACGCCTGAGCGACGACGAGATGGCGGCGGTGGCTCAGTACCTGGCGACGCTGCCGTGAGAAAGATGACCATGCGTACATCGTCGGGCCGCCGGTGGCCACGCAACTTGGCCTTGTTCGCCGTGGCGGCGGGCCTGGCCGGCTGCGGCGCCCCGCCGCGGGCCGACGAACCCGAGTACACCTGGAACCAGATGCAGGGCGAGAAGCTGATCGCGCTGCGTGCACACGGCGACGCCACGCGCGGCGCCATCGCGTTCGAGGTGTGCCAAGGCTGCCACCGGGCAGGAGCGCTGGGCCGCCCCGACGGCAGCTACCCGAGGCTGGCGGGTCAGCACGACACCGTGCTGATCAAGCAGCTCACCGACGTGCGCGCCGGCCGCCGCAGCAACACAACGATGCTGCCGTTCGCCGACCGCCACGTGTTGAGCCCGCAAGACATCGCCGATATTGCCGTCTACCTGTCGAAGCTGCCTTCGCCACCCAACAACGGTCGCGGCAGCGGCGCCGGGCTCGATGCTGCGCAGCGCAGCTACGACAGCCACTGCGCCGAATGTCACGGCAGGGCCGGCGAGGGCGACGCGAGCAAGTTCTACCCGCGCGTTTCCGGCCAGCACTACCGTTACCTGCTGCGCGAGATGGTCGACATTCGCGACGGCGCGCGCCGCAACGCCAATCCGCGCATGGTCAATGTGGTCGGGCCGATGGGCGATGCCGAGCTCGACGCGCTCGCCGACTACATGTCGCGCCTGCCCGCGGGCGGTGGCTGAGTGCCGCGTTTGGCCGCGGCCGGCATCGCCGTCGGTGCAAAGCGCACGAAAACAGCGGGTTCCCACTGCGCCGACCCACCTTCCGCGGCTCGGCCTGCGGATGTCGCCGGTGTCTCAGGTCCGGCCCGCCGTGTCTCAGGGTCGGACAGGCTTAAGGCTGGTGCCGATGGACGGACTCGAACTGTCGACCTTCGCATTACGAATGCGCTGCTCTACCAACTGAGCTACACCGGCTGGGTGCGAGGGCGCGGATTATAGCGAGCGCCCCTGCGGCCGGCCGCGTCGCGGCTGCCACATTCGCCCGCTGAATCGACGCGGGTGCGCGCTCAAGTCGCCTGCGGCGGCGCCGATATCCGGATGTCCACCCTGGTGAGCCTCATGCGCGACGTCACACCCAGCGAATCCGTCCTGGCCGAGCTTGGAAGCTACGAGCCGGCGGCGCTGCGCATGACCCCCGAGCAGCTGCGCCGTTCGCGCACCGCGCAGCGGCTGGTGATCGAGCACGGCGTCACGGGCGCGCTGTCGCGCTCGTTCGATCTGCGCGAGGCGGCGCCGCTGGTCGTGCGCGCGGTGTGCGAGGAACTGGGCTGGGCCTGCGGTGCCGTCTGGCTCGACGAGGCGCACGACGACACGATGCGCTGCATCGGCGGCTGGGGCATCGACGAGGCGCCGGTGCAGGCGTTCGTGCGCTTGACCGCGGGGCAGCGCCAGGTGGCCGTGCAAGGCGGCCTGGTGCGCCGTAGCTGGCTCGCCGGCGCGCCGGTGTGGATGCGCGACGTGACCGCCGAGCCCAGCTTCGGGCGCGCGCCGCACGCCGCGCGCGCCGGGCTGCGCAGCGCGTTCGCGTTTCCGATCGTGGCCTCGGGCCGGGTGCTCGGCGTGGTCGAGTTCTACAGCCAGGATGTCGCCGAGCTCGACGCCGAGCTGCTCGAGTGCACGCGCTACATCGGCAGCCAGATCGGCCAGTTCTGCCTGCGCGCGCAGGCGCAGGCCGCGCTGCGCGAGAGCGAGAAGCGCTATGCCGACACCATCGAACTGGCGGCGACCGGCATCTCGCACGTCGACGAAGGCGGACGCTACATCCAGGTGAACCGCGCGCTGTGCGAGATGCTCGGCTACCCGCGCGACGAGCTGCTGGGCAAGACCGTCAAGCAGATCTCGCACCCCGACGACCGCAACGCCACCGATTCGCTGCGCTCGCGCCTGCGCGCGGGCGAGATCGATTCGTTCCAGCTCGAGAAGCGCTACCTGCACAAGGATGGCTCGACGGTGTGGGTGCAGCTCACCGTGTCGGTGCAGCGCGATGGCGCCGGCCGCCCGCTGCACGACATCTCGGTGACGCAGGACGTCACGTCGCGCAAGCTCGCCGAGCTGGCCTTGCAGCGCAGTGAGCAGCGCTTCAAGAGCCTGGTGGAGCTGTCGTCCGACTGGTACTGGGAGCTCGACGCCGACCTGCGCTACACCGTCTTCGGCGGCGCGGGCAAGGAAGAGGCGGCGCAGCGGCTGCGCGGCCGCCTGGCCTGGGATCTGCCCGGCGCCGACAGCGACCTCGGCTGGGCCGACCTGCGTGCCCGGCTGGAGCGCCGCGAGTCGTTCCGCGACTTCGAGTACGCGTACACCGACAAGCGCGGCCGGCGCCGTCACATCAGCGGCAGCGGCGAGCCGCTGCACGACGCCGAAGGGCGCTTCGTCGGCTACCGCGGCGTCTCGCGCGACATCACGTCGCGCAAGCAGGCCGAGGCGCGCATCGAGTACCTGGCCACCCACGACAGCCTGACCGGGCTGCCCAACCGGGTGATGTTCGCCGAGCTGCTGAGCCACGTGCTGGCGTCGGCGCGCCGCAACGAACGCCGCTTCGCGGTGCTGTTCATCGACCTCGACCGCTTCAAGTTCATCAACGACAGCCTCGGTCACGACGCCGGCGACGCGCTGCTGCGCGAGGTGGCGCGGCGGCTGAAGGAGAGCCTGCGCGCCAGCGACATCGTGGCGCGCCTGGGCGGCGACGAGTTCGTGATGCTGCTGCAGGACCTGAACAGCGCCGAGGAGTCGGCGACGATCGCGCGCAAGCTGCTGTCGGCGGTGATCCGCCCGATCGAGCTCAACAGCCAGGAGTGCCGCGTCACGGCCAGCATCGGCATTTCGCTGTTCCCCGACGATGCGCGCGACGAGATGCTGCTGATGACGCATGCCGATCTGGCGATGTACCACGCCAAGGAGGAAGGCAAGAACAACTTCCAGTTCTACGATGGCCGGCTGGAGACGATGTCGCTCGAGCGGCTGACGCTGGAGACGCAGCTGCGCCGCGCCATCGAGCGCAACGAGCTGTCGCTGCACTACCAGGCCAAGCTCGACCTGGCGCACAACACCATCGCCGGCGTCGAGGCGCTGCTGCGCTGGACGAGCACCGAGCTGGGGCCGGTGTCGCCGGCCAAATTCATCCCGTTGGCCGAGGAGACCGGGTTGATCCTGACGATCGGCCGCTGGGTGCTGCGCAACGCCTGCGCGCAAGGCGTCGCCTGGCAGCGCGCCGGGTTGCCACCGGTGCGGGTGTCGGTCAACCTCTCGCCGCGCCAACTGCTCGACCCGGAGCTGGTGGGCGCGGTGCGCAACGTGCTGGTCGAGACCGGGCTCGCGCCCGATCTGCTCGAGCTGGAGGTCACCGAGAGCTCGGTGATGCACAACGTCGAGCGTGCGCTCGAGGTGCTCGGCGCGCTCAAGGCGATGGGCGTGTGGCTGGCGATCGACGACTTCGGCACCGGCTACTCGTCGCTGGCGCAGCTCAAGCGCTTTCCGATCGACACTCTCAAGGTCGACCGTTCGTTCATCCGCGAGCTGCCGAGCGACAGCGAAGACAAGGCCATCGCCGAGGCGATCATCGCCATGGGCCGCACGCTCAGCCTGACGGTGGTGGCCGAGGGCGTGGAGACGCTCGAGCAGCAGCAGTTCCTGCGCGAGCGCGCGTGCGACCAGATGCAGGGTTTCTTCTTCAGCAAGCCGGTCTCGGCAGCCGAGTTCGCCGAGCTGCTGCGCAACCACGCGCCGGAGCGCTGATACGCGGGTGGCGCAAGCCCGCCTTCGGACCCCGCGAAGCAACGCGTAGCGGGGTCCCCCTTGTGAGAAGGAGTCGGCTTTGCCGGTCCTTCTCACACTGATCAAACCGCAGCGGGAAGGCGCGCAGCGCCGTCCTGCTGCGAACAAGCTCAGGTGTGCGTCACCCAGCCGGGGTCGGCGCCCACCAGGTGCGGCAGCGTGTTGAAGGTGACGAGCGCATGGCGCCTGGGCGTGAACGTCAGCTCGCTGAGCGCGCTGTTGCGCATGCGCATGTTCAGCTCGACGATCGTCGCCGGCGGCGCGTCGAGCACGTGCGCCACCGCGGTGGCGATCGGCCCGCCGCTGGAGACGACGAGCACGTGGCCCTCGTAGTTCGCACGCACGTGATCGAGCGCCGCCACGATGCCGTCGCGGAATGCGGCGAAGCTCGGCATGCCCTCGGGCCGTGCGCTGCCGTCCATCCACGCCAGCAGCCCCTGGCGCAGCAGCCGGAAGTGCTGCCGCACCTCGTCGGCATTGCGCGCCGGCGGCAGCGGCTGCGGGTGCACGGTGCGGACGATCGCCGCGCTGTCGTATTCGTTCAGGCCCGGCATCGCGAGCGCGCCGGGCGCGGCCTGCAGGCCGCGGGCCAGCGCCTCGAACGATTCGCGGTGCCGTTGCAGCGTGCCGGTGATCGCGCCGTCGAAAACGATGCCACGGGTGCGGAAGTACTCGCCCAGCCGCTCGCACTGCCGCGCGCCGAGGTCGCTCAGCCGGTCGTAGTCGTCGCTGCCGAACGAGGCCTGGCCGTGGCGGACGAGGTAGAGCGTGCCCATCGCGTATTGTCGCCGTGCGCGGGGGCGCGGCTTGTCGCGCCGGTAGCCGCGTGGTGGTTCGACCGACCGCGTGTGCGGAATCGGTCGTCGCGCACCGCCTCGATGCTTGGGCCCCGACGTGGCCGCGTTCGCGGCCCCTTCAGAACGGGTGCTCCAGGTACAAGGTGATGTAGTTCGAGCCCCCATCCACCTTGCCCAGCAGCTGGGAGTTGCCGAACATGCCCGAGCGGTGCGTGACGCTCAGGCCGACGAAGGTCTGCTTCCACTCGGGCTTGCCGGCCAGGTCGCCCAGGCTGACGTCGATCGACGGCTCGATGTAGTTCAACAGGCGCGACACCAGACGCTCGCGGGATGCCTGCTCGGCCACCTCGGCGTAGGGCACTGGGTCGGCGAGCGAGATGCCCCACCCGAAGCCGAGCCGGGTCAGCACGCGATCGCTCCACGGAAGCCCGCGGAAGAAGGCCTTCAGGAACAGGTTCAACTCGGCGCCGTCGCGCTGGAACGGCCGGTCGTGGTGGACGATCAGACCCGCGTAGCCGACGATGTCGAGCGGCCAGTCGTTCAAGTTCTCCACCAGCGTCTTGCCCAGGGTCACCCCGATGATCTCGGTGGGCGCGACGTCGTTGATCGTGGTGCAGCGCAGGGTTGCGATGAGCACGATGTCGCAGCGGTCCTCTGCAGCCCGCCCGTAGAGCAGGCGCACCCAGGTGGGCGAGGTCGCGACCTGCTGGCGAACCTGATCGGCTCCCAGGCTGTAGGTCGCGCCCGCGACGACGCCCAACTGGGTGCCAGGTTCGGCGATGGGGCTCGCCCTCACGGTGCTCGAATAGCGCGTGGCATTCACGCCGCCGACCAGGCGCCAAGCCTGGGTGAGCTGGTAGCTGACGAACAACCCGGTGGACACGTCGACCCCGGCAGCGGGCTCATAGGCGGGGCGTTCGGGTGTGGCCTGGTCTGGCGGCACGCCGACGTAGAAATCGTTGGAGCGGCTGCTGCGCCACGTGACGCTGGCTGCCGGGCGCAGGATCCAGCGGCCTGCAGCCCAGTCGGTGTGCGCACCCAGGCTGAGCTCCTGGCCGCGTGCCTGATGGCCGAGGTTCTGCGTTGCGCTCACATAGGCCTGGCCGACGCCTGCGTGCAGCCGCCAGGTCAGGCCCAGATCCACGCCGCCGTCGCGCGGTTTCATGCCTTGCAGGCTCGGCGGAGGGTCGTCGAATGGGAAACCCTCGATCCTGCGTCGCAGGTAGGTCTCGAGCCGCAGGCCCTCGAAAGGCACGAACTTCAGTCCCACGCGATCGGAGCGCAGGAAGAATCGCGCGCCTTCGTACAGATACACGGGCTGCACGTCGCTGCGCTGACCGGCACCGCGGTAGGGCGAGCGCTCCGAGCTGAACAGCACGCCGACGCCAGCACCCCCGGGCCTGGCGACGAGATCGACCAGAGCCTCGCTGTTGGCGATCTGGGCGTCGGCTGCCAGCGGCGCCAGGCACAACGCGGCGGTTGCACAGCGAGCCCGCCCGTTGCGCGACAGCGAACGCGATGGCGCCAACACGATCGCCAGCGGCGGACGCGGCACGCGCGCGGGTTCGCCGACCTGCAAGCACCCGACCCGGCTCCGTGTTGGCCCTGTCTCGACCCCTGTCATCCCCCGTGCCCTTCCGACCGCACCCCATCGCGCTCGATCGCGACCTTACTCTTGACGACCGGGCACTGACCCGGGGGCGCAACTCAAGGTCGTGGCGTGTGGTAGCCCGTGACGCGCTCGACTTCGTTCTTCGAGCCCAGGATCACGCTGACGCGCTCGTGCAGCTTGCCCGGCTGCAGCTCGAGGATGCGCTGCACGCCGTTGGTGGCCGCGCCGCCGGCCTGTTCGACCAGGAAGGCCATCGGGTTGGCCTCGTACATCAGGCGCAGCTTGCCGGGCTTGTCGGGCTCGCGCTGGTCCCACGGGTACATGAAGATGCCACCGCGCGTGAGGATGCGGTGCACGTCGGCCACCATGCTGGCGACCCAGCGCATGTTGAAGTCCTTCTTGCGCGGGCCAGTGGTGCCGGCCAGGCATTCGTCGATGTAGCGCCGCACCGGCGGTGCCCAGTGGCGCAGGTTGCTCATGTTGATCGCGAACTCCTTGGTGTCCTCGGGGATGCGCACGTTCTCGGCGGTCAGCGACCAGGAGCCCATCTCGCGGTCGAGCGTGAACATCGCGACGCCGTCGCCCACCGTCAGCACCAGCATCGTCTGCGGGCCGTAGACGCAGTAGCCCGCCGCGACCTGCGATTGGCCGGGCTGCAGGAAGTCGGCCTCCGACACGCCCTGCTGGGTGCCGGGCTTCTTCAGCACCGAGAAGATGGTGCCGATCGACACGTTGACGTCGATGTTCGAGCTGCCGTCGAGCGGGTCGTACAGCAGCAGGTACTCGCCCTGCGGGTAGCGGTTGGGCACCAGGTGGATGGTGTCCATCTCCTCGCTGGCCATCGCCGCCAGGTTGCCGCCCCACTCGTTGGCCTCGAGCAGCAACTCGTTGGCGATGACGTCGAGCTTCTTCTGCACCTCGCCCTGCACGTTGGCGGTGCCGGCGCTGCCGAGCACGTCGCCGAGCGCGCCCTTGTTGACCGAGATGGCGATGCGCTTGCAGGTGCGCGCCACCACCTCGATCAGCAGCCGCAGCTCGCCCGGGATGTGGCCGTGCTCGCGCTGCTGCTCGACCAGGTACTGCGTCAGCGAGACGCGGCTCACGATTGCACCTCGGCAGCCGCCGGTTCGGCAACGGGTGCGCCGCTCGGGCCGGCCTGCAGCGCCTTGCCGACGATCTCGCGCGTGTCGGCACTCAGGTCGGTGCGCATCGCCACGCGCGCGATCGCCTCGCGCGCCGCGCTGCGGTACGGCTCGGCCAGGTGCATCCAGCGGTCGAGCGCGCGCGCCACGCGCGACGCGAGCTGCGGGTTGAGCGCGTCGAGCTCGATCACGCGCTCGGCCCAGAACACGTAGCCGGCGGCGTCGGTGCGGTGGAACGCGCCCGGATTGCGCAGGCAGAACGCGGCGATCAGGCTGCGCGCGCGGTTGGGGTTCTTTAGTGTGAACGCGCGGTGCTGCATCAGCTCGCGCACGCGCGCGAACACGCGGCCCTCGCGCTCGCTGGCGGTGGCCTGCAGCGCGAACCACTTGTCGATCACCAGCGGCTCGTGCGCGAACTGCTCGTACAGGCGCTGCAGGGCGGGGCCGGCCAGTTCGCTGTGGCCATCGACGAGGGCGCTCAGCGCACCGAGCCGGTCGGTCATGTTGGTGGCGTCCTTGAAGCGCTGCAGCGCGCGCCCCGGCCACACCCGGTCGCCCGTGCGCACCGCCTGGCGCACCAGCATCGCCAGCGCCAGGTTGGCCAGCGCGCGGCGGCCGGCCTGGCCGTGCTCGGGGCGGTAGCCCTCGCGCACCGCGTGCGTCTCGAACGCCCACGCCCAGTCGGCGTGCAGTTGCTGCGCCAAGCCGTCGAGCGCCTGTTCGTGCAGCGCGTGGATGCGTGCCGGGTCGGCCGGGCTCACGCGCTCGGCGACGGTGGCCTCCGACGGCGGGCTCAGCAGCAGCTCTTTCTGCGCCGGGTCGATGCCCGGGTCGCGCAGCGCGGCGCGCAGCGCCTCGACGCTGTCGGCGGTCAGCTGCAGCGGCGTGCCCGCATGCAGCGCCGCGGCCATCGCGCGCATCAGCAGGCGGTGACCGGCCTCCCAGCGGTTGAAGGCGTCGCTGTCGTGCTGCAGCAGCACGCGCAGGTCGGCGTCGGCCAGCGCATCGTCGAGTTGCACCGGCGCCGAGAAGCCGCGCAGCAGCGAAGGCACCGGCTCGTCGTCGATGTCGACGAAGGTGAAGGTGTGGCTCACCTCCGACAGCACCAGCACGCGCTCGCTGCCGCCGGCGATCGGCTCGCCCTGCAGCTTCAGCGGCAGCGGCGTGCCGTTGCGCGCGAGCAGCGCCAGCGACACCGGGATCACGAAGGGGAGTTTCTCGGCCTGTCCCGGCGTCGGTGCACAGCGCTGGCCCAGGCGCAGCGTGTAGGTGCGAGCGGCCGCGTCGTGGTGGCCGTGCGCCAGCAGCGCCGGCGTGCCGGCCTGCGCATACCAGCGCTTGAACGCCTCGAGGTGCTCGGCCAGCCAGCTTCCCGGGTTGGCGTCGGCGATCGCCTGCGCGAAGTCGTCGCAGGTGACGGCCTGGCCGTCGTGGCGCCGGAAGTACAGCTCCATGCCGCGGCGGAAGCCCTCGCGGCCGACCAGCGTGTGCATCATGCGCACCACCTCGGCGCCTTTCTCGTAGACGGTGGCGGTGTAGAAGTTGTCGATCGCGGTGTAGGCCTCGGGGCGCACCGGGTGCGCCATCGGGCCGGCGTCTTCGGCGAACTGCACCTCGCGCAGGAACTGCACGTCGTGGATGCGCTTGATGGCGCGCGCGCCCGGCGAGGCCAGCATGTCCATGCTGAACTCCTGGTCGCGGAACACCGTGAGGCCTTCCTTCAGCGAGAGCTGGAACCAGTCGCGGCAGGTGATGCGGTTGCCGGTCCAGTTGTGGAAGTACTCGTGGCCGATCACGCCCTCGATGTCGAAGTAGTCGCCGTCGGTGGCGGTGGCGGGGCTGGCCAGCACGTACTTGGTGTTGAACAGGTTCAGGCCCTTGTTCTCCATCGCGCCCATGTTGAAGTCGTCGACCGCCACCACCATGAAGCGCTCGAGGTCGAGGCTCAGCCCGAAGCGGGCTTCGTCCCAGGCGATCGCGGCCATCAGCGAGTTCATCGCGTGGCCGGTCTTGTCCATGTCGCCGCGGCGCACGTACACCTGCAGCAGGTGCTCCTTGCCGGCGCGCGAGCGCACACGCTGCTCGCGGCAGGCGAGGTCGGCGGCCACCAGCGCGAACAGGTACGAAGGCTTCGGGTGCGGGTCGTGCCAGGTCGCGAAGTGGCGGCCGTTGTCGAGCGTGCCCTCGGCCACCAGGTTGCCGTTGCTCAGCAGCTTCGGGTACTTCTTGCGATCGGCGCGCAGCGTCACCTGGTAGACCGCCATCACGTCGGGGCGATCGAGGAAGTAGGTGATGCGGCGAAAACCCTGCGCCTCGCACTGCGTGAAGAAGCCGCCGCCGGAGGTGTACAGCCCCGACAGCTCAGTGTTGGCCTCGGGCGCGCAGGTGTTGCGGATCTCGAGCACGATCTGCTCGCGATCGGCGGGCAGCTCGACCAGGAGGTCGCCGTCGTCGTGGCGGAAGGCGACGCTCTCGCCGTCGGCCAGCACGCGCAGCAGCGTCAGCCCCTCGCCATCGAGCCGCAGCGGCTGCGCGGGCTGGGCGGCGTTGCGCTCGATCGTCAGCTTGCTGGCGACGATCGTCTTGGCGGGGTCGAGGTCGAACGTCAGTTCGGCCTGGCGGATCCAGTAGGCCGGCGGGGTGTAATCCTCGCGGCGCACGGGCTGGGTCTGGCCTTCTCTCATGGGTTGCACCTCTTGCGGTTCGGGCGGCGGCGAACTCTACAGACCTTGCTTCAGGCTGGCCTCGATGAAGGCGTCGAGGTCGCCGTCGAGCACCTTCTGCGTGTTGCTGATCTCGACCCCGGTGCGCAGATCCTTGATGCGGCTCTGGTCGAGCACGTAGCTGCGGATCTGGTGGCCCCAGCCGACGTCGGTCTTGCTGTCCTCGAGCTTCTGCTGCTCTTCGCGCTGCTTGCGCATCTCGTGCTCGTAGAGCCGGCTCTTCAGCATCGCCCACGCCTCGTCGCGGTTGCGGTGCTGGCTGCGGTCGTTCTGGCACTGCACGACGATGCCGGTGGGGATGTGCGTCATGCGCACCGCCGAATCGGTCTTGTTGATGTGCTGGCCGCCGGCACCCGAGGCGCGGAAGGTGTCGATGCGCACATCCGACGGGTTGATCTCGATCTCGATCGAGTCGTCGACCTCGGGGTAGACGAACACGCTGGCGAAGCTGGTGTGGCGGCCGCCCGACGAATCGAACGGGCTCTTGCGCACCAGCCGGTGCACGCCGGTCTCGGTGCGCAGGTGGCCGAAGGCGTAGTCGCCCTCGATCTTCAGCGTCGCGCTCTTGATGCCGGCCACGTCGCCGGCGCTCTCCTCGAGCAGCTCGGCCGCGAAGCCCTTGCGCTCGCAGTACTTCAAATACTGGCGCAGCAGCATCTGCGCCCAGTCGCAGGCCTCGGTGCCGCCGGCGCCGGCCTGGATGTCGAGAAAGCAGTTGGCCGGGTCGGCCGGGTTGGCGAACATGCGGCGGAACTCGAGCGCCTCCACCGTCTCGCGCAGCTTGCCGGCGTCGGTCTCGATGGCCTGCAGGCTGGCCACGTCCTCATCGGCCTTGACCATCTCGTACAGCTCGGAGTTGTCGGCCAACTGCGACTGCAGGTGGCCGATGGTGCTCACCACCGTCTCGAGCGTCTTCTTCTCGCGGCCCAGATCCTGGGCGCGCTTGGGTTCGTCCCAGACCTTGGGGTTCTCGAGCGCCGCGTTGACCTCGTTCAGCCGCAGCGCCTTGCGGTCGTAGTCAAAGATACCCCCGGAGCGCGGCGGTGCGCGCGCTGAGGTCGGCCAGCAGGTTGCCGATGGCGTTGACGCGTTCGATGTCCATGGCTTCGTTGTGCAATGCAGCTAGGCATTTTCTCATGCTGCCCCGGCCGCTGCAGTCGGCGCGGTGCCGAACGCGTGGCGCCGAGCGCGGGTTTCCTCGGGGTGCAAGACGGCCGCTAGCGCGCGCGTTGTCAGACATGCGTAAGTGGCGGCGGCGATTCTGCGCGCCATTGGAGTCGACCCGTGGCCGCGTGTTGCGCTTGCTGAACATCCTTCAGGTGGTGCTCTACATCCCCCTGCTGGCACTGCTGGGGCAAGCGCTGCTGTTCGTGCTGGCCGGCGGCAAGCACCAAAGCAACTTCTTCTACCAACTGCTGAGCAAGCTGGCCAGCCCGTTCACCTGGCTGGTGCGCACGCTGGCGCCCAAGGTGCTGTCGGTCGCTCAGGTGGGGGTCATCACGTTCATGCTGCTGGTTGTCTGCAGCTTCGTCGTGTTCGCCGAGCGCGGCTACCTCTACTGCGTGGAACTCGGCTACGCCGATTGCCGCCGATGAGTGCTTCGCGCGCCGATTACCTGTGGCTCAAGTGGCGTGCGATGCTGGCGTTGGTGTTCGGCCGCCGCGCGCTGGCGATGGTCTGCTTCGACGAGCTGCTGCGCCGCTTCCCGGGCGATGCCTACGCGCTCGCCAGCCGCTCGCACGTGCTGGCGCAGGCCGGGCGCCACGAGGAGGCGCTGGTCGATGCGCGCGCGCTGGTGCAGCACCACCCGCAGCGCAGCGCGGGCGACTGGTTCAACTGCGCCTTCCTGCTCGAGGCGACCGATCGCTTCGACGAGGCCGAGGGCGCGTTTCGCCGCGCGCTCGAAATCGACCCCAAGCTCGACCGCGCGTGGTACGGCCTCGGGCTGGTGCTGATCCGCCAGCGGCGCTTCGACGAGGCGGTGGCTGCGCTGAAGCGCAACACCGAGCTGCAACCGATGAGCCCCTACGGCTGGTACCAGCTCGCGCGTGCGCAGGTCGATCGCCAGCAGCCCGAGGAGGCACGCAAGATCATCCGCCACCTGAAGAAGTTCGAGCCCAAGGTGGCGGAGCAACTGGAGCGCGAGACGGGGCTGGCGTGATGACGCAGCCGGTTCGCAAACACGGGAGTCGGGGGTTGCCGTCGACGGCGGCAGTCGAAAGGGCCGTGCGTGCGGTCGACGCACGGGGGTGGAGTGAGTTCTCAGGAGATGAGCGATGCAATTGACTGAAACGCAGCGCCATTACTGGTCGAAGAACCTGCGCATCACCGCGGTTCTGGTGGCCATATGGTTCGTGGTGACGTTCGTCGTCGGCTACTGGGCCCGCGACCTGAACTTCGAGTTCTTCGGGTGGCCGTTCAGCTTCTGGGTCGCGGCCCAGGGCGCGCTGATCGTCTACGTGGGCATCATTTGGTTCTACGCCTGGTACATGGCCAAGCTCGACCAGGAACACGGCGTCGCCGAGGAGGAATAGACCATGGCTGGCTTGGGATTCGGGCACGGCGCTGCCACCAGCGGCGCGGCCAACCGCGCTTTCAGGGCGCAGTTGAACAAGGTGTACGGCTGGTACACCGGCGGCTTCATCACCTTCATCCTCATCATCGCGGTGCTCGAGCAGATGGGCCTGCCGCGCACCTGGATCGGCCTGCTGTTCCTGCTGGCGACGGTGGGGCTGTATGCCGGCATCGGCATCATGAGCCGCACCACCGACGCCGCCGAGTACTACGTGGCCGGTCGCCGCGTGCCGGCGATGTACAACGGCATGGCCACCGGTGCCGACTGGATGAGCGCGGCGTCGTTCATCGGCATGGCCGGCACGCTGTACCTCACCGGTTACGGCGGCTTGGCGTTCATCATGGGCTGGACCGGCGGCTACTGCCTGGTGGCGCTGTTCCTGGCGCCGTACCTGCGCAAGTTCGGGCAGTTCACGATCCCCGACTTTCTCGGCGCCCGCTACGAGGGCAACCTGCCGCGGCTGATCGGCATCGTGGCGGCGATCCTGTGCTCGTTCACCTACGTGGTGTCGCAGATCTACGGCGTGGGCATCATCACCACGCGGCTGTCGGGCCTGGCGTTCGAGATCGGCATCTTCGTCGGCCTGGGCGGCATCCTGGTGTGCTCGTTCCTCGGCGGCATGCGTGCCGTCACCTGGACGCAGGTGGCGCAGTACATCATTCTGATCATCGCCTACCTGGTGCCGGTGATCTGGCTCGGCGTGAAGCAGAGCAGCGTGCCGGTGCCGCAGTTCTTCTACGGCTACAAGCTCAAGGAGGTCTCGGCCAAGGAGAAGCAGCTCATCGCCGACCCGAAGGAGCAGGAGGTCATCGCGATCTTCAAGAAGAACGCCGACGACCTCGACGCCAAGCTGAAGGATCCGGGCGCAGCGCTCGAGGCCGACCGCGCCGCCGCCGAGGGCAAGCTCTCGCAGTTGAAGGCCGCCAACGGCCCGGTGGCCGAGATCCAGGCCGCCGAGCGGGCGTTGGCGACGCTGCCGAAGAACGTCGACGACGCCAAGAAGGCGTGGACTGCCGCACGCAACGCCAACCTCGCGCGTGCCAAGCCGCTGGCGGGAATGCCGCCGCACGCGCAGGTCTTCGCCGGCGACCCCAACGGCGACGCGAAGGCGAAGAACGCGTTCGACGTGTCGCGCCGCAACTTCCTGGCGCTGGTGTTCTGCCTGATGGTGGGCACCGCGGCGCTGCCGCACATCCTGATGCGCTACTACACCACGCCGTCGGTGCGCGAGGCGCGGCAGTCGGTGGCCTGGAGCCTGTTCTTCATCTTCCTTTTGTACTTCACCGCGCCGGCGCTGGCGGTGCTGGTGAAGTACGAGGTGTTCAACGTGCTGATTGGAACGCCGTTCGACAAGCTGCCGGCCTGGATCAGCAACTGGGCGCGCGTCGACCCGGCGCTGCTGTCGGTGGTCGACATCAACAAGGACGGCATCCTGCAGCTCGGCGAGATGAAGATCGGCGGCGACATCATCGTGCTGGCGACGCCGGAGATCGGCGGCCTGCCATACGTGATTTCGGGCATGGTCGCCGCCGGCGGCCTGGCGGCGGCGCTGTCCACCGCCGACGGCCTGCTGCTGACGATCGCCAACGCGCTCAGCCACGACCTGTACTACAAGATGATCGACCCCAACGCCTCCACCGCGCGCCGCGTCACGCTGTCGAAGGCGCTGCTGGTGGTGGTGGCGCTGCTGGCGGCCTACGTGGCGTCGCAGAAACCGGCCGACATCCTGTTCCTGGTGTCGGCGGCGTTCTCGTTCGCGGCTTCGGCGTTCTTCCCGGCGCTGGTGCTGGGCGTGTTCTGGAAGCGCGCCAGCAAGTGGGGCGCGACTCTGGGCATGATCGCCGGCCTGGGCACCACGTTCTACTACATGGCCACCACCCAGGCATGGATGCGCGGCCTGTTCGGTGTCACCAAGCCGGTGGAACTGTGGTGGGACATCCAGCCGATCTCGGCCGGCCTGTTCGGGGTGCCGATCGGTTTCGCGGTGATCATCATCGTGAGCCTGCTCACGCCGGCGCCCAAGCGCGAGACGCAGGAGCTGGTCGAGCACGTGCGCTACCCCGACCTCAAGCTGAGCAAGGCGTGATCATCCGCAACAAAGCCTGAGTCTTTTTTCACCATCGGGCCGCACCTGGCGACGGGTGCGGCCTCTTTTCTTCCCTCGTCCGCGGCTGCGATGTAAGCTGCTCGTCAGCCGCGCGTGGGTTGCGTCAGCGCCGGCGAGCCTGTTGAACCGGGGACTTCGGCATGGCCAACATCTACCGCAAGACATCCAAAGGGGCCGAGGAGATCGCCACCCGGGCGCACCGCCTGAGCCCGCGGCTGCGCACGGCGTTGATCCTGGTCGACGGCACGCGCGACGAGCACGCGCTGCGCGGGCTGATCGCGCAGAACGCCGCCGAGACGCTGCACGAGCTGGCCGCCCAGGGCTACATCGAGATGGCAGGCGTTGCCGAGGAGCCGCGCAAGCCCGAGAAGGCGGCCCCCGCGCACGCGGCGGCTGCCGAGAAGCCGTCGTTCTCGAGCTTCCGCACCGAGGCCGTGCGCGCGTTCAACGACCTCACCGGGCCTGCCGGCGAATCGCTGGCGATCAAGATGGAGAAGGCTGCCTCGCGCGAGCACCTCGCGCCGCTGCTGCAACTGGCGCATCAGATCATCTCCAACACGCGCGGCCAGCAGGCCGCCAACGAGTTCAAGGCGCGCTTCGCCAGCTTCTGAGCACCCCCAGGGTCGGGCCGGTGGCCCGCCCCGCCCCCCGGGGGGGTTCAATCAAAGTGGCGGAGCCACATTTGCTTGAGAGCGGCTCCAGAGCCGCACCTGAACATTCGTTCGAGCGCGCACCTGGAGGCTGCGCGCCGGTACGATCGTGGCACCCGCGCCATGCCCGCCACGCCGTCACCGAGCCTGCTCGACAACCTGTGCCGCGAGTTGATGCGGTACCCGCCGTTCGCGCAGATGCGCTTCGAGCACGTGCGGCAGTTCGCCGCCGCCGCGCGCGAGGTGTACTTCGCGCCGGGCGAGGTGCTGCTGTCGCCGGCGATGGGGCCGGTGACGGCACTGCACCTGCTGCGCCAGGGGCGCATCTCGGGCCGTGTGCAGTACGAGAGCGGCGACCTGTTCGCGGTGGGTGCGCTGGTCGGCGCGCAGCCGACGACGTCGACCTACACCGCCGAGGAAGACTGCTTCTGCCTGCTGCTGGAGGCCGATGCGGTGCGCGCGCTGGAGCGCGTCAGCGCGCCGTTCGCGGCGTTCCTGCGGCGCCGCGCGCTGCTGCTGCTCGATCTGGCGCGCGAGGCGATGCGCGAGAGCTACGCCTCGCAGGTGCTGCACGAGCAGTCGCTCGAGACGCCGCTGGGTGCGCTGCCGCGGCGCCAGCCGCTGGCGTGCGGCGCGCAAACGCCGCTGCGCGAGGCGCTGCAGCAGATGCACGAGCGGCGCGTCGGCTCGGTGGTGGTGGTCGACGACGGCATGGCGCCGCTGGGCATCCTGACTCGGCACGACGTGCTCGACCGCGTCACGCTCGCCGCGCTGCCGCTGGCCACCCCGATCTCCGAGGTGATGAGCCGGCCGGCGCACACGCTCGACGTGTCGCACACGCTGCAGGACGCCGCGCTGCTGATGTCGCGCCACGGCGTGCGCCACCTGCCGGTGTGCGAGCACGGGCGCCTCGTGCACATCGTCTCGGAGCGCGACCTGTTCGCGCTGCAGCGGCTGTCGCTCAAGCAGCTCTCGACGCGCATTCGCGCCGCGGCCGACCTGCCGGCGCTGCAGCGCGCGGCCGCCGACATCCGGCGCTTCGCGCGCAGCCTGCTCGGCCAGGGCGTGCAGGCGCGCCAGCTCACCGAGCTGATCAGCCATCTCAACGACGTGCTCACCGTGACGCTGGTGCAGCTTCAGGCGCACGCTCACGCCCTGGACCTGCGGCACGCCTGCTGGCTCGCCTTCGGCTCCGAGGGACGCAGCGAGCAGACGGTGGCCACCGACCAGGACAACGGCCTGGCCTTCGCGAGCAACAACCCGCAGGCCGACCGCCCGGCGTGGCTGGCGTTCGGGCGCAGCGTCAACGAGGCGCTCGACGCCTGCGGCTACCCGCTGTGCAAGGGCAACGTGATGGCCGGCAACCCCGACTGCTGCCTGTCGGTCGACGAGTGGCGCGAGCGCTTCGCGCACTGGATCGAGCACGGCGCGCCGGAGGATCTGCTCGCCGCCAGCATCTACTTCGACCTGCGGCCGCTGGCCGGCACGATCGAGCTGGCGCAGCCGCTGCGCGCGATGCTGCTGCGCGAGCCGGCGCGCGTGCCGCGCTTCATCAAGCAGATGGCCGACAACGTGCTGCGCACCCGCGCGCCGTTGAACTGGCTGGGCGCGATCGAGACGCACGATGCCGGCGGCGTGCGCACGATCGACCTCAAGCTGCGCGGCAGCGCGCTGTTCGTCGACGCCGCGCGCCTGTACGCGCTGGCGCACGGCCTCGAGGCGTCGAGCACGCGCGAGCGGCTGCTCGCGGTGGCCAAGGCGCTGCGGCTGCCTGTCGCCGAGGGCGAGTCGTGGGTCGCTTCGTTCGAGTTCGTGCAGATGCTGCGGCTGCGCAACCAGCTCGACGATGCACGCCCCGCCGACGCCCCACCCAACGTGATCGACGTCGATCGGCTCAATGCGATCGAACTGCGCGTGCTGAAGGAGAGCCTGCGCGTCGCGCACTCGCTGCGACAGCGCATCGAGCTGGACTACCAGCGGTGATGGCGCACCACCGATGCGGCCCGACGGCCGTGCGCCGCACGCACGCGCCGCTCGCCCGCGCATGGAGCGTCGGGCGTTGAGCTGGCTGCAGCGCCTGACATCGGTGCGCGCCGTCGTCGACGACGCGCGCTGGGTGGTGCTCGACGTCGAGGCCAGCGGGCTCGACGCGGCGCACGACAGCCTGCTGGCCATCGCGGCCATCGGGGTGCACATCGCGGCCGGGCATGCCTGCATCGTGCTGGCCGACAGCTTCGAGGTCGTGCTGCGCCAGCCGCAGGCGCCGCCCGATCGCGCCAACATCCTGCTGCACGGCATCGGCGTCGGCCGCCAGCGCGCCGGCGTCGAGCCGCTGGCGGCGCTGGGCGAGTTCATGCGCTTCGCCGGGCGCTCGCCGCTGGTGGCCTTTCATGCCGCTTTCGACCGCACGCTGATCGAGCGCCATCTCGCGTCGACCGGCCTGCCGGTGCCGGCCAACCCGTGGCTCGACCTGGCGCCGCTGGCCGCGGTGCTGTACCCCGAGGTGCGCGCGCAGGCGCTCGACGACTGGATGGGCCACTTCGGCATCCGCTGTGCGCAGCGTCATCAGGCGGCGGCCGACACGATGGCCACGGCCGAACTGCTGCTGCGCCTGTGGCCGCGGCTGCGCGAACAGGCGCCCCCGGGCGTTGCCGCGGCGCGCAAGCTCGCCAGCCAGCGCCGCTGGCTCGGGAGCTGACCGGCGCACATCGCGCGGCCCCGGGCCCCTGCGCGGCCGCACCGTCGGCTCGGCCCGCTACGGAGCCGCGCGGCCGTCGCCCGCAGCCGCCAGCACCTGGCGCGTGTGGCGCGCGATCATCAGCTCTTCGTCGGTCGGGATCACCCAGGCGGCCACCGGGCTGTCGGCGCGGCTGATGCGCGGGCCGCCGGCGGCGTTGGCCGCGGCGTCGAGCCGCACGCCGAGCCACGACGCCTGCTCGCACACGCGCTGGCGGATGGCCACCGCGTTCTCGCCGATGCCGGCGGTGAACACCAGCGCGTCGACACCCTGCGCGGCGGCGGCCAGCGAGCCGATCTCGCGGCCGATGCGGTGCACGTAGAGGTCGATCGCGAAGCGCGCGCGGGCGTCGTCGCTGGCCAGCAGCGTTCGCATGTCGCTCGACAGCTCCGACACACCGAGCAGGCCCGATTGCTCGTAGATCAGCCGCTCGATGGTGCGCGCATCCATCTTCAGCTCGTCGATCAGGTAGAGGATCACACCGGGATCGAGGCTGCCGCAGCGCGTGCCCATCGGCAGGCCGTCGACGGTTGTGAAGCCCATCGTGCTGGCGACGCTGCGCCCGGCCACCAGCGCGCAGGCGCTGCTGCCGTTGCCCAGGTGCGCGACGATCGTGCGCCCCGCCGCGGCGCGCGCGTCGAAGCGCGGCAGCACGCCGGCGATGTACTCGTACGACAGACCGTGGAAGCCGTAGCGCCGCACGCCGTGCGCGGTGATCGACGCGGGCAGCGCGTAGGCCTGCGCCAGCTCGCTGTGCGTGCGGTGGAACGCGGTGTCGAAGCAGGCCACCTGCGGCAGGTCGTGCTGCAACTGCGCCAGCACCTCGATCGCCTTCAGGTTGTGCGGCTGGTGCAGCGGCGCCAGCGGCGACAGCCTGGCCAGCGAGGCGAGCAGCGCGGGGGTCACGCGCACCGGCCGGGTGAACGCCAGGCCGCCATGGACGACGCGGTGGCCCACCGCGACGAGCCGATGCCCGTCGACCCGGCCGTGCAGGAACTCCATCAGGAAGGCGAGGGCGCGGTCGTGCCCGAGCGGCGAGCCGCCCGGCCACTCGTGCGTGCCGAGCGTCGCGCCCGCGGCATCGCTGGCGCGAAAGCGCGCCGCCGTGTAGAGGCCCTCGATCTGGCCGCGCAGCAGCAGGCGCTCGGCAGCGGCGTCGAAGGCGCGGAACTTGATGCTCGACGAGCCGGCGTTGAGCACCAGCACCATGTCGGTCACGGCGTCACCCCCGGCCGATCGCCTTGGCACTGTCGTGGCGTGCTTGCGCCACCAGCACCGCCACCGCGCACGAGGCCAGGCGCGAAGCCAGCGAGTCGGCGCGGCTGGTGAGCACGATCGGCACGCGAGCGCCGAGCACGATGCCGGCGGCCTCGGCACCGGCCATGAACGACAGGCTCTTGGCCAGCATGTTGCCGGCCTCGAGGTCGGGCACCAGCAGCACGTTGGCGCGCCCGGCCACCGGCGAGGCGATCTGCTTGATGCGCGCGGCCTCGAGGTTGATCGCATTGTCGAGCGCCAGCGGGCCGTCGACCAGCGCGCCGGTGATCTGGCCGCGGTCGACCATCTTGCACAGTGCCGCGGCTTCGATGGTGGAGGGCATCTTCGGGTTGACGGTCTCCGCCGCCGACAGGATCGCCACCCGCACCTCGGGCACGTGCATCGCGTGCGCGAGGTCGATCGCGTTCTGCAGGATGTCGATCTTGTCCTCCAGCGTCGGCGCGATGTTGACCGCGGCGTCGGTGATGATCAGTTCGTGCTCGAGCGACGGCACGTCCATCACGTAGCAGTGGCTGACGCGACGCTCGGTGCGCAGGCCGCCCTCGCGCGCCACCACGGCCGACATCAGTTCGTCGGTGTGCAGGCTGCCTTTCATCAGCGCCTGCGCCTTGCCCTCGCGCACCAGTTGCACCGCGGCGGCCGCCGAGGCGTGGCTGTGCGGCGTGTCGACGATCTCCAGGCCCGACAGGTCGAGCGCGTGGTTGCGCGCCACGGCCTCGATGCGCGCGCGCGGCCCCACCAGCAGCGGCGCGATGAGGCCCAGTTTCGCAGCCTGCAGCGCGCCGTCGAGCGAGGCGTGGTCGCACGGATGGGCCACCGCGGTCGGCGTCGGCGGCAGTGCCGTGCAGTGGTCGATCAGGCGCTGGTACTTCTGGCGTGGCTGGTTCATGACCGACCCTCGGGTTCAGGCGCCGTGGCGCCGCATCAGACCACCCGATCCCACGGCGCCGAGAGCTGCATCGCGCCGTTGACGATGCCCACCATCGAATAGGTCTGCGGAAAGTTGCCCCACAGTCGCCCGGTTTTCGGGTCGATGTCTTCCGACAGCAGCCCCAGCGGGTTGCGGTGCGCGAGCAGCGCCTCGAAGTATTCGCGCGCCTGTTCGTGCCGCCCGATGCGCGCCAGCGCGTCGACGCGCCAGAACGCGCAGACGTTGAACGCGGTCTGCGGCACGCCGAAGTCGTCGGCCGCCTCGTAGCGGCGCATGAACGGCCCGTCGCCGAGCGTGCGCTCGAGCGCCTCGACGGTGGCGACGAAGCGCGGGTCGCGCGCGTCGAGAAACCCCACCTCGCCCATCAGCAGCACGCTGGCGTCGAGATCCTTGCCGCCGAAGCTCTCGACGAAGGCCTGGCGCGACTCGCTCCACGCCTCGTGCAGGATGCGCGCACGCACGCGCTCGGCGCGCTCGCGCCAGTGCGCTGCACGCTCGGGCAGCCCCAGCACGAGCGCGGCCTTGCCCAGGCGGTCGCACGCGGCCCAGCACATCAGCGACGACGAGGTGTGCACGCGCGCGCGGGTGCGCAGCTCCCAGATGCCGGCGTCGGGCTGGTCGTGCAGCACCCAGGCCTGCTCGCCTACGCGCTCGAGCAGATCGAAGTCGCGCCGGTCGGCGCGGCGGAACAGGCGGTGGTCGTGAAACGCCTGCGACGAGCCGAGCACGATGTTGCCGTAGACGTCGTGCTGCCTGTGTTCGAACGCCTGGTTGCCCACGCGCACCGGGCCCATGCCGGCGTAGCCGGGCAGCGACGTGACGATGCGCTCGGTCAGCTCGTGCTCCAGCGCAATGCCGTACAGCGGCTGCACGTGGTCGTCGCTGTGCCGCACCACGTCGTGCAGCCAGCGCAGGTAGTCTTCCATCGTGCCCACCTCGGCCAGCGCGTTGAGCGCGCGCACGACGAAGAAGGCGTCGCGCAACCAGCAGTAGCGGTAGTCCCAGTTGCGGCCGCTGGCCGGCGCCTCGGGAATGCTGGTGGTCATCGCCGCGACGATGGCGCCGGTCTCCTCGAACTGGCACAGCTTCAGCGTGATCGCGGCGCGGATCACCGCGTCCTGCCACTGCAGCGGCAGCGCCAGACGGCGCGTCCAGTGCCGCCAGTAGCGCGAGGTCTGCTCCTCGAAGTCGCGCGCCGTCTCGTCGATGTTGCCCGACAGCGTCTCGTCGGGCCCGAGCACCAGGCTCACCGGCGAGTGCAGCGAGAACCAGGTGGCGTCGGCCACGTAGGTGGGCGGCGCGCTGGTGTTCAGCCGCAGCGTGGTCGACGGCAGCACGTAGCGCAGGTGGTTGCTGCCGCGCGTCAGCGTCGGCACGGCGCTGCCCCAGTCGCCGCGCGGCCGCACCACGATGCGCACCCGCGGATGGCCGTGCAGCGGGCTGACGCGGCGCACCAGTTGCGCCGGGCGGAACATGCGGCCGTGCAGTTCGAAGCGCGGCGCGAAATCGGCGATCTCGATGCCTTGCCCGGAGGCGTCGTACAGCCGCGTGCGCACGATCGCGGTGCTCGGGTCGTAGCTCTGCTCGGCGCGCTGCATCGACTCGAGCTCGACCGCGAAGAAGCCGTCGTCGGCGTCGGCCGCCGAGGCCCCGAGCAGCGCGTAGAACACGGGGTCGCCGTCGAAACGCGGCAGGCACCACCAGACGATGCGTCCGCGCGCGTCGATCAGCGCGCTGATCGCGCAGTTGCCGACCATCGCCAGATCGAGGCTCACGGTGTCGCAGCGAACATGGGTGAGAATCGCAGCCGGCACTGGTGCCCCGTGGGCCCGCCATCGGTCCGTTGCGCCGGCCGAACGATAGCACTCGATGAAGACCTTACAACTTCAGCTGCGGTTCCTGATCCCGCTGCTGGTGGCGCTGGTGTTGGCGGCGCTGGTGGTGCTGCCGCTGATGGACCGCCTGAACCTGCGCTGGTTCTCGCGCGACCTCACGATCCGCGGCACCCTGGTGGCCGGCGCACTGGCCGACTCGATCGACGAGGCGGTGGCCAGCGGCTCGACGGCGCGGCTGCAGGCGTTGTTCGACCGCACCGCGCGCGACGAGCGGCTGCTGGCCATCGGGTTGTGCTCGAAGAACGGCGTGCTGCTGCGCCACAGCGCCGCCTACCCGACCAGCTTGACCTGCGCCGCCGCGCACACGACCGCCGAGCAGCCCGATCACCGGCTCGAGCTGCCCACCGGCGCGGTGCACGTCGGCGTCTATCCGGCCGGCAACAACCACGCCAGCGGCGATACGCTGGTGCTGCTGCACGACTTGAGCTTCGTCGACCGGCGCAGCCAGGACACGCGCCAGTACCTGGTGATCTTCATCATCGGCCTCGGCCTGGTGATCGCGCTGATCACGATGGTGGTGGCGCAACTGAGCTGGCGTGGCTGGGTGTCGGGCATGCGCGCGATCCTGCGCGGCGAGGGGCTGATCCGGCCGCTGCTGCCGCCGCCCGAACTGCAGCCGGTGGTGGCCGAGGTGCGCGCGCGGCTGCGCGACCTGGAGGACGAGTTCCGCCGCAGCCAGGGCCTGGTGACCGAGTGGGATGCCGAGCGGCTGCGCGCGCTGCTGCACACGCAATTGCGCGGCGACCAGGTGATCGTGGTGTCCAACCGCGAGCCCTACATCCACGAGCGCGGGGCCGACGGCGTGGTCGTCAAGCGGCCGGCCAGCGGCCTGGTGACTGCGGTCGAGCCGGTGATGCGCGCCTGCTCGGGCACCTGGATCGCGCACGGCAGCGGCAGCGCCGACCGCGACGTGGTCGACGCCAACGACCGCGTCGGTGTACCGCCGGGCCACCCCGAGTACCGGCTGCGCCGCATCTGGCTCAGCCAGGCCGAGGAGCAGGGCTACTACTACGGCTTCGCCAACGAGGGCCTGTGGCCGCTGTGCCACGTGGCGCACGTGCGCCCGGTGTTCCGCGAGGCCGACTGGGAGCAGTACCGCATCGTCAACCAGCGCTTCGCCGACGCCGTGGTGCAGGAGGCGCGCGGCGAGGACCCGGTGGTGCTGGTGCAGGACTACCACTTCGCGCTGCTGCCGCAGATGATCGCCGAGCGGCTGCCGCGCGCCACCGTCCTCACCTTCTGGCACATTCCGTGGCCGAACCCCGAGTCGTTCGGCATCTGCCCGTGGCGGCGCGAGATCCTGCAGGGCATGCTCGGCAGCACGATCCTCGGCTTCCACACGCAGTTCCACTGCAAGAACTTCATCGAGACGGTCGATCGCTACCTCGAGGCGCGCATCGAGCACGAGCACTCGTCGATCTCGTTCCAGGGCCAGGAGACGCTGATCGCGAGCTACCCGATCTCGATCGAGTGGCCGTCGGAGGCGCAGCGGAGCGCGTGGCCGCCGGTGGCCGAATGCCGCCGCCGCGTGTTCGAGCGGCTGGGCCTGGCCGCCGACACCTGCCTGGCCGTGGGCGTCGACCGCTTCGACTACACCAAGGGCATCCTCGAGCGTCTGTACGCCGTGGAGAACCTGCTCGATCGCTACCCGCAGTGGCGCGGCCGCTTCGTGTTCGTGCAGGTGGCCGCGCCGACGCGCAGCGCGCTCGAGGAGTACCGCAGCTTCCGCGAGCGCATCGAGCGTACCGCCGAGCGCATCGATACGCGCTTCGGCACCCCCGGCTACAAGCCGGTGCACCTGCTGATCGAGCACCACGAGCACGACGCCGTCAACGAACTGTTCCGCGCCGCCGACATGTGCGTGGTGACCAGCCTGCACGACGGCATGAACCTGGTGAGCAAGGAGTTCGTCGCCGCGCGCGACGACGTGCAGGGCGTGCTGATCCTCAGCCGCTTCGCGGGCGCCGCGCGCGAGATGACCGAGGCGCTGATCGTCAACCCCTACCACGTGGAGGAGTCGGCCGACGCGCTGCACCGCGCGGCGACGATGCCCGTGGCCGAGCAGCGCGAGCGCATGGGCGCGCTGCGCATGACGGTGCGCGAGAACAACGTCTACCGCTGGGCCGGGCGCATGCTCGCCGACGCCGGCCGCTGGCGCCTGCGCGCGCGCATCGAGGCGCGCGTGCAGCGCTACATGCAATCGTAAGGTCGGGCCGGGCTGTCGTGCGCCACCTGTTCAGCACCGAAGGCGAAGCCGACCTCGCCGCGCTGATGGCGCGGCACCCGCTGCTGGCGTTCGATTTCGACGGCACGCTGGCGCCGATCGTCGCGCTGCCGCAGCAGGCGCGCGTGCCGACCGCCACGCTGCGCCGCCTGCGGCAACTGGTGCAGCGCCTGCCGGTGGCGGTGATCTCCGGGCGCAGCCTGGCCGATCTGCACGCCCGCCTGGGTTTCGAGCCGGCGCACGTGGTGGGCAACCATGGCGCCGAGGATGCCAGCGAGCCCGCGGGCCGGGCGGCAACGCTCGACGGGTTGCGCGAGCGCCTGCGCGGCGCGGCGGTCGAGCTGCAGCGCTGCGGCGTCAGCATCGAGGACAAGGGCGCGTCGCTGGCGCTGCACTACCGCCTCGCGGCCGACCGCTCGATCGCGCGCGCGGCGATCGAGCGGCTGCTGAGTCCGCCGCCACCGCAACTGCACGTGTTCGGCGGCAAGATGGTGACCAACGTGGTGCCCGCGGGCGCCGACGACAAGGCCGCCGCGCTGCGCCGGCTGGTCGAGCGCACCGGCGCCGGCTCGGTGCTGTACCTCGGCGACGACGTCAACGACGAGTCGGTGTTCGCCGCCGGCGAGGCATCGTGGCTGTCGGTGCGGGTCGGCGTGCACCGCGCGTCGGCGGCGCGCTACTTCATCGCTGGCCCGCGCGAGGTGCCGCGCCTGCTCGACCGCATCCTCGCGCTGAGCGAGCCGCCGCGCGTCTGAGCGCCATCGGATCCGCACGCGCCGGCGCTCATAGGCGCCGGCCTCTTCGCAGGCATCAGGCGCCGTCGAGGAACGACTCGATCGTGTCGGCGAGCGCCTGCGGCTGGTCGAAGTGCAGCATGTGGCCGCACTTCGCCAGGCGCACGCGGCGCAGGTCGCGCACCAGCGCGATGCGCTCGTCGAACTCGCTGCGCGGGTAGCGGTGGCCGAACCAGCGGTCGGGGTTGGTCTCGTCGCCCTCGATCCACAGCGTCGGTGCGGCGATGCGCCGCCAGGCGGCGAGCGCCTCGTCCTTGCGGTACGGCACCGGGTTGACGCGCTTGTGCGCCGGGTCGCCGAGCACGTGCCACAGCCCGTCGTCGCGACGCTCGGCCCAGTGCGCTGCCAGCCACTGCGCACGCTCGCGCGGCAGGCGCGGGTTGTTCTTCAGCAGTCGCGCCGCCACGGCGTCGAGGCTGTCGTAGGGCTTGAGCCGCTGCAGGGTCTTCAGTTCGTCGAGCCACTTGCGCAGCCGATCGGGTGCGCCTTGCGGTGGCGCCTCGGGCAGGCCGAAGCCTTCCATGTTGACGAGCCGCCGGATGCGCTCGGGGCGCGCACCGGCGTAGGTCATCACCACGTTGCCGCCCATGCTGTGGCCGGCCAGGTCGACGGCCACGCCCGGCGACAGCGCGTCGAGCAACGCGTCGAGGTCGCCCAGGTAGTCGGGGAACCAGTAGCTGTCGGTCAGCGGTGGCGGCGCCGTGCGGCCGAAGCCGCGCCAGTCGGGCGCGGCGATCGCGCGCGCTTGGCGCATCGCGTCGACCACGAACTGCAGCGAGGCGCCGACATCCATCCAGCCGTGCATCCACACCAGCAGCGGCCGCTGACGGTCGACAGCATCGGGGTCGCCCCACAGGTTGACGTGGTAGCGCAGGCCGCGCACGGGAACGAAGCGGCTTTGCGCGGGGCGTCGGGGCAGGTAGTCGGCGGTCATGGGCGGGCACTGTAGGGCAGGGCGCGGCGGGCCGCCGTCGGCTCGGTGACAGAATCGGCGCATGAACGACATCCGTGCACCCCGGCACAGGCTGCGTGCCGCCGAGCCGCGCGACGTGCCGGCGATCGTCGCGCTGATCCGCGAACTGGCCGAGTTCGAGCAGCTCACCCACCTGCTGCAGGTGACGCCGCAGACGCTGCAGCCTCACCTGTTCGGCGACAAGCCGGTGGCCGAGTGCACGGTCGGCGAGGTCGATGGCGAGGTGGTGGCATTCGCGCTGTACTTCACCAACTTCTCGACCTTCCTCGCCAAGCCGGGCCTCTACCTGGAGGATCTGTACGTCAGGCCGCAGCACCGCGGCCACGGCCTCGGGCGCGCGCTGCTCGAGCACCTGGGCGCGCTGGCGGTGCAGCGCGACTGCGGCCGCTTCGAATGGAGCGTGCTCGACTGGAACCAGCACGCGATCGGCTTCTACCAGGGCATGGGGGCGACCGTGATGCCCGACTGGCGCATCTGCCGGGTGACCGGCGACGCATTGCAGAGGTTCGCACGATGAAGGGGCAACGCATGGCGGCGGCCGACCGTTACGACGCGATCCACCGCGACTTCCGCTGGCACGTGCCGGCGCGCTTCAACCTCGCCGAGGCGTGCTGCGCACGCTGGGCGCGCGACACGCCCGAGGCGATCGCCATCCGCTGCGAGCAGGACAACGGCGCGCGGCTGCGCATCAGCTACGGGCAACTGCAGCGCCAGGCCGGGCGCGCCGCCAACCTGCTGCGCGCGCTCGGCGTGCAGCGCGGCGACCGCGTGGCGATCGTGCTGCCGCAGCGCATCGACACTGCGGTGGCGCACATGGCCGTCTACGGCGTCGGTGCGGTGGCGATGCCGCTGTCGATGCTGTTCGGCGTCGACGCGCTGCAGTACCGCCTGCGCGACAGCGCAGCGGTGTGCGCGATCGTCGATGCGACCGCGCTCGGCGCCGTCGTCGCCGCGCGCGCCGACTGCCCGGCGCTGGCGCACGTGGTCGGCGTCGGCGCTGCCGACGGGCAGGGCGACGTCGAGTGGAGCGAGGCGCTGCGCGGCCAGGGCGAGCAGTTCGATCCGGTGGACACCGCGGCCGACGACCCGGCGGTGCTGATCTACACCAGTGGCACCACCGGCCCGCCGAAAGGCGCGCTGATGCCGCACCGCGCGCTGATCGGCAACCTGCCGGGGTTCGTCTGCAGCCAGAACTGGTACCCGCAGGACGACGCCGTGTTCTGGTCGCCGGCCGACTGGGCCTGGACCGGCGGCCTGATGGACGCCTTGCTGCCGACGCTGTACTTCGGCCGCGAGATCGTCGGCTACACCGGGCGCTTCGACCCGGTGAAGGCGTTCGAGCTGATCGAGCGCTACGGCGTGACGCACACCTTCCTGTTCCCGACCGCGCTCAAGGCGATGATGAAGGCGGTGCCGGCGCCGCGCGAGCGCTACGCGCTGAAGCTGCGCGCGATCATGAGCGCCGGCGAGGCGGTGGGCGATGCGGTGTTCGCGTACTGCGAGCGCGCGCTCGGCGTCACCGTCAACGAGATGTTCGGCCAGACCGAGATGAACTACGTCGTCGGCAACTGCGGCCGCTCGCTCGACGGCCGCGGCCGCAGCGCGGCCGGCTGGCCGGCGCGCGCGGGCAGCATGGGCCGGCCGTACCCCGGTCACCGCATCGCGGTGATCGACGAGCAGGGCCGCGAATGCGCACCCGGCACGCCGGGCGACGTGGCGGTGCACCGGCGCGACCGCCACGGCGACCCCGACCCGGTGTTCTTCCTCGGCTACTGGCGCAACGACGAGGCCACGCGCGCCAAGTTCACCGGCGACCCCGACGACAGTTGGTGCCGCACCGGCGACACCGCGGTGATGGACGACGACGGCTACCTCTGGTACCAGGGCCGCAGCGACGACATGTTCAAGGCCGCCGGCTACCGCATCGGTCCGAGCGAGGTCGAGAACTGCCTCGTCAAGCACCCGGCGGTGGCCAACGCCGCGGTGGTGCCCAAGCCCGACGCCGAGCGCGGCGCGCTGGTCAAGGCCTTCGTCGTGCTGGCCGAGGGCGTGCGCGGCAGCGCCGAA
Source organism: Ideonella sp. (assembly GCA_015075545.1). Taxonomy (GTDB): domain Bacteria; phylum Pseudomonadota; class Gammaproteobacteria; order Burkholderiales; family Burkholderiaceae_C; genus JAEUPI01. Next base: position 9,852 of record JABTUC010000008.1, on the reverse strand, counting down.
CTGGTGGCCGAGCTGCAGGCGCACGTGCGCGGCAAGCTCGCGCCGTACGAGTACCCCAAGGAGATCGAGTTCATCAACGCGCTGCCGATGACCACCACCGGCAAGGTGCAGCGCGCGGTGCTGCGCAAGCTCGAGGCGCAAAGGGCCGAGCGTGAATGAGAGGGCCCGACGCGGTCGGGCCCTCGTTCGCATCGTCTAGAACAACGGTGCGGGCCGCACCCGCAGTGCCACCCAGCGCGCATTGGGCACGTCGCGGTAGAACCAGGCGCGCACCACGGTGCCGTTGACGACGTCGCTGCCCAGCGGCTCGGTGGCGCCCAAGACGATCGCCATCTGAACGAGCCCCACCTTCAGCGACGTGGCGGTGATGCCGTGCGCGATGCCGATGCTGCGCAACACCGGGCCGCCGGTGGGTGAGGCGGGCGGCGTGTCGTCGAGGATCACCCGCGTGGCCAGGAAGCCGTCGCCGAGGCCACGGTACACCGCGCGCAGCGCGACGTACTGGCCGTTGGCCAGCGGCGTCGTCGAGAAGCCGTGGAACGCGGTGAGGTCGCTGTAGTGGATCGTCACCAGGCTGAGCAACGGCCCGACGTTGCCGAACCTGAAGGTGCGCGCCGTCGCGTCGAGGTCGGTCACCTGCGCATAGACGTCGACCACCGTGCCCACCGCGAGCGCCGGGCAGCCGACGCCGGTGGCGAGCACCGACGAGCCGACGATGTGCCCGGCCACCGCGACCAGCTTGCCGTCGTCGACCGTGCAGCCGCCGGCGATGTTGGTGTTGCCGTCGATGGTGACCGGCACGCCGCGCACGCGGAAGTTGGTCTCGCTGCCCGCACTCGAGTAGTCGGTGACCGTGCCCAGCAGCGTCACCAGGCCGGCGTCGGGGTCGAAGCGGCGCACCGCCACCGCGGTGGCCACCAGCTTGCCGCTGGCGGCGTCGAAGGTGCCGCGCACGTGCATCGAGCGGCCGTCGGCCACGTCGCTGGCGCGGCCCCAGGTGAACCGCGTCTGCGCGGTGATCAGCACGGCCACGCCGTCGATCACCGGCTCGGTGCACGGGTTGGCGCCGTTGCAGCCGCTGACCGGGCCCTGCACGCGTACCGCGGCCTCGTTGGGGAAGTTGCGGCGCAGCACGCGGATGAAGCGCGCGGTCGCCTGGTTGCCGCTGACGGCAGACAGGCTCCACATCGCCACCGTCTGCCCGTTGGCCAGCGTGGTGCCGGCGGGCAGGATCGTGGTCGACGCGTCGTAGCCGACGGTCAGCGCGCCGAGCGTGAACGTCTTGGCCGTGGTGTCGAGGCCCGCGATCACGCCGGCCACGCGCACCCAGGTGTCGGTGGCCGGCTTGCGCTCGATGCGGGTGGCGCGGATCGCCGCACCGCTGCCGTCGTCGACCGCCTTGCCGTGCACCTCGACGCGATCGCCGACCGCGATGTCGGCTGCGCTGTCGTAGCCATCGAACACGGTGACCGGACCGGTGGCTGGGTCGGTGTTGACGATCACCCGCGCGCCGGCCACCGTGAGCGGCGACGTCGAGCCGACCACGCCCACCACCTCGGGCGCGATGCGCGCGACCAGGATCTTGCAGGCGGCGCTCGCGCCGTCGAGATCGGCCTCGACGCGCTGCCCGAGCTTGATGTCGGCCTGCGCGGGCTCGGGGCCGCCGGGCACGGTGTCGTACTCGATGCGCGCGCCGACCGCGTCGCAGCGCTCGCCGCCGATGAAGATGCTGCCGAAACCGTCGACGGTGCCCAGCGCCATCGCGCTGCCGGTGCCTCCCGAGCCGACGCCGCCACCGCCGCAGCCGGCCAGCAGCGCGAGTGCGCCGGCAAGCGCGCCGAGCCAGCGGCGCAGTGTGGGTTTGCGTGTCATGTTGTCCTCCACTTGAAGCCCAATCGAATTGGTTGTCAGCCGGCGCGGCGTGGTGCCGTGCCGGCTCGTCCGCGCGCGGCTTTCGCCGCCTTGGGCGGGCGACGCCTGGCCGTGCCTGCGGCCGGCTGTGCCGGGCCTGTGTCGTCGCCGAGCGGCTCGGCGTAGAAGTACACGCCGAAGCGCATGCGCATCGAGCCCTGCTGTTCGCGGCTGTCGTGCTCGTAGCGCGCGGTGGCTTCGCGCGCCATCTGCTGGAAGGCGGGGCGCCACAGCTTGCGCGCCAGCGCGCCGAGCTGCTGCGCCGATCGCGGCGACAGGCCGCTGGCGAACACGCTCTGTTCGAGGAACTTGTCGCCGCCCGGGTGGCGCAGGTTGTGCGCCGCGGCGGCCAGGTGGTCGGCGGCGTTGGCGGCGAACAGCTCGACCAGCTCGTCGAAGCCTTGTTGCGGCACGAACGCCTGCACCAGCAGGTGCACGGTGTCTTCGCTCACCTGCACGAGCCCGAGGCGCTGCATCTCGGCCAGCAGCGTGCGCGGGTGAACGTCGGACGACACCTGGCGCGCCAGCGCGTCGAACGAGGGCGCGTCGCCGCTCTTGGGCAGCGCCATCGGCCGGTCGGCGCCGTCGCGCAACCGCGCGTCGGTGAGCCAGCGCGTGAACACCTGCGACGCGACCGACGGCGCCTTCGGCTGCGCCTGCATGTGCGAGGCCGCGCCCATCTCGCGGATGTCGCGCCGGTGCACGCCCGACAGCACGCTCAGCGCCGAGTCGGTCAGCTTGCCCCCGGAGGCTTCGAGCTCCTGGCGCCCGGCCTCGACGAACACCGATTTCAGCGCGGGGGCGAAGCTGCCGTAGGTGACGCCGTTGTGCACCAGCCAGCGCACCAGGGGCACCAGCAGCGACAGCACGGCGCGCAGCACGAGACCCGCGCGTGGCTCGGCGGGCTCGGGGAGGGAGGGTGCGTGGCGCATGGAATGATTGCCCATTTCTGAAAATGGAATATATGTCCATTCACGGGTCGGCGGCAAGCGGCGTGAGGCATCGGCTGCGCAAAGAAGCGTGAAGTCGACCACGCCCCGACCCGGGGGAGCCGCCACAGCCCGTTCGGGCACACTGCGCGTCCTCAACCGGGACACACCATGGAACACGTCACTCTCGGCCGCGGCGGCCCCGAGGTCAGCCGCGTCGGCCTCGGCACCATGACCTTCGGCGAGCAGGTGGCGCCGGCCGACGCCTTCGCGATCCTCGACCGCGCGCTCGAGCGCGGCGTGACGCTGATCGACAGCGCCGAGATGTACCCGGTGCCGGCACGCCGCGAGACCTTCACGCGCACCGAGACGATTCTCGGCGAGTGGTTCGCGGCGCGCCCCGGCGCGCGCCGGCGCGCGGTGCTGGCCACCAAGGTGGCGGGGCCGTCGCGCGGCATGGACTGGGTGCACAACGGCGCGCCTGACCTCACCCCGGCCGACATCGCCGCGGCCTGCGACGGCAGCCTGCGCCGGCTGCGCACCGACGTGATCGACCTCTACCAGATCCACTGGCCGAACCGCAACGTGCCGATGTTCGGCGCGCTGTACTTCGACCCCGCGAAGGACCGCGACTTCACCTCGATCCACGACCAGTTGCACGCACTGAGCGCACTGATCGCCGCCGGCAAGGTGCGCTGGATCGGCCTGTCCAACGAGACGCCGTGGGGCCTGGCCGAGTTCGTTCGCGTTGCCGAGGCGCACGGGCTGGCGCGCGTGGTGAGCGTGCAGAACGCCTACACGCTGGTCAACCGCGCGGTCGACAACGGCCTCGACGAGGCCATGCACCGCGCCGGCGTGTCGCTGCTGGCGTACTCGCCGCTCGGCTTCGGCACGCTCAGCGGCAAGTACGACGACGCCGGCCCCGACCCGCAACGGCCGCAGATGGGCCGGCTGGCGCGCTTCGCCAGCATGCGCGCGCAGCGCTGGGGGCGCGCCGAGACGCTCGCCGCGGCGCGCCGCTACAACGCGCTGGCGCGCGAGGCCGGGCTGACGCCGGTGCGCATGGCGCTGGCGTTCGTGTACACGAACTGGCGCGTCGCCAGCACGCTGCTGGGGGTGACCACTTGCGCGCAGTTCGACGAGTGCCTCGACGCCTGGGGCACCACGCTGACCCCCGACGTGCTGGCGCGCATCGACGACATCCGCCGCGAGATCCGCGACCCGGGGCAGTGATGTCGACCCGAGCGCGCGCCGCGCTGACACCTCCGCCGCCGGCGGCCGGCTGATCGCTGCGATGGCCCGGCGCGACAAGCATGTCAGCGCGACGCCGGCCACCGAGTGGCTGCGCGCGCATGGCGTGCCGTTCAGCGAGCACGTGTACGACTACGTCGATCGCGGCGGCACGGCCGAGTCGGCGCGCCAGCTCGGCGTCGACGAGCACACGGTGGTCAAGACGCTGGTCATGCGCGACGACAAGGCGCAGCCGCTGATCGTGCTGATGCACGGCGACCGCGAGGTCAGCACCAAGGCGCTGGCGCGCGAGGTCGGCCTGCGCAGCGTCGAGCCGTGCAGCCCCGACGACGCGCAGCGCGCCAGCGGCTACCTGGTGGGCGGCACGTCGCCGTTCGGCACGCGCAAGACGCTGCGCGTGTTCGTCGAGGCGAGCGTGCTCGGGCTGCCGCGCATCCTGATCAACGGCGGGCGCCGCGGGTATCTGGTGGGCATCGCGCCGCGTGTGCTGGTCGACGCGCTCGGCGCCGTGCCGGTGCACTGCGCACTGTAGCTTGCTCAGTGCTTCATGCCGCCGTGCGCGTCGGCGCCGAGTGCGCGCACCCGCGCCCTGACTTCGACGATCTCGCGCTTGCCGTCCTTGCCTTCGATCACCAGCGTCAGCGGCACCGTCTGGCCGCCCTGGAGCTGCTGCTTGAGGTCCATCAGCATCACGTGGTAGCCGCCCGACTTCAGCTCGACCGTCTTGCCGGCCGGCAGGTCGAGCGCGGCGATGGCGCGCATGCGCATCGTGTTGCCGTCCATCGCCATCTCGTGCACCTCGGCGACGCCGGCCACCGGCGAACTCACGGCCACCAGCTTGCCGCCTTGCGCCGAGGTGATCTTCATGAAGGCGCCGCTGGCGCGTTGCTGCGCGACGGTGCCGCGCACCCAGGCGTCGGTGACGGTGGTCTGCGCGAAAGCGCCGCCGGCCAGCGTCAGCAGCGCGGCGGCCGCCAGACCGGCGCGCACGCGGCGGCGGATCCGGCAGTCGATTCGATGGGCCAATGGGTTCATGCATGGCAGTGTAGCGGCGCTACCGCGCGCCACGGCGGCGTGCCCGGGGGCGCAGCGTAAACTCGCAGCCGATCGAACGCAGCGATGAGCGCAACGTCTTTGCTCGGCAGTCTGGCGGCCATCGGGCTGGCCTACCTGATCGGCTCGCTGTCGTTCGCGGTCATCGTCAGCCGCGGCTTCGGGCTGGCCGACCCGCGCAGCTACGGCTCGAAGAACCCCGGTGCTACCAACGTGCTGCGCTCGGGCCACCGCGCGGCGGCGATCCTGACGCTGCTGCTCGACGCGCTGAAGGGTTTCGCGCCGGTGTGGCTCGCGCTGCTGCTGTCGCCGCGCTTCGGCTTTAGCGAGACGACGATCGCGTTCGTCGGGCTGGCGGCGTTTCTCGGCCACCTGTGGCCGGTGTTCTTCCGCTTCGCCGGCGGCAAGGGCGTGGCCACCGCCGCCGGCGTGCTGCTGGCGCTCAACCCGTGGCTCGGGCTGGCAACGCTCGTCACCTGGGGGATCATCGCGCTGTTCTTCCGCTACTCGTCGCTGGCGTCGATCGTCGCGGCGGCGTTCGCGCCGTTCTACCAGTTGTTGATCTGGGGGCCGTCGCCGCTCGCGCTGGCGATCGCGGTGATGAGCCTGTTGCTCGTCTGGCGCCACAGCGGCAACATCCGCAAGCTGCTCAAGGGCACCGAGAGCCGGCTCGGCCAAAAAGCCGCGCCGGCGGGCGCGCCGGTGCAGCGGCCACACCAACGCGGCGCACACGCCGGCAAGAAGGGGCATCCGTGACAGCGATCCAGCGCATCGACCCCGGCCCGATCCTCAGCGAGGCGGTCGTGCACAACGGCGTGGCCTACCTCGCTGGTCAAGTGTCCACCAGCGGTGCGCGCGAGGTCGGTGGCCAGACCCGCGAGGTGCTGGCGGCGATCGACGCGCTGCTGGCGCGCGTGGGCAGCGACAAGAGCCGCATCCTGCGCGCGCAGGTCTTCCTCGCCGACATGGCCGACTACAACGGCATGAACGCGGTGTGGGAGCAGTGGGTCGCGCCCGGCCAGGCGCCGGCACGCGCCACCGTGCAGGCGGCGCTGGCCAAGCCGCAGTGGAAGGTGGAGATCGTCGTCACCGCGGCGGTGGATCGCTGAGGAATTGCTGTCGCGATTCCTCAGCGCTCAAAGCCCCAGCCGCGCCGGGTCGCCACGGCCGCGGCGCAGCACCACCGGCTCGTCGCCGGTGAGGTCGACGATCGTGGTCGGCTGCATCGGGCACGCGCCGGCGTCGACCACCGCCTGCAGCAGCTTCTGCCAGCGCTCGCGGATCGCGCGCGGCTCGTTCAGCGGCTCGCTCTCGCCCGGGGCGATCAGCGTGGTCGCCAGCAGCGGCTGGCCGAACAGCGCCAGCAGCGCCTGCGTCACCGCGTGGTCGGGCACGCGCAGGCCGATCGTGCGTCGCGACGGGTGCGACAGCCGCCGCGGCACCTCGCGGGTGGCATCGAGGATGAAGGTGAACGGCCCCGGCGTGCCGTGCTTGAGCAGCCGGTACTGGCGGTTGTCGACGCGCGCGTAGGTCGCCAGCTCGGACAGATCGCGGCACAGCAGCGTCAGGTGGTGCTTGGCGTCGATGCCGCGCAGGCGCCGCAGCTCGTCGGCGGCGGCCTTGTCGTCGAGGTGGCACACCAGCGCGTAGCTCGAATCGGTGGGGATCGCGCAGACGCCGCCGTCTTCGAGGATCTGCGCGGCCTGCTTCAGCAGCCGCGGCTGCGGGTTGACGGGGTGGACTTCGAAGTACTGCGACATCGCGCGGCGTTCAATCGGCCACCGTGTCTGCCGACGCGGCGGGGATGATGCGGTGCGCCTGCTGCGCGCTGCGCACGTTGAGCCAGGCGGTGGCGGCGCCGCAGCCCGCGATGACCGCCATGCCGAGCCAGGCCCAGGGGTCGGGCACGTGGCCGAACACCAGCCAGGCGATCACCGTCGCGGCGCCGATCTGCAGGTACATGAAGGGCATCAGCGTCGACGCCGGTGCGATGCCGAGCGCGCGGATCAGCAGCAGGTGGCCGACCGTGCCGAGCACGCCGATCGCCAGCAGCAGCGTGAGGTCGGGTGTGCTCAGCGCCAGCACCTGCTGCGGCCATGCCGGCAGCCCGATCAGCACCACCGGCGTCACCAGCAGCGTGCCCACCAGCCCGCTGTAGAAGTTGGTGGTGTAGGCGTTGTCCTGCCCGCTCATGTGACTGGTGAGCAACTGGAACGCCGCATAGCACAGCGTCGAGCAGATCGGCAGCAGCACGACCCAGCCGAACAGCCCGCCGCCGGGGCGGATCACCACCAGCGCGCCGATCAGGCCGCCGAGCACCAGCAGCTTGCGCAGTCGCGACACCCGCTCGCCGAGCAGCCAGCCCGCGAGCGCGGTGACCAGCACCGGCCCGATCATGTTGATCGACGTCAGCTCGGGCACCGGCAGGTGTTGCAGCGCGAGGTAGGTGAACGCGCTCGACAGCAGCAGCAGCGCGCCGCGCAGCGTCTGGAAGCGCGGCTGCACGGTGCGGAAGCCGCCGCTGCGCGAGGCCACGATCCACAGCGCCGCGAGCAACGCCTGCAGCGCATAGCGCACCCACAGGATCAGCAGCAACGGCATGCCGCGCTGGCCGACATAGCGCACCGTGGTGTCCATCGACGCGAAGCAGGTCACCGCGGCGACGATGAAGCCGATGCCCAGCCAGGGCCGCGGTGCGCTCGGGGCGGGCCACGACGGATTCACGGGCATCGGTTGGCCGCCGCTTCGCGCTCGTGCCGCTGCCGGCCTCAGGCCGCCCGGGCGATGCGTGCCTGCAGTTCGCTCCACACCGGCGTCAGCCCGTCGGGCAGCGCCGGCAGCGCGCCGAGATCGACGCGGCTCTCGCCGGGGGCATGGAAGTCGCTGCCGCGCGAGGCGAGCAGGCCGTGCTCGCGCGCCCGCGCCGCGTAGCGCGCGACCTCGGCGTCGCCGTGGCTGGCGGTGAGCACCTCGACCGCGCGCCCGCCGTGCGCCTTGAACTCCTCGAACAGCGCCCACTCCTCGCTGCCGCTCACCTTGTAGCGGCCCGGGTGCGCGATCACCGCGATGCCACCGGCGCCACCGATCCACTGCACCGCCTCGCGCAGCGTGGCCCACTGGTGCGCCACGTAGCCCGGCTTGCCGCGCACCAGGTACTTGCGGAACACCTCGTGCCCGTCACGGCAGAAGCCGGTGGCGACCAGCCAGCGTGCGAAGTGGGTGCGCGTCACCATCTCGGGGTTGCCGGCGAGCGCCTGCGCACCGTCGAGCGCGCCGTCGATGCCCACCGCGGCCAGCGAGTCGCCGATCGCCCGCGCGCGGCGGTCGCGGCCGGCGCGCGTGGCGGCCAGGCCGCGGCACAGAGCTTCGTCGTCGGGGTCGATGCCGAGGCCGACGATGTGGACCGTCTGCTCCGCGAAGGTGACCGAGATCTCGACGCCGCACAGGTAGTCGAGGCCCACGGCGCGCGCCGCCGCGGCGGCGCGGTGCTGGCCAGCGACCTCGTCGTGATCGGTCAGCGCCCACAGCGCGACGCCGCAGGCCTTGGCGCGCTGCGCGAGTTGCTCGGGGGAGAGGGTGCCGTCGGAGACTGTCGAGTGACAGTGCAGGTCGGCGTTCAGGGAATGCACGGTTGACGCCGATTTTACGACTCACCTTCCGCGGCCCGATTTCTGCAGCCGCGCCGACGCTCAACGCTGGATGCGCACGATACGGCCGTTGGCGCTGTCGGTCAGCAGGTAGATCAGGCCGTCGGGGCCTTGTCGCACGTCGCGGATGCGCTCGCCGAGACTGCTGAACAGTGACTCCGGCGCGCCCACCGAGTTGCCGATCACCGGCAGTCGCCACAGCGCCTGGCCTTGCAGCGCGCCGACGAACACGCTGCCGCGCCAGTCGGGGAAGACGTCGCCGGTATAGAACATCATGCCGCTCGGCGCGATCGACATCGGCACCCACTTGTAGAGTGGCTCCTCGTAGTTGGGCTCGTGCGTGCCGCCGCCCACCGCACAGGCCGCGCCTATTGGCGACCGGTCGGGGCAGCCATAGCTGCGCAATGGCCAGCCGTAGTTGCGCGTCGGCCGGATGCGGTTGACCTCGTCACCGCCTTGAGGGCCGTGCTCGTCGAGCCACAGTTCGCCGCTGGCCGGATTGATCGCCGCACCCTGCGGATTGCGGTGACCGAAGCTCCAGATCTCCGGCCGCACACCGGCGGCGCCGACGTACGGGTTGTCGGCGGGCACCGTGCCGTCGCGATTGATACGCACCACCTTGCCCAGGTGATTGCCGAGGTTCTGCGCGTTGTCGGACGTCGGCGCAGCCGGGTCGTCGGTGTGACGTTCGCCGAGCGTGACAAACAGGGTGCCATCGTTGGCGAACACCAGCCGCGCGCCGTAGTGGAGGTTGCTGCCGGCAACCTTGGGCTGTTGACGAAAGATCACGCTGACGCTGCCGAGTGCCGTCCCGCTGAGCAGGCCGCGAGCAACCGCTGTGCCCGAGGTGCCCCCTGGACCCTCTTCGGCGTAGCTGAAGTAGACCCAGGGCGCGTTCGCGAAGTCAGGGTCGACCGCCACGTCGAGCAGACCACCTTGCTCGGCGGCGTGCACCGCAGGTAGGCCGGTCAGCGGTGCTGACAGCACACCGTCGGTGCCGACGATTCGCATACGTCCGGGTCGCTCGGTGACCAGCGCGCGGCCGTCGGGCAGGAATGCAA
>JABTUC010000007.1 GCA_015075545.1 Ideonella sp. | reverse complement strand
ACGATCAACCAGCTCGAAACGGGCGCCATCGTCGATCTCGGTATCACCAAGCTCGCGCTGTTGCTTGACCTGCTCGGCCTGTCGCTTCGTGCGGAGCACCCGACAAACCCGGGCCGGGGGCTCGAGGCGATCAGCCAGACGGCCAGCGTCAGCTATCGGCAGGTGCTGCCGCCGGCGCAGCTGTCGAAGGCGCTGGCCAGCGGCGACCTGCCGCCGAAGTGGCTGCCGCACGTGTCGACGATGCTCGACGAAGCGCCGGTGAAGTTCATCGTCGCAGCCGTCGAAGAGGCGGCTCGCGCTCGAGGCGTGCCTGCCAAGACGGTGTGGCAGCATTTGCTGCGCTGGGCACATCAGCTCAAGTCGCCGCGATCGGCCTGGGCATGACGACTCGCCTCGCAGCGGGTCAGCCGGCCCGCTTGCCCGCCGGCCCCTGGCGGGTGTTGCTCACGCACGCCTTTCGCCTGATCGACGAGCTCAGCGCCCACGGCCTCACCGACCCCTTCTGGACGCTGGGCGGCGGAACGGTGCTGATGTTTCGCTACCGCCACCGGCGCAGCAAGGACATCGACATCTTCGTGCCGGATCCGCAGTACCTGGGGCATGTGACGCCGCGGCTGAGCGAAGTGGCCGAATCCCTCGCCACCGATTACGTCGAAGGCGCCGGGCACGTCAAGCTGCTGCGTCCCGAAGGCGAGATCGATTTCGTCGCGTCGCCCAACTTGACCGACAGTCCCTATGAAACGTGGCGCGTGCTCAAGCGGCCGGTCCGCGTCGAGACCGCGGCCGAGATCATCGCCAAGAAGCTATGGCATCGGGGCGACACGCCGAGCGCTCGCGACCTCTTCGATCTGTCGCTGGTGATCGAGCGCGAGCCGGCGGCGTTGCGAGGAGCCCATGGCTTCCTCACCCGGCATCGCAATGCATTCCTCCACCAACTTGACAGCCGCGCGGGCGTGCTTCGCGCGCAGTTCGAAGCCATCGACGCACTCGACTACCGCCCGACCTTCGACGAGGCCGCCGAGCGCGCCGCCCTGTTCCTGCGGAGCCTGCCGCCGTCTCCGGATTCATGATTGGGCGAGCAGCGCCGCTATAACAGACTTGTACCGTGACTTCCCGAAAGTCCAGGCCTTGCGGCGATGCAACGCCCTTTCGCTGGGGGCAACTTTGGGGGCAACTCCCCAAATGATTGTCTGTTGTACGAGGAGCGTTAGGTTCCTGCCGGGGGGGCCATGCCGTCAGGCGGCTTCCAGGCGCCGCGCCGCGCCGCCGACCACCGCAGCCACGCCGCCCAACACGATGATCGAGGTGACCACCAGGCGCAGCGTCAGGGTCTCGCCGAGCAGGCCGACGCCGCCGAGCGCGGCGATGACCGGCACCGTGAGCTGGACCACCGCCGCCTGGGTCGCGCTCAGCGCGCGCAGCGCGGTGTACCAGATCGCGTAGCCGACGCCCGAGGTGAGCGCGCCCGAGACGATGGCGCTGGCGACGCCCGGCGCGTCGAACTCGGCGAACCGCCAGAGCATGCCGCTGAGGACGAGCGTCAGCACGCTGGCGCGCCCGAAGTTGCCCGCGTTGGCGGCCAGCGGATTGGTCGAACCTCGCCCGCGCAGCGAATACACGCCCCAGGCCACGCCGGCCCCGGCCATCAGGATCGAGGCCGACAGCGATGGGGCGTGAACGCCGGGCAGCATCAGCGCGGTCAGGCCGCCGCAGGCAGCCACGAAGCCGGCCATCTGCAGCAACCCCAGCCGCTCGCCCTTGAGCAGGCCGTGCGTGATCATCGTCACCTGCACCGCGCCGAAAAGAATGAGCGCTCCCGTGCCGGCGGGCAGCGAAGCGTAGGCATAGGAGAAACTCGCCGCGTAGCCGAACAGCGCCAGCGCAGCGCGCCAGTCGCCCGCACGGGTGGCGTTGCCGCCATGGCGCAGCCGCACGATCAGCGCCAGCGCCAACGCCCCGGACACCAGCCGCAACGACGCGAAGCTCGCCGCGTCGATCGCGGTTTCCTTGAGGGCGAACCGGCACAGCAGCGAGTTACCGGCAAAGGCGAGCATCGCGAGCGCGGTCAACAGTGCGGTCTGCGCAAGCCGCGGCGAGTGGGCCTCGCGGTTGCTGGCTGCGTCGATGTCCTGGCCGTTCATGCGCAATCGATCGGCTGCATCGTAGAAGCACCGCAAGTGGCTGTCGAGGCGCCAGGCCGACGGCGCGCGACGACCGAGGCAATGACCCCACCGGGCTGCGGGCGACTGCGCGCCGGCGGGGTCGGCCCGCACGGTGCGCGGTCGCTCGATACACAAACGGTTCCGAGCGGGCGCCACTGCTTACACGCAGCGATGCCGTTGCGTGACACGCGGCATGCCCGGCGCGACGCGAAACCACCCGTCGCCGCGGGATCCTCGCGCAGCGCGGGCGCTCGCGAGAGGCGAGAGTTCGTGCGCGAACACCGCTGCCCGTGAATCCGGGGGGCCGCTTCGGGGCCTGCAGACCCTCTGGGAACACCCCCCGGCATATACTGGCGCGACTCCGCATCGAATCGGCCCTTTCGCAGGGCCAGGCAGGACAAGATGGGTGGCAAACTGAAGGTCGCTGGGTTCATCGCGCTGGGCGCGCTCGCCGGTGCGCTCGGCACGATCCAGCTGACGGCCTTTGCGCGCAACACGCTGGCGCCGCTGCCGCTGGAAGAGCTGCAGCAGCTCGCCGCGGTGTTCGGCATGATCAAGACCGATTACGTCGAGCCGGTCGACGAGAAGAAGCTGATCACCGACGCCATCTCCGGCATGGTGGCCGGGCTCGACCCGCACTCGCAGTATTTCGACAAGAAGAGCTTCAAGGAATTCCGCGAAGGCACCACCGGCCGCTTCGTCGGCGTGGGCATCGAGATCGGCATGGAAGACGGTCTGGTGAAGGTGGTCTCGCCGATCGAGGGCTCGCCGGCGTTCCGCGCCGGCATCCGCGCCGGCGACCTGATCACCCGCATCGACGACACCGCGGTCAAGGGCCTGACGATGGATCAGGCGGTCAAGCGCATCCGCGGCGAGCCGAACACCAAGATCACGCTGATGCTGTTCCGCAAGTCGGAGAGCCGCAGCTTTCCGGTGACCATCACGCGCGAAGAGATCCGCGTGCAGAGCGTGCGCGCCAAGATGATCGAGCCGGGCTACGGCTGGGTGCGCGTCAGCCAGTTCCAGGACCGCACGGTCGACGACTTCGTGCGCAAGGTCGACGACCTGTACAAGCAGGATCCCAACCTCAAGGGCCTGGTGCTCGACCTGCGCAACGACCCGGGCGGCCTGCTCGAAGGCGCGGTGGCGCTGTCGGCGGCCTTCCTGCCGGCCGACGTGACGGTGGTGACGACCAACGGCCAGATCGCCGAGTCGAAGGCCACCTTCAAGGCCGCGCCCGAGTACTACATCCGCCGCGGCGGGCCCGACCCGCTGCGCAAGCTGCCGGCGTCGATCAAGACGATTCCGCTGGTGGTGCTGGTCAACGAAGGCTCGGCGTCGGCCAGCGAGATCGTCGCCGGCGCGCTGCAGGACCAGAAGCGCGCCACCATCATGGGCGCGCAAACCTTCGGCAAGGGCTCGGTGCAGACCGTGCGCCCGCTTTCGGGCGAGACGGCGCTCAAGATCACCACCGCACGCTACTACACACCCAGCGGCCGCTCGATCCAGGCCAAGGGCATCGTGCCCGACGTCTGGCTCGACGAAACCGCCGAGGGCAACCTGTTCGCGGCATTGCGCCTGCGCGAGGCCGACCTCGAGAAGCACCTCGGCGTGCCCGACGAGAAGAAGGACGAGGCACGCGAAAAGGCCCGCGAAGAAGCGCGCAAGCGCCTCGAAGAGCAGCAGGCCAAGGCGCGCGAGATCAAGCCGCTGCCCGAGTTCGGCAGCGCCGACGACTTCCAGCTCGCGCAGGCGATCAACCAGCTCAGGGGCCGGCCGGTCACCGTCAGCAAGGCCGCCGTCGAGCGCAAGGCCGAAGTCAAGACGCAGTAAGTCCTGCCCCTGGCGGGGCTGCACAGGCACACAGGCCCGCGCAACACGCGGGCCTTCTTGTTCGCAATGCCGCGCGCGACGCGGGCCCTCGATGTCTCGAAGGCACAGCGCCGGTCGCCGGCGTCACGCGTCCGCGTCGAGGTCCAGCGTCAGGGTCTGCACCGCTTCCCTGACCGCTGCGGCCGGCTCGACGGTGGTCGCCAGGCCCGACTCGTGCAGGCGGTACAGGGCCGCGCGGCCGATGGTCTGCAGCGGCTCGCCGTTGCGCGTGGCCAGCAGCACGTGGGCGCTGCTGCGCCCGGCGACGAACGCGCTCAGCCAGCGCGCGTGCAGGAACACCCGCACCCGGTCGCCCTCGCGCAAGCCATCGACCCAGGCCTTGTGCAGGTCGGTGCCCGGCAGCGCCATTGGCACGGTGGGCAGGCTGCCCTCGTCACCGAAGTCGGTGGGCAGCGACCCGCTGCCCGGCGGTGGCGGCGCGACCCCCGCGTCGGCCAGCTCCGAGTCGGCCCAGCCAGTGGTCAGTTCGTCGAGGTCTGCCAACGCGCGCTCGTAAGCCGACCTCGACGCATCGGGCCCGCGCTCGAGCCGCTGCAGCACCGGCTCGAGCAGAACCGCCAGCCGCGTCGCCTGTGCACCCGTGTGCAGCGTGCCCAGCGCCGCGATGCGGTCGGCGAGTTGCCACACGGGATGATCGAAAGACGACAGCACGGCCGCATCGGCCTTGGCGCTGCGCAGCGCCGGCGCCGACAGCCGCTGCAGCAGCGCACCGAAGCTCGCATCGAGCCGCGACTGTTCGGCCACCTGGGCCAGCAACCTGGGCACGAGCTGCTCGGCCGGTACCGCCGCGCCGCCCGGGCTGCCGGCCAGGCGCCGCAGCGCGCCATCGTCGCGCGGGCCGTGTGCCAGGTCGGGCGCCACCCGTAGCTGGTACGGCAGCGGCTGCACGCCCCAGCGCTCGAGCTCGCGCGTGTGCTCGCGCACCATCGCGCCGAGCCGCTCGGCCGCCGCCTTGCCGACCACGCGCAGCGCCAGCAGGCGCACCGGTCGATCCAGACCGAGCGAGTGCAGCGCGCGGCTGAGTGCGCGCGCCACCACCTCGGGCCGCAGCGGCACCACCTCGGGCAGTGCTGCGGGCGCGCAGCGCAGCGTCGCGCACAGCGAACGCAGGCTGCGCAGATCGGCCTCGGACGCGGTGTCGACTTGCTGGATGACGCGGCCGACCTCGATGTCCTCCTCGATCTGCTGGTCGTCGACGAGCGTGAGCTGGTCGATCGGCACGGTCGGCGTCGGCGTGCGCGCCGCAGCGCCGTCGTGCAGCTCGCGCGCGAACTCCTCGCGCAGCTGTGCGCGCAGCGCCGCCGAGAACGCCGCCGCCAGCCCCCGCGGCCCCGGCCGCAGCCACGGCATCAGGCTCGCCGTGTGCTGGCGGTCGCCGGCCACCGCGAGGGTGAGCGCGCTGCCGTGCAACTGCTCGAACGCCCGCTGCGCCGCGTCCGACGCGAGCACCGGCACGCTGGCGAGCAACAGGTCGCGCCAGCGTTCGAATCGCGGATCGGCAGCAGCCATCGGGCAGGGCATCGGACCGACCGCATCATAGTCAGCGCAACCCTTATGCTTGCCTCATGGACGATGCGCAATTGCTGCGCTACTCGCGGCACATCCTGCTCGACGAGATCGGCATCGACGGGCAACAGCGGCTGCTGGCGTCGCACGCGCTCGTCGTCGGCGCCGGCGGGCTCGGTTCGCCGGCGGCGCTCTACCTCGCCAGCGCGGGCGTCGGCCGCCTGACGCTGGTCGACGACGACCGCGTCGACCTCACCAACCTGCAGCGCCAGATCGCGCACACCACCGCGCGCGTCGGCCAGCCCAAGGTCGAATCGGCGCGCGCGGCCGTCGCGGCGATCAACCCCGACGCGCAGGTGCGCGCACTGGCCCAGCGGGTCGAAGGCGACGGGCTCGACGCACTGGTGCGCGAGGCCGGCGTGGTGCTCGATTGCAGCGACAACTTCGAGACGCGGCACGCCATCAACGCAGCCTGCGTGCGCACGAGGGTGCCACTGGTGGCCGGCGCGGCGATCCGCTTCGACGGCCAGATCTCGGTGTACGACCCGCGCGATCCCACGTGCCCGTGCTATGCGTGCGTGTTCCCGCCCGACGCCGCGTTCGACGAAGTGGCGTGCGCGACGCTCGGCGTGTTCGCGCCGCTGGTGGGCATCATCGGCGCGATGCAGGCCGCCGAGGCGCTGAAGCTGCTGGCCGGGGTGGGCTCGTCGCTCGCCGGGCGGCTGCAGATGCTCGACGCGCGCAGCATGCAGTGGAGCGAAATGCGCTTGGTGCGCCAGCCCGCTTGCCCCGTGTGCTCGCAGCGCAACGCCTGAGCGCGGGCGCTCGGTTTCAGAACGGCCGCCGGCACCAGTAAGGCGGCGGGCCCTGCGATGACACGGACACGTACACGCCCACCGGTGTGCCGCCGGACGGCGTGCCGCCGAAGGTGCGGTGGCAGGTTTCGCAGCGCAGGTTCGGATTCTGCCCGGCGCCGAGATAGGGATGGGGGCCGCCGTACGCGGTGTCGGCGCGATTCTGGTCGCAGTTGAAGTAGGCGAAGTTCGCGGTCAGCGAACCCTGCGGCCCGAGGTTGCCGGCCGCGTCGACCACCCGTGCCGAGTACGCATTGGCAAGCGGCAGGCTCGTATTCGGGTTGGCCGTTGGCTCCGGAATCGAGACGCCGGGGTTGTCGGTGAACAGCCAGCAGTTGGTGCCGCACGGTTCGAGGCCGGGGGTGATCTCGACGCCGTTGCGGCGAATCTCCAACCGCTCGCCACCGGCCATCGAACTGGACAACTGGATCCGCACCATGGGCGTCGGGTCGTTGGTCTGGCCGACGATGAGGTTGCTGGCCGGGATGGCTCCGGGCACCGTCGAGAAAGGCGTCACGTTGCTGGTGGCGGTGACGGTCACCCGCTGCGTGGGTGCCGTCGCATCGATCGGGTCGCGGATCGAGACGCTGGGCTGCCCGTAGATCGTCGGGTTGCCTTGCTGTTCGATGCGTGCCAGGAAGATGTGCGTGCCGTCGGGCAGCGCCGGCGAGGGATGGGTGAAGCTCCAGTTCGTTCCGCTCGCGGTGGCCGTGCCGACGGCCGTGTTGTTGCGATAGATGCGCACCACCTCCGCCGGTGCGGTGTCGAGCGCGCGCTGGATCGTGCCCGCCAGCACCGGCAACGCGATGTTGTTGGGCGGCACCGCACCACCCGATGGCGCCACCCCATTGATCGTCGAGATGGTTGTCGCTGCTCCAGCCAGCGGGTAAGTCGTGTTCACTACCACGCTGCGCGTGCTGCCGTTCGCGGTGGAGACATTGCCCGCCGCGTCGACTACGCGGGCCGAATAGACATATCGGCCGGCTGCCAACGGCGCCGGCTCCGTGTAGGCCCACGCGGTGCCGGTGGGCGCGAACGTCGCCACCACCACCGAATCGCGCGCCAACTGCAGCGACTCGTTCGCCCCCAGCAGCGCACTCAGCGTGCCGGCGACCGTCGGCGTGGTGTCACTGGTGGTGCCACCGTCGGGCAGGTTGCCCGAGATGTCGTCGGAGATCTGCGTCACGTTGGCCGTCTGCGTCGGGGCGATGGTGTCGACGGTGATCGCGTAGGGGTTGCTGGTCGGCCCGAAGGCGCTGCCGGCGACGACGCGCGCGGCATAGCTGTGCGCACCGTTGGCTGCACCCGGATCGGTGAACGACCAGGTCGTGCCGGCGACCGTCGCATCGCCGATCGCGCTGCCGCCGCGCGACACGCGCAGCGATTCGCCCGCCTGCAGTACCGCGCTCAGCGTGCCCTGCAGCATCGGCGTGGTGTCGGCGGTCGAGCTGCCCGCCGGGATCGGGCTGTTCGCGTCGCTGAGTGCGCCGGTGATCGCTGCCGTGGTGCGGATCGACGGCAGAGCTTGCGGCGGCGCGCAGTTCAGCACCGGGTCGTTCAACGGCCGCGCCATCACACTGTTGTGGCAGCTCGCGCACACGGTGCCCGGCGGCGTGAACACATGCCCGGCCGGAATCGTGCACGCCGTGCCGACGACCGGCGGCGCCACCGGCGGGTCGCGCGGCGGCAGCGTGCCCTTCACGCAGGTGAGCCAGCCGTTGGGGAACTGCGCGGTCGGCCGCACCGGGTTGTGGCACTTCTCGCACGCCGTCTCGGCGTGGATCAGCAGCGGGCCGTTGCCGCCGCCGCCGTGGATCGACGTTGGCGGCTGGCAGACGTCGGTCGTGGTCGGCGGCTCCGGGGTCAGCGGCCAGTCGTTCAGCGCGATGTGGCACGACGCGCAGTCGGGGCGCGGCGTCTGCGCGAGCGGCCGCCGCTGCAGCGTCGGATTGGCCGGGTCGTACTCCTCGGCCACGCGGCCGCGGATCTTCCACATGCCGCCGCGGTAGTCGATGCCCACCGCGGTGAGCCGGTCGAACGGCCGCGAGCCGTAACCGACGAAACCGCCGGGCATGATGTCGCGCAGCGGCGGCAGGCTCAGCACGCGCTGCGCCTGCAGGTCGCGCATCAGCGCATCGGCGGTGATGTCGAAGTACACGCCCCATTCGTACACCGAGCCGTCGTCGAGCAGCGCCGCGAACACGCCCTGCTCGGTGAGCACCTTGCGCACCACGATGCCGGCGGGTAGCCCCGCCACAGCGGTAGGCAGCGGCGTGCCGCCGGCGTACGGCGTGGTGACGTCGCCGGGGGTGAAGGCCACCGGGTCGGACGGGAAGCTGCCCCAGTGCAGCACCGTGCCGTCGCGGCGCACGACCACGACATCGCTGTCGCGGGCGCTGATCTGCACGATGCCGCTCAACGCCGTGATCGGAGCGGGCAAGCTCCGCATGCTGGTCTTGTCGCCGTCGCCCAGCAGACCGAAGCCCGCGCTGGCACCCCATGCCCAGACGCTGCCGTCTTCGAGCAGCGCATAGCTCGCGGTGTTGGTCGCCGCCACCGCCAGTGCGCCGCGCGGCAGCGAGACCGGCTGAGGCGTCGTCGCACCGAGGGCACCGCCGCCGATGCCGAGCTGGCCGTAGGAATTGTCGCCCCACGCGTAGACCGAGCCGTCGGCCATGCGTGCGAGCGTGTGCCCGAAGCCGCCGGCCACGTGCGTCGGCACGCCGGGCAGCGCAATCTCGACGGCCTGCCCCGCGGTGGGGTTGGTGTGGCCGAGGCCGAGTTCGCCGTTGATGTTGTCGCCGAGGACATAGGTCTTCGGCTGCGAGTCGCCGGTGTTGGCGCGGAAGAACAACGAACCGTGGCCGAAGTTGCCGAGCACGCTGAACACCCGCGCCTCGTTGGGCAGCTTGTTGCGGGTCTCGCCGATCGCGCGACCGTCGTCGTTGCCGCCGACCCAGCCGACCACGGTGTCGAACGCCTGCCCGGCCGCGGTGAGCGAGGCGTCGAAGAAATAGCCCTCGTAGCGCGAGTTGGCGAAGTTCAGCACCTTGGGCAGCGCGAGCTGCGAGGTGGTGGTGCCGAAGCGGTACGACTGCTCGGCCAGCGCCGAGCTGAGCTCGCCGTCCAACGTGTGCGCCGCGTAGGTGCGCGACCCGGCGCTACCGGCGGAAACGCCGCCGTTCATGCCGTCGAGCACGCCGTCGAGCAGGTCGGTGCCGAGCAGCGCGGTGGCATCGAGCGTGGGACGCGCGAGCCCCGGGTTGAACATCGCGGCCTGCTTGGAGAACGCGCCGTTGACCAGGCCGTAGCGCCCGCGCGCGTCGATGTCGATCGAGCCCGCGCCGATCGACGGCGACTTGATGAACGGCAGCCGCGTCACGTCGTCGACGTGCAGCGGCTGCGGGTGCCACTTGTTCAGGATGTCGCGCACGCGCGCGTTGGCCGCGGCGATCTCGGCCGCGGTCGGCTGCGCCGGGTTGGCCGCGCGCTCGGCGGTCGAGCCCTCGGTCAGCAGGCGATAGGCCGCGTCGCTGAACGGCGTGATGCCGATGTTGCGGTCGATCGACGGCACGATCGCGTGGATCACCACCCCGGCCGGAAAGTCGACGAACGCGTCCTTGCCTTCTTCGTAGTAGGTGGCGCCGCTGCCGCCGAGCAGTTCGAGATACAGCGGGCCGCGATAGCCCTTGCGCGGCACGATCGTCACCATGCCGGTGTTGGCATCGGTGAGCGCCTCGCCCGCGCCGACCGGCGTGCCGTCGGGGTAGAACACGCGCACGCGGGCGTTGCGGAACTGGCCGAAGTCGCCGCCCGCGCCGACGCCGCCGTCGCCGTCGGCACCCGCGCCGACACCGCCGTCGCCGCCGCCACCACCGCCGGGATCCTGGTACTCCCAGTTGAGCGCCTGGTCGAGGCTCAGGCCGGCCACCTTGGGCTCGAAGCCCGAATACACGCCTTCGGTGCGCTCGGGCCCGCCACCCCCACCGCCCCCGCCACCGCACGAGAGCAAGGCCACCGCCGCCGCCCCGCAAAGCAGCGCCCGGGCGCTCGCCGCAACGAGCACACGCCTGGCAGCGCGGGACACCGACATGCACCTCCCCTCGCGAGCCGATCTTGCGTGCTTGGATCGGCCTCGAGCGGCCCGCTGGGCGCTGCCGCGTGAGGCCAGAGCACGCTGTGGCTCGCAGCCCATGCTCCCACCGCCGGCGCGCGCCGCACATCCCCAGAACTTGGGACCGGGAACACCCTCTGTCGGGTTAGAGACTGACCAGTGCGAAGTCGGGAACGCCGCGCGGCGAGATGAACACCGGGCGCTGCCGGCCTTCGGTGAGGCGGCTCACACCCTCGGACAGGAACAGGTTCAGCGCCGCGAACGTCACGCGACCCCGGCCGGTGAAGTCGGCCTTGCCGCTCAGGCCTTCGATCAGCACCTTGGTGAACGCGCCGTTGCCCCAGTCGAGCTTTTCCTCGGACTCTTCCTGCCCGGTGCTCGACGCGAACACGATCACCCCGTTCTCCGACGACGCGAGGTCGTTCATCATCTTCTCGGTCTGCCGTCCGACCTTGCTCAGCGCGCCCATCGAGCTGCCGGCGAAGCAGGTGTCGAGGAAGAGCAAGGTCCGGCCGCGCACCTTCGACAGCGTGGAGACGATCGTGCCCTGCGGCAGCGCCGTGGTGGCCAGGCGCTCGAGCCGGCCGTCGGCGGGCAGGAAGAAGTACTGCCCCAGCGCGTCGTTCAGGCCGTGCCCCGCCATGAACAGCATCGCCACGTCGGACGGGCCCACCGACTGCCGCAGCCACTCGAAGCCGTCGACGATCGCGCTGCGGGTGGCGTCGCGGTCGGCCAGCACGCGCACGTGCACGTTGCGGTACTGCTTGCCCTGTTGGCGGCGCAGCGTGTCGGCGAAGTCGCGCGCGTCCTTGGCCGCCAGGCCGAGGCGGTAGTCGGCACGCACGTAGTCGCTGATGCCGATCGCCAGCACGTACAGGTCGGCGCTCGGCGGCGGCGCGGCCACCACGGCGCCGCCGGCGGCGCTGTGCGTGCGCTCGATCGTGAAGGCCAGAGGCTCCGACACGCCGTAGGCGTTGTGCGCCAGGATCTCGACCAGCGATTCGCCCTCGCCGAGCGGCAGTCTGGCGAAGCCGCGCGACACGCCGTCGAGCCGCTGCGGCAGCATCAGCTCCGACGGCTGCGCCGGGCGTCCGTTGATGCGCACTTCCAGCAGCAGCTTGGCGGGGTCGCCGCTGGAGGCGATCGCGAAGCGCAGCGTCACTTCCGGCGCGGCGAGCTCGATGCGCTTGGCCTGCGACGCACTGAGCGACGGCGGCACCTCGAGCGCCTTCACGATGGCCAGCGCCTTGCGCTCGTTGATCGCGGCTTCGCGCGCCGCCGCCTCGGCCGCCGCCAGCGCGGCAGCCGCTTCGCGCTCGGCGGCCTCGCGCCGCGCCGCCTGCTGCTGCGCCGCCAGCGCGGCGGCCACGCGCTCGGCCTCCTGCGCCGCATGAGCTGCGCGGCCTCGCGTTCGGCGGCGAGCTGCGCCTCGGCCTGGCGCTGGCGGCCTCGCGCACGGCCGCTTCGGCTGCGCGGCCTGCGCGGCCTGGCGGCGCGCCTCGGCCGCGCGCGCCGCCTCGGCCAGGGCTTGCCTCCTGGGCCGCGCTGCGCGGCCAGCCGCGCCTGCGCGTCGCGCTCGTCGGCCTCGCGCCGCGCGCGCTCGGCCTGCTGCGCCGCCCGCGCCAGCGCGGCGGCCTGCTCCTGCAGCGCCGCCGCTTCGCGCAACGCAGCCTCGCGCAGCGCGGCGTCGCGCGCCTGCAGTTGTGCCAGCGCGGCGGCCTCGTCCTGCGTCTGCAGCAGGGCGTCGATCACGTCGGGGCGGTTGAAGCGCTCGCGGAAGCGGTTCAGCGAGTAGAAGTCCATCGACGAGGCCGCGTTGGCCAGCGCCCAGCCGACGAGCCGGTCGGCGCCGGCCGAAGCGTCGAAGTAGCCGCCCGGCGTCCACACCACCCAGCGGCCGTCGCTCTGGACCAGCAGCGTCAACACGTGCACGCCGTCGCGGCCGCGCCACCAGCGCACCGTGCCGTCGGCCAGCGCGCCGACCACCCAGCGGCCATCGCTGCTGGCGTTGAGCGCGCGCACCTCGGTGTCGACCGCGCGCCGCCACAACACGTTGCCGTGCTCGTCGAGCTGATAGACCGCGCGGTTGGTGCCGATCAGCGCCGTGGCCGTCGCGCGCACCACCGCCAGCGCGCGCGAGCGCTCGTCCTGTGCCAGCGGCAGCGGTTTGCCGCCGACGATCGGCGTGCCGCGGCTGAGGTTCCAGTCCGACGGGCGATTGAACAGGCTGAAGCGAGTCTCCGGCGCGCGCAGCGGGGTCGCCATCTGCACGCCGACCTGACGCCGCTCGAACTGGAAACCGCGCCCGGTGCCCGTGCTGCGCACGCCCCAGCGCACCGAACGCGCGTCATCGCTCAGCTCGAAGTCGTCGGACATGCCGCCGCGCACGGTGGCCACCCCCGGCGCCGTGCGGCGGACGACGCGCGCGTCGCGCAGCAGGCCCCACGAGCCATCGAAGCTGCTGAAGGCGAGCGTTCCGTCGGGCAGCGCCACCAGGTCGGTGATGCTGTCGGAGGCCGCCGGGATGACCGCCAACGAGCGGCCGCTGGCGGCGTCGAACTGCACCACCGGGAACTCGTAGGCGCGGGTGTACGCGGTGCCGCCGGCATAGATCGAGTGCCCGTCGCGCGACCACGCGACGACGCGCAGGTCGCCGCCGAACACCGGCACCTCATCGAGCCTGGCCAGCGAGCGGCCACTGGCGGCGTCGATGATCTCCACCGGTTCGTGCCGGCTCTCGCGCCCGTTGGCGCCGATGCGCACGTCGGCATAGGCGATGGCCAGGCGCTGGCCGTCGGGGCTGAAGCTGACGCCGGCGGCGCGCCGCGCGCCCATCGAGAAGCGCTGCAGCGGGGCGATGGCGCCGGCGCCGACGCGAAACGTCTGCACGCTGCCGTCGAGCCCAGCGGTGGCCGCCAGACCGTGCGGCGACACGGCGAGCCCGAACACCGGGCCGGCACCGCGTGCCTCGAGCAACGGCGCACCGTCGAGCGAGTAGGCACGCAGGCCGTGCTCGCCGGCGAAGGTGGCCAGCAGCACGCTGCCGTCGGCCGACCAGGCGAGATTGCGCACGTGGCCGGCGCGCGCATCGATGGTGCGCAGCAGCGCGCCGGATTCGAGGTCGAACAGGTAGATCGCGTGCGGCCGGCCTTCGCCGCCGGTGGTGCCGCCCACGGCCACCAGCGGCCGGCTGGGGTGGATCGCCACGCCGTACAAGCGCCCGCCCTCGTCGCCGAAGGCCAGCGGCCGCAGCACGTGGCGCAACTCGCCGCTGGCCTGATCCCACACCCGCGCCGTGCGGTCGTCCGACGCGGTGACGACCCAGCCTCGCGCGACGTCGATGCGCCGCACCGGCGCACTGTGCGCGCCTTGCTCCACCATCAGCAGCGGCTGCGCGGCCGCTGCGGGCTGCGCCTGGCCCGGCGACGCGCACGCCAGCAAGGCCCATGCGCCGCCGCACGCCGCGCGCCGCAGCAGGCGCGCCGCGCGGGCGAGAAAGGCGGTGGCGGTGGGCATCGGCGTCATCGACTGCACGCGCGCATCGTGGTGCTGCGAACGCTTTTATCACCTGCCCCGCCTGCCGCGCCCGCTTCGGAGGTCATCACCCCCCACGATTGCAGGCTGGCTTCCCCCTCCTGGCGGTCTCGGCGCCACGGGCTGCGGCGTAGCATCGATCCACACTCGGCCGGGAGGAGGTTCGCATGGGCACCATCGCTACGTCGCAGCGCGGCAGTCCGCTGCGAGCCGGTTGGATCGCCTCTTGCCTCTGGGTCATGCTGGCGTCAGCCGCGTCCGCGCAACAGGCGGCGCAGGCCGCGCCGTCGAGCGACCTGCTGATCGGCGCCGAGGTCAACGAGGCGAGCCTGGTCGAGGCGCTGAGCCCCGACGGAGTGCGCAAGCGCAGCCTGCGCGTGAAGGCCACCGCTGCACAACCCGGGCCGGCGCGCCCGGTGCGGCCGAGCGCATCGCTGCTGATCACGTTCCTCACCGGCTCGTCGACGCTCACCTCCACTGCGCGCCAGCAGCTCGACGTGGTGGGCACGGCGCTGAAGAACAGCCGCTTGGCGAGCTACCGCTTCACCGTCGAAGGCCACGCCGACCCGCGCGGTAGCAGCGAGGCCAACCTCGTGTTGTCGCGGCAGCGCGCCGACAGCGTGCGCTCGTACCTGGTCGACACGCACGGCATCGACCCGGCGCGCCTGATGGCCGAGGGCAAGGGCGAGAGCGAACTGCTGAACACGGCGTACCCGGCGGCGCCGGAGAACCGCCGCGTCACGATCGCCACCCAGGTGCCGTAGGTCCGATGCCGCTGCACGCCCGCGGCGCGCCGGCTCAGCGGCCCGCGGCCTCGCGATTCACCTCGCGCACCGCCAGCAAGGCGGCACCGAAGGCGTCGCTGCAGCCGCTGCAAACCGGTACACCGACATAGGGGCTGGCACCTGCCGCACGCTGCTGCCACAGGCGCTCGGCCTGCAGGAGATCGAACGACGGGATCGGTTCGTCGGTCTGGCGCAGCCCCACCTGCGACAGGTCGCGCTCGTGGCGAGACACCAGCACCACCAGGTGGCTGTCGCCGGCCGGTCCCTCGGCACTGATCTCCCAGCTCTTGCGCGGCAGCACCAGCTCGGCGCCGGCGCCGATGCGGTTGGCCTTGTCGAGACGGTTCGGGAACAGCAGCTGGAAGTGCTGCTTGTCGGTGCCGCCGGAGAACACGTAGACATGGCCGGCCTCGCTGGCGCGCACGCGAAAGCGCAGCGAGTCGTGCCCGATCACCAGCGTCGACTTGTCGGCTGTCGCGGTCACCTCGATCTGCGGATCGCCGTGCGCCACGATGTCGCGCAGCGCGGCCAGCACGCTGAAGGGCTCGGCCGCGACCGGCTGCGGCGCGGGGCTCGCCGCAACGGGCGGGGGAGTCGCTGCGGGCGGCGTGCCGGGGCGGCTGGCGACCACCGCTGCATCAGCCTCCGTGGCAGGCGGCTCGCGCTGCAGCCACCACCAGGCTCCCAGGGCCGTCGCCGCCACGGCGACGGCGCCGAGCGCGACGCCGAGCGGCCGCTCCGCTGGCGGCCGTTGCGGCACCAGCACCGTCGCCTCGTCGGCGCTGTCGGCGCTGTCGGCGACCAACGCGGCGGGTTCGCTCGCCGCGCTGCCGGCTTCGGCGAACAGCCGCCGCAATTGGGCCATCGACTGCGGCCGCTGCTCGGGGCGCAGGCCGAGACCGGCGTCGATTGCCGCCAGGAACTGGCGCGTGTAGCGGCCGGCGCCGACCCGCGCGGCGGGCACCAGGTCATCGCTGAGCAGGCGGTCGACCGCGGCCAGCGGCGTGCGGCCGGCGATGCAGGCGTACAGCACCGCACTCAGCGCGTAGACATCGGTCCACGGGCCTTGTTTCATCGACCGCACCTCGCCGTACTGCTCGACCGGCGCGTAGCCGGGCTTCAGGAACACGGTCAAGGTGTGCGTCATGTCGCCGATCACGCGGCGCGCGGCGCCGAAGTCGAGCAGCAGCGGCCGCGGCGGCGAAGCGCTCGCCGCGTCGTCCAGCGACGCCTCGAGCAGCAGGATGTTGTCGGGTGCCACGTCGCGGTGCAGGCAGCACGGCTGGGCGTTGTGCAGCAGCTCGAGCGCCAGCGTCAGCGGCTGCAGCAGCGCGAGCAGCCAGGCCTCGTCGGGCGGCACCAGGTGCGCCTTCAGCCACGCCTTGAGCGTGACGCCGCGGTACAGCGGCATCACCATGTAGGCGGTGCCGTTGGCCTCCCAGAAGCGGTGCACCCGCAGCAGCGACGGGTGATCGAACGACGCCAGCAATTGCGCCTCGTTGACGAAGCTGCGCAGCCCGGTCTCGAAGGTCTCGCGCTGGCGCTGCGAGCTGGCCGAGACCGTGAGATCGGCGGCACGCGCGGCGATGCCGGCGGGCATGTACTCCTTGACCGCCACCTCGCGTTGCAGGCGGGTGTCGCGTGCGCGGTAGACGATGCCGAAGCCGCCGACCCCGAGCACGCTCTCGATCACGAACTCCTGCAGCGCATAGCCAGGCGGCAGCTCGGTGCTGCCGGCGCCGACCGCCGTGCGCGGGAAATCGGGATCGTTGGGTTCCATCGTGTCACTCGACGAGCCGACGGGGCACCGCCGTTGCGCAAACCCGGGCCACCATCGTACCCGGCGCGCCGCGGTCAGCGGCGCCAGAACTGCGGCGTCAGCAGCACCAGCAGCGACAGCAGCTCCAGGCGGCCGAGCATCATCGCGAAGGTGCAGACCCAGGTCTGGAAATCGCTGAGCCCGCCATAGTTGACCGCCGGACCGACGTCGCCCAGGCCGGGCCCGATGTTGTTGACGCAGGCCACCACCGCGGTGAAGGCGGTCAGCACGTCGAGCCCACTGAACAACAGCAGCATCGTCAGCCCGACCAACGAGGCCCCGTACAGCATCATGTAGGCGATCACGCTCTGCATCACGCGCGCGCCGACAGGGGCGCCGCCGAGCACCACCGGGGCGACGACGTTCGGGTGCACGATGCGCACCAGCTCGCGGCCCGCCTGCTTGAGCAGCAGCAGCATGCGGATCATCTTGATGCCGCCGCCGGTCGAGCCGGCACAGGTGGCAAAGCAGCCGAGCAGGATCATCAGCATCGGCGCGAACACCGGCCACTGCGCGTAGTCGTACGACGCGTAGCCGGTGGTGGTGGCGATCGATACCACGTGGAACACGGTGCGCCGCAGCGCCTCGCCGAAGCTCGCCTGGCTGCCGGTGGCCACCAGGAACGGCACGATCAGCGCGATGCTGAGCGCCAGCACCGCGAAGAACGCCCGCACCTCGATGTTGCGCCACAGGCAGGCCAGCGAGCGCTGCCGCCAGGCCACGAAGTAGAGCGCGAAGTTCACGCCGGCCAGCAGCATGAACACGATGGCCACCGCCTCGATGCGCGGCGAGTTCCAGTGCCCGAAGCTGGCGTCGTGCGACGAGAAGCCGCCCAGGCTGACCGTGCTGCACATGTGCATGAAGGCATCGCTCCAGCTCATGCCGGCCCAGCGATAGGCGAGGAAGCAGCCCAGTGCGAACACGAAGTACACCGTCCACAGGCCGCGCGCGGTCTGCGCGATGCGCGGCGTCAGTTTCTGGTCCTTGATGGGGCCGGTCACCTCGGTGTGGAACAACTGCGTGCCGCCGACGCCCAGCAGCGGCAGGATCGCCACCGCCAGCACGATGATGCCCAGGCCGCCCACCAGCATCAGCAGACAGCGCCAGACGTTGACCGACAGCGGCAGCGCGTCGAGCCCCGACAGCACGGTGGCGCCCGTCGCGGTGAAGCCCGACATGGCTTCGAAGTAGGCGTCGGTGACGCTCAGGCCCGGCACCGCCAGCAGCAGCGGCAGCGCACCGAAAGCCGGCAGCAGCACCCAGGTCATGCCCACCAGCACGAAACCGTCGCGCGGCTGCAGCTCGCGGCGGAAGCGCCGCACCGCCAGGCCCATTGCCAGGCCGGCGCCGGCGGTGACCGCCATGGCGGCGACGAAGGCGCTCGTGCCGCGGCCGCCGTCGGCGTTGGCGAAGGCCAGCGGCACCAGCATCAGCAGCGCGAACAGCGCGACCAGGCGGCCGACCAGCGCGACAACCGCCAGCGCACCCATCGTCAGGCGAACAGCGCGCTCACTTGGAACAGCTTCTCGATCTCGCGCACCATGGGCTTGCGCGGCACGAACACGATCACGTGGTCGCCGCTGCGGATCACGGTGTCGTGGTGCGGGATGATGACCTCGGGAGCTTCGCCGCTGTCGCCGCGCGAGCGCACCAACGCACCGATCTGCGCGCCCTCGGGCAGCCGGATCTGATCGACGCGTCGGTCGGCCACCTTGCAGGTCTTGCGGTCGCCGCGCACCACCGCCTCCAGCGCCTCGGCGGCGCCGTGGCGCAGGCTGTGCACCGCCTCGATGTCGCCGCGCCGCACGTTGGTGAGCAGCTCGCCGATCACCGCGTGCGCCGGCGAGATCGCGATGTCGATCTGCGTGCTCTGCACCAGATCGGCATAGGCCTTGCGGTTGATCAGCGCGAACACGCGGCGCGCGCCCAGCCGCTTGGCCAGCAGGCAGGCCATGATGTTGTCCTCGTCGTCGCTGGTCAGCGCGAGGAACAGATCCATCTCGCCGACGTTCTCCTCGCCCAGCAGATCCTCGTCGGTGCTGTCGCCGCGCAGCACCAGCACGGAGCCCGGCAACTGCGTGGCCAGATACTCGCAGCGCGCCTGGCTCGTCTCGATCAGCTTGACCTGGTACGACTGCGAGATCTCGCGCGCCAGCCGCAGCCCGACGCGGCCGCCGCCGGCGATCATCACGCGCTTGACCGGCCGATCCATCTTGCCCAGCGCCGCCAGCACGCGGCGAATCTGCGTGGTGGCGGCCAGCAGGAACACCTCGTCGCCCGGCTCGATGCGCGCCTGGCCGTCGAGCCGCGCGAGCGAGGTCTCGCCGCGGTAGATCGCCACCACGCGCATCGGCGTGTCGGGCAGCAGGTTCGGGATCTCGGCCAGGCTGTGACCTACCAGCGGGCCGCTGCCCACCGCACGCACCGCCACCAGACTGACCAGCCCCTTCGCGAACTGCATCACCTGCAACGCCTCGGGGTACTCGACCAGCTTGCGCACGTAAGCCGTCACCGACTGCTCCGGGCAGATCACCTGGTCGACCGCGAAGCCGCCTCTGTCGAGCAGCGGCGTGCCGGCCTGGAACTCCGGCGAGCGCAGGCGCGCCACGTTGGTCGGCACGCCGAACACGTCGTGCGCGACCTTGCACACCACGAGGTTGGTCTCGTCCTGTGCCGCGCAGGCGATCAGCAGGTCGGCGTCGTCGATGCCCGCCTCGCGCAGCACCGACGGCTGGATGCCGTCGCCGACCACGGTGCGCAGGTCGAACCGATCCTGCAGCGCCTTCAGACGATCGGCGTCGAGATCGATCACCGTGATGTCGTTGCGCTCCAGCACCAGGCTTTCGGCCACGCTCTCACCGACCCGACCGGCGCCCAGGATGACGATCTTCATGCGGCGATTGTGGCTTCGGCCGGCGCTGCGCACCTTCACATCGCTGCGCGATGTGAGCCTGCGCCGCAACCTTCGGTTGTCGCGCCCCGCGCAGCGGGGCCCGCGCCCGGCCTACGCGCGGGCGGCAGCGCGCGCTCCACCGCATGCCGCTGCGGCGCGCCGAGCACGCCGGGCCCGGCGAGGCACTTCAGCGCCGCCGCGGTGGCGGCAAACGCGGCGGCGGCACGATCGCTGCGCCGCTCGCCGAGCGCCAGCGCGAGCGCGGCGTGGAAGACATCGCCCGCGCCGGTGGTGTCGACGGCGCTGACGCGCGGCACCGCGAGCCGCTGCAGCGTGCCGCCGCGGCGTTGCCACCACACTGGTCGCTCGCCGCGCGTGACCATGGCGACCTCGCAGCCGCCAGCCAGTGCGCACTGCAACGCGTCGCGTACCGCGAGCCCCGGCGCGTACGCCGCCAGACCGGCCTCGGAGAACACGGCCCACTCGGTGAGCGCCACGAGTTGCTGCAGGTCGGACGCCGGCGCGACGTCGACATCGAGGACGGCGGTCACGCGCTGCGCACGCGCCCAGCGCAACGCGGCGGCCGCGCCCGCCACCCAGCGCGGATCGGCGAGCACCACGTCGGCTCCTTGCAGCAGCCGCGTGTCCAGCGGGTGCGCGGCGGCGATCGCATTGCCGCGGTGGTTGAAGATCTGGCGCTCGCCGCGCGCGTCGACCACGATCGCCGACACCGACGTGGTGCCGCCGGGCACGCTCTCGAGGCCGCGCGGCTCGACGCCCTCGGCGCGCAGCCGCTCGCGCAGCATGCGCACGCCCGGCTCGCAGCCGACGCGGCCGATCATGCGCACCGCAGCGCCCAGCCGCGCCGCGGCGATCGCGGCGTTGAACGCCATGCCGCCGGTGCCTGGCCGGTAGCTGCGCGCCGGCGTCTTGGTGGGGCGTGCGGGCAGCGCATCGACCTCGAACACGTGGTCGAGCGCGGCGTGGCCGACGCAGGCGATGCGGACCATGTCGTTCATCGGCCGCGAGTATCGCTGCACTCCGCAGTTGCCCATCCCGGGCCTGATTCGGCGCGGCGCCAGGGCCTTGCGCTCGCCGTGGCCACGAGTCGATACCTAGCGTCTTGGTCTGGTGCAGTCTGATCAGAAGAGGTGGCGCATCACGATGTCGAAGACGGCGCCGCGCCGTCTGTACCAAGCCGCCGCCCAACCGCTCTGCGACGTCGCAAGGTCGGCGCCTTGGGCATCGAAGGCCTCATCGTCGAGGTGATTCGCTGACTGCCACAGGCCTGCAATCGGACTGACGGCCACCCACGGAACGTGATCGCCAGTGAAGTAGTTCCAGATCAGCGCGGCACGGCCGTCGGCCTGCTGTACCAGCCGCAGCTCCGCGGGCTGGACGACAGGCGACTCGAACAGCAAGGTTGATTCCGGCCATCGACCATCGGCCAGGTCCATGCGAGCGACCCGTACCTCGTATGGGCCGGTGCTGCTCGCCTGAGCACGCCAGGCAGCCTGAACAACCCCGTTGCTGCTCTGAAGATCCAGGCTCCTCGGCTCCTCGGTGCCGTTGAGGTCAATACGCCGGCCTACCCCATCCCAGACGCCGTCTATCAATCGTTTCGAATACAGGCCTCCAGGTTCGAGAGACCCTCCCGCAGACCAGGCCACCAACCAGGAGCGTGCTGAAATCGTGGCCACGCGCATGTCACGCACCTTTTCCGGTTCGATACGGCCGGGCGATGACCATGCGCCTCCTGGCGTCAGGATCGAATGCCAGAGAGCAAAGTCAGGATCTGATGTCGACGCACCGTTGTTGACGTACTCCAACCACGCGGCAAACAGGTCGCCGGCTTCATTGAACGCCAGGCGAGCCCGTCCGGGCAGCGTTCCTCCGATCACGCGCACATCGCGCGGCGCGCCCCACGAGCCTGAAGCAGCACGAATCGCCACTCGAAATCGCGAGCCGGCGGCGCCAGTGAACTCGTTCCAGGCCAATGCAACCTGCCCAGCCGAGCCGACGATCAGTTGCTCCTCGTAGATGCTGTCCTCGATTGCTTGCTCTCGAACCCACTCCAGTCCGCCCCAGCGGGCCACGACCATTCGGCTGCGCCCCGACGGCGCCTCTTCGTGCCAGATTGCCATCGGGGTACCGCGGGAGGTCGTCGCCAACTGCACCGGACCCGTAGCGGCGGCAGTCAAGACCGTCAGATGAGTCCGACCGCTGGCGCCAACCCGTGCCGCGACCGCGCGCGGCGCGCTCGCACCCTGTTCAGCCCAGGCGAGCCACGTGTCGCCTCGTGCCTCGACGACGCGAGGTGCCTGGACCAGAACCACATCGGCCGCCACGACAAACGGATCACTGCGCGCGTTCGATGCGTCCGACCCCCCGCATGACACCAGGAATCCGCAACCGGCCAACAGACCGGCGAGCAAGGAACGAGCGCAATGAAGAGCAGGCTTCTTCGTCACAGCAGTGGTCAGGTCGTGCCGAACGACCAAGTCGCAACCCAGGGACAACACCCAGACTTCCATTGTCGGGCCAACGCAAGTCGCACGTGGCAAAGCTCGGGATGCAGGCGACACCACTCTTACTTCGCCAGCGCCCGCCATGTGCACCAGGTGGCCAGCGCCGACAGCGCCATGCAACCCCAGATCACCGGCGCGTAGCTGCCGTGGGCGTCGAACACGCGCCCGGCCAGCCACGGCCCGACGAGGTTGCCGATCGCCGCGCCGCTGTACAGCACGCCGATGATCGACGACACCGCGCGCGCGCCGAACAGGTCCATGCACAGCGCGGGCATCAGCGAGACGATGCCGCCGTAGCTGGTGCCCATCCACAGCGCGAACAGCGCCAGCGCGAAGTAGCCGTCGGCCAGCGCCCACAGCAGGTACGACGCGCCGAGCGAGGCCTGCGTCAGCACCAGCGTGATCGGCCGCCCCACGCGATCGGCCAGCGCGCCGATCGCGAAGCGCCCGCTCAGGCTGCCGATGCCGATCAACCCCACCAGGCCGACGGCACGCCCGTCGGGCACGCCGAGGTCGCGCGCCGCGGCCGACAGGTGCGCGAACGGAATGAACATGCCGAAGGCACCGAGGACGCACATCGCGTACAGCCAGAGAAACGCGCGGCTGGTCAGCGCCTCCTTCAGCGGCGTGCCGGGCACGGTGCCGTCGGTTCGCTTGGCCGCCGCCGGTGCGCGCTGCAGCAGCAGCGCCGCGCTCAGGCCGACCACCAGCGTGCCCGCGGCCAGTGCCGTCATCGCGCCGCGCCATTGCCAGGCCGCGATCGCCGCGGCGGCGAGCAACGGCACCGCGAGCGTGCCCGCGCCGATGCCGGCGCTGGCCAGGCCTGCGGCCAGGCCGCGGCGGCGCGTGAACCACGGCTGCACGGTGCCGATGGCCGGCGTGTAGGCCAGCGCGATGCCCACGCCGACGCCGACGCCGTAGGCCAGCGTGACGCCGGTCATCGAGCCGACGCGCGCCGCGGCGAACAAGCCGAGCGCGATGCACAGCATGCCGGCGCCGACTACCACGCGCGGGCCGAGGCGATCGGACAGCATGCCGCCGAAGGCACCGAGCACGAAGTACAGCAGCCCCGAAAGCCCGAACACCAGCGAGACGTCGGCGCGCTGCGCTGCGAACTCGACGACGAACGGCTCGAAGAAGGCGGCGAACGAGTACGCGACGCCGAAGATCACCGCCAGCACGACGAAAGTGGCCCACACCACCACCCAGCCGTAGCGCGGCTCGTCGGCCGCCAGCGCGGCGCCGCCGGCGGCGCCGCTCAAGGGGAGAAATCCTCCGCCTTCAACTCGATCGGCCGGCCGTGCGGCGTGCGCTCGGCGGCATGCCCCCAGGCCTGCGCGGTGCGCTGCAGGTCGGCGAGCGACGCCGCGCCCTTGGCGGCCACCAGCGCCTCGAGCGCCGCCAGCCAATGCTGGTAGTAGGTGTCGCCGCGGTCGGGCTCGCCGCGCGCCAAAGCGGCGGCGACCTGCGCGGCCAGCGCGTCGGCCCACTCGCGCCAGGTGAACACGCCGCGTTCGTGCAGCTTGACCGCGAGCGCGAAGGCGTGTGCCTGCCACGGCTCGGCAAACGCCGGCGCGTCGTCGCGCAACAGGGGGCTGTCGTCGCGTGCCGGATCGTTCATGCGCGCTCCAGGTAGGGCTCCCAGGCATCGACCGCCACCCGCACGCCGGCCTGCGCGTCGGGCCACAGCTCGCGGGCGTCGAAGCCGACGTGGTAGAGCCAGTGCGGCTGCTCGCCGCGGCCGCTGGCGTGCGCGTCGGCGAACACGTGCACGCCGTGCACGCGCTCGATCGTGCCACAGCGGCCGCGCACGTAGCGCGGCAGCCGCGTGTGGTGCGGCACCTCGCCGGCGTACATGCGCACCGCGTCGCCGACGCGGAAGCGCGCCTTCGTGGTGGGCTCGCGCTCGACCGGCGTGCCGCGGGCCAGCGCCGTGCGCACGTCGCCCGCGTGCAGCTTGTTCGGCAGCGCGCGCGCCGGATGCAGCGCGTGGCCGGCGCGCAGTTCGTCGCCGCCCACCAGCGCATGCTCGGCCAGCAGCTTGCACAGCGCCTCGAACCAGATCTCGTAGTAGCTCAGCCGCGCGTACGCCGGCAGCGACTCGCGCGCCGCGCGGCTGTTGTCGATGTTCCACAGGCCGCAGGCGCCCATCGCCAGCGTGAGCGCCAGCACGCGCGGCTCCCAGGCGGCGTGGAAGCGCTCGTCTTCCGGCTCGTTGACGATCGGGCCGTAACCGCGATGGCCGCCGATGTCGGCGTGCGTCACGTGAGCCGGTGCGCGAGTCATTGCGCAACCCCCGCGCTGCGCGCTTCGATGCCAGGCACTGCGCCGCGGCCGTGCGCCCTCACCGCGCCCTCGCCGGCGGCGTCAGCGCGAGGCCGGTGCCGATCATCGAGTCGCGCGTCACCAGCGCGGCGAGCGCTTCTTCGTCGAGGCCCTCGCTGCCCTCGGGGCGCAGCGGCAGCACCAGGTAGCGCACCTCGGCAGTGGAGTCGTGCACGCGGATCGCAGTGCCCGCGGGCAGCGTGACGCCGAACTCGGCCAGCACGCCGCGCGGGTCGCGCACCGCGCGCGAGCGGTACGGCGCGCTCTTGTACCAGGTGGGCGGCAGGCCGAGCACCGGCCATGGATAACAGCTGCACAACGTGCACACCACCATGTGGTGCTGCGCGGGCGTGTTCTCCAGCGCCACCATGTGTTCGCCCTGGCGGCCCTGGTAGCCGAGCGAGGCGATCGCCGCGGTGGCGTCGCGCAGCAGCCAGGCCTTGTACGCCGGATCGCTCCACGCGCGCGCCACCACGCGGGCGCCGTTGCGCGGCCCGATGCGGGTCTGGTAGGTGTCGATCAGCACGTCGAGCGCAGCCGGGTCGATGTAGCCCTTCTCGGCGAGCACGGTCTCGAGCGCGCGCACGCGCAGCTCCATCGGCGAAAGCTCGCTGTGGTCGTGATCGTGACGGTGCGTATTCACGGCGGCTCAGCGCAGCGTCGACGCATGGCGCAGATCGAAGCACCGAGCGGCCCAACGCCGGTCGCGCAGCCGCACCACCGCCAGCAGCACCGCGAGCGTGATGGCGGGCTCGAGCAGCACCACCGCCCCGTACGACGCGGCGAAGCGCACCCATGCACCCAGCGGCGTGGCCATCTCGCCGACCGACAGCCAGAACCCCACCATCGCGGTCACACCCGCGTAGTAGGCTGCATCGAGCTGCAGCACGGCGCGCAGGTTCACGCGCGCGAGGCGGCGGCCGAGCCCCGCGTGCAGCGCAATCAGCGGCAGCGCCAGCGACAGCGTGTTGACCGACAGGTGCACCAGGTCGGCCGGTTCGAACAGCAGGCCCTGCAAGGCCAGGCCGAGCGCAAAGCCGAGCAGCGTGGGCACGAGTCCGAGCGCCAGGTACATCGGCATGGCGCCCACGAAGTGCAGCTCCGAGGGGCCCACCCGGAGGTGGAACGCCTGCATGCACAGCGTGAAGAAGGCGGCGGCCAGCAGCGCGCGCGGCAGCAGCGCCGGCCGGCGCAGCGCGGCCCATGCGGCGGCGGCCACCACACCGAGTGCCGCTGCGTTGGCCAACGCGATCTTGGCGGGGGCGAGCAGCCCGGGTTCGATGTGCATGCGTCCTCCTCGATCGAGCTGGCGTGCGGGCCCTCAGTCTCGCACAGCCCGGGCGCTGTAAGCTTGCCGACCCTCCCTGCGCCGCAAGAGGCGGAGACGCGATGAACGTGCGCCACAGACTCCACGAACGCAACTTTCCCACGGCCGAGGAGTCGGCGGCAGCCGTCAAGCCGGTGGAGCGCTACGGCGGCGCGGACAGCAGTTACCGGCTCGCCTTCGTCGACGAGCGCTTCCTGCTGCGCGAGGATCTGCGCCCGGTGCGCATGCAGCTCGAACTGCTGAAGGCCGAGATGATCCAGCGCGAGCAGCACATCGAGTCGACCATCGTCATCTACGGCAGCTCGCGCATCGTCGCGCCCGACGTTGCGCAGGCGCGGCTGCAGGAGGCACGCGCCGGCGGCGACGCGACGGCGATCCGGCGCGCGGCCGCCGCCCTCGATATGAGCCGCTACTACGACGAGGCGCGGCGCTTCTCGCAGATCGTGACGCAGCGCTCGCGCACGCTCGATACGCCCATCTACGTGGTGACCGGCGGCGGCCCCGGCATCATGGAGGCGGGCAACCGCGGCGCGCACGACGTCGGCGGACGCAGCATCGGCCTGAACATCGTGCTGCCGCACGAACAGGTGCCCAATCCGTACATCACGCCGGAGCTGTGCTTCCAGTTCCACTACTTCGGCCTGCGCAAGATGCACTTCGTGATGCGCAGCATCGCCCTGGTGTGCTTTCCCGGCGGCTTCGGCACGCTCGACGAGATGTTCGAGACGCTGACGCTGGTGCAGACCGGCAAGAGCCGCGCGCGGCCGATCCTGCTGTTCGGCCGTGCGTTCTGGGAGAAGCTTATCGACTTCCAGCACCTGGTCGACTGTGGCGTGATCAGCCCCGAGGATCTCGGCCTGTTCCACTACGTCGAGACCGCCGAGGACGCCTGGGCGCGGCTGGCCGAGCACTACGGCTTCGACGAGTTGGGCACCATCACCGGGGAGGACTACGCCGACGATGCGTGATGCCGATGCGCTGCGCCGATCCGGGCCGGCCCGGGCGTGCGCCTCAGCCGTCGTGCCGCGGCTCGCTGCCCTCGCCCAGCGCCGCACCCATCCGCTGCATGAACCCGGCGGTGTGCGCCGGGTCCATCCAGCGCACCACCACGACCGCCCGATGTGCGGGCTCGACCCACACCAGGTGGCCGCCGGCACCGACCATGCAGACCGCGTCGCGCGATGCGCCCGGAAACGTGCGGCCGTCGCGGTTGAGCCACAGCAGCCATCCGTAGAACGGCGCGACCGCGCACGGCTCGCGCATGCGCTGCACCCACGCCGCCGGGATGAGCTGGCGGCCCTGGTGTTGTCCGTCGTCGAGCAGAAGCTGGCCAAGCCGTGCCTGGTCGCGCGCGGAGATCGACACGCCGGCACCCCAGTGCGTGCCGCCGGGCACCGACTGCACCTTGCGCCCGGCCAGGTCCACCCAGGCGTCGTCGTAGCCACGCCAGCGCCAGTTGGCGCTGCATTCGAGCGGCTGCATCAGCGCCTCGTCGAACACCTCCGGCAGCGGGCGGCCGAACAAGCGCAGCAGTGCCAGCGAGAGCTGGTTGATGCGCACGTCGTTGTACTCCCAGGTGCTGCCCGGTGAGCGCAGCGGGCGCGCGTCGCCCTTGCGGCCCGCGGGCGGACGCGGGTCGTGCGACACGTGGCGGTAGCGGTCGACCGTGTCGGGAATGCCGAACGAGCTGCCTTCCCACTCGCTGGTCTGCTCGAGCAGGTGGCGCCAGGTGATGCTGCGGTTGTGCGGCGTGTCGAAGCCGATGCCCGGCAGCCGCTGCGCCACCGGCGCGTCGACCTCGGGCAGCAGACCCTGGCCTTGTGCGACGCCGGCCAGCATCGCGAGGTAGGTCTTGGCCACGCTGAAAGTGAGGTCGGCGCGCTCGGGCTCGCCCCATGCAGTGGCCACGTGCCCGTGCTGCATCACGACGCCCGAGACGCCGCCGCGCGGGTGCACCGGGCCGCGCAGGCGGTTGTACGGCGGCGGGTCGTCGTGGTGCACGCCCCAGCGCAGCGGCGCATCCAATGGGTCGCGCGGCCAGTCGATCTCGTGACCGGTCGCGAAGTCGATGGCGTCGCGAAAGCGCTGCTCGGGATTCATGGTCCCACTGTACGCAACCCGGCGCGGTCGCACCACGGCACGCGAGCGCGTCACAATAGCCGGCGATGAACCGCCACGTCAGCCTGCTGGGCGCGCCCACCGACATCGGCGCGGGCGCTCGCGGCGCCAGCATGGGGCCCGAGGCGCTGCGCGTCGCACTGCTGCAGCCAACCCTCGAGGGCCACGGCGTCGAGGTAATCGACCGCGGCAACCTCGCCGGCCCGGCCAATCCGTGGCAGCCGCCGCGCGACGGCTACCGCCATCTCCCCGAGGTGGTGCAGTGGTGCCGCACCGTGCACGACGCGGTGCACGCCGAGCTGCAGCAAGCGCGCCTGCCGATCCTGCTCGGTGGCGATCACTCGCTGGCGATCGGCTCGATCGGCGCGGTGGCACGCCACTGCCGCGAGGCCGGCAAGAAGCTGCGCGTGCTGTGGCTCGACGCGCACGCCGACTTCAACACCCACCTGCTGACCCCCAGCGGCAACCTGCACGGCATGCCGGTGGCGTGCCTGTGCGGCAACGGGCCGCAGGAGCTGATCGAGATCGGCGGCAAGGTGCCGGCGCTGAGCGCCAAGCACATCCGCCAGATCGGCATCCGCAGCGTCGACCCCGGCGAGAAGAAGCTGGTGCACGCCGCCGGGCTCGAGGTGTTCGACATGCGCTACATCGACGAGATGGGCATGCGCCAGGCGATGGAGCTGGCGCTGGCGACGATCGACGCGCGCACGCACCTGCACGTCAGCTTCGACGTCGACTTCCTCGACCCCGAGATCGCGCCGGGC
This sequence comes from Ideonella sp., assembly GCA_015075545.1. GTDB lineage: Bacteria > Pseudomonadota > Gammaproteobacteria > Burkholderiales > Burkholderiaceae_C > JAEUPI01. The sequence goes on along the minus strand of JABTUC010000007.1, from coordinate 78,004 downwards.
GTCGACACCACGGTCCCGGGCGGCCCCACCTACCGCGAGGCGCAGCTGTGCATGGAGATGATCGCCGACACCGGCGCGCTGGCTTCGCTCGACGTGATGGAGCTCAACCCGGCGTGCGACGTGCGCAACAAGACCGCCGACCTCGCGGTCGACCTGATCGAGAGCCTGTTCGGCAAGAGCACGCTGATGAGGCGCCCGCCCGATGCGGCCTAGCGAGGCCACCGCCTTCGACGCCGTCGTCGTCGGCGCCGGCATCGCCGGTGCGTCGTTCGCGCACGCGCTGGCGCCGCACGCGCGCGTGCTGCTGCTCGAGCGCGAGAGCCAGCCCGGCATGCACAGCACAGGCCGCAGCGCGGCGATGTTCATGGCGAGCTACGGCCCGCCGCAGGTGCGCGCGCTCACCCGCGCCAGCCGCGCGTTCTACCAGCAACCACCCGCGGGCTTTGCCGACACGCCGATCCTGAGCGCGCGCGGCGCGCTGTACGTCGGCTGGCAGGGGCAGGAGGCGGCGCTCGACGCCATGCTGCGCGAACTGCGCGCCACCGGCTCGGTGGTCGAGCGCATCGACGCCGCGCAATGCCTGCGCCGCGTGCCGGTGCTGCGCGCCGAGGGTCTGGTCGGTGGCGTGCTCGAGGCCGATGCGATGGACATCGACGTGCACGCGCTGCACCAGGGTTTCTTGCGCGGCTTCAGGCGCGCCGGCGGCACGCTGTGGTGCGACGCCGAGTTGCGCAGCGCCGAGCCCGCCGCGGGCGCATGGGACGTGGCGCTCGCCGACGGCCGGCGCGTCGCGGCGCGCACGCTGGTGAACGCCGCCGGCGCGTGGGCCGACGAGGTGGCGCATCGCTGCGGCGCGCAGCCGCTGGGCATCGAGCCCAGGCGACGCAGCGCTTTCACGTTCGCCGCTCCGGCCGGCGTCGATGCGCGCAGCTGGCCGACGGTGGCCGACGTTGGCGAGCGCTGGTACTTCAAGCCCGACGCCGGCGCCTTGCTCGGCTCGCCCGCCAACGCCGACCCGGTGGCGGCGCACGACGTGATGCCCGAAGAGCTCGACATCGCCACCGGCATCGCGGCAATCGAGGCGGCCACCACGCTGACCATCCGCCGGCCGGCACGCACCTGGGCCGGACTGCGCAGCTTCGCGCCCGACGGCGAGCTGGTGATCGGCTGGGACGCGCGATGCAATGGCTTCTTCTGGCTCGCCGGCCAGGGCGGCTACGGCATCCAGAGCGCCGCCGGCGCGGCCGAACTCGCGGCGGCGTTGTGGCGCCGCGCGGCGATACCCGAAACGCTGCTCGCGCAAGGCATCGACCTGGCCGCACTGCAGCCGCTGCGCTTCGCAGGCTGACCCTGCAAGGCCGGCGGCACGCAGGGCTGCGCAACCGCGGCGCGGGCCTGCGCGAAGCGAAAGGCTAGCGCGCGCGCTTGACCGACAGCGACTCGAGCCAGCGGCCGATGCGCGTGGTGAGGCCGCCGAAGTGGCTGTCGAGTTCTTCGACCGGGCTCACCGGCACCAGACGCTGGATCTTCGGCGCCTCGGTCGGCTTGCCGTTGACCGGCTCGTGGCCATTGATCGCCGGTGCATCGGTTTGCGGCAACGGCTCGAGCGCGCCCGGCGCGGTGCGCGCGGCCGTCAGCTCGGCGTCGGCGCTCACGCCCTGCGGCCGCAGGCTGCCCGAGGGCAGCGAGCCCGGCGGCAGCACCGGCCGCGACGGCTTGTGCACCGCCGGCTTGGCCGCGGGCTTGGGCAGCACGTTGCTGGCCGGCTTGGCCTCGGGCTCGGCAGCCACGCGCAGCACCGGCTCGACGAACTCGAGGATCGGCCGCCACTGCGCGAGATCGGCCTCGACCTTGGCGGCCGGCATGTCGAAGATCGTGAGGCCGTGCTCCAGGCACTTGACGTAGGTCTGCGTCTCGCGCAATGCACCCAGGAACGGCAACTGCAGACCGTCGGCCCACTGGCGCAGCGCCGCCTCGGCCTTGGTGCGCGCATCGAGCCGCATGCCGACGGCGGCTATTCGGCAGCGGCCGCGCGCCACCCGTGGATGCGCCAGCAGCTCGGTGTAGCACTCGGCGGCCGACTCGCGGTCGAACAGCGAGTGCGCCAGCGGCATGATCACCGCGTCGGCCAGCATCACCACGCGCAGTAGGTCGTAGCCCTTGAGGCCGCCCGGCGTATCGAGGATCACGTGCGTCACGCCCGGCGGCGTGCGCAGGATGTTGCGCGGGTCGACCGACCAGCCGGCGATCTTCGGCGCCGCGGCCAGCTTCTGCACGCCGCGCTGGCGCAGCCAGGCGTGCGACGACTGCTGGAAGTCGGCGTCGCCCAGCAGCACCGGAAACCCCTGGTGCGCGCACCAAGCCGCCAGATGCGTGGCCAGGGTGCTCTTGCCGCTCCCTCCCTTGCGATTGACGATGGCGATGACGGGCATGTGGGTCCGGGCCACGGGGGCCAGGTTCGAATTGCAACACCTTTGCCGGCCCGACCCCGTGAAATACGGCGCAAGGGCGCTACCACCATGGTATGCAGCGGTTTTTCCGTGGCAGCCCCGCCGATCGGGGGCAGGCTGCCCTGGCCGTCGGCGGCGCGTCGACCACCCGCTGATGCAAGCGCTGCCACGCCGGCCACCGCGAGAGCGATGCTACTCTGCCCGCATCGCCGGGGTCGTGCCGACCGGCCAACGAACCAGCCGCCCATGAGCGCCAACCACCTCATCGCCGTCGACGCCCTGCACCGCGCCATGCGCTTGCTGGTGCGCGGCTTCGGCAGCGGCGAAGCCGAAGTGAACGCCGTCTGCGACAACCTGATCGAGGCCAACCTCACCGGCCACGACTCGCACGGCATCGGCATGCTGCCGCGCTACGCCGCGTCGTTCCTCGAAGGCGGCCTGCAGCCCAACGCGCACGTGCGCACCGTGCTCGACGCCGGCGCGCTGCTGCGCCTGGACGGCTGCGCCGGCTTCGGCCAGGTGGTGGGCGGCGAGGCGATGGCGCTGGGCATCGAGCGCGCCCGCACGCACGGCTGCTGCGTGCTGGCGCTGGGCAACGCGCACCACCTCGGGCGCATCGGCGCGTGGGCCGAGCAGGCGGTGGCCGCGGGCCTGGTGTCGCTGCACTTCGTCAACGTGATCTCGCGCGGCATCGTCGCGCCGTACGGCGGCTCGGACGCGCGCTTCGGCACCAACCCGTTCACCGCCGGCATTCCGCTGAAGGGCCGCGCGCCGCTGATCCTCGACTTCGCCACCAGCGTGATCGCACAGGGCAAGACGCGGGTGGCGCACAACAAGGGCGAGCGCGTACCACCGGAACACCTGATCGACGACCAGGGCCGGCCCACCACCGACCCGCGCTACTCGGTGATCGAGCCGTTCGGCGCCATCCTCGCGTTCGGCGCGCACAAGGGCTACGGCATGGCGGTGCTGTGCGAGCTGCTCGGCGGCGCGCTCGCCGCCGGCGTCACGCAGCACACGCACGACAGCAGCAAGAAGCGCGTGCTCAACGGCATGCTCACGGTGCTGATCGACCCGGCACAGCTCGGCGATCGCACGGCCTACGAGGCCGAGATGCTGACCTTCGTCGACTGGGTGACCGCGTCGCCGCCGCGCGCCGGCTTCGACCGCGTGCGGCTGGCCGGCGACCCCGAGCGCGAGTGGCGCGCCAGGCGCATGGCAGCCGGCGTGCCGGTCGATGCCACCACGTGGGACGAGATCCTCGGCGCGGCCGCCAAGCTCGGCGTCGATTCGCGGCGCGTGCACGCCGAAGCCGGATTGGGCTGAAATCGACAACTCGTGGCGGGCGACTCGCGACCCATTGCTGCCGGTCAGGACCGCGAAGTCGCTTCCAGAAAGCCGTCAATGAGCAGAGTGAAGGCAGGAGACCGTTGCGTGGGGTCGACCCGCAGCGGGACCCATCAGCTTCAGCTATCGGTCACGATGTACAGCGTTGCATCGGTGGCTTCAGGCGGCGTGCAGAGCGTCGCCCATCGGTTGGTGCCAGCGATGACAGTTCTGAATGCCGTGTTCAGGATGGATGCAAATCCGCTGTCCTGAACCACCAGGCGGCGTGTGCCCACGAGATCTCCGCCGAGCGGAGAGACTGCGCGGGGCGCGAGGCGATCAAACGACAGGCTGCCGCCGTTCGGGTTCGAGAGCACGGTCGCGCCGCTCACCTTGCTGGATAACGCCACGCTGTCGTAGGCGGGCGCGGACACGTAGCCGATCTGTTGCAGGCTCGAGATGGTTTCGGGGGGGAGGATCCAACCGCCAGCCTGCGCCGTGTCCGTCGTGGCCCATTCCCTGTAGGTGTAGATCAGGCCGTCGAAGTAGCGTCCGAAGCTGAAGAGGAATGCCGCAGGTAGCTTGTCCCGCCCCGTTTCAGTGATCGTGCCGCTGGTGATGCTGTAATGCTGCAGGTCTTGGTTGGTGGTGTAGCTGTCCGCAACGACAAGCGAATTGGCTCCGGTGAACGCCACGCTGCTGACATAGCGGATGTCTGGATAGTTCTCCCCGATTGCGGTCACTCTTGCACCGCCGGTATATAGGTAAAGCACACGCTGGCTCGCTATGGTGACAGCGACGGTCTCATGATCTGTCGGCGATATCGCGACGTCGAGCACGCTGTCCCACAAGGCGCCGATCTTCCAGCCAAGCCCTGGCGAGCTACCGAGCCGCACCTGCTGCAAGGCGCGCTCCTGGGGCAGACAGACATAGGCCACGCGGCCGGTGGACGAGACGAACACCGATCCGGGAGGGCTGGACAGGAGATAGCGCGCCTCGATGGCGCCAGACGCAGGATCGATCACCACCAGCGCGCACCCGGTCGGACCGGCCGACGGGGCGACGCTGGCGATGAGCCGGTTCCCTTCTGCGTCATAGGCGAGCCCGCTCATGGCGTGACTCAACGCAGTCAACTGCATGCCCTGGCTGGCGCCCTGGGTTACTGGCGCGGATTGCGCCGTCAGTGGCGCAACGCTCTCCACATCAAGCACCAACAGGAAGGTGCGCCCAGTGACTCTTTCATACAGATGAACAGCGACACGCCCGCGCCCTAGAGCCTGCCAGTTCACGAGGTCCGGTGATCGCCCGTCTGTGGGCTGCAACGTAGGCAGATCGAAGCGCAGGCGCCGGATCTGTTCCTGACGCGCGATGCCGGTTGTCACCACGCGCAGCTCGAAGCCTCCGATGGCATTCGTTCTGCGCAGTTGAACCTCGCACAGCTCTCCGAGATCCGGCAGCGCCAGAAAGCTGCCGCCGATGCCATCGACCCAACGTGTCGTCTTCAACTGAACGGGATCAATGCGCAGGCCCGCGGGTAGCAGGATCTCCGTTCCGAGCATGTCGAGGCTCTGGCTGAAGCCCCGCCCTTCCACACCGGGGAAGAGTGCCGTCAAGGTGCGGTCGCCCACGAGTACCTTCAACACCGCGTTGTCCGAGCTCTCGGTGTTCAGTGTGATCAGTGTGGACGCATCGGAGAACCGGACTGCACCGGCCGGGTTGTTCAGCGAGGGGCCGACTTCGAGGATCTGTGGCCAGGGTAAGCCGTTCTGCCATATGCCCAGTCGATGGAACTTGACGAGGTTTGCGGTGTCGACGTAACCGGTCGAGATTGCCACTGTGTCGACCGCTCCGGGCCTGATCGCCAGCGAAAGCGGGAAATAGCTGGTGCCTTCACCCTCCGAGATGGCAAAGCTCGCCGCAACCGTTCGTGTGGCGAGGTCGACCTGCACGATCTGACCATTGAGCAGGCCGACGTAGGCGCGCGAGCCATCGACCGCGACGGTCAGTGCAGTGGGGTGTGAGGGCAGTGACAGGGCCCACACTGTGCTCAGGTCGCTTGGTAGCAGGCACAGCAATTGCGGCATGTTGTTGTTGTCCAGCGCTGCGGCGAGCAATTTACCGCGCACACTGTCGTAGTCCATTTGCAAAGGCAGCAGAGTCCGCAGTGCGAGCGGGCTCGCGATCGGCCACACCGTATTCCGAGCAAGGCCGTCCATGCGGAGCGTGACGGCATCAATGATGGGCGCCGGGCTTGGCGCAGGGGTCGGAGCGGGGCTTGGCGCGGGTGCGGGACTGGGCGCTGGGGATACGCCGCTGTCACCGCCCCCTCCGCAACCTGTCAATTGTGCGACGGCGGCGACTATTGCCGAGCCGACGAAGATTCGCCTTGTCGTATCCAACTAAGTTTCCGCCCTGACTTCGGGTGTAGAGCACAGCCTACCCCAGAAGAGCAGCCCTTGGCGACGCCGCCGCCGGGTTTCGCGATGCTGTCGAAGTCATCGCGCGTGCGCAGTCCAGCCTGTTGATCTGAGCCCGCTGCTCTTCGAGGCCGCGATCCGCGGACCGAACACGGGTCCGATTCCGGCCGGCGCGGGCCGGCCGGCGCGGCCATGATGCGCGCATGACGTCGCACAGCTCTCAACGCGCGCTGACCACCCTGTCGTGGAGCAACCTGGCCGCGCAGTCGGCCGAGCAGATCAGCCTGGCCGCGGTGCCGATCGTCGCGGTGATGCTGCTGCACGCCGGCCCCGGCGAGATCGGCCTGCTGTCGAGCGCGCAGACGCTGCCCTTTCTGCTGCTGTCGATTCCGCTGGGCGTGCTGGCCGACCGCTGGTCGCGCTCGCGGCTGCTCTGGCTGGCCGAAGGCGTGCGCGCGTGCTCGCTGCTCGCGCTGTGGTGGCTGGTCGGCGGCGGCGCGATCTCGCTGGCGGCGCTGGCGCTGCTGGGTTTCGTCGGCGCCGCCGGCACGGTGGGCTTCACGGTCGCCGCGCCGGCGCTGGTGCCGTCGCTGGTGCCACCGCACGCGATGGCGCGCGCCAACGCGCGGCTCGAGCTGGCGCGCAGCGCCGCGTTCGCCGCCGGCCCGGCGCTGGCCGGCGCGCTGGTGACGTGGGCCGGCGCCGGCACCGCATTCGCCAGCGCCACGGTGCTGTCGGCGCTGGCGCTGCTGCTGTTGCTGCGCCTGCCGGCGGTGCCGCGCAGCGCCGGCCCTCAACGCCACGTGCTCGACGAGTTGCGCCATGGCGCCGCGCTGGTGTGGCGCGACCGGCTGCTGCGGCCGGTGATGTGGACCGCGGTGGTGTGGAACCTCTCGTGGCTGGTGCTGCAGGCGGCCTACGTGCCGCATGCGATGCGCACGCTGGGCTTGAGCGCCGACGCGGTCGGCTTCACGCTAGGCTGCTACGGCGCGGGCATGCTGGTGGGTGCCGTGCTGGCCACGCGCGTGATGCGCGCGCTGCCGTTCGGCGCCGCGGTGCTGCTCGGGCCGTGGATGTCGGTGCTCGCTGCGCTGGTGATGTGTGCGACGCTGATCTGGCCGCACGGCTGGCTGGCCGCGGTGTCGTTCGCGCTGTTCGGCGCCGGCCCGCTGGTGTGGACGGTCAGCACCACCACGCTGCGCCAGACGCTGGTGCCCACGCGCGTGCTGGGGCAGGTGTCGGCGATCTTCCTCACGGTGAATGCCGGCGCGCGGCCGCTCGGTGGCGCGCTCGGCGCGCTGGTCGGCAGCCTGTGGGGCGCAACGGCTTGCGTCGTGCTGGCGGCCGCGGGCTTCGCACTGCAGGCGCTGTTGGTCAGCGGCTCACCGGTGCGCGCGCTGCGCAGCCTGCCGGCAGCGGCGACCACCTGACGCGCGTGTCGAGTGGAGCGGCCGCCCGCCGATGCGTTCGGGCGCGACGCCTTGCGTGCCGTCAGGCCAGCCCGGTGCCGGTGGCGCGCGCGAGCTCGGCCAGCAACTGATCCTGGAACCGGGTGTCGTTGACGGCGGCATGAGGCGGCTCGCGCCGCTGGTGGTGCCAGTACCCGCCGCTGGTCAGCGCCTGCGCGTCGTCGCTGGTGGCGAGCCACTCCTGCGTCAGATGCCCCAACCGCAGGTTGCCGGGCGCGCCCGCGCCGCCCATTCTCGTGGGCACCCAGCCCGGATCGACGGCGTTGCTGAGGACATCGGGCCACAGCCGCGCCACGGCCGCCGCCAGCGCCGTGACGAACAGCTTGCTGTCGGAGTAGCTGCCCGTCGACGCGCGGCCGGACCAGTCCATGCCCTCGAGGCTGGCGTGACCGCCTCGGTGCATGCCGCTGCTCAGGTAGATTAGCCGCCTCGGGCGCCGGATCAGTGCCGTGAGCAGGTACGGTGCGACGACGTTGACCACCAGCAGTTGCGCCCCCGAAAGGACGCCCGCGTTGTGGATGACGGCATCCATCGGCCCGATGGCATTGACCTGACGGGCGAGGTCGCGGATCTGCGCGAGGTCCGACAGCTCGCCGATCGTGGCGACAGCGCCCTCGTCCACCAGTCCTTTCACGGCCGACAGGCGGGCCTGCGAGCGGACGTGCACCACGACGTCGTGACCCTGCGCGAGCAGCGTCGTGGCAGCGGCATGGCCCAGTCCGTCGGCCGAGCCGGTGATGAACACGCGGGCCTTGCGGCCTGCGCCGTGTTGCGCGTTGGACATGGGGGACTCCTTTCGGGGATTCGGCGGTGTCTCCAGCAACTGTGCACTCGCCGATCGTGATGCCCTCGGGCTGGTCGATCGCGCCGGCTTGGTTCGTGCCGACGCACGGTCTGGTTTCCGCTATTGCTAATGCGACTAGTTCCTATTTAGAATCATCTCGCCTGGCGACGGTGCCCGCTCGATCGAGACGGCACCGTCGTGACGATCCGCCATGCATACCGCGCCACTGCCCAGCCACTCGCCCGACGCCCTGCCCCCGGCCGCGCGGCGCGCGCTGCTGCTCGGCGCGGCGGCGGCGCACGTGGGGCTCGTCTGGGCCTTGCTGCAGCTCGAGCCGGTGCGCAGCGCGATCGGCGCCGTGGCACCGATCATGGTCGATTGGATCGCGCCGCCCGCGCCGGCGCCACTGCCCCCGCCCCCACCGCCGCCGCCCAAGGCCAGGGTGAAGCCGCAGCCCAAGCCGGTGATCGTCAGCGAGCCGGCGCCCACGCCGGTGACACCGGTATTCGTGGCGCCGCCCGCACCGCCGCCGCAGCCGCCGCCCGAACCCGTGCCGCCCGCGCCGGCGCCCGAGCCGGTGGCGGTAGTTGCCGCAGCGCCGCCACCGCCGCCCGCGCCGCGCACGATCGCGATCACCGCGGTCGAGTACCTCACGCCGCCGGTGCTGAACTACCCGCTCGCCTCGCGCCGCGCGCAGGAGCAGGGCCAGGTGCACGTGCGCGTGCTGGTCGACGCACGCGGCGCGCCGCAGCAGATGAGCGTGATCCGCTCGTCGGACTTCGCCCGCCTCGACGAATCGGCGCTGGCCACCGTGCGCGCCACACGCTTCAAACCGTACACCGAGAACGGCACGCCGCTGCCGTTCTGGGTGGTGATGCCCCTCGTGTTCGAGCTCCAATGACATGAACGACACCCAGATCACCCTCGGCTTCGGCCACTTCCTCGTGCAGACCGACGCGGTCTCGCGCACCCTGCTCGTGCTGCTGGCCGCGATGTCGGTGCTGTCGTGGGCGCTGATCGCGATCAAGGGCCTGGGCGCGCTGTTGCGCGGCCGGCGCAGCGAGCAGTTCCTGCGCTTCTTCTGGAATGCGCGCTCGCTCGACGAGGTGGGCGCCGAGATCGCCACCCACGGCGCGCGCGATCCGTTCTCGCACCTCACCGCGCACGCGATGCACGCGCAGGCGCACCACGCGCGCTACGGCGCGGCCAAGCTGTCGGAGGCCGGCACCGCGCAGGACTTCGTCACGCGCACCATCAAGAAGGTGCTCGACGAAGAGACCACGCGCATGGAAAACGGCCTCAGCACGCTGGCCACCATCGGTGCGACGGCACCGTTCGTCGGCCTGTTCGGCACCGTGTGGGGCGTGTACCACGCGCTGGTGGCCATCGGCATGAGCGGCGCGGGCACGCTCGACAAGGTGGCCGGCCCGGTGGGCGAGGCGCTGATCATGACCGGCATCGGCCTGGCGGTGGCGATTCCCGCGGTGGTGGCCTACAACGCGGCCACGCGCGGCAACCGCGTGCACGGCGCGCGGCTCGACGCGTTCGCGTTCGAGTTGCTGACGTTCCTGACCACCGGCACCAGCCTGAAGGCGAGCGCCGCGCCAGGCGCGCCGGCCGCACCGCTGTCACCGTTGCGCGCGGTGAGCCACGGCAGCGCAGCCTGAAAGGCACCATCGCCATGGCCTTCGCCTCGTTCGACCGCAAGTCCGCCGCCGCGCCGATGAACGAGATCAACATGGTGCCGTTGATCGACGTGATGCTGGTGCTGCTGGTGATCTTCATCATCACCGCGCCGCTGCTGACGCACGCCGTCAAGCTCGACCTGCCCAAGGCCGACTCGCGGGTCAACGAACTCAAGGCCGACAAGATCGAGTTCGCGATCGACGCCAGCGGCACGCGCTTCTGGAACGGCGAGCCGGTGTCGCGCGAGCAGGCGGCGCAGCGCTTTGCCGCCGAAGGCCGGCGCGTGCCTCAGCCCGAGGTGCACCTGCGCGCCGACGAATCGGTGCCGTACCGCCACGTGGCGCAGACGCTGGCCGACGCCGCGCGCGCCGGCCTGTCGAAGATCGGCTTCGTCAGCGAACCCGAGCCGCCGCGCTGATGCCCCTCACCCATCGATGCCGCGCACCGCGCGGCACGGCCGACTGTTGTCCGAAACGAGGAGACCCCGACATGACCCGACCCTTCCGCCAAGCGGCCGCGCAGCGGCGCCGCCACGGTCGCGCCTCTGCAGCGCCGCGCGTCACCACGCCGGCATCAGCGAGGCCGATCGGCCCGCTGGCCGCGGTGCTGGCCGCCGCGCTGAGCGGCGGCGCCTGGGCGCAGGCTGCGCCCGAGCCCGAGCCGAAGGAGCGCAAGGAAACCGTGCTGCCGGCGGTGCGCGCCACCGCCGGTGCCGAGCCGACCGGCAAGGACACCGTGCGCGCCACGACCAGCCGCATCGGCAAGGGCGAACAGCCGCTGCGCGACATCCCGCAGTCGATCACCGTGGTCACCGAGAAACTGCTCGACGACCGCAACCAGGACACGCTCAAGGAGGCGCTGAAGAACACCGCCGGCATCAGCTTCCAGGCCGCCGAGGGCGGCGAGGAGGACATCCGGCTGCGCGGCTTCTCGCTGCAGAGCACCGGCGACATCTTCATCGACGGCATGCGCGACCCGGCGTTCTACGAGCGCGACAGCTTCAACTGGGATCGCCTCGAAGTGCTGCGCGGCTCGGCCTCGCTGCTGTTCGGCCGCGGCTCCACCGGCGGCGCGGTGAACCAGGTCAGCAAGCGGCCGCTGTTGATGACGCAGCACGAGGTGGCGCTCACGCTGGGGTCGGGCCGGTACCGGCGCGGCACCGGCGACTTCAACTTCTCGCTCGGCGCCGAGGCGGCGCTGCGCGTCAACGCCATGCTCACCCGCGCCGACGACCACGGTGTGCCGATCGACAAGCGCGGCATCGCGCCGACGCTGCGCTGGGGCATCGGCACGCGCAACGAGTTCACCGTGGGCGCGTACTACCTGCAAAACGACAACGGCATCCACTACGGTCTGCCCTGGCTGACCCCGGTCGGCGGCGGCACGCGTTACGAGTGGCCGACCGACCCCGAGAACTACTACGGGCTGGCCAGCGACATCAACCGCACCGGCACGACGCAGGCCTTCGCCAGCCATGTCTACCGCCTCGCTCCCGGCGCCACGCTGATCACGCAACTGCGCGCGGCGCAGTACCGGCGCGATCAGCGCGCGAGCGCGGTCCGCTTCGCCCCGGCGGCGCAGCAGCCGGCAGGCCAGGCGATCAACGCCGCCACCTTCGGCCCGTCGACGCGGCTCAACCGCGGCACCAACAACAAGAAGATGGACCTCGACGCGCAGTACCTGCAGAGCGACTACGCCGGCAAGCACCGGTGGTTCGGCCTCGAGCACGCGGTGCAGACCGGCGTCGATTTCGCGCGCGAGAGCTTCGATAACTTCGGCTTCGGCCTGCCCACCGGCGTGACGCTGACCAAGCCGCCGACCACGGTCGGCACGCCCGACGACGGCGCGGCGATCGACGAGTCGCTGCGCACCACCAGCGTCAACCGCACCTTCGACGCCAAGTCGGCCGGCGTGTACGCGCAGGATCTGCTGCGCATCGCGCCGGCGTGGAAGCTGCTGGCCGGCGTGCGCTGGGACAAGTTCCGCGGCAACTACCACGCCATCGCGGCGCAGGGCGCACCCACGACCGGCAACCCGCCGACACCCAACCCGTGCTACACGCCCGCCGACACGCGCTTCGCGCGCGACGATTCGCTGTGGAGCCGGCGCTTCGGCGTGCTGTTCCAGCCCGACGACGCGCAGAGCTACCACCTCTCGTACGGCACCTCGTTCAACACCTCGGGCGACACCTACCAGTACGACCCGGGCACCAGCCACACGCCGCCCGAGAAGAGCCGCAACGTCGAACTCGGCGCCAAGCTCGATCTGGCCGGCGGCCGGCTCACGACGCGCATGGCGCTGTTCCACAGCACCAAGTACAACGAGCGCAACCGCGACAGCGAGTCGGTCGACGCGTGCAACTACGTGCTGTCGGGCAAGCGCCACGCCGCCGGCTTCGAGCTCGACCTCGCCGGCCGCATCACGCCGGCGTGGGAGGTATACGGCTCGTACGCGTTCATCCCCAACGCCGAAGTCGATGCGTCGAGCGGTGCCGCCGGCACCGAACCGGCAGGCTCGCGCCCCGGCCTCACGCCGCGCCACAGCGGCACGATCTGGACCACCTACATGCTGACGCCGCACTGGCGCGTCGGTGGCGGCCTCAACGCCAAGAGCGGCGACCGGCCGGTGGGGCTGCCGGCCACCTCGCGGGTGTGGGCCTCGCGCTACGTGAGCGCCGACCTGATGGCCGAGTACCTGCAAGGCGACCTCAGCTTCAAGGCCAACCTGACCAACGTCACCGACGAGCACTACGCCGACTTCATCTACCGCGGCCACTACGTGCCGGGCAAGCCGCGCACGCTGCAGCTCACGGTGGCCTACAAGTTCTATTGAGCCATTCGAGGACACACCATGCAACGTCGAGCCGTCCTTTCTTCGCTGGCCGCCGGCTTCGCGCCGGCTGCCTGGGCGCAAACCGCCGCCGACGAGCGGCCCGTGCGCATCGGCGCCGCCTGGCGCGGCCCCGCCGCCGACGATCCCCAGCAGGTGGGCGTGATCGAAGTCGACTGGTCCGCCGCCACGGTGCGCGTGCGCCACGCGCTCACCATGCCCAGCCGCGCGCACGGCTTCGTGGCCGAGCCCGACGGCGCGCTGCTGGCGGTGGCGCTGCGGCCGGGCACATGGCTGGTGCGCATCGATGCCGAGGGTCGCCTCGTACGTCGCGTCACGCCCGACGACGATGGCGGCGGCACCACCTACGACGGCCACGTCGCCGCCAGCGCCGACGGCACACGGCTGTACACCACCGAAACCCGCAAGGCCGACGGCGGCGGCTGCATCGGCGTGCGCGACGCGCGCACGCTGCGCAAGCTCGACGAATGGTCGACGCACGGCATCGAGCCGCACCAGTTGCTGCTCGATTCGCAAGGGCACCTCGTGGTGGCCAACGGCGGCATCCACCGCGGCCCGGGCGACCGCAAGATCGACCTCGACCACATGGACGCCTCGCTGGTGCGGCTGCACGGCACGAGCGGCGCGCTGCTCGGCCAGTGGCGATTGCCCGACGCGCGACTGAGCATCCGCCACATGGCGTGGAGCGCGGCCACCGGCGTGCGAGCGCCGCTGCTCGGCCTGGCGCTGCAGGCCGAGCACGCCGACCCCGCGCTGCGCAAGCAGGCTCCGACGCTCGCTGTGTGGGACGGCGAGCAACTCACCGTGCCCACCCACCACGCCGGCGCAATCGGCTATGCCGGCGACATCGCACCCGCGGCCGACGGCGGCTTCGTGATCACCAGCCACAACGTCGGCCGTGCGCTGCTGTGGCGGCCGCAGCAACCGGCCGAGCTGACCGTGGTGGCGCAACTGCAGCAGGCCTACGCGCTCACCGCGTGGCACGACGCGCCGGCGCCGGGCGGCGTGCTGATCGCCGCCGCGCGCGGCATCGGCCGCTGGCACCCCACGCGCGCGCCAGCGCTGCTGCCGTGGCCGCAGCCGATGGCGCTCGACAACCACTGGGTCGCGTGGGCGTGAGCGTCGACTGCCGTCTGAACGACTTGATGTCATGACGCTATAGTGCCAAACTGCTAATCCTGGGCCCCAAGCACGCCGCACCATGTCCACCGCCGATGCTGTTCGCTCCACGGTCTATCTCGACCCCGAGCTACACCAGGCGTTGCGTGTCAAGGCGGCACATAGCCGCCGCAGCATGTCCGATATCGTGAACGACGCGCTGCGCCAGGCCCTGCGCGAGGATCACGAGGACCTGGCCGCCGTGCGCTCGCGTGCCCGCGAGAAGCCGCTCGACTACGAGGCCTTCCTTGCCAAGCTGAAGGCCGATGGCACGCTATGAGCTGAGGGTCAAACCGTCGGTCGCGAAAGACCTGCGCGGTCTCCCGAAGGCCGACGTGCGCCGCATCCTGGGGCGCATCGAGGCGCTGCGCGACGATCCGCGCGCACCGGGCTGCGAGAAGCTGGGCGGCGGTTCCGAGCTCTATCGCGTACGCCAGGGGGTCTGGCGCATCGTCTACACGATCGACGACAAGCAGGTGATCGTTGAGGTCGTGCGCGTGGGCCATCGCGGCGACGCGTACCGCGCTCGATAGTCGACGCCCGGCGCAGGCCATGAGGTCCGTCGGCGGCATCGGGCCGCCCGTCGCCCGAGGCCGGCAGCGCGCCGTCAACGCCACGCGCGCCACAGGAACCCGACCCCGCCGCACACCACCACCGCCTCCATGATGCGCAGGTGCACCTGCTGCGGCATGCGCGTCAGGATCGCGCGCGCGACGAACGCGCCCGGCGCCGTGCACAGGCCCACCAGCACGCCGGCGACGGCCAGCGCCGCGTCGAGCCGCGCCGCGCCGCCGAACAGCAGCGCCTTGGCCAGACTCATGGCCACGGAGATCACCGCGTCGGTGGCGATCAGCGCGGCGCCCTGCACGCCGGCGGCCATCAGCATCGAGATCAGGATCACGCCGGTGCCCGTCATGCCGCCTTCGATGACGCCGAACGCGCCGCCGGCTATCACCTCGCCGCGCGCTCCGAGCTTGCGCCTTGCGCGCTGCAATGCACGGCGCAGCGGAATGCTCGCCAGCAGGAACAGCCCCAGCAGCAGCGCCACCGCACGCGTGTCGAGCCGCGTGTAGCCCCAGGCGCCGAGCAGGCACGCCGGCAGGCCTAACAGCAGCATGCGGCGCACGTGCGGCCACGCGATCTCGCGGCGGAACGCCAGCACGCGGCTGCCGTTGTTGATCATCATCGCCACCGCCATCAGCGGCACGACGTTGGCCACGCCGATCACCGGCGCCAGCGCGATCGGCAGGATCAGCCCGGTGCCGTAGCCGGCCAGCCCGCCGAGCACCGCGGCGGCGAAAGCGACCAGCGCCACGCCGAGCCACTGCAGCAGCGGTGCCTGCATCAGCAGGGCCTGGGTGTCCATCGCGTCGCGGAGTACGTCCGACGCGACGCATTTTGGCTGCTGCGTCGACGCCGAAACGCCACGGTCGGCGCTCGCGTAACGGCGGCGTAACGGCCAGCCTCTACATCTTCCGTTCACCGTCGCAATGGACGGCAACAACGGGAGCCGAGGATGAATGCAAACGATCGATGCAGTCTCAGCGCAGTGGCGCTTGCATGGTGGTTCGGCGTTGCGGCGCTGATCGCTGCTTGCGGAGGCGGCAGCGACAACCCCGCCCCTGCCCTGCAAGCACCGGCCCCGGGCCCGGGGCCCGGCCCTGCTCTCACACCACCACCGATCGCGCAGACGCAAGCCGGCGATCCCGAGGGGCTACCCAACTTCGCCACCATCGGTGCGGCTGGCGGAACGCTGGTCTCGAGCGATGGGCGGCTGACGGTCGATGTGCCGGCCGGTGCGCTGACCACGGACACCGAGATCGGCATTGCGCCGATCGTTGCCAAGGCGCCCGGCTCGTTGGGTTCGGATTACCGGCTGACGCCCGAGGGCCTCACATTCGCGCAGCCGGTGACCCTGACGTTCACGCACTCGGCAACCGAGGCTGCAGCCGCCTGGGCTGACTCGCTGCGGGTGGCCACGCGCGACTCTCGCGGCCGTTGGGTCGTAGCCGGTGCGACGCGCGACGCCGCGCAACGCAAGACCAGTGTGACTACGACGCATTTCAGCGACTGGAGTCTCATAGCCGGACTGCAGATCGCGCCGGCGTCGGCCGCCGTCTTGATCAACAAGGACCTCGTGCTGAAGGTGGTCGATTGCGGTGATGCACCCGACCCCGATGACGCCGGCGCCCCGCCAGTACTGCGCGAGTGCCGATCGCTGGTGGCGGGAACGGAAACCTCGAACTGGTCGGTGAACGACATCGTCAACGGCAATGCTGCGGTCGGCACCATAAAGAGCATGTCCGGCCTCGCCGACTACCTCGCCCCCGGCGCGGTGCCTGATCAAAACCCGGTGGCGGTGAGCACCGAGGTGATGAAAAAGGTGCCGTGGTTGATGGGTGCCGACACCACTCGCCTGGTGTCGAACGTGTTGGTTGTCGACCACGTGCATGCCTACGAGGGCACGGCTTTCGGAACCGTCGTGTCGCCATACCAGACGCTCCAGACCAGTGCCAATCTGCGCTTCGTCCACAACCCTGAGCTGAGCACCGGCGGCGCGTTGTGGTACGACGGCGTTGGCACGGCTCACGTGCACGCCAAGCCGTCTGCCTGCACCAGCGGTTCGGGCCGAGCAGCGGTATCCGAAGCGACGCTCCAGGTATTCACCGAAGGGCCGCTCGCCGGAACCTACCAGTTGTCCGTAGGTGCAAAGGTGGACGTCACCATGACCTGCGGCGACCCGCCGACAACCGTCACGATCCCCATCGTCGGCGCGATCGGAGCCGCTGGTACCGACATATGCCCCGCGGTGCAGATCGGCAACGACGCCGGTCGACTCGCCGGCAGCTGGTCGTGCAACGCCGCCGAAGGCACCCGCGGCACCGCCAACTGGACGCTGCGCGCCACCGAGTGACTGGTCCACCCCGAAGGAGGATCTGATGCATCGTGCACACCAACGCAACAACACTGGAGCCCTCCTTTCGCTGGGCGGCACCTCGATCGGCGCCTGCGCTCTGCTCGCACTGGCCAGCGCGTACATGCCGTCGCTGTCCAACGGGAGCGCCAGCATCGCCGCGCCGCCTACGCACCTGCCGCCGGTTCGCGTGCCCGCGCTCGGCGAGTCTGCGCAGCTCAACGAGCAGCAGAGGACGATCGAACGCAGCAATGGTGCCCCGCACGGCACCGACATGTGGGGGCTCTCGTCCGACGCGCCGCTGAACGGCGCAACGAAACGACGGTGAGGCGACGATGCGCGCTCGACTCCTGCGAATGGGCCTAGCTTCGATGGCAGCGGCATGCACGGTGACCGCCGCCGCCATCGACGTCGAGATCGACTTCGCCGCGCCCCCGGGCTACGCCGTGCGCAACGAAGCCGCGATGGTGGTGCTCGTGCCGCAGGCGATCGAGCGCACGCCATGCGTCTACGGCTTCGTCGCGCCGCGGCCGTCGAAGGGCGCGCTCGACGCCGACGCGCAGGCGGCGCTCGCCGAAGCGGTGGTGCCGGGCTGGCAGCGCACCGGCGAGTGGGCCAACGCGCAGAAAGGCACCGCCCCCGCCGGCTGGCCGTGGCACCGGACGCAGGCCGACTTCCGCCGCGGCGGCGACGCGGTCAGCGCGATGGCGATGGCGCTGCCGGCCGGGCCGGGCCGCGTGCACATCGTGTGGGGTCTGGGCAACCCGGCGCACTGCACGTTCGACGACACCGCGTTCGCGCGACTCTTCCACAGCCTGCGCCCGCGCGGCTGGCGCGCCGACGGCGGCGCGGCGTGGCTGCGCCAGTTGCACGGCACCTGGCGCAACACCGAGCGCTACGGCCTCGCCCAGTTCACCTTCGGCGCCGACGGCCGCTACGAGCGCGCGCTGGCCACCAGCACGCGGCTCGGATTCAGCGAGCGCACGTCGTCGCGCGTCGAGCGCGGCCGCTACGCGTTGCGCGACGGCGCGCTGGCGCTGACGCCTGAGTCGGGCGGACACCCGGCCACCTATCGCGCGCGCGTGTTCGAGGAGTTCACGTACGTGCGCGGCCGCTGGACGCGCGTGCTGGCGCTGCTGACCGCCGACGCCGGCGCCGACGAGGTGCGCTACGACAAGGTCGATTGACGCATTCGCTTCAACCAGGAGGACCTCATGAAGCACAAGCCCATGGCCACGCCGTGGCGTCTGATCGCCGGCGCCGCCGTGCTGTCGATCGGCACCGGCTGCATGCCGTCGATGCCGCCGATGCCGGCCACGCAAGCGGCACCCGCGCCCGCCGCCCCCACCGCCGGCGCCCCCGCGGTGCAGGCGAGCACGATGTCGTACGGCACCGTCACCTCGCAGGTGGTCAAGGGCAAGACCACGCAGCTCGATTTGCTGCAGCTCTTCGGTGGCCCGAGCATCGCCACCACCGACCGCGACGGCGTCGAGACCTGGGTCTACGAGCGCACCGCCACGCAGACCGACGTGCAGAGCCACTCGCAGGCGGCGCAGGGCGCGCTCAACCTGGGGCTGTTCTTCAAGCACGTCGACCTCGGCGCCTCGGGCTCGATGGGCCGCAGCGCGACGGCGGCGAGCACCTCGTCGTCGGTCCGCTCGCTGACGGTGATCGTCAAATTCGCCGCCGACAAGACGGTGGCCGACTACTCGGTGCGCGCCAGCACCTTCTGACCCCAGGGAGACACGCGATGAAGACGATGCCACGCCGATCGCTTCTGGTTCTGGGCCTGGGCGCGCTCGCCGGTTGCGGCGGCGTCGGCGACATCGCCGGCATGGGCCGCGGCGGCAATGTCGACATGTCGGCGATGTTCAAGACGCACGCGCCCATGCCCGACCTCGACTCGATGGCCGCCAAGCAGAAGCTGATGCAGGACATGATGAACAACCCCGACCTGCCGGCCTGGCACGCGCAGCGCGAGAAGATGGCGCTGGCGATCGGCGACCGCACGTTCGACAAGCGCTTCGAGCGCGTGTTCGATTCGATGACCGTGGCGCTGGCCACGCTGGGCAGCCGCGTCAACAACATGGAGCGCGTGTCGGGCTACATCACCGCATCGCTGCCGCCGCTGGCGCCCGAGAAAGCCGACGCGATGCAGCGCGACGGCCTGCGCCAGTACGCCGCGGCCAAGGGCTACCCGGCCAGCGCTGCCGACAAGGGCGACGGCGCGTTCGACTTCGACGTCGGCGGCAGCAACAGCCTGATGACGCGCGGCATGGCCGGCCTCACGCTCTCGCTGGTGCGCCAGGGTTCGCGGCAGACCAAGGTCAAGCTGCGCTTCGACAACCTCTACTACCCCGCACTGGTCGCCGAGTACTATCAGACGGTGTGGGCCGCGGTCGACAAGCAGATGTTCCTCGACCAGTCGCTCGACTGAACCGTCTTGGCACACTTTGACCGCGGTCAGTTGACGCGCGCGCCGCCATCGCGTCAGATGGCGGCACCCGCAGCGACCCGCACCGCCTTCATGCCCGAGCCCCGTGGCGACTCCGCGCCTGCTGCACTGCGCCTGGCGCTGCTCGGCAGCGCCGCGCTGCAGCGCCCCGGCGGCGCGCCGCTGGTGCTGTCGCGCTTCGACGCGGCGCTGCTGGCGCTGCTGGCACTTGACGGACCCACCTCGCGCCAGCGCCTGCTGGCGCTGCTGTGGCCCGACCAGGAGCCCGAGGCGGCGCGCAACGCGCTGCGCCAGCGGCTGTTCCGCCTGCGCCGCGCCGCCGGCGTCGAGCTGGTGTGCGGCGCCGAGCAGCTCGCACTGGCCGAGTCGGTGGCGCACGACCTCGCCGCGGGCGACGGCGAACTGCTCGCCGGCCACGACTACGTCGACTGCCCCGAGCTGCACGACTGGCTCGACACGCAGCGCCGTGCGCTGCAGCAACGCCACCGTGCGCGCGACGCCGAGCGCATCGCGCAGTGCGAGCGCGACGGGCAGCACGCCGAAGGCGCGGCGCTGGCCGATGCGCTGCTCGCGCGCGAGCCGCTGCACGAGGGCGCGCTGCGCCAGCTCATGAAGCTGCGCTACCTGGCCGGCGATGGCGCCGCGGCGATCGCCGCCTACGACCGCTTCGTCGCTGCGCTGGCAGCCGAACATCCGCGCGCCCGGCCGGCGCGCGAGACCGCCGAGCTGCTGCAGACGATCCGCGACGCGCAGGCCGCGCCGCTGCCGGCCCTGCGCCGCGAGATTCCGGCCAGCGTGCTGCGGCCGCCGCGGCTGGTGGGGCGCGACGCCGAGCTGGCTGCGCTGCGCGCCGCGTGGTCGGAGCAGCGCGCGTTCTGGCTGCTCGGCGAGGCCGGGCTCGGCAAGTCGCGGCTGCTGGCCGAGTTCGTGGCGCAGGCGTTCGGCGGAACATCGCCCCCTGGCTCGCTGCGCTCGCTTCCCCCCGCGGGGGAGCCGCCGGCTTGGGACGGCCCGGCGCCGGCGTCGCCCCCTGGCTCGCTGCGCTCGCTTCCCCCCGCGGGGAAGCCGCCGGCTTGGGACGGCCCGACGCCGGCGACCGCCGCACTCGTGGTCGCTGCACGCCCCGGCGACGGTGGCGTGCCCTACGCCAGCCTCGGCCGCGCGCTGCGTGCGCTGCTCGAGCGCCAGCCCGCGCTGCTGCAGCAGGCCGAGCGCGGCGAACTGGCGCGCGTGATGCCCGAGCTGGCGGTGGCCACGATGGCCGGCGCCGGCGCGCAGATGGCGCTGCAGCGCGCGATCGTCGCACTGCTGCGCGGCGCGCAGCGCCACGGCGTGGCCGCGCTGGTGTTCGACGACCTGCACTTCGCCGACCCGGCGAGCCTGGAGATGCTGCGCGCGCTGGTGTGCGACGACGCGCTGGCCACCCTGCACTGGGGCTTCGCGCAGCGGCCCGCCGAGGGCCCATCGGCGATCGGCACGCTGCGCGAGGCGCTCGAGGAATCGCAGCGCGTCGACGTCTGCACGCTGTCGCCGCTGCACGAGGCGCAGATGCGCGAGCTGATCGACTCGCTCGGCGTGCCCGCGCTCGACGCAGCCAGCCTCGCGCCGCAACTCGCGCGCCACACAGGCGGCAACCCGCTGTACGCGCTGGAGACCATCAAGCACCTGATCGTCGGTGGCGCTGGCAGCGCGCTGCCGCGCCCGGCGAGCGTGGGCCAGTTGATCGAGCGCCGGCTGCGGCAGCTCAGCGCCAAGGCGCTGGCGCTGGCGCGCGTGGCGGCGGTGGCGGGCGTGGATTTCTCCATCGAGCTGGCCGCCGCGGTGCTCGACGCCAAGGCGCTGGCGCTGGCCGACGCCTGGCGCGAACTCGAGGCGGCCCAGGTGCTGCGCGGCAATGCCTTCGCGCACGACCTCGTGCACGAGGCCACGCTGGCCAGCGTGCCCGCACCGATCGCCGCGCACACGCACGGCGAGGTGGCGGCGTTCCTCGAAGGCCACGGCGGCGAGCCCGCGCGCGTGGCCGCGCACTGGATCGCCGCGGGCCAGTCGCCGCGCGCGCTGGCCGCGCTGCACGCGGCGGCCGAAACCGCGCGCCACGCGATGCGCCGCCGCGAGGAGGCCGCGTTCCTGCAGCGCGCGGCGCAGATCGAGCGCGACACCGGCGAGCGCGACGCCGCATTCGCGTCGTGGCGCGCGGCGATCGACGCGCTGTCGGTGGCCGACCTCGGCGCGCTCGACGAATCGCTGTTCGGCCAGCTCGACGAGGCCGCCGTCGCGCCGCAGCAGCGCGCCGTCGCGCTGGCGATGCGCGCCAACTGGCGCGGCGAGTGCGGCGACCTCGCGCAGGCGCGGCAGTTGTCGCAACGCGCGATCGAGCTGGCCGACGCCGCCGGCGACGAGGCCACGGCGGTCGATGCACGGCAGCGACTGGCGCAGTTCCTCGACTGGGAGGGCGAGTGCGACACCGCGCTGGCGCTGCTGCAGCCGCTGCTGCCGTGGGCCGCCGAGCGCGCGGGCGACCTCGAGCGCACCGAGTTCTACTGCCGGCTGGCGATCGTGCTCGACAACACCGACCGCAGCGCCGAGGCGCGCGTCTACCACCAGCACGCGATCGCCGCCGCGCGCAAGGCGCAGGCCTGGCACGGCGTGGTCACCGTGCTCGGCAACCTGGCGATCAGTTGGGCCACCACCGGCCACATGGCGCGCGCGATCGAACTGCTGCGCGAGGCGATGCAGCTCGCCGCCGCGCACGACGAGGCGCGCGGCTGCGCCGCCTCGCTGCCGGCCGAGATGTACAAGTGCCTGCGCGACCTCGGCCACTATGCCGAGGCGCAGCGCTGGATCGAGCCGGCGCTGGCCGCCGAGCCGGGGTTGACCGCGGCGCTGCTGCAGTGCCACGTGGCGTGCGGCTGGATGCACCTGGGCCAGCATGCGCGCGCGCAGCGCGAGATCGACGCGGCGCTGGCCGCAAACCTGCCCGGCTGGATGCGCGCCAAGGCGCTGCAGATGAAGGCGCGGCTGCAACTGGCGCTCGGCCAGCGCGGCGCCGCCGGTCTGCTGAACGAGGCGTTGGCCCTGGTGCGCGCCCAGCCCGGCCGGCGTGCGCTCGCCGCCTCGATCGCGCTCGACCATGCACTGACGCTCGATCCCGCGGCCGCACTGGCCGGCGCGCGCGAGGTCGTCGCGCAGGCCGAGCGGCTCGCGCTGCCGGGCACCGCGCTGGCCGGCCACATCCGCGCCGCGCGCTTCGCCGCCGATGCGCACGACGCCGCGGCGGCGGCTGTGCACGCGCACGCGGCGCTGGCGATCGACGCCGACGTGTCGCCCAACGACCTCTACCCCGCCGAGCGCTGGCTGCAGGCGTGGCGCGCGCTGACGCTGGCCGGCGTGCGCGCCGAGGCCGACGAGGCGCTGCGCCGCGGCGCGGCGTGGGTGCAGCAGACGCGGCGCGAGCACGTGAGCGAGCCGTTTCGCGACAGCTTCGTGCGCGCCAACGCGGTCAACGCGCAGTTGCTGCGCGCGGCGGCAAGCCGCTGAAGCTGCGCGACCCGGGCCCGCCGCGGATTCAGCCGAGCTCGATGCAGACCGGCTGGTGATCCGACGCGCGGGTCTGCCCGTCGACCTCGATGCGGCGCACACGCGACGCCAGACTCGCGCTGACGAAAACGAAGTCGCACGCCAGCGGGTCGGGGCCGTAGGTGCGGTCGAACACGCGGAAGGTCGGCGCGTGCGGCGCGCTGCCGTGCGCCAGCGGCCAGGCGTCGCGCAGCGCATAGCCGTCGCGCGCGCCGGGCGCACAGATCGCCGCCACCGCGGCGTCGCGCGCGTCGGCGTTGAAGTCGCCGCACAGCAGCGCGTGCGGCGTGTGCACCTGGCTCTGGAACGGCGAGCCGTCGTCGGCCGGCTGCGGCGGTGCAGCGGCCCGCGCGCAGGCCTCGTCGTGCAATGCACGCACGGCCTGCGCCTGCGCGAGGCGCTGCGGCGCCGAGTAGTACTCGAGGTGCGTGGTCATCACGCGCACGGGCCCGAGCGCCGCATCGATCACCGTCACCACCGTGCACACGCGCGGCATCGAGCGCACGCCATCATCGGCCGGCCACGGCAGCGCGTGGTGCTCCACGCGCGCCACCGGCAGCCGCGTGGCCACGAGGTTGCCGAAGCGCTGGCGCGCGCCGTCGGCCGCGAAGGTGTCGACCGCGGCACCGAAGAAGCAGCGGAACCCCGGCAGCAAAGCGGCCAGTTGCGCCGGCTGGTCGCCCGGGGCGCCCTGCAGCCGCGGGAAGCCCTGCGCGATCTCCTGCAGGCACAGCACGTCGAAGTCACCGAGCGCACGCGCGCCGTCGACGATGCGCTGCGGGCTCACGGTGCCGTCGAGGCCGCAGCACCACTGGGTGTTCCAGGTCACCAGCTTCACTTGATCAACGCGCCCTCCTGGCGATTTCGACCGCGCGTTCGAGCACTTCGCGGTCGAGGCGATCCTTCTCGCGCGTCGACTGCTTTGTCTTCAACAACCCTTCGGCGTTCAACGTGCGGATCGGGACGCCATCGAGGTCGATCGTCAACGCGTAGGGCAGCAAGGTCTCGTAGGTCTCGCCGCAGGCATTGAACATCAAGTCCACCACGAACTCATCGGCGACCCGGATGGTCTCGGATTCGACGAACCAATCGGGATCGATGTCCTTGGCCACGCCATCGGGCAGAAGCAACAGCGCCGAACGCGCGCGCTCGCCCTGGTCGCGCGTGGGCCGCAGGATGACGTCGATATCCACGGTGCCGCGCTGGTAGCCGAGCGCGTAGAGCGCGTAGCCGCCGATCAGCAGATAGTCGACGCCGTGGTCGTTCAGCGCGCGCAGCAGGAGCTTCAGATCGTCGACGTTCGCCGGGCGGGCGAACTTCGGCGCGGGCTCGGTCATTCGAGCCTGCTGGCCCTGCGCGTCAAGTTCATCGCCAGGGTCCGCGTCAGCGCGTCGTCGCAGTGGCGATCCATCTCCGCGCGCGAAGCGAAGCGATACACGCCCTTGGCGACACCGGTGGTCGGTACAGCAGCCAGCGCGAGCCCAGTGGCTTGATGAATGGCGGCGGCGCGCAGCGCCGCCGCGCTGGGCAGGGCTGACGGCAGGGCCACGATGGATCGACCCACTTGTCGCATGCGCAAAGTATGGCAGAGACCCCGCGAGCGTGGGCACGGTCGGTGCCAGCCATGGTGACCAGCCTCATTTGATCCCCGCGCGCATGAAGCTCTGCACGAACTGGCGCTGGAACAGCAGGAACGCCACCAGCAGCGGCGCCGAGGTCATCAGCGTGGCCGCGGTGATCACCGACCAGTCGACGCCTTGGTCGACCGACGAGAACACCTGCAGCCCCACGGTGAGCGGCCGCGCGTTGCGGCTGTTGGTGACGATCAGCGGCCAGAGAAAGTTGTTCCAGTGGAAGCTCACCGACACCAGCGCGAACGCGGTGTACACGGGCCTGGCCAGCGGCACGTAGACGCGCCACAGCGTCTGCAGCGCGCCGGCGCCTTCCATGCGCGCCGCCTCGTCGAGCTCCTTGGGGATGCCCATGAAGGTCTGGCGCAGCAGGAAGATCGCGAACGCCGAGGCGAAGTACGGCAGCCCGATCGCCAGCAGCGTGTCGACCAGCCCGAGCCGCGCCATCGTCTTGTAGTTCTCGACCAGCAGGATGTCGGGCATCACCATCAACTGCACCAGCACGAGCGCGAACGCCACGTCGCGGCCGCGAAAGCGCCAGCGCGCGAACGCGTACGCCGCCAGCGTGGCCAGCACCAGCTGCACCGCCAGGATCATGAGCACCAGCGCCGTGGTGTTGAGAAAGTAGCGCGCGAACGGCGCCGCCTCCCAGGCGCGGCGGAAGTTCTCCAGCGTCAGCGGCGCCAGCAGGTCGAAGCGCGTCGAGTACGCCGACGGGTGAAACGCCGTCCACACCGCGTAGGCCAGCGGCAGGATCCACAGCAGCGCCAGCAGCCACGCGGCCAGCGTGTCGAGCGCGGTGGGTTCGTTCCACGCCAGCCGGTCGACCGCGGTGCGGCCCGTCATCGGTAGTGCACCTTGCGGTCGAAGACGAAGAACTGCAGCAGCGCGATGCCGGCCAGCACCGCCACCAGCACCACGGTGATCGCCGCCGCGTAGGCGGTGTCCCAGAAGCCGAAGCCCACCTCGTACAGGTAGTACAGCAGCAGCGTCGACGCGTTGTCGGGGCCGCCGCGCGTCAGCACGAACAGGTGGTCGACCATGCGAAACGCGTTGATGAAGGCGTTGACCAGCACGAACAGCGTGGTCGGCATCAGCAGCGGCCACTGCACGCGGCGAAAGAAGAACCAGCGCGAGGTGCCCTCGATCGCCGCCGCCTCGCGCAGGCTCGGGTTGAGCGACTGCAGCGCCGCCAGGTAGAAGATCATGAAGAAGCCGGCCTCCTTCCAGATCGCCACCAGCGTCACCGCGCCGAGCGCGGTGTCGGGGTCGCCGAGCCAGTTGTGCGACGGCAGCCCGAGCGCACCGGTGAACTGCTCGAGCAGGCCGTACTGCGGCGTGTAGAAGAACAGCCAGATGTTGGCCACCGCGATCATCGGCAGCACGGTGGGCGTGAAGTACGCCATGCGCAGGAAGGCGCGGCCGGCGAGGCGCTCGTTGACCCACAGCGCCATCGCCAGCGCGAGCGCGATCGACGCCGGGATCGTCGCACTCGCGAACAGCGCGTTGTTGCGCACCGCCTTCCAGAACACCGGGTCGTCGGCCATCACCCGGTAGTTCTCGAGCCCCACCCACACCGCGGCGCGCGCGCCCTTGGGCGTGCTGTGCAGGCTGTCGACCAGGGTGGCCAGCGTCGGCCAGTGCGTGAACAGCGCCAGCAGCGCCAGCGCCGGCAGCAGCATCAGCCAGGCGTGGACCGCGCGCAGCGACGGGCCGCCGGCGGACGCTGGGGTCATCGCGGCGCCGACTCCACCAGCGGCGCGCAGCGCCTGCGCGCCGCGGCGCTCACTTGTACCCGCGCAGCAGCCGGTCGGCCTCGCGCTGCGCGTCCTTCATCGCCTGCTCGGGCGACTTTGCGCCGGTGAGCGCGGCCTGCAGGCCGTCGTTGAGCGCCTTGGTGACGCGCTGGTTGTCGTGGGTCGAGAACTCGGCCACCGACACCGGCAACTGGTCGCGCGCCACCAGCGCGGGCGGGAACTCGCTGCCGTACTTCTGCAGCGCCGGCGTCTTGTACGCCGCCGGCGACGTGGCCACGTAGCCGGTGTCGATGCTCCACTGCGCGGCGCGCTCGGGGGCGGTGATCCAGCGGATGAACTCGAACGCCGCCCGCTGCTGCGCCGGAGTGCTCTTCTTGAAGAGGTAGAAGTTGCCGCCGCCGGTGGGCGAGCCCTTGCGCTTGTTGCCCGGGATCATCGCCACGCCGAAGTCGAAGCCGGCGTTCTTGCGGATGTTGGTGAGGTTGCCGGTGGTGGTGTAGATGATCGCCGCCTTCTTCTCGAAGAAGTCCTTCGGCGTGGTGCCCCACTCGACCACGCCTTGCGGATGCACGCCGGCCTTGCCGAGGTCGACCCAGAACTGCAGCGCCTCGATCACCGCCGGGTCGTCGAACTTCACCGCGGTGCCGGTATCGTTGGCGAGGATCGCGCCGTTGGTGGTGGTGAGCGTCTGGAACAGCCAGTACGGGAAGCCGCTCGAGGGGATCTGCACGCCGTACTGCGTGACCTTGCCCGCGGCGTCCTTCTTGGTCAGCTTGCCGGCCATGGCCTTCAGCTCGGCCCAGGTGGTGGGCGGCTTGTTGGGGTCGAGCCCGGCCTCCTTGAACAGCTCCTTGTTCCAGTACATCACGACGGTGGAGCGCTGGAACGGGATGCCCCAGGTCTTGCCGCCGCTGCGGCTGTTGAGCATGAACGCCGGGTAGAAGCCGGCGAGCCAGGCCTTATCGTCGGCGCTCTTGACGAAGCCGTCGAACGGGGCAATCGCATCCTCGTCGATCAGCGTGAACATGTCGGTCGACAGCAGCACCGAGGTCACCGGTGGCGTGCCCGACTTGTGCGCGGTGAGCGCCTTGACGATCGTCTCCTGGTAGGTGCCGGCGTAGATCGGCGTCACCTTGATCGACGGATGGGCCTTCATGAAGTCGGCCGCGAAGCCGTCGATGATCTTGGCGATCGGCCCACCCACCGCGACCGGGTAATAGAACTGCACCTCGGTCTGCGCCTGGGCGTGCAGCGCGCCGCCGAGCAGCAGGGTGCCGGCCATCAGGCTGCGCAGGAAGGTGTTTCGTCGCATGAGGTCTCCTCGTCGGGTTGTGCAGGGTCAATGGATGCGGCGTCCGGCCGCGTCGAAGGGGTGCAGGTCGGGCGCTGCCCAGCGCAGGCGCAGCCGCTGCCCGGCCGCGATGCGGTGCTGGCCGTCGGTGCGCACCAGCAGGTGCTGGCTGCCGATCGCGCAGGCGAGCACGAGGTCGGCGCCGAGGTACTCGACGCTGCGCACGTCGGCGGCGATCGGGCCGTCGTCGTCGAGCACGATGTCTTCAGGGCGAATGCCCATCGTCGCGGCACCGTTCAGCGCCACGTCGACCTCGCTGCCGGCGACACGGCCCGCCTCGAGCGCCACCAGGTTCATCGGCGGCGTGCCGATGAAGCGCGCGGCGAAGGTGGTCGCCGGCCGCGCGTACAGCTCGCGCGGCGCGCCCTGCTGCTCGACGCGGCCGTGCTGCAGCAGCACCACCTGGTCGGCCATGCTCATCGCCTCGGCCTGGTCGTGCGTGACGTAGACCACCGTGAGATCGAGCTTGCGCTGCAGTTCGCGCAGCTCGCGGCGCATCTCCTGGCGCAGTTGCGCGTCGAGGTTCGACAGCGGCTCGTCCATCAGGCACACCCGCGCGCGCGCCACCAGCGCGCGGCCGAGCGCCACGCGCTGCTGCTGGCCGCCCGAGAGCTGGCTCGGCTTGCGCGCGAGCAGCGGTTCGAGCCCGAGCAGCGACGCCGTCTCGCGCAGCCGCGCGTCGCGCTCGGCGGCCGGCACGCGCCGCACCGACAGGCCGAAGGTGATGTTGTCGGCCACGCTCAGGTGCGGGAACAGCGCGTAGTTCTGGAACACCATCGCCACGCCGCGCTGTGCCGGCGGCAGCGCGGTGACGTCGCGCCCGTCGATGCACAGCCGGCCCGCGCTGGCCGCCTCGAGGCCGGCGATGATGCGCAGCGTGGTCGACTTGCCGCAGCCCGAGGGCCCGAGCAGCACACAGAAGGTCGCCGGCTCGATGCGCAGGCTCACCTCGTGCAGCGCCGTGACGTCGCCCCAGGCCTTGGCGATGCCTTGCAGCTCGATCGACGACATGCGACGAGTATAGGAAGCCGCCGTCGCGCCCCCGCGCGCGACAGCATGGGGGTTTCCTCAGGTTGCCCGCGCTGCCGACGCTACAACCAGCCGACCTTGCGGAAGCGCCGGTACAGCAGCGCGCACACCGCGACGATGAGGCCGAGCGCGGCCGGATAGCCGTACTGCCACTTCAGCTCGGGCATGCGCTCGAAGTTCATGCCCCAGATGCCGGCCAGCGCGGTGGCGGCGGCGAAGATGCCGGCCCACGCGGCCAGCTTCTTGGTGGTCTCGGATTCCTCGATAGTCACCATCGACAGGTTGACCTGGATCGCGGTGACCAGCGTCTCGCGCAGGGTGTCGAGGCTGCCGTTGATGCGCAGCAGGTGGTCGTAGACGTCGCGCATGTACTCGCGGTTCTGTTCGCACACCGTCGGCACGCGGCCGCTCCACAGCTTGCCCGACGACTCCAGCAGCGGGCTGACCGCATGCTTGACCGTGGTGACGCGCTGCTTCAGCGCGTAAAGCTGCGTGATGTTGGAACGCGCGGCACCCGGCGCGAAGATCTGCTGCTCGATGCTCTCGAGCTCGGACTCGAGCATGTCGATCACCGGGAAGTAGCGGTCGACCACCGCGTCCATCAGCGCATACAGCACGAAGCCCGGGCCGTTGCTCAGCAGTTCGGGCTCCTGTTCGGTGCGGTGGCGCACGCCGAGCAGGCTCTGCTGGCTGCGGTTGCGCACCGACAGCACGTAGTTCGGTCCGGCGAAGACGTGCACTTCGCCGACGCGCAGCTGGTCGGTGGCGTCGAGCTCGATGGTGTTCAGCACCACGAACAGCAGCTTGTCGTACTCCTCCACCTTGGGCCGCTGCTCGCCGTGCTTGGCGTCTTCGACGGCGAGGTCGTGCAGGTCGAACTCGACCTGCATCGTGTCGAGCTCCTCCTCGCTCGGGTCGCGCAGCGCCACCCACACGAAGCACTGCGGCCGCTGCAGATACTCCTTGATCTGGTGCGCCCCGATGTCGGCCAGCTTCTTGCCATCTTGATAAGCGACGCAGTTCAGCAGCATGGTGGCCCCGATTCTCTCGTGCGGCCATTTTGGGCCAGCCGCGCGCCCGCCGGCCCGGGCTCAGCGCGCCGGGCTCGCGGCCTCGAGAATGTGCACCATCTCGCGCAGACCGCGCGCGCGTGCCAGTTGCAACGGCGTGCGGCCCTCGCGATCGGCGAGCGCGAGGTTGGCGCCGGCGGCCACCAGCGCCTTGAGCGTCGCCTGATGGCGCGGCCCGCCGTCGCCGAGCACCACGGCTTCGATCGCCGCCGTCCAGTGCAGGTTGTTCACATGGTCGAGCGGCGCGCCGGCGGCGATCAACTGGCGCACCACGCCGTCGTGACCGAGGTGTGCGGCGGCGATCAGCGCCGTGCCGTCGTAGCGGCTGGTGACGAGCTTCGCGCTCGCGCCGAGCGCGAGCAGCAGCGCGAGCGTCTCTTCGTCGTCGGCCACCGCGGCGATCGTCACCGCGTCGTAGCGGTCGTGCTCCAGCGCCCCCAGGTCGGCACCTGCGGCGGCGAGCGCGCGGATCGCGTCGCGCCGGCGCGCGAAGGTGGCCACGTGCAGCGGCGTGCGGCCGTGCGCGTCGCGCGCGTCGACCGCCGCGCCGGCGCGCAAGGCGCTGCGCAGCCGCGGCACGTCGCCTGCCTGCGCGGCGGCGTGCAGCGGCCCGCCCACCGCCACCTCGGCCGCGCTGGGGGCTTCCTGCGCCGCGGCACCGAGCGCCGCCGTACCGAGCGCCGCGGCACCGCATGCGGCCGCGACGGCACGACGCCAGCCACGCAGCGCGGCGCTCACCACCGGTTGCGCAGCTCGCGCAGCTTGACGAACACCGTGCGGGCATCGGGCCGCTCGGGCAGATCGGGAAACGCCTCGCGCAGCCTGGCGATCACGCCCGGGCTGGTGAGCCGGAAGAAGGTGTTGACGCGCTTCTCGTCGGCCAGCGTGGTCACCAGCGCCTCTTGCGGGTCGTGGCCCGCCACCTGCGGCAGCATCGCCTTCGCGTCGGCGTTGTCGGGTTCGCGCGCGAGCGTGAACTTCAGGTTGTTCTCGATGTAGTCGTGGCCGGGGTAGACGCGGGTGTCGTCGGGCAGCGTGTCGAGCTGCCGCGCGAAGGTCTCGTACAGCGCGACGGGGTCGCCGCCGTGGTGGCAGTTGCCCGCGCCGGCGTTGAACAGCGTGTCGCCCGAGAAGATGGCGTTGCCCTGCTCGGCGTGCGCGCGCAGGCAGATGTGGCAGAAGGTGTGGCCCGGGGTGTCCATGCACTCGAGCTCGACGCGCTTGCCGACCTTGATGACGTCGCCCGCCTGCACGCCGCGGTCGACGCCGGCGATGCGGTCGCCGGCCCGGTGGTGCGCGATCAGCTTGGCGCCGGTGGCCTCGACCATCGCGGCGTTGCCGCCGGTGTGGTCGTGGTGCTCGTGCGTGTTGAGGATCTGCGTGATGCGCCAGCCGTTGCGCTTGGCCGCCGCCAGGCACTTGCCGTGGTCGAGCGGGTCGATCGCCAGCGCCTCGCCGGTGTCGGGGCAGGCGACGAGGTAGTTGTAGTTGCGCAGCGAATTGCCGGTCCAGATGCGTTCGACGATCACGGGATAC
The DNA here is from genome assembly GCA_015075545.1 of Ideonella sp. Classification (GTDB taxonomy): domain Bacteria; phylum Pseudomonadota; class Gammaproteobacteria; order Burkholderiales; family Burkholderiaceae_C; genus JAEUPI01. The sequence goes on along the minus strand of JABTUC010000007.1, from coordinate 46,545 downwards.
TCCTCGGTAAGCGGATGGCGGCCCCCGCTATTTCTTGCACGTGCCCTGCGTGATCACGCGGCCGTCGGCGCACTCGGTGATGACCGCCGGCGCCGGGCGCGCGGAGGAGGCCGCTACGGGCGCCGATGCGGGCGCGGGCGCGACGGCCGCGCCGCGCAGATAGACCAGCTTCTTGCGCTGCTGTTCGCAGGTGCCGACCACCTTGCCCGGCGCCGAAGCGGCCGCGTCGACCACCGTCACCGTGAAGCTCTCGACACCGTTGGCGCGGATGCGCGCCTCGATGGATTGCCGCAGCTCGTCGCAGCCGGCTGCGCGCGCCGGCAGACACGTCGCCGCGAGCGCCAGCGCCGCCGCGACGCGATACGCGCCACCACGGCGCTGCGCTGCCCGGCAGGCGTCGTCGGCCCGGTCGCCCGGCCGCAGCGCCGGGTCGGTCGCAGCCCAAGCCTTCGATGCGTTCATGCCCACGATCCTAGGCCAATCGGCGTGCCGCGCGCCGGGGCGCGCCCTGCCTGGCCCGCGGCGACTCATGGGCACAATGCGGCACATGCCGTTCACCTATGCCGTGCGCTCCGACGCCGAGCCGACGCCCGCAGCGTGGTGCTTCGCGTTCGTCGAGGGCCAGCTCGTCGTGCCCGAGAGCGAAGCCACGTTCGCGCCACAGGCCTGGCAGCGCTTCGAGGCGCTGCAGGCGACCCGCCACTACCTCGGCCGGCTCGACGGCATCGACTGCTGGGCCTGCGAGTTGAGCCAGACTCCGGCGGGCTGCAAGCGCATGCCGCTGCGCGCCGCGATGATGGCGATGGGCGAGCCGCTGATGAACGTGGCCGCGTGCGCGGCGCAGGTGCTGGAGTGGGATCGCTCGCATCGCTACTGCGGCGTCTGCGGCACCGCGACCGAACCGCGGGCGAACGAGCGCGCGCGCGTGTGCCCCGCGTGCGGTCACACCGCGTACCCGCGCCTGAGCCCGGCGATGATGGTGCTCGTCTGGCGAGACGGCGAAGTGCTGCTCGCGCGCTCGCCGCACTACGCGCCCGGCGTGTACAGCGCGCTGGCCGGCTTCGTCGAGCCGGGCGAGTCGCTCGAGCAGTGCATCCACCGCGAGGTGCTCGAGGAGGTCGGCGTGCGGGTGACCGACCTGCGCTACTACGGCAGCCAGAACTGGCCGTTCCCGCACAGCCTGATGGTGGCCTACACCGCGCGCTGGGTCGACGGCGCGATCGTCAGGCAGGAAGACGAGATCGAGGACGCCAACTGGTACCGGCTCGACGCGCTGCCGAAGATCCCGCCGCGCTTCTCGATCTCGGGCCACCTGATCCGCGACACCGTGATCGCCCTCGGCGGGCCCGAGCCGCAGCACCTCGCCTCGCCGGTGGTGCCGCGCTGACGCCACGGCGCCCTCAGCGCCTCAGCGGGGTCAACTGCGCGACGCAATCGCGTGTGAACGCGCGCCGCCTCAACCGGCGCGGCCGCCACCCACCCAGCGCGCGAGCACGCTGCGCAGACGCTCCGCGTCGACCGGCTTGGTGAGGAACTCGCACATGCCCGCGTGCAGCGCCTGGCTGCGCTCGCTGTCCGAGGTGGCGGCGGTCAACGCGATGATCGGCGGCGTGCGCGCGCCGAGCTGCCGGCACAGCTCGCGCGCTGCGTCGTGGCCGTTCAGGCGCGGCATCTCCAGGTCCATCAGCACGGCGTGGAACGGCGCGCCGTCGAGCTCGGCGGCCTGCGCGGCCTCGATCACCTCGGCACCGTCGGCGGCGCGCCCGACCTGCACGCCCCAGCGCTCGAGCAGCGCCGCGGTGATCATCATGTTGAGTGCGTTGTCCTCGGCGATCAGCACGCGCGCGCCGCGCAGCACGCGGCGGTCGTCGTCGGCGTTGGCCGCTGGCGCGCGAATGTCGGCCTCGGCCGCCGGCGGCAGCGGCAGCTCGACCCAGTACTCGCTGCCCGCGCCCGGCGCGCTGCCCACCCCCACCTCGCCGCCCATCCGCGCCGCCAGCTCGCGACACATCGATATCGCGGCGCCACCGTTGCCGCCCACTGTGGCGGGAGCAGACACCGCCTGAGATGCCGCCTGCGGCGCGCAGGCATCGCCTTGGTCGTTGCTGCCGCGAACGGCCACGCGCACCGCGGCGCCGTTGCGCGGCGACGCTTCGATGCATACGCCGCCGCGCTCGGTGCGCTCGATCGCATGCGCGACGAAACGGCCGACGACGCGGCGCAGTCCCGTGGTGCTGCCGAGCACCGCCACCGGCAGCGCGGCGTCGAGCGCGAGCGCGAGCGCCAGGCCCTTGGCCTGCGCGATCGGCGCGCTGGTACGGATCACCGACTCCAGCGCGTCGCGCAAACGGAAAGGCGCAACCGCGTCCCCCGACGCAGGCACTCGCTGCATGGAGGTTTCCCCCAAGTTAACCGTTGTCTCCAAGGCCTTCGCAGCGAGCTTGCCTGTCACTGCGCGAGGCGCTTCCCCGGGCGTGGTTGTACTCGATGCAGCGCCTGCGACTGCATGGCCAGGAGTAACAGAGTAGGGGTTGCGGGTTAGGGCATGCCCTATGTGCCGCGGCGCGCCGGAACGCCGCGCAGACACCCGGGCCAGGATCATTTCGCCACGACTTGCGGCGGCGCGGTGCAAGCCGCATGCTGCGCGCGTTCGACCCGGAGGGTTCCCGATGAGTCATCTCCATCTGCAGCCGGCCGGCCTGGCGCCGCCGCGCGGCTATTCGCACGTGGTCGGCGCGCGCGGCCAGCAGGTCTACATCGCCGGCCAGGTGGCATACGACGCCGATGGCCGCGTGGTCGGCGCCGGCGACCTGCGCGCGCAGGCCGAGCAGGTGTTCAAGAACCTCGGCATCGCGCTGGCGGCCGCAGGCGCCCGCGTCGAAGACCTGGTGAAGACGACGATCTTCGTCGTCGGCTACGAGCCCGCGCAGCGCGCGGTGATCGCCGAGGTGCGCAGCCGCTTCTACGGCAGCGCGCAGCCGCCGGCCAGCACGCTGGTGGGCGTGCAGGCGCTGGCGCTGCCCGAGCTGCTGATCGAGGTGGAGGCGATCGCCGTCGTCGAGCCCATCGAGACCGCCTGAGCTGAACAGGCGCTGACATGTCGTCGCCCACACTCGAGGAGGTTCGGCGCCGCTACGCCGAGCGCATGCTGCGCGGCATCGAAGGCGACACGCAACGTCTGCGCGATGCCTTCGCCGACACCGCGCGCGAAGACTTCGTCGGCACGCCGCCGTGGCCTCTGCTCGGCCACGAGGTCGGCCGCGTCCTTGCCGACGATCCGCGCGAGCTCTACCGCGACGTGCTGGTCGGGCTCGACGTCGAGCGCGGCATTAACAACGGCCAGCCGTCGCTGCACGCGCGCTGTCTGGTGGCGTGCGCCCCGCAGCCCGGCGAGACGGCGCTGCACATCGGCGCCGGCACCGGCTACTACAGCGCGATGCTGGCGCAACTGGTGGGTGCGCACGGCCGCGTGATCGCCTACGAGATCGAGCCCGACCTCGCGGCGCGCGCGGCCGCCAACCTCGCGCCGTGGCCGCAGGCCGAGGTGCGCGCGGTGTCGGGCGTCGCGCCGCCGCTGCCACCGGCCGACGTGATCTACGTCAACGCCGGCGCCACGCACCCGGTGGCGGCCTGGCTCGATGCGCTGCGCGACGGCGCGCGGCTGCTGTTTCCGCTCACCCCCGACGACGGCTCGGGCAGCATGCTGCTCGTCACCCGCCTCGGCGCCGGCCGCTACGCGGCGCGCGCGCTGATGCGCGTGGCCTTCATCGGCTGCGTCGGTGCGCGCGATGCCGCGGCATCGGCCGCGCTGCGCGCCGCGTTCGCCAAGAGCAGCATCGATGCGGTGCGCTCGCTGCACCGCGACGACCGGCCCGACGCGTCGGCCTGGTGCGCCGGGCCGGGGTGGTGGCTCTCGACACGCTCGCCCTGAGCGTGCGCTGCGCGACGGCCATGCGCGGTCAATGACGTTCCTCAAGGTCCAGGCCCCTTGCGGCGCCGAGAATCGGCGCAACACGAAAGGCCGGTACAGATGGTCAGGATGCATGCCTGGTTCGCGCTCGCCTGGCTCGCCGGATGCGCGGTGTCTCTGGAGAACACCCGGCCGGCGCGCGAGCTCGAGCTGCAGTCGCGGCCGGCCGGTTCGGTCTACCTCGGTTGGCGGGTGTTCGAGGATCGTTGCGCGCGCTGCCACGGCAGCAGCGCCACCGGCAAGCCGGGCGCGCCGGATCTGCTGGTGACGATGCGCACGCTCGGGCCGCGCGAGTTCGCCGACCGCGTGCTGCTGCGCTACGACTGGGGTGCCATGCCGTCGGCCGATCCGCGCAGCGCCGACCGCGCCGCCTATGTCGACGACGTGGTGCAGCGCCGCCAGGGCGGGTTGACGATGCCGGCGTGGCAGGGCGAACCCCGTGTCACCGCGCACGTGATCGATCTGTACGCCTATCTCTCGGCGCGCTCCGACGCGACGCAGGGGCCGGGGCGCCCTGCCGGCCCCTGAGGCGCCGACGCCGTTCAGATCGGGTTGGCCAGCGCCAGCCAGTGCCCGGCCAGCCAGGCGCTCGACGGCGCGGCGCTGGTGTCGATGCGCAGCGCGTGCGCCGTCTCGTCGGCGGCGAGCGGCTCGACCTGCGCGCTGAGCCGCTCGAGCACCGCCTCGTCGGCCTCCGAGGCATCGCTGCCGCGTTGCGCGCGTTCGCGCACGCGCTGGCGCAACACCTCGGGCGGCGCGTCGCAATGCAGCAGCAGGCACGGTGCGTGCAACCGCGCGGCCACCGCGCGCAGCGCGTCGCGCTCGTGGCGCCGCAGGCACGCGGCGTCGACGATCGTCGGGTAGCCCGAGGCCAGCGAGAGCGCGGCCAGTTCGCCCAGCCGCCGGTACACCGCCTCGCTGTCGGCGGCCTGGTAGTGCCCCGAGCCGAGCATGCGGCGGCGCTCGACGTCGGAGCGCCAGCGGATCGCGCCGCTGGCGCCGATGAGCGCGTGCGTGACCCAGGTCTTGCCCGATCCGGGCAGGCCGTGCGTCACCAGCAGCCGCGGCTCCCACTGCCGCGCCAGCCGCTGCGCGAGCGCCAGGTAGCCGGCGGCGACGCCGGCGCGCGCGGCCGCCGCGTCGTGTGCCTCGCGCAGCCGCGACACGCGCGCACGCACCAGCGCGCGGTACACTGAATAGCGGCGCAGCAGCGGCAGCGCCGCGGCGTCGCCGCTGGCCTCGAGCCAGGCGTTGACGAACGCGTGCGCGAGGTCGTGGCGCTGCCGCGCCTGCAGATCCATTGCCAGGAAGGCGACCTCGCTGGCGGTGTCGATCCAGCGCAGCGCGGGGTCGAACTCCAGGCAGTCGAACGCGCCGAGCGCACCGTCGAGCCAGGCCAGGTTGTCGAGGTGCAGGTCGCCGTGGCACTCGCGCACGTGGCCTGCGGCCAGCCGCTGCGCCACCCGCGCGGCGGTGTCGTCGGCCTGCGCGGCGAACCACTGGCGCAGGTCGGCCACCGCGTCGGCGTCGGCCGCATGCGGCCAGTCGGCGAGCAGGTTCGCGAGGTCTTCGGCGACGCGCTGCGGCGTGCCCCATTCGGCGCCGGCGGCGGCCACCGGCGCGGCGCGATGCCAGAGCGCCAGCGTGAGTGCGAAGCGCTCGAAGTCGGCAGCGTCGAGCGCGCCGTGGGCCAGCCGCGCCGAAGCCAGATCGTCGTCGTGCATGCGCCGCATCTGCAGCGCGAACTCGATCGCCTCGCCCTCGCCGGCCAGCCGCGGCGCGTCGGCGGTCCCGGTGATCGGCAGCACGCCCAGGTAGAGCTGCGGCGCGAAGCGGCGGTTCAGCCGCAACTCCTCGTCGCAGAAGTGGCGTCGCAGCGCCAGCGTGCCGAAGTCGAGAAAGCTCAGCCGCAGCGGCTTCTTGATCTTGTAGGCGTGCTCGCCCGCGAGCAGCACCCACGAGATGTGGGTTTCGATCAGCGGCACCGCCTCGCCGTGCTCGCGCACCAGCGTGTCGCGCAGCGCGTGCACGAGCGCACGCGAGCGTTGCAGCGAGGCCTCTTCGATCGTCATGCGATGCCGATGATGCCCCGCGCCACGCCGAGCGCGTTGCGCCCGGTCAAGCGCCGGCCGCACGGCTCGCGGGCGCGCCGCCGGTGACTGCGGGCGAAGCGCCATCGCGATTGCAGCTGCAACCGCGGCGCCGCCGCGCGTCACGCGACGGCAATCGGCGCTGAAGAGACTGCTGCCGTGTCCCGCGCCGCGGGACGTGCCCGAGGAGCAACACCATGAATGCATCGTCGTACCCAGCCCTGCTGCGCCTGCGCAAGGGCGAAGTGAGTCGCCTGAGCGGCGGCATCGGCCGCGGCGTCGCGGTATTCGAAGGTCAGGTCTGGCTCACCATCGACGGCGACCCGCGCGACATCTTCGTCGCGGCGGGCGAAAGCCACGACTTCGACCGCGACGGTGACGTCGTCGTGCAGGCGTTCGCGCCGTCGGCGCTGCTGCCGTACGGTGGCCCACGCCACCAGCGGCTCGCCGCCGAACACCGGCGCATCGACGCCTACCAGCTCACGCGCGAGGCCCAGCAGGCGCGCGCCGCTGCGATGGCGCGGCTGGCTGCGCGCGCGCTGCGCGCGCTCGGTGCGGGCGTCGCGCGTGCGGGCGTCGCGCTGCGCCGCGTCCTGAAGCGGCGCACCGCGCCGCGCCCCGGTATCGTGGCGCAGGCGGCATCGCACTGGAAGGCGTTCGACCATGGCGCCGCTGCTTGACGCCGCGGCCACGGTGCTGCCCACGGTCTGGGTCGGCAGCGCGGGAGCGGTCGTGCTGCGCGCGCTCGAACGCAGCGACGACGCCATGCTCGCCGAGTTCGTGCGCGGGTTGTCGCCGGCATCGCGCCGCGAGCGCTTTCACGCCGGCGTGCCCGAACTGCCGGCGCCGTGGTTGCGCGCACTGCTGCGCGTCGATGCCGCGCGCGAGTTCGCATTGATCGCGCTGGCCCGCGAAGGCGACCGCAGCGTGTGCATCGCCGAGGCGCGCTACGCGCTCGACCGCGAGCGCGACGACACGCGCGAGTTCGCGCTCGTCGTGGCCGACCGCTGGCACCGCCAGGGCCTGGGCGCCGAATTGCTGCAGCGGCTGCTCGCGCATGCACGCACGCACGGTGTCGAGCGCCTGGTCGGCGACGTGCAGCGCAGCAACGCGGCGATGGTGCAGCTGGCGACCCGCGCGGGCTTTCGTGTCGCCACGCATCCCGAAGACGCCCGGCTGCTGCGCGTCGAGCGGCAGCTCGCGCCGGATCGGGCGGCCGAGACCTCGGCACCCCGAGCCTGGCGCGCAGCGGCGTGATGGCGTGACTGACGGCCGGCATCGAGCACTCATGAACACGATCGATCCCCGCGGCGGCCGGCTCTCCGGCGCAACGCCGAGTGCGCTGGCGGCGTACGAGCGCGCGCTCGCGGCGTTCCTGTCGTGGCGCAGTGGCGCCGAAGCGCCGCTCGCGCAGGCGATCGGCGAGGCGCCAGGGTTCGTGATGGCGCATGCGCTGGCGGCCTACCTGCTGATCGGCAGCCGCGACCCGCAGCGCGTGCGCGCAGCGGCGCCGCGGCTCGCTGCCGCCGCCGCGCTGCGCAGCGACGATCACGAGCGGCTGCACCTGGCGGCGATCGAGCGCGTGCTCGCCGACGACTACGCGGGGGCGGTGGCCGCTCTGGACGCTGCGCTGCGCGAGCGCCCGCGCGACGTGCTCGCGTTGGCGATGGCCAGCGCCCTCGACTACCTGGGCGGCGAGTCGGCGCGCCTGCGCGAGCGCGTCGAGCGCGTGCTGCCGGCGTGGCCGAGCGACCTGCCCGGCTACCGCAGCGTGCGCGTGATGCACGCCTCCGGCCTGGTGGAGTGCGGCGAGGTCGAACGGGGCGAGGACGCGGCGTTGGCCGCGCTCGCGATCGACGGCACCGACGCCCGCGCCCACCACGCGATGGCGCACGTGTTCGAGACCACCGACCGCTGCGCCGACGGGGTGCGCTGGCTGAACCGTCACGCCCAGGCCTGGGGCAGCGCGACAGTGGTCGCTACGCACTGCTGGTGGCACCTCGCGTTGTTCCACCTCGCGCACGGCGAGCACGACGCCGCGCTCGCGCTGTACGACCGGCGCGTCCGCGCCGGCGGCTCCGGCGAGGTGGCCGACCTGATCGACGCCAGCGCGCTGCTGTGGCGCTTGCGCCTGCACGGAGTCGACGGCGCTGCACGCTGGGGCGAACTGGCCACCGCGTGGGCCGCGCGCGTCGACGACGCCTACTGCAGCTTCAGCGATCTGCACGCGATGATCGCCTTCGTCGGCGCACGCGACGACGCCAACGCGCAGCGCCTGCTGCAGCGACTCGCGCGCAGCCAGCGGCAGCCCACCCGCCACGGCGAATCGACGCGCCTGCTCGGGCTCGCGGCCTGCCACGCCCTGCTGGCGTTCGGCCGCGGCGACCATGCGCTCGCGATCACGCTGCTGGCGAGCCTGCCCGCACGCGTGCACCGGCTCGGCGGCAGCCACGCCCAGCGCGACGTGCTGCATCTGACGCTGCTGCACGCGGTGCAGGCGATTCGCCGGCCGGCGCGCCGCGCTCGGGCGATGCCGCGCAAGCGCGAAGGCGTGCTGCACGAGATGCGCTGACGCGCGGCAGCGGGCGGCCCACCGCGTCGCCGGCCGCGGCAGCCCGAGCAGCGCGCCATCCGCGCTGCGCCGGCGCCGCCCTCAGCCTTGCGGTTGCAGCGCGCCGGCCAGGCTGCGCGCGATGTCGCGCGCCACCAGCGGCTTGGCCAGCACCTCGGCCACGCCGGCGTCGCGGGCACGCTGCGACATCGCCGGCGTCACGTAGCCGCTCATCAGCACGATCGGGATGTCGCCGCGGATCTCGCGCACCGCCAGCGCGAGTTCGGAGCCCGTCATCCCGGGCATCGCCTCGTCCGACAGGATCATGTCGAAGCGGCCCGGCGCGGCGCGAAAGGTCTCCAGCGCCTCGAGGCTCGAGGTGAAGCCCACCGGCTCGTAGCCCAGGCCGGCGATCATCTCCTCGCCCAGGCGCACGAGCGACTCCTCGTCGTCGATCAGCAGCACCGTCTCGCCGTTGCCCGCCGGCACTGCCTCGTCGGCGTCGCGCGCCGGCGCCACGCAGCTCTGCCAGGGCAGGTACACCGCGAACGTGGCGCCCTGCCCCACGGTGCTGTGCACGTCGATGCCGCCGCCCAGATCGGTGACGATGCCGTGCACAAGCGACAACCCGAGCCCGGTGCCGACGCCCACCTCCTTGGTGGTGAAGAACGGGTCGAAGATGCGCTCGAGCAGCTCCGGCGCGATGCCGCTGCCGGTGTCGGCCACGCGCAGCCGCACGTAGCTGCCGTCGCCGAGCACGCTGGTCGCGCAGCGCGGCGAATCGGGCGACATGAGGTCGAGCTGCACGGTCAGCGTGCCGCTCGTCTTCATCGCCTGCACGGCGTTGGCGCACAGGTTCATCACCACCTGGTGCACCTGCGTCGGGTCGCCGAGCACCGCGGCGTCGCCGCAGCCGAGTTCGCGCACCAGCCGGATGCCCGGCGGCAGCGATGCGGCCACCGCGTCGAGCGCCTCGGCCACCACCGACTCCACGTGCACCGGCACGCGTTCGCCGAGCCCGCTGCGGCTGAACGCGAGGATGCGCTCGACGAGCGACTTCGCGCGCATGCCGGCGCTCATCGCGGCGTCGATGTTGCGGCGCAATGCGCTGCCCTCGGCGGCGTCTTTCTGCGCCATCTCGCCGTAGCCGAGGATCGCCGCCAGGATGTTGTTGAAGTCGTGCGCGATGCCGCCGGCCAGCGTGCCGATCGCCTCGAGCTTCTGCGCCTGGCGCAACTGCAGCTCGATGCGCTCGCGCTCGAGCTCGAGGGTCTTGCGGTCGGTGATGTCCTCCAGCGAGCCGGCCATGCGCGTGGGCCTGCCGGCGGCGTCGCGCACCGCGATGCCGCGCATGCGCAGCCAGCGCCACTCGCCGCTGTGGTGGCGGGCACGGTACTCGACCCGAAAGCGCCGCGATTCGCCGCGCAGGTGCGCCGACAGCGCCGCACGCAGCGCCGGCTGGTCGTCGGGGTGGTACTCGGCGAGCGCGATCCATTCGCGGCGCGGCCGCAGCGGCTCGCCCGCCTGCTGCAGCAGCGTGAGCTGCGCGCGCGGCGACAGGAACAGCGTGTCGCTGACGAGGTCCCAGTCCCACAGCCCCTCGGCCGAGCCCTCCACCGCCAGCTGGTAGCGCTGCTCGGAGCGCCGCAGCGCCTCCTCGGTGGACTTCTGCGCGTCGATGTCGCTCAGCGAGCCGGCCCAGCGCACCTGGTGGCCCGACGCGCCGAGCACGCTGCGGCCGCGAAAGCGCACCCAGCGGTATTGCCCGTCGGCATGGCGCACGCGGTACTCGCCGTCGTGCACCAGCGGATGATCGCTCGCATCGGTGCCCAGTTGGGCGACGATGCGCCGCGCGTCGTCGGGGTGCACGCGCGGCATCAGCAGCGTCGCCCACTCCTTGCGCGTCTCGAAGCGCAGCGACGGGTCGACGCCGACGATCTGCAGCGCGCGCTCCGACACGTACATGCGGTCGGCGACGATGTCCCAGTCGAGGATGCCGTCGTTGGAGCCGGCCACCGCGAGGGCGAAGCGCTTCTCGCTGGCGCGCAGCGCCTGCTCGGCGTGCTTGCGCGCGTCGATGTCGCTTACCGAACCGGCCATGCGCACCGGCTGGCCGCGCTCGTCGCGCGTGCACAGCGCCCGCACGCGGATCCAGCGGTACTCGCCGTCGTCGTGTCGCACGCGGTACTCGCACTCGTAGGCCGCGGTCTCGCCGGCGAGGTGGGCGCGGATGCCCTCGGCGCGGCGCGGCGCATCGTCGGGGTGCACGTGCAGCGACTCCACCAGCGCCGACAGCGGCTGCACCGCGGGCCCCGGCGGCAGACCCTGCAGTTCGCGCGCGCGCGCCGATTCGAACGCCACCCCGGCGACGAAGTCCCAATCCCACACGCCGTCGTCGGAGCCGGCCACCGCGAGCGCGAAGCGCTCCTCGCTGACGCGCAGCGCCTCCTCCGAGCGCTTGCGCTGGGTGATGTCGACCGTCGCGCCGGCCATCCGCATCGGCCTGCCGGCGGCGTCGCAGAAGCAACGCCCGCGGCTGTGCAGCCAGCGCACCTCGCCGGTGTCGGGCCGGACGATGCGGAACTCGTGATCCAGCCGCTCGGTCTCGCCGGCGGCGTGGCGCTCGCGGCTGCGCCGCAGCGCCTGGGCATCGTCGGGGTGCAGCGGCAGGCTGGCGAAGTACTGCTCGGCCGGCATCGTCTGCGCGCCGCCGTCGAAGCCGAACAGCTCGGACATCTTGGCCGAGAAGTACACCTGGCCCGAGCGCATGTCCCATACCCAGTGACCTTCGTCGGAGCCGGTCATCGCCAGCGCGTAGCGCTCCTCCGACTCGCGCAGCGCCGCCTCGACGCGCTTGTAGGCGTCGACGTCGCTCACCGAGCCGGCCAGCCGCAGCGGGCGCCCGGCGGCGTCGCGCACGCACAGGTTGCTCAGCCGGATCCAGAACCAGCCGCCGTCGGGTCCGCGCACGCGGTACTCGCCCTCGCGCAGCGTCTCGCGGCTGTCGAGGAACTCCTGCAGCTCGCGCGCGTGGCGCTCGCGGTCGTCGGGGTGCAGGCGCAGCAGTTCCATCCACTGCGCGCGCGTGCGCACCGTGACGTCGGTCGGCGCGCCCACCATCTGCAGCATGCGCTCGGAGGTGTACATGCGGTCGTCGACCAGGTCCCAGTCGATGATGCCGTCCTTCGAGCCGGCCACCGCGAGCGTGAAGCGCTCGTCGCTCAGGCGCAGCGCCTGCTCGGTGCGCTTGCGCTCGGTGATGTCGACGCTGACGCCGGCCACGCGCAGCAACGAGTGCCCGGGGTCGCTGAAGCGCTGCGCGCGCGTCAGGATCCAGCGCGGCTCGCTCTGGCCCTCGAGCACGATGCGGTACTCGAGGTTGAGGTGCTCGGCGCTGCCGTCGCGCACGGCGCTGTTGAGGCTGGCGAGCGCGGCGCGGTCTTCCGGGTGAACCGGAATCAGCTCGAAGTACTCGGCCCAGCTCTTCGGCTGGGTATCGGCCGGCAGGCCGAACAAGCGGTTGACGGTGGGCGAGACGAACAGCGCGTCGCTCGCCGGCTCCCACACCCAGTGCCCGCCGCTCGAGCCGGCCATCGCCAGCGCGTAGCGCTCCTCCGAGATGCGCAGCGCATCCTCGGCACGGCGGCGCGCGTCGATGTCGGTCACCGAGCCGGCCATGCGCAGCGGCCGGCCGTGCGCGTCGCGCGAGCACAGGCCGCGCACGCGCACCCAGCGGTAGCGGCCATCGCCGTGGCGAACGCGGTACTCGCAGGCGTACACCGGCGTGCGCCCCGCCAGGTGCGCATCGAGCGCCGCTCGGCGCATCGCCACGTCGTCGGGATGCATCTTCGCGGCGGCGTACCAGTCGGCACCCGACTGCGTCTCGGCTCCGGGTTCGAGCCCGAGGATCTCGCGCGCGCGCGCCGAGGCATAGAGGCTGTCGGCGCCGATGTCCCAGTCGATGATGCCGTCGTCGGACCCCGCGGCGGCCAGCGCGAAGCGCTCGCGCGAGTGCTCGAGCGACGCGCGCGCTCTCTCCAGGCGCCGCAACTGCCGCTGCACGGCCACCAGCAGCCCGGCCGCCAGCAAGGCGAGCGCGAGCGTGCTCACCACCGCGCCCACGGCCTCGTGGCGCCAGCCTGCCAGCGCCACCGACGCGTCGCGCGTGACGGCCACCGCCAGCGGGTAGCCGGCCACCGCCTGCACCGCGCCGAAGCGGTCGACGCCGTCGATCGGGCTGTTGCCGCGTGCGGTCGCCGCACGCCCTCCGGCGCGTGCCGCGAGCAGCGCGTCGAGGCCCGCGAACCGCTGCCCCAGCGCCGCATCGACCGCCGGATAGCGCGCGATCACCGTGCCGTCGCGGTGCAGCAGCGTGATCGCGCTGCCGGCGTCGAGCCGCAGGTCGCGATAGAAGTTCTGGAAGTACTCGACCCGCCCGGCTGCCGCGATGGCACCGGCGAAGCTGCCGTCGCGGCGCTCGAGCCGCCGGCCGAGCGGGAACATCCAGGCCTCGGGGCGGTTGATGCCGCGCATCGTGCCGACCACCATCAGTCCGGCGTTGGCCGTGGCCTTCAGTTGCTGGAACGACGGCAGCGCGCCGACGTCCGGCCTCGGCTGCGGCTGCGGAAAGCGGCTCGAGCTGGCGCGAATGCGGCCGTCGGCGTCGATCAGCGACAGGCCGGCCACCTGCACCAGGCCGGCGCTCTGGTCGCGCAGGTAGTCGTGCAGCGCGGCCTCGTCGGCGAGCCGGTCGAGCTTGCCCGAGCGGAACTCGCCGGCCACGTGCTGCAGCACCAGATCGACCGTCTGCACGCTGCGCGCGGTCTGCTCGGCAATCACGCGCGACAGCGCATCGAGCTCGCGGTCGATCTCGGCCACTGCATTGGCGTGGCGCCGCCAGATGCCCAAGGCAGCCAGTGCCACGATGCCGGCAATGAACAACCCGCCGAGCCACGGCGTGTAGCGCCACGGCCTGCGTCGCGCGATCGACGCGGCGTCGCCGCCCGGCTCAGTGGCAGCCGCAGCCGGGCGTGGCGTCTGCATGGGGATCGCTGCCGCCGCCACGCGGGGCGTTGCGCAGCACACGGCGCACCGCGCCGATCAAGACCTCGCGCGGCACCGGATTGGGCAACACGCAGGCAACGCCGAGCCGGCGGGCCAGCGGCCCGTGGCACTCGACGCCGGAGAAGAACGTGGACGACATCGCCAGGATCGGCACGCCGACATGCTGGGTCGCGACGGGCTTGATGAAGTCTACGCCGCCCTGACGCGGGAACGGCACGTCGACGATCACCAGGTCGACGCGCCGCGCGGCGACGGGCGCGGGGTCGTCCGGCTGCACGACGGCGAATCCATCGGCCGTGAGCCAGGCAGTCAGCAGACCCAGCAGGCCGCGGTCGGCGGCGACCAGCAGCACCGAGCGGTCGCCATCGCGCGGCGCGGTTGCGTCATTCGAAGGCGGCATCGTGGTGTGCCTGCAAGTGAGCCGGCGGCGCCGCGAAGTCGCTGTCGACCTCGTCGAGCGCCCAGGGTTCGAAGGGCGCCGAGTCCTCTTCGTCGTCGCAAGCCGGCCAGGTTTCCGGTTGCGCATCGGATGCGGGGCGATGTTTCATCGTCGGGCCTCGAGGGCGCAAGCCGCGCACAGCGGCACTGGTATCAGCTTCGCGGCGCAGCGCTACCGGCGGGTTACTTGCCGAGCGGTTCGGGTTTCAACTGCAATGCATCCGCACCGCGGCCTTGCCGACCCACCAAGCGCGAGGGCCAGGCCATGATGACCTGGCCCCCGGAGCGCGACGCGGCGAGGGCCGCGTCACCGCCGTTGCGCAGCGCGCGGCCGGCTGCTGCTTCAGCGTGCCGCCACGACGCGCGTGGCGCGCATCGCGGTGGGCTCGACCAGCGGCGCCTCGCCGTACGGGATCAGCTGCTGCTTCACGGCCATCAGCGTCTCGGCCTTGACGTCGGACAGCGTGCGCGTCGAGTGGAAGGGCTCGACCGGCGCGCCCAGCTCACCGTGCGCGATGCGGCCATCGGCCACTGCGGCGGCGGCTTCGGCACGCACGTCGGCCAGCGAGCGCATCGGCCCGGCGGCGACCGCGTCGAGGCTCAGCAGTTCGCCTTGCGAGATCGGCTGGGCCAGCGCGCCGGCCGACAGGGTGCCGAACAGTGCCGCGGCGATCAGGGTTCGAAGGGTGGTGGTGGTCTTCATCGAGAGGCTCCATTGAGAGTGGTTGAGATTCGGCGGATCGCTTCGGCGACACCGCAGCGCGAAGGCGCTTGATGAGTGAGTCGTTCGAAGCGGCGCGTCATTACGGTGGGCTGCGTTTCAAGCGACATGCGCAACGGCGCGCGGGCTCACTGCAGGCGCAGCGGCTGCGTTGCGCCGGTCTGCGCGACATCGTTCGAGCGCGCAGGCGCAGCACCGTCGCCGCACGCCAGCGTCGCGCCGTCGAGTGCCTCGGCTCGCGCGCCGTAGGCCACCAGGAACACGCTGCACAGCACGGCAGCGATGGCGACCAAGGCGGCGGTGCGCTCGATCGTGATGAAAGGGCGATGGGTGGGGATGACGGTCGGCATGGCGGGCTCCTCTGGCGGTAGTGCAGGTCAGCGCCGATGCTCGGCGCCGCCGGTACCGCACCGATGTCGGTGCAAGGCGGCGCGCATTACAGCCGCAATGCGGCGTCGCGCCGCAGGCGTTGCCGCGCGCGATGCAGCAGCGCGGGCACGCGCGCCGGCGGCAGGCCGAGCTGCTGCGCGATCTGCTCGTTCTCGAGGCCGTCGACCTCGCGCAGCAGCACCGCGCGGGCGGCCAGCGCCGGCATCGACTGCAGCGACGCCTGCACGCCGGCCAGCGCCTGGCGCGCTTCGAGCAGGCGCGGCGGATCGCGGCCATCGACGGCGATCTCGCTGCGGGCGGGCGCGTCGTCGTCGCTGTCCGGCAGCGGCTCTTCGCGCTGCGGCTGGCGGCGGTGCTGCCGCAGCGCATCGGCGATGCGGTGCAGCAGGATGCCCGTCAACCAGGTGCGCAGCGTCGAGCGGCCACCGAAACCATGGCGCGCCTGCAGCGCGGCCAGCAACGCGTCCTGCACGGTGTCCTCGGCCAGCGCAGGGTCGCGCAGATGCCGCCGCGCCACGCGCAGCAGGTAGCCGCGATGCAGCCCGAGGTCGGGCGGTCGAGGCAGTACTTGGGTGTGCATGGGGTGAACTCCTCGCGCTTGCGACGTGCGCGGCCGATGCATCGTCGTCGCGCAGCGTTGTGCGCAGGTTTCGGCGGCGAGGGTTTTCGTTGCGGCTGCAACGCATCGCACCGCGCTGCAGCCGATGCCCGACCGGCCGGGCCGAGCGCCGCGCCCCTGCGAGGACGCCGGATCAGCGTTTCACCAGTTCGACGCGGCGATTGAGGGCCCGGCCGGCCTCGGTTGCGTTGGCAGCGACGGGCGCATACATGCCGAGGCCGCGCGCGATCAGCCTGGAGCCATCGATGCGGTGGCGAGAGCGCAGCGCCTGGACGACGGCATCGGCGCGCCGCAGCGAGAGCTGGTCGTTGTAGGCAAGCTCGCCGACGTTGTCGGTGTGGCCAACGATGAGCAGCTGCATTCCCGTGTTGCCCTGAAGCAGGCGCGCGATCTCTGCCAGGGCTGGATCGGACGCGGGTTTCAGCTCGTGCCGGCCGCTATCGAAATAGATGTTGTAGAGCGCGATGTGCCCCTTGGCCTCCAGGGCGTCGGCCATGGCGCGAGCATCCACGGTGACCATGCCGCTCTTCATCGGCGCAACCTCGATGACGTCGAGCTGCGTGTAGACCCTGAAAGGCCCGCCGCCGCCGCGGGTGGCATGGCCGCTGACATACAGCGACACGAACACGTCGCCCTTGTCGCGCTCCAGCCGTGCCGCGAGGTAGCGCTGGTCGTCATAGTGGTCGCCGAACTCGGCCGCATATTCGACCACGGCATGGTTGAAGTTGCGGCCGCCGCACGCCTGGTTGTTGCACTGGAAGAGGATCTTGAATCCGGCCGGCTGCAACGCGTTCTCGTAGTTGCGAAACACCTCCAGCGTCGTGCGCTTCTCGGGTGCGACGTAAGTGATCTGCGTGATGCGGCCCTCGAGCGGCTGGGTCGCGTCGAGATTCTTGGGCTTGCCGCCGTAGGCTGTCGCGCGGCGCACGAACAACGCGTACTCGTCGAACGCGACATCCTTGAAGCGGATGATCTGCGAGCCCGCATAGCGCGAAACCACCGGATGATCGCGCGACCCTGCGACATCGGCCGCCCACGCGGCCAGCGACACGCACAGCAGCGACCCGGCAAGGCTCATCGTCACGAGTTTCATCGTCGCCTCCTGCGTGACGCATCGCGCATGCACTCGCGTCAACGAATCCAGCGCAGCGCCTTGGGGCCTTCCAGACTGCGAATGGTAGATCTGGTTGCGGCTCGATGGTCAAGACACGCGCCGCCGGCCGGCGGCCTCAAGCCGCGGCTTGCAGGTAGCGGCGCACCAGCGGGCTGCGCGGGCGGCGCGCCGCGCGCTCGTTGCCCAATGCCCAAAGCAGCGAGCGCTCGCCCGCGCGGCGCGCGGCCTCGATCAGGGTGAGGTCGATCACGTCGCGCTGCGCGTGGCTGCCGCCGAAGCGGTGCGCGCCGCTGCGGATCGCGCGCAGCAGCGCCACCGCCTCGCCGAAGCGGCCGTCGCCGAACGCCTGCAGCGCCAGCGCCGCGGGCCGGCCGACCTCGCGCGTGAAGCCGGCGTTGTCGTCGTCGCGCGCCAATGCCGCTCGCTGCGCGTCGAGCACCTCGGCCTGCGCCGGTTCGACGCCGGCGCCGACGAAGGCCATCATCGCGTGCACATCGTTGAACGCATAGTTGCCGGCGGCGGCCAGCGGCGCCCAGCGGCCGGCCAGCGCCGTCCAGCGCGCGCCGACATCGACGCTGCGCAGGTGCAGCCGCCACAGCAGCGCGCTCTGGTCGACCAGGTCGAGCACCACCGTCGAGCCGGGGCCGCCGATCGCGCGGTCGTACAGACGAAGCACCTCGTCGATGTGTTCGAGCTCGAGGTGGTACAGCGCCAGATGCCACCAGTTGTGCACGGCGAGGAAGCTGCCGCGCGACCAGGTGGCCGCGTTCGGCTCGAGCCAGGCGATGCCCTCGCGCAACGCCTGCTGCATCTCGTGCGCATGCGCCACCGCGTGCCAGCCCCAACTGTCGCGCGGCTCCAGTTCGACGGCCAGGCGCCCCTGCCGCTCGGCGCCGGCGTAGTCGCCGGTTTCCTCCAGACCAAAGGCGTGCATGCCCAGCACCGCGTGGTAGCCGGGCACCGAGGCGCCCCAGGCTGGCAAGACCCGCGCGATGCGGTCGCGCAGCATGCGCGAGTCGCCGCTGAAGAAGTCGACCTGGTGCCCCGCCTGCAGCGCCAGGGCATCGAGCGGGTAGGCTGCACTCAGGTCCTCCAGCGCGCGGCCGCCGTCGCGCCAGCGCCCCGCGGCCACCTGCGCGGCGGCGTCGGCATGGCGGCGCTCGCGGTCGGTGGCCGCCAGCGCCTGCGCCGAGGCGGCGCACTCGCGCGCTACCGCCACGCCGCCGGGCTCGGTGCCGAGCAGGTGCAGCCAAGCTTTCAGTACATGCGCCATCGGCATCGCGGGGCTGGCAGCGAGTGCGCGGTCGATCGTCGCGAGCGGATCGTCGACCAGGCATCGCAGTTCGTGCGCCGCCTGCTCGAACGCGGCCAGGCCTTCGCCGTTGGCCCCGGACACGGGGTAGCCGGCGCGGTCGGTCATTGTCATCGTGGGCTCCTTCTTTCGCGGTGGGCGGTCGGCGCGCGACCCGTCAATTCAGCGTGCGCACTTCGACCGCCGGCAGCGCATAGTCGCGACCGACCGCTGCTCGGGCGCGCGCCAGGTTGGCGCGGGCATGCGCGCTCAGCCGGGCGACGTCGACGTGGCCGCCGCCGTCGCACGGGAAGGCCAGTGCGCGGCCGGCGTGAAACAGCGAGCGGAAGCGCAGCTCGAATGCGGCGCTGCCGCCTGGGGTGGTGGATTCGTTCATCGTGGCCTCTCGCAGGTGCTGCAGGCGATTGCAGCGGCACCGGCTTGCCGGCGCATTGCGGCGCAGCCGCGGCGGCATTACGGCTGCAACCGCAGCCGCGGCGCTTCAGCGAACGATGTCGACGACGGCGTCGAACAGGTAGCCGGCGCCGCGCTCGGTCTTGATGAACTGCGGGCGCGCCGGGTCGGCCTCGATCTTGCGGCGCAGGCGCAGGATCTGCACGTCGATCGAGCGGTCGTAGACCTCGGCGTTGTGCAGCCGCGAAAGGTCGAGCAACTGGTCGCGCGACAGCACGCGCTGCGGCGACGACACGAAGGCGGCCAGCAGGCTGAACTCGCCGTTGGTCAACTCCACCGCGCGGCCATCGGCCGACTTGAGCCGGCGCAACCCGATGTTCAGCTCCCACGCGCCGAAGCGGTAGGCGCGCACGCGCGCGATCGCGTCGGCCACCGTCGCCTGCGCGCGCGCGCGGCGCAGCAGCGCGCGGATGCGCGCCAGCAGTTCGCGCGGCGAGAACGGCTTCGTGAGGTAGTCGTCGGCACCGAGTTCGAGCCCCATCACGCGGTCGGCCTCCTCGGCGCGGCCGGTGAGCATCAGGATCGGTACGGCCGAGGTCGCGCGCAGGCGCCGCGCGATCTGCAGCCCGTCCTCGCCCGGCAGGCGCAGATCGAGCACCACCAGGTCGATCGTCTCGCGCGCCATCGCGGCGTCGAGCTCGCTGCCGCTCTCGGCCGCGCTGGCGCGCAGCTCGTTGTCGCGCAGGTAGTCGCACACCAGCTCGCGCACCGACGGATCGTCGTCGAGCACCAGTACGTGGGGCACCAGGGTCGGAGTCTCGTTCATCGCGCCGCGGGGGCTGTGGTCGGCAGGCGCGATCGTAGCGAGGCTGGCGTGTGCGCGCACGCCGCCGCGCGGGCGTTGCGCGCCGGCCGTCGCGGCCGGCGGTGTCGCCTGGCGGGGTGTGGTTTGCAGGCTCGTCGCGGTATCCGCCATCGGTTTCAGCGCTCCCAGAAGGCCTTGCCGCCCTCGATGGCGACATCGGCCCGCGTCAGGCCGATGTCTTTCAGCGTGCGCTCGTCGAGTTCGAGCAGCATGCGACGTTGACGGCTGCGGGCCAGCCACTCGCGCAGCAGCGCCCGGCCGCGCACGAGCGCGCCGTCGCGCCGCGGCGCCAGGCCGGGTGCGGCGAGCCGATGGGCGGCGAGATCGAGGCGGGTCATCTGTGGCTCCTGATGGATGATCGGATGACCGCATTCGACGCGAGGGCTGTTGGCGGCCGGTTTCAGCGGCGGCGGCGACGGTTGCGTTTGAAACACCGTGGCCTGCGGGCCCGCGACGCTGGCCCGACAATGCAGCACCGGCTTGCGGCCGGCGGAGTCAGCCTTGCTCGCGATGACCCTGCACGCCCCGCGCACCGCGCTGGAGATGGTGTCGCGCGACACCCCGACACCCGGCGCGGGCGAAGTGCTGCTGCGCGTGCGCGCCTGCGCGGTGTGCCGCACCGACCTGCACATCGTCGACGGCGAACTGCCGCTGCCGCGGCTGCCGCTGGTGCCGGGGCACGAGATCGTCGGCACCGTCGAGGCGCTGGGCCCCGGGGTCACCGCGCCGCTGGTGGGCGAGCGCGTCGGCGTGCCCTGGCTCGGCGGCAGTTGCGGCCACTGCGCGTATTGCAGCACGCAGGCCGAGAACCTGTGCGACGACCCGGTGTTCACCGGCTACACGCGCGACGGCGGCTTCGCCACCCACGTGCTCGCCGATGCGCGCTACTGCTTCTCGCTGGCCGGCCTGATGATGGACGACGCGTCGGCCGCGCCGCTGATGTGCGCCGGCTTGATCGGCTGGCGCTCGCTCAAGGCCGCCGGCGACGCGCCGGTGCTCGGCCTCTACGGCTTCGGCGCGGCGGCGCACCTGATCGCGCAGGTGGCCGTGGCGCAGGGGCGCACGGTGTTCGCGTTCACCCGGCCCGGCGACGAGGCGGCGCAGGCGCACGCGCGCTCGCTCGGCTGCGACTGGGCCGGCGGCTCCGACGAGGAGCCGCCGTGGCCGCTCGACGCCGCGATCCTGTTCGCGCCGGTGGGCGCGCTGGTGCCGATGGCGCTGTCGCGCGTGCGCAAGGGCGGCCGCGTGGTGTGCGGCGGCATCCACATGAGCGACATCCCGTCGTTTCCGTACTCGCTGCTGTGGCAGGAGCGGCAGGTGGTGTCGGTGGCCAACCTCACTCGACGCGATGGCCAGGAGTTCCTCTCGCTCGCGCGGCAGCGGCCGCTGCAGGTGACGCGCACCACCTTCGCGCTGACGCAGGCCAACGAGGCGCTGGCGCAGTTGCGCGACGGCCGGCTGGTCGGCGCCGCGGTGCTGGTGCCATGAGCCCCAACCTTGCTGTTGTGTAAAGGCGCTCCGGCGTTGTCATCGAGAGGGCACGGCACCCGGTTAAAGGTGGCATGAACACATCGACTGCAATCACCGCGAGGCCGCCGCGCCACGGCTGGCGCGCGGCGCTGATGGCCACTTGCCTGGCCGGGCTCACCGGGTGCGTGGTCGCCCCGCTCGGCTACTACGACGCCGACGGCAACTACGCCGGCGAAGCCGCCGTGGTCAGCGACGCCGCGCCGCCGGCGCCCTACCACGAGACGGTGGGCGTGGCGCCGTTCGTCGGCGCCGTCTGGCTCGCCGGCTACTGGAACTGGCACGGCGGCCGCTACGCCTGGGTGCCCGGCCGCTGGGGCCACCCGCGCCCGGGCTACGTGTGGCACCCGTATCGCTGGGCACCGTACGGCCACCGCTGGGCGCTGTCGGGCGGCTGGCGCAGGCGCTGACGCGTCGCCTCAAGCCGCGAGCAGCCGCGCGGCGGCGAGATCCTGCCACGCGCTGCCCACCGACTTGAACAGCGTGATCTCGTCGGAGCCCGCGCGGCCATCGCGCTGCCCGCGGCAAAGTTGCTCGAGCGTGCCGCGCACCGCCGCCGGTGCGAACACGCCGTCGGCGATCGCCTGCAGCAGGTCGCCCGCCTTGACGAGCGCCTCGTCCTGATCGATCCACACGCGGGCGCGCGCCACGCACGCCGAGTCGGCCTCGCGCATCTCGGGCGCGAAGCTGCCGATGAGATCGAGGTGCGTGCCCGGCTGCAGCCAGGCACCGCGGATCAGCGGCTGCGTCGCCAGCGTCGCGCAACTGACGATGTCGGCGCGTTGCACTTCCGCCTGCAGGTCGTCGATCGCGTCGGCCTGCAGGCCCTGCTCGCGCAGGCTGTGCGCCAGCGCACGCGCACCGGCGCTGCGGTGGTTCCACACCCGCACCTGCGCGATCGGCCGCACCGCCGCCATCGCCTGCGGGATCAGCGACGCCACGCGGCCGGCGCCCACCACCAGCAGCCGCGCGGCGTCGGCGCGCGCCAGGTACAACGCCGCGAGCGCCGACACCGCCGCGGTGCGGCGGCTGGTCAGCGCGCCGCCGTCGATCTGCGCCAGCGGCACGCCGTTGGCGGCGTCGAACAGCGTGTACGCGGCGTGCACCGACGGCAGCCCGCGCGCGCCGTTGCCAGGGAAGACGGTGACGCTCTTGATGCCGAGGCTGCGCCCGGCCTGCCAGGCCGCCATCATCAACAGCCGCCCCGCGGCGTCGCCATCGCCCAGCGTGTGCACCTGCCGCGCCGGCACCGTGCAGCCTTCGATCGCCAGCGCGCGCAGCGCAGCGATCAGCGCGCCCATCGGCAGGCGGGCGTGCGTTGCGGCGGCGTCGAAGCTGCGCATCGGCGCGCACTGTAGCAACCGCGAAGGCCAACGCCCCGCTCAGGCGGCCAGCCCGAACACCTGCTGCGCGAACGCCGGATAGATGTCGGCGATCTGGTGCGCCACCGGGCCGCGCAGCGCCTGCAGCCGGGCCGCGTCGGGCAGCGGCGTCGTCGGCACCGCGCCGGCGCAATCGAAGTCGAACCCGGTCTGGTCGCGCACTTCCTCGAGCGTGTGCCCCGGATGCACCGAGCGCAGCGCGAAGCGGCCGCGCGCGCGGTCGAAATCGAACAGGCACAGGTTGGTCAGCAGCGCCACCGGCCCGCCCGGCCGGTACACCTGCGGCGGCGAGGTGCCCGGCGCGCTGACGAAATCGACCTGCTGCACCAGCGTGCGCCGGCTGTGCTCCCAGCGAAACAGCACCACGCGCGGCACCACGAAGTACAGGTAGGCCGATCCGAACGAGCCCGACCAGCGCACGTTGGTGCGCGGGTACTCGCCGGTGCCCACGAGGTTGATGTTGCCGTGGCCGTCGATCTGCCCGCCGCTGAGGAAGAAGGCGTCGATGCCGCCGCGCCCGGCGAGGTCGAACAGCTCGGCGCCGCCATTGGTGAAGCGGCTGTGCGCGCGGCTGCCGAGGATCGTCACCTGCAGGCGCCCGCCCGACAGGTGCGCGGCAAGCAGCGAACCGGCGCCGGGCACCGGCGACAGCATGCCCACCGCGACGTGGCGCACGCCGGCGATCAGGTCGGCGATGACGCTGGCCTGCAGCTCCTCGGGGCGGACGTCGGCCTGCTGCAGCGTCATGCCGGCTGCCCGTCGCGCGCGAACACCTCGCGGCGCAGATACTCGGCAAACGCCGCGTCGTCGAGCGCCGCGCGCTGGTAGCGCCGCACCGCGGCCAGATCCACCTGGCCCGTGGCCGTCAACGGCACGCCGCCGCCGGGCACGACGGCGATGCCGTCGATGTGGTTGGCGGCGATCACGCCCGCGGCGCTGGCCTCGTCGTCGAAGAAGCAGCCCGGCACGCGGGCGTCGACGGTGACCAGCACGCATTGCGCCGCGTGCGCGGCCAGCAGCCGGTCGCGGTCGCGGCCGATCCACACGTTGCCTTCGTCGTCGGCCTTCGCGGCATGGAAGATCGCCACGTCGGCGTTGATCGCCGGCACGACGACGATGCGGTCGCCGGGGGCGTAAGGGTTGTCGATGACGCGGTAGTCAGCGCGGTGGCGCAGCAGGTCCGACCCGATCAGCCCGCGCAGCGGCGCGAAAGGTTGCCCCTTGGCCCCGGCTTGCAGCCCGGCATACACCGCCGGGCAGGTGGCGTCGATCACCTTCAGCCGCCCCGCCTTCACCGCCTGCACGAAGCGCGGCGCGGCGCCGAGTTCGTGCAGCGAGATGCCCGAGGTTTCGACCGAGTCGACGCAACCCGCGCCGATCAGCAGATCGACCATCATGCCGCTGACGGGGTAGGCGGCGGTCGGCAGCGTCACCAGGTGCAGGCCGCGCACACCGCGGCGCACCAGCGCATGCGCCAGCGCCATCGGCACGTCGCGCTCGTCGCCTTTCTGCACCGTGACGCTCGCGCCCGTCGGCACCCGGCCTGCCAGATCGTCGACACCGAGCCAAGAGATCGCCGCCATGCCTGCCCCCGGAAGTCCGGCCCGGGCAGCGCCGCCGCCGATGGGCCGGCGGCCCGACGCGGGCGCGCGGGTCGTGAGGCATCGTAGCCGTTCGCCCGGCACTCCGATGGACTGAGAGCCGGCCCCAGCCTGCTCACCTGCGGACACAGGCGGCCCGCAGGCCGTTGTCAACCGAATGACCGCTCGCGCGTGAAGGGTCAGGGTCCATCGATCGTCGGGCCGTACCTTACGACAACCTGAATGACGAACACCCAAATCACCTCAACGAAAGAGACCGTCATGACCAAGCTGATCACCCCCCTCGTCCTTGCGATCGCCGCGGCCCTGGCCGCCCCCGCGATGGCGGCAGACGCTGCCAAGGCCGCTGCCGAGCCGGCCGCCAAGGCGAGCGCACCGGCCAAGAAGCACAAGAAGTCGGTGAAGAAGGAAAAGGCTGCCGCCAAGAAGGAAGCCGCCAAGGAAGGCGCGAAGCAGTAAGTACCGGTAACTCGGTCGCACGAGGGCAGGGTCACCCCCTGCCCTCGTTGCGTTCGGCCGCGGCCGAGTCCGCCGGCAGCCGGCCGCGCACCATGTCGATGTGGCTGCGCAGCGCGTACAGCTCGTCGGCGTACGACAGCGGGATGTGCACGCGCTCGACCCTGGCCTCGATGCTGTCGAGGTCGGCGCGCAGCTCGTGCGACGGCCGCTTGCCGATCGCCTCTTCGAGCGCGCGCAGCTGACCGTACCAGCGGAACACCCGCGAGCGGATGCGAAACGCGTACAGCGGCGGCAGCACCCGCGACAGCGGGATCAGCACCGCGACGATCGAGATCAGCACCACCGCCATGCGCTCGACCAGGTTGGCCAGCCAGAACGGCAGGTAGCGCTGCAACCACGGCAAGCCGCTCTTGTAGAAGCGGTCGGCTTCCGGCGACAGCGGGATCGCGGTGTTGCGCGTGTTCGGGAACTCGCCCTTGCGGTGGAACCAGCCGGCACCGCCGTGCACCTGCGCCGCCGCCTGCACCAGCAACTGCAGCAGCGCGGGGTGCGTGCCCTCGCGCGCCACCAGCAGCGCGGTGGGCGCGATCATGTGCACGTCGTGCGGCGGCTGGTCGCGCGCGAGGTCGACGATGCCGCGTGGCAGCGTCACCGCGCTCAGGAACGCGAAGCGCCGCGCGTACGCCTCGGCCTGCGCGAAATCGAACAGCCGCACCCCGGGCGTGCGCAGCAGCATCTGCACCATCAGCGACTCCGGTGCCGAGACGAAGGCGATGGCGTCGCTGCGGCCATCGAGAAACCCCATCACCGCCGGCGTCGTCGCGTCGGCGAGCAGCGTCAATGCATCGAGCTTGACCTCGTTGGCCTCGAGCAGCAGTTGCAGCAACTGACGCGTGCCGCTGCCGTCGGTGCCGGCCTCGACGCGCCAGCGCGCGAGCTGCGCGAGGCTGGTCAACTCGGGCTGCTTCAGCAGCCGGCGCGCTGCATCCTCGCGATAGAACAGCCACACCGGTTCGTAGAACAGGCTGCCCAGCGAGGCGAGGTCGCGCGCATCGTCGTCGCGCCCAGCCTGGTCGGCCCCGCCTTGCACGAACGCGGCATCGACGCCCGAGCGAGGGTCGCGCAGCAGCGCCAGGTTCTCGACGGCACCCTGCGTGGCGCGCAGTTCGACCTCGATGCCCTCGGCGGCCAGCAGCTTGGCGTAGCGCGCGCCGAACTCGGCGTAGGCGCCGCGCTCGACGCCGGTGGCCAGCACCATATGGCGCGGCGGCGTCGGGTTCAAGAGCCAGTAGGCGCCGACCAGCAGCAGCAGCGCCAGCAACGCGAACGGCCCCGCAGTGGCCAGCAAATCGCGGACCGACAACAAGGCATGGCGAACGCGGCGCGGTCTCTTCGCTGGCTCAGTCATCGGTCGCAGACGATACATCGGCTTTGGCAAGCGCGATTCATCGCCGCATCAGGCGCTCCTTGACCGCGGCCACCAGCGGCGCGATCGCCGACGGCGGGAACGGCGACACGCTGCTGACGTTGATCTCGCACAGCACGTAGCGCACCGGCTCGCCCGCGGCGGCTTCGCCGAACAGGAAATCGATGTCCCACAGCAGCGGCAGCCGTTCGGCCGGCACGCCGGCGCAGTCGCGCAGCAGCGCCAGCCAGCCCGACTCCAGGCGTGCCTTGAGGTTCTGGAACCGCGGATCGTCGGCGCCGTGGTACAGCCGCGGCCCGGCAGGCGGGGCCGGCTGTCCACCGACCGCGGGGTACAGCGCGTTGACCGCCTGGTGGCCGAAGCCGGCCACGCGGTCGGCCACCAGGTAGGCGCGTACCATGCCGTCGGTCAGCCGCGGCTGCCATGCCTGGTCGACCATGTGGCCGCCGGCGTCGGCCTCGAAGTACGGTGCCATCGTCTGCGCCAGGGCGCCGAGGCCGACCACCGCCTCCTCGCTGCCACGCGCGGCCTGACGCAGCCGCAGCCGCGATGCGTCGCCGGGCCGATCGGCGAACTCGACGCGCCACACGCCGATGCCGCTGTGGCCCCGCACCTGCTTGAGCACGCGCGCACCCTGGCGCAGGCGTTGCGGCAACTCGTCGCGCAGTTGCTGCAGCGAATCCACCCGCTGCACGTCGCTGCCGAACGGCAGGTCGCGCGTCTGCACGAGCACGTCCTTGGTGCCGAGGCGGACAATGGTGTCGGGGTGGGCGCTGACGAGCACGCCCGCGCGCGCCACCTCGCGCAGCATCGCATCGAGCCGGTCGCGCCGGCGCCCCGACTCGATCGGGTTGCACCAGACCAGCACGCCGTCGAGCGCACGCAGCTGCGCGTGCACTTCGTCGGCGAAGTCGTCGTGGTACACCGCCGGCTCGGCGCGGATGCCGGCGGCCCGGCAGGCCTCGAACAGCGCGGCGAAACGGCTCTCGGCGGGATCGGCGCGATCGCGCGCCGCGCGGTCGCCCGGATACAGCAGCGCCAGCGACGGCCCGCGCCGCGTGCTCATCGGTCGATCGCCTGCACCGGCCGCGCGGCATCGCGCCATGCCGCGATGCCGCCTTCGAGGTGGCGCGCATCGACGCCCAACGCGCGCAGCGCGGCGGTCAGCCCCTGGCTGATCTCGTGGCCGAACGCGCAGTAGACGATCGCCGGCTGCGAGGCCGGGATCTCGTCTTTCCAGTCGAGCCAGCGCGCGGGGTCGCGCCACTGCGTGCCGGCGATCTCGTCGCCGTCGGCGCTGCGCTTGTCGGCACGGCGCACGTCGAGCAGCGTGAACGCCAGCTGGCCGCTCTGCCACAGCGCCAGCTCGGGAACGGTGACGTGACTCATGGCAAGACTCCTGGTGCATGCCCGCGCGCCCAGTGCGCAGCGAGGCCGATCAACGCGCAGCCGGCGATCACCTCGATCACGCCGCGCCCGAATCGGAACAACGCGATCGCCGCCGCCAGCGCGATCGCCGCAGCCGGCCATTCGAACGGGCCCTCGCGGCCCGCCGGCCACAACACGTTCCAGCCGAAGAACAGCGCCAGGTTGACGATCACGCCGACCACCGCGGCGGTGATCGCGGTCAGCGGTGCGGTCAGCTCGAGATTCTCGTGAGTCGCCTCGACCAGCGGCGCGCCGGCGAGGATGAACACGAACGACGGCAGGAAGGTGAACCACGTCACCAGCGCAGCAGCCGCCGCGCCGGCGACGAAGCGCCGGTCGGGCCCGAATAGCGCCGCCAGGTCGCTCGCCTGCCAGCCGCCGACGAAACCGACGAACGCCAGCACCATGATCAGCGGGCCCGGCGTGGTCTCGCCGAGCGCGAGGCCGTCGATCATCTGCGCGCCGCTCAGCCACCCCTGCTGCACGACGGCGCCCTGGTAGACATACGGCAGCACCGCGTACGCGCCGCCGAAGGTGAGCAGCGCCGCCTTGGTGAAGAACCAGGCCATCTGCGGCAAGGTGCCTGGCCAGCCCTGCAGCGCGATCAAGAAAGCCAGCGGCGCGGCCCACAGCACGAGCCCGGGCGCGATCACCGACGCCAGGCGCCAGGCCGCGAAGCGGGCATGCGGCGGCGCGGGCGTGTCGTCGTCGATCAGCGCGCGGCCGAACGACACCGCGGCGCCGTGCGAACCGCCGCTGCGAAAGCGCGCCGGCGCGATGCGCCCGCCGACGAAGCCGGCGAGCGCCGCGCCGAGAACGATCAGCGGGAACGGCACCTGCAGCGCGAAGATCGCGACGAATGCCGCGGCGGCAATGGCCCACAGCCAGCCGTTGTTCAACGCGCGCGAGCCGATGCGGTGCGCCGCATGCACGACGATCGCCGTCACCGCGGGCTTGATGCCGTAGAACAGGCCCGCCACCAGCGGCTGTTCGCCGTAGGCCATGTAGATCCACGACAGCGCGATCAGGATGAACAACGACGGCAGCACGAACAGCCCGCCGGCGACGATGCCGCCCCAGGTGCGGTGCATCAGCCAGCCAATGTAGGTGGCGAGCTGCTGCGCCTCGGGGCCGGGCAGCACCATGCAGTAGTTCAGCGCGTGCAGGAAGCGCCGCTCGCTGATCCAGCGCCGGCGCTCCACCAGCTCGGCGTGCATGATCGCGATCTGCCCTGCCGGCCCGCCGAAGCTGATGAAGCCCAGCTTCAGCCAGAAGCGCAGCGCCTCACCGAACGGCACCGCTGCGGGCGCGGTGTCGACTTCGGCGACGGCGGTGGGCGAGCTCACGGCGCCCGGTCCTTCTCGAACGCCACCAGCAGCCCCTCGAACACGCCGGCGGCGGCGAGCACGAGCCGGTCGTCGTCGGCGATGGCCTCCTGCATGCCGGCGAGCACCCGCTCGACGCCGGCGGCCTCGGGCGGGATCACGCCGCCGAGGTCGAGCGCGTGCACCAGCACGCCCAGACGCAGCAGCGCCGGGGTCTGCAGATCGAAGCTCGCCAGCAGTGTCTCGAAGGTGACCATCGCGCCGCTGTGCGTGAAGGTCGCGCCGTCGAAGTCGAACCCGATCGCACGCTTCGGACAATCGGCCGGCGACTCGAGCCACACAAAGCGCGCCAGCGGATCGATGAAGCGACGGATCAGCCACGCGCTGGCCAGCCGGTCGACCCACGGCCGGCGCCGCGTGGCCCACACCCGGCCGCGGTAGCGGGCGGCATCGGCGCGCACCACCGCGCGCGCGCCGGCGTGCGGCTCGTCGGCCGAACTGGCCAGCGCGGCATCGGCCTCGAGCGCCTGCAGCGCGGCGGCCGTCTGGCGCTGCGCCTCGCCGGGGAAGAAGTCGATCGCGACGAGCTGCTCGAACGCCTTGCGCAGCTTGCGCGCCTGCTTGAGCACCTGCGGCGCGGCGGCGGCGGCGAGACCGGCGCGGCAGTTGCCGATCTCGGCCAGCAGGGCGCCGAATTCCGAGCCGCGACTGAACAGCGCGGCATGGTCAGCGCCGTCGTGCGGCGCGGCGGCGAACACCTGCGCGTCGCCGCCGTTGGCGCGCACGTCGTCGGCCACCGCGCGCAGCGCCGCCGCATGCGCGTCGGCCGCTGGCAACAGGTAGACGCCGTCGCGCAACACTGCGGCACCAGCGGCCTTGAGCGCGCGCCACGCGCGCATGCGCGCGGTGGCGTTCTCGGTCGGCAGCGACAGCACGAGCAGGTGCCAAGACATGGCATGTAGAATACACTACAAAAAGTTCTATACGCTACAACATTTTCTTGGATTCGCCGAAGGGCGAACACGGCCGGGCCCCGGGAAGCCCGGGCGGCCTGCGGTGTGCGGGCGCGTCAGCGCCGGTGGTATGCGGTGTAGAGCGCCACCGCCAGCACAGCGAGCGCGGCCATCAGCGAAAGGCCCGTGCGCGCGGCCGCGTCTTGTGCCCACACCTCGGTGCGCCAGAAGCCCGCGGTCTGCGGCCAGTGTTGCCACAGCAGCGCGACCCACAGCGCCACACAGCCCCACAGCCAGCCGAGCCAGCGCACTGCGCGGAACGCGCGATGCCGGAAGCCGGCCATGAAGGCCCAGAACGCCGGCACCAGGAAGGCAACGACCCACAGCCACCATTCGGGCCTGCCGACCTGGGCGACGGCCAGCACGAGCATCGCCAGACACAGCGCGGAGTTGAGGGCTCGCAGCACCCGGACATCGTAGCGATCGCGTTCAGATCACGAGACCCGATACCACCTGTGACACGACCCACCATGCGAGCAACGTCACGATTACGAGCCAGATCAGCAGCACGATCGCCGCGCCCCACAGCAGCCGCGGCAGCTCGTCGGCGCTGTGCTCGGCCTCGGCCAGTCGCGCCTGCCACAGGTGGGGCGGCGTCAGCTTGACCGCCAGCGCGATGCCCAGCGGCAGCAGGATCACGTCGTCGAGCAGGCCGAGCACCGGCACGAAGTCGGGGATGAGGTCGATCGGGCTCAGCGCATAGGCGAGCACCAGCAGTGCCACCGCCTTGGCGAGCCGCGGCGTCTCGGGGTGGCGAAACAGCTTCCACAGCGCCAGCAGATTGGTCGCCAGCCGCGCGGTGTTGGCGCGACGCAGCAGCTTGCCCCAGCGGCTCATGAGGCGGCCGCGATCACCAGCCGCCGCTGCGGCGCCGACCACTTCGTCCGGACGAGACTCATGCGTCGATTCTGCGCCGCGCTGCGTGCCGGACCCGCGACAGGCGCTGCTCCAGCGCGTGCGACGCAGGCGATCTCGGGGTTCGCACCATTCAGGATGGACGCCGCTGCGTGCTGCAATCGGGCAAGACACACGCTCGCCGCTCACCGACCACGAGACAAGGAGACCACGAAATGAAGGTTTGCCCTCTGGCGATTTGGCGTGCCATGCTGGCCACGTTCGCCCTCCTCGCGTGCACCACGTCGCCGCTGCAGGCCCAGGAGGAGACCTTCAACCTCAAGATCGCGCACTGGGTGCCGCCGGCGCACCCGTTGCAGAAGGCGCTCGAGGACTGGGCCGCATCGGTCGAGAAGGATTCCAACGGCACCATCAAGTCGAAGATTTATCCGTCGCAGCAACTGGGCAAGGCGTTCGATCACTACGACATGGCGCGCGACGGCATCGCCGACCTCACCTACGTCAACCCGGGCTATCAGCCGGGGCGCTTCCCGATCATCGCCGCCGGCGAGTTGCCGTTCCTGATCGCCAACGCCAAGGGCGGCTCGCAGGCGCTCGACGCCTGGTACCGCAAGTACGCCGCGCAGGAGATGAAGGACGTCAAGTTCTGTCTCGGCTTCGTGCACGACCCGGGCAGCTTCCATTCGCGCGTCAAGAAGATCATGGTGCCCGACGACATCAAGGGCATGAAGATCCGCCCGGCGCACGCCACGATGGCCACCTTCGTCACCATGCTCGGCGGCACCAACGTGCAGGCCTCGGCGCCCGAGGTGCGCGACGTGATCGAAAAGGGCGTCGCCGACGCCGTCACCTTCCCGTGGGGCTCGGTGATCCTGTTCGGCATCGACAAGGTCACCAAGTACCACATGGACGCGCCCCTCTACACCACGACGTTCGCGTTCGTGTTCAACAAGGCAAAGTACAACCGCATGTCGGCGAGGCAGAAGAAGGTCATCGACGACCACTGCACCAACGAGTGGGCGGGCCGGGTGGCCGGGCCGTGGGCCGACTTCGAGCACGCGGGCATCGCCAAGCTCGCGGCCGAGCCCGGCCACGAGGTCTACCCGATCTCGTCCGAGCAGACCAGGCTGTGGAAGCAGGCCGCGCAGCCGCTGCACAAGACCTGGGCCGACAACGTGCGCAAGGTCGGCGGCAACCCCGACGTCATCATGAAGGAGCTGGTCGACAGCCTGAACAGGTTCGACTCCGCCGCCAAGTGACGATGGCGTCCGCGGCAACGCGCGTCGACCGCGCCGTCGACGCGATCGAGGTGACTGCGGCGTGTTTTCTCGCCGCGGTCGGCGCGCTCACCTTCGTGTCGGTGATCCTGCGCTATCTGTTCGCCTGGGCGATTCCCGACACCTACGACATCAGCCGCCTGCTGCTGGCCATCCTCATCTTCTGGGGCATGGCCGGCACCGGGTACCGGGGCGAGCACATCACGGTCGACCTGCTGTGGGGCGCGCTCGGCCCGCGCGCGCGGCGCGCGCTCGACGTCTTCTCCAACCTCGTGACGCTGCTGGCGATGGCGGTGTTCGCCTTCATGATGTGGCACAAGGTGTTCGACACGCGCGCCGACCACCTGCTCACCTTCGACCTGCGCCAGCCGGTGTGGATCTACTACCTGCTGGCATGGCTCGGCCTGGCCGCCGCGGTGCTGCTGCTCGCGCTGCGCGTCTATCGCCTGGCGCTGCGCCCGGGCGCCGTCGAGACTGCCGCCAAGCCGCTCGACCTCGAGTGACCCGCAGCGCATGAGCAACCACACGATCGCCGTCGGCGGCTTCGTCGCGCTGTTCGTGCTGATGCTGCTGCGCGTGCCGGTGGGCATCGCGATGGGCGTGATCGGCATCGCGGGTTTCGGTTTCATGACGCAAGACTTCGACTCCGCGCTGGCGCTGCTCGCGCAGTCGCCGATCCGCACCGTGGCCGACCTGCAGTTCGCGGTGATCCCGCTGTTCCTGCTGATGGGCGCGTTCGCGTCGGCCTCCGGCATGAGCCGCGAGCTGTTTCGCGTTTCGAACGCCTTCGTCGGCCACTTCAAGGGCGGGTTGGGCATCGCCACCATCGCCGCCTGCGGCGGCTTCGCGGCCATCTGCGGCTCGTCGGTGGCCACCGCCGCCACCTTCTCGTCGGTGGCCTACCCCGAGATGCGGCGCTACGGCTACCCGCAGAGCTTCTCCACTGGGGTGATCGCCGCCGGCGGGTCGCTCGGCATCATGATCCCGCCTTCCACCGTGCTCGCCGTCTACGGCCTGATCACCGAGCAGGACATCGGCAAGCTGTTCATCGCCGGCATCCTGCCCGGCATCGTCGCGGTGGCGATGTACATCGCCACCATCAACCTGATCGGCTTCGTGCGCCCGCAGTTCCTGCCCGCCGGCACGCGCCACGGCTGGGGCGAGCGCCTGGCCGCGTTGCGCGACGTGTGGGCGGTGGCGCTGCTGTTCGTGTTCATCATCGGCGGCCTGTACGGCGGCCTGTTCACCGCCACCGAGGCTGGCGGCATGGGCGCGGCCGGCGCCTTCGTCATCGGCGTCGTCCGGCGCAAGCTCAGCCGCGAGCAGTTCATGCGCAGCCTGATCGAATCGCTGCGCACCACCGCCGCGGTGTTCACGATCCTGATCGGCGCGCTGCTGTTCGGCTACTTCCTGACCGTGACCCAGACGCCGCAGGCGCTGACCACCTGGCTCACCGGGCTCGGCCTGGGCAAGTACGAGGTGCTGGCGCTGATCCTGCTGATGTACCTGCTGCTGGGCTGCATCATGGACGCGATGGCGATGATCATCCTGACGGTGCCGATCATCTTCCCGATCATCACGCAGCTCGGCTTCGACCCGATCTGGTTCGGCGTGATCGTCGTCGTCACCGTCGAGCTGGGGCTGATCCACCCGCCGGTGGGGATGAACGTGTTCGTCATCAAGAGCGTCGTGCGCGACGTCAAGCTGTCGACCATCTTCTACGGCGTCGCGCCGTTCGTGCTCACCGATATCCTGCGGCTGGTGGTCCTGGTCGCGTTTCCGATCATCGCGACCTTCCTGCCGGCGCACATGTAAGCTCGCCGCATTCGCGCGAAGCCGGAGCGCACACTCCCGGCACCAAAGCGCGCGAACGCTCTCGCCCGAAGGACATGCCGATGAACGCCCCCTTCCGCGCCGACCAGGTCGGCAGCCTGCTGCGTCCCGCCGATCTGGCCCAGGCCCGGCGCCGCTTCAAGGCGGGGCAACTCGCAGCCGGCGAGTTGGCCGCCATCGAGGACCGCGCCGTCCGCGACGCCGTGCGCCGGCAGCAGGACATCGGCCTGCAGGGCATCACCGACGGCGAGTTCCGCCGCGACTGGTGGCACCTCGACTTCCTGTCGCGGCTCGACGGCGTCGTGCTGCAAGAGAACCCCGGCGCGAAGTTCAACGCCGAGGGGAGCGAGCAGCCGCCGATCGCCGCGGTCACCGGCAAGGTCGCCTGCAGCAAGCCGATCATGGCCAGCGACTTCGCGTTCCTGAAGTCGGTGACCACGGGCACGCCGAAGATGACGATTCCTTCGCCGTCGATGCTGCACCTGCGCGGCGGCCGCGCCGCGATCTCGCAGCAGGCCTACCCCGATCTGGCCGAGTTCTGGGCCGACGTGGCAGCGGCCTACCGCGCTGCCATCGGCCACCTGTACGACGCCGGCTGCCGCTACCTGCAGCTCGACGACATCACCTTCGCCTACCTGTGCGACGCGAAGATCCAGGCCAATTGCCGCGCCAACGGCGACGACCCGGCGCTGCTGCCGCGCACCTACGCCGACGCCATCAACGCCGCGCTGGCCGGCAAGCCCGACGACCTGCGCGTGACGATCCACACCTGCCGCGGCAACTTCAAGAGCGCGTGGGTCGCGCAGGGCGGCTACGAGCCGGTGGTCGAGGCGATGTTCTCGACCCGCGTCGACGGCTACTTCATGGAGTTCGACAGCGAGCGCGCCGGCGGCTTCGAGCCGCTGCACGTGCTGCACGACAGCGGCGACAAGGGCAAGAAGGTGGTGCTCGGGCTGGTCACCACCAAGGTCGGCGCGCTGGAATCCAGGGATGCGCTGAAGCGCCGCATCGACGAGGCCGCCAAGGCGCTGCCGCTGGAGCGCCTGTGCCTGTCGCCGCAATGCGGCTTCTCGAGCACGCACCACGGCAATGCGCTGTCGGCGGACGATCAGTGGCGCAAGCTCGAACGCGTGGTCGAGGTGGCGCACGAGGTGTGGGGCTGAGCGGGCTGCACGCAGGCCCAGGCGCCGCAGGCCGCCCTCGGTGCCCGCTCAGGTGAGGCGGTAGACGTCCAGCTTCACCAGCTTTGCCTCGCGTTCGCCGACCGCCAGCGCGAGCACCTTGTTCAAGTGCAGCCAGCGCGGCGCGCCGGTGGTGAAGCGCATCACAGTGCGAAAGAAGTACTGATCGCGCGGCACCGTCTCGCCGCGGGCCAGCCGCGCCATCACCTCGGGCGGTCCGTGGCGCAGGCCGTCGCTCTGCACCTCGATCAGGCCGCCGTCGTCGGCGCGGATCACGTAGTGCGCGGCGATCTCCAGCACGTCGTCGTTGCGCCGGATCTGCCAATCGACGCCGCCTTCGACCAGCGTGCCGTTCAACTCCGGGCCGCTGACCGTGCCGCCGCCCAGCGCAACGTAGCGCCGCTCGCCGTGCTTGGCCACGCCCAGGCTCACCAGCGGGCCGACCTCGCAGCGGATCTGCATCATCGGCAGCAGCGGCGGCGGCGGGGGCAATGGGTCGAGCATCGTCGGGCCTCCGCGCAGCGTGGGCTCGGGGGAATTGCCATCGTACTGCGGCGCGGAGCCGTCGACGGCGCACCAGCCTCACGCACCAGCTCACGTGCCGACTCTGCGCCGCGATGCGCGACGCACGCGCGGCGCGGGTTCGGCGCTCGGTGCATCAATCTCGTCGTTCGCATCCTTCAGGATGCGCGCCAGCCGGTCAGCAAGCTTCTCAGTAGACAGCTCCTCGCGGAAGCGCTCGACCATCAGCGCCAGCGCGAACGGGCTGGGCACGCGCAGCGTCACCGCCTCGACCTGCTGCGCTCGCATGCGCTTCAGGCCGCCGCGCAGGCGGCGCAGGTCGAGCTCTTGCGCCAGCACCTCGGCGTCGGCCTGGTCGAGCAGCTTGTTGCCCGGGTCGTACTTGCGGAACACCTCGTAGAACAGGCTCGAGCTGGCCTGCAGTTGCTTGGTGCTCTTGGGGGCACCGGGGTAGCCGGTGAACACCAGCCCTGCGACGCGCGCGATCTCGCGAAACCGCCGCAGCGCCAGCTCGCTGCTGTTCAGGCTGGCCAGCACGTCGTGCAGCAGCTCGGCGTCGTCGAACGCGCTGCCGTCGAGCAGCGCGCGCATCTCGATCGGCTCGGCGGCGAGCAGCTCGAAGCCGTAGTCGTTGAAGCTCATGCTGAAGGTGTTGGGCTGCCGGCGCGACAGCCGCCATGCCAGCAAGCTGGCCAACCCGAGGTGCACGGTACGGCCGGCGAACGGGTACACGAACACGTGGTGGCCTTCCTTCGAGCGGTGCTGCTCGATCAGCAAGGTGCCCGGCGTCGGCAGCTTCGACAGCCGCGATTGCGCCTGCAGCATCGGCTGCGCGGCCTGCAGCTCGGGCTCGAAGAAGTCGCCCTGGCGCGCCGACTGCAGCGCCTGCAGCGTGGCGTCGGCCAGCTCGCTCGAGAGCGACATCTTGCTGCCCGCCCACGCCGGCACGATGCCGCTCTTGCGGCTGGCCTTGCGCACGTAGGCGATCATGTCCTGCGTGCGCACGTACTCGAGCACGCGGCCGGCGAACACGAAGTGGTCGCCCTTGTTGAGACGTGCGATGAAACCCTCTTCGATCTGCCCGAGGGTGCCGCCCGTGAGCCACTTCACCAGCATCGACGCCTCGGCGACGATGGTGCCCACCTGCAGCCGGTGCCGCAGCGCGATGCCGCGATCGCTCACGCGGTACACGCCGTCGTCGCCGCGCACGACGCGGTGGTACTCGGGGTAAGCCTTCAGGCTCGAACCGCCGCGGGTGACGAAGTCGAGCGCCCACTGAAACTCCTCGCGCGCCAGGTCGCGGTAGCTCCAGGCGCTGCGCACCTCGTCGAACAGCCCGTCGGCGACGAAGCCGCCGCCGAGCGCGATGCTCACCAGGTGCTGCACCAGCACGTCGAGCGGCTTGTCGGGTGCGAAGCGCGGCTCGACGCGGCCGGCGGCCACGGCGCGCCGCGCCGCCACCGCCTCGACCAGCTCGAGCGTGTGGGTCGGCACCAGCGTGATGCGGCTGGCGCGCCCGGGCTGATGCCCCGAGCGGCCGGCGCGTTGCAGCAGGCGCGCGACGCCCTTGGCCGAGCCGATCTGCAGCACGCGCTCCACCGGCAGGAAGTCGACGCCGAGGTCGAGCGACGAGGTGGCGACCACCGCCTTCAAGGTGCCGGCCTTCAGGCCCTGTTCGACCCAGGCGCGCACCTCCTTGTCGAGCGAACCGTGGTGCAGCGCGATCTGGCCGGCCCACTCGGGGCGCGAGCGCAGCAGCATCTGGTACCAGATCTCGGCCTGCGAGCGCACGTTGGTGAACACCAGCGTCGTGCCGCTGCGCTCGATCTCGCGCACCACCGGGTCTTCCATCTGCGCGCCGAGGTGGCCGCCCCACGAGAAGCGCCCGGGGTCGGCGGGCAGCAGCGTGTCGACCACCAGCGGCTTGTCGATCTTGCCCTGCACCAGCACGCCCTCGTCGTGCGCCAGCAGCATCCGCATCGCGTCGGCCAGGTTGCCGAGCGTCGCCGACAGGCCCCACACCACCAGCCGCGGGTTCCAGCGCCGCAGCCGTGCCAGCGCGAGCTGCACCTGCACGCCGCGCTTGTTGCCCACCAGCTCGTGCCACTCGTCGACGATCACCGTCTGCACGCCGGCGAACCGCTCGCGCGCGTCGGCGCGCGTCAGCAGCAGCGTGAACGACTCGGGCGTGGTCACCAGCGCGGTGGGCAGCCTGCGCTGCTGCCGCGCGCGCTCGGCCGCCGAGGTGTCGCCGGTGCGCAGGCCCACGCTCCAGTGCGGCGCCAGTTCGGGCAGCGGCAGCTCGAGCGCGCGCTGCGTGTCGGCGGCCAGCGCACGCATCGGCGTCAGCCAGAGGACCTGCGGTCCACTGGCTGACGCAGCCGAACTTTTCGCTCCCCCACCCCGACCCGCCCCCTCCGAGCGGGGGCGGGCGCTGTCGTGTTCGACGACGGCGTTGCCGAGCTCCGAGCACCCCCAGGGTCGGGCCGGTGGCCCCCGCCCCCCGCGGGGGTTCGAGCAAAGCGGCGGAGCCGCATTTGCTCGAGCGGCGCGCGCCAGCGCGCCGAGCCACACCGCGTAGGTCTTGCCGCTGCCGGTGGTGGCGTGCAGCAGGCCGCTGCGGCCGGCGGCCATGGCGGCCCACACCTCGCGCTGGAACGCGAACGGCTGCCAGCCGCGGCGTGCGAACCAGGCTTCGGCGTCCACGGCGCCGTGCTCCATGCGTCCGATCATGCGCTGACGATCCAGCCTTCGAGCGGATCGACCCCGGGCGGCAGCCCGTGGTTCGGCCGCGTCGTCGACCACGCCGCCTGCAACATGCACAGCACGGCGTCGAGCGTGTCGCCCGAAGCGTCGTCGAGCAGCGCCTCGCGTTGCGTTGACTGCAGCGACAGCCGCAGCCCCAGCCGCGTACGCCCCTGGCTCAGCGCATCGACGATCGCGATGCGCGCCAGCAGGCGCTCGTCGGTGTGCTTGCGCGGGTCGTCGCTCTTGTACGAGCGCGCGCCGATCAGCTCGCGCGCCAGCAGCCCCGGGTAGGCCTCGAGCGCGACGCGCCGCTCGTCGCCGGCGTGCAGCACCGGCAGGTGCACGCCGGCGGCCAGCAGCAGCGGCACGCCGGCGTGCATCATGTAGGCCACCGGCGGGTTGACCCACTTCATCGACGGGCTCGACCCCGCCGGGCGGTCGCACGCGCGGTGCGCGAACTTCGCGCCCGCCGGCCGCGCCGCGCAGTAGGCGGCGAAGGTGTCGCGGATCTGCGCACGCGGCAGCGCGGCGTATTGCCGCATGCACGCCAGCCACCGCGTCGGCCAGCCGAGGTGCTCGACCAGGGCGCGCGGCAGGCCGAACGGGAAGTCGAAGCCGCCGGTCCAGTCGCCCGGCCGGCGCAGCCAGACGGCGAAATCGTCGAGCGTCGCGTGGGCTTGCAGCCTGCTCAAGTGCACCGCGCCGCCAGCGCGGTGCCCGAGCGCCACCACGATCGGCTTGCGCCGTGTCGGGCGGCTGGAGAAGTCGACGCCGATCAGCGGCTGCGTCAGCCGCATCGTCGAGGATGCGCTCACGCGGCCAGTCTACGCGGCAGCAGTCCAAGGGCAGGGAACACCCTGAGCAATGAAGACGCGCCACGTCGCGTATACGCGCTTCGAGCCCAGGCACCAGGGAAGGAGCATCCGATGCGTCACAGAGTCCCCGTCTCGATGGCATTCGCGGTTGCCCTGCTCGCCGCATGCGCCACGCCGCCTGGCACGGGCCCGATGAGCTTCTTCGTCACCAGCACGGGCAGCGGCAAGGGCGGCGACCTCGGCGGCCTGGCCGGCGCCGACGCGCATTGCCAGAGCCTGGCTGCCGCCGCGGGTGCCGGCGGCCGCACCTGGCGCGCCTACCTCAGTGTGCCGGGCAGCTTTCCGTCGGGCAGTACGCCGGGCGCGGCGTCGATCCACGCGCGCGATCGCATCGGCAACGGCCCCTGGTACAACGCCCGCGGCGTGCTGATCGCCGCCGACCTCGCGCAACTGCACAACGGCAACGCGATCGACAAGGCCAGCGCGCTCGACGAGAAGGGCAACCCGGTCAAAGGCCGCGGCGACACGCCCAACGAGCACGACATCCTGACCGGCTCGCGCACCGACGGCACCGCGTTCGCGCCGGGGGCCGACACGACGTGCAAGGCGTGGACCAGCAGCAGCGACGGCTCGGCGATCGTCGGCCACCACGACCGCATGGCGCCGATGCCCGACAACTGGGGCAAGAGCTGGAACTTCGCGCACCCGAGCGCCGGCTGCAGCCAGGAGGCGCTGGTGCGCACCGGCGGCGCCGGGCGCTTCTACTGCTTCGCCAGCAGCCGGTGAAGCAGCGGCTGGCGCGCGCGGCCCCGCGCGGCGCACAGGGCGCGCTTACCCCGGCGGCCGCAGGCCGATGCGGCCGTCGGCGCCGATCGTCCAGTACGGGTTGTAGGCCACCTCCCACTTGTGGCCGTCGGGGTCGGCAAAGTAGCCCGAGTAGCCGCCCCAGTCGGCCTTGTGCGGCGGCTTGACGATCGTCGCGCCGTGGCGCGCCAGGTGCGCGAACAGCGCGTCGACCTCCTGCACGCTGCGCAGGTTGTGGGCCAACGCGAAGCCCTCGTAGGCGCCGCGGGTCACCGGCGCGCCGAGTTGCATGTCGTCGGCCAGGTCGGCGTGCGGATACAGTGCGAGCACCAGGCCGCCGAGGTCGAAGAACGCGATGCCGGGCAACTGCTGGGCCACCTTCCAGCCGAGCATCTGTTCGTAGAAGGTCAACGCGCGTTCGAGATCGGCAACGCCGAGCGTGATCAGGCTCACCCGAGGTTCCATCTCGATCTCCATCGTCCGGACGATCGCGGTCAGACGACCTCGGCGCCGCGCTCGGCGAGCAGCTCGCGCAGCACCGAGCGATGGCAGTGGGCCTCGTTCTCGCAGTAGCAGCCGATCGCGAACTGGGCCTTGTGCGACAGCGCGGCCAGCAGGTCGAGCGTGCGCGACGCGTCGGACGCCGACATCTCGGCGCGGAACTTGCGACGAAACGCGTTCCACTGCACATCGGTCTGCGCGGCGTGGGCCACCGCCATCGTCTCGACCGACGGCGACAGCACCGGGTACCACACGTCGTACCAGTTCTGCGACGCGAACTGCTCCTTCGGCACGCCGCGCGGCGGGCGCCGCACGGTGCCGATGCGCAACCCTTCGTCGGGATGGCGCGGCGTACCGAGCCTGACGATGCGAACGGCCACGGGCTCCTCCTTCTCGTCGTCGCCGGCGCCTGCTGCCGGATTGGCCGGCCGCAAACAGAGCCGGCCGCAGACGGATCGCGCGGCCGCATCGAGTGTGCCGCAGTCGAGGTGAGCGCGCGACCTGCGGTTGCAGGGCAACAGCACCTCGTCAGCACATGATGGTCGGCCGCCTCCACCGTCACGGCCGCGCCGGCTCGCGCGCCGCCCGCGTGGCAAGCTGGCGACGCTGCCGCTCGTAGCTCGCCACCGATCGCACCGCGACGATCTCGCGGCCGCGGTAGCGCGCGTAGTCGGCGGCGAACGCGGCCGCGTCGGCATACGGCCCGGCCAGATGCCCAGGGCGCTTGGAATCACCGAACACGAAGAGCCGGCCGTCGCGCTCGAAGGCGGCCACCCAATGCCGCCGCAGCGTCTGGCCCGACAGCGTGGCGGGGTTGAACTCGATCATCAGGTAGCCGGCGCGCGCCTGCGGGTCGATCGCGCGCAGCGACTCGACCGCGAAACGCGCGACGTCGACGCACACGCCGCGCGGCGCGGCGTAGAAGGCCGCAGGCTCGTGGATCGGCAGCGTGCCGGAGCGCGCGCGCTGCGTCTCCGACAGCCGCAGCGCGCGCGCCATGTCGTACTCGAAGTGCTCACCGAGCCAGGCGCTCACATCCTCGGGCCGCCGCCAGGTCTGCAGCGCCTGCGCGTAGGAGGTCGGCGCGATCACGGCGGTCGCTGCGCCCCTTGGCGTCTCGGGCGCGTCGGAGGCCGGGTCGGCCGGTGTTTCGCTGCCCGCCGCCGCCCGGGCGCACAGCCACAGGGCAAGACAGACGAGCCGACGGCAGGAACTCATCGCTTCAGATCTGCCGCGGATCGAGCGCATCGCGCAGCCCATCGCCCAGCAGGTTGAACGCCAGTACGAGCGCGAAGATCGCGAGCCCCGGCCACACCGCCATCCACGGCGCCTGGTCGACGTAGTTCTTCGCGGTGTTGAGCATGCTGCCCCAGCTCGGCTCGGGCGGCTGCTGCCCGAGGCCGAGGAACGACAGACTCGCCTCGGCGATCACCGCGGCAGCGATCGCCAGCGTGGCCTGCACGATCAGCGGCGCGGTGACATTGGGCAGCACGTGCCGGATCGCGATGCGCCAGCGCGGGTTGCCGAGCGCGCGCGCCGCCTCGACGTAGCCTTCGACCTTGACGTTGAGCACCTGTGCGCGCGTCAGCCGCACGAAGATCGGCGTCGCCGAGACGCCGATGGCGATCATCGCGTTGCTCAGGCTCGGGCCCAGAAACGCCGCCAGCGCGATCGCCAGGATCAGGAACGGGCACGCCAGGAAGGCATCGGTGATGCGCGAGACCAGGCCATCGACGAAGCCGCCGACGAAACCCGCGAGCAGGCCGATCGGCACGCCCAGCAGCAGCGAGATCGACACCGACACCACGCCGGCCAGCAGCGACGCGCGCGTGCCGAACACCACGCGCGACAACACGTCGCGCCCGATCTCGTCGGTGCCGAACCAGTACGCCGCGCTCGGCGCCTTGCGGATCGCGCCCCAGCTCGTGGCCAGCGGATCGTGCGGCGCGATCCACGGCGCGAACACCGCCAGCGCGATGAACGCCAGCACGATCGCCAACCCCAGCATCGCCGGCTTGCGCCGTACCAGCTTGCGCAGCGCACGCCGTGCCGGGCTCGACGGGGTGATGGGTTTGCCGAGGGTTGTGACTGGGAGCACGGCGGCCATGTCAATGCCGCTCCTGCCGACGCAGACCGAGCGAGGCAAAGCCGCGGCCGGGTATGCGCCGGCGCTCGTGCACGGCGTCCCCCGCTTCGCGGAGGATCCCTTCCGGTGCTCGGCCCGAGGCGGCGCCGCGAAACTCGCTACGCTCACTTCGTTCGCTGCGCTCGGACAATCGCGGCGAGTCAGAACACGAAGCGCGCGCTGCGCGCGCGCCCGCCTCGACCCTGCGCTCCTCAGCGCCGCGCAATGTCGCTGCCGGCGCACACCCGACCACGGCTTTGCAGGCACCACCGTGGCATGCATCGTCAAAGGCAACGAGCGTCTCTGCGCGGTGGGCGGTGCCCGGTGGGGGCGACTTGTGGGGCGGCGAGAAGGCGAGCCCGGACGCAAACAGTCCGGTGGACTGTTTGCGCCTGGCGAGCGGCTGGGCCGCAAGGGCCAGCGCGGCCTGCAAGGCCAGCGGCACGAGGGGGAGTCCGGCGCCGCAGGCGACGGACCGGCGAGGACGCCGTGAAGTTCGCGGCGCGTGCAGCGCCGCGGACGGCGGTAGTGAGCCCGGACGTGGGCCCGTCCCCTGCGGGCTGGCCCACGCCTGGCGAACGCCCTGGCGCTTGCAAGCGCCAGGGCGCGCAGCCGCCCTCGTGGCGCGAGCATCGCAGCGCAGTCGGCCCGCAGGGCCGACCGCCACAGTAGGAGCCCCCATCGGGTACCGCCCACCGCGCCGCGCAAATCTCTCGCAGGTGCAAGCGTCAACCGCGACCACACGATCTCCTGCCAGGTGCCGACCACCTCGCCGCACGAAGGACACGCAAGAAGGAGTCACTTCGTTGCCTTCAATGCCGCAGCCGCGGGTTGATGACGAAGTACGCCAGGTCGGCCAGCAGGCTCAGCGTGATGTACGCCGAGGCGGTGACCATCACCACGCCCTGCACCACCGCGTAGTCGCGGTTGAACACCGCGTCGACGATCAGCTTGCCGAAGCCGGGGATGCTGAACACCTGCTCGGTCAGCACCGCGCCCGACAGCAGCGTGCCCAGTTCGAGCGCGCCCAGCGTGATCACCGGCGTCAGCGCGTTGCGCAGCGCGTGCTTGAGCACGACGACGCGCTCGCTCAGCCCCTTGGCGCGCGCGGTGCGGATGTAGTCCGACGACAGCACCTGCAGCATCGCGCTGCGCGTGTGGCGCATCAGCACCGCGGCCAGCGCGTTGCCGAGCACGAACGCCGGCATGATCATCGCCTCGAGGTTGGCGCGCAGATCCTCCAACGGGCTCACGTAGCCCGACGCCGGCAGCCAGCCGAGCTGCACCGAAAACAGCAGGATCAGCAGGATGCCGAGCCAGAAGTTCGGCGTGCTGATGCCCCACAGCGCCACCGCGTTGGCGGCCGAGTCCCACCAGGTGCCGCGCCCGATCGCCGCCACGATGCCGGCGGGGATGCCGATCAGCAGCGCGATCGCGAACGCCATCGTGCCGAGCTGGATCGTCACCGGCAGCTTCTGCAGCACCAGGTCGAGCACCGGCTGCTGCGTGCGGATCGATTCGCCGAAGTCGCCCTTGAGCACGCCGCCGATCCAGTACGCATAGCGCACCGGCAGCGGCTCGTCGAGGTGCAGCTTCTCGCGCAGGTGCGCAATGACGCCCGGATCCTGCTCTTCGCCGGCCAGCACCTTGGCCGGGTCGCCGGGCAGCAACTGCTGCAGCCCGAAGATCAGCATCGACACGAACACCAGCGTCGGCACCACCTGCGCCAGGCGCTTGAGCAGGTAGTCGGTCATCGATGCGTCGGCCGCCTCACGAACCGGCCATCTTCAACCCGGTGACGCGCAGCAGGCCGTCGGGCAGCTCGCGCACGCCGCCGAGCTTGGGCGTGTAGGCCCACAGCCAGTTGCGGTGGTACAGGTAGATGATCGGGCGCTCCTTGAGCACGCGCGCGGCGATCTGCTCGTAGGTCTTCTTGCGCGCGGCCGGGTCGAGCTGCGTGCGCGACTGCTTCAGCAGTGCGTCGGTCTCCTCGCTGCAGTAGCCGGCGTAGTTGAGCGGCTGCTTGCAGGCGTCGAAGCTGTAGAGGTTGCCGTCGGGGTCGGCGCGGCCGCTCCAGGCCAGCACGTAGGCGTCGAAGTCGCCCTTGTCGGCGAGGTTCAGCGAAGTGGCGAACTCGGTGGTCTGCACCTTGACGTCGAAGCCGGCCTCGCGCGCCATCGCCTGCACCACCAGCCCCAGGCGCTGCGCGTCGCTGGTGGTGGCCGTCATCAGCGTCACCGTGGGGTTGGGGATGCCCGCCTCCTTCAGCAGCGCCTTGGCACGCGCCACGTCGCGCTTGGGAACCGGCACGTTCTTCGCGTAGTAGCCGTTGCTCGGCGGCACCCACTGGTTGCCGACGGTGGCCTGGTTGTCCATCACCACCTGCACCAGCCCCGCGCGGTCGATCGCCAGCTCGAAGGCCTCGCGCACGCGCGCGTCCTTGCCGAGCGCGTGCTGCTTGGCCTGCTCGCTCTTGCCGATGTTGACCGTGATGCCCTGGTAGCCGATCTCGGTGATGCGCGCGACCTTGAACTTCTTCTCGGCCTGCAGCTTCTCGATGTCGCTGGCCGCGACGCGCTCGATGAAGTCGAACTGCCCCGACTTCAGGTTGGCCAGCCGCACGGTGGCGTCGACGATCGGCGTGTAGGT
This sequence comes from Ideonella sp., assembly GCA_015075545.1. Taxonomy (GTDB): domain Bacteria; phylum Pseudomonadota; class Gammaproteobacteria; order Burkholderiales; family Burkholderiaceae_C; genus JAEUPI01. Next base: position 1,547 of record JABTUC010000007.1, on the reverse strand, counting down.
GATCTTGTCGAAGTGGATGTTGGCCTTGTTCCAGTAGCCGTCGTAGCGCTCGAGCACGATGCGGTCCTGCGCCACCCGCTCGACGAACTTGAACGGCCCCGAGCACACCGGCTTGTTGCCGAAGTGCGCGCCTTCGGCCTGCGCGGCCTTCGGGCTCACCATCATGCCGGCGCGGTCGGCCAGTGCAGCCAGCAGCGGCGAGAACGGCGCACTCAGGTTCAGGCGCACCGTCAGCGGGTCGACCACGTCGACGCTGGCCAGCGGGGCCAGCTCGCCGCGGCGGTTGGAGCCCTGCATCGTCTTGTGGCGCTCGAGGTTGAACTTCACCGCCGCGGCGTCGAGCTTCTCGCCGTCGTGGAAGGTGACGCCCGGGCGGATCTTCATCGTCAGCGCCTTGCTGTCGGCCGACCACTGCCAGCTCGTGGCGAGCTGCGGCACCATGTTGAGCTTCTCGTCGATGTCGATCAGCTTGTCGCACAGCGCGGCGAACACGATGCGGCCGACGAAGGTGCGCGCCAACGTCGGGTCGAGCACGTCGGGGTCTTCGGCCAGGCCGACGCGCAGCGCCTGCGCCTGCGCGGCGCAGGCGGCCAGCGACAGCAGCGCGGCCGAGAGCAACTTGGGGATGGGCTTCATGGTCATTCTCCGGTCGAATGGCGATTGGGATGCGCGCGCCTCAGGCCGCGCGCGCCGCGTGAAAGGCTTCGATGCGCGCCTCGATGCGCGCGCGGTCGAGTTCGCCCACCGGGTCGTGGCGGCCGGCCAGGCAGGCGACGAACGGCTGAAAGCGCTGCAGGCTCACGGCGTGCAAGCGACGCAGTTCGGCGATCGGCTCGGCGTGGTCGTCGACGCGCAGGTCGAGTTCGGCATGGTCTTCGTCGCCCTGGATGCGCAGCGCGGCCGACTGCCTGCCGCGCTTGTCGCCACCGGCCGCCTCGCCGGCGGCCATGGCCTCGATCAGGCGCTCGGCCAGCGGCAGCGCGGCCGCGGCGACGAAGGCGTCGGCGGTGGCGCGCAGCACCTGAGCGCCGGCGAGCATGTTGCCGGCGACGCTGAAGTCCGCGCGCACGAGGTGCCCGCACCAGTCGACGCAGGCCTCGCCGGTGTGTACCGCGGCGGCGCCGCTGGCGCCGAGCACGTGCAACTGGCGCTGCGCGCGCCCGGGGTCGGCGCGTGTCAGCTCGGCCACCACCTCGCCCGGCGACTCGCCGCGCGCGAGCCGCTCGATTCCGGCCCGACCGTACAGCGGGTTCATCAGCGCCTGCGTGGCGAGCGCCCCGACGCCGCGACGCGTGTGCACGCACAGCGCGCCCACCGCGAAGAAACGGCTCGCGATCGCCACGCCGAAGCGGCCGTGGTCGTCGCGCGCGAGGATCGACCACGTCATGCGGTGCGCTGCCAGGTGCGGAACTCGTGAAACCGTTTATTGGACGCAAAGCCGGCATCGGTGCGCATCGGGATATGCCCCGTGCGCCACGCGCGGCGAGCGGCCCTGATCGCAACGCGGGCGCTCGGCCCGAACGGCGCGCCCGCGTTCACGCATGCGC
>JABTUC010000006.1 GCA_015075545.1 Ideonella sp. | reverse complement strand
GCGCTCGAGGCCAAGGGCGTCAAGGCCTTCGGCCGCGCGTTCGACGTGGCCGACGGCGCAGCGCTCGCCGGGTGGGTCGGCGCGAGCGCCAAGGCGCTCGGCGGTGTCGACGCCCTGGTGTGCAACGTCAGCGCCCTCGCGGCTGGCGACAACGCCGACACCTGGGAGAAGTCGTTCCGGGTCGACATGATGCACACCGTCAACGCAGTTCAGGCGGCGGTGCCGTTCCTGGAGAAGTCCGACTGCGCGTCGATCGTGCTGATCTCCAGCGTGTCGGGCTTCGAGGTCGACTTCGCTGCCGGATCCTACGGTGCGATCAAGGCCGCGCTGATCCACTACGCCAAGGGCCTGAGCCGCCAGTTGGTCGGCAAGGGCATCCGGGTCAACTGCGTGTCGCCGGGCAACACCTACTTCGACGGCGGCTTCTGGCAGACCGTCGAGAAGAACATGCCCGACCTGTTCGCGTCGACGCTGAAGGTCAACCCCACCGGGCGCTTCGGCACCGCCGAGGAGGTTGCCAACGGCGTGGTGTTCGTCTCCAGCCCGAAGGCCAGCCGCATCTCGGGCACCAACCTGGTGATCGACGGCGCGCTGACCGTCGCGGTCTGAAGGAGCACACCTTGGCCTCGCACCAGCATGCCCAGCACACCATCCACCGCCAGCACATCCACCACGGCTGGAACAACGCCTTCGAGCCGAAGCTGCGCATCGCGCCCGGCGAGACGGTGCACTTCGAGACCGTCGACGCGTCGTCGGGCCAGCTCAACCGCGAGTCGACCGCGGCCGACCTGGTCAAGCTCGACCTGGCGCGCGTCAACCCGGTGACCGGCCCGGTCTACGTCGAAGGTGCCAGGCCCGGCGATGCGCTGAAGGTCACGGTGCTGTCGTTCGCGCCGTCGGGCTGGGGCTGGACCGGCAACATCCCGGGCTTCGGCCTGCTGACCGACCAGTTCCCCGAAGCGCACCTGCACCACTGGAAGGTCGACCCCGGGCTGAAGCCGGCGCTGTACGGCCCGGGTGGCCGCGTGCCGCTGAAGCCGATGTGCGGCACCATCGGCGTCGCGCTCGCCGAGCCGGGGCTGCACAGCGTGATCCCGCCGCGGCAGGTGGGCGGCAACATGGACGTGCGCGACATCGCCGAGGGCACCGAGCTGTGGCTGCCGATCGAGGTGGCGGGAGCGCTGTTCTCGGTGGGCGACACGCATGCCGCGCAGGGCGACGGCGAGGTGTGCGGCACCGCGATCGAGAGCGCGATCGACGTCAGCCTGAAGATCGAGCTGGTCAAGGACGCGCGGCTGCGCATGCCGCGCTACCTGACGCCGGGCCCGGTGTCGACCCACCTGGACAAGCGTGGCTACGAGGTCACCACCGGCATCGGCCCCGACCTGATGGCCGGCGCGCGCATCGCGGTGTCGGAGATGGTCGAGCTGCTCGCGCGGCGCTACAACTACTCGCCGATCGACGCCTACATGCTCTGCAGCGTGTGCGCCGACCTGCGCATCAGCTCGATCGTCGACGTGCCGAACTGGGTGGTGTCGTTCTACTTCCCGCGCGTGGTGCTCGAGTAGCGAGGCCGCTTCCTGCGGCGGGCGATCTCGCCGTTGCAGGCGGCGCTCGCCTGCGTCTGCAAGCCTCGGCCGTGCCCGACCTCGAAGGTCCAGTGGCGTCGCTGATGACGGCCCGCACCGCGTCGATCGCCGTCGGGTCGATGGCGCACCGCTCGCCCGCGCGCCATGGACAATGGCGCGCCGCGATGACCGCCAGCGCCTCCATCCGCCAGACCCTGCGCAGCCACCCGACGTTTCGCGGCTTGTGCGCGGGCGGGTTGGCGTACTTCGTCGGCAACGCGATGCAGGTCATGGCCACCTCGTGGCTGGTGGTCGAGCTGACGGGGTCGGCGATCCTCACCGCGCTGGTGCAGACGGCGGTGTTCCTGCCGATGTTCCTGCTGTCGCTGCCCGCCGGCGTGCTGGCCGACGTCACCGATCGGCGCCGGCTGCTGGTGGCCTCGCTGCTGACGCAGGCTGCGCTGCTGGCGCTGCTCACGCTGCTGCTGATGGCCGACGTGGCGGGCGCTGCGGTGCTGCTGCTGTTCACCTTCCTGATCGGATGCTGCATCGCCGTGCTGTCGCCGGCGTGGAACTCGACCGTCGCCGATAGCGTGCCGCGCGACGAGATGCCGCAGGCCATCACGCTGGTGGGCATCGCCTACAACAGCGCGCGTGCGCTCGGCCCGACGCTGGCCGGCGTGGTGTTCGCCTACGCCGGCAGCGACTGGGTGTTCGGCATCGCGGTGCTGAGCACGCTGCTCACCTGGCAATCGATCCGGCGCTGGCCGCCGCAGCCGCACCCGCCGTCGCGCCTGCCGGCCGAGCGGCTGTGGGGCGGCACGCTGGCGGCGCTGCGCTACGCGCGCCACTCGCAGCTGATCCTGGCGCAACTGCTGCGCACGATGGCCTACAGCGCCGCCGGCTCGGCGCTGTGGGCGCTGCTGCCGGTGATCGGGCTGCAGCAGCTCGGCACCGGGGCGGCTGGCTTCGGCGCGCTGATCGGCTGTCTGGGGGTCGGCGCGGTGATCACCGGCCTGGTGGTCAACCGAGCGCGCGTGCGGCTGGGGCTGGAACTGCTGGTGCACGCCGGCTGCGTGGTATTCGCCGCCGCGATGGCGATCGCCGCCTGGTCGCAATGGCGGACGCCCGTCTACCTGGCGCTGGTGGCCGGCGGCGGCGCGTGGATGGCGGTGATGTCGACCTTCAACACCGCCACCCAGACCAGCGCGCCGCCGTGGGTGCGCTCGCGCGCGGCGGCGCTGCACGCGCTGTCGGCGCTCGGCGCGTTCGCATTCGGCTCGGCGTTCTGGGGTGTGGTGTCGAGCGCCTTCGGGCTGCAGGCGGCGCTGACGCTGGCGACGTTGGCCATGCTCGCCGGCATGCTGCTGGCGCGGCCCTTCCCGCTGCGCATGGGGCAGCAGCAGGACGTGACGCCGGCCGCGCCGTGGGAGGACCTGTTCGTCGCCGACGAGCCAGCCCCGCAGGCCGGCCCGGTGGCGGTGGAGATCGCCTACCGCATCCGCACCGACGACGCGGCGGCGTTCCTCGACGCGCTGACCGCGATGCGCGCGCCGCGGCGCCGCGACGGCGCGACCTTCTGGCGCATCTATCGCGACCTCGGCGACCCTTCGCGCTACTGCGAGCGCTTCATCGTCACGAGCTGGGCCGATTACTTGCACCAGCGCAGCCGCGCGACGCTGGCCGACCAGGAGCTCGAGGCGCGCGTGCGCGCGTTCGTGCCCACGGGCGAGGCCATCTCGATGCAGCACTACATCGCCGAGCGATGATCGCGCCACGCCGATGCCGGGCGCGGCGCCTCGCCCGCAGCCGGGCGGCAAGCGCTGCGCGGCGCGGTGTATAGTTGCATCTGGCATGCATCTTCAATTCGCGCGCGCACGTCCCTGCGGCCTGGCGCGCAGCCCGTTCGCACTCGTGCGCACGCCCGGGATCCAGTCGTTGGTCCGCAGCGCAGCCTGACGACGCCACCGCCACACCCCGCCATGACGACCATGCTCCAACTCGACAAACCAACTCCGGCGCCGGCGCGTCGGTTCGCGCTGTGGGAGCTGGGCTTCCGGCCGTTCTACCTGCTGGCCAGCGTGTTCGCCGCGCTGTCGATCGCGCTGTGGGCGCTGCAGTTCGCCGGCTGGCTCGGCCACGCCTACCTGAATGGCCCGCTGTGGCACGCGCACGAGATGGTGTTCGGATTCGTGCTGGCGGTGATCGTCGGTTTTCTGCTCACCGCCGGCAGCAACTGGACCGGCCGGCCCACGCTGAAAGGGCCGCCGCTGGCCGCGCTGGCGGCGCTGTGGCTGCTTGCCCGCGTGCTGGTGCTGACGCCCTGGGGCTGGGCCGCGGCGGCAGCCAACGTGGCGTTCCCGTTGGCCGCCGCGGCGGTGCTCGTGCGGGCATTCGTGCGCGCGCGCAGCTGGCGCAACATCTTCTTCGTCGCCGTGCTGGTGGGCATGGCGCTGGCCGACGGCGCGATCTTCCTGGCCCAGCTCGGCGTGTTCGACCTGCCACCGTTGTTCGGCATCGCGGTGGCGCTCGACCTGGTGCTGTTCGTCGTCGCCGCGATGGCTGGCCGCGTGGTGGCGATGTTCACCAACAACGGCGTGCCCGGTGCCGCAGCCAGGCGCAACCCGGCGGTCGAGCGCGCCGCGCTCGGGTCGCTGCTGCTGTTGATCGCCGCCGACGTGCTGCGTGCCCCGGGCTGGCTGCTGGCGGCCATCGCCGTGGTGGCCGCACTGGCGCACCTGACCCGCTGGTGGCTGTGGCAGCCCTGGCGCACGCTGCGCGTGCCGCTGGTGTGGGTGCTGCATGTGGCCTACCTGTGGGTGCCGGTGCACCTCGTGCTGCGCGCCGGCGCCGAGATGGGCTGGGTCGCGCCGACGCTGGCCTGGCATGCGCTGACCGCCGGGGCGATCGGCGGCATGATCATCGGCATGATGACGCGCACCGCGCGCGGCCACACCGCGCGGCCGCTGCGCGCCGATGCGTTCGACGTCGCGTGCTACGCCTGCGTGTTGCTCGCCGGCCTGGTGCGGGTGGCGCTGCCGCTGGCGGCCCCGGCGCTGACGCTGCACGCGGTGCTGTGCTCGGCGGCACTGTGGTCGGCCGGCTTCGGGCTCTACGCGCTGCGTTACGGCCCGATGCTGTTGCGGCCACGCCCCGACGGCCGCCCCGGCTGAGCACCGACTGCGCAGTTTGTCGGCCGTCAAAGTGCGCCGCGGCACGCCGGCGCATGCTGGGCGCCTCCGAGGTGCGCCATGACCCCCACGGCGATCGATGTCATCCGCGGTGAGCATGCCGCGCTGGCCGCCATGTTGCGCTCGATTCAGATGCTGCTGGCGCAGCACCGACGCGAAGGCACGCCGCCCGACTTCGCGGCGCTGCGCGCGATGCTGTTCTACGTCGACGAGTTCCCGGAGAAGCGCCACCACAGGAAGGAATCGGAGCTGCTGTTCCCGAAGCTGCGCGCACGCACGCCGCAGCACCGCGACGTGCTCGACCGGCTCGATCTCGAGCACTCGCGCGGCGAACTGCGCATCCGCGAGCTCGAGCATGCGCTGCTGGCCTACGAGGTGATGGGCGACTCGCGGCGCGCCGCGTTCGAGGACGCCGCGGCGCGCTACATCGACTTCTACCTCGCGCACATGGCGCTCGAGGAGCGCGAGGTCCTGCCGCTGGCCGAACGCACGCTCACCGCCGCCGACTGGAGCGAGCTGAACGAGGCCTTTGCCGCCAACCGCGACGCGCTGGCCGGGGCCGAGCCCGAAACCGATTACGAGAAGCTCTTCACCCGCATCGTCAACCTGGTGCCGGCGCCGGTGGGCCTGGGCCCCGAGCCGCGGACGGCTAGATGACGCGCGAGAAGCGCTCGCGGGCGCGGTCGGCCTGCAGGTGGCGGTCGAACACCATCGCGATCGCGCGCACCACGTACCAGCCGGCCGGCGTCACTCGAATGCCGGCGTCCTCGATCTCGACCAGGCCGGCCTCCTCGAAGGTCGCGAGCTGCTGCAGCTCGTTGGCGAAATAGCTGCGCACGTTGACCAGGTGCGCCAGCTCGATCGACTCGAACTCGAGCCAGCCCTGGCACATCAACGCCATGATCACCGCGCGGCGCACCACGTCGTCGCGCGACAGCGCGAAGCCGCGCGCCACCGGCAGTTGGCGCTGGCGCAGCGCGTCGTAGTACTCCGATAGCGTCTTGGCGTTCTGGTAGTAGGTGGCGCCGACGCGGCCGATCGACGACACGCCGAGACCGATCAGGTCGCAGTCGGGCTGCGTGCTGTAGCCCTGGAAGTTGCGGTGCAGCCGCCCCTGCCGCTTGGCCACCGCCAGCGCGTCGCCGGGCAGCGCGAAGTGGTCCATGCCGATGTAGGTGTAGCCGTGCGCCAGCAGGCCGCCCACCGCGTTGCCGAGCATCGCCACGCGCTGCGCGGCGCCCGGCAACTGCTCGGCGGCGATGCGCCGCTGCGGCTTGAAGCGCGCCGGCAGGTGGGCATAGGCGTACAGCGCGATGCGGTCGGGCCGCAGTTCGCCGATCTGCTGCACGGTGCGCGCGAAGCTGCGCGCGCTCTGCCGCGGCAGGCCGTAGATGAGGTCGGCGTTGATCGACTGGAAGCCCAGCCGGCGCGCGCACGCCATCAGATCGCGCACGCTCTCGTACGGCTGCACGCGGTGCACCGCGATCTGCACCTGGGGGTCGAAATCCTGCACGCCGAAGCTGATGCGGTTGAAGCCCAGCTCGCGCAGGTGCGCCAGCCGTTCGTCGGTGACGGTGCGCGGGTCGACCTCGATCGACATCTCGATGTCGGGCTCGAAGCGCAGCACCGCGCGCAACGCACGCAGCGTGCGCGCCAGCTCGGCGTCGGACAGGAAGGTGGGCGAGCCGCCGCCGAAGTGAAGCTGGCTCACCGGCTGCTCGGGGCCGAGCGCGTCGATCACCAGGTCGAGCTCGGTCTCCAGCGCGTCGAGGTACTCGGCGGCGCGCTCATGGTGCCGCGTGATGATCTTGTTGCAGGCGCAGTAGTAGCACAGCGATTCGCAGAACGGAATGTGCACGTAGACCGACAGCGGCGTCGGGCTGCCGAAGGTCGCGCGCTGGCGCAACGCCCGCTGCGTGTCGACCGCTCCGAAGGCTTCGACGAAGCGGTCGGCAGTCGGATAGGATGTATACCGTGGTCCGGGTGTGTCGAACCGGTGCAGCAACGCTTCGGACAGCGCGGCTTGCGGCTCGCGGGCGACGGTCTGGGCTACGGGCACGGCGCGATGTTGAGCCCGGCTCGATCCGCCGACCTTGACCGAGCGCAAGCCTGATGTCCGTCGCCGCCACCGTCCGGATGCTCTTCCCACCGCCTTCTGACCCATGTCAAGCAGCACCGCCCCCGCCGCCCGCCCGTTGACCGCCGCAGCCCTGAAGGCTGCCTGCTCGACTTGCGGTCTGCGCGAGCTGTGCCTGCCGGTGGGCCTCAATGCGGCGGAGATGCAGCGGCTCGACGGCCTGGTGGCCCAGCGGCGCAGCGTCAAGCGCGGCGAATCGCTTTACCGGGCCGGCCAGTCGTTCGACGCGCTGTACGCGGTGCGCACCGGCTTCTTCAAGACCTGCACTTCGTCGGAAGACGGCCGCGAACACGTCACCGGCTTCCAGATGGCCGGCGAGCTGCTCGGGCTCGACGGCATCAGCACCGACCGCCACACCTGCGGCGCGGTGGCCCTCGAGGACTCGCAGGTCTGCGTGATCCCGTACCAGCAGCTCGAGAGCCTGTCGCGCGACTTCACCGAGCTGCAGCGGCAGTTCCACCGCATCATGGGCCGCGAGATCGTGCGCGATCACGGCGTCATGATGCTGCTGGGCAGCATGCGCGCCGAGGAGCGGCTGGCCGCGTTCCTGCTCAACCTGGCGCAGCGGCTCAAGGCGCGCGGTTTCTCGCCGACCTCGCTGATCCTGCGCATGACGCGCGAGGAGATCGGCACCTACCTCGGCCTGAAGCTCGAGACGGTGAGCCGCTGCTTCTCCAAGTTCCACGAAGACGGCGTGCTCAGGGTGCACCAGCGCCAGGTGCAGATCCTCGACGAGGCGGCGCTGCAGGCGCTGGTCAGCGGCGCGGCCACCTGAGCGGCCTGGCGGATCAGGCGTCCGGCTCGCGCGGCGCCATGCGCACGCGGCACAGCTTGCCGCTGGCGCGCTCGCGCAGCGGCGGCCGGCGGCCGTGCTCGATGCGTACCTGCCCCAGGCCGTGCCCGGCCAGAAACGCCCGCAACGCGGCCTGCGCCCGCCCGAATGCCGCCACCGGGTCGGCCACCTCGGGCTCCAGCCGCAGCTCGAGCGCGTCGGGCGCCGTGCACAGGAGCTGGAAATGCGTGACCTGGGCACCCTCCTCGATCGCCGTCTCGAGCGCCAGCGGTAGCAACGTGACTTCGCGGTCGCGCTCGTCGTGCATCACCAGCGTGTGGCCGCTGCGCCCCTGCACCTCGATCACCGGCAGCCGGCTGCCGCAGGCGCAGGCCTCGCCGGTGAAGCGCACCGCATCGTCGAGGCGGTAGCGCAGCAGCGGCTGCACGTGGTTGGCCAGGTGGGTCAGCAGCACCGCGTGCGACGGCTCGCCGGCCGGCAGCGGGCGCAGTTGGCGATCGACCGGCTCGAGGATCAGCCAGTCGTCGTTGAGGTGCAGGCGCTCGTGCTCGCACTCGCAGGCGATGGTGAAGAACTCCGAAGCACCGTAGTTGTTGCGCAGCGGGCAGCCGAAGGCGCGGCGCAGCAGCGCGCGCTGGCCCGTCGAGAGTTGCTCGCCGCCGAGCCACAGCTCGCTCAGCCGCAGCGTCAGGCCGCCGGCGAGTTGCAGCCGCGCCAGCGCGACGGCGCAGCTCGGGTAGGTGATCAGCACGGTCGGCTGCCACTGCTGCAGCTCGGCCGCCAGCTGCGCCAGCGGCGTCAGCACCGAGAACGTGCTGATCTGCGGCGCCAGCCAGGACCAGGCGCTGTGCAGGCGGACCAGCCGCGTGATCGCCACCGCGCCGGCGAAGCGCCCGCCGGTGGCCGCGACGAAGGCGAAGCGCTGGCCAGCGCTCCACGCCGTCAGCGGCAGCGTCGCGTACGATGTCTGCGAGCGCAGGCGCAGTGCATCGAGCACCTCGTAGGCGGCGAGGCTGCCTTCGTCCTGCACGAAGATGCCCGGTGTGCCGCTGGTGCCCGAGCTCGTCCACACCAGGTAGCGCCCGAGGAAGGCATCGGCCAGGTCGTGCGAGGTCTCGAGAAAGCGATCGACCGCCGAGCGAGTGACCGCGCGATCGGTGGCCCAGTCGTCGAAGCGCTGCATCAGCTCGGCCTTGGCCACCGGCTCGAGCGCGTGCAGATCGTCGCTGCCGTGCACCGGCGCGTGCTGCAGGCGCTCGCGGTACAGCGGCGATGCGCGTGCCGCCGCCAGCAGCGACGCCAGTCGCGCCTCGCGCAAAGCGCGTGCCACCTGCGCGTCGGCGCCCGCCGCCAGTGTCTGCGCGAACAGTGACCCCCACAGCCACGGCGAGACGGCGGGGGTGTGGTTCATCGCGCTAACGCATCGGTGCGCATGCGCCGCAGTCGCGGCGCATGAGCGGCGGCGCGTTCAGTATGCGCCCGCGCTGGGCAGCGGCGAAGGCCATTGCGCGCCCCAGGTCGAACCAGGCCCGCCGGGACGGCGGGCCTCGGCTCGACACGGGCTTCAGCCGGCCTGCACGGCAATGCGGCGCGGCTGCGCGTATGCCTGCTTCGGGATGCGCAGCGTCAGCACGCCGTCCTTCAGGCTGGCGTCGATGTGCGCGCTGTCGAGCTCGCGGCTGAGCGTGAAGCTGCGGCGGTAGCGCGGCACGCGCACCTCGGCGTACACCGCCTCCAGGCCCTCGGGCGTCAGCGCGCGCACGGCGCCTTCGATCGACAGCGTGTCGCCCTCGATCTTCAGCTCGAGTTGCTCGCGCGGCACGCCGGGCATGTCAGCCAGCAAGGTGATGCCGCTCTCGTCCTCGTACACGTCCACTGCCGGCAGCACGGCGCGCTGCGGCTGCTCCTGAGTGGCGACTCGGGTCTTGTCGTTCATGATCGGGCTCCTTCGACTTGCGGGCATCACTGCACGGTGATGCGCTTGGGTTGCACGGCTTCGCGGCGTGCGATGCTGATCTGCAGCACGCCGTCGGTGTAGGTGGCCTTCACGTGCGCCGGGTCGACGTCGTCGGGCAGCGCCACCGTGCGGCCGAAGCGGCCCTCGCTGCGCTCGCGCGCATAGACGCTGCCCTTGGCGCGCTCCCCTTGCGGCAGCGCGGAAGCGCGCTCGCCGCCGACGCGCAGCACGCCGCGGTCGAGCGTGACGTCGATCTTCGAGGCGTCCAGGCCCGGCGCGAAGGCGTACACCTCGACGCTGGTGGGCGTGCGCCCGATGTTGATGGCCGGTGCGCTGCCCGCGGCCACCGAGCGGATGCTGCCGGGCATGCCGGAGACGCCGAACGCGTCGTCCAGTTCGCGGCGCAGCCGCTCGAATTCGCCGAACAGGCTGTTCGGATAGTTCAGCAACGATTCGTACATAGAACCTCCGTTCAACGGTGGAGATCGCGGTCGCCTCGGGCGAGCCGCGTTGGCAAGCCGATAGATGGCATCGACGCGCGACGATTTCAAGAGGCCTTCGCATGCACGGCCTCGCGCACGTTGACCCGAGTCAACATTGCCGGCCGCCGCGCAGGCGCAGGCGCCGCTTCAGCCGAAGCGCTCGGGATGCAGCCGCTCGTAGGCGCGCGCCAGCGCCGGATCGCGGCGACGCACCTCGGCGTGGTCGACGCGGCCGCTGCGCGTCATGTAGCGGTAGGCGAACTCGTGCGGGTCGAGCGCCATCAGCGCGCCCATGCCCTCGTACCAGCGCAGGCTCACGTTGGCGGCGTCCCAGATCTTGCGCATCGGCGGCTCGCGCTCGCGCTGGAACCGCGCCAGCGCGTCGTCGACGCGCGCATCGCTGTGGAGGCAGCGCGCCAGCGCGATCGCATCTTCCATCGCCAGCCGGGTGCCCGAGCCGATCGAGAAGTGCACCGTGCGCAGCGCATCGCCGATCAGCACGCTGCGGCCGGCGAAGAAGCGTTCGTTCCAGATCACCGGAAAACGCCGCCACGTCGAGCGGTTGGACAGCAGCCGGTGCCCGTGCAGGTCGGGCGCGAACACCTGCTCGCACAGGCGCAGGCTGTCGGCCTCGCTCATCGCCTCGAAGCCGGCGCGCCGGTAGGTGGCCTCGTCGACCTCGACCAGAAAGGTGCTGCGATCCGGCGCGTAGCGGTAGTGGTGGGCGCAGAAGACGCCCAGCGCGTGCGCGCGGAAGGTCAGCGTCAGCGTATCGAACGGCAACGTCGTGCCGTACCAGACGAAGCGGTTGTGCCGCCAGTCGAGCTGCGTGCCGAATTCCGAGGGGCGCGCGTCGCGCGACGCCGAGAACGCGCCGTCGGCCGCCACCAGCAGATCGGCCTCGCCCAGCTCGCGCACGTCGGCCAGCGGCCGCTCGAACTCGAGCACTGCGCCCAGCCGCTGCGCTTCGCGCTGCAGCGCGTCGAGCAGCTCGAGCCGGCCGATCGACGCGAAGCCGTTGCCGCCGATCGGCACGCGCGTGTCGCCGTGCACGATCGTCAGGTCCTGCCACGACTGCATGCGCGGCGCCAGCAGGTCGTGCAGCTCGGGCGCATCGGCGCGCAGGAAGTCCAGCGCGCGATCGGAGAACACGACGCCGAAACCCCAGGTGGCGCCGCGCGGCCCGCGCTCGACCACGCGCACCCGGTGCGCCGGGTCGTGACGCTTGAGCAGGATCGCCAGCGTCAACCCGGCCGGGCCGCCGCCGAGGATCTCGACGCGCATCGCAGCGCTCAGCCCGGGGTCGACGCCGACATTCAGCGGTCGCCGAACTTCGGCGCGCGCTTCTCGAGGAACGCGGCGACGCCTTCGCGGAAGTCGGCCTGTTCGCTCATCTGCTGCTGCACGCGCCCTTCGAGCGACAGCGCCGCGGCGTAGTCGATCATCATCGACTCGTCGATCGTGCGCCGCGTCGCGGCCAGCGCCTTCACCGGCATCGCGGCCAGCTTCGCCGCCAGCGCCATCGTCTGGTCGGCCAGCGCGGCGTCGTCGATGCAGCGCCAGATCAGGCCCATGCGCTCGGCGTCTTCGGCGGCGAGCTTGTCGCCCGTCATCGCCAGGCCGATCGCCTTGGCGCGGCCCACCAGCCGCGGCAGCAGCCAGGTGCCGCCGCAGTCGGGAACAAGCCCGATCTTCGAGAACGCCTGGATGAAGACGGCGGACTTCGCAGCGACCACGAGGTCGCAGCCGAGCGCGAAGTTGGCGCCGGCGCCGGCGGCCACGCCGTTGACCATCGCGATCACCGGCACCGGCATCGAGGCGATGCGCAGCGCCAGCGGCTTGTAGATCTTCTCGACGACGGCGCCGGTGTCGGTGTTGACGTCGCTGTCGTTGAGATCCTGGCCGGCACAGAAGCCGCGGCCGGCGCCGGTGATCACCAGGCAGCGCACGCCCGCGTCGTCGGCCGCGGCGTCGAGCGCAGCGCGCAGCTCGCGGTGCATCGCCGCGGTGAAGCTGTTGAGCGCCGCCGGGCGGTTGAGCGTCAGCTTGCGCACCGCGCCGACGGTTTCGATCAATACGAGCGGTTCAGCCATGGTGCCCTCGCACAAGGAAAACGATCAACCCCAGACTTCGCGTGCGGTCTGCACCACCAGCTCGAGCTTGCGCCGCTGGTCTTCCACCGCGATGTTGTTGCCGTGCACCGTGCTCGAGAAGCCGCACTGCGGCGACAGGCAGAGCTGCTCGAGCGGCGCGTGCTTCGCCGCCTCGTCGATGCGGCGCTTCAGATCGTCTTTCTTCTCGAGCTGGCCGAACTTGGTGGTGACCAGCCCGAGCACGACGATCTTGCCCTTCTTCAGGAAGCGCAGCGGGCGGAAGTCGCCCGAACGGTCGTCGTCGTACTCCATGAAGTAGGCGTCGAGGTTCATCTCCGACAGCAGCGCCTCGGCCACCGGCTCGTAGTTGCCCTGCGCGGCGAAGGTGCTCTTGAAGTTGCCGCGGCACAGGTGCATGCACAGCGTCATGCCCTTGGGCTTGAGCGCCACCACCTTGTTGATGAAGGCGGCGTAGCGGTGCGGCAGCTCGTTGGGGTCGTCGCCGCGCGCGCGCGCGGCGGCGCGCATCTTCTCGTCGCACAGGTACGCCATGTTGGTGTCGTCCATCTGCACGTAGCGGCAGCCGGCGTCGGCCAGCGATTGCAGCTCGTCGCCGTAGGCGCGCGCGACGTCGTCGTAGAACACCGGGTCGAGCTCGGGATACGCCTCCTTGCTGATGCCCGCCCTGCCGCCGCGGAAATGCAGCATCGTCGGCGACGGGATCGTCACCTTCGGCGTCAGGCCGTCGATGTCGAGCTTGGCGACCTCGCCCTTCAGGTACTGGAAGTCGGCGAGCTGGATGGCCTTGGCGTGCCGCACCTTGCCCGTCACGCGGATCGCCGGCGGCGCCAGCTCCTCGGTGCCGTCGGGCTTCTTGATGGTGACGGGGATGTCGGTCTTCACGCCGCCGAGCTGCTCGAGGAAATCGAGGTGGAAGTAGGTGCGGCGGAACTCGCCGTCGGTGATCGACTGCAGCCCGACGTCGGCCTGGAACTTGACGATCTCGCTGATCGACTTGTCTTCCACCTCGCGCAACTGCTCGGCCGTGATCTCGCCCTTCGCCTTTCGCTCGCGCGCCTGCAGCAGATAGCCCGGGCGCAGGAAGCTGCCGACATGGTCGGCGCGAAACGGTGGCGTGGTGCGTGCGGTCATCTCGGAGTCTCCAACTGCGGTTCGAGCCTCATCATAGGCCCGCACCGTGCGCGGCGACGCCGAGCCACTGGTCGAGCGGCGTCGCGTCGGCCAGCAGCGCGGCGCTGCGCGCGCGCAGCGCGACGCCGCCGCGGTCGAGCACGATCGCGTCGTCGGTCACCTGCAGCACGAGGTGCGGGTGCTGCTCGACGACGATCGACGACAGCCCCTCCTCGCGCGCCACGCGGCCGATCGCCGCCAGCAGCTCGGCGACGATCAGCGGCGCCAGGCCTTCGAGCGGCTCGTCGAGCAGCAGCAGGCGCGGGTTGAGCACCAGCGCGCGGCCGAACGCGAGCATCTGCTGCTCGCCGCCCGAAAGCTGCGTGCCGAGGTTGCGCCGGCGCTCGGCCAGCCGCGGGAACAGCTCGAACACGCGCTGCGCGCTCCACGGCCCCGGGCGAGCCACCGCCGAGAGGTTCTCCTCGACGGTGAGCGACTTGAAGATGTTGCGCTCCTGCGGCACCCAGCCGATGCCGGCCGCGGCGCGCTGGTGCGGCGGCAGCGCGTGGATCGCGCGGCCGGCGAGCGCGATGCGCCCGGCGTGGCGTCGCGTCACGCCGACCAGCGTGTCGATCAGCGTGGTCTTGCCGGTGCCGTTGCGGCCGAGCAGCGCCAGCGAGCGCCCCGCGTCGAGCGCGAAGCCCACGTCGCTCAGCACCACCGCCTCGCCGTAGCCGCAGGTGAGGCCGTCGACTTCGAGCAGCCGCTCAGCCATGAGCCACCCGCGGTTCGGCCGCCGCATCGCCGAGGTAGACCGCGCGCACCCGCGGGTCGGCGGCGATGGCCTCGGGCGCGCCCTCGGTCAGCACCGCGCCGTTGACCAGCACCGTGATGCGCCGCGCGAAGCTGAACACCAGGTCCATGTCGTGCTCGATCAGCAGCACCGACACGTCGGCCGGCAGCGCGGCCACGGTGTCGAGGATGTCCTGCCGCTCGCCGGCCGGCACGCCCGCCGCGGGCTCGTCGAGCAGCAGCACGCGCGGCGCGAGCGCCAGCGCCAGCCCGATCTCGAGCAGCCGCCGCTTACCGTACGGCAGCTCGCGAGTCGGCCGCCCGGCGTGCTCGGCCAGGTGCAGGCGCTCGACCAGCCGCTCGCTCTCGGCGGCGATCGCGGCGTCGCGACCCACCGGCTGCCAGCAGCGCCACGCCGCCCCGGCGCGGCTGGCCAGCGCCAGCGCCAGGCTCTGCAGCGGCGTCAGCGAGGCGAACAACTGGTTGATCTGAAACGTGCGCACCAGCCCGAGGCCGACGCGCGCATGCGGCGACATCGCGGTGATGTCGCGCCCGCCGAGCGTCATGCGCCCCGAGGTCGGGGCGATCACGCCGGTGAGCAGGTTGATCAAGGTGGTCTTGCCGGCGCCGTTGGGCCCGATCAATGCATGGCGCGCACCGCGCTCGAGGTCGATCGACACCTCGTCGGTGGCCGTGATGCCGCCGAAGCGCTTGACCAGCGAGTGGGTGCGCAGGACGACCTCGCTCATGCCGATGCCATCCGCTTCAGCGCCCGAACCAGCGCCACGGCCTGAACAGGCGCTCGCGCCCCACCAGCATCAGCACCACCAGGATGAGGCCGATCCAGAAGGTCCAGTACTGCGCGGTGAAGCCCGACAGCACGTCGTGCAGCACGCGCAGCGCGATGGCGCCGGCCAGCGCGCCCCACAGCCAGCCCGCGCCGCCGATCACCACCGCCAGCAGCGGGTCGGCGCTGCGGTGGAACTCGAGCACGTCGAGCGAGACGAAGCCGGTGGTCTGCGTCAGCAGCGCGCCGGCCGCGCCGGCGAGCGTGGCGCCGAACGTGTACACCGCCGCCAGCCGCGCCGGCACCGCCAGGCCGATCGCGCTGGCGCGCAGGCGGTTGTCGCGCAGCGCCTGCAGCGAAGCGCCGAACGGCGAGTGCACGACGCGACGCGCCAGCACGAAGCCGACGAACAGCACGACGAGCGAGTAGACGGCAGCTACCTGGCCCGCGAGGTCGAACTCGAAACGCCCGAGCAGCGGGCCGATCACCAGGCCCTGCATGCCGTCGACGCCGCCGGTGATGTGCTCGAACTTGTTGGCCAGCTCGAGCAGCACCAGCGCGATGCCCATCGTCACCATCAACCGCGAGAGGTCGGTGCCGCGCACGATCGCCGGGCTGGTCAGCGCGCCCAGCAGCGCGCCGGCCGCGGTGCCCACCGCCAGGCCCACGAGCGGGTCGGGCATCACGTGCTTGGCGAACAGCGCCGCGCCGTAGGCGCCGGCGCCGAAGTACGCTGCGTGGCCGAGCGAGACGATGCCGGCGTAGCCGAGGATGAGGTCGAGCGACAGTGCGAGCAGCGCGAAGATCGCCACCTCGTTGATCAGCGCCGCGTGCTGCCGCAGCACGAACGGTGCCGCCGCGATCGCGAGCCAGGCCACGATCTCCCACGCGCGCCAGCGCGAGGGCGCAAGCAGGCGCGCGCCGGGTGGCTTCGCACTGTTCGCAGTTTTCATCGCGGCGCTCATACGCACTCCCACGGGCATGAAGACCAAGCGGACACCGCGGATCCGGCTCCGCCGGTCCGCTGGTGTCGCCCCCTCGAGGGGGAGGCGGCCGCTAGGCCGCATCGGGGGTGGGTCTTCACCGCCCGCCCTGCCGCGAGAACAGGCCCTGCGGCCGCCACACCAGGATCGCGATCATCAGCACGTAGACGATGAAGGCGCCGAGCTTGGGCACGTAGTACTTGCCCATCACGTCGGCGATGCCCAGCACGAGGGCTGCCAGCAGCGGGCCGGTGATCGAGCTGGTGCCGCCGACCGCGCAGACGATCAGGAAATACACCATGAACTTCAGCGGGAACGTCGGGTCGAGCCCGAGGATGTCGGCGCCGAGCGCACCGCCGAGCCCCGCCAGCCCAGAGCCGACCGCGAAGGTGACGAGGAACACGCGGTTCACCGGGATGCCGAGGCCCGCGGCGACGCGCGCGTCGTCGACCGCCGCGCGCAGCCGGCTGCCGAAGCGCGTGCCGCCGAGCATCGCCTGCAGCGCCAGCGCCAGCACGACGCAGGTGACGACGATGAACAGGCGGTAGGCGCCCATGCCGATGCGCCACGGGCTGGTGCCGAACTCGAAGCGCACGCGCAGCCACTCGGGCAGCTGCACCGTCTGCGGCGACGGGCCGACCAGAAAGTCGACCGCCGCCACCGCCATGAAGGTGAGGCCGATCGAGAACAGCACCTGGTCGAGGTGCGGCTTGCCGTACATCGGCCGGTACAGCGTGCGCTCGAGCAGCGCACCGGCGGCGGCGGTGAGCACGAAGGCCACCGGCAGGCAGGCGAGGAAGGGCCAGCCGTGCTGCTGCATCAGCACGATCAGGATGTAGCCGCCGGCCATCGCGAAGGCGCCGTGCGCGAGGTTGATGAAGTTCATCAACCCCATCGTCACCGCCAGCCCCAGCGCCAGGATGAACAGCAGCATGCCGTAGGCGACGCCGTCGAAGAGCAGGGTCAGCATGGCCCACCCCCGATGCGGCCTGGCGGCCGCCTCCCCCTCAAGGGGGCGCCGCCAGTGGACCGGCAAAGCCGGATCCACGGCGTCCGCTTGAAGGTGCCGCCTGCGCGCCTGGCGCGCGCAGCTGCGAAACCGGGCCGCTCTGCTGCCTAACTCCCATTCACTTCGTCTTGCCCGGATCCTTGACGGCCTTCAGCGTATCGAACTCGACGTTCCACAGCTGCCCGTTGACGCGCTCGACCTTGCGGATGTAGATGTCCTGCACGATGTCGCGCGTCTGCGCGTCGATCAGCACCGGCCCGCGCGGGCTCTCGAACAACTGGCCCTTCATCGCGTCGAGCAGCGCCTGCCCGCCTTTGCCCTTGGTGGCGTTGAGCGCGGTGTAGATCACGCGCATGCCGTCGTAGCCGCCCACCGCCATGAAGTTGGGGCGGAACTTGTTGGCCTTCTCGAACGCGGCGACGAACTGTTTGTTGGCCGCGCTCGGGTGCGCCGCCGAGTAGTGGTGCGAGGTGATGACCCCGAGCGCCACGTCGCCCATGTCGTTGAGCTGGTCGTCGTCGGTGACGTCGCCGGTGGCGATCAGCCGGATGCCGGCCTTGTCGAGCCCGCGCTCGCCGAACTGCTTCATGAACTGCGCGCCCTGCCCCGATGGCAGGAACACGAACAGCGCATCGGGGTGCAGGTCGCGCACCTTCTGCAGCACCGGCGCGAAATCGGGGCTGCGCAGCGGCGTGCGCAGCTTGTCGAGCATCTGGCCGCCGTCGAGCCGGAACTGCGAGTCGAAGTACTTCTCGGCGTCGAACCCCGGGCCGTAGTCGGCCACCAGCGACACCGCCTTCTTGATGCCGTTCTTGGCCGCCCAGTCGGCCAGGCCCACGGTCGCCTGCGGCAGCGTGAAGCTGGTGCGAACGATGAACGGCGACGCCTGCGTGATCGCCGAGGTGGCCGCGGCCATCACCACCATCGGCGTCTTGCTCTGGGTGGCGATCGGTGCGGTGGCCATCGCGCACGGCGTGATGCCGAAGCCGGCAAGCACGGCGACCTTGTCGTTGACCACCAGCTCCTGCGCCAGCCGGCGCGTGGTGTCGGGCACCGCGGCGTCGTCCTTGAGGATGACCTCGACCGTCTTGCCGCCGGCCTTGGTGCCGTGCTGCGCCTGCCACAGCTTGACCGCCGCCTCGATCTGCCGGCCGGTGGAGGCCTGCTGCCCGGTCATCGGCAGGATGAGGCCGATCTTCACGGTGTCGCTCTGCGCCTTCGCGTACGGCATCGCCGCCAGCGCCGCGCCCCACGTCAAGAGTTGGCGCCGATGCAGATGAATCATGGTGGTTGTCTCCGTCGAGAGTTTGTCGCTGCGGGCTGTGGTGGACCCTAGCAGAACTTGCGCTGCGCGATCTCCGTGCTGACCCGGTGGCACCGATGCGCGTGTGGGCGCGCGGCCGCAACCGGCTCTCAGAGCCACCGCCGCTGGCGGAGTTCCCGCGGGTCGACTCGTCGCACGCGCTGCCTCTCGCCGCTTCGGCGCTGTCGCGTTGTCGCGTTGTCGCAGCGACGACAGGCATCGCACCGCCGCGCGCCTTAGACTGCACGCGCCGGTGCCGCTGGTGCCGGTGCGTTCTCAGGGCGGGGTGGAACTCCCCACCGGCGGTGATGCGCTGCAGTTCGGCGCCAGCCCGCGAGCGCCCGCGATCTTCGAAGGGCCCCAGGCCCGCCGAAGCATCGAGCGGTCCAAGCCTGCTCGAGGTCGCGGGGTCAGCAGACCCGGTGCGAATCCGGGGCCGACGGTCACAGTCCGGATGAAAGAGAGCGCGACATCGCGACGGCCGCGCGCGGGCCACCGTGCGCGTGCGCGCGTCGTCGCGATTCGTGCGCCCTGATTCAGGTAGCCAACTTGTTGGAGTCCACCATGAGTCAGTATCCGAAGTTCTTTCCTCTGGCCGGCGTCAAGCCGCAGCGGCTCGCCGTGGTGTGCGCGCAATGGCACGCCGACCTCGTCGGGCAGACGCGCGACGCCCTGCTCGACGAGCTCGAGTCGCTGGGCGTCGCCGCCGCCACAGTCGACACCTTCGACGTGCCCGGCGCCTTCGAGATCCCGCTGCTGGCGCAGGCGCTCGCGCGCTCGGGTCGCTACGCGGCGATCGTCGCCTGCGCGCTGGTGGTCGACGGCGGCATCTACCGCCACGAGTTCGTCGCCCACGCGGTGATCGACGGCCTGATGCGCGCGCAGCTCGACAGCGGCGTGCCGGTGCTGACGGCGGTGCTGACGCCGCAGGCCTTCCACGAGCACGAGACGCACGCGCGCTTCTTCGCCGAGCACCTGCTGCTCAAGGGGCGCGAGGCGGCGCGCGCCTGCGTGGCGACGCTTCGCGTGCACGGCGCGCTGCGCGAGACGCTGGCCGCCTGATCGGCGCGGCCTGCCGGCGTTCAGGCGGCCTCGGCCGCCTCGACCTCCGGCAGGCGACTGACCAGTACCTTGTCGACCCGCTTGCCGTCGAGGTCGACCACCTCGAAGCGCCAGCCTTCCCAGTCGACATGATCGGCAACGTCGGGCAGGCGCCCGAGCAGCAGCATGATCATGCCGGCCAGCGTGTTGTAGCGGCCGCGGTCCTCCTCGGGCAGCTCGCGCAGATCGAGCCGATCTTTCAGCTCGGGCACCGGGATCAGACCGTCCATCAGCCAGCTGCCGTCGTCGCGCTGCACCGCCCAGGCGTTGTCGGCGCTCGGCGGCGCGAACTCGCCGGTGATCGCCTCGAGCACGTCGCGCACGGTGATGACGCCCTGCACCGCGCCGTACTCGTCGACCACGAACACGAGTTGCGCCTCGTTGACGCGAAAGTGATCGAGCAGCTCCATTCCCGACAGCGTCTCGGGCACGAACACCGCAGGCTCCACCAGCTCGGCCAGCACCGGCGTGCGGCCGGCGGCCAGCGGCGCGATCAGGCGCTGCGTCGGCAGCACGCCGATCACCTCGTCGAGGCCGCCGCGGCACACCGGCAGGCGCGAGTGCGGCTGTGCCGAGATCACCTCCAGCACGTCGGCCAGCGGCGCGTCGACGTCGACCCAGGCGATCTCGGTGCGCGGAATCATCATCGAGCCGATCTGCCGCTCGTCGAGGCGGAACACATTGCGCACCATCTGGTGCTCCTGCACCTCGATCACGCCGGCGTCGACGCCCTCCTCCAGGCTGGCGGCGATCTCCTCCTCGGTCACCGGCCGCGCCGGCTGGTCGCCGATGCCCAGCAGCTTGAGGATGCCCTCGGTGCACGCCGACAGCAGCCAGACGAACGGTCGCGCCGCCTTCGACAGCCACTGCATCGGCGTGGCCACGTGCCGCGCCACCGCCTCGGGGAACATCTGGCCCAGCCGCTTGGGCACCAGCTCGCCGAAGATGATGGTCAGGAAGGTGATCGCCAGCACCACCAGCGCGGTCGCCGTGATCCCCGCCGCGCGCGACGGCACGCCGAACTGCGCGTGCAGCCACGCCGACAGCGACTCGGAGAACACGGCCTCGCCGACGATGCCGTTCAAGATGCCGATCGAGGTGATGCCCACCTGCACGGTCGACAGCCAGCGCGTCGGCTGCTCGTGCAGATCGAGCGCGGCCTGCGCCCCCGACTCGCCGGCCTCGACCATCACCGCCAGCCGCGCCTTGCGTGCGGCGGTGAGCGCCATCTCCGACATCGCGAACAACGCGTTGAGCAGGATCAGGAAGACGAGGAGCGCAACGTCCATCGATCGGCGCGCCTGTGGGGGCAGCGCGCCCGGTCGCAGCCAGGGGGCGTTCAGCGTAGCAGAATCGGCCTCTTGGACCCCCACGGCCACTGCGTTCGCTGCCCCCCACGAGGGCCCTCAGCGCCCTTCGGGCGGCCGGGCGGGCGCTGATGCACTACCTGATCGGCGACGTGCAGGGCTGCCGCGAGGCGCTCGACCGCCTGCTCGCCGAGATCGGCTTCTCGCCGTCGCGCGACCGGCTGCACATGCTGGGCGACCTCGTCAACCGCGGCCCCGACAGCCTCGGCGTGCTGCAGCGCCTGCATGCGCTCGGCGACGCTGCGACCTGTCTGCTCGGCAACCACGATCTGCATCTGCTCGTGGTGGCTGCCGGCGTGCGCCGCGCGCACCGCGGCGACACGCTGCAGGCCGTGCTCGCCAGCCCCGAGCGCGAGGCCTGGCTGCGCTGGCTGCGCCACGGCCTGCTGGCCGACCGCGCGCACGGCTGGCTGCTGGTGCACGCCGGCGTGCTGCCGCAATGGGACGCGGCGCAGACGATCGCGCTGGCCGGCGAGGCGCAGTCGATGCTGCGCGACGACGACGCGTTCGCCGCGTTCGTGCCGCGCATGTACGGCGACCTGCCCGCGCGCTGGGACGACGCGCTGCGCGGCGACGACCGCCTGCGCGTGATCGTCAACGCGCTGACGCGGCTGCGCTTCTGCAGCGCAGACGGCACGATGGAGTTCAGCGTCAAGGACGGCGCTGCCGCGGCCCCGCCGGGTTATGCGCCGTGGTTCGACATCGCGTCGCGCCGCACCGCGGGCACGCCGATCGCGTTCGGCCACTGGTCGACGCTGGGCCTGGTCGACCGGCCCGATCTGCTGGCGCTCGACACCGGCTGCGTCTGGGGCGGCCATCTCACCGCGGCGCGCATCGACGGCGGGCGCCACGAGTTGTTCCAGGTGCGCTGCGCGCCGCGCTAAAGGCGCCGCACAGAGGCCGGTTCGCCTCGCGCGCTAAGATCGCCGCCGCACCAGGTGCCCTGGTTCGCCGTTCGGCGGCCCGGGGTTCAACGGGAAGCAGGTGCGCGCGCCGGCGCAGTCGGCCGAGCGCGCAAAGCCTGCGCTGCCCCCGCACCGGTTGGTGGGTTGGGATGTCTCGCACACATCCTCGGAGGTGGCCGAACGCCACTGCGGGCCTCGCGGCTCGTGGGAAGGCGGCCACCGACGGGCGCTGCTTCGATGCGCCGGCTCACGAGCCCGGATACCGGCCTGTTGCGATGGCCGCCTCGCCTTAGGGCGTGGCGATTTCCTGTCGATGCAGCCTGCGGGGACGCTGGCTGCGGGAGTCGCATTCATGCATCCATTGCCTTTGCGCCGCGCCGCCGTGGCCGGCGTTGCCGTGCTCGTTTCTTCTTTCGTTTTCGCGCCGCCGGCGCGCAGCGCCGACTTCGCGGTGGCGCAGGTGGTGGTCACCGCCAACCGCGTGCCGCAGGCCGCCGATGCCGCACTGGCCGACGTGGTGGTGATCGACGCCGAGCAGATCGAGCGCGCCGGGCCGATCGGCCTGGCCGAACTGCTGCAGCGCCACGCCGGTGCCGAGATCAGCGTCACCGGCGGCCCCGGACAACCCAGCGGCGTGTTCCTGCGCGGCACCAACCCCGGCCATGTGATCGTGCTGGTCGACGGCGTGCGGCTGAACTCGGCCACCACCGGCAGCAACGCACTCGAGCACATCGCGCTGGCGCAGATCGACCACATCGAGGTGCTGCGCGGCCCGGCCAGCAGCCTCTACGGCGCCGACGCGATCGGCGGCGTGATCCAGATCTTCACCAGGACGCCCGAGGGCATCAGCGCCGGCGCGTCGGCTGGAAGCGAGCACCGCGGCGCGCTGCGCGCGGGCATCGGCCGCAGCGCAGGCGCCTGGTCGTGGTCGCTCGACGCCGGCGCGATGGAGGTCGATGCGTTCTCGGCCACCAACGCGGCGAACCTGTTCTCGTACAACCCCGACCGCGACCCGTACCGCAACCACAACGCCAGCGGCAGCTTGCGCTGGCGCTGGGCCGAAGGCCACGAGCTGAGCCTGCGCGGCACGTTCGATCGCGGCGTCACCCATTTCGACGCCGGCCCCGGCAGCGACGACGTCAACCGCACCCGCCTGTCGACACTGGCGCTGCGCAGCGAAGACCGCATCGCGCGCCACTGGCTGAGCACGCTGCGGCTGGCGCGCGGCAGCGATCACTCGAGCGTCAGCGGCGCGTTTCCGGGCCGCTTCGACACCGATCAGGATCAGGCGCTATGGCAGAACGATCTCGCCTTCGGCGCCACCACGCTCAGCCTGGGCGCCGAGTGGCGCCGCGAGCGGGTGGCCAGCGGCACCGCCTACACCCGCACCGAGCGCACCATCTCGTCGCTGTTCGCCGCCGCGCAGCGCAGCCTTGACGCGGTGCAGCTCGAGGGCTCGCTGCGCAGCGACCGCAACTCGCAGTTCGGCAGCCACACCACCGGCCGCGTCGGCGCGGGTTGGTCGTTCGCCCCCGAATGGCGGCTCAGCGCGGCGGCGGGCAATGCGTTTCGTGCCCCGTCGTTCAACGACCTGTACTACCCGCTCACCGTCGGCTTCTCGGGCAACCCCAACCTGCGCCCCGAGCGCTCGCGCGGGCTCGACGCCGCGCTGCGCTGGCGCCGCGACGGCACGACCGCAAGCCTGACCGCGTTCGACAACCGCATCGACGACCTGATCGCGGTGGACCCGACCTTCAGCACGGTGATCAACGTCAACCGCGCGCGCATCCGCGGCACGACGCTCGGGCTGCAGCAGACGTGGGGCGCCTGGAGCGCCGACGTGCAGTGGACGCACCAGAGCCCGCACGACGCCGCCACCGGGCTGCTGCTGGTGCGCCGCGCGCGCGACCACGGCCGCGCCGGCGTCGCCTTCGACCGCGGCGCCTGGCGAGTCGGCGGCGACCTCGTCGCCAGCGGCGCGCGCTACGACAGCACTGCCAACACGCCGGGCTCGCGCATGGGCGGCTACGCACTGCTGTCGCTGTACGCCAACTGGGCGGCGACGCGCGAGATCACGCTCGGCGCGCGCGTGACCAACGCCACCGACAAACGCTACGAGCTGGCGCAGGGCTACAACACCGCGCCGCGCCAGGTGGTGCTGAGCGTCGACGCGCTCTGGCGCTGAGCCCCAGCAAAGGCGCCACCCGATGAGCCGCGCCATCCGCATCTGGCTCGTGCTCGCCGCGCTCGCCGCGGCAGCGATGGCGGTGGCGCTCGCGCTCGGCAGCCAGGCGATCGCGCCGCTCGCGCTGCTGCGCGCGCTGTTGTGGCCCGACGGCGGCGTCGACGCGCAGATCGTGCACCTGCTGCGCCTGCCGCGCGCGCTGGCGGCGTTCGGCACCGGCGGCCTGCTGGCGCTGGCCGGCGCGCTGATGCAGGTGCTGCTGCGCAACCCGCTGGCCGACCCGTACGTGATGGGTGCCTCCGGCGGCGCCGCGGTCGGTGCGCTGGCGGCGATGCTGCTCGGGCTCGGCGCGGCCTTCACGCAGGGCGCCGCGTTCGCCGGTGCTCTGGCGTCGACCGCCCTGGTGTTCGCACTGGCGCGGCGCGAGTTCGCCGCCGCGGCCGTTGCCGACCCCGGGGTCGGCGCGCCGCGGCTGCTGCTGGCCGGCGTGATGCTCGCCGCGCTGTGGACGGCGCTGGTGACGCTGCTGCTCACGCTGTCGCCCGAGGCGCGCATCCGCGGCATGCTGTTCTGGCTCGCCGGCGACCTGAGCGCGGGCAGCGGCGGCGCGCTGACGCTGGTGGTGCTGCTGGGGTTGGTGCTCGCCGCCTGGCCGCTCGCGCGTTCGCTCAACGTGATGCTGCGCGGCCCGGTGATCGCGCTGGCGCTCGGTGTGCACGTGGTCGCGCTGCGCCGTGCGCTGTTCGTGCTGGCGTCGCTGGCCACCGCGGTGGCGATGACCAGCAGCGGCGCGGTCGGCTTCGTCGGCCTGGTGGTGCCGCACGCGCTGCGGCTGGCGATCGGCAACGACCAGCGCGTGCTGCTGCCGGCGTGCGCGCTGGCCGGTGGCACGCTGCTGCTGCTGGCCGACACCGCCGCGCGCACGGTGATCGCGCCGCAGCAGTTGCCGGTGGGGCTGCTGACCGCGCTGCTCGGCGTGCCGACCTTCCTGGCGCTGCTGCTCGGGAGCAGGCGGTGAACGGCGCGCTGCTCGAGACCCGCGCGCTCACGCTGCGCGCCGGCACGCGCGAGCTGGCGCGCGGGCTGTCGCTGGCGGTGCGCGGTGGCGACCTGTGGTGCGTGCTCGGCCCCAACGGCAGCGGCAAGACGACGCTGCTGCACACGCTGGCCGGCGTGCTCGCGCCGGCCGCCGGCAGCGTGCGCCTGATGGCGCACGACGTTGCGCACACACCGCCCGAGCGCCTGGCGCGCTGGCGCGGCCTGCTGACGCAGACGGTGCACGACAGCTTCTCGGCCAGCGCGCTCGACGTCGTGCTGCTCGGCCGCCATCCGCACCACGAGCGCTGGGCATTCGACGACGACGCCGACGACCGCCGCATCGCGCACGACGCGCTGGCGGCGGTCGACGCCGCGACGCTGGCCGCGCGCGACGTGACCACGCTGTCGGGCGGCGAGCGCCAGCGGGTGGCGATCGCCGCGCTGCTGGCGCAGCAGGTGCCGCTGCTGCTGCTCGACGAGCCGACGGCGCACCTCGACCTGAAGCACCAGATCGGCGTGCTCGAACACCTGCACGCGCTGGTGCGCAGCGGCGAGCGCGCCGCGGTGATCGCGCTGCACGATCTCAACCTCGCGGCGCGCTTCGCCAGCCACGCGCTGCTGCTCGGCGGCGCTGCGCCGGCCGCCGGCCCGCTCGACGAGGTGATGACCGAGCAGGCGCTGAGCGCGGTGTTCCGGCATCCCTTGCGCCGGCAGCGGGTGGACTCGCGATGGCTCTTCGTCGCCGATTGAGGCTGGCCGCCGCGGCCTGTGCGCTGGCGCTCGCCAGCGCGGCGTGCGCAGCGCAGCCGGTGCAGGCGACCGACGTCGAGGGCCACACGGTGCGCCTGGCGGCGCCAGCACGGCGCGTGGTCAGCCTGGCGCCGCACCTGACCGAGCTGATGTTCGCGGTCGGCGCCGGCGACCGCGTGGTGGGCACCGTCGAGTACGCCGATTTCCCGGATGCGGCCAAGCGCCTGCCGCGGGTGGGCGACAGCGCGCTGCTCGACCTCGAGCGCATCGCTGCGCTGCAACCCGACCTGGTGCTCGTCTGGCGCCACGGCAACTCGCCGCAGCAACTGCAGCGGCTGGCGACGCTGCGCCTGCCCACCTATGCCAGCGAGGCGCGCACGCTGGCCGACATCGCGCGCACGCTGCGCGACCTCGGTGTGCTCGCGGGCACGCAAGCCGTCGCCGGGCAGCGCGCGCAGCAGTTCGAGGATGCGGTGGCCGCGCTGCGCGCGCGCTACGCCGGCCGCCGGCCGCTGCAGGTCTTCTATCAGATCTGGAGCCAGCCGCTGATCACCATCAACGGCGAGCATCTGATCAGTCAGGTGCTCGGGCTGTGCGGCGCACACAACGTGTTCGCCGGCCAGAAGCTGCTGACGCCGACGGTGACCGAGGAGGCCGTGCTGCTGGCCGACCCCGACGCGATCGTCGCCGGCTGGAGCGACTCGTACGGCCCCTCGCCGCTGGCGCGCTGGCACCGGTTGAGCGCGCTGCGCGCGGTGCGGCAAGGCCACCTGCTGCAGGTGGACCCCGACCTGCTGCACCGCCAGTCCGACCGCGTGGTGCTCGGCGCACGCGAACTGTGCGAGAAGCTCGATGCGGTGCGCGACACGTTGCGTTGAGACCCTGCACGAGCGTGAGGGGATGTATCGGGCGGCTCCGCGTGAAAACACTGTCGCCCCGTAGGCACCGCATGCGTTGAATCCTCACCGCGCGAATCGCCGCGCTGCTACGCTGCGCGCCACTGCGGCTGGAGGAAATTCGTATGCACACGCTCTTGACATCGATTCGGTCCCGAGTGGTCGCCGTCGTGCTCGGGGCCGCGACCGCGCTGGCCTCGTGCGGGGGCGGCGACTCGCCGCGCGCGCCCGTGCAGTACACGTCGGTCGCGATGGCCGGCGAGTTGTTGACCTACACCGTCGACCCGCTCGCGCTGACCTATAGCTACACCATCACCGAGAGCCAGTTCGGCCTTCAGGGCAAGACCGGCTCGGGCACGCTCGTGCGCAACGGCGACGGCACGTACTCGCCGTCGGGCATTCCGAATGCGCGCATCGTGATCCTGCCCAACGGCCTGCTGCTGGGCGCCGTGCGCGAGAACTTCGGCGGCGGCGTGGTCACGGTGCCGATCGTCGGCATGAGCAGTCCGGTGAGCACGATCGGCGCGCTGGCGACCACCTATAACTACATGCATCGGGGCTGTCTGAGCGCGCTGTGCGCCACCGACACCGGCACCTTCGTGATCGGAGCCAACAGCACCTGGTCGTCGTGCCCGAGCGCCAACCCCGGCCCCGGGAGCTGCCCGGCCAACGGCCGCAACGGCACCTTGGAGTCGCGAGGCAACGGCCTGTGGCGGGTGAAGGAGGGCGCGACCGACGTCGGCACGGCGATCGGCTTCAACTCGGGTGGCCAGAACGTGCTGTTGATCGACCTCAAGGACATTCGCCCCGGCGGCCTGGGCATCGGCCTCGTCGTCGGCGCGCAGCAGACGACGATGACCTCCGCGCAAACCGACGGCGTCTGGATCGCCGGCACCAGCAATCACCACTGGGCGGTGTTCACCGTCAGTGGCAGCGACATCGAACTGGTCAACTTCGACGGCCTGCCGGTGTCACCTGGTACGTTGAAGGGCACCTTCGCGGCCAACTCGCCGTGGCAGGGCATGGCCACCACCAACGGCGGCGGCCAAGGCTTTCTCGCGGGCAGCGGTGTCTACGTGCTCGAAACCGGCAACGGCTACGCGGAACTGGGGATCAAGCTGCGCTGAGTGCAACTCGCATATTGGCGGCGCTGCGACGGCACCGACGCTGCGCCGGAGCTCATATCGCGCGAGCGATGCCAGCGCAGGCAAAACTGCCGTAGCATCCGTGCGCCAACGAGGGAGACGTGGCCGAGCGGTTTAAGGCAGCAGTCTTGAAAACTGCCGACGGTTTGCGCCGTCCGTGAGTTCGAATCTCACCGTCTCCGCCAACGCCTGTCGCTGATGGAAAAGTCCTTCGCCGCGGTGGTCCTGCTGATGTGCCTGGCCGTGCTGGTGCGCATGATGCTGCCACGCGCGGCGCGCTCGCGGGTCGATCGTTCGCTGCAACGCGCCTGGTGGTGGACCCGCGATGCCTTCGTGCGGCTGCGCCGCCGCTCGCGCGTCAGCCGCGCCGATGCGCAGCGCCAGGCGCGCGACGCCATCGAGCGTGCGGCGCGGCGCAAGAATAAGCTGCATTGAGGCGAAGAAGCTGCATTGAGGCGGCCTCTCGCAAAGCGCGACGCGGCGCCATCGGCGCCGCGTCGTCGCGCACGCTGATCCCTCGCGCTACGGACGGCGGCGCAGCGCCAGCATCAGCATCCACAGCGCGCCGAGCACCGCCAGGCCGAGTGCGGCCCACGCTGCGGGCGGCAGGCTGCGCACCACCGTGGCCTCCAGGCTGGCCAGCGGCACCGACACGCTGATCAGCGCGGCCGGCTTGCCGGCCACGTAGCCGTAGCCGCCACCGCCGTTGAACTGGGCGTTGGTGCGAATGAACTCCGGCGCGTTGTCGGGCTTGTCGTGGCAGCGCAGGCAACTCGGCTGCGCCACCAGTGCACGCGCGTACAGCAGGCGGCTGCCGCTGACGCGCCAGTATTCCTGCACACCGGCGGCATCGGTCTTGCCGTCGGCTGCGGCCTGCAACGCGTCGAGCGCCTCGCGCTCGAAGGCGTCGGGTGCGTTGTTCTTGTTGAGCACCGTGCGCGCCGTCAAACGGTAGCGCGACTTGCTGCCCGAGGCACTGATGACGTCGGCCACCTCGCGCTGCACCAGGGCCGGATTCTTCCAGTGGTAGGCCTCGACGCGCTCGAGCGCGCTGCGCTCGGCGGTCGCGGCGTCGACCTT
Organism: Ideonella sp.; assembly: GCA_015075545.1. GTDB lineage: Bacteria > Pseudomonadota > Gammaproteobacteria > Burkholderiales > Burkholderiaceae_C > JAEUPI01. Next base: position 94,843 of record JABTUC010000006.1, on the reverse strand, counting down.
CGCGCCCTGCAGCACCTGGCTGTCGCCGCTCGACATCGCGTACACCGAGCGCGTCAGGAAGTTGCCGGGGATCTTGGCGTTGGTGCCCACCGTGCGAACGTGCAGGCCGCCGTACTGCGATGCCCACTTGCCGATGTTGTCGGCGATGTCGGCCACCGTGCGGCCCTCGCCGATGGCATGGCGCAGCACCAGCGCCTCGCCCATCTGCCAGGCCGCCACGACCAGGCCGCCGGCGAACAACAGCATGGGCAGGATCAACTTGAGACCCAGGCGCGATGCGCCTGCGGCCGGTTGCAGATTGCGGTTCATCGACGACCCTCCCTGAGCCAGCGTTGAGTGGCTGCGAGTTGTACGCGAGTCGGGCCTGTCATGGGCCCACACCCCCTGCTGCAGGCCGTGCAACTGTTGGCGCCGCAGCTGCCGCTCCCTCACGGCCGCGCCCGGCGCGCGAACAATGCACAGTGTGCGTTTGCCACGCTACCGATGCGCACGCCGACGGCTAACCACCCAGGTCATTGACCCGGGGCGACTCCCCTGGCAGGGGGCACCGAGCGGTCACAGTATCCTTCGCGCCATGTATGCGGCCCATTTCGGCCTCAAGCGCGAACCGTTTTCGATCGCGCCGGATCCGCGCTACCTCTTCATGAGCGAGCGCCACCGCGAGGCGCTGGCGCACCTGCTGTACGGCGTGCGCGGCGGCGGCGGCTTCGTGCTGCTGACCGGCGAGATCGGCGCGGGCAAGACCACCGTGTGTCGCTGCTTTCTCGAGCAGGTGCCCAAGCGCGTCAACGTCGCCTACATCTTCAATCCGAAGCTGACCGCGCTGGAGCTGCTGCAATCGGTGTGCGAGGAGTTCCGCATCGAGGTGCCTTCGCGCGGCACGGCGCCGTCGACGTTGAAAGATCACGTCGACGCCCTCAACGAGTACCTGCTGCGCACCCACGCAGCCGGCCACAACAACGTGCTGATCATCGACGAGGCGCAGAACCTGTCGATCGACGTGCTCGAGCAGTTGCGCCTGCTGACCAACCTGGAGACCAACGAGCGCAAGCTGCTGCAGATCATCCTGATCGGTCAGCCCGAGCTGCGCGACATGCTGCTCAGGCCCGAGCTGGAGCAGCTCGCGCAGCGCGTGGTGGCGCGCTTTCACCTCGACCCGCTGGGCGAGGACGAGACCTCGCACTACATCAAGCATCGGCTGGCGGTGGCCGGCCTGAACGGGTTGATCCCGTTCGACCGCGAGGCACGGCACCGCATCTTCGAGCTGACGCGCGGCGTGCCGCGGCGCATCAACCTGCTGTGCGACCGCGCGCTGCTGGGCGCCTACTCGAGCGGCCGCCAGCGGGTCGACAAGGCGATCGTCGACAAGGCCGCCGGCGAGGTGTTCGATCGCCGTGCCGCCGCGCACGCGCGACCGCGGCGCATCGTGCTGGTGGCCGGGGCAGCGGGGTTCGGCGCGTTGGCGCTGGCCGCAGCCGGCGTGTGGTTCGCAGGCGCGCAGCGCCACGCGCCGGCCATCGATCCTCCCGCCGCAGCGGCGTCGGCCGCCAGCGCCGCGGCGGCACCGGCGAGCGCCGCGCAACGTCAGGCCGCGGCATCCGAGGCCACCGCAGCCCCGGTCGCCGCGGCGACGAGCCCTGCAGCCACGCCGGCGCGCGCCAGCACTGCACCGCCACGCGGCAAGCCCGCGCCGGCGGCGTCGCGATAGGACGTGCCATGTCGTACATCCTCGAAGCCCTGCGCCGCGCCGAGACCGAACGCGAAAGTCGCCGCCGCGTGCCTGGCCTGCACGCGCAACCGGTGCCCGTGCTGCCCGGCGACGAGGGCCCGCCACGGCGCAACGCCTGGCCGTGGCTGGTGGCCGGGCTCGCGGTTGCGCTGGTGCTGGCGCTGCTGTGGCGCGGCAGCGGGCAAGACGCGGGCGGCGAAGAGGCCGCCCGCGCTGCGGTCGCCGGCGGCGTCGAAGCGCGCCCGCCGACGGCCGTCGATCCGGCGGCATCGGCCATCGCCACGCCGTCGACGCCTGCCACACCGCCTGCCACGCCGCCGGCAGCGACGGCTGCCGAGACTCCCCCTGCGGCGGCGCACGAGCCGCCGCCCGTACATCGCAAGTCGAGCACTGCCGCCAAGGCCGCGCCGAAGCCTCATGCGCAAGCCGCAGAGAAGACTCGCACCCCCGCCACTGCTGCGGCCGCCGCCGCAACCGCGCAACCTGCACCCGGCACCAAGACACCACCGGCCACGCCCGCAACGGCGGGCACGCCCGAGCCGCCCCTGCGCACCCTGGCTGACCTGCCTGCCGACATTCGCGGCCGCGTGCCGCCGCTGTCGTTCGGCGGCTCGGTGTACTCCGAGGTTCCCGCTCAGCGGCTGGTGATCCTCAACGGCCAGGTGCTGCGCGAAGGCGACGCGATCGCCGACGACGTCTGGCTCGAGCAGATCCGGCCGCACTCGGCGGTGATCCGCGTGCGCGGCCAGCGCTTCGAGTATCCGTTCTGATGCAGCGCCTGCGGCACAATGCGCCGGCTCCGAGGAGGCGGTCATGACCATCCGGCGCGCTGCCGTGCTGACGCTCGTACTGGCCGCAGCCGTTGCGCCGGCCGCGACGCCGCCGCGTTCGACGTCGCTGGCGCGCTTCGACAACGGCTATGCCCAGTGCGAGAAGCGCGACCCGGCGATGCGCGGGCACCGCGACGAGGTCTACGCCAGCCTGTACAAGCTCAGACTCGACGACGAGCTGCGCCAGCAGCTCGACGCGACGCGCAAGAGCGCGCCGTACAAGAGCGAACGCCGCCGCGCTCAGCAGGCGCTGACCAGGAGCGCAGCGGCCAGCGACGTGCAGCATCGGCTCGATCAGCAGTGCCAGGCGCTGAAGCGCGAGATCCGGCCGCGCAGCCCGGCCGCCTCGGCCGCCGCGCGCTAGGGCCTGTTCACACAGGGGCACCCGCATGTCGATCGCCGCCGATGTCGTCGTCGCGCTCGTGGCGCTGCTGCACGTGTATTTTCTGGTGCTCGAGATGTTCCTCTGGGACAAACCCGCCGGGCTGCGCGCGTTCGGCCACACGCGCGAGGCCGCTGCCGCGACCAAGGTGCTCGCCGCCAATCAGGGCCTGTACAACGGCTTCCTCGCCGCCGGCCTCGTCTGGGGCCTGAGCCTCGGTGCGGCAGGCGTTGCGGTGAAGGTGTTCTTCCTCGCGTGCGTGCTGATCGCCGGCGTCTACGGCGCGCTCACCGCGAGCCGCAAGATCCTGATCGTGCAGGCGCTGCCGGCGTTGGTGGCGCTCGGCCTGCTGTTGGCCACCTGACGGCGCGGCGGCCGCGCCGGCCGGCTCACACCAGCAGCGCGACGACGAACACGCCGATCATCACGAAGGCGATCACCACCTTGGCCACCATGCCGGCCATGATGCCGAGCCAGGTGGCGAGGCCGACGTGCGCGGCGCGAGCGTGATCCTTCTGCGCGATGTACTCGCCGATCGCGGCGCCGACCAGCGGCATGAAGAACACGCCGACGAGGCCCATGAAGAGGCCGACCACGGTGCCGATCGCCGCGCCGACGATCGCCTGCTTGCTGGCACCGGCCTTGCGCGCGCCGAGCAGGCCGGCCACGTAGTCGAGCACCCACGCGAGCACCGCGAGCACCGCCACCACCGTCACGCTGACCCAGCCGACGCGCGTGAAGTCGTCGATCCACGCGCCGAGCACGATGCCGCCGAGCACGAACAGCGTGCCCGGCAACGCGGGCAGCACGGTGCCGGCGACGCCGGCGACGATCAGCGCGACGCTGAGCGTCCACCACAGCGCTTGCGTCATCGCGCGGCCCCCCGCAGGTGCCGTTGGGCGCGCACCGCGGCGGTTGCGCCGGTCACTGCTCCTGCCATCGTTCGCTCCCCCGCCGCCGCTTCAGCGGCCCAGTTCCACACCGTCGGCACGCAGCACCTGCTGCAGCGCGGGCACGATACCGTCGATCGCGATGCCGCGCATCGCCATCAACGCGGCTGCCGTGCCGGCGGCCTGCCCCATCGCGAAGCACGCGCCACTGGCGCGCGCCGCCGACTGGCCCTCGTGCTCCATCGACGCGCAGCGCCCGGCCACCAGCAGGTTGCGCACGCGCTGCGGCACCAGCATGCGCCACGGCAGTTGGTTGAAGGCGTTGCACTCGTCGCGAGCAAACGTCCACTCGACGCGGCCGCTGGCGTGGCGCTCGATCGGCCAGGCGTTGAGGCCGATCGCATCGTCGAAGCGCGCGCCGCCCAGCACATCGTCGCCGCTCAGCCGGTAGGCGCCGCGGATGCGCCGCGTCTCGCGCACGCCGAGCTGGGTGCCGATGTCGATCAGCTCGGCGCGCTCGAACCCCGGCACCTCGGCGCGCAGGAAACGCAGGTACTCGATCACCTGGCGGCGGCCTTCGACCTCGCCGGCGCTGAGCTGCCGCGCGTCGGTGGCGTCGACCGCACGCCCCTGCGCGTTGGCCACCTGCGTGACGTTGACGCGCCACTCGCTGCGGTTGCGCTGCGGTCGCACGATCGCGCCGTCGCGCGGGAAGCGGTAGCGGCCGGCCGCCGCGCGCATCAGCGCATCGATGGCGCCGAAGCTGCCCACCGCGGCGAGCGCGCGCTCGGCGTCGACGCCGGCGACGCGGAACATCGTCGACGGGTACAGCGCGTCGCCCGCGCCGTCGCCGAGGTCGTACGGCACGCCGGCGTGGTGCGCGAGGTCGGCGTCGCCCGAGGCGTCGACGAACCAGCGCGCGCGGATCGCGCCGCGGCCCGACTTTGTCTCGACGATCGCCGCGGTCAGCGCGCCGTCGGCGTCGCGCACCGCGCCGGCGAGCCAGGCATGGAACAGCAGCTGCACGCCGGAGTCGAGCAGCAACTGATCGGCCGCGCACTTGTACGCCGGAATGTCGTACGAGCGCACGCGGATGCGGCCCTGCAGGCCGTCCTGCGGCGCGTTGAGGCCGCCCAGGAGCTCGATGCGCTCGAGCAGTTCGTCGACCACGCCGTGCACCAGTTGCACCATCTCGCCGTCGCGCTTGCCGTACAAGCCGGCGAAGTTGGTGACGCCTCCGGCGGTGCCCATGCCGCCGAGGAAGCCGTAGCGCTCGGCCAGCAGCGTGCGCGCGCCGTGGCGCGCGGCGCACACGGCGGCGGCGATGCCCGCGGGGCCGCCGCCGACCACCAGCACGTCGCATTCGGCCAGCAACGGCACTCGCCGCGCCGGCTCGTCGATCGGGCGGGCCGCGGCGCTCATCGGGTCATCGGCGCGCGGCGCGCGTCGGCTCGCGCTTCGCAGCGGCTGCATGTGCGCATCAGGCGGCTTGCGCGGTGCGCACGCGGTTCGTGAACGCTGCGGAGCCGCCGGGCGCAGCTCGCGGCAACGCAGGCGGCGGCGCCCGCCGTCACTCCACCTTGATGCCGCGCAGCTTGATGATGCCGCCCAGCACATTGATCTCCTCGCGCACGCGCGAGAGCAGCCCGTCGGGCGAGCTGCCCACCGGCGACCAGCCGGCGTTGAAGAAGCGCTGCCGCAGCTCCGGCGAGCGCGCCGCCGCCGAGGCCTCGGCGGCCATGCGGGAGCGCACCTGCGGCGGCAGCGACGCCGGGCCGACCAGCGCGACGAACACGTCGAGGTCGTAGCCGCGAACGCCCGCCTCGGTGAGCGACGGGATGTCGGGCGCCAGCGTGCTGCGGCCGGTGGTCAGGCCGATCGCCTTCAGCTTGCCGGCGTGCACCTGCGGCAGCGCGAGGCCCGGCGGAATCAGCGCCATCTGCACCTCGCCGGTCAGCAGCGCCTTGATGACGGCAGGGTTGCCCTGGTACGGCACGTGCGTGGCGCGGAACTCTCCGGCGCGGCTTTTCAGCAGCTCCATGCCCAGGTGGCCGACCGAGCCGATGCCCACCGAGCCGTAGTTCCACTGGTCGCCGGCCTTGCGAGCGGCCTCGAAGAACTGCGCACCCGACGGCTTGTCGGGCTGCGTCACCAGCACCAGCGGCGCGCCGGCCACCAGCGACAGCATCGCGAAATCCTTCAGCGGGTCGAAGGGCAGCTTCGAATTGAGCAGCTTGGCCGACGACAGGTTGCCGTTGATCACGAGGCCGAAGGTGTGGTCGTCGGTGGCCTTGGCCACCTGGTCGGCGGCGATGTTGCCCGACGCGCCGGGCTTGTTCTCCACCACGACCGGCTGCCCCAGATCCTTGGCCATGCCATCGGCGAGGATGCGCGCGGCCACGTCGGGCGTCGAGCCGCCGGGAAAGCCCACCAGGATCTTGACCGGCTGGGTCGGCCACGGCGCCTGCGCGAATGCGGCACCGGCAACCCAGCCGAGCGCGAGGGTCAAGGCGATGCGGCGGCCATGAACGAGTGAACAACGAGGCATGCGCAAGCTCCAGGCAGACGGGTACACGAAGGCGCCGATGGTACCCGCGCCCGCCGCGGCCTCGCCTCGCCGCTCGCAGACAATGCCGCGGCAGCGAGAGGGCGACTTGGCCATCGACGAATCGCGCATCGAGTACGAACGCCGCATGCACCGCGTGCTCGAGGCGATCGATCGGCGCATCGATCAGCCGCTCGACCTGGCCTCGCTGGCCGCGGTGGCGCACTTCTCGCCGTACCACTTCCACCGCCTGTTCGCCGCCTGGATGGGCGAGACGCTCGGCGAGTACCTGCGCCGGCGCCGCGTCGAGCTGGCGGCCGCCCGGATGGCGGCGCAGCCGCTGCTGCCGGTGCTGCAGGCGGCGCTGGCGGTGGGCTTCGGCTCGCGTGCGTCGAGGTCGATGCGAGCTACGTGCCGTCGGGGCGCGCGCAAGTACTCGCCCGCCGGCGCACGCGCCGCCGCGGCCGCAAGCAGGTCGCACGCTGCTGCCGCGGCCGTGGCACGAACGCGCCCACGTTTCGGCGCAGCCGGGCGACGCTTTTCGTGTACCGTGCGGCCGCGTGACACGAGAGCCGCCCAACGACGCCCCGCTGCTGCACACGCTGCCCAACGGCGTGCGCGTGGTCGCGATGCCGCGGCCGCAGCGGCGCACCGGTGGCGTCAGCGTGTTCGTTCGCGTCGGCAGCGCGCACGAGAGCCGCGCCCTCAACGGCATCGGCCACGTGCTGGAACACATGGCGTTCAAGGGCACGAGCGAGCGCGATGCCTACCGCGTGAACCTCGACGCCGAGGCGCTCGGCGCCGAGGTCAACGCGCACACCGACAAGGACCACACCGCCTACCACATGCGCGGCCTCGGCGAGCACGCGCCGCGCTTCGTCGCCATGCTGGCCGACATCGTGCGCCACGCCACCTTCCCCGACGACGAGCTGGCACGCGAGCGCGAGGTGCTGCTGCAGGAGGTGGCCGAGGTCGAGGACGACCCGATGACGGTGGCCTACCAGCTTTTCGACCACGCCTGCTGGGCCGCGCATCCGGCGGCGCAGCCGGTGATCGGCCAGCGCCGCGTGATCGAGCGCTGCACGCGCGAGCAGCTCGCCGCGCACGTGCAGCAGCACTACACCGGCGCCAACGTGGTGGTGGCCGCGGCCGGCGGCATCGACGAGAACGCGGTGCTGCGCGCGGCCGGCGCCGCGTTCGGCGACATGCCGCACGGCCGCGCCAACGCCCTGACCGCGGCCGACTACGCCGGCGGCACGCGCGTCAAGCGCATGGATGCCGGCCGCCAGATGCACCTGGTGATGGGCTACCCGATCGCCGGCCGCGCCGACGACGACGCCGCGGTCGACCTCGCCGCCGCCGTGCTCGGCGACGGCATGAGCTCGCCGCTGCTGGCCGAGCTGCGCGAGAAGCGCGGCCTCGTCTACCACGCCGCGTGCAACGCCGACCGCTTCGAGTTCGGCGGCCAGCTCGCGATCGAGGCCTCGTTCGCGCCCGAGCACCTGGCGGTCGTGCTCGGCCAGGTGTCGCGGCTGATGCGCGAGCTGGCCGCGAGCGTCGACGCGGTCGACCTCGAGCGCGCGCGCAACCAGGTGATCGTGCGCCTGCTGCGCCACGACGAACGGGTGGCGCAGCGCACCGAAGACGCCGCGCTCGACCTGTTCGCGATCGGGCGCGCGCGCGGCGTCGCCGAGCGGCTGGCGCGGGTGCGCGAGGTGGGCGCCGATCGCGTGCGCGCGGCGTTCCAGCGCATGCTGGCTGCCGGGCCGTCGGTGGCCGTCACCGGCAGCGTCGGCCGCGGCGCGTCGCACCGCATCGACGACGCACTGCGCGCCTGAGCCCGCGCTGGCTCGCGGCGACCCGCGGCCTGTCTGCGCTCGTGAACGCCGCAGATCCGATGTTGCCGTCACCGGCTCATCGGAGCGTCGGCCTCGGGGCGCTCCCAACTGGGAATGCCCCGCGCTCGGACACGCACCGACTTTTCGCGCGGGCGCAGTCCCGCTGCAATGGCGTCGAACGCACGCAGACCGACCATGAACGCCACTGCCCGCCCCGTCACGCCGCCGCCGGCGGCTGCGCGCGAGCCGTTCGCGATCGGCACCCACCTCGTCACGCCGCGCCGCGGCTACACCCACCACGGCATCTACGCCGGCGGCGGCCGCGTCGTGCACTACGCCGGCTGGTCGCGCGCCGCGCTCGCCCGCCGCCCGGTGGAAGAGGTGTCGCTCGCCGAGTTCGCCGACGGCCGCGGTGTGGCGGCACGCGCCGACTCGCCGCGCCGCTTCGCGGCGGCCGAAGTGGTGGCACGCGCCCGCTCGCGGCTGGGCGAGAACCGCTACCGCATCGCCAGCAACAACTGCGAGCACTTCTGCCACTGGTGCCTGTCGGGCGAGAGCCGCAGCGCGCAGATCGAGCGGCTGCTCGGCTGGCTGGTCGGTGCCGCCTGGGGCGGCGTGCCGCGGCTGCACGCCGGGGCCACGCGGTAGCTGCGCGCCGCGGGTCGGCCGCGGCGCGCGGGGCTCATGCGCGCGTCAGCTTGACATCGCTGCGCTCGATGTGCAGCGAGCCGTCACCCTGCTCGTCGACGTAGCGGCCGTCGGCCAGCCGGTACTCGTTGATGCCGGTGCTCTGCCATTGGTCGATCGCCGCCGGCACCGATTCGTCGCGCGCCATGCGCTCGTAGCCGAACACCTTGTACGTCTGCCCGTCCGAGCCGTGGGCATGGAACGATTCGAGCAGCTGCAGCTTGATCTGGCCCATCGCTTGAACTCCTGTGAAGTGCCGATTGCCGTCACGCAATGACCGGCGACCCTCGCGCCGGGTTCCTCGGTTTTACCCTGTCGTTGCAAACCATGACAACCTCGCAGCCACCGGGCACGCCGCCGTCCCCCCCGGCAGCGCCTCAGCGCCAGAGGTCGACCGCCTGGCCGCTGGCGCGCAGGCGGTCGGCGCGCGCCTGCAGATAGCGCTGGAACTGCGGCTCGCTGCGGTAGGCGCGCTGCGCCACGTAGTCGAACGCGGCGGCGAGATGGAACGGCCGCACGTAGCCCTCGAAGCGAAACACCTCGCGGCTGGCGTCGTCGAAGAACACCACCGTGGGCGTGTAGCTCACCGACAACCTGCGCGCCCAGGCGCTGGCGGCGAGCCGGCGGCCGTCGGGTGCGGTGAGTTCGCGGCCGTCGCCGAGCGCGAAGCGAGCGATGTCGAACTTCGCCAGCAGCGTGCGCATCTCGGCGCGCGCGAAGCCCTCGCGGTGCATCTCGTCGCAGGCTGCGCATTCGGGCGTCTCGAACAGCACCGCCAGCGGCTTGGCGCCCTTGGTGCGGCGCAGATCGAACGGCGGCTTCATCAGGAACGGCTGGTCGTTCAGCTCGGTGCGCGCGGCTTCCTTGACGTTGGCCGCGAGGTAGTCGGCGAGCGAGAGCTTGTCCTCCTGGCGCGCGATCACGTAGTCGAGCGCGGCCGAGAACTTGTGCGGCGGCCAGTAGCCGTTGAGCCGCGCGGTCACGCGGCCGCGCTCGTCGACGAACAGCAGCGTCGGCGTGAACTGCACCCGCAGGCGACGCGCGAACTCCTTCTCGGTGGTGCGCTGGCCGTCGAGCGCAGTGACCTCGAGGTCGCCCCAGATGTTGATGGCGATGGCGCGGAAGTTCGCGCGCGTCTTGTCGGTGATCGCGCGCTGGCTGAAGTTCACCTCCATCAGCCGCCGGCAGTACGGACAGCCGTCCTGCCCGAAGTACAGCAGCAGCCGCTTGTTCTCGCGCGCGGCGGCGGCCACCTCGTCGGGCAGGTCGAGGAAGCTCGGCTCGAACCAGGCGGGGATGTCGATCGGCCGCGGCACCTCGGACGGCCCCTGCGCGGGCGCGCTCAGCGGCCACAGCGCGAGCACGGCCCACGGCGCCAGCCGCAACACCGCCCGCGCCAGCCTTCTCCAGGGGCTCACGGCAGCAGCACGGTCGAGCCCGTGGTCTGGCGCGCCTCGAGGTCGCGGTGCGCCTGCGCCGCCTGCGCCAGCGGGTAGCGCTGGTCGATGCGGATCTTCACCGCGCCGCTGGCCACCACCGAGAACAGATCGTCGGCCATCGACTGCGTCGACTCGCGCGTCGCCGCGTGGGTGAACAGCGTCGGGCGCGTCAGGTACAGCGAGCCCTTGGCGGCGAGAATCGCCGGCGAGAACGGCGCCACCGGCCCCGACGCGCTGCCGAAGCTCGCCAGCAGGCCGAGCGGGCGCAGGCAATCGAGCGAGGCCTCGAAGGTGTCCTTGCCCACCGAGTCGTAGACCACCTTGACGCCCTTGCCGCCGGTGATCGCCTTGACGCGCTCGACGATGTTCTCGCGGCGGTAGTTGATGACGAAGGCGGCGCCGTTGTCCTGCGCGAGCCGGCACTTGTCGTCGCTGCCGGCGGTGCCGATCAACTGGTAACCGAGCGAGCGCGCCCACTGGCAGGCGATCAGCCCCACGCCGCCGGCCGCCGCATGCCACAGGATGTGGTCGCCCGGCTGCAGGCCGCCTTGCGGCAGCGTGCGCTTGAGAAGGTACTGCACCGTCATGCCCTTGAGCATCATCGCGGCGCCGGTCTCGAACGAGATCGCCTCGGGCAGCCGGCACACGAGCATCGCCTTGATGACACGCGCCTCGCAGTACGCACCGGGGCCGCCGCCCGCATAGGCGACACGGTCGCCCGCTTTCAGGTGCGTGACGCCGGCGCCCACCGCCTCGACGACGCCGGCGGCCTCGTTGCCCATGCCCAGCGGCAGCGGGAACGGGTACATCCCGGTGCGCTGGTAGACATCGATGAAGTTGAGACCGCACGCGTGGTGCCGCAGGCGCACCTCGCCAGGGCCGGGCTCGCCGACCGGCAGATCGACCAGTTGCATCACCTCGGGGCCGCCGGTGCGCTGGATCTGAATCGTCTTGGCCATGCTGTGCTCCCCCGTTGAGGCCGCAAGCGTACGCCAATCGGCGCACGAGAGGCTGCGTCGGCGCAAGGCATGATGCCGCCATGCACCTCAACCCGCGCCTGGCCTTCCTGCTCACGCTGCCGCCGCTGATGTGGGCCGGCAACGTGGTGATCGGCCGCCTGATGGTCGGCACCTCGCCGCCGGTGCTGCTGAACCTGATCCGCTGGATCGGCGCGCTGCTGCTGCTGTTGCCGCTGGGCTGGCGCGCCTTCGGCACGCCCGCGGCGCGCGCGCAGGTGCGCGCGCGCTGGCCGCACCTGGCGCTGCTGGGCCTGCTGGGCGTGGGCATGTACAACGCGCTGCAGTACATGGCGCTGCGCACGTCGTCGCCGCTGAACGTGACGCTGATCGCCGCCAGCTCGCCGCTGTGGATGATGCTCAACGGCATGCTGTTCTTCCAGGCGCGGCCGGGCCGGCGCGACCTGCTCGCCGCGGTGCTGTCGCTGGCCGGCGTGGTGACGGTGCTGACGCGCGGCCATCTGCTCGAGCTGGCGCAGATCCGGCTGGTGCCCGGCGACCTGCTGATCCTGGTGGCGATCTTCTGCTGGTCGCTCTATAGCTGGCTGCTCGTGGTGCCGCCGGCGTCGATGCGCGATGCCGCGCGGCCGGCGTGGAACTGGGCCGAGTTCCTGCTCGTGCAGGTGGCATTCGGCCTCGTGTGGGCCGGCGCGGGTGCGGCCGTCGAGGCGGTGGCGCTGTCGGCAGCCGACGAGCGCATCCGCTGGGGCTGGCCGCTGGGCCTGGCGCTGATCTATCTGGCGACCTGCCCGTCGCTGGTGGCGTACTACGCGTGGGGGGTCGGCGTCGCGCAGGCGGGGCCGTCGATGGCGGCGCTGTTCTCCAACCTGACGCCGTTGCTGACCGCGCTGATCTCGGGTGCGGTGTTCGGCACCTGGCCGCAGGGCTATCACTTCGCGGCCTTCGCGCTGATCGTCGCCGGCATCATGATCTCGGCTCTGCACCGGCCGTCCACAACCTGACGATGAAGCGCATCACCCAGGCTCCCAACCTCGCGCTGGCCACGCTGTGGGCCGATTTGCTGCGCCAGGGCGGCTTCGAAGTCAGCGTGCAGCGCGCCTACGCCAGCGGCATCGCCGGCGAGATCCCGCCCGACCAGGCGCTGCCCGAGGTGTGGATCGCCGACGACGACCAGCTCGACGCGGCACGCGCACTGCTGCACGAGTTGCGCCACCTGCCGTTCCGGCGCTGGGTGTGCCGCAACTGCGGCGAGCTGATCGAAGGCGCCTTCACGCAATGCTGGCGCTGCGGCGCGCAGATGCCCTCCTGAGCGAAGCGACAGTCGACCATGGACGCCCTCGTCATCCACGCCGCCGGCGACCTGCGCGTCGAAGACCTTGCCACGCCCGCGCTGGCGGCCGATCAGGCGCTGGTGCGCGTGCGCTGCGGCGGCATCTGCGGCTCCGACCTGCACTACTTCCAGCACGGCGGCTTCGGCACCATCCGCCTGCGCGAGCCGATGGTGCTCGGCCACGAGGTGGCCGGCGTCGTCGAGGCGGTGGGCGCGCAGGTGACCGGCCTCGCCGTGGGCCAGCGCATCGCGGTGTGTCCGAGCCGGCCGTGCGGCGCGTGCCGGTTCTGCCAGCTCGGTCTGCAGAACCACTGCCTCGACATGCGCTACTACGGCAGCGCGATGCGCATGCCGCACGTGCAGGGGGCGTTCCGGCAGCAGATCGTGATCGAAGCGACCCAGGCGTTCGCACTGGCCGACGGCATCGGCGACGCCGAAGGCGCGATGGCCGAGCCGCTGGCGGTGGCGCTGCACGCGGTCAACCGCGCCGGACCGCTGCTCGGCCGCTCGGTGCTGGTGACCGGCTGCGGCCCGATCGGCGCGATGGTGGTCATCGCCGCGCGCCGCGCCGGCGCCACCCGCATCGTGGCCACCGATGTCGTCGAGCAGCCGCTGCGCAAGGCGGCGCGGGTCGGCGCCGACGAGACGATCAACGTCGCCGCGCAGCCCGACGCGCTGGCGCGCGATGCGCTCGACAAGGGCCGCTTCGACGTGCTGTTCGAGTGCAGCGGCAACGCGCTTGCGCTGCGCGCGGCGTTCGACGTGGTGCGGCCGCGCGGCATCGTCGTGCAGTGCGGCCTCTCCGGTGGCGAGGTGACGCTACCGCTGAACACCGTGGTCGCCAAGGAGCTCGACCTGCGCGGCACGTTCCGCTTCCACGAGGAGTTCGGCGTCGCGGTGCGCCTGATCAACCAGCGCCTGGTCGATCTGAAGCCGCTGGTGTCGGCCACGCTGCCGTACCGCGACGCCGCGCGCGCGTTCGCGCTCGCCGCCGACCGGTCGCAAGCGATGAAGGTGCTGCTCGATTTCGAGTAGACGGCCTGCGCGCGATGGTCAGACGCGCTCGAACACCCGATAGGTGCGCGTCGGCACCTCGTTGATCCAGCGGCCGTACGCCTCCCACGACACCTTGCCGCGATGCGGCGGCCACGGGTCGAGCACGTGCAGGTACGTGCCGGCGCCTGCCGGCTGGTTGTCGCTGACCAGCGCCGACACCACGATCATGTGGCCGGGCGAGGCCGCGCCCTGCGCGTACTCGTTGCTGCGCCAGAGCATGTCGAACATCAGCGGGCTGCGCCGCAGCGCGGCCACCAGGCTGGCGACGGTCCAGCTCATCGGCGCGTGGCAGCGCAGGCCGTGACACGCACCGTAGCGCGCGCCGCTGACCACCGCCTGGTCGCTGCCCGAGCTGTTGAGCAGGCCGCCGTCGGCCGCGATCATGTCGCGCGGCGTCCTGGCCTGCACCGCGGGCACGGTGGAGCGCGTCATCATCGCGGTGCTGGCGGCCCAGCAGGTGGTGGGCGTCGGCTGGGCGATGTGGTTCACCGCGTGGTGGGCGGTGCTCAGCGTCAGGCCTCGCGCGAGTTCGGTGTGCGTCAGCGGGCCGGCCACGCCGTCGGGCGACAGCCTCGCCGCACGCTGGAACGCAACCAGCGCGGCATGCGTCAGCGGGCCGAAGACGCCGTCGACCACCAGGCGCGGACTCGGTGTGCCCTTGAGGTTCAGCTGAAGCTGCACCAGCGCGACATCGAACCCGCGCGAACCCAACCTCACCGTGGATGGCATCGTCGTTTCCTCTTGCTCTCGCTTGCCGCGTCTTGTGCCATACGCAGTCGAAGTCGTGAACCCCCAATGCGTCTTCGTATTCGCCGGCAGCGCGCTCAGCGCAGCGCCTTCGCGTAGACCGCGATCGCCGCCTCGTCGAGCGTCTCCTTCTGCAGCAGCTCCTGCGCGCCGCGTTCGAGCAGGTCGCGGTGCTGCTGCAGCACCGCGCGCGCCTGCTGCAGCCCGGTGGTGACGAGCGCATGCACGGCATCGTCGACGCGCTGCTGCAGCGCCTCGGACACCGGTGGTCGCGCCGGCATCGGCTGCGCGACGTCGAGAAACGTCGAGCGCGGCGGCTCGATGGTCACCGGGCCGATGCCCTCGTCCATGCCGTGGCGCATCACCATGTCGCGCGCGATCTCGGTGGCGCGCGCCAGGTCATCGGAGGCGCCGCTGGAGAAGTCGCCGAACACCACCATCTCGGCCGCTCGCCCGCCCAGCAGCACCGCGATGCGCTGCTGCATCTCGCCGCGCGTGGCGAGGTGGCGGTCCTCGCTCGGCCGCTGGATCGTGTAGCCGAGCGCGCCGATGCCGCGCGGGATGATCGACACCTTGTGCACCGCATCGGCGTCGGGCTGCGACAGCGCGACCAGCGTGTGCCCCATCTCGTGGTAGGCGACCCAGCGCCGCTCCTTCTCGTTGATCAACCGGCTGCGCCGCTCGAGCCCGGCGACGAGGCGCTCGACCGCGGCGGTGAAGTCGGTCATCTGCACCTGCGCCGCCTTGCGCCGCGTGGCCGCCAGCGCCGCCTCGTTGACCAGGTTGGCGAGGTCGGCGCCGCTGAACCCCGGCGTCAGCGCGGCCACCTGGTCGAGCGACAGCGCCGGGTCGAGCGCGATCTTGCGCACGTGCACCTTCAGGATGTCGGCGCGGCCCTTGCGGTCGGGCCGGTCGACCAGCACCTGGCGGTCGAAACGCCCCGCGCGCAGCAGCGCCGGGTCGAGCACCTCAGGCCGGTTGGTCGCCGCCAGGATGATCAGCCCCACCGAGGTGTCGAAGCCGTCCATCTCGGCCAGCAGCTGGTTCAGCGTCTGCTCCTTTTCGTCGTGGCCGCCGATGCTGCCGTAGGCGCCGCGCGCGCGACCGAGCGCGTCGAGTTCGTCGATGAAGACGATCGCCGGCGCACGGCCACGCGCCTGCTCGAACAGATCGCGCACGCGCGCGGCGCCGACGCCGACGAACATCTCGACGAACTCGCTACCCGAGATCGAGAAGAACGGCACCCCCGCCTCGCCGGCCACCGCCTTGGCCAGCAGCGTCTTGCCGGTGCCCGGCGGCCCCACCAGCAGCACGCCGCGCGGGATGTGCGCACCCAGGCGGCCGTACTCCTTGGGGTTCTTCAGGAAGTCGACCACCTCGGCCAGCTCGGCGCGCGCCTCGTCGACGCCGGCCACGTCGGCGAAGGTGACGCCGGTGTCGGTCTGCACGTAGACCTTGGCGCGGCTCTTGCCGATCGACAGGAAGCCGCCCATGCCACCCATGCCGCCCTGCCGATCAGCCATGCGTCGGATCACGAAGTACCACAAGCCCACGAACACCGCCGCCGGCACGATCCACGACATCAGGTCGCGCAGGAACGTGCTCTCGACCACGCGGCTGTAGCGCACGTTGTATTTGTCGAGATGCGCGGCCACGTCGGGCTCGACGCGGGTGGCCACCAGCGCCGTCTTGCGGCCCTCGGGCGTCTTGAGGTGGCCGGTGATGGTTTGCTCGCCGATCACCACGCTGTCGATCTTGCCGTCGGCCAGCGCCTTCTCGAAATCGCTGTACGGCACCGGCTCCACGCGCACCGCCGACTGCCACAGGCTCTGTGCCCACAGCACCGCGAGTATCGCGAGCATCCAGTAGCCGATGTTCCAGGCGTGCTTCTTTTCCATGATGATGGGCCCGCTCCGCTGGCCGACGGAACCGGCGCGGTTTGCGACGATCTGATGCCGGCCAACAGCTTAGGATGATGCATGAATTTCAGTGGCGCATTGGTGCAAAGCCTCGTCGACTCGCTCGGCGAGCGTTCGGGCGCAGCCTTCGCGGTCGTCACCGCCGACGGCACGGTCTATACGACCGGTCGAGGGGAGCCGAGGTTCCGCATCGTGTTCCGCAGCGACGCCGCGCTGCTGTCGACCTTTCTGCGCGGCCACATCGGGCTGCTCGACGCCTACTTCGACCAGGCGGTCGACGTCGAGGGCGACCTCGGCGCCGCGTTCGCCGCCGGCCTGGCCAGCGGCTTCGACACCCAGTTCAACGCCGTCGTCGGACTCGAGAACAACCTGCACGAGCTGCGCTACTCCAACCGCACCGCGGCGCAGGCCAAGGCCAACGCGCGCGCGCACTACGGCCTGCCGGCGCAGTTCTACGGTCACTGGCTCGACGACCCGCTGATGATGTACACCTGCGGCTACTGGCCCGAGGGCACCACCACGCTCGAGCAGGCGCAGCAGCAGAAGATCGACCACGTGTGCCGCAAGATCCGGCTCGCGGCGGGCGAGCGTTTCGTCGACATCGGCTGCGGCTTCGGCGGCTTCATGTTGCGCGCGCTGCAGACGGTGGGCGCCTTCGGCAGCGGCGTCAACACCGCCACCGAACAGGTCGACTGGCTGCGCGAGACGATCGCGCAGCGCGGCCTGGCCGATCGGCTGAGCGTGCGCGAGGCCGATTTCCGCGAAGTCGACCAGGCCTACGACAAGGTGGTGTCGATCGGCGTGCTCGAGCACGCCGGCCGCGACCAGCTCGCCGAGGTGGTCAAGGCGCACGCCGATTTCCTGAAGCCGGGCGGCCTCGGCCTGCTGCACTTCATCGGCCACGTCGGTCGCTACGACACCGAGCTGTTCATCCGCAAGCACGTCTTCCCCGGCGGCTGGATACCGAGCCTCGCCGAGGTGATCGCCGAGATGGAGCGCTGCGGCCTCGAGGTGATCGACATCGAGAACCTGCGCCGCCACTACGCACTCACGCTCGACGAGTGGGCGCTGCGCTTCGAGCGCCAGTGGCCGGCGATCCAGGCCATCGACCGCACGCACTTCGACGAGCGCTTCCGGCGCATCTGGCGCAGCTACCTGGTGGGCTGCGCCGAGATGTTCCGCTCGCGCGCGGGCTACACGCACCTGTTCCAGATCGTGTTCAGCAAGGGCAACGTCACGCGCGAGGGTTATCCGATGGGGCGCGCCCACCTGTACCGCACCTGATCGGCGCGAGGCTGCGCGTGCCGAGCACCTTGCAGGCGCACGAGCAGCGGCGCGACGCCGTGCTCGCGCAGTTGCGCGGGCGCTCCGCCGGTGCGCCGCTGGGGCTGGCCAAGGGCACGTCGAACCTGTTTCGCGACCGCGCCGAGCGCACCAAGCGGCGGCTCGACCTGCGGGCGTTCGACCACGTGCTGGGCGTCGATGCCCAGCAGGGCTGGGTCGACGCCGAGGGCCTGGCGACGTTCGAGGCGCTGGCCGATGCCACGCTGGCGCACGGCGCGATGCCGATGGTGGTGCCGCAACTGAAGACCATCACGCTCGGCGGCGCGGCCGCCGGCGTGGGCATCGAGGCCACCTCGTTCCGCCACGGGCTGGTGCACCACGGCCTGCTCGAGCTCGACGTGCTGCTGCCCGAGGGCGACATCGTGCGCGCGACGCCGCACAACGAGCACAGCGACCTGTTCTTCGGGTTTCCCAACTCGTACGGCACGCTCGGCTATGCGCTGCGGCTGCGCCAGCGCACGCTGCCGGTGCGAGCCTGCGTGCGCGTGGAACACCGGCGCTTCGACGCGACGCGCTCGTTCCTCGCGGCGCTGGCCGCGGCGTGCGCGGGCGACGCCGACTTCGTCGACGCCGTCGCCTTCGCGCCGCACTCGTACGTGCTCAACGTGGCGCGCTTCGCCGACGAGGCGCCGGCGCTCAGCGACTACACCTTCGAGCACATCTACTACCGCTCGCTGCTGAGCCGCGAGGTCGACCATCTGCGCACGCGCGACTACCTCTGGCGCTGGGACACCGACTGGTTCTGGTGCTCGAAGAACGTCGGCGCGCAGCAGCCGCTGCTGCGGCGCCTGCTCGGGCGCAAGCGGCTGAACTCGCGCACCTACACGCGCATCATGCGCTGGAACGCGCGTTGGGGGCTGGCGCGCCGCTGGGCGCGCCTGCGCGGCGACCATCCCGAGGCGGTGATCCAGGACGTCGACATCCCGATCGAGCACGCCGGCGAGTTCCTCGAGTTCCTGCTGCGCGAGATCGGCATCGTGCCGATCTGGCTGTGCCCGCTGCGCGCGCCGGCGGGCAGCGGGCCCTTCGTGCTCTACCCGCTGGCCGCCGACACGCTGTACGTCAACTTCGGCTTCTGGGACACGGTGCACGGCCGCCGAGCGCACGAACCGGGCTATTTCAACCGGCTGGTCGAGCACGAGGTGATCCGGCTGGGTGGCATCAAGTCGCTGTACTCCGACAGCTTCTTCACGCGCGCGCAGTTCGACGCCGCCTACGGCATGGCCGAGTACGCCTGCCTGAAGGCGCGCTACGACCCGCACGGGCGGCTGCTCGGCTTGTACGAGAAGTGCGTGTTGCGGGCCTGATGCCGCGCCGATGGCCGTGAGCACGGGGCGGCGGCAGAACCCCCAGGTTGCGCGAGGTCAATGCCGCCACGGCCTCGCGGCGCGAAGATGCGCCCGAAGGCTGGATGACGCGCACGTCGAAGGGAGCAAGTCAGTGAACCCGATCCAATCGATCCTCGTGCACCTCGACACCGGGCCGCAAGGTGCGGTGCGGTTGCAGGTGGCGCGAGCGCTGGCCGCGCAGTTCGGCGCTGCGGTGACCGCGCTGTACGCGGTGACGCCGCTGTACGTGCAGGCAGCCACCGACGTGGTCGTCGGCAGCGCCGGCGAGGCGTTGATGGCGTACGACACCGAGCGGCTCGAGGCGGCGCGCAAGCTGGTGGCCAAGGTCAACGCCGAAGCGGGCCCGCAGGTGCAGTGGCGCGAGGCAAGCTCGGCGTCGGAGTTCACCTTCGTCCGCGACGCGCTCTACGCCGACCTGCTGGTGCTCGGCCAGCTCGACCGCGAGCATCGCGAGAGCGGCGTGCCGGTCGATTTCGTGCAGTCGGTGGTGATCGCCAGCGGCAAGCCGGCGCTGGTGGTGCCGTACATCGCCAAGGGCGCGCCGCGCCGCGACACCGCCTTCGTCGCCTGGAAAGAGAGCCGCGAGGCGGCGCGCGCGCTCACCGCGGCGCTGCCGCTGCTGCGCATGGCCAAGACGGTGCACGTCGGCGTCGAGGCCAACGGCAGCGAGCACGCCGCACTGCGCCAATACCTGCAACGCCACGGCATCCAGGCCAAGCTGCACACGGTGAACGCGCGCCCGGCCGAGGCCGGCGAGATGCTGCTGTCGCTGGCCGCCGACCTCGACGCCGACCTGCTGGTGATGGGCTGCTACGGCCACTCGCGCGCACGCGAGTTCGTGCTCGGCGGAGCCAGCCGCACGGTGCTCGAGGGCATGACGCTGCCGGTGCTGCTGGCACACTGACGGGGCCACCCCGATTGCCGCCGGCACGCCGCCGGCGCTAACGTCGGGTGATGTCAGAGCATCGCTGCCGCAGCCGCATCGTCGCGCGGCTGACCCGGATCTGTGCACGCTGGTGCATCGGCGCGTTGTGGGCGGCGTGCGCGCTCAGCGCCGCCGCGGCCGGCAGACGGTTCGGCGGCGCCTGGTCGCCCGACGACTGCGGCGTGTTCAAGATCGACGCCAAGCCACCGGAGGCGGTGTGCGGCTTCGTCTCGGTGCCGCTGCATCATCGGCAGGCGGATTCGCCGCGCATCCGGCTCGCGGTGGTGGTGCTGCCGGCGCTGGTGGAGCCCCATGCGCGCCGCAGCGACCCGCTGTTCCTCGCGCAGGGCGGCCCAGGCGGCAGCACGATCGGCACCTTCGCGCAACTGCTGCTGCAAGATCCCGGCAAGCGCCCGACGCTCGACCGCGACCTCGTGCTGTGGGACCAGCGCGGCACCTACTTCTCGCGGCCCCGGCTGCGCTGCCGCGAGGTCGCGGCGCTGCCCGACGATGCCGACGACGCGCGCCAGGCCGACGCCATGCACCGCTGCGGCGTGCGGCTGGCGCGCGAGGCGGGCGACCTGTCGGCCTTCAACTCGCTGGAGAACGCGCGCGACGTCGACGCCGTGCGCGCCGCGCTCGGCTACCGCAGCTTCAACTTCTACGGCGTCTCGTACGGCACCGAGCTCGCGCAGTTCCTGATGCGCGAGCGCCCGCCCGGGCTGCGCGCGGTGGTGCTCGATGCGGTGGTGCCGCTGGGGTTCAGCCTTGTCACCGACGCGCAAGCCAACAAGCAGAAGGTGATGGCGCGCTACGCCAGCAGTTGCGCGCGCTCCGAGGCCTGCAACGCCGCCTACCCCGACCTCGGGCAGCGCTACGCCGCGCTGCTCGATCGGCTCGACAAGACGCCGGTGCTGCTCGGCGCACCGGCCGCCTCGGCCGCCGCGCAGGAGGCGCCGGCCGCCGCAGTAGCCGACGCCAACGCCGCGCAGCAACTCACGGGCAGGGATCTCGACGCCGCGCTGTACCAGTCGATCTACATGCGCGAGGCGGTGCCGCTGGTGCCGTACGTGGTGTACCGCGCCGAGCAGGGCGACTTCAGCTTCGTGCTCAACTTCGTGCAGTTGCTGCAGGCCTCGGGCGACGACATGGCCGACGGCATGTACATCACGGTGGTGTGCTCCGAGTTCGGCGACACGCCGGGCAGCGCGCTGCGCTTTCCCGGGCTGACCAAGCGTCTCGCCGAAGAGGGCATGGTCGACGCCCGGCGGCTGCTCGACACCTGCCGCGACTGGAAGATCCGCCTGCTCGACAAGGCGCTGCTGCAACCGGTGCACTCCGACATCCCGACGCTGCTGCTGTCGGGCCGCTTCGATCCGATAACGCCGCCCGAGGAGGCCGACCGCGTGGCCGCCACGCTGAGCCGCGCGTATCGCTTCACCTTCGCCGGCGGCACGCACGGCCAGGCATTCACGGTGCCGTGCGCCAACCAGTTGATCGCGCAGTTTCTCGACACGCCGGGGCAGCGGCCCGATGGCCGCTGCGTGCAGGAGGCGACGCCCACCTTCTACACGCCCGA
The DNA here is from genome assembly GCA_015075545.1 of Ideonella sp. Lineage (GTDB taxonomy): Bacteria > Pseudomonadota > Gammaproteobacteria > Burkholderiales > Burkholderiaceae_C > JAEUPI01. The sequence goes on along the minus strand of JABTUC010000006.1, from coordinate 73,277 downwards.
TCAACTGCTGCGGCTGCCGTCGCGCGTGCCCGGCAGCGCCAGCATCGAGGACCACATGCAGGCGCTGGCCGGCCCCGGCTTCGCGGTGGCGCTCGCGCTTGCGCTGCTGTTCAGCGCGGTGCCGGTGTACAGCGTGAGCGAGATCGTGCGCATCTTCCGCCGCCGCGACGCCGACGGGCCCGCCGGCTGGCGCGGCCGCCTGATCGGCGCTGCCCCCTGGGTGCCGGTGCTCGGTGGCTTTCTGCTGCTGGCGTTCCTGTTCGCGGCGTCGTCGAGCATCGGCCAGGCGATCGAGCGCAACCAGTTCCTGCTGCTGGTGGGCGTGGTGCCGGCGTGGGTGAAGTGGCTCACCTGGGCACTGCTGCCTTTCGTCGCCGCGATGGCGCTGATGACGGTCGCGCTGCGCCTGCTGTGGCGGCAGCGCGCGCGCAGCCTCGCCGGCCGCATTTACTACACGCTGCTGGTGGTGGCCGGCTGGTCGGTGTGCCTGGCGCTGTTCAAGACCGGGCTGTTCGGGCTTTAGCCGCGAGCAGCGTGGCGACGCGCCGGCGCAGGCGCGGCACCAGCTCGCGCTCGAACCAGCGGTTGCTCGCGAGCCAGCGGTTGTTGGTGGGGCTCGGGTGCGGCAACGGCACCACGTCGGGCCAGTAGCGCCGCCAGTGACGCACCGCCTCGGTGAGCCCCGCACGCTCCTGCGGCAGATGGTAGGCGACGGCGTAGCGTCCGATCGCCAGCGTGAGCTGCAGCCCGTCGAGCGCGTGCAGCAACGGCTCGCGCCAGCGCGGCGCGCACTCGGGCCTCGGCGGTCGATCGCCGGAGTTGCCGGTGCCGGGGTAGCACAGGCCCATCGGCACGATGGCGAACAGCGCGGGATCGTGAAACTGCGCGCGCGACACGCCGAGCCAGTCGCGCAGCCGCTCGCCGCTGGCGTCGTCGAACGGGATGCCGGTTTCGTGCACCTTGCGGCCCGGCGCCTGCGAAGCAACGAGGATGCATGCCCGCGGGTCGAGCTGCAGCACGGGCCGCGCACCGAGCGGCAACTGCGCCGCGCAGAGGCTGCACGCGCGCACCTCGGCGAGCAGCGCCTCGAACGCCCTCTGCCTCGGCCTCACCGCGTGGCCGTGAACGAGGTGGCCAGTTGCAGCGACGCCCCCGACACGTGGTCTTTCACGTCGGCGGCAACGACGTAGCGACCCGCCGGATCGCTCGGCTCGACCTCGATCTTCAGGTACTGCGCCGAAAGCTGCAGCGTGCGCGCAGCCGGCGGCGCCTTGTGCTGCCACACCTCCAGCGGCGGCGTCGCCGCCGCGGTCGTGCCATCGGGTCGCTTGACGCGCAGGCGCATCGTGACGTCGCAGCGGCCCGAGGCGTCGGGCGCACAGCCGCCGAACACCACGAAGGCACTGGCGCGGCCGCCGGCCGCGATCGACCGCACGCTGTCGGCATCCACCGATTCGTGCCGCGCGCCGCTCCAGCGGCCGAGCAGTTCCTGATCGTCGCGCGCCAGGATCAGCGCGGCGCTGAAGGCGCCCGCCGACTGCTGCGCGGCAGGTTCGCCCCGGGAGGCGCCGGGCGGATCGTTCGACGCGGCGAACGCGGCGAGCGCGCCGCCGGCAAGCACCAGCGCGGCGAGCGTTCGCGCGCCACTGCGCCAGCGCTGCGCGACGCGTCGAGGGTGGCCGCCGTCTCGGGCACGGCGGTTCGTTGCAGGCGGCATGCTGCGCATTGTGTGCCGCAACACTACAGCTCGCGCGCGTAGACGATGAAGCCCTTGTGCTCGGCGACCTTGTCGTACAGCGTGCGGCCGGCGATGTTCGACATGTGCGTTTGCCAGTAGACGCGCGAGCAACCGGCGGCACGCGCCGCCTCGTACACCGCCACGATGAGTGCACGGCCGATGCCCTGGCCGCGCTGCGACTCGACGGTGAAGAGATCCTGCAGATAGCACACGTCGTGCAGGCGCGTGGTGCTGCGGTGAAACAGGTAGTGCACGAGGCCCACGATGTCGCTGCCATGCACCGCCACCAGCGCGCGCACCGGCTCGCTGGCGGTGAAGAAGCGCTCCCAGGTGGCCGCGGTGATCGGCTCGGGCAGCGCGGTGGCGCCGCTGCGCCCGTAGAACGCGTTGTAGCCGTCCCACAGCGGGCGCCAGCCGTCGTAGTCGGTGCGCTCGATCGGGCGGACGCGAGGTGGTGCGTGCATCAAGGCTTCGCCAGCGGCGGACGGTTCTTTCGGTACGAGTTCTTCAGCGCGATCTTGCCACCGCGGAAGGTGAACACGTCGCAGCCGTGAACCTCGACCCGCAAACCGTCAGCACGGGTTCCGGTGAAGGTCCATTCCGACACTCCCCGGTCGCCGACAACGAAATGGCGCGCACCGGCCCACCGCGCATCGGGGTAGGTGGTCCACGCATCGACAAAGCCGGCTCGGACCGCCTCGCGGCCGACGTAGCGGGTGCCGGCAACGTCGGGGCCGGCCGACGCCTCGAAGACGCAGTCGTCGGTCATGAACGACATCAGTGCGTCCGCGTCGTGCCGGTTCCAGGCATCGGCGAAAGCCTGCAAGCGCTCAACGCTCATGCCAGGGTTCGGATCGCTCATGGTGGCCTCCGTTGTCGGCGCCGGGGCTGTTGCCACCGAGCCGGCCGATCAGTATGTGCCCGGGTACGCGCCGCCGTCGAGCAGGATGTTCTCGCCCGCGATGCCGTAGAAGCGCAGCGGCGCCTCGGCGATCCAGATGCCGCTCGACCACGGCCGCAGGTCGCTCAGGGCACGCGCTCCCACGCCAGCGCGTCGTCGAGCCGGTCGTCGCCCCAGAAGATCTCGCGCCCGACGACGAAGGTGGGCGAGCCGAAGATGCCGAGCTGCCGCGCCTCGTCGGTGGCGGCGAGGTACGCGGCGCGCGTGCGCTCGTGCGATGCCTCGGCGATGCAGCGCTCGGCGTCACGGCCCAGCGCGTGCAGCACGCGCCGCAGCGCCTCGGGCGCCCCCGGGTCCTCGCGCTCGAGAAACCACTGCCGATAGGCGGCCTGCGTGAACTCGCGGCACCAGCCCTCGCTGGCGGCCAGCGTGGCCACGCGGTTGGCCAGCTCGTCGGGATCGACGGGGTACGGCGGGATGCCCGCGAACGGCACCCCGAAGCGCGCGGCGCGGCGCTCGATGTCGCGCCACATGTACCGCATCTTGGCGGGTTTGGTGGAGAACGGCACGTTGTTCTGCTCGCGCATCAGCGTTCGCACGCTGAACGGCCGCCAGACGAGCTCGACCCCCGCCTGCGCGGCCGCGGCCTCGGCGCGCACCACCGACAGGTAGGAGTAGGTGCTGCCGATGAAGAAGAAGAAGTCCATCTGCCGCCTCGCTTCCTGCGGCGCACGCCGCGCACGCTCGCGGCGATGCGTTTGCACCACCGCCTGCCGCGCGCTCAGTATGTGCCCGGGTAGGCGCCGCCGTCGAGCAGGATGTTCTGGCCCGTGAGGTAGGCCGCCTGCGCGCTGCACAGGAAGGCGCACACCTGGCCGAACTCCTGCGCGCTGCCGTAGCGCTTGGCGGGGATCGTCGCGCGGCGCTCGTCCTTCAGCTGCTCCACCGTCTTGCCGGTCTTGGCCGCCATGCCCTGCAGCGTGGTGCGGATGCGGTCGGTCTCGAACACGCCGGGCAGCAGGTTGTTGATCGTCACGTTGCGCGACGCCAGCCGCGGCTGGCGCGCGAGCCCGGCGACGAAGCCGGTGAGCCCGCTGCGCGCGCCGTTGGACAGGCCGAGCACGTCGATCGGCGCCTTCACCGCGCCCGAGGTGATGTTGACGACGCGACCGAAGCCGCGCTCGGCCATGGCGTCGACCGTGGCCTTGATGAGCTCGATCGGCGCCAGCATGTTGGCGTCGATCGCCTTGAGCCAGTCGTCGCGGCCCCAGTCGCGGAAGTCTCCCGGCGGCGGGCCGCCCGCGTTGTTGACGAGGATGTCCACCTGCGGGCACGCCGCCAGCGCGGCCCTGCGGCCTTCAGGCGTGGTGATGTCGCCGGCCACCGCGACCACCTGCCCCGCGCCAGGCACACGGCGCAACTCGGCCGCCGTGGCTTCGAGCGCCTCGGCACCGCGCGCGGTGATCACGACGTTCGCGCCCTCGCCGGCCAGTGCCAGCGCGCAGCCCTTGCCGAGGCCCTTGCTCGCCGCGCACACCAGCGCCCACTTGCCCTCGATGCCCAGATCCATCGTCGCGCCCTCTCGATCGTGCCTGCTTCGTCGCGTCGCCGGCGCCGCCGCGGCGCCTCGCACTCGGGACTATATCGATCGCCAGCAGAGCGCATCGCCCCGACAATCGCGACCCCTCCCCGCAACAAGAAGGCGCGACACCATGGACATGGAATCCGTCCGGCATTTCCTCACCACCACCGCCACCGAGCTGGGCATCAAGATCCTGGCGGCGATCGCGTTCTGGGTCATCGGCCGCTGGCTGATCGGCCGCGTGATCGCGCTGATGGGCGCGGCGATGAACCGCAACCACCTCGACCCCACGCTGGCCAAGTACCTCGGCTCGATCGTCGCGATCACGCTGAACATCGCGCTGGTGCTCGGCATCCTGGGCTACTTCGGGGTGCAGACGACGTCGTTCGCCGCGCTGCTGGCCGGCGCCGGCGTCGCCATCGGCGCCGCCTGGAGCGGCATGCTCGGCAACTTCGCCGCCGGCGCGTTCATGCTGATCCTGCGGCCGTTCAAGGTGGGCGACTTCGTCGAAGTCGGCGGCGTCGTCGGCACGGTGCACGAGCTGGGCCTGTTCGGCACCACCATCATCACGCCCGACAACGTGATCGCGCTGGTGGGCAACAGCAAGATCTTCTCCGACACGGTGCGCAACTTCTCGGCGCTGCCGGTGCGCCGCGTCGACCGCACCGCGCAGCTCGCGGGCAGCGTCGATCCGATCGACGCCATCGCGCGGCTGAAGGCCGCGCTCGGCAAGATCCCCAACGTCGCCGCGTCGCCGGCGCCCGACGTGAGCCTGCTCGACATGAACCTCGTCGGCCCGGTGATCGCGGTGCGCCCTTACACCAGCAACGCCAACTACTGGCAGGTGTACTTCGACACCAACGAGGCGATCGTACGCACCGCGCGCGAGGCCGGCTGGCCGGCACCGACGCCGAGCCAGATCGTGCGCCAGGGTTGACGGCGATTCGGCAGCGAATCAGCGCACGCGGGCGCGCCGCGCGAACCACGGCCGCGCCTGCTCGAGCTGGGCCGCCAGGCGCAACAGCAGGGCCTCGTCGTCGTGGCGGCCGATGAACTGCACGCCGATCGGCAGGCCGGCAGCGTTCCACCACAGCGGCACGCTCATCGCCGGCGTGCCGGCGATGTTGGCGAGCTGGGTGTAGGCGATGGCCTCCATCAGCACGCGCCGCTGCTCGTCGGCGTCGGGGCTCGACAGCGACAGCACGCCGATGCGCGGCGGTGGCGTGCCCATGGTGGGCGACAGCAGCAGATCGAAGCGCGCGAGAAAGCGCGCGAGCTCGCGGCCGGTGCGGTGCAGCACCTTGATCGCGCCGGCGTAGTCGAGCGCGCGAATCTGCTGCGCGTGCTGCGCCAGCGCCCAGGTGAGCGGCTCGACGTCGTCGCTGCGGGGAGCACGCCCGAGCCTGCGGGCACCGTCTTCGATCATCCACAGCACGTTGGCCCCGACAACCGTGAACGCGGCGTCGCGCACCTGGTCGATGCTGCTGGGCGCGAAGCGTGCGCGCTCGACGTGGTGCCCCAGCGACTCGCACAGACGCGCCGCGTCCTCGGCCGCCGCCACGCAATCGGGGTGCGTGGCCGCACCGTTCCAGCTCTCGGTGTCGAGCGCGATGCGCAGCCGTCCCGGGGGCGCGCCGACCTCGTCGAGCCACGGCCGCGCCGGCGGCTGTGCGGCATACGGTGCCCCGAGGTCGGGCCCGGCGGTGGCGTCGAGCAGCGCGGCGCTGTCGCGCACCGACCGCGTTACCGCATGCAGGCAGCTCATGCCGCTCCAGCCTTCGCCGGCATCGGGGCCGAACGGCGTACGGCCACGCGTGGGCTTGAGGCCGAACAGGCCGCAGCAGCTCGCCGGGATGCGGATCGAGCCGCCGCCGTCGCTGGCGTTGGCCAGCGGCACGATGCCCGCGGCCACCGCCGCCGACGCGCCGCCCGAAGACCCGCCCGAGGTGTGCTCGAGGCTCCACGGGTTGCGCGTGGCGCCGAACAGGCGCGACTCGGTGGTGCAGGTGAGGCCGAACTCGGGCGTTGCACTCTTGCCGAACACGATCAGGCCCGCGCGCCGGTAGCGGGCCACCAGCTCGCTCTCGGTGGCGCCCACGTTCTCGGCATAGAGCCTCGAGCCGTGAGTCGTGCGCACGCCGGGCACGTTCAGGCCCAGATCCTTGAGCAGGAACGGCACGCCCGCGAACGGGCCATCGGCCAGCGGTGCGTGCGCTGCCGCACGCGCCTGCTCGAACATCGGGATCACCACCGCGTTCACGCCCGGGTTGCGCTGCTCGGTGCGCGCGATCGCGGCGTCGAGCAGCTCGGTCGCCGACACCTTGCGCTGCCGCAGCAGCGCGGCCAGGCCCATGCCGTCGTGGTCCTCGTAGTCGTTCATGCGATCTCCTTGCGGCGTTGGCGCCGGCCTCGCGCCGCTGGCCGTGCGCGCCCATGCCAGCATAGGTGCAAAGCGCCTCAGCGCGCGCGTGCCAGCAAGCCGATGCCGGCGAGCACAAAAGCGGTACCCGCCACCGTCCAGCCGGTGAACGGCTCGCCCAGCAGCGCAACGCCCATCGCGATGGTGGCCAGCGGGCCCACCATGCCCGCCTGCGCGGCCAGCGGCGCGCCGATGCGCTCGATCGCCGCCATCATCATCAGGATCGGCGCCACCGTGCACGCCACCGCGTTGAGCAGCGACAGCCACAGCACCGGCACCGCCACATCGGCGGCCGCCAGCGGCCGCAGCGCAGCGAACTGCGCGATGCACAGCAGGCACGCCACCGACGAGGCGACGCCGGTCAGGCGCACCGCGCCGAGGCGCTGCACCTCGGCGCCGCTGATCACCAAGTACAGCGCGTAGCTGAGGGCGCTCGCCAGCACCAGCGCGGCGCCGAGCGCCGCGTCGGGCGACTCGAGCGTCACTTCGTGGCCGAACACCAGCGCGATGCCGATGTAGCTCACCGCCATGGCACCGAACTGGCGTGCCGTGACCGGCTTGCGCTGGATCGCCCACGACAGCAGCAGCACCAGCGTCGGGTTGAGGTAGAGCATCAGCCGCTCGAGGCTGGCGGTGACGTACTGCAGGCCGGCGAAATCGAGGTAGCTCGCCAGGTAGTAGCCGAAGAAGCCGAGCACCGCCGCGATGCGCCAGTCGCGTGCCGTGAGGCGCGGCTTGCCGCGCCCGGCCCACCACGCCAGCGCCACGAACAGCGGCAGCGCGAACAGCATGCGGTACATGATCAGCGTCACCGCGTCGACGCCGTAGCGGTACGCGAGCTTGACGATGATCGCCTTGCCCGAGAAGGCGATCGCGCCGGCGATCGCCAGCGCGAGGCCGCCGAGGTCGGCCCGCGCTGCCGAAGTCCCGACGCTCACCGCGCCTGGGAGGTGGCGGTGGCTTCGCTCCAGCCGCCGCCGAGCACCTTGTAGAGCACCACCTGGTTCTGCGCCTGCGCCAGCCGCGCCTGCAGCGCCTGCTGCTGCGCCGCGAACAGCGAGCGCTGCGCGTCGAGCAGGTCGAGCCCCGAGGCCACGCCGTTGCGGTAGCGCAGGTCGACCAGCCGCAGGCTCGCCGCTGCGGCCTCGCTGGACGCCTGCAGCTGCAGTGCCTGCTCGCCCAGCGTGTCGCGGCCGGCCAGCGCGTCGGCCACCTCGCGAAACGCCGTCTGCACCGTCTTGTCGTACTGCGCCAGCGCGGCGTCGCGGTTGGCTTCGGCGAGGCGGTTGCTGGCGCGGTTGCGGCCCGAGTCGAACAGCGTCAGCAGCGCCTGCGGCGCCGCGCTCCAACCCCAGCTGCCGCCGCTGCCGAACAGGCCGGAGAACTCGCTGGCCACGCGGCCCGCGCTGGCGGTGATCGACACGGTGGGGTAGTACGCGGCGCGCGCCGCGCCGATGCTGAAGTTGGCGGCGATCAACTGCTGCTCGCTGGCCATCACGTCGGGGCGCCGCTGCAGCACGGCCGAGGGCAGCCCCACCGGCAGCACCGGGAACGCCGGCATCTGCGCCAGCGTGGCGGCGCCGGCGGGCAGATCGGCCGGCAGCGGCGCGCCCACCAGCAGCACCAGCAGGTTCTCGTCGAGCGCACGCGCGCGCTGCGCCACCGCCAGCGCGGCGCGCGCGCTGGCCACCGCCGACTGCGACAAGCGCAGGTCGAGCTCCGAGGCGGTGCCGTGGTCGAAGCGAAGCTGTACCAGACGCAGCGACTCGGCCCGCGTGTCCACCGTCTCGCGGGTCAGCTTCAGCAGCTCGTCGTCGGCCAGCAGCGACAGGTGCAGCGAGGCCACCGACCCGATGAGCGCGATCTGCGCGGCGCGACGGCCGTCAGCGGCCGCCACCGCCTGGGCCTGCGCGGCGTCGCTGAGGGCGCGCAGGCGGCCGAAGAAGTCGAGCTCGAAGGCGCTGGTCAGCAGCCCCGCGCTGTAGGTGGTGACCGAGTTGCCGTTGGCCAGCGCCTGGCGATTGCCGCCGATGCCGGCGTTGACGGTGGGCCACAGGCTGGCGTGCTGGATCTGCCAGCGCGCGCGCGCCTGCTCGACGTTGAGCACGGCGATGCGCAGGTCGCGGTTGTTGCGCAGCGCCAGCTCGATCAGCCGCTGCTGGCGCGCGTCGGTGAACACCTGGCGCCAGTCGAGATCGGCAGCCGCTGGGGCGCCGGCCTGGTCGGCCACCGTCGTCGGGAAGCGCTCGGCCACCGCCAGCGGCGGCCGCTCGTAGGCAGGCACCAGCGAGCACGCGGCGAGCCCTGCAGCACCGCACGATGCGACCAGCCAGCGCAGCGCACGCACGGCGTTCATTCCTTGGGCGCCGCGTTGTCGGCAGCGCCCAGTTCGTGCGCGTACATCCGGCGCTGGCGCTCGCTGCCCTTGAAGATGCGGCGGATGAAGACGAAGAACGCCGGCACGAAGAACACCGCCAGCACGGTGGCGCTGATCATGCCGCCGACCACGCCGGTGCCGATCGCGCGCTGGCTGTTGGCGCTGGCGCTCGACGCCAGCACCAGCGGCATGACGCCGAACACGAAGGCGATCGAGGTCATGATGATCGGCCTGAAACGCAGGTGGCACGCCTGCAGCGTGGCCTCGACCAGGCTCTTGCCCTGCGCGTGCAGATCCTTGGCGAACTCGATGATCAGGATCGCGTTCTTGGCCGACAGGCCGATCACCGCGATCAGGCCGACCTTGAAGAAGACGTCGTTGGGCATGCCGCGCAGCGTCACGCCGAGCACCGCCCCCAGCACGCCCAGCGGCACCACCAGCATCACCGACACCGGGATGCTCCAGCTCTCGTACAGCGCCGACAGCGCCAGGAACACCGCCAGCAGCGAGAACACGATCAGCGCCGTGGTCTGGGCACCGGCGAGCTTCTCCTCGCGCGACAGCCCGGTCCATTCGTACGCGAAACCCGGTGGCAGTTGCCCGGCCAGCCGCTCCATCTCGGCCATCGCCTCGCCGGTGCTGTAGCCGGGCGCAGCGTCGCCGGCCAGGCGCATCGACGGATAGCCGTTGTAGCGAATCGACTGCATCGGCCCGACCACCCAGCGCGTGCTGGCGAACGCCGACAGCGGCACTGCCTTGCCCTGCGCATTCAGCACGTTGATGGCCAGCAGGTCGCCCGGCTGCATGCGCGCCGGCGCGTCGGCCTGCACCACCACGCGCTGCAGCCGGCCACGGTTGGGAAAGTCGTTGACGTAAGCCGAGCCGAGCGCGGTCGACAGCGCCGCGTTGATGGCGTCGAACGGCACGCCGAGCGCGGCGGCGCGGTCGCGGTCGATCTCGAGCTGCAACTGCGGCGCGTCTTCGAGCCCGTCGGGGCGCACGCCGGTGATGATCTTGCTCTGGCTGGCCATGCCCAGCAGCTGGTTGCGCGCCGCCACCAGCGCCGCGTGGCCGTTGCCGCCGCGGTCCTGCAGGCGGAAGTTGAAGCCGGTGGCGGTGCCGAGCTCGGGGATCGACGGCGGCGCGAGCGCGAAGATGAAGGCGTCGCGCACGCCCATCAGCGCCCCGAACGCGCGCCCGGCGAGCGCCTGCGACGAATGCTCGGGGCCCTTGCGCTCGCTCCAGTCCTTCAGCGTCACGAAGGCGAGGCCCGCGTTCTGCCCCTGGCCCGAGAAGCTGAAGCCCATCACCGCGACCATGCTCTGCACCTCGGGCTGCGCGAGCATGAAGCCTTCGACCTTCTCCATCACCGCGCGCGTGCGCTCCTGCGTGGCGCCCGGGGGAAGCTGCACGTTGACGATCAGGTAGCCCTGGTCCTCGTTGGGCAGGAACGACGCCGGCAGGCGCAGGAACATCCACACCACCAGCGCCACCACCAGCACGAACACCACCATCGTGCGACCCACGTGGTGCAGGATCCACGCCACGCCGCCCTCGTAGCGCTGGGTGGTGCGCTTGAGGCCGCGGTTGAACCAGCCCCAGGGGCCGCGCTTCTCCAGGTGCTCTCCGGCGGCCACGGGCTTGAGCAGCGTGGCGCACAACGCCGGCGTCAGCGACAGCGCGAGGAAGGCCGAGAACAGCATCGAGCTGACCATCACCAGCGAGAACTGGCGGTAGATGTTGCCCACCGAGCCGGTGAAGAACGCCATCGGAATGAACACCGACGCCAGCGTCACGGTGATGCCGACGATGGCCGCGGTGATCTGGCTCATCGCCTTGCGCGTGGCCTCGCGCGGCGGCAGGCCCTCCTCGCTCATGATGCGTTCGACGTTCTCGATCACCACGATCGTGTCGTCGACCAGGATGCCCACCGCGAGCACCATCGCGAACATCGTCAGCACGTTGATCGAGTAGCCGAACGCCATCATCAGCGTCACCGCGCCCATCAGCGCCACCGGCACGACGATGGCCGGGATCAGCGTGTAGCGCAGGCTCTGCAGGAACACGAACATCACCAGGAACACCAGCGCCATCGCCTCGAACAGCGTCTCGACCACCTGCTGGATCGAGATGCGAACGAAGCGCGAGCTGTCGTACGGGATCTCGTACTTCACGCCCTTCGGGAAGAAGCGCGACAGCTCGTCCATCCGCTTGTGGATCGCATCGGCCGTGGCCAGCGCGTTGCCGGTGGGCGAAAGCTGCACGCCGATGCCGGTGGAAGGCTTGCCGTTCAGGCGCGCCACGGTGGCGTAACTCTGGCCTCCGAGCTCGATGCGCGCGACGTCGCGCAGGCGCACCGTCGAGCCGTCGGTGTTGGCGCGCAGCACGACGTTGCCGAACTCCTCGGTGCTGTCGAGCTGGCCGTTGACGATCACCGTCGCGCTGATCTGCTGACCCGGCACGATCGGCAGGTCGCCCATCGTGCCGGAGGACACCTGCGCGTTCTGGCCGCGGATCGCGGCGTTGACGTCGCTCACCGACAGGCGGTAGCCCACCAGCTTGGCCGGGTCGAGCCAGATGCGCATCGCGCGCTCGGTGCCGAACAGCGTCGCCTGCCCGACGCCGGGCACGCGCTGGATCTCGGGCAGCACGTTGCGCGACGCGTAGTCGCCCAGCGCCACCGGGTCGAGCGAACCGTCGCTGCTCGACAGGATGGTGAACAGCAGGAAGTTGCTGCGCCCCTTGTCGACGCGCACGCCTTGCTGGTTCACCGCTGCGGGCAGTCGCGGCGTGGCGCGACTGAGCCGGTTCTGCACGTCGACCTGCGCCAGCGCCGGGTCGGTGCCGGTCTCGAAGGTGAGCGTGATCGAGCCCGAGCCGTTGGCCTGCGAAACCGACTCCATGTAGATCAGCCCCGGCGAGCCGTTCATCTCCTGCTCGATCACGTTGAGCACGGTCTCGTCGAGCGTCTGCGCCGACGCACCGGGGTAGAACGCGCTGACGTTGATCGACGGCGGCGCCACCGTCGGGTACTGCGAGATCGGCAGCAACCGCGCCGACACCGCGCCGGCCACCAGCAGGGCCAGCGCGATCACCCAGGCGAAGATCGGGCGGTCGATGAAGAAGCGCGCCATGCGGCTGCCTCGGCGCCTACTTCGACGCCTTGCCGGCGGCCGATGCGGCGCGAACCGGGGCGACGCTCGACGCGGCGCGCGCCGACGCCACCGGCGCCGACCACGGCACCGGCGCGACCGGCGCACCGGGCACCATCATCTTCTGGAAGCCGTCGACGATCACGCGCTCGCCCGCGGCCAGGCCCGAACGCACGATCCAGTCGTTGCCCTGCGCCTGGCCGAGTTGCACCGCGCGCGTCTGCGGCTTGTTGTCGGCACCGACCACCAGCACGCTGTCACCCTGCGCGGTGCGCGTCACCGCCTGCTGCGGCAGCAGCACCGCCGACGGCAGCTCGGCCTGCGAGATGCGCACGCGCACGTATTGCCCCGGCAGCAGCAGGCGCTCGGGGTTGGGCACTTCGGCGCGCAGCGTCACCTGGCCCGAGGTGGGATCGACCGTGAGGTCGGTGAACAGCAGCTTGCCCGGCCGCGCCAGCTCGCTGCCGTCGTCGAGCACCACGCGCACCTCGGCGCCCTGCCCGCCGGCCACCTTGCGCAGCTGGTTGGTTTCCATCATGCGGCGCAGGCGCAGCACCTCGGCGCTCGGCTGCGTGAAGTTGACGTACACGGTGCCCACCTGCTGGATCGTCGCCAGCAACGTCGCCTCGGCGGCGCTCACCAGCGCACCTTCGGTCACCACCGCGCGGCCGATGTGCCCGGCGATCGGCGCGCTGACGTGCGCATAGTCGAGGTTGAGCTTGGCGGTCTGCACCGCGGCCAGGCCCGCGGCCACGTCGGCCTCGGCCTGCAAGCGCGCAGCCTCGGCGTTGGCGTAGTCCTGCTGGCTGACCGCCTTGGCCTCGGCCAGCGGCTTGTAGCGGTTGGCCAGTTCGGTGGCCACGGTGCGGTTGGCGCGCGCCTTGGCCAGCGTGGCGCTGGCCTGGTCGAGCGCCGCCTGGTACGGCGCAGGGTCGATCTGGAACAGCGGCTGGCCGGCCTTGACCTCGCTGCCTTCGACGAACAGGCGCCTGAGCACGACGCCGTTGACGCGCGCGCGCACCTGCGCCACGCGCAACGCCTCCACGCGCCCGGGCAGCTCTGTGCTCAGCACCACCGCGTGCGGTTGCACGGTGACCACGCCCACCTGGGGCGGCGGCATCGCGGGCGGGCCGGCCGGTGCGCCACCCTCCTTGGCGCCGCACGAAGCCAGCAGCACCGCCGCAACGCACAGCGTCGCCCGCTCGGCGACAACACCAAACCCGACAGCCGACGAAGGCAATCTCATGAAAGGGGGCGCTCAGGCGCCGTGCGGCGCGAAGCGGGCGATGATAAACGCTGACCCCGACCGCCCCGTCATGGTGGCCAATCGGCACGGCGATGCGGTGCGGTGGCGCCCTCGCCGTGGGCGCCGCGGGCGGGGCGGGCCCGGATCGCCGTTCAGAACCCCGCGGCCACGCCGTCGCGCCGCGAGTCGCTCGCCGCCACGTAACCCTCGGCCGCAGGATCGCCCAGGCGCCAGATGAACTGGCCGGCGCCCAAGTCCATGTAGCTGTCGAAGCGCGGCTCGATGCGGTGGCCCAGCGCAATCAGACCCTGCACGATGTCGCGGTCCATCTCGGGCTCGACCTCGACGCTCAGGCCGCCGTCGAAGCGCCAGCGCGGCGCGTCGCACGCGGTCTGCGGGTTCTGCCGGTGGTCGATCATGCGTACCAGCGTCTGCAGGTGGCCCTGCGGCTGCATGTTGCCGCCCATCACGCCGAAGCTCATCTGAGGCTGGCCATCCTTGGTGAGGAAGGCGGGGATGATGGTGTGGAACGGCCGCTTGCCCGGCGCCACCACGTTCGGGCTCCTGGCATCGAGCGAGAAGCCGTGGCCGCGGTTCTGCAGGCTGAGGCCCCATTCGGGCACGCAGACGCCCGAGCCGAAGCCCATGTAGTTGCTCTGGATGAAGCTGACCATCATGCCGTGCTCGTCGGCCGCGGTGAGGTAGATCGTGCCGCCCCTGGGCGGCGTACCGGCGTCGAACGCCTGCGCGCGCTTGCGGTCGATCAGCTTGGCGCGCTGCAACAGATACTCGCGGTCGAGCATCTGCGCCGGCGTCACGCTCATCGCCGAGGGGTCGGCCACGTAGCGGTAGGTGTCGGCAAAGCCGAGCTTCATCGCCTCGATCAGCAGGTGCTGCGCGGCCACGCCGTCGATCGGCAGCGCGCCGAGGTCGAGCTGCTCGGCGATGCCCAGCGCGATCAGCGCCGCGATACCCTGGCCGTTGGGCGGGATCTCGTGCAGTCGATAGCCGTGGTAGTCGATGCCGATCGGCTCGACCCACTGCGGCTCGTAGCCCGCGAGGTCCGACGCGCGCATCGCGCCGCCCTGGGCCAGCGCCTGGCGCTCGATGGCCTGCGCGATCTCGCCGCGGTAGAACGCCTCGCCGCCGCTGGCGGCGATGGCGCGCAGCGCCTTGGCGGCGCCGGGCATGCGCATCAGCTCGCCCACCTCGGGCACGCGGCCGCGCGGCAGGAACAGCTCGGCAAAGCCCGGCTGCGACACCAGCTCCTTGACCTCGGAGGCGAGCTGCCACTTCTGCTGCACGATCACCGGCACGGCATACCCGCGCTCGGCGATCTCGATCGCCGGCTCGAGCACCTGGGCCAGCGGCAGCTTGCCGAAGCGCTTGTTCAGCGCCACCCACGACGACACTGCGCCGGGCACGGTGACGGCACCCCAGCCGCGTGCCGGCGGCGCGATGCCGCCGCCGTGATGATCGCGGAAGTACTGCGGCGTCCACAACGCCGGCGCCGTGCCGGAGGCGTTCAGGCCGTGCAGGCGCCGGCCGTCCCACAGGATGCAGAAGGCATCGGAGCCGAGGCCGTTGCTGCAAGGCTCGACCAGCGTCATCGCCGCCGCGGCGGCGACGGTGGCATCGGCCGCGTTGCCGCCGGCGGCGATGATGCGCAAGCCGGCCTGAGCCGCCAGCGGATGCGAGGTGGCAACGATGTTGCGCGCGAAGACCGGGCGCCGCACGCTGGCGTAGGTGCGCTTGTAGTCGAGGGCCATGGTTGAACTCGTGTCGGTCAAGCAGCAATCGTAGTCGTCGCGCGCCCACTGCGCGCACAAAGCTGACCGCCGCCGCGGTCACGGGTGCCGCGGTGCGGCATCAGTGGATCAGCATCTCGCCGACGAAGCGGCGCACCGCCGGCGGCTGCCCGCCGACGTGGAACGACAGCCGTCGCTCGCGCAGCCCGGCGTCGCCGGCGGTGAAGCGCTCGAGCCGGCGCTGGTGCTCCCACCAGGTCTCGTCGACGAAGTACTCGACGTAGCGCCCGGGCACCGCCGCATCGCGGAACAGCCCCCACGACAACGCGCCCTGGCGCAGGCGCGCGCGCCGCGTGAGCTGCATCACCTCGGCGAACTCGACCGCGCGTGCCGGATCGATCTGGTACTCAATGGTCACCATCACCGGACCGTCGTTGCCGTCGATCGCGATCGCCGGCTCCGGCGGCGGCGACACCGGCACCGGCAGGTGCTCGTCGGGGTTGCCGCGCTCGAGCGACAGCCGCTGCGTCAGCAGCACCGTCACCACGCCGAACACCGCCGAGGCGAGCACCGTGCCGCGCACCTCCAGGCCCACGGCCACGTGGCCCCAGACCGCGGCGCCCGCGGCGCCACCGCCCATCAGCGCCATCTGGTACAGCGCCATGCCGCGCGCGCGCACCCAGTCGGGCAGCATCAGTTGCGCGGCCACGGTGATCGAGTTGGCGGTCACGATCACCGCGCCGCCGGCGACGAACATGCACGGCAGCATCCACCACAGGTTGGGCGCCGCCGCGGCGCCGGCCGACGCCGCGGCGTGCAGCAGCGCGCCCGCGCCCACCAGGCGGTCGCGCCCGATGCGGTCGCGCAGGCGCTCCATGTAGACCACCATCGCCACCGCGCCCAGCCCGGTGGCCGCCAGCAGCGCACTGAAGGCGCCGGCGCCGCCTTCGGGCAACTGCTTGGCCAGCAGCGGCAGCAGCGACATCAAGCCCGACACCTGCAACATGAACAGCCCGATGCGCAGCAGCGTGATCTGCAGCCGCGGCGCCTGACGCAGGTACTGCAGGCCCACGCGCATCGCGCCGACGAAGCGCTCGCCGGGCAGCGCGCTCTCACGGCGCTCGGACTTCCAGCGCAGGATGGTGAAGAACGCCGCCACCGAGATCACCGCATTGAGCGCGAACACCAGCGCACTGCCCGCGCTCGCGAGGATGGCGCCGGCCACCGCCGGCCCGACGATGCGCGACACGTTCATCGCCACGCCGTTGAGGCCGAGTGCCGCCGAGAGCTGGTTGCGCGGCACCAGCGCAGGCACGATGGCGGCGAACACCGGCCAGCGCATTGCCATCGTGATGCCGTTGAGGAACGTCAGCAGCAGCAGCAGCGGCGCCGACAGCGCGCCGGCCAGCGCAAGCGCCGACAGCACCAGCGCGATCGTCGCCGCCCAGAGCTGGGTGCCGGCGAAGTAGCGCCGGCGGTCGACGATGTCGGCCAGCGCGCCGCTGGGCAGCCCGAGCAGGAACATCGGCAGCGTCGACGCCGTCTGCACCAGCGCCACCAGCGCCGGGTCGGTGGTCAGCGTGGTCATCAGCCATGCCGCCGAGACGTCGTTCATCCACAGCGAGATGTTGGCGCCCAGCCACGCGAACCACAGCATGCGGAAGGTGGCATTGCGCAGCGGCGCCATTGCACCGAGGTCGGTCTCCTCTACCGTTGCCGTCATGCTGGGCCAAGCATAGTGCACGGCTGTTGCCGCAAATCCGCGACGGCCTCGTGCCCTCGCGCGTGACGCCGGCGCGCGGGCCTCATGCGCGCTGGTCGCCGGATCGAAGAGCGCTCGCCCGCGTTCGAGTCGACGGGCAAGAAAGGCCATTGACGATACGAGTGCGAATGATTAGCATTTGCTGCATCTCTCGTCGCCCCACGTGACGGATGAGTCGGCGATGCTGCCGCCATCACTTGAAAGCGCCCTCTTGGAAGCACACAAACTCATCGCGCGACCCCTGCTTCGTGCGGCGCTCGTGACGGGCCTGGCGAACTGCCTGCCCGCGTACGCGCAGACCGAAGTGCAGAAGCTCAACGGCGTGGTCGAGCAACTCCTGAAACGGATGGAGCAACTCGAAGCGGCGAACAAGCGTCTGCAAGGTGAAGTCGACCGGCTTTCGGGCGCGAAGCCGGCAGCCGAAGCGGCCACGCAGCGGGCGGCGCAGGGCGCGCCGGCCGAGCCCGCCGCACCAGCCGGCAACGCACAGGCGCAGGCCGAGGGCGGGCGCCAACCGAGCAAGCTCGAGCAGGCACTCGATGGCGTCAGCGTCGGCGCCTCGCTCGCCATGGTGTCGCAACGCGCGCTGCGAGGCCAGACGCAGGACAGCCGGAACCAGCTCAACTACCGCGCCGACGTCGAAGTCGAAGTGCCGCTCGCCAAGGTGGCCGATGTCGGCGACAGCAAGCTCTTCTTCCACCTTCGCGCCGGCCAGGGCGAAGGGTTGGCGTTCGTGCACCCGACGCTGAGCGCAACGCCCAACAGCACGGCGTTCTCGCTGCAGAACGGCGACGACGCGGCGCCCATCGTCGCCCAGGCCTGGTACCAGCTCAGCCATCCGCTGGCCACAGGCGCATCGGGTGCGCAGCCCAGTCTGCAAGCGACGATCGGCAAGATCGATTCGTTCGGGTTCTTCGACCAGAACGAGATCGCCGACAGCGAAACCGATGCCTTTCTCAACAACGTCTTCGTGCACAATCCGCTGCTCGATTCGGGCGGCGCGATCGGCGCCGACCGCTACGGCTTCCAGCCCGGCGTGATCGCGAGCTACCTGAGCGACGCGGCGCAGAAGAACCACTGGAAGGCATCGATCGGCGTGTTCGCCTCCGGCGCGGGGGCAGGCTTCGGCTCGAGCTTCCACAAGCCGTTCGTGATCGGCCAGCTGGGCTACAGCGGCGAAGCGCTGCTCGAGCGCCCGGGCAACTACCGGCTGTACGCCTGGACCAATGGTTCGGTCGCGCCCTACAACAACGAGTTCGCCAGTTCGCTGGGCCGCACGACGGGAATCGGCTTGTCGATCGATCAGAAGGTGGCCGACGACCTGATCGTGTTCACGCGCGTGGGGCACGCTTTCAGCGGCGATGTCCGCTTCGACAACGCGTTGACGCTCGGCGCGCAGCTTGCCGGCCACCGCTGGGGTCGCGACGACGACCGCGTCGGCCTCGCCTTGGGCTGGCTCAACACCAGTTCGGGCTTCCGGGCGACGGCCGCGACGTTGGATGCCGACGGCGACGGCGTTCCCGATTTCGGCTACAGACCGACCGGCGCGGAGAAGAACGTCGAGCTCTACTACGCCTGGCGGGTCAACGACAACGTGCAGATCTCGCCGAACCTGCAGTGGATCGGCCGACCGGGTGGCGATCGCAACGCGCAGGCCATACGGGCGCTCGGCCTGCGTGCCGTGGCCGGCTTTTGAAGCGACGGGCCCGATGTCTTGGAAGACTTCACCACGAGGAGATCGAACATGCTGAATCAATGGCTCGTCGGCGTCGCCGCCGTCGGTTTCGTGGCGGCGGGCCTGGCCGCCGAATACCCGATCGGCAAGCCGAAGACCATCAACGGCCTGGAGGTGGCGGCGGTCTATCTGCAGCCGATCGAAATGGAACCCAAGGGCATGATGCGTGCGGCCAAGGAGTCCGACATCCATCTGGAGGCCGACATCCATGCC
Organism: Ideonella sp.; assembly: GCA_015075545.1. Lineage (GTDB taxonomy): Bacteria > Pseudomonadota > Gammaproteobacteria > Burkholderiales > Burkholderiaceae_C > JAEUPI01. The sequence goes on along the minus strand of JABTUC010000006.1, from coordinate 54,404 downwards.
ACTGCCGACAACAAGAACGGCCTGCCCGAAGGGGCCTGGGCGCCGTACTTGAACATTCGATACGTGCTGCAGAAGCGCGGCAGCGACAAGGTGCACAAGGGCGACCTGATGCCCATGGTGGCCAATGACGGGCCGCACTACGGCGACAATGTCAAGCTCGACGGCCCCGGCAAATACGATCTGACGTTCATCATCGGCTCGCCCGAGTCGGCGCAGGGCAATCACTTCGGCCGCCACGTCGACAAGGAAACCGGCGTGGCGCCGTGGTTCGCGACCTTCGAGGTCAAGTACGAGTTCGTCTACGCAGGCACCGGCAAGAAGGGCGGCTATTGAGATGAAGCTCGGGTGGGCCGCCGTATGGCTGCTGGCGGCGTGGTTCGCGCCGGTGTCGGCGGCACGTGCCGACTTGCCGACCTACACGCTGACCTTCAAGCCCGACGGCACGTTCGAGCCGGCGCGCCTCGAGGTTGCCGCGGGCCGCTTCAAGATCGTTCTCGTCAATCAGAGCAAGCAAGCCGTCGAGTTCGAGAGCCTGCCGCTGCGCGCGGAGAAGGTTCTCGGGCCGGGCGTCACCTCGTTCGTCGTGTTGTCGTTGTCGACGCCGGGCGAGTATCCGTTCTTCGACGACTTCCATCCGCAGGTCAAGGGCACGCTGGTCGTCGTGCCCAAGCGCTGACGCATCGGCATGGAGCAGGTTGCCTTCATCGTCTGGCGCGAGAGCGTCGAAGCCCTGCTCGTGGTCGGCATTCTGTATTCGTGGCTGAGCCGATCGGCCGCCGGTCGACGCGGCCTGCCGTGGCTGTGGGCCGGTGTCGCCGGCGGGCTGCTGCTGGCGGGCGCACTGGCCGCCGTGCTGCTCGGGATCTCGCAATGGCTGACCGATACCGCTCAGGAGTGGTTCCAGGTGTCGATGGCGCTGGCCGCCTGCGCGCTGGTCGTGCAGATGGTGCTCTGGATGCGCCGTCACGGCCGTGGTCTGAAGCGCGAGCTGGAAACGGGCGCGTCGGCGCAGGTCGGCAGCCAGCAGTGGTGGGGGCTGTCCGCGCTGGTGGCGATCGCGGTCGCGCGCGAAGGCAGCGAGACGGTCGTGTTCCTGTACGGCACGATCCTCTCGTCGCAACAGAAAGGCGATCTCGGCGCCATGGTGCTGGCCGGCGCCGGCGGCTTCGCTGTCGCGCTGCTGACCTTCTGGCTGCTGCAGCTCGGAGGCCGCGTCATCACCTGGCGGCGCTTCTTCAAGCTGACCGAGATTCTGCTGCTGCTGCTCGCCGGCGCGCTGCTGGTGTCGGCCACCGATCGGCTGATTTCGCTCGACGTGCTGCCGGCACTGATCGACCCGGTGTGGAACACCGCCTGGCTGCTCGACACCGGCGGCGGCCTCGGCAAGGCGCTGGCCGACTTTGCCGGCTATCGCGCGACGCCGGCGTTGTCGCAACTGCTGATCTGGCTCGGCTACTGGTGCATCGTCGTCTGGCTGCTGCGCCGCACGACGCATGCGGGGGCGACGGACGCGCCGCGCGATGCCGGCGCGGCCGCCAACGACCGACTCTCGTCTCAGCGCTGAGGGCTCGGTATCGCGCTGTTCCATGGCCGCCGCTTCGAGTTCATTGCGCTCCCGGGTTGCTGCGGCCGGGGATTTCCTGCGCGACCACCAGCGTGCGATCCGACGGATCCAGTGGCTGATCGTCGCGGTCTATCTGGCGCTGCTGGCGATTCCGGCGGCGCTGCCGCTGCCTGACAACTCTGCATCGGTCTTCGATAACCTGACGATCGCTGCACAGTTCGCGTTCTGGGGAATCTGGTGGCCCTTCGTGCTGGTGTCGATCCCGTTGTTCGGGCGCGCCTGGTGCGGCTTGTTCTGCCCCGAAGGTGCGTTGACCGAATGGGCCAGCCGGCACGGGCGTGGTGGCGCGATCCCGCGCTGGATGCGATGGGGCGGCTGGCCGTTCGTCGCCTTCAGCCTCACCACCGTCTACGGCCAACTGGTGAGCGTCTACCAATACCCGTGGGCAGCGGCGGCGGTGCTCGGCGGCTCCACGATCGCAGCGATCGTCGTCGGCTGGCTCTACGGGCGCAACAAGCGAGTCTGGTGCAAGTACCTTTGCCCGGTGAACGGCGTCTTCAACCTGCTGGCCAAGCTCGCTCCCTGGCACTACGCCGTCGACGCGCAGGCGTGGCGGGCGCCGGTGCGGCGCACGGAGTCGATCAACTGCGCACCGTTGTTGCCGCTGCGCACGATGCGAGGAGCCGCCGAATGCCACATGTGCGGCCGCTGCAGCGACTACCGCGGCGCGATCACGTTGAGCCCGCGCTCGCCGGAGAACGAGATCGTCGACATCGCGCAGGGCAGTGGCTGGCAGACCGCCTTGATCGTGTTCGGATTGATGGGGCTGGCGGTCGGCGCCTTTCTGTGGAGCGCGAGCCCCTGGTACGTGACGCTCAAGCAGGCTGCTGCGACCTGGCTCGTCGATCGCGACATCTACTGGCCGTTGGCGCAGAACGCGCCTTGGTTCATCCTGACCCACTATCCGCAGGTCAACGACAGCTTCAGCTGGCTCGACGGCGCCATCGTTGTGCTGTTCATCGGCGCCGCGGCGTTGATCGTCGGCGGCGCCATCTTCGTGGGTCTGTGGCTGGCCGATCTCGTCCTGCCGGCGGCGATCGCGCCGCGCGCGGGCGAAGTCGAGGCGAAGGCGCGGCACAGCCGGCTTGCCGGCGTCCACAAGCTGGCGCAAGGCCTGATCCCGGCGGCAGGAATCGGCGTGTTCCTCGGCCTGTCGGCGATGACGCTGACGTTGCTGCAGCATGAGGGCGTATCGACTGCGTGGGCCAATCCGGTGCGCTTTACGCTGCTGGCGTTGGCGATTGCGTGGAGCCTTCGCTTGCAGTGGCGGCTCGCCGGACTGCGCAGCGCTCAACCTGCGCGCCGGCTGGCCGCCGTATCCGCGGTCGGCGCCGGGCTGCTGCCGTTCTGCGCGGCCTGGCTGCTGCTGTTCGTGATTTGGTAGGTGCGAACGCACTCCGACCCATCACCTTCGCCCGCTCACCGGCCCAGCAGGCACTGCCGCGTTCAATCCTCCTCGGCAGCGAAGGCTTCCTGGCGCTTGGCCTTGATCGACGGCAGCGCCACCACCACGATCATCAGCGCCGAGGCGATCAGCAGGCCGGCCGACAGCGGGCGCGTGACGAAGGTGCTCCAGTCGCCGCGGCTGAGCAGCAGCGCGCGGCGCAGGTTCTCTTCCATCATCGGCCCGAGGATGAAGCCCAGCAGCAACGGCGCAGGCTCGCAGCCGAGCTTGTAGAAGAAGTAGCCGACGAACCCGAAGATGACCGCGATGTAGACGTCGAAGTTGGAGTTGTTGATGGTGTACAAGCCGATGCAGCAGAACGTGAGGATGGCCGGGAACAGGAAGCGGTAGGGCACCGTGAGCAACTTGATCCAGATGCCGATCAGCGGCAGGTTGAGCACGATCAGCATCAGGTTGCCGATCCACATGCTGGCGATCAGGCCCCAGAACAGCGTGGGGTTGCTGGTCATCACCTGCGGGCCGGGCTGGATGCCCTTGATCGTCATCGCGCCGACCATCAGCGCCATCACCGGGTTGGGCGGGATGCCCAGCGTCAGCATCGGGATGAACGAGGTCTGCGCGCCGGCGTTGTTGGCGCTCTCGGGCCCCGCCACGCCGCGGATGTCGCCCTTGCCGAAGGTGCCGCTCGCGCCGGCGAGCTTCTTCTCCATCGTGTAGGTGGCGAAGCTCGACAGCAGCGCGCCGCCGCCGGGCAGCGTGCCGAGGATCGAGCCGAGCGCGGTGCCGCGCAGCACCGACGGGAACGCGGCCCTGAAGTCGGCCTTGGTCGGCCACAGGCCCTTCACGTCCTTGGTGAACACCTCGCGGTGCTCGGCAGGGCGGCCGAGGTTGGCGATGATCTCGCCGAAGCCGAACACGCCCATCGCGATGGCCACGAAACCGATGCCGTCGGTGAGCTCCGGAATGTCGAAGCTGTAGCGCGGCACGCCGGAGATGACGTCGGTGTTGATCTGGCCGAGCAGCAGCCCGAGGATGATCATCGCGATCGCCTTGATCAGCGAGCCCGAGGCCAGCACCACCGCGCCGATCAGGCCCAGCACCATCAGCGAGAAGTACTCGGCCGGGCCGAACTTGAACGCCAGCTCGGTCAGCGGCGGCGCGAACGCGGCCAGCACCAGCGTGGCGCACGAGCCGGCGAAGAACGAGCCCAGCCCCGCGGCGGCGAGCGCCGGCCCCGCGCGGCCCTGGCGCGCCATCTGGTAGCCGTCGATCGCCGTCACCACCGAGGCCGACTCGCCGGGCACGTTGATCAGGATCGCGGTGGTCGAGCCACCGTACTGCGCGCCGTAGTAGATGCCCGCCAGCATGATCAGCGCCGGCGTCGCGTCGAGCGAGTAGATCGACGGCAGCAGCATCGCGATCGTCGCCACCGGCCCGAGGCCCGGCAGCACGCCGATCAGCGTGCCGAGCACCGCGCCCATGAACGCGTACAGCACGTTCTGCAGCGTCAGCGCGGTCTGGAAGCCGATGCCAAGGTTGTGGATCAGGTCCATGTCGCTGCCCTCACCCACCGAACGGCACGAACGTCGGCCACAGCGGGATCACCAGCTTGAGCCCGACGATGAAGATCGCCCACGAGCCGATCGCCAGCACCACGCAGTTGACGAGCACGTCGCGCCAGCGGAACTCGTCGCCGGCCAGGCTGGAGACGACCACCAGCACGGCGATCGTCAGCGCCATGCCCAGCCGCGGCAGCAGCAGGCCGAACAGCCACACCGCGAACAGGATCGTCAGCAGCGGCTTCCAGGCGATCGCACCGACCGGCTCGCCGTCGTCGGTTTCGATGGTCAGCGCCTCGAACAGCGTGAGCGCGCCGAGCAGCGCGAGGATCAGCCCCAGGCCGAACGGAAAGTAGCCCGGCCCCGGGCGCGCCGAGGTGCCGAAACTGTAGAACTGCGCGCCCCAGGTGAACGCGAGACCGGTGATCACGAACAGCAGCCCGGACCAGAAATCCTTCTGGCTCTTGATCTTCACCGTTGTCTCCTCGCCTCTGAACCGGGCTCGGGCATTCTATGCAGGCAGGTGCGGGCGCCGGTTCGGGTATCACCCCGAGTCGCAGCAACGCGATGCGCATCGCATGCGCACGCGCTCCGCGGCGCTCGCCCTTGCCGCACGCGCAGCCGAAGCTGAAGCCGCGCCCTACTTCTCCGACCAGGCCGGCGTCGAGCGCAGCACCTCGTCGATGGTGGTCACGCCTTCGGCGACCTTCATCGTGCCGGCCAGCCGCAGCGGCCGCATGCCGTCGCGCAGCCCCTGCTGGCGCAGCGCGGTGATGTCGTAGTTCGGATGCACGTGCTCGCGCGCCGCCGGCGTCATCAGCAGCAGTTCGTACAGGCCCACGCGCTTGCGGTAGCCGGTATGCCGGCATTCGAGGCAGCCCACCGGCTTGTACAGCCGCACGTCGCCGGTCAGTCGCCACGGCTTGGCGGCCTCGGCCAGCACCTCGCGCGAGGTGTCGCCGTCGGGTTGCTTGCACGACGGGCACAACGTGCGTGCCAGCCGCTGCGCGAGCACGCCGATCACGGTGGCGCTGATCAGGTACGGCGGCACGCCGAGGTCGACCATGCGCGTGATCGCCGACGCCGCGTCGTTGGTGTGCAGCGTGCTGAACACCAGGTGGCCGGTGAGCGCGGCCTGGATCGCCATCTCGGCGGTGGCGAGGTCGCGGATCTCGCCGACCATGATGATGTCGGGGTCCTGCCGCATCAGCGCGCGCACACCCTCGGCGAAGCCCATGTCGATCGCGCTTTGCACCTGGGTCTGGTTGAACGCCGGCTCGATCATCTCGATCGGGTCTTCGATCGTGCAGACGTTGACCTCGTCGGTGGCCAGCCGCTTGAGCGTCGAATACAGCGTCGTCGTCTTGCCGCTGCCGGTGGGGCCGGTGACGAGGATGATGCCGTGCGCCTGGCTGGTGAGCGTGTTCCAGCGCTCGCCGTCGTGCGCGGTGAAGCCCAATGCATCGACCGTCTTCACCGTGGTCTCGGGGTCGAAGATGCGCATCACCATCTTCTCGCCGAACGCGGTGGGGATCGTCGACAACCGCATCTCGACCTCGCCGCCGCCGTCCGGGCGCTTGGTCTTGATGCGGCCGTCGAGCGGCCGGCGCTTCTCGATCACGTCCATGCGGCCGAGCAGCTTGATGCGCGCGGTCATCGCGCTCATCACCGTCATCGGCGCCTGGTAGACGGTGTGCAGCACGCCGTCGATGCGGAAGCGGATCGCGCCCATGTCGCGCCGCGGCTCGAGGTGGATGTCGCTGGCGCGCTGGTCGAACGCGTACTGCCACAGCCAGTCGACCACCTGCACCACGCCGGCGTCGTTGGCGTCGAGCTGCTTGTTGGCGCGCCCCAGCTCGACCAGCTGCTCGAAGTTGGCCGCCGCGGAGTTCTCGCCGGTCTTCTGCGCATTGCGCACCGAGCGCGCGAGCGAGAAGAACTCGGTCGTGTAGCGCGCGATGTCGGCCGGGTTGGCCACCACCAGCCGGATCGTCTTGCGCGTGTGCGCCTCGATCTCGGGCACCCACGCGGTGTCGAACGGCTCGGCGGTGGCGATCGTCACCTCGGCGGCGCCGACCTTCACCGGCAGCACGCGTCGCACCTCGGCGTAGGCCACGCTCATCACGTCGGCGACGCGGCCGACGTCGACCTTCAGCGGGTCGATGCGAAGGTACTGCAGGTTGAAGCGCTGCGCCAGCCACTGCGCCAGCGCTTCGGTGTCGAGCAGCGTCTGCGCGCCCGCGCGCTTCAGCCCCGCGCCGCCCAGCCGCACCAGCGGATGCTGGCTCGAATCGGCGCCCCCGAAGCGGCGCACCACGGCATCGACATCGTCGGCGGTGATCCAGCCGTCCTCGCGCAGCCAGCCGAGCATGGCGCGCCATTCGAGCTTGCCGCGCGGTGCGGCGCCGCGCGCGGCGCTGCGCGGCTTGGTCGCGGTGGGGCTCATGGACGGGAGGGCAGACTTCACGGGGGCCACGCGTGCAGCAGGCGCAACCACTTTCGTGCCGGCAGGCCGTAGCGGGCCTCGATGTTATCCGCCCGCGCCTGCCACAGGGCGCGATCGGGCGTGGCCGCGGCGTGTGTTGCTACCGCAATCGTGTTGCCTTCGCGCGTCGGCGTCAGGTACCACAGGCAGTCGGCGCCGAAGGCCGCCGCGATGCGCGCCATCGAGCGTTCGAAGCTCGACCGACGGCCGAACAGGTTGACGCTCATGATGCCGTCGTCGGCCAGCAGCGAACGGCAGTCGGCATAGAAGTGCTCGTCGTCGAGCACGGGCGCCGCGGCCTCGTGGTCGTACAGGTCGACACACAGCGCGCTCACCGTCGCGCGCGGCGCGGCCGCGCTGCGCAGCCAGGCGCCGGCGTCGGCGCACACCACCTCGAGCCGCTCGTCGTCCTCGCCCAGCCGGAACCAGCGCCGGCACGCCGCGATCACCGCCGGGTTCAGCTCGACAGCGGTGGTGCGCATGCGCAGCGTGCGCTGCGTGAAGCGGGTGATCGCCGCTGCGCCGAGGCCGAGCTGCACCGCGTGGCCGCGCGCCAGCTGGTCGTGCGGCCGCCACAGCAGCCATGCCAGCATGCGCTGCACGTACTCGAGCACCACCACGCTCGGCCGGCGAATCTCCATCGCGCCCTGCACCCACGGCGTGTCGAGGTGCAGGTAGCGTACGCCCGCCTGCTCCGAGATCGTGGCCTCGGGTAGCCGTGCCTTGCGCGAAGTGGCCATCATGCCGCCAGCCCGTGGCGCGAGAACACGGTGCGCCAGGCGTCGACCTTGCGCGCCAGCGACCAGCTCGCGTTGGCCGGGCTGCTCGAGGGCAGCCGCACCACCTCGCTCGCCAGCGTGCGCGTCAACCGCATCGCGCGCGCCGACTCGCCGCCATTGTGCGCGATCGCGCTCAACTGCGGCAGCCGCGCCACCAGTGCGGCGAGGTCGTTGGGCCGCGCCGCTTCGATCGCACTGTCGAGGCTGCCCTCGCGGCGGCAACTGGCATACACGTCCCAGATGCCGAGGCCGCGCCGCCGCACCTCGGCCAGGCGTCGCGGGTACGGCAGCGCAACCAGATCACTGCCCCACAGCAGCGACAGGATGACCCAGAACTGGTTGCGCGGATGCGCGTAGTACTGTTGCGCGGCCAGCGACGCTTCGCTGGGGAAGCTGCCGAGCACGAGCAGCCGCGTTCGTGCGCCGGCCACCGGGGCCAGCCCGCGCAACCGCGGCGATCGCGCGCTCACGGCGGCGCTCAAGCGGCCTCCGGCAGCGCGCGCAGCCGTGGCAGCGCGGCGTGTGCGTTGGCCGTCGTCATCGCCGCCGTCTGCTCGAGGCTCCAGCCGCGCAATGAGGCGAGCATCTGCGCGATGCGCGGCAGTTCGGCCGGCTCGTTGCGCGCGACCTCGCCGCGCGCACGCTGCTCGGCGTTGCGGTAGAGCCATTGCGGCGGGATGTCGGGCGCGTCGGTCTCCAGCACCGGCGCGCGCTCGGGCAGCGACGACGCCAGCGCGCGGATCCGGCGCGCGCGCTCGAACGTCATCGCGCCGCCGAAGCCGAGGCGGAAGCCGCGCTCGACGAACCCCGCCGCCTGCTGTGCGCTGCCGTTGAACGCATGCGCGATGCCGCCGGCGATCTCGACGCGCCGCAGGCCGGCCAGCAGGCCGTCGGCCGAGCGCCGCACGTGCAGGATCGCCGGCAGGCCGGCGTCGCGTGCCAGCTTCAGTTGGGCGACATAGAAGCGCTCCTGCCGCGCGCGGTCGTGCCCGGGCACGAACCAGTCGAGGCCGACCTCGCCCACCGCCACCAGCCGCGGATCGTCGCGGTGCTGCTGCAAGGCGTCGCGCAGCCGCTCGAGGTCGCCGTCGCCCGCCTCGTCGACACACAGCGGATGGATGCCCAGCGCATAGGCCCAGCCAAGCCGGTGCGCGAGCGCGCGCACCGCGTCGAAGTGCGCGGCCTTCACCGCCGGCAGCACACCCAGGCGCACCCCGGCCGCGAGCGCACGCCGCCACACCGCATCGCGGTCGGCGTCGAACTCGGGGGCGTCGAGGTGGCAGTGGGTGTCGATCCACGTCATGGCGTCGGCCGATCGGGGGTCGTCGTCCCGCGGATCGGCTGCCAATCATCGCAGCGGCGCGGGCCCGGCGGCGTGTGTCGACCGCTGCGGCAGCGGCGCCGCCGGGCGAGCCACCCCGTCACCGAGCGAACCGACGCCGCGATTCGTCGACGCCGGAGCTGCGACGTTCACACGCCGGCGCTGCGGCGGCATGCACACGCACCCGCTCCGTGGTACCTTGGCGGCTCGCAGCGATGTGAGCTGCGGGAGTTGCCCACGATGAAGCGCGTGCCCCTGTACAGCCGAACACCCGTTCGAACACAGGCGCCGGCGGCCGGCGCTCCAGCCGCCTCGCCCGAGGCGGCCCCCGACGGCGAAGCAGAAGACCCACCCGGCGTGCTTGCGCGCGCGGCGTCGCGCTTGCGCGGCGCGCTCGGCCGGCACGAGCGCTGGGCCTGGGCCGGCTTCGCGCTGCTGCTGGCGGCGCTGGCCGGCTGGCCATCGTGGGTGCGTCACGAGCGTCAGATTCCCACCTTCGAGCAGATCGACACCGCGATGCGCGCATCGATCGCCAAGGAGCCGCTCGCCTCAGCTGCCGCCAACGCCTACGAGGCCGTGATCGGCTCGGTGGTGCGCGTGGTGGGCGAGCATCCGGCCGACCGCGCCGACCCCAAGGAAGGCGAAGAGCACACCAGCGTCGGCACCGGCGTGGTCATCGTCGACAAGGGCATCATCCTGACCAACCTGCACGTCGTCAGCGGCGCCGAACGCATCAAGGTCACCTTTCACACGGGGCTCGAGTCGGAGGCCACGCTGATCAACGTGCAGCCCGAGAACGACCTCGCGGTGCTGCAGGCCGCCAACCGCCCCGACGAACTCGAGGCCGCGACGATGCGCTCCACCGGCGGCCTGCGCCCCGGCGACGAGGTGATCGCGGTCGGCTTCCCGTTCGGCATCGGGCCGTCGACGTCGCAGGGCGTCATCTCCGGACTCAAGCGCGAGTTCCGCTCGCCGCAGGGCAAACGCGTGCTGACCAACCTGATCCAGTTCGACGCCGCGGCCAACCCGGGCAACTCCGGCGGGCCGCTGGTGACGATGGACGGCCACGTGGTGGGCATCGTCACCGCGATCATGAACCCCACCGAGGCGCGCACCTTCATCGGCATCGGCTTCGCGGTGCCGATCGAGAACGCCGCCGCCGCGGCGGGCCTGCCGCCGTTCTGATCTTCCGCTCCCGCAATCTTCACAGTCGAATTCCTATGACCCCCAGCGCCACCGAACCCGCCACCCTGATGGAACGCATCCTCTACGAGGTCAAGCGCGTCGTCGTCGGGCAAGACCGTTTCCTCGAGCGCGTGATGGTGGCGCTGCTCGCGCAAGGCCACCTGCTGGTCGAAGGCGTGCCGGGTCTGGCCAAGACGCTCACCGTCAAGACGCTGGCCGCCGCGATCCGCGGCAGCTTCCGGCGCATCCAGTTCACGCCCGACCTCGTGCCCGCCGATCTGGTGGGCACGCGCATCTACAACCAGAAGACCGGCGAATTCAGCACCGCGCTCGGGCCGGTGTTCGCCAACCTGCTGCTGGCCGACGAGATCAACCGCGCACCGGCCAAGGTGCAGAGCGCACTGCTCGAGGTGATGCAGGAGCGCCAGGTCACGATCGCCGGCGAGACGCACAAGGTGCCCAGTCCGTTCGTCGTGATGGCGACGCAGAACCCGATCGAGACCGAGGGCACCTACGCGCTGCCCGAGGCGCAGGTCGACCGCTTCATGATGAAGGTGCTGGTCGGCTACCCGAGCGACGACGAGGAGTTCGTGATCGTCGAGCGCGTGATCGGTGCACCGGCCATCGTGTCGGCGGTGGCCTCCACCGCGCAGCTCGCCGAGCTGCAGCAGGAGTGCCGCAAGGTCTACGTCGATCCCAGCCTGATCCAGTACGCGGTGAAGCTGGTCGGCGCCACGCGCCGGCCCGACCAGGCCGGCCTGGCCGACCTCGCCAAATACGTGAGCTACGGCGCCAGCCCGCGCGCCAGCATCTCGCTGATCGAGGGCGCGCGCGCGCTGGCCTTCCTGCGCGGCCGCAGCTATGTGCTGGCCGAAGACCTCACCGACCTGGCGGTCGACACCTTGCGCCACCGCCTGGTGCTGTCGTACGAGGCACTGGCCGAAGGGCTCGACGCCGACGCCATCGTCGCGCGCGTGATGGCGCGCGTGCCGGTGCCCGACAAGCCGCTGCAGCATCCGGAGCAGACGGGTACCCATGGCTGAACCGGGCATCGCCGCCACCCCTGACCAGCTGCTGCGCCAGCTGGAGTGGACGGTGATCCGCCGCCTCGACGGCTTGCTGCAGGGCGACTACCGCACGCTGTGGCGCGGCGCCGGGCTCGATCTGGCCGACCTGCGCGCCTACCAGCACGGCGACGACGTGCGTCACATCGACTGGAACGTCACGGCACGGCTGCTCGAGCCGCACGTGCGCCAGTTCACCGAAGACCGCGAGCTGACCGCGTGGTTCCTGCTCGACCTCTCGGGGTCGATCGACTTCGGCTCCGACCTGCGCACCAAGCTGTCGGTGTCGGAGGGCTTCGTGACGGTGCTGGCGCGGCTGCTGACGCGGCACGGCAACCGCGTCGGCGCGCTGCTCTACAGCCACCGCGTCGACGGCATGCTGCCGGCGCGCGCCAGCCGCAACCATGTGCTCGAACTGATCGCGCGCATGCGCGCGCGGCCGGCGCCGCCGCCGGCACCGCGCAAGCGCCGGCGCGGTGCACCGCCGCCGCGCCAGACCGTGCTGGCTGATCTGCTGCAGTCGGCCGAGACGCTGATCCGCCGCCGCTCGATGGTGTTCGTGGTGTCCGATTTCATCAGCACGCCGGGCTGGCAGCAGCCGCTCGGGCGGCTGGCGCGACGCCACGAGGTGCTGGCGGTGCGGCTGTACGACCCGCTGGAGCTGAAACTGCCCGACGTGGGCCTGGTCACGCTGGAGGATGCCGAGAGCGGCGAGCAGCTCTTCGTCGACACCAACGACCCGGCGTTCCGCCAGCGCTTCGAGGCGCTGACCGCACGTCACGAGGCCGAGTTGCGCGCGGCGCTCGGCCAGGCGCAGGTCGACACGCTCGAGCTGGCCACCCACGACGACCTGCTCGAATCGCTGCTGCGCTTCGTGGCGCTGCGCCGCCAGCGCGCCCGTCAGCGCAGCGGTGCCCACATGCCGGCACATCTGCGTGGCGCGGCGACGCCCATCGCGCGAGAATCGACACCATGAAGTTCCTGTGGCCCGAAGCCCTGTGGGCCGCCGCCGTGCTGGCACCGCTGCTGGTGCTGCTGTACCTCTGGCTGCTGCACCGGCGCAAGAAGAGCACGGTGCGCTTCGCCAGCATCGCGCTGGTGCGGCAGGCGCTCGGCAAGGGCCCGGGCTGGCGCCGACACGTGCCGCCACTGCTGCTGGGGCTGGCGCTGCTGACGCTGATGGTCGCGGTGTCGCGACCGACCGCGGTCATCAAGCTGCCGTCGCAGCAGGAGACGATCATCCTGGCGATGGACGTGTCGGGCAGCATGCGCGCCTCCGACATCAAGCCCACCCGACTGGCGGCCTCGCAGGAGGCGGCGAAGAACTTCGTCAACGACCTGCCCAACAGCGTGCGCATCGGCGTGGTCGCGTTTGCCGGCACCGCGGCGGTCGTGCAGGCGCCGACGCTGAGCCGCGAGGACGTGGTCGCGGCGATCGACCGTTTCCAGCTGCAGCGCGCCACCGCCATCGGCTCGGGCATCGTGCTGTCGCTGGCCACGTTGTTCCCCGACGCCGGCTACGACCTCTCGCAGATCACCGGCGCGCGGCCGATGCCGCCGGGCTTCGGCGACAAGCAACAGGAGAAGCCCGCGTTCAAGCCGGTCGAGCCCGGCTCGTATGCGTCGGCAGCGATCATCCTGCTGACCGACGGCCAGCGCACCACCGGCCCCGACACGCTCGAGATGGCCAAGCTGGCGGCCGACCGCGGCGTGCGCATCTACACCGTCGGCATGGGCACGACGCAAGGCGAGATCATCGGCTTCGACGGCTGGAGCATGCGCGTGCGCCTCGACGAGGAAACGCTCAAGCAGGTGGCGCTGCTGACGCGCGGCGAATACTTCTACGCCGGCACCGCCGAGGATCTGAAAAAGGTCTACCAGGGCCTGTCGAGCAAGCTCGTGGTCGAGAAGCGCGAAACCGAGATCACCGCGCTGTTCACCGCGCTGGGCGCGCTGCTCGCGCTGCTGGCGGCGGGCTTGAGCCTGTGGTGGTTCGGCCGCGTGACGTAGCCCCAGACGAAAACGCGGCGCCGTGGCGCCGCGTCGCGAAGCCGCAGCGGCCTCAGTACATCAGCCGGCCTTCGGCCGTGACGACGCCGATGTCGACGAAGCTGCTGCCGACGTTGTTGCGCGCGAAGTTGACGCGAAAGCCCCCCATGTCGTACTCGCCCATCGCGCGCAGCGACCGTGCCACGCCGTCGGGCGTGACCTCCTTGGCCCGGCGCGCCGCCTCGGCGAACACCCGCGCGCTGATGTAGCCCTCGAGGTGGAACGAGGTGTACTGCTTGACCTCGGGGAAAGCGGCCTTCATGCCCGACTGGAACTCGCGCTGCAGCGGCAGCGACACCCCCATCGGGTTGGGAAAGGTCTGTGCCAGCGCCACGCCGCGCGCGCCGCTGCCGGCGATCTTGGCCAGCAGGCCGGCCGGCACGTACGACAGCGCGAACACGAACGAGCCGGCGCCCGCGTGCCGCAATTCGGCGACGCCGTCGGCCATGAAGCGCGGCGAACCGATCACCAGCACCGCCTTGGCGCCGCTGTCGCTGGCCTTCTTGGCCGCGGCAGCCAGGCTAGCCTTGTCGGTGGTGGCCTGGAACCCCGTCACCTCGATGCGATGGGACTGCGCCGCGGCCTGGGCCATCTTGAGGCCCGAGGTGCCGATGACGATGTCCTGGTGCACCACCGCCAGGCTGGGAATGCCCAGCGTCGCCGCGTGGGCGACGATCTTCTCGATCTGCTGGCGGTCGCCGGCACGGATGTGGAACAGCTTCGGGTGCCCCGGGTTGCGAAGCGCCTCGGCGCCGGGGATGGCGTTGATCACGATCACGTCGGCCTGATCGAACAGCTTGTCGTTCAGTGCGTGGCTCAGCGCCGACGACCCGATCGGCGACAGCAGGGCCGCGGGTCTGCGCTGCAACGCCTGCCCGAAGGCCTTGACGAAGCCTTCGGCGCTGTAGGTGTCGTCGATCTCGAAGAACGAGACGCGCCGCCCGTTGATGCCGCCGCGCTCGTTGACCTGCGCCAGGCAGGCCTTCATGCCCTGGTTGAGTTGCGGCGCATCGGGCACCGGCAGCACCGTGAAAGGACCGACCTGACCCACCACGATGTCGCCTTCGGCGCCTTGCGCCAACGCCGGCGCAGCCACGGCCGCCAGCATGCCCTCACCGAAGCGGCGTCTTGTCAGCTTCATGCCTGTTCTCCTTGCGCCTCACGCGGATGCAGCACGCATCGTAAGCAGCGCACCGCGGGCCAGCGCACGACGAGCCCGCGAGGGCGTGAAGTCCTTGACCAACGCCGCGATTCGATGCCGCGGGCGGCGTCCGGCCTGGACCGATGTCACGATCGGCGCGCAGCCGGCGCGCCGGTCGACAATGGCGGCCCACCCCGGCGGCCACGCCCACGCCTTCGTCGATGACCCGAACCACCAACGAACTGCACCGCATCGTCGTCGTCGGTGGCGGAGCCGGCGGCCTCGAACTCGTGACCCGGCTCGGCAACCGGCTCGGCAAGCGCGGCCGCGCGCACATCACGCTGATCGAGCAGGCGCGCACGCATCTGTGGAAACCGCACCTGCACGAGATCGCCGCCGGCAGCATCGATATCCACCACCATGCCGTCGATTACCTCGCGCAGTCGCACCGGCACGGCTTCCGCTATCGGCTCGGGCGCATGGTCGGCCTCGATCGCCGCCGCCGCGAGGTGCAGGTGGCGCCGGTGCTCGACGCCGACGGCGCGCCGATCACGCCACCCTACACGCGCGGCTACGACACGCTGGTGATCGCAGTGGGCAGCCAAACCAGCGACTTCGGCACGCCCGGCGTGGCCGAGCATGCGATCGCCCTCGAGACCCCGCACGACGCCGAGCGCTTTCACGATCGTCTGGTCAACGCCTGCATCCGCGCGCACGTACAGGGCACCACGGCCGGAGCGCGCGAGGTGACCGTGGCGATCGTCGGTGCCGGCGCCACCGGCGTCGAGCTGGCCGCCGAGCTGCGACAGGCGCTGCGTCTGCTGGTCAGCTACGGACTCGACCAGATCGACCCCGAGCGCGACATCGACATTCACCTGATCGAGGCCGGGCCACGCATCCTGCCGGCACTACCCGAGCGCATCGCCAACGCCGCGGCCGATCTGCTGCGCCACCTGGGCATCCGCCTGCGCTGCGACACCAGGGTGAGCGCGGTGCGCGCCGACGGCGTCGAGCTGGCCGGCGGCGAGTTCGTGCCGGCACAGCTCGTGGTGTGGGCCGCGGGCGTCAAGGCGCCGCAGTGGCTGCGCGACCTCGACGGTCTGGAGAGCAACGGCATCAATCAGCTGGTCGTGCGCCAGACCTTGCAGACCACGCGCGACGACGCGGTGTTCGCCTGCGGCGATTGCGCGGCCGCGCCCTGGTTGGGTCACCACGGCAACGTCCCGCCGCGTGCCCAGGCCGCCCACCAGCAGGCGTCGCATCTGGCCGCGCAACTGCCGCGGCGGCTGCGCGACCGCCCGCTGATGCCGTGGCGCTACCGCGACTTCGGTTCGCTGGTGTCGCTCGGCGAGCACTCGACGGTCGGCTTCCTGATGGGCGCGCTGGTCGGCCGCAGACTGTGGGTCGAAGGCGTGTTCGCGCGCCTGATGTACCTGTCGCTGTACAAGCTGCATGAGCTGGCGGTGCACGGCTGGTGGCGCACCACCCTGGGCACGGCCTCGCGCCTGCTGACCCGGCGCCTCGAGCCGCGCGTCAAGCTGCACTGAAGCGCGCACCGGGCGCGCGCGACGCGCCTACGCCGATGCGCCGCAGGGGACGATCTTGAACTCGACGCGCCGATCGAGCGCGTCGGTGACGTCGTCGGTGCCGGTGCCGATGATGTTCTCGCGCCAGCCGACGCCGCTGGCCCGGGTGCGCGGCCCCAGTTCGGACGCATCGGCCTCGAGCTTCTGCTTGATCGCCATCGCCCGCGCCTGCGACAGGCGGTCGTTGACCTGCTCGCTGCCGGTGTGGCTGGTGTGGCCGACCACATTCATGCACACCTTGGCCGCCGCGGCCTGGCGCGCGATCTGGCGCAGCCAGATCGGGTACGGCCCGCTGACCTTCGGGTCCGACCAGAATTCGGTGCTGCCCGGGTTGAACAGGAACTTCACGCCGAGGTTGTGCTGCTGCAGCCCGAACGCCACGATGCGGCCGAACGCCTGCTCGGCCTCGGCGGTGCGACCGAGCTTCCAGCTCGCGAGGTATACGCCGTTGAGGGCACGCAACTGTTCGCCGGCAGGTGTCGACAATGCGTTGCGGTACAGCCCGAGCGCGTCCTGGTAGCGGCTGCCGTTGTAGGCGTTGTTGCCATCGTTGACCAGGGCCGAGGCGGCGAGGCGCTCGATGTAGACGCCATCGGCGGCCTGCCCTGGCGGCGTCTGCGCGGTGCGGATGTAACCTTCGACGACCGCGTCCTTCAGCAGCACCGGGCTGTCCTGGTAGTAGGCGGTCGGGCTGGTGTCGAGGCCGTCGTCGCGCGCCACCGCGCTCGCCTGCGCGAGCACGGTGCGCGCGGCCAGGTCGACCAGCGCGAGGTTGATCTGGAACGGCCGGCGTGCCCCGGTGCCCGCGCTGCGCACCGTGGTGCCGATCAGCAGGTACTGCGCGCGCCCCAGGTTCGGGCCCTGGAACGGCAGCAGCTCCATCTGCGGATGCTGCGCCAGCCGCGCCGTCACGCGCTGCTCGATCAGGCGCGTCACTCCCGTCTGCTGGCCCGACGCGGCGTCGATCATCGGATCGATCAGCACCGCCTTGCGATTGACCTTGGACGCCACCTTGGCCTCCACCGTGGCGAGAAACGCCGGCAGCTTCTGCGTCTGTGCGACCAGGCCGTCGGTGGCCTGCGCCACCGCCTGGTCGAACGGCAGCTCGTTGCTGATGACGGTGGGGCCCGTGCTCTGGCAACCCGCGCCACCGAGCATCAGCAAGCCGGCGGCCACCGCCAGCCACTGCAACATCACCCTTGCGATCGACTGCTGCTCGGCCTTCATTTGCGGCACTCTCCCTTCAACATCGCTTCGTCCTGCGCGCTCAACTGCTCGCCCAGCGACGCCCGGGTAATGATCTCCGTGCAGCGCGGGTTTGGCGAGTTCTTTCTAGGGGTTCTCGCCACGTGTGCAGGGGGTTTTCGCGCCGCCGGCGCGTCGTCGATCGCCGCGGGCTCCACCGCACTCGCGGCGACAGCGGCCGGTGCGGCGGGCAAGCTCGGTTCGATCGTCGGCGCGGGAATCGTCGTCGTCGCGGCGGGCGGCGCATCCACAGGGGCCGTATCGCGCGCGCGCGCCGCCGGCGGCCCGGCCGGGGGCTCGGCGCGCGGCGCCGCCTCGACCACCGGCGGCGTATCCGGCGAGGGCAGGCTCCACCAGGCCAGCGCGAGTGCACCGGCCAGCGCGAGCCCCGCCAGCAGCAGCCAGGCGCGCGCGGTGCGACGGCCGTGCATGGCCGCGGCAGGCGCAGGGGATGCCGGCGTCGAAGATGGCGCGGGCGACACAGGCGGCGCAGGCGGTGGCGCGGCCAGACTCGAGCGCGCTGGCGCCGGCCGCGGCGACGAAACCGCAGGGGCTGCCGATGCGCGCATCGAAGGCGGCACGGCGGGCGCCGCTTGCCGCAGCGACACCTGCGGTGCGTCGCGCACGATCACCGTCTCGTCGAGCGCCTGCGGCGCGGTGGGAATGCGATCGGCCCTGCCCGTGCGCGCGCGCCGCTCCTCGATGCCGAGTGCATCGCGCAGTTCGCTCGCGCTTTGCGGCCGGTCTTCGGGCCGCACCGCGAGCGCGTGGTCGATCGCGCGCAGGAATCGATCGCTGTAGCGGCCCCTGGCGACGACCGACAGCGGCACCATCGTGTCGTTGACCAGCCGCGCCACCGATTCCGGCGGCGTACGACCGGTGATCGCGTAATGCACCACCGAGCCGAGCGCGTAGAGATCGGTCCACGGCCCCTGCTTCATGGTCGGCATCTCGGCGTACTGCTCCACCGGCGCATAGCCCGGCTTGAGGAACGCGGTCAGCGCATGCGTGGCGTCGCCGATCACGCGCCGCGCGGCACCGAAGTCCAGCAGCAGCGGCGTGCCGTCGTCGAGCAGCAGGATGTTGTCGGGCGCGATATCGCGGTGGTAGCAGTGGCCGCGGTGCATGACGTCGAGTGCCTCGAGCAACTGCCCGAGCTGCCGACGCAGCCAGCCCTCCTCGGGCGGCGCATCGAGCGCGTTGAGCGCCTTCTTCAGCGTGATGCCCTGGTAGTACGGCATCACCATGTAGGCGGTGCCGTTGGCCTCCCAGAAGCGGTAGACCTTCAGCAGCGACGGATGGTCAAAGCTCGCCAGCAGCTGCGCCTCGTTGACGAAGCTGCGCAGGCCGAGCGCGAACGTCTCGGTCGACTTGTCGGTGCGCGGCAACACCTTCGAACCGTGGGTTCGCGCCGCCAGCGTCGCCGGCATGTACTCCTTGATGGCCACCTGCCGCTGCAGCGAGGCGTCCCACGCCAGGTAGACGATGCCGAAACCGCCTTCGCCGATGACGCCACGCACCTCGAACTCGGCCAGCCGCGAACCGTCGGGCAGCGCATTGCCGCTGCGCACCCCGCGCGGCACGGTGGCACCGTCGTCGGCAGGCTGGGCGGGCGTGGTCATGGCCGGGCAGGATAGCGCGGCAGCCGACGCCCGCCGCGTCACGCGCCGGCGGGCGACGCCACGCGGTCACGATTCATGCGGCCAACAGACCCTAGTAGGTCTCGAGGTGCAGCCGGCCTTCGCTGCGCAGCGCGCCGCGCAGCGTGTCCCAGTGCAAGCCGGCCTGCTGCGCCACTTCGCGCAGCGCCAGCACGACCCCTTCTTCCATCGCCTTGAGGCCGCACACGTATACGTGCGTATTGGCGTCGCCGAGCAGCTCGCCCAAGTCGGCCGCGCGTTCGCGCATCAGGTCCTGCACGTAGCGCTTGGGCGCCCCGCTGGTTCGCGAGAACGCGAGGTGGATGTCGATGAAGTCCTTCGGCAGGTTCTGCAGCGGGCCGAAGTAAGGCAACTCCTCCTTCGTGCGCGCGCCGAAGAACAGCATCAGCTTGCCCCCTGCGAACTTACCCGACGCGCGCAGCCGGCGGCGCCATTCGGTCATCGCGCGCATCGGCGCCGAGCCGGTGCCGGTGCAGATCATCACGATGTGCGAGCGCGGATGGTTGGGCATCAGGAAGCTCGAGCCGAACGGGCCGATCACCTGCACGGCGTCGCCGACCTTGAGGTCGCACAGGTAGTTGCTCGCCACGCCGCGCACCGGGCGGCCTTGATAGTCCTCGAGCACGCGCTTCACGGTCAGCGACAGGTTGTTGTAGCCGGGGCGCTCGCCGTTGCGCGGGCTGGCGATCGAGTACTGGCGCGCGTAGTGCGGCCGACCCTGCTCGTCGGTGCCGGGCGGCACGATGCCGATGCTCTGACCCTCGAGCACCGGGAACGGCATGGTGCCGAAGTCGAGCACGATATGGTGCGTGTCGTAGTCACGGCCGACCTCGGTGACGCGGAAGTTGCCGGCGACGGTGGCGCGCGTCGGGTTCTTCGGCCCGTAGAGGTTGGTGTAGGCGTGCGCCGCCGACCACGGCGGCAGCGTGGCGCTGTACGCCGCGCTGTCGAACACCGTCTCACCCGGCTCTGGCTGCACCGCGGGCTGCGCGGCCGGCGGCGGCGCCACGACGACCGACTCGTCGGCGTGCTGTGATTCGAGCGGCACCTCCGCCGGCAGCACGTCCCAGCCGAACTGCTCGGCCAGCGAGTAGGCCCGCACGCGCAGCACCTTGCGCCAGTTGTCGATCGCCCCCGTCGGGCACGGCGGGATGCAGGCCAGGCAGCGCTGGCACTTGGCCGGGTCGACCACGTAGTTGCGCGAGTCGTGCGTGATCGCGCCCACCGGGCACGCTTCTTCGCAGGTGTTGCAGCGAATGCAGATCTCGGGGTCGATCAGGTGCTGGTTCAGCACGTCGTCGGCAACGACCATGTCCATCTCAGTTGCTCCACCGCGCTGCGCGCGACTCGCGACGCATGAACCAGCGCAACCAAGCGGCCGCCGCGGACCCGGCTCTGCCGGGCCGCTGGTGTTGCCCCCTGGAGGGGGAGGCGGCCGCCAGGCCGCTTCGGGGGTGGGTCATCACGCGAAGCGCACGTACTCGAAATCGACCGGCTGCCGGTTGATGCCCATCACCGGCGGCGCGATCCAGCCGGCGAACTTGCCCGGCTCGACCACGCGGCCCATCAGGCTGGCGACGAAGGCGCGGTCTTCGTCGGTGGGCAGCCACTGCGCAACGCCGGCCTGCCACTGCGCGTCGCTGACCGGCTGGCCCTCGGGCGTCACCTTCACGCCCGACAAGGTGCCGATCTGGCGGTGGAACGCCTTGTGCGGCGTCTTGAGCCGGAACGCGATGCCGGCCTTCTCGATCACCTTGTTCCAGCGCTCGACACCGCCGATCGAATCCTTGATGTAGTCGTCGCGCAGCACCTCGTTGAGCGCGTTGAGCATCGGCGCGTCCTTCTCGAACAGCTTGCCGTTGTCGACGTCGAGCACCTTGTAGGTCTGGCCCTTGAGCACGTGGTCGCCGCTGCGCTTGCCCTCTTCGAAGCGGCCCTTGAGGCCCGAGCTGTAGAAGATGGCGGCGTTGCTCGACTGGTCGGCGCCGAAGAGGTCGATCGTCACGCTGAAATGGAAGTTGAGGTAGCGCTGGATCGTCGGCAGGTCGATCACGCCGGCGGCGCGCAGCTTCGCCGGATCGTCGGTCTTGAGTTCGTTCATCACCTGGCAGGTGCGCTGGATGATGCGCGAGACCCCGCTCTCGCCGACGAACATGTGGTGCGCTTCTTCGGTCAGCATGAACTTGGTGGTGCGCGCCAGCGGGTCGAAGCTGCTCTCGGCCAGCGCGCAGAGCTGGAACTTGCCGTCGCGGTCGGTGAAGTAGGTGAACATGAAGAAGCTCAGCCAGTCGGGCGTCTTCTCGTTGAAGGCGCCGAGGATGCGCGGGTTGTTCTGGTCGCCCGAGCGGCGCTCGAGCAGCGCCTCGGCCTCCTCGCGGCCGTCGCGGCCGAAGTGCTTGTGCAGCAGGTAGACCATCGCCCACAGGTGGCGGCCTTCCTCGACGTTGACCTGGAACAGGTTGCGCAGGTCGTACAGGCTCGGCGCGGTGAGGCCGAGGTGGCGCTGCTGCTCGACCGACGCCGGCTCGGTGTCGCCCTGGGTGACGATGATGCGGCGCAGGTTGGCGCGATGCTCGCCGGGCACGTCCTGCCAGGCGGGCTCGCCGAGGTGGTCGCCGAAGTGGATCTTGCGATCCTTCTCGGCCGGGTTCAGGAAGATGCCCCAGCGGTAGTCGGGCATCTTCACGTAGCCGAACTGCGCCCAGCCCTGCGGGTCGACGCTGATCGCGGTGCGCAGGTAGACGTCGAAATCGCGCGAGCCCTCGGGGCCGACGTCGGCCCACCACTGCAGGTAGTTGGGCTGCCACTGCTCGAGCGCGCGCTGCAGCGTGCGGTCTTCGCTCAGGTTGACGTTGTTGGGGATCTTCTCGCTGTAGTTGATGCTGCTCATTGCCATGTCCTGTTCAGTGGGTGGGTCACACCCTGTTCCAATCGAACTGGGCCTTCTCGCCCTTGCCGTAGACCTTGAGCGCGCCCTTGTCGCCCACCGCGTTGGGCCGGATGAAGATCCAGTTCTGCCAGGCGGTGAGGCGGCCGAAGATGCGGCTGGCCATGTTCTCGTGGCCGGCGAAGCGCAGGTTGGCCTCCAGCCCGGTCAGCGCGTCGGGCGACATCGCCACGCGCTCCTCGATCGCGATGCGCGTCTCGTCGGTCCAGTCGATGTCGTCGGGCGCCGCGGTCACCAGCCCGAGCGCGAGCGCGGCCTGCGCGTCGAGCGTGCGGCCGATCGCCTCCCGGGCCGCAGCCAGCGGCTGCGCCTCGCCGTAGAAGCGGCGCACCAGGCGCGTCTGGCCGTTGGCCATCGGGTAGGCGCCGAAGTTCTGCAGCGACAAGGTCAGCTTCGGCGCGCGCGTGGCGTCGTCGGGCAGCGCGAGCATGTAGGCGCGGTCGGCCGCGAACGCCAGCTCGGCCAAGGTGCCGGCGAAGCACGAGCCCGGCTCGATCAGCGCGAACAGCGTGCGCGCCGACACGTCGAGCCGCGCCAGCGTGCGGCGAAGCATGCCTTGGGTCTCGCGCACGAACCAGTGGTTCGCATGCTGTGCCAGCGCCCGGTCGCACGCCAGCACGCCGCCAGCGTCGCCCGCGGTCTTCAACAGCCACAGGCCGATGTCGAGCTCGTTGGTGCGCAGGTGCAGGATCGCGTCGTCGAGCTGGCGCGCCATCGCCAGCGGCCACCACGACGCGCCGGCGGCCTCGATGCCGGCGATGTCGTTCGGCTGTGGCACGGCCGGCGCCTTCACGGTCAGCGTCGCCGTGCGCTTGGCACGGTCGATCTGCACCTGCAGGTGTTCGTAGGCGATCGCGTCGGCCTCCAGCGTGCGCTCGATGCGCGGCAGCACCACGCCCTTGTCGCCGGCGGGCCGGTCGCTCGCCTGCGCCAGCTTGCGCGCACGCTCCTGCACCGCGGCGCCGAACTGCGCGGGCTTGACCACCGCGTCGACCAGCCGCCACTGCAGCGCGCGCTGGCCGCGCACGCCTTCGGTGGTGGTGCAGAACACGTCGGCCAGGTCGTGGCGGACGTGGCGCTTGTCGGTCACCCGCGTCAGGCCGCCGGTGCCGGGCAGCACGCCGAGCAGCGGCACCTCGGGCAGCGACACCGACGACGAGCGGTCGTCGACCAGCACGATGTCGTCGCACGCCAGCGCCAGCTCGTAGCCGCCGCCGGCGCACGAGCCGTTGAGCGCGGCGACGAACTTCAGCCCCGAGTGCTGCGACGAATCCTCGATGCCGTTGCGCGTCTCGTTGGTGAACTTGCAGAAGTTCACCTTCCAGGCGTGGCTCGACGTGCCCAGCATGAAGATGTTGGCGCCCGAGCAGAACACGCGGTCCTTCAGGCTGGTGACGATCACCGAGCGCACCTCGGGGTGCTCGAAGCGGATGCGCTGCAGCGCGTCGTGCAGCTCGATGTCGACGCCGAGGTCGTAGCTGTTGAGCTTGAGCTTGTAGCCCGGCGCGATGCCGCCGTCCTCGGCCACATCCAGCGCCAGCGTGGCGACGGGGCCATCGAAGCTCAGCTTCCAGTGGCGGTAGTGCGAGGGTTCGGTGCGGTAGTCGACGACGGGCGGGGCGGGCATGCCGGTCTCCTGCGGTAGGGCGCGCGACGCGCGATATGCATTGCAATGCACTATCAGAGGCGTTTCCACCCCATTACGTGCACAATAATGCATGTGCGCGCGACTGTCAAGGCGATCGCTACTGTGCGCCGGTGCCCCCGCGGCGGCAAACCGGGCGGCCGAAGGCCGCGCTCGGGGCTCAGGCTGGAAGGCCGATCGCCGCGCGCACCCGCGCGCGCAGGCCCTGAAACGCCTGCTCGAGCGGCTGGCCGCTGGTGTCGAAGCTCAGGTCGGCCTTGGCGTAGAACGACAGGCGGCCGGCCAGGATGCGCTTCAGGTCGTCCATCGCCTCGCCGCTGGCGGCGATCGGCCGCACGTCGCCCTGCGCGGCCACGCGCAGCATGTGGTCTTCGGGGTTGGCCTTCAGCCACACGGTGGTGCAGTGCGCGAGCAACTGGTTGAACGTGGCGGCATCCGACACGATGCCGCCCGGCGTGGCGATCACCACCTCGGGGTAGATCTGGATCGCCTCCTCCAGCGCACGCCGCTCGTAGCGCCGATAGGCGTTGGTGCCGTACAGGTCGTGGATCTCGGCGATGGTGCAGCCGGCGAACTTCTCGATCTCGCGCGACAGCTCGACGAACGGGAATTCCAGGTCGTCGGCCAGCATCTGGCCGAGCGTCGACTTGCCCGCCCCGCGCAGCCCGATCAGCGCGATGCGCCGGCCGCGCCCGGCATCGGCGCGGGTGCCGAACAGTTCGCCCAGCGCGATGCGCGCGCGCCGCAGATCGGCCTCGCTGCGCGTCTCGAGCAGCTCGCGGATCAGCAACCACTCGGGCGACGACGTGCTCACGTCGCCCACCAACTCGGCCAGCGGGCACTGCAGCGCGCGCGCCACCTGCTGCAGGATCAGGATCGACGCGTTGCCGGTGCCGTACTCCAGGTTCGCGAGGTGACGTTCGGACACGCCGGCGGCCAGTGCCACCGCCTTGCGCGTCAACCCGCGGCGCGCGCGCAGGCTGCGCACGCGCTCGCCGAGCGCCACCAGCAGGCGGTCGTGGCCGTCGGCGCGCAGGCCCGCCGGGGCCAGCCCTTTGGCGGCGACGCCCGGTGCCCGGGTCGGAGCCGATTTCTTCCGGGCGCCAGCGGTGGCAACCTTGGCCTTCGGTCGGTTCGGACGCGGCGCGATGAAGCGACTCATGCAGTAAAGTGCTTGACAGTCGGTGCAATCCCGGCCTATCACCCGGCACCGGCGCGCACAATAATTCATAAGCCGTTCCGTCGCAAGGCAGCCCGACGACCCAGAAGCCACAGGATCACCGGTACGACATGTCGATCGAGCAGTTTCGTCAGTTGATCGTCGAGTTCACGCAGGGCCTCGCCGGCCGCGCGCTCGATGGCGAGTTGCAGCGCTGGCTCAATCGCGAGCACGGGCCGCAAAGCGCCAGCTATCGACGCTTGCGTCTGGCCTGCGTCGACGGCGTCGCCGCGGGCTGGATGTGCCATCGCGAGCACGCGGGCATCCGCTACGGCCGCGTCGTCAAGCCCGCCGACGACACCGCCCGCTTCTCGGTCGACGTGGTCGACATGGACTCGATCGCCGGCGGTCACCACGTGCATCCGCTGGGCGAGATCGACCTCGTGATGCCGCTGACCGGCGACGCCCGCTTCGACGGCCACGGCGCCGGCTGGTGCGTCTACCCGGCGGGCAGCGACCACGTGCCCACCGTCAGCGGCGGGCGCGCACTCGTGATGTACCTGCTGCCCGAGGGGCAGATCCAGTTCACGCGTTGAGCAGTAAGGCAAAGACCATGGCAGCACCCTCCGCTTCGGGCCCGGGCTACAACTTCGCCGTCCACCTGTTCGAGCGCAATGCCGCGCGCGCCGCGAAGGCGGCCTACGTCGACGACCGCGGCGCGCTCACCTATGGCCAGCTCGCCGAGCAGGCGCAGCGGCTGGCCGCCGCCTTGCACGCCGCCGGCGTGCGCCGCGACGAGCGCGTGCTGCTGGCGATGCAGGACAACAACCTGTGGCCGGTGAGCTTTCTCGGCTGCCTCTACGGCGGCGTCGTGCCGGTGGCGGTGAACACCCTGCTGACGGCCGGCGACTACGCCTACATGCTCGCGCACAGCCGCTCGCAGCTCGTGCTCACCTCGCCGTCCTGCCTGCCGGCGCTGCGCGAGGCGATGGCGCAGCCGCACGAGGTGCGCGAGGTCTGGGTCGCGCACCCCGATACGCCCACCGACGGCACGGACCTCGCTGCGCGCATCGCAGCCACCGCGCCGCAAGCGCAAGCAGCCACCACCGCCGGCGACGAGCCGGCGTTCTGGCTCTATTCGTCGGGCTCCACCGGCCGCCCGAAGGGCACGGTGCACACGCAGGCCAACCTGCGCCACACCGCCGAGCTGTACGGCGACGCCGTGCTCGGCCTCACCGAGCGCGACGTCTGCTTCTCGGCGGCCAAGCTGTTCTTCGCCTACGGGCTGGGCAACGCGCTCACCTTCCCGCTGTGGGCCGGCGCGTCGGTGCTGCTGATGGCCGAGCGGCCGACCCCCGAGGCGGTTTTCAAGTGCTGGACCAGCGGCCCCGGCGAGAAGCCGACGGTGTTCTTCGGCGCACCCACCGGCTACGCCGGCATGATGGCTTCGCCCGCGCTGCCGGCGCGCGGCGCCGTGGCATTGCGCATGTGCTCGTCGGCCGGCGAGGCGCTGCCGCGCGAGCTCGGCGAGCGCTTCGCCGCACACTTCGGCTGCGACATCATCGACGGCATCGGCTCGACCGAGATGCTGCACATCTTCATCTCCAACCGACCCGACGAAGTGCACTACGGCACCACCGGCAAGGCAGTGCCCGGCTACACCATCGAGCTGCGCGGCGACGACGGCCGCCCGGTGGCCGACGGCGAGGTCGGCGACCTCTACGTCGGCGGCCCGAGCGCGGCGCTGATGTACTGGGGCAACCGCGAGAAGTCGCGCGAGACCTTCCAGGGCGCGTGGACCAAGAGCGGCGACAAGTATGTGCGCAACGCCGACGGCACCTACACCTACTCCGGCCGCAGCGACGACATGCTCAAGGTGAGCGGCCAGTACGTGTCGCCGTTCGAGGTCGAGGCCACGCTGGCACAGCACGCCGCCGTGCTCGAGGCGGCAGTGATCGGCGTGCCCGATGCCGAGGGGCTGGTGCGCGCCAAGGCCTTCGTCGTGCTCAAGCCGGGCCACGCCGCCGGCACGGCGCTCGAGGAGGAGCTGAAGAACTTCGTCAAGACCCGGCTGGCGCCGTTCAAGTACCCGCGCCAGCTCGAGTTCATTGCCGAATTGCCCAAGACCGCCACCGGCAAGATCCAGCGCTTCCGTCTGCGCGAGCGCGAGGCCGCCAAGGCGCACTGAAGACCCGTCGCGCGATCGAAAACGCCCCGACCACGATGCAGCCGCCCGCCCAGTTCGTCGAGATCGCATGGCGCGGCGCCCGCGTGCGCATCGAGCACCAGCGCATCGTGCCGCAGCGCGCCAGCGCGAGCGCCGGAGCGCCGCTGCTGGTGTTCCTGCACGAAGGCCTGGGGTCGCTGGCAATGTGGCGCGACTTCCCGCAGCAGTTGTGCGACGCGCTCGGCTGGCCGGGTCTGGTCTATTCGCGTCCCGGCTACGGCCGCTCGACGCCGCGCGCCGCCGGCGAGCACTGGGCACCCGACTTCATGCACCGACAGGCCCACGAAGTGCTGCCCGCATTGCTCGACGCGCTGCACGTCGATCGGTCACCGCATTCCCCTTGGCTGTTCGGCCACAGCGACGGCGCCTCGATCGCGCTGCTGCACGCGGCACGCTACCCACGCCAGGTGGGCGGCCTAATCGTGCTGGCGCCGCATCTGTTCGTCGAGGAGGTGTCGGTGGCGAGCATCCGGCGTGCACGCGCCAACTACCTGAATGGCGATCTGAAGCCGCGGCTCGCGCGCTACCACGACGACCCCGATTCGGCCTTCTGGGGCTGGAACGACATCTGGCTGCGCTCGCCGTTCTTGCACTGGAACATCGAGGCCGAGCTCGCGCCGATCGCCTGCCCGCTGCTGGCGATGCAAGGCGTCGACGACGAGTACGGCACCCTCGAGCAGGTGCGAGCGCTGGCGCGCCGCGTACCCCAGACGCAGGTGATCGAGCTGGCCGCCTGCGGCCACTCGCCGCAGCGCGACCAACCCGGTCGCGTGATCGACGAGACGGCACGTTTCGCGGCGGTGCATGCCGCACGCGGGCTGCCGCAACCCCAACACCAACCCACGGCCTGAAGGCCATCCACCGGAGACAGCGAGATGAAATTCCAGAAACGACTGCCATGGACGGCACTGGCCGCCGCCGCCACCGTCGCGCTGATGAGCGCGAGCGTGCAGGCGCAGGCGCCCAAGCTCAAGGTCGGCCTGATGCTGCCGTACACCGGCACCTACGCGGCGCTCGGGGTGGCGATCGAGAACGGCTTTCGCCTCTACCTCGAGGAGCAGGGCGGCAAGCTCGGCGGGCGCGAGTTGGAGTTCGTCAAGGTCGACGACGAATCGGACCCCGCGAAGGCCACCGACAACGTCAACAAGCTGATCAAGCGCGACAACGTCGACGTGATCGTCGGCACCGTGCACTCGGGCGTCGCGATGGCGATGGCCAAGGCCGCCAAGGACAGCGGCACGATGATGATCGACCCCAACGCCGGTGCCGACGCCGTCACCGGACCGATGTGCGCCAAGAACATCTTCCGCAGTTCGTTCTCCAACTGGCAGCCCGGCTACGCGATGGGTGAAGTGGTCGCCAAGAAGGGCCACAAGAAGGTGGTGACCATCACCTGGAAGTACGCCGCCGGCGACGAGAGCGTCGGCGGCTTCAAGGAGTCGTTCACCAAGGGCGGTGGCCAGATCGTCAAGGAGCTGACGGTGCCGTTCCCGAACGTCGAGTTCCAGGCGCTGCTGACCGAGATCGCATCGCTCAAGCCCGACGCCGTGTACACCTTCTTCGCCGGCGGCGGCGCGGTGAAGTTCGTCAAGGACTACGCCGCTGCCGGGCTGAACAAGACGATCCCGCTGTACGGCGCGGGCTTCCTCACCGACGGCACGCTTGAGGCCCAGGGCGCCGCCGCCGAAGGCCTGCTGACGACGCTGCACTACGCCGACGCGCTGAACACCCCGCGCGACAACGCGTTTCGCCTCGCCTACGTCAAGGCCTACAAGCTGCAGCCCGACGTCTATGCGGTGCAGGGCTACGACGCCGCGCAGATGCTGGGCATCGGCCTGAAGGCGACCAAGGGCGACATCGGCAACAAGGCCGGCTTCGCCGCCGCGCTCGAGAAGGCCAAGATCGAGAGCCCGCGCGGCACCTTCACGCTCGGCAAGAACCACAACCCGGTGCAGGACTTCTATCTGCGCCAGGTGGTCGGCAAGGAGAACAAGGTGGTCGGCATCGCGAGCAAGGCCTTGGCCGACCCGGGGCGCGGTTGTCGCATGTGAGCCTACGGCCGTCCGGCGCCGGCCGCGGGGCGTGCATGCCCCGCGGCGCTCGCCTGCCACTGGCAAGCGCGCAGGCGCTGGACCGGCACGGGCTCGCCCGCCGAAGGGGACCGATCCGCGGGCGGGCAACCGGCACGCGGTTCGGCCGCTCCTCGCGGCCGCTGCCTCACGCCGCTGCGCGGCCATTGGCCTAGGGACGCAGTCGATTGGACTTCGCGACCTTCCTCGTCCAGTGCCTCAACAGCCTGCAGTACGGGCTGCTGCTGTTTCTCGTCGCCTCGGGGCTGACGCTGATCTTCGGGATCATGGGCGTCATCAACCTGGCGCACGGCAGCTTCTACATGATCGGCGCCTACATGGCCTATGCGCTGGCGCCGCTCGTCGGCGGCGGCTTCTTCGTCACCCTGGGCGCGGGCGTGGTGCTTGCGGTGCTGCTGGGCTACCTGCTCGAATGGGCGTTCTTCAGCTTTCTCTACGAGCGCGAGCACCTGCAGCAGGTGCTGATGACCTACGGCCTGATCCTGGTGTTCGAGGAGTTGCGCAGCATCGTCGTCGGCGACGACGTGCACGGCGTGCCGGCGCCGGCGTGGCTGGCGGGGTCGATCCCGCTGGGCGAACTGATGACCTACCCCGTCTACCGCCTGTTCATCTCGGTGGTGTGCCTGCTGGTGGCCTTGGCGATGTGGATCGTGCTCGCGCGCACGCGGCTGGGCATGAAGATCCGCGCCGGCGCCAGCAACCGCGAGATGGTGCAGTCGCTGGGCATCGACATCAAGTTCCTGTACCGCGTGGTGTTCGCCGCCGGCGTCGCGGTGGCGGTGCTGGCCGGGATGGTGGCCGCGCCGGTGACGAGCGTCTATCCGGGCATGGGCAACCAGGTGCTGATCATCTGTTTCGTGGTGGTGGTGATCGGCGGCATCGGCTCGGTGCGCGGCGCGCTGCTGGCGGCTTTGTTGATCGGCTTCGTCGACACCTTCGGCAAGGTGGTGTTCCCGCAGGCCGCCGGCGTGCTGGTGTACGTGCTGATGGCGCTGATCCTGCTGTGGCGGCCGCACGGCCTCTTCAAGACCAACTGATGCTCGCCCCGGTATTCGACCTGCGCATGGCCTCGGCGGCCATCGGCCTGGCGCTGCTCGTCGCCTGGCCGCTGGTCGGCGGCAGCTTCGGCGTCGACCTGGTCACCAAGACGATGATCTACGCGATCATCGCCCTGAGCCTCGAACTGCTGGTGGGCAGCGCCGGCCTGGTCTGCTTCGGCCAGGCGGCATTCTTCGGGCTGGGGGCCTATGCCGCGGCGAAGCTGACGCCGCAGAGCGCGGCGCCCTCGATCTTCTGGCTGCTGCCCGCCTGCGTCGGGGTGGCCGCGGCCTACGCGCTCTTCATGGGTGCGCTGTCGCTGCGCACGCGCGGCGTCTACTTCATCATGGTGACGCTCGCCTTCGCGCAGATGGCGTTCTACGTGGTGCACGACACGCCGCTGGGCGGCGGCACCGACGGCATCTACCTCTACTTCAAGCCGCTGGTCGAGATCGGCGGCAAGCCGCTGTTCGACCTCGACGCGCCGCTGGCGATGTACTACTTCGTGCTCGCCAGCCTGGTGGCGGTGTTCGCGTTCCTGGCGCTGCTGATGCGCTCGCACTTCGGCCGCGCGCTGGCGGGCATCCGCATCAACGAGCAGCGCATGCGCGCCACCGGTTTCTCCACCTACTGGTACAAGCTCGCCGCGTTCGTGGTGTCGGGGGCGATCGCCGGCCTCGGCGGCTTCCTGTTCGCGGTGAAGGACGGCTTCGTCAACCCCGAGCTGCTGAGCTGGCACCTCTCCGGCGCCGTGCTGATCATGATCATCCTCGGCGGCATCGGGCACCTGCGCGGCGCGGTGATCGGCGCCTTCGCGTTCGCGCTGCTGCAGGAGCTGTTCAAGTCGGAGGCGCTGTTCGGCCCGTTCGCCAAGCACTGGCTGCTCGGCCTGGGGCTGGCGATCATCGTCAGCGTCGCGCTGCTGCCGCGCGGGCTGATCGGCGCCGGCGCGCTGCTGGCGCACCGCCTGCGCCGCACGCCGCGCATCGACGCGGTCGGAGGCCCGCATCGATGAGCGCCGAGGAGCCTCAATGAAGGAGGTGCTGCTGCGCGCGCGCGACCTCAGCCGCCGCTTCGGCGGGCTGCTGGCCGTCGATCGCGTGTCGCTGGCGCTCGAGCGCGGCACCGTGCACGCGGTGATCGGCACCAACGGTGCGGGCAAGAGCACGCTGATCAACGTGCTGTCCGGCGAACTGCCCGCCAGCAGCGGCTCGGTGGAACTGCGCGGACGCGACGTCACGCGCTGGTCGCAGCCGCTGCGTGCGCGTGCCGGCATCGGCCGCAGCTACCAGCGCACCACGGTGTTCCCCAACTTCAGCGTGCTCGAGAACTGCCGCCTCGCCGCGCAGGCAAGGCATCCGCGGCCCTTTGCCTGGTGGTCCGATGCCGCGCGCTGCCCGGCGAGCGTGCCCGCGGCGCGCGCGGCGGCGGCGCGTGCCGGCCTCGACGACGTGCTCGAACAACCCGCCGGTGCGCTGTCGCACGGGCAGCGGCGGCAGCTCGAGATCGCAATGTGCCTGGCCACCGCGCCCGAAGTGCTGCTGCTCGACGAACCGCTGGCCGGCATGGGCGCCGAGGAGACCGAGCGCATGCTCGCGCTGCTGGCCGAGCTGAAGACGGGGCACGCGATCGCGCTGGTCGAGCACGACATGGACGCCGTGTTCCGCATCGCCGACGTGATCACCGTGATGGTCAACGGCGCCGTGCTCGCCAGCGGCGCGCCGCAGGCCGTGCGCGCCAACCCCGAGGTGCAGGCGGCGTATCTGGGAGAGGCGGCGTGAGTGCCGTGCAGTCGGCGCGGGCGCCAGGCCCGGGCGGCCCGACCGATGGCCCCGCGCTGGTCGACGCGCAGGACATCCACGCCTGGTACGGTTCGAGCCACATCCTGCACGGCGTCGGCCTGCGCATCGCCCGCGGCGAGACCGTGGGCCTGCTCGGCCGCAACGGCATGGGCAAGAGCACGCTGATCCGCACGCTGCTGGGCCACGTGGCCGAGCGCGAAGGCCGCATCGCGATCGCCGGGCGCGACTGCTCGCGCGCGCGCCCGCACCAGGTGGCACGGCTGGGCGTGGCCTACGTGCCCGAGGGCCGCGGCGTGTTTCCCAACCTGAGCGTGCGCGAGAACCTGCTGATGGCCGCGCGCGCCGGCGCCCCTGGGCGCGAAGGCTGGACGCTGCCGCGCACGCTGCAGACTTTTCCGCGGCTGGCCGAGCGCATGCAGCACCTGGGCGCGCAACTGTCGGGCGGCGAGCAGCAGATGCTGGCGATCGGCCGCGCGCTGATGACCAACCCGGAGCTGATCATCCTCGACGAGGCCACCGAAGGCCTGGCGCCGCAGATCGTGGCCGAGATCTGGCGCGTCGTCGAGTCGATCCGTCGCGACGGCATCGCCACGCTGATCGTCGACCGCGACTACCGCAAGGTGGCCGCGCAGTCCGACCGGCTGGTGGTGCTGCAGAAGGGATCGGTGGTGCTTGCCGGCGCGGCCGCCGATCTGCGCCACAGCGCAGAATTGGCGTCGTACCTGGGTGTCTGACGAGTAGCGAAAGACACCGAACCCGAGAGCCGCACCATGCCAAGCGTTCAACCCTTCGACGACCCCGGCGCGCTGGCTCGCCCGCGCACCGAGCGCCACGACCTCGGCGGCGGTGCCTTCGTGCTGCGCCATCCCGAGCCGCTGCAGCCGCACGCGCGCTGCATCGGCGATTGGCTCGAGCACTGGGCGCGCACCACGCCCGAGGCGCTGTTTCTCGCCGAGCGCGACGCGCAAGGCAGCGGCTCATGGCGCCGCCTGAGCTACGCCGACACGCGC
This sequence comes from Ideonella sp., assembly GCA_015075545.1. Lineage (GTDB taxonomy): Bacteria > Pseudomonadota > Gammaproteobacteria > Burkholderiales > Burkholderiaceae_C > JAEUPI01. The sequence goes on along the minus strand of JABTUC010000006.1, from coordinate 21,382 downwards.
GCGCAGGTGGGCCGCATCGCGCAGGCGATGCTCGACCTCGGACTACCGGCTGATCAACCGGTGGTCGTGCTGTCGGACAACGCGGTCGACCATGCGCTGCTCGCGCTGGCCACCATGCACCTGGGGCGCGCCGTGTGCTCGGTGTCGAGTGCGTACTGCCGGCTGACCAAGGACTACACCAAGGTCAAGGGCATCCTCGACACGCTCGCGCCGGCGCTGGTGTACGCCGCCGACCCGGCGGTCTACAGCCCCGCGCTGCGCGCCTGGGGCGGCCGCGCGCCGGTGGTGCTCGGCGGCGACGCCGCGGCGCTGCCCGGTGCGCTGCCGTTCGCGCAGTTGCTGCAGCCGCGCGAGACCGCGGCGGTCGACTCGGCATTCGCCGCGATCCGCCCCGACGCGCACGCCAAGTACCTGCTGACCAGCGGCTCCACCGGCACGCCCAAGGTGGTGATCAACACCCACCGCATGCTCACCGCCAACCAGCAGCAGATGACGCAGGCATGGCCCTGGCTCGACGCGCACCGGCTGGTGCTGCTCGACTGGCTGCCGTGGAGCCACACCTTCGGCGGCAACCACAACTTCAACATGGTGCTGGCGCACGGCGGCGCGCTGCACGTCGACGAAGGCCGGCCGGCGCCCGGCCTGATCGACAAGACGGTGGCCAACCTGCGCACCGTGAAGCCCAACTTCTACTTCAATGTACCGCGCGGCTTCGACATGCTGCTCACCTACCTGGAGAGCGACGACGGTTTCGCACGCGACTTCTTCGAGCGGCTCGAAGGCGTGTTCTACGCCGGCGCCGCGCTGCCGCAGAGCGCGTGGGAGCGGCTCGAGGGCGTGGCGCGGCGCGTGCGCACGCGGCCGCTGTGGTTCACCTCGTCGTGGGGCGCCACCGAAACCTCGCCGGCGGTGACCAGCGTGCACTGGACGATCGAGCGCGCCGGCTGCATCGGCGCGCCGCTGCCGGGCATCGAGCTGAAGTTCGTGCCGGTCGGCGGCCCCTCGCAGGCGGGCAAGCTCGAGATGCGCGTGCGCGGGCCCACCGTGTTCCCCGGCTACCGCAACGCGCCGGCGCTCACCGCCGAGGCATTCGACGACGACGGCTTCTATCGCATCGGCGATGCCGGCCGGCTGGTCGACGACGCCAGGCCCGAACTCGGCGTGGCCTTCGACGGCCGCGTCGCCGAGGATTTCAAGCTGATGAGCGGCACCTGGGTGTCGGTGGGCACGCTGCGCATGCGCGCGATCAGCGCCCTCACGCCGCTGGCCGCCGACGTGGTGGTGACCGGCCACGACCGCGAGGAAATCGGCCTGCTGGTGTTCGCTTCGCCCGCCGCCGCCGCGATGCCCGAGGCCGAGCGCACGCGCCGGCTGCGCGACGCGCTGCTGGCGCTGCGTGCCGAAGGCGGCGGCTCGTCGCAGACGCCGACGCGCGCGCTGCTGCTGGCCGAACCGCCGAACGCCGACGCCGGCGAGATCACCGACAAGGGCTACATCAACCAGCGCGCCGTGCTCGAGCGGCGCGCCGGCGAGGTGCTGGCGCTGTACGCGCCGGTGGCCGACGCGCGCGTGGTGCGGCTGTAGCGGCGAGCGGCCGCGGTCGTTCGCGAGCGCGCGGTCTGCGCCGCCGCGCCGCGGTGGCAAACTCTGCGGCCGCCGTGCCTCACCCCGGCGCCGCCCGTTCGCCATGCCCAAGCTCAGCCACCTCGTGCCCCATGTCGTGCGCGGCAGCCTCGCCGCCGTGGCGCTGGGCCTCAACACGCTGGTCGTCTTCGCCGCCATGGTGCCGGCGGCGCTGGCCAAGCTGGTGCTGCCCGAGGGGCGGCTGCGCGTGGCGTGCGACCGGCTGCTCAACCGCTTGGCCACCGGCTGGGTGGGATTCAACAACGCCTGGATCGCTGCCGTCTGTCACGCGCCGTGGCGCACCAGCGGCGTCGACGACCTGCGGGCGCACGGCTGGTACCTGGTGTCGAGCAACCACCGCAGCTGGGTCGACATCTTCGTGCTGCAGCGCGTGTTCCACCGCCGCATCCCGTTCCTGAAGTTCTTTCTCAAGCGCGAGCTGATCTGGGTGCCGGTGATCGGGCTGGCGTGGTGGGCGCTCGACTTCCCGTTCATGCGGCGCGGCGCCGGGCGGCGCGACGACCTCGCCACCACGCGGCGCGCGTGCGAGCGCTTCGCTCGCATCCCCACCGCGGTGATCAACTTCGCCGAGGGCACGCGCTTCACCGACGCCAAGCGCAGCGCGCAGCGCAGCCCGTACCAGCACCTGCTCGAGCCGAAGATCGGCGGCATTGGCATCGCGCTGGCGACGATGGGCGAGCAGTTCGAATGCCTGCTCGACGTGACGATCGTCTACCCCGCGGGCACACCGAGTTTCTGGGGCCTGCTGTCCGGCCGCATCGGCGAAGTGATCGTCGAAGTGCGCCAGTTGCCGCTCGACGCCGCGCTGCTCGGCGGCGACCTGATCCGCGACAAGGCCTACCGCAACGGCATCCGCAGCTGGATCGACGCGCTGTGGGCGCAGAAGGATCGGCGCATCGCGCAGTTGCTGGCCGCGCCGGTGGACAAACCCTACTGAGCGCTCTCGCGCTTCGCCGGTGTCACCATCGAGCGCGCAGCGCGCAGCGCGGCCCACACGCGCTCGACGAACCAGGCGAACGCGAGCGCGCCGGCCAGCCCGACGAGCGCGGCCAACTGCACCGCGATCACGCTGTCGAAGGCGATGCCCAGCGCCAGCGCGACCAGCGCGGCGTCGTGGCACCAGCGGTGCACCCGCAGCGCACCCTCGTGGGTCAGCGCCGACGCGGTGGGCGCGCGCCGCCGCGTCGCCACCAGGTGCATCGCGGCCAGGAACGGCACGATGCGCTGCAGGATGCCCAGCAGGAAGGTCGTCAGCCAGCCGAGCAGCGCGCAGACCACGAGCGCGACCGCCAGGCCCGTGTACGGTCGCCCGTCGAAAGCCCACCAGGCGGCCAGCGCCAGCGTGAGCAGCAGCAGCGCCCAGCCGGTACGCACGAGGATGAACGAGCCGCCGAGTTCGCGCCGCATGCCTTCGCGCAGCACGCGCCGCATCGAGCGCAGGTGCAGCCCCGCGGCCACCGCGGCGCAAGCCACCGCGATCGCCAGCGCGCGATGCGGCAGCGCATCGAGCGCCACCGCCGCCGCCAGCGCCAGCGCCAGCGCGCAGACCGCGGCCACCGCGAGCTGCGTGCGCTCCGACGGCACGTCGGCGAGCGCGAACATCGGCACCAGGATGTTCGACAGCCCGAGCGCCAGCATGCCCATGAAGCCGAACGCCGCGAACACGATGTGCAGCATCAGCAGCCCCGAATGCGGCCAGTCGACCACGCCGGCCCAGGTGCCGAGCATGCCCAGCGCGCTGGCCAGCATCACCGCCAGCGACAGCAGCGCCAGCCAGCCCATCGTGCGCACGCCGCGCATCGTGCCGTGCACGCCGATCAGGTTGCGCGCCAGCAGCACGCCGAAGATCAGCAGCCCGGCGGCCACCGGCAGCGCGGCGAGCGCCGCCGCGTCCGGCTTGCGCCACGCGAACGCGGCCACCAGCGCCGCGACACCGGGCATGTAGAGCCACCACGCCAGGCGCACGGCGGGCAGCGAGCGAATCGCCTGGCGCGTGGCCACCGGCGTCAGCTGCAGCGACGCGCCGATCGCGGTCATCGCCAGCACGCCGAGCGTCAACGCGTGCAACGCCGCCAGCGGCCAGCCCAGTCCGCCGGCAAACCGTGGCACGTGCGCTGCTCCCAGGCCCAGACCAAGCCACGCCAGCATGTGGAACACCGCTGCCGCGCCGAAGAAGCGCAGCGGAATCGACAACGGCAGCAGTCGCCCGCTGGCACCCTGGAAGTACGCGCCGCCGGAAGCGCGCGACGGCGCGCGGGTCGGGCGCGCCGTTTTCGTTGGCGCCGCAGGCTGCGGTGGCGCGGCGTCGCCCAAGGCCTTGCTTCAGCCGCCCGCGGCGGCCTCCAGCACCTTGCCGCCGATCACCAGTTGCAGCACCTCGCTCGCGCCCTCGTAAATGCGCAGCGCACGGATCTCGCGGTACAGCCGCTCGACCGTGCTGCCGCGCACGACGCCCAGCCCGCCGAACAACTGCACCGCGGCGTCGATCACCTGCTGCGCCGCCTCGGTGGCGTACATCTTGGCCATCGACGCCTCGCGCGTCACGCGCACGCCGCGCACGTCGCGCGTCCACGCGCTGCGGTAGATCAGCAGCGCCGAGGCGTCGATCAGCGTGGCCATCTCGCCGAGCTTGGCCTGCGTGAGCTGGAACTCCGCCAGCGTGCGGCCGAACATCTTGCGCGCCTTGGCGCGCGCCACTGCCTCGTCGAGCGCACGCCGCGCGAAGCCGAGCGCGGCCGCGCCCACCGTGGTGCGGAACAGATCGAGCGTGCCCATCGCGATGCGAAAACCCTGCCCCGGCTCGCCGAGCAGCGCCTCGGGCCCGACGCGGCAGTCGGTGAGCTGCACCGTGCCCAGCGGGTGCGGCGCGATCACCGGGATGCGCACGCTGGCGTCGAGCCCCGGTGTGCCCGCGCGCACGATGAACGCCGAGATGCCCTTGGCGCCGGGCGCTTCGCCGCTGCGCGCGAAGACCACGAACGAATCGGCGATGCCGGCGTTGGAGATCCAGGTCTTGGTGCCGTTCAGGCGCCAGCCGTCGCCGTCGCGCATCGCGCTGGCCTGCATCGCCGCGGCGTCGGAGCCGGCGTCGGGCTCCGACAGCGCGAACGCGGTGATCGCCTCGCCGCGCGCCACCGCGGGCAGCAGCGCGCGCTGCTGCGCCGCGTTGCCGAACAGACTCACCGGCACGCTGCCCAGGCCCTGCATCGCGAGCGCGAAATCGGCCAGCCCCGAGGCGCGCGCCAGCGTCTCGCGCGCGATCGCCAGCATGCGCACGTCGACCTGTTCGCGCGCGCCGCCGTGCGCCGCGCTGACGCAGGCGCGCAGCAGGCCGGCACGGCCGAGCGCCGGCACCAGCCGCTGCACCAGCGCGTGCGCGGCCTCGTCGCCGTCGCCCTCGCCGCCGTGCGCGCGCTCCAGCGCGGGCAGCTCGCGCTCGCACCACGCCTGCAGTTCGCGCGCGTAGGCGCGGTGCGCGTCGTCGAAGAACGGCCAGTTCAGATGCTCGGGGTCGGGTCGGGTCATCGTCGGTGCTCCGGCGCGGTGCGGCGACTCATCGGCGCGTCAGTTGCCCTCGAACACCGGTTTCTGCTTGGCCGCGAAGGCGTGGTACGCGCGCTCGAAGTCCTTGGTCTGCATGCAGATCGCCTGCGCCTGCGCCTCGGCCTCGATGCACTCGCCCAGGCCCGCGTTCCACTCCTGCCACAGCATCGTCTTGGTCATCGCGTGGCCGAAGGTGGGGCCGTCGGCGAGATCCTTGGCGAGCGCCGCCGCCTCGGCGGCGAGCGCGGCGGGATCGACCAGGCGGTTGTAGAAGCCCACGCGCTCGGCCTCCTCGCCGGCGACGGTACGGCCGGTGTACAGCCATTCGGCGGCGCGCGACAGGCCGATCAGGCGCGGCAGCAGCGTGCACGCGCCCATGTCGGCGCCGGCCAGCCCGACGCGAACGAACAGGAACGCGAGCTTGGAGCGCGCGGTGCCCAGGCGGATGTCGGAGCCGCAGGCGATCATCGCGCCGGCACCGGTGCACACGCCGTCGATCGCGGCGACGATCGGCTGCGGGCAGGCGCGCATCGCCTTGACGAGGTCGCCGGTCATGCGCGTGAACTCGAGCAGCTCGGGCATGTCCATCTTGACCAGCGGGCCGATGATCTCGTGCACGTCGCCGCCCGAGCAGAAGTTGCCGCCGGCGCCGGTGAACACCACGGTCTTAATGTCGGTGGCGTAGCACATCTCGCGGAACAGGTCGCGCAGCTCGCCGTACGAATCGAAGGTCAGCGGGTTCTTGCGCTCGGGGCGGTTCAGCGTGATGGTGGCGACCTTGCCGGCGACCGAATAGCCGAAGTGCCGCGGCTCGTAGCGCGCCAGGGAGATGCGTTTCATGGTTGTGCTCCGGTGGGTTGAGGGTTGGGCCGTAGAATTCTTCGCTCCGGGGCGAAGGGTACGGGATGAGCAAGATCACGACGATGAACATCGAGATCCGGTTCGGCGATTGCGATCCGGCGGGCATCGTCTACTTCCCGCGCTATCACCGCTGGATGGACGCCGCCTCGCAGCAGTTCTTCATGAGCAACGGTGTGCCGCCGTGGCACGTGCTCGAGCACGAGACCGGCATCGTCGGCACGCCGCTGCTCGAACACCACGCGCGCTTCGTGAAGAGCGCCACCTACGGCGAGAAGATCGTCATCACCACGCACATCCAGGAGTGGCGCAACAAGGTGTTCCTGCAGAAGCACGTGATCACGCGCGGCGACGACCTCATCTGCGAGAGCCTGGAGACGCGCATCTTCATCAAGCGCGACAGCGCCGACCGGCGCCGCATCTACGGCGTGCCGGTGCCCGAGGACATCAAGCGGTTGTGTGAGTAGCGCCGGCGAGGGGGTGATGTGTGCACCCCTGGCGCTGCGCGCCTCCCCGCCGAGCGGGGGCTGAGCTCCTCCGGGCGGCCGAGCGGGGCTCATCGTTCCGGGTCTTTGGCCCACGGCGCCGACGGGCGCTCGACGCGCGCCAGCCAGTCGTCGAGTGCCTGCACGTGCTCGGTCTCCTCGGCGGCGAACTCGGCGGCCATGCGCTTGACCGCGGGGTCGCTCGACGACAGGCCGACGTCGCTGTAGTACTGCATCGCGCGGTTTTCGTTCTCGCGCGCATAGCGCAGCGCGTCGTAGGCGTTGAGGCTGGGGTCGAACGCCTCCTCGCCGCCGACCTCGGGCGGATAGCGCCAGGCGTAGTCCCACGGCCCCAGCGCGGGCAGCTTGGTGCCGCTGGCGCGCTCGACGATCGAGTCGTGGTGCATGCGCGAGTAGCGCACCATGTCGCGGAACAGCGCCGCCACCTCGTCGTTGCGGTGCGCCTCCATCATGTCGGCCAGTTCGAGGTAGCGCTCGGCGGCCTCGCGCTCCAGCGCGATGGCATGGGCAAGGAACAGCGGCAGCGTGTAGTCCATGGCGTCGTGCTCCGGCAGGGTTCAGGATGGCGCGCGCTCGCGCTGCAGGCACAGGCGCACGCCCTGGTCGGCTGCCTGGGGCAGCAGTTGCGCGCCCCAGCCGCGTTGCGCCAGCTCGGGGTACAGCATCAGCGGGTCGCGGTCGAGGTGCGCGATCACCGTGCGCGATGCGGCGCCGATCTCCTCGAGCAGCCGCAGGATCGCCACCATCGGCATCGGCGCCGACAGACCGCGCACGTCGATGTGTTCGCCGTCGGCATCGCCCCAGCGGCGCGCGCGCGCGCCGCTGGTCGCGCCGGCGTCTGCGCCACCGGCGCAGCCACCGCCACCGCCACCGCAGCCGCAGCCAGTTGGTTCGTTCATTGCTGTCCTCCGCGGTTCCGAAGCGCGCCTTGTACCCGCGCCACTCCAGTGGCGCGTCCCCGAGTGGACACCGCGGATCCGGCTCTGCCGGTCCGCTGGTGTGCCTTGCAGGCCGCGCCGAGCCCTGGGGCTCGGCTCTTCGCCAGGCACGATGAGTCCACTGGACTCATCGTGTCCGGGCTCAGCCCCCTGGAGGGGGAGGCGGCCACCAGGCCGCATCGGGGGTGGTCCATATCACCCAGCCATCGTCAGACCGCCGCTGACGCTGAGCACCTGGCCGGTCACGTAGCTCGCGGTGTCGCCGCTGAAGAACAGCACCGCATCGGCCACCTCCTCGGGTTTGCCCAGGCGGCGCAGCGGGATCGCCTTCTTCAGCGCCTCGGTCACCTTCTCGGGCACCGCGGCCATCAGCGGCGTGTCGGTCGGGCCGGGGCAGACGCAGTTGACGCTGATGCCGTAGCGCGCGGTTTCGCGCGCCAGCGACTTGGTGAACGCGATCAAGCCGCCCTTGGCGCCGGAGTACACCGTCTCGCCGAGGCTGCCGACGCGGCCGGCGTCGCTGGCGATGTTGACGATCTTGCCGCTACCGCGCTGGACCATCGCCTGCACGAAGGCCTTGGTCAGCCGCATCGGGCCGACGAAGTTGAGGCTGATGATCTTGTCCCACAGCTCGGGCGTGCCCTCCCAGAACGGGTGCGTGGTGCCCCAGCCGGCGCCGTTGACCAACACGTCGGGCGTGCCGAAGCGCGTCTGCACGTCCTGCGCGAACGCCGTCACCGATGCGGCATCGGTCATGTCGACGCGCACGAACTGCGCCTTGTGGCCGGCCGCGCGCAGCGTGGCGGCGCGCGTCTCGCCCTTGTCGGCCTGCACGTCGGCCACGATCACGGTGGCACCGGCCTGCGCGAGCTTGCCCGCCACCGCGGCGCCGATGCCGGAGGCCGCGCCGGTGACGACGGCGAGTTTGTCTTTCAGCGATGTCATGGTTTCTCCTTGGGGTTGTTGGCGCCGGCGTCGACTCGCTTGTCGAGGAAGGCCGCGACACGGCGCTTGGTTTCTGGATGCTGGTACAGCCGCCGCGTGGCGTCGATCTCGGCGGCGTAGCCTACCTCGCCGGGCACGCCGGCCAAAGCGATGCAGCGCTTGTTCTCGGCGAACGCCAGCCGCGGCATCGCACCGTAGCGGCGCGCCAGCGCAGCGGCCTCGTCGGCCAGCCGCTCGCGCGGCACCGCCCACTGCACCAGGCCGAGCGCGCGCGCCGCGGCGCCGTCGGGCGTCTCGGCGCCGAGGATCAGGCGGCGCGCCAGGCCGTGGCCCACCAGCCGCGTCAGCCGTTGCGTGCCGCCGGCCGCGGGCAGCAAGCCGAGGCCGACCTCGGGCAGGCCCACGCGAACGTCGTCGGCCGCGATGCGCAGGTCGCACGCCAGCGCCAGCTCGAAGCCGCCGCCGAGCGCGGCGCCGCCGAGCTCGGCCAGCGTCACGCAGTCGAGCGCCTCCAGGCGCGCGAACACGCGCTGCATGCGGCGCACGGTGGCGAGCATCGCCTCGCGGCCCTGCGCGGTGGCCACGCACGAGCGGATCAGGCTCAGATCGGCGCCGGCGCAGAACACCTTGCAGGCGCTGCGCAGGTGCAGCACCGCCAGCGCGTCGTCGGCCTCGACCTCGTCGAGTACGGCTTCCAGCTGCGCCAGCAACGCGTCGTTGATCGCGTTGACCGGCGCGCGCTGCAGCGTCACCACCAGCACGCCGCCGCTGCGCTGCGTGGCGACAAGCGGCGCCGCGGTCGCGACGCCGGCAGCAGCTTGGGTCAGCGCGGCACTCATACCGCTCCCATGTCTTGATGCAGCTCGAGCAGCTTGCGCCGCAGCAGCTTGCCGGTGGGGCCGCGCGGCAGCGCGTCGATCGCATGCAGCCAGCGCGGGCGCTGGTGCTGCGGCAGTGTGGCGGTGTGCGCCAGCAGCGCGGCCTGCACGCCGGCGGCGTTCGCACTGACGTAGAAGTACGCCACCGCGTCGACGCCGTCGGCGTCGGGCACGCACACCGCGGCGCCCTCGACCACCTCGCGCGCCTGCGCGGCGAGCTGCTCGCCGAGGTCGATCAGGTTGACCCAGCGGCCGCGGATCTTGACCAGCGAGTCCTCGCGGCCGGCGAACTGCCAGAAGCCGTCGGCGGTGCGCTGCCACAGGTCGGCCGGGCAGAACGCGCCGTCGCGGAAGGTCTCGGCCTGCGCCTGCGGGCGGTCTAGATAGCCTAACGCCAGCGTCGGCGTGCGGATCAGCAGCCGCGTCGGCACGCCCGGCGCCACGTCGTCGAGCGCGCGCACCTCGACCCCCGGCGACGGCGCGAAGCCGCGCGCGTCCTGCGCCAGCATCACCAGCACCAGCGTCTCGGAGGCGCCGTAGCCGTCGGCGATCGGCAGGCCGGCGGCGGCCACCCAGCGCTCGCGCAACTGCGGCGGCAGCGCCTCGCCGGCCGACACGCACAGCCGCACGCCCGCCGCCGCCAGCCCCGGCGCCAGCTCGTTGTGCAGCATGTCGCGATACAGCGACGGCACGCTGAACAACACGGTGGGGCGCGTGCGCGCCACCGTCGCAGCGACGCTCTTGGCGTTGGGCCACTGCGCATCGAGGATCAGCGTCGCGCCCAGCCGCAGCCCCGCCAGCAGCAGGTTGGTCAGCGGGTAGGCGAAGAACAGCCGCGAGCTGGCGAACAGCCGGTCGCCCGGCTTGATGCCGAAGCGCTCGGCCGCGACGCGACCGATCTCGCGCACGCAGCGGTGCGCGTGCACCACCGCCTTGGGCTTGCCCGACGTGCCCGACGAGTGCACCCAGAATGCCGGCGTCTCCTCGGGCACCGACACCGCCGGCATCGGTGGCGTGACGCTGACCGCGTGCCGCCCCTCCTCGACGCCGACCACGCGCGAGCGCCATGGCTCCGGCGTGTCGTCGGACGAGTCGGCGATGATGACGTCGAAGCCGGCCTCGTCGAGGATGAAGCGCCACTCGGGCGCCGGGATCTTGGGGTTGACGCCGACCGCGATGCCGCCGGCCCAGATGGCGCCGAGCCAGGCGATCACCCAGTCGAAGCCGTCGGGCAGCTTGACCGCCACGCGATCGCCCGGGCGCAGCCCGCGCTGGCGCCACAGCGCGCCGGCGCGGGCGACGCGGTCGCGCAGCTCGCCGTAGGTCATGCGCTTGCCGTCGCACTCGATCGCGATCGCGGCCGCGTCGTGCTCGGCCAGCAGCAGGTGCGCGCCGTTCAGCGGCACGCCGGTGGCGGGCGCATCGACTCCATAGAGGCCGGGGCGATCCTGGTGCCAGCGCGCCAGCTCGGCGGCGAGGATCTGCGAGTGCTCGCGTTCTTCGGCCGCCAGCTCGTCGTACAGCCGTTGTTCGGCCGAGCCCTCGTCGGCGGCGAGCGCGCGCTCGGCGAAGAACTCGGCGGCGCGCTTCTCGAAACCGATCGCGATGCGCAGCAGGTCGGCCGGCTCGTCGATGCGACTGTCGACGCCGGCGAAGTAGCCCACCGTCTCGAGCTGGAACAGCGCGGGCGGGTCGGGCACGTCGACGTGGTAGCGCCGCGCCAGCGTCTCCATGTGCTCGCCTTCCATCACCGCGAAGCGGCGGAACAGCGCGCGCAGCGTCTCGTCGGCGCAATCGGCCGCGGCGCGCTGGTAGAAGGCGCGCCCGCCGAGCTCGATCTCGAAGGCGCTGCGGATGGCGGCCAGCGACGCCTCGTCGGCGCTCACGTTGCCGGCCGCGGCGTCGCGCAGCGCGAGCGTGCCGCCGCACTGCGGGCAGCGACCGTACGGGAACGCAAAGCCTTCGCTGACCTTGCCGCAGCCGCTGCACTGCCACTGCACGGCACCACCGGCGCAGCAGATGTAGGGGCCGTCGCCGTCATCGGCCAGCGGCTGGTGACACTTGGGGCACAACATGGCTTTCGGTGCTCCTCGTTTCAGGCGTTGGGGATCACGGGCTCGGTCGCCGGCAGCGGCGCCGGCGGCTCGAATGCGGCCACCGCCTCGGGCGCCGGCGGCCAGGCCGCGCGGTCGCCGAGCAGCCAGGCACCGATCGCGCGCGCCGCACGCCGGCCGGCGGCCATCGCCAGGATCACGGTGGCGCCGCCGGTGACGATGTCGCCGCCGGCGAACACGCCGGTGAGGTTGGTCGCCTGCGTCACGGCGTCGGCGGCGATGTAGCCGCGGCGGTCGAGCCCGAGGCCGCGCGTGGCGCGGCCGACGATCGGGTTGGCCTGCGTGCCGAGCGCGTAGATCACGGTGTCGCAAGCGAAGTCGATGAACTCGGGCAGCGGCATCGGCGTGCGCCGGCCGCGCGCGTCGGGCTCGCCGAGCGCCATCTTCTGCGCGCGCAGGCCGCGCACGTCGCCGGCCTCGTCGAGCAGCACCTCGACCGGCCCGTGCAGGAACGAGAACACCACGCCCTCCTCCTTGGCGTGGCGCAGTTCCTCCACCCGCGCCGGCGCCTCGGCCTCCGAGCGGCGGTAGACGCAGCGCACCTCGGCGGCGCCGAGCCGGCGCGCGGTGCGCAGGCAGTCCATCGCGGTGTTGCCCGCGCCGATCACCACCACGCGCTGGCCGATGCCGATCGGCGTGTCGCGGTACGGGAAGCGGTCGCCACCCATCAGGTTGACGCGCGTCAGGAACTCGTTGGCCGAATACACCTGGCCGGCCGATTCGCCCGGAATGCCGAGGAACGACGGCGCGCCCGCGCCGGCGGCGATGAACACCGCGTCGAACCCCATCTTGGCCGTCAACTGCTCGATCGTGAAGGTCTTGCCGATCACCTTGTTGGTTTCGAAGCGCACGCCCGCGTCGCGCAGGCGCTTGACCTCGCGCTCGATGATGTCGCGCGGCAGCCGGAACGACGGGATGCCGTAGCGCAGCACGCCGCCCACCACGTGCAGCGCCTCGTACACGGTGACCTCGGCGCCGAGCTTGATCAGGTCGGCCGCGCACGCCAGGCCGCCGGGGCCGGAGCCGACGATTGCGACCTTGCCCGCGCTGCGCTCGAACTGCAGTTGCGGCACCGGCCGCTGCGCCGCGTGGTCGCCGACGAAGCGCTCGAGCCGGCCGATCGCCACCGGCTGCATCTTGGCCTTGACCAGCACGCACTGCGCCTCGCACTGGCTCTCCTGCGGGCAGACGCGGCCGCACACCGAAGGGAACGGGCTCGACTCGTGGATCGCGTCGACCGCGCCGTCGACGTCGCGCAGCAGCAGGTGGCGGATGAAGCGCGGGATGTCGATGCGCACCGGGCAGCCCTCGATGCAGGTGGGCTTGATGCACTGGATGCAGCGCTCCGACTCGCGCAGCGCGGCGGCCCAGTCGTAGCCGAGGTTGACCTCGTCGAAGGTGGTGGCGCGCTCGGCGGCCTCGCGCTCGGGCATCGGCACCTGCGTGCGCTCGAGCGCCGAGTACTTCTTATAGGTGCGCTTGCCCTGCTTGACCAGCAGCTCTTCGAGGCTGCACACGTGGTCGAGGTCGGCGTTGGCCTGCTGCTCCTGCGTCTTGAAGCGCTTCTGGCGCGCCAGCAGCTCCTTGAAATCGATCTGGTGCGCGTCGAAGTCGGGGCCGTCGACGCAGGCGAACTTGACCTCGTTGCCCACCGTGACGCGGCACGAGCCGCACATGCCGGTGCCGTCGACCATGATGGTGTTGAGCGACACCTTGGTCGACACGCCGAACGGCCGCGTGGTCTCGGTGCACGCCTGCATCATCGGCATCGGGCCGATCGCGATCACGAGGTCGGGCTTTTCGCGTTCGAGCAGCTCCTGCAGCGCACCGGTCACGAACCCCGGGCGGCCGGCGCTGCCGTCGTCGGTGCAGACGATCAGCTCGTCGGCGTACTGGCGCAGCTTGTCGTCCCAGAACACGAGGTCGGCGTTGCGAAAGCCGACGATGCAGGTGGTACGGTTGCCGGCTTCCTTGAACGCGCGCAGCTGCGGGAACACCGGCGCCACGCCGAGCCCGCCGCCCACCAGCACCACGTGGCCGACCTTGTCGACGTGCTGCGGCAGCCCGAGCGGGCCGACGAAATCGGCGAAGCTGTCGCCCTGCGCGAAGTTGTCGCGCATCTCGCGCGTCGTGCGGCCGAGCGCCTGCACCACCACGGTGACGGTGCCGGCGTCGCGGTCGTAGTCGGCCACGGTCAAGGGGATGCGCTCGCCGGCCTCGTCCAGTCGCAGCATCACGAAGTGCCCGGCCTCGGCGGCGCGCGCGACGTCGGGCGCGTCGATCTCCCACAGAAAGGTCTGCGGCGAGAACTGCTCGCGGCGAATGATCTGCGTCATTTCGTGGAGCCCTCCGCCAGTTCGCGCACCAGCCGCTGCGCCGTCACCACCGCGACGAGGCGCCGGTGGTTCGATTGCGTCACCGCGCTGCGCATCGGCGACACCTGCTTGCTCACCAGCTTGCCCAGCGCCGCAAGCAGCGCGTCGTCGACCCGCTTGCCCAGCAGCGCCTCGGTGCCCTCGAGCGCCACCGGGTGCGAATTGGTGCCGCTGATGCCGACCTTCAGCGCCGCCAGCATGCCGCCTTCCATGCGCAGCGCGACGCCGACGCCGGCCAGCGGAAAGTCCATCGCCGCGCGCGCCCTGGCCTTGCGGTAGCCGCTGGCCGAACCGCGCGCCGGCGCCGGCACGATCGCGGCGACGACGAGTTCGCTCGAGTTCAGCGTCAGGTGCGCGGCGCCGTCGTCGCGGTAGATCGACGCCAGCAGCCGGCGCGACGTGGCGCCGGCGCTGACCACCTCGACCTCGGCGCCCAGCGCGATCAGCGCGGGCGCGACGTCGCCCTCGTAGGCGGCGTGGCAGCGCTTGCCCTGCGGCGCCACGTGGCACACATCGCCGCCGCGCTTGAGGCAGTAGCCATTGGCGGCGCGCCACCACTCGCTCTGGTTGTAGAAGATGCAGCGCGTGTCCTGGCACAGGTTGCCGCCGAGCGTGGCCGCGCTGCGGTGCGCGGGGCCGGCCACCTGCGACGCCGCCTGCGCCAGCGCGGGCAGCGCGGCGGCCAGGCCGGCATGCCGCGCGAGCGCGCTCAGCGTGACGCCGGCGCCGATGCGCCAGCCGCCGCCAGGTTGCTGCTCGATGGCGGCGAAGCCCGGCAGCGCGCCGAGGTCGACCAGGCGCTCGGCGTCGACCAGGCCGCGGCGCATGTTGGGCACCAGGTCGGTGCCGCCGGCGATCGCACGCGCGCCGCCGGCGGCCAGCAGCGTGGCCGCTTCGGCCAGCGTGGTCGGGCGCTGCAGCTCGAGATCTTGGATCGGTCGCATCGCGCTCACCCCTTGATCGTTTGCTTGGCCGCGCGCGCGGCGGCGAGCTTGTCTTCGCGCCGGCGCTGATGGATCGCCTCGAGCAGGCGGTCGGGTGTGATCGGCGTCGCGTGCAGTCGCAGGCCGAGCGCGTCGGCCACCGCTGCGGCCACCGCCGGCGGCACACCGTGCAGGCCGCCTTCGCTCGCCTCCTTGGCGCCGAACGGCCCGAGCGGGTCGATGCTCTCGACCAACGTGACCTCGATCGGCGGCGAGTCGGCGATCGTCGGAATGCGGTAGTCGAGGAAGTTGGGCCGCAACGGCAGGCCCTGGTGGTACTGCGTCTCCTCGCTCAGCGCCTGGCCCATGCCCATCCAGATCGCGCCTTGCACCTGGCCCTGCACCGCCAGCGGGTTGATGGCGCGGCCGCAGTCGTGCGCGATCCACACCTTGACGACGCGCACGTCGCCGGTGTCTTCGTCGACCTCGACTTCGACCACCTGCGCCGCGTACGAGAAGCCGGCGCTCGAGCCCACCGCCGCGCCGCGGAACTTGCCGCCTTGCGTCTCGGGCGGCGTCGACCACGCGCCCTTGACGGTGAGCGTGCCGGTGTCGACCAGCGCGGCCTGCACGCACTGCGCAAAATCCATCTGGCGGTCGGTGCCGATGACGCCGCAACGCTCGCCCTGCCAGTCGATGTCGGCGGGGCTGACCTCGAGCCGCTTGGCCGCCGCGTTGACGAGCACCTCCTTCATCGCCTGCGCGGCACGCAGCGCGGCGTTGCCGACCATGAACGAAACGCGCGACGAGTACGAGCCGTTGTCCTTGGGCGTCAGCGCGCTGTCGGTGGCGACGACTCGGATGCGCCCCATCGGCAGCAGCAGCACCTCGGCGACGATCTGCGTCAGCAGGGTGGAGCTGCCCTGGCCGATGTCGGAGGCGCCGGTGAGGATGGTGATGCCGCCGTCGAAGTCGAGCTTGAGGTTGATCACCGCGTGCGGCTCGCCGCTCCAGTGCACCGGCTTGGCCGAGCCCGACACGTAGTGCGAGCACGCCATGCCCAGGCCGCGCTTGAGCGGCCCTTTGCCCGCCAGCTTGCCGCGGCGCTCGCGCCAGAGCGAGGCGCGCTCCACCGCGTCGAGGCACGCCGGGATGCCGTAGGAGTTGACCTGCAGATCGTTGAGCGTGCGGTACGGCGGCACGATCAGGTTGGCGCGCCGCAGCGCGAACGGGTCGAGGTTCAGCTCGCCAGCCATCTCGTCGAGCAGCGACTCGAACGCGAAGCGCACGTTGACCGCGCCGTGGCCGCGCATCGCGCCGCACGGCGGCAGGTTGGCGTACACCCGATAGCCGCGGTAGCGCGACGCCCCCACCATGTACAGCGCGTGCAGCAGCGAGCCGGCGTAGAGGATCGTCACCAGGCCGTAGCCGGCGTAGGCGCCGCCGCGCTGCACCACTTCGGCCTCCACCGCGGTGATGCGCCCGGTCTTGGTGAGGCCGATCTTCAGCCGCGTGCGCGTCTGCGGCCGGCCGCGGTGCGTGAGGAACGAGTCCTCGCGCGACTGCTCGAGCTTGACGGTGCCGCCGGCGGCGCGCGCCAGCGCGCCGGCCACCAGCTCGAAGTTCAGCGGTTCGACGCGGTGGCCGAAGCCGCCGCCGACGAACGGCTTGACGACGCGGATCTGCGAGCTGTCGAGCCCGAGCGTCTGCGCCAGCATCAGGTGCAGGTAGTACGGCACCTGCGTCACCGAGTGGATCGTCAACTGCTGGCGCTCGCCGTCCCATTGGGCGACCGAGCAGTTCAGCTCGATCTGGCCGTGCGCGACCTCGGCGCATTCGTAGGTGCGCTCCATCACCAGGTCGGCCGCGGCGAAGCCGCCGTCGACGTCGCCGAAGTCCTGCTCGACGCTGCGCTCGATGTTGCCCGCCTTCTTGTCGTGCAGCAGCACCGCGTCGCTCGCGCGCGCGGCGTCGGCGTCGAAGTACGCCGGCAGCGGCTCGATCTCGAACTCCACCGCGGCGAGCGCCGCCTCGGCAGCGACGGCATCGTCGGCGGCCACCGCGAACAGCGGCTCGCCGCGGTAGCGCACGCGCTCGCGAGCCATCGGCCACTCGTTCTGCGCGATCGGGATCACGCCGTACGGCGCGCTGAAGTCGGCACCGGTGACGATGGCGCGCACGCCCGGTAGCATGAGCGCACGCGTGGCGTCGATGCGGCGCACGATGCCGTGCGCCACCGGGCTGCGGAAGATGCGGCCGACCAGCGCGCCGGGGAACGGCAGGTCGGCGGTGTAGCGCGCACGCCCGCTGACCTTGTCGACGCCGTCGACCAGCGGCCGCGGCACGCCGACCGAGTGCGTGGCCGGTGCCGGCTCGCGCGTGAGATGGACGTCTTCGAGCTTCATGCGCGCTCCTTGCCGATGGCCGAGCCTGCAGGCGCGGCGGCTTCACACGACGCTCGGGCAGCCTCGCCTCGCCACTGCGCGGCCGCCTGCACCGACTCGATGATCTTGACGTAGCCGGTGCAGCGGCACAGGTTGCCCGCCAGCGCGGCGCGGATCTGCTCTTCGCTCGGCTGCGGTTCGCGGCGCAGCAGCGCCTCGGCCGCCATCACCATGCCGGGCGTGCAGAAGCCGCACTGCGCGCCGAGCTTCTCGTGGAACGCGCGCTGCAGCGCGGCCAGCCGGCCCTGCGCGGCGAGCGCTTCGATCGACTCGACCGCGTGCCCTTCGACCGACGCGGCCAGCGTGATGCACGCCAGCCGCGGCTCGCCGTCGACCAGCACGGTGCAGGCACCGCACTCGCCGCCGTCGCAGCCCTGCTTGGTGCCGGTGAGCTGCAGCGTTTCGCGCAGCACCTCGAGCAGCGTCGCCGAGTCGCGCGCCGCGGCCGCGTGCTTGCGGCCGTTGACCAACAGATTCAGCAGTCTCATCGTTTCAGGCTCCCTTGGGCCGCAGGTCGCGCACGCGCACCGCCTTGCCCTGCGAGCGCGGCAGCGCACCGGGCTCGCGAACCACCACATCGACCGTGATGCCGATCAATGACTTGATGCGATGCGCCACGTCGCGCGCCACGCCTTCCCACTGGCCCGCGCCGACGCCGGGCGCGGCCTCGGCCTCGAGCGTCACGTGGTCGAGGCTGCCGTGTCGGTCGAGCACGAGCTGGTAGTGCGGCGCGAGCCTCTCGCGCCCGAGCAGCACGGCTTCGATCTGCGACGGGAACACGTTGATGCCGCGCACGATCAGCATGTCGTCGTTGCGGCCGCTCACGCGCAGCAGCCGCGCGTGCGTGCGCCCGCAGTCGCACGGCTCGCGCGTGAGGCGCGTGATGTCGCGCGTGCGGTAGCGCAGCATCGGCAGCGCCTGCTTGGTGAGCGTGGTGATCACCAGCTCGCCGGCTTCGCCCTCGGGCAGCGGCGCCTGGGTGTCGGGGTCGACCACCTCGAACAGGAAGTGGTCCTCCCAGCCGTGCAGGCCGTCCTGCTGCTCGCATTCGACCGCGACGCCCGGGCCCATGATCTCCGACAGGCCGTAGTTGTCGATCGCCTTCACCGGCAGCCGTGCCTCGATCTCGCGGCGCATCGGCTCGCTCCACGGCTCGGCGCCGAACAGCCCCACGCGCAGCTTGCTCTGGCGCAGATCGATGCCTTGCGCTTCGGCCACCTCGGCGATCGCCAGCGCGTACGACGGCGTGGCGCACAGCACGCGCGCACCGAAATCCATGATCAGCGCCACCTGGCGCTCGGTGCCGCCGCCCGAGGCCGGCACCACCACCGCACCGAGCCGCTCGGCGCCGGCGTGCATGCCCAGGCCGCCGGTGAACAGGCCGTAGCCGTAGGCGTTGTGCACGATGTCGCCGCGGCGCGCGCCGGCGCAGTGCAGCGTGCGCGCCATCAGCTCGGCCCAGGTGTCGAGGTCGGCGGCGTTGTAGCCCACCACGGTGGGCTTGCCGGTGGTGCCCGACGAGGCGTGCAGCCGCGCCAGCTCCGACACCGGCTGCGCGAAGAGGCCGAACGGGTACTGGTCGCGCAGATCGGCCTTCACCATGAACGGCAGCGCGCCCAACTCGTCGAGCGAGTGCAGGTCGCCCGGCGCGTCGAGGCCCGCCGCGCGCAGCCGGTCGCGCTGCCACGGCAGCCGCCAGGCACGCCCGAGCGTCTGCCGCAGCCGCTGCAGTTGCAGCGCGGCCAGTCGCTCGCGCGGCATGGTCTCCACCTCGGGGTGCAGGCCGACCTGCGTGCGGGCAGCGGTGGCGGCGAGCATGGTCAACCTGCGCCTAGCCGCGGGGGACGCCGCGCACCGGCAGGTGCGGCAATGCGAAACCCTGGTTGAACGCCACGCGCGTGATCAGCGCGTACTTGAACCAGGCGCCGCCGGCCAGCGCGAGCACGCCGGCCAGCGCCAGCAGCGCAGCGGCCCAGCCCGCGGGCAGCGGCAGCAGCAGCACGGCCAGCGCCAGGGCCAGCGGCAGCGGCCCGGCGACGCGCGACGCGAGGCGGCAGTGCGCGAGCGCGCGCGCCGCCGCAGGACGCAGCGCACGCGCGACACGGCGGTGCCAGGCAAAGGCCAGCGCGGTACGCAGCGGCAGCAACGCGGCGAGCGCGAAGGCCGCTGCCGCGTCCGGCTGGCCCCACAGCACCGACAGCGCCGCGTACAACCCGGTGCCTTCGCTCAGGCCCGTCAGCACGATCAACGGCACCGTCAGCGGCTCGCGCCACGCCGGAATGCCGCGCGAGGCGCGCAGGATGCGCGCCTGGCAGTAGAGGAACACCAGCGCCAGCAACGCTGCGACCCACGCCGCCGCGTCGACGCCCAGCCATGCCAGCGCCGCGCTGCCCATCAGCAGCGGCGCGACCGCGGCCTCGCGCGACATCCACGACGTGCGCGGATTGATGAACACGTTGAGCGCGCGCCACGGCCGCCCGATCTCGGCCCACACGCACAGCAGGCCGGCGCCGACCAGCGCGATCGCCAGCCCGAGCGCCAGCAGGCGCAGGCCACCGGCCGCACCGAACGCCACGGTGGCGATCAGCAACCCGGTGCCGGCGCCGCCGCCCATGAAGTTGCCGGCCGCGCGCGCGTCCCAGTGCAACTGCTGCCACGGGTTCGGGCCGTAGCTCATGACTTCTCTCCGTCGGAACCGTCGCGCTGCGCGTCCCACAGGTAGTGGAAGTTGGGCCCGGTGCCGAGCTCCTCGTGCATGCGGAAGTGCTGGTTGTTGGCCAGCAACTGCGACACGTTGCTGTTCGGATCGTCGACGTCGCCGAACGCCAGCGCCTGCGCGATGCACGAGTTGACGCACGCCGGCGTGGCCTCGGGGTCGACGCCCGGCGTCAGACCCTTGGCGGTGCCGGCGTCGATGCGGTCGACGCAGAAGGTGCACTTCTGCGCCACGCCGATCCGGTCCGGGTGCGCGGTCGCCTTCTCCTGCCGCGTCAGCGCGCCGAAGTAGCCGCGTCCCTCGTGCACGATGGTGCGCGCCTGGTAGGGGCAGGACACCGCGCAGTAGCCGCAGCCGATGCACTCGTCGTAGGCCATGGTGACGAGCCCGTCCTCGCGCTGGCGCGTCGCGCCGGTGGGACAGACCGGCACGCAGGGCGGCTCCGCGCAATGCTGGCAGCCGGTGACGAGAAAGAAACGTTCGACGTCCGGGAACGTGCCCTGTTCGACGTCGATCACCTTGCGCCACTGCACCTCCGGCGGGGTGTCGTTGGCGTGCTTGCAGGCGATGGTGCAGGTCTGGCAGCCGACGCAGCGGTTGACGTCGATCACCATGCCCCAGCGTGGCGTGGCGCCGGTGCTCGCCTTGCCGGCCGCGGCGGGCGTGTTCATGCCGCCACGTCCTTCGACGGCGTGCGCCAGCCATCGGCCTCGCCCACCTTGCGGATGCGCACCCGCATCAGGTCCGAGCCGCTGCCGGTGCCGTCGGTCAGCTTCACCGACAGGTCGGTGAGCGAATTCAGGCTCGGCAACTTCAGGTCTTTCGCGTAGGGCTGCTTCCAGTGGTCGAACTGGCCGATCATCAGCACGGTGTCGGGCCGGATGCCCTCGCGCAGCACCGCCTCGCCTTCCGTGGTTCCCGAGACCGACTCGATCACCACGCGCTCGCCCGCGGCGATGCCGAGCTTCTTCGCCATGGTCCGGTTCAGGATCACGCCGCGGTGCCCGGCGATGTTGTCGGCCACCTCGCGGATCATCGGCAGGCCGACGTTCGCGCCCCAGCTATACTGCATCGAGCGCGCGGTGAGCGCCCAGAACGGATAGTCCTCCGGGTCGCGCCCGTACTCGCGCGCGTACTCCGACCAGATGTCCGGGAAGCGCTCGTACGTGGGCATGAACTCGTACTCGGCGAGCTGCCTGTCCCACCACATGATGCCGGTCTCGTGCAGCCGGTTGGCGAGTTCGCGACCGTGCCGCGTCATGCGCTCCTGGTAGGGCATCTCGAAACGCAGCTTCTGACGCGTCAGCGCCGGCCAGATGTACCAGTCGATCTGCGGGAAGGGGCGCAGCAGATAGCCCTTCTCCTTGAACCAGTCGAGGTCGCGCACTTCCTCGCCGTCGGTGAGGTCGTGGCTCGCCGCCTTGGCGAAGGCGCCCCAGACTTCGTCGCGCGTCGGCGCCTTCGACTCATCCAGCGCGTAGTCGAAGCGCCCGCCGCG
>JABTUC010000005.1 GCA_015075545.1 Ideonella sp. | reverse complement strand
CTGCGCGAGGTCGGCCTTCTTCAGCACGTCCACGTTCACCCGCTTCGCCGACGAGACGTCGAGCGTGAGCTGCGGCCAGTCGTCGAGGCTCGGCGGCTCGAACCGCGCCGGGCCGCTGCCGTCGAGGACGAAGTGGAGGTGGCGCGTCGCCGCGCAGTTCGGCAGCAGCGCCACCGGCTTCGATGCCGCGTGCGTCGGGTAGTCCACGACCTTCACGTCGAGCACGGTGGTGAGCCCCCCGAGTCCCTGCGCTCCGATCCCGAGCGCGTTCACCTTCTCGTAGAGCTCGAGGCGCAGCGCCTCGGCGCGGTTCTTCGGCCCGCGCGCCTGCAGCTCGTGGATGTTCAGCGGCTCCATCATCGCCCACTTGGCCATCAACATCGCCTTCTCCGGCGTGCCGCCGATGCCGAGCGAGAGGATGCCCGGCGGGCACCAGTCGGCGCCCATGGTGGGCACGACCGACAGCACCCAGTCGGCGATGGAGTCCGAGGGGAGCAGCATCGCGAACTTGCTCTTGTTCTCGCTGCCGCCGCCCTTGGCCGCGACGATCACGTCGAGCTTGTTGCCGGGCACGAGCTCGACGTGGACCACGGCCGGCGTGTTGTCGCCGGTGCTCTTCCTCTTGCCGTCGGGGTCGGCCAGCACGGAGGCGCGCAGCGGGTTGTCCTTGTCGGTGTAGGCGCGGCGCACGCCCTCGTCGACCATCTGCTGCAGCGAGAGCTTCGCGTCCCAGCGCACGTCCATGCCCACGCGGACGAACGCGATGCCGATGCCGGTGTCCTGGCACATCGGCCGGTGGCCCTCGGCGCTCATGCGCGAGTTGATCAGGATCTGCGCGATCGCGTCCTTCGCCGCCGGGCGCTGCTCGCGCTCGTAGGCCGCGGCGAGGTGAGTGATGTAGTCGGCCGGGTGGTAGTAGCTGATGTACTGCAGGGCCGCAGCAATGGTTTCGATCAGATCGTTGGCGCGCAGGATCATGGCAGTGGGTGAGATGTGGGTCGGTGCGAATCGTGTGCGCCACCGAGGATGCGGTCGGCGGCTGCGATCGCCATCGCCGACAGCAGAAAGGCGAGGTGGATCGCCGTCTGCCACAGCAGGGTCTTCTCGTCGTAGTTGGCGGCGTTGATGAAGGTCTTCAGCAGGTGGATCGAGCTGATGCCGATGATCGCCGTGCCGAGCTTGACCTTCAGCACCGAGGCGTTGACGTGGCTCAACCATTCCGGTTGATCGTGATGGCCTTCGAGGTCCAGCCGCGACACGAAGGTCTCGTAGCCGCCGATGATCACCATGATCAGCAAGTTGCTGATCATCACCACGTCGATCAGGCCGAGCACCACCAGCATGATCAGCGTCTCGTTCAGGCGCTCGACCGGGGTGTCCTTGTAGCCGACGCTCTTGACCAGGCTTTCGAGCGCACCCTGGTTGCCGAACGCGGCCTCGACCAAGTGCACCAGTTCGATCCAGAAATGAAAGACGTAGACCGCCTGCGCGGCGATCAGGCCGATGTACAGCGGCAGCTGCAACCAGCGGCTGGCGAAAATCAGGCTCGGTAGCGGGCGCAACCGGGTTTCGGCGGAATTCGGGAGGCGGGCCATCGAGGAAGCGCCGCCCCGGGGGTTTGACCCGTGGCAGCAGGCTGTTGAGCGGCGGGCGAATTCTAGTGGCGCGCGGAGGTCATCCGTGGCTAGAGTAAGGTGTTGGTCGAAGCGCGGGCCCGCAGGGCGCCGCCCGCCGCGACCGGACCGTATCACCGTCAACCCCTTGCAGGAGATGAACATGAGCGAGAACCACGTCTATCCACCACCCGCGTCCATGGTCAAAGGCGCGGCGGTGCGGGGCATGGAGGCCTACCTGGGGCTGTGCAAGGAGGCCGAGGCCGACTACGCCGGCTTCTGGGCACGACAGGCGCGCGAGCACGTGAGCTGGAAGAAGCCGTTCACGAAAACGCTCGACGACAGCCAGGCACCGTTCTTCAAGTGGTTCGAAGACGGCACGCTGAACGTCTCGTACAACTGCCTCGATCTGCAGATCGAGCGCGGACTGGGCCAGAAAACCGCGATCATCTTCGAAGCCGACGACGGCACGGTGACCCGCATCACCTACTCCGAGCTGTTCGCCCGTGTCTGCAAGCTGGCCAACGCGCTGCGCGCGAAGGGCGTCAAGAAGGGCGATCGCGTCGTCATCTACTTGCCGATGTCGATCGAGGGGGTGGTTGCGATGCAGGCCTGTGCGCGCATCGGGGCCACACATTCGGTGGTGTTCGGCGGCTTCTCGGCGCAGAGCCTGCGCGATCGCATCGAGGATGCCGGCGCGGTCATGGTGCTCACCGCCGACGAGCAGATGCGCGGCGGCAAGGCGCTGGCGCTGAAGAGCATCGTCGACGAGGCGCTCGGCCTGGGCGGCTGCGACAGCGTGAAGAACGTGATCGTCTACCGCCGCACCGGCGGCGCCGTGCAGTGGCACGCCGGCCGCGACCAGTGGCTGCACGATGTGGTAGCCGGCCAGGGCGAAACCTGCGAGCCCGAGTGGGTGAGCGCCGAGCACCCGCTGTTCCTGCTGTACACGTCGGGCTCGACCGGCAAGCCCAAGGGCGTACAGCATTCCAGCGGCGGCTACCTGCTGCATGCGGCGCTGACGACCAAGTGGGTGTTCGATGTCAAACCCGACGACATCTTCTGGTGCACCGCCGACATCGGCTGGGTCACCGGTCACACCTACATCACCTACGGGCCACTGGCCTGCGGCGCGACCGAGATCGTGTTCGAAGGCGTGCCGACCTATCCCGACGCCGGCCGCTTCTGGAAGATGATCGAGCGGCACAAGGTGACGGTGTTCTACACCGCGCCCACCGCGATCCGCTCGCTGATCAAGGCCGCCGAGACGAGCCCGACAACGCACCCGAACAGCTATCAACTCGGCAGCCTGCGCCTGCTCGGTTCGGTGGGCGAACCGATCAACCCGGCGGCCTGGGAGTGGTACCACGCCAACGTCGGCGGCGGGCGCTGCCCGATCGTCGACACCTGGTGGCAGACCGAGACCGGCGGCCATATGATCACGCCGCTGCCGGGCGTGACACCGCTGGTGCCGGGCTCGTGCACGCTGCCGCTGCCGGGCATCGCCGCGGCGATCGTCGATGAGACCGGCGGCGACGTGCCGAACGGGCAGGGTGGCATCCTGGTCATCAAGAAGCCGTGGCCGGCCATGATCCGCACGATCTGGGGCGACCCGGAGCGCTACAAGAGCAGCTACTACCCGAAGGAACTGCGCGGCTACTACCTGGCCGGCGACGGGGCCAGTCGAGATGCCGAGCGCGGCTACTTCACGATCACCGGTCGCATCGACGACGTGCTCAACGTGTCGGGCCACCGGCTCGGCACGATGGAGGTGGAGTCGGCGCTGGTGTCGTGCACCGAGTTGGTGGCCGAGGCCGCGGTGGTCGGCCGGCCCGACGACATGACCGGCGAGGCGGTTTGTGCGTTCGTGGTGCTGAAGCGGCCCCGCCCGAGCGGCGAAGAGGCGAGGAAGATCGCCAACGAACTGCGCAACTGGGTGGCCAAGGAGATCGGGCCGATCGCCAAGCCGAAGGACATCCGCTTCGGCGACAACTTGCCGAAGACGCGCTCGGGCAAGATCATGCGCCGCCTGCTGCGCTCGCTCGCCAAGGGCGAGACGATCACGCAGGACACCTCGACACTCGAGAACCCGGCGATCCTGGAGCAACTGACGCAGACCAACTGATCGTTGTTGATCTGCATCAAGCGAAAGGCCCCGCAAGCGGGGCCTTCGTCGTCAGCAGGGCGGCTCGTAGCCGCGCGATCACTTCTTCAGCGACAGCACCCAGGTGGCGAGCGTCTTGGCCTCGTCGGCGTTGACCTGCGGGTTCGCGGGCATCGGCACTTGGCCCCACGCGCCACTGCCGCCCTTTTGGATCTTCTCGGCCAGTTTGGCCGCGGCATCCTTCTGGCCTGCGTACTTGGCCGCCACATCCTTGTAGGCCGGGCCCACCAGCTTCTTGTCGGTCTGGTGGCAGGCGAGGCAGTTCTTCTTCTTGGCGAGGTCGTCGCCCGCGTCGGCGAATGCGAGCGGCGCGGCCACGGTGGCAAGAATCGACACAAGGATGAGCTTTTTCATGGATTCCTTTCTGGCGGATCGTGCGGGGTCGGATACAGTGACCAGAACGGGATTCTAGATCGCCCGGTTGACGTCGATCCGGTATCGCGCGGTCGGCGAGAGGGAGATTTCCGATGCTGTTCGTCGTGGTCGGGGCGCTGCTGGTCGTGATGAAGCTCACCGAGTTCGGCGTCGTCGCCGACTGGTCGTGGCTGACCATCCTGCTGCCGTTCGGTCTTGCCGTTGCATGGTGGGCTTTCGCCGATGGCACGGGGCTCACGCAGCGCCGCGCGATGGACAAGATGGAAGAGCGCAAGCAGGAGCGCCGCCAGCGCCACATGGAGGCGCTGGGGCTGAACTGGCGCCGCGACAAGCGCGTGGCCGTGATCCGTGAGGCGCGCAAGGTCGAACCCCCGAAGGCGGCGCCGGTGAAGAAGACCGAACAAGAGCGCCACAACCGCGACGTGATCACCGCGTTCCTGCCGAGCCGCCAGGAGCCGCTGCCTTCCACACAGCAGGCCAGCATCGCGGCCGAAGACAAGCCCGCCTGAACGGCGGGCACGCGGCGTCAGATGTCGTAACGGTCGAGCACCGCGCCGGCGCTCGCGCTCGACGCGTTCTTCCAGAACTTGGCCAGCACGCCGCGCGTGTAGCGCGGCGCCGGCGCCTGCCATGCGGCGCGACGGCGCGCGATCTCGCCATCGGGCACGTTCAGCTGCAGCAGCAGCCGGTGCGCATCGATGGTGATCGAATCGCCCTCGTGCACCAGCGCGATCAGGCCGCCGGCGTAGGCCTCGGGCGCGACGTGGCCCACCACCATGCCCCAGGTGCCGCCGGAAAAGCGCCCATCGGTGATCAGGCCCACCGATTCGCCCAGGCCCTGGCCGATCAGTGCACCGGTGGGGGCGAGCATCTCGGGCATGCCCGGTCCGCCGCGCGGTCCGAGGTAGCGCAGCACCATCACGTCGCCGGCGGTGATGCGGCCGGCCATGATCGCCGCCAGCGCCGACTGCTCGTCGTCGAACACGCGCGCCGGCCCGGTGATGACCGGGTTCTTCAAGCCGGTGATCTTGGCCACGCTGCCTTCGGGCGACAGGTTGCCCTTCAGGATCGCCAGGTGGCCGTGCTCATACATCGGCCGCTCGATCGGGCGGATCACGTCCTGGTCGGTGCGCGGCACGTCGGGCACCTCGGCCAGCGCCTGCGCCACCGTCTTGCCGGTGATCGTCATGCACTCGCCGTGCAGCAGGCCGGCCTTCAGCAGCACCTTCATCACCTGCGGGATGCCACCGGCGCGGTGCAGGTCGATCGCCAGGTAGCGGCCGCTCGGCTTCAGGTCGCACAGCACCGGCACCTTCTGCCGCACGCGCTCGAAATCATCGATCGTCCAGTCGACGCCGGCGGCGTGCGCGATCGCCAGGAAGTGCAGCACCGCGTTGGTCGAGCCGCCGATCGCCATGATCACCGCCACCGCGTTCTCGATCGAGCGCTTCGTGACGATGTCGCGCGGCTTCAGGTCGGCCTTCACCGCGTCGACCAGCACCTTCGCGCAGTGGCGCACGTTGGCGACGATCTCGTCCTCGACATTGGCCATCGTCGACGAGTACGGCAGGCTCATGCCCAGCGCCTCGAACGCCGACGACATCGTGTTGGCGGTGTACATGCCGCCGCACGAGCCGTTGCCGGGAATCGCGCGGCGCTCGATCTGGCAGAAGTCTTCCTCGCTCATGCGGCCGGCCGAGAACTGGCCCACCGCCTCGAACACGCTGACGATGTTGAGGTCTTGCCCCTGGTAGTGCCCGGGCAGGATCGTGCCGCCGTAGACGTAGATCGCCGGCACGTTGGCGCGCAGCATGCCCATCATGCCGCCGGGCATGTTCTTGTCGCAGCCGCCGATCACGATCACGCCGTCCATCCACTGGCCGCCGACGCAGGTCTCGACGCAATCGGCGATGACCTCGCGCGACACCAGCGAATACTTCATGCCCTCGGTGCCCATCGCCATGCCGTCGCTGATGGTCGGCGTGCCGAAAATCTGCGGGTTCGCGCCGGCCGCCTTCAGGCCTTCGACCGCCGCATCGGCCAGCCGCTGCAGGCCCGAGTTGCACGGCGTGATCGTCGAGTGGCCGTTGGCCACGCCGATCATCGGCTTGGCGAAGTCGCCGGGCTCGTAGCCCAGCGCGTAGTACATCGAGCGGTTCGGCGCGCGCGCGACGCCTTCGGTGATGTTCTTCGAACGTCGATTGGGGGGGCTCATGCGGGCGATCCTAGCTGCGGTCGGTGAAGCGGCTGCTTGCGCTGCGGCAAGCGCGGGCGCCATATGGTAGTCGCTGCGCAAGCGGCGGCCGGCCGAAGCCATCGCCGTCTGTGCGGCGATCGAGCCGCTCGCTTTGCGGCGACAATCGTGGCCGTGTTCGTGGTGGAGCGTGGCTGATGCTGGTGCATCCGCAGTTCAATCCGATCGCCATCGACTTCTCGCGCTTCGGCGTGCCGATCGCGGTGCACTGGTACGGCCTGACCTACCTGGTGGCGTTCGCGCTATTCATGTGGCTGGCGCGCGTGCGCGTGTCAAACGCGCCGTATGCCGGCCTCGGTTGGACGCGGCGCGACGTCGAAGACCTGCTGTTCTATGGTGTGCTCGGCGTGGTGATCGGCGGGCGGCTCGGCTATGTGCTGTTCTACAAGCCCGAGTACTACGCCGGCCATCCGCTCGAGGCCTTCGCGGTGTGGAAGGGCGGCATGTCGTTTCACGGCGGGCTGCTCGGCGTCGTCGGCGCGATGGCGCTGTTCGCGCACCTGCGCCAGCGGCCGTTCCTCGAGGTGGCCGACGTGGTGGCGCCGTGCGTGCCCACGGGGCTGGCGGCCGGGCGCATCGGCAACTTCATCAACGGCGAGCTGTGGGGCCGCGCGGCCGACCCGAGCCTGCCGTGGGCGATGGTCTTCCCGCAGGCCGGCGACCGCATCCCGCGCCATCCATCGCAGCTGTACCAGTTCGCGCTCGAGGGGTTGTTGCTGTTCGTGCTGCTGTGGTGGTTTGCGCGCCGGCCGCGGCCCACCGGCATGGTTTCGGGCGCGTTCCTGCTCGGCTACGGCGTGCTGCGCTTCATTGCCGAGTACTTTCGCGAGCCCGATGCGTTTCTCGGCCTGCAGTGGCTCGGCCTGTCGCGCGGCCAATGGCTGTGCGTGCCGATGGTCGTCGCCGGCGTGGCGCTGATGCGTTGGGCGGCTAGGCGCCCCGTGGTGGCGGGGCGATGAGGCAGATCTTCATCGACACCGAGACCACCGGCCTGTCGCCCGAGCACGGCGACCGCGTGGTCGAGATCGGCTGCGTCGAGTTCGTCAACCGGCGCCTCACCGGGCGCACGCTGCACCACTACCTGAACCCGCAGCGCGCCAACAGCGCCGATGCATTGAAGGTGCACGGCATCAGCGACGAGTTCCTCGCCGACAAGCCGCTGTTCGCGGCGGTGGCCGACGAGCTGCTCGAGTTCATCGGCGGCGCCGAGATCGTCGCGCACAACGCGGCATTCGACGTCGCGTTCATCGATGCCGAGTTGGCGCGTGCCGAGCGCACGCGCCTGTCGGCGGTGGTGGGCAAGGTCACCGACACGCTGGCGCTGGCGCGCGAGCTGTACCCCGGCAAGTCCAACTCGCTCGATGCGCTGTGCCGGCGCCTGGAAGTCGACAACACCAACCGCACGCTGCACGGCGCGCTGCTCGACGCCAACCTGCTCGCCGAGGTCTACATCCGCATGACGCGCGGGCAAGACTCGTTGGTGATGGAGACCGCGGCCGCGCACGCCGGCGGGCACGAGGCGGGCCCAGCGGCAGATCTGTCGGTGCTCGATCTCGCCGTGATCGAGCCCACCGCGGAGGAACGCGCGGCACACGAGGCGTGGCTCGCCGACCTCGACAAGGCCAGCGGCGGCCGCACGGTGTGGCGAACCTGCATGGCATAATGCGGCCGCCTCTTGCGGGGCGGTTAGCTCAGCGGTAGAGCACTGCCTTCACACGGCAGGGGTCGCAGGTTCGAACCCTGCACCGCCCACCACCGCACTCACTGCGCATTGGCCTGCCCGGAGGGACTCGAACCCCCGGCCTGCTGCTTAGAAGGCAGCTGCTCTATCCAGCTGAGCTACGGGCAGTGCGATCGATCGTCATCGCGCGTGTTCGGTGCCACCGGCGTCAGTGGCGCTGGTACTGCTCGGCACCGAACAGCACGCTGCGCGCCTTGTCGTCGACCAGCGGGCGGCGGCGGTCGGCGAGCACCTCGACGCCACGCATCACCGCCGGCCGCTTGGCGATCTCGTCGAACCAGCCTTTCAGGTGCGGATAGTCGGCCCAGTCGATGCCCTGGTTCTTCCAGCTGCGCAACCACGGGAAGATCGCGATGTCGGCAATCGAGTACTGCGGCCCGGCCATGTAGCGCGACTTCGCGAGCCTGGCGTTCATCACCCGGTACAACCGCCGCGCTTCATTGGTATAGCGCTCGATCGCGTACGGCAGCTTCTCGGGCGCGTAGATGCGGAAGTGGTGCGCCTGGCCGAGCATCGGGCCGACACCGCCCATCTGGAACATCAGCCACTGCAGCGCCTCGTAGCGGCCGCGCGTGGTCGACGGCAGGAAGCGTCCCGTCTTGCCTGCCAGGTACAACAGGATCGCGCCCGATTCGAACAGCGAGATCGGTTCGCCATCGGGCCCATCGGGGTCGACCAGCGCCGGGATCTTGTTGTTCGGGCTGATCGCCAGGAACTCCGGTGCAAACTGCGCGCCCGCGCCGATGTCGACCGCGATGGCCTTGTACGGCAAGGCGCACTCCTCGAGCATGATGTGCACCTTGTGGCCGTTGGGCGTGGCCCAGGAATACACTTCGATCATCACGGCTCCATGCGCGTCGGTCGGCGTAAGCACTCTAACCCATGCTCGGAAGACTGAAGCGCTGGTGGTCCGGCCCGTCGGCATCGGCAGGCGCGCGGAGCATCGAGCACTGGGCCACGGGCAGGGGCTGGGCGTTCCGCAACGTGCGCAGCGATCAAGGATTCGTGATCGACGGATCGCACGGGGGCGTCGCCTGGCGCATCGAATGGGGCGCGTCGCATCGCCCCTACATCCCGGGCCCCGAACTGCGCTTCATCGCCGAGTTGGGCCTGCACCGCGACCTGCACGTGCTGGTGCTCAACCGGCTGCTGATGGAGGCGTCGGAGGCCAAGGTATTCGACGAGTACGTCGAAGGCGTGCAGACGCGCGTCGACACGCAGACGCCCACCGAGATCCGCTGGCTGGTGATGTACTCGAAGGCGACTCCTGGCGAGCTCAGGACCCTGGGCGCGCGCTTCGGCGCGGTGGCCAGCGTCAAGCCCTGGCTGCTGCAATGGCTGGCCGGGCCGCTGTCGCCGGCGCTGCTCGAGGCCGGCCGCAATCTACCCGAGGCCGCGGCCTTCGTGCTGTCGATCGGCCGTGGGCGGCTCGCCATGCGGCTGGGCCTGCGCGAGCCGAGCAGCGCGCGGCTCGAAGCCTGGCTCGGCCTGTTCCAGATCGCGATGGCCGAAGCAAGGCGCGTCGCCGGCGAGTGGCCCGATTCGGCGTTGCCGCACGCATCGACACGGCCTTCGGTCTGGCCGCGCGACGAAACCGCCTCGCGCCTGTGAGTCAAGCGGCCGCGGCTCGCGCCTGAGCGCGTCGCGCGGCCAGGCGCTCAGGCCGTGTGCCGCCCGAGCTCGATCTTGGCGATCGCGTTGCGGTGCACCTCGTCGGGGCCGTCGGCGAAGCGCAGCGTGCGCGACAGCGCGTAGAAGTAGGCTAGCGGAAAGTCCTCGCTGACGCCGGCGCCGCCGTGCACCTGCATCGCCCAGTCGATCACCTTCAACGCCATGTTGGGTGCCACCACCTTGATCATCGCGATCTCGGCCTTGGCCGTCTTGTTGCCGGCCACGTCCATCATCCACGCCGCCTTCAGCGTCAGCAGCCGCGCCTGCTCGATCAGGCAGCGAGCCTCGGCGATGCGCTCTTGCGTGACGGTTTGCTGCGCCACCGTCTTGCCGAACGCCACGCGCTGCACGGCGCGTTTGCACATCAGCTCGAGCGCGCGCTCGGCCAGGCCGATCAGGCGCATGCAGTGGTGAATGCGGCCGGGCCCGAGGCGCCCCTGCGCGATCTCGAAGCCGCGGCCTTCGCCCAGCAGCAGGTTGCCGGCGGGCACCGTCACGTCCTTGAAGTCGACCTCCATGTGGCCGTGCGGGGCATCGTCCCAGCCGAATACCGACAGCGGCCGCAGCACCTTGACGCCCGGTGCATCCGTCGGCACCAGGATCATCGACTGCTGCGAATGGCGCGGCGCGGCCGGATCGGTCTTGCCCATGAAGATCAGCACTTTGCAGCGCGGGTCGCCGGCGCCAGAGGTCCACCACTTGCGGCCGTTGATCACGTACTGGTCGCCGCGGCGCTCGATGCGTGCCTCGATGTTGGTGGCGTCCGACGATGCCACGGCCGGCTCGGTCATCGCGAAGCCGCTGCGGATCTCGCCGGCCAGCAACGGCGTCAACCATTGCGCCTTCTGCTCGCTGCTGCCGTATCGCACCAACACCTCCATGTTGCCGGTGTCGGGTGCCGAGCAGTTGAACACCTCACTCGCCCACGGCACGCGGCCCATGATCTCGGCCAGCGGTGCGTACTCCTGGTTGCTCAGCCCGGCGCCGAGCGCGCTGTCGGGCAGAAACAGGTTCCACAGCCCGGCCTGGCGCGCCTTCGGCTTCAGCGATTCGATCACCTGCAGCGGCGTCCAGCGCTTGCCGGCCGCGGTGTTGGCGCGCAGCTCATCGACATGGCGCGCCTCGGCGGGGTAGACATGCTCGGCCATGAAGGCCGACAGGCGTTGCTGCAGTTCCTGGGTGCGGGGCGAGTAGCCGAAGTCCATCGAAGTCTCCTTGTCAGCGGGGCACAGTGCCGCGCGCGGCGATCAACTGGATTGCGCGAAGCGCCAGGCCATCGCGGCCAGCACGTCGGTGGCGTCGCCGGTGCGCCGCGCCTGCGCGTTCGACGCGGTGCCGTCGGCGGCACGCTTGGCGATGCCCTGTGTGATGGCGGCCAGCCGGAACAGGTTGTAGGCGAGATAGAAGTTCCAGTCTGTCATCAAGGCGTCAGCGTTGCCGCGACCGGTGCGCTCGCAGTAGCGGCGCACGTAGGCGCGCTCGTCGGGGATGCCGAGCGCCGCGTGGTCGAGGCCGCCGATGCCGCGGAACACGCCCGGCGGGATGTGCCAGGCCATGCAGTGGTAGCTGAAATCGGCCAACGGATGGCCCAGCGTCGACAACTCCCAGTCGAGCACGGCGGCGACGCGCGGCGCGTGCGCATCGAAGATCAGGTTGTCGAGACGGTAGTCGCCGTGCACCACCGCCACCTGGGTCTCGTCGAGTGCCGAGGCAGGCAGGTGGCTCGGCAGCCAGTCGATCAGGCGGTCCATCTCGTGGATGGTGCGGGTCTGCGACGCCAGGTACTGCTTGGACCAGCGGCCGATCTGGCGCACGAAGTAGTTGCCCGGTTTGCCGTAGTCGGCGAGGCCCGCGGCCTGCACGTCGACGCGGTGCAGTGCGGCGATCACGCGGTTCATCTCGTCGTAGATGGCGCTGCGCGCCGCGGGCGTGAGGCCCGGCAGCGCTTGGTCCCACAGCACGCGGCCCTCGACGAACTGCATCACGTAGAACGCGCGACCGATCACCGACTCGTCTTCGCACAGCAGGTGCATCTGCGCTACCGGCACGCCGGTGCCGGCCAGTGCGCGCATGACGCGGAACTCGCGCTCGATCGCGTGCGCCGAGGGCAGCAGCTTCGCCACCGGACCCGGCTTGCTGCGCATGGCGTAGCTGCATGAGGGCGTCACGAGCTTGTAGGTCGGATTGGACTGCCCGCCCTTGAACTGCTCGACGTGCAACGGTCCGGCGAAACCCGGCAACTCGCGCTGCAGATGGCGCTCGAGCGCCGCCACGTCGAACGCGTGGCTGGCCAGCATCGCCTGCGTGCCGACA
Organism: Ideonella sp.; assembly: GCA_015075545.1. Lineage (GTDB taxonomy): Bacteria > Pseudomonadota > Gammaproteobacteria > Burkholderiales > Burkholderiaceae_C > JAEUPI01. The sequence goes on along the minus strand of JABTUC010000005.1, from coordinate 312,556 downwards.
AACTGTTCCATCGATTCCATCGTGGCGACTCCTGGGGTTCAGCCCTTCGCGATCGCCAGCAGCTTGTCGCGCGACAGCACGACGAGGCGCGTCGGCTCGACCCGCACTGCGCCCTGACGCTCGAAGCCCTTGAGCTCCTGGTTGACGCGTTGGCGCGACGCACCCAGCAACTGCGCCAGGTCTTCTTGCGCCAGCTGCAGCCCGATGCGGATCTCGTCGCCCTGCTCGACGCCGTAGCTCTTGACCAGCAGCAGGATCTGACGCGCCAGGCGCGCCGCGAGCGGCTTGGTGTTGAGGTCTTCGATCAGGTTGAACATCAGGCGCAGGCGGCGGCAGTTCAGGCGCAGCAGCGCGTCGTAGAGCTCGACGTGGCGCGCCAGCAGCGCCTTGAAATCGGCCTTGCGAACCACCAGCAGCGCGGTGTCGCCGTGCGCGCTGGCATCGTGCGTGCGCGGCAGGCCGTCGAACAGGGCGATGTCGCCGAACCAGGTGCCGGGCTCGGCATAGGTCAGCACCACTTGCTTGCCCGAAAGCGAGACGCTCGAAATCCGCACGGCACCACGAGCCACGCCGTACCAGTTCTCCGGAGGACCGCCACGCGTGCCGAGCGACGCGCCATCGGCATAGCGCCGCACCACGGCCTGCTCGAGGATGTCGCTGCGCAGTCCGGCCGACAGACGCGAGAACCAGGCGCCGCACTCGACGCGCTGCAATTCCTCGGGCGTGACAGCCAGGGTCGCCATCGTGCCGTCACGAGAAGCGCGGGCTGCGCTTGTCGAAGAAGGCGCGCAAACCCTCTGCGGCGTTGTCGTGCCGCAGGTTGGCCACGAAGTGTTCGCGCTCGTCGTCGAGGTGAGCGGCGAGGCCGTGCGTGCCAGCCGATTCGACCAGCGCCTTCGCACTGGCCACCGCGTTGCTCGCGGTGCGACCCAGGCGCTCGGCCCAGACGAGCGCCTCGGCCAGTGCCTGACCGTCGTCGCACAACGCGTTGACCAGGCCCCATTGGTGCCAGCGCTCGGCCGCCGTCGGCTCGGGCAGCCACAGCAGTTGCAGCGCCAGCGCCCGCGGCAACGCGCGCGCCAGATGGTAGGTGCCGCCACCGTCGGGCGACAGGCCCGCGCGGCCGTACGACATCGTGAACCTGGCACCGCGTGCGGCGACGATCAGGTCGCAGGCCAACGCCAGCGAGCAGCCGCCACCGGCCGCGTGGCCCTCGACCGCTGCGATCACCGGCTTCGGGCAGGCACGCAGCGCGCGCACGAAGCCGTGGAATCGCTCGACGTTGGTGTGCGGCGTGTCGGCCGGGCCCTCGCGTGCCGCCGCCAGCCGATGGAGGTCGCCGCCGGCACAGAAATGCGGCCCGTCGCCGCGCACGATGACGCAGCGCAGCGTCGGGTCGGCCGCCACTTGCGCCAGCGCGCGGCTGCCGGCCTCGTAGACCTGTGGCGACAGGGTGTTTCGGGTGGCCGGGTCGCTGATCGTCAGGATCAGCGTGGCGGCGCGGCGGTCGGTCAGCAGTTCGGAGGGCATCGAGCAGTACCCGCGGCGCTCGGCTTCGCGCGCACGACGTGACGCATGGCAGACAACATTGTCGCACGCAGGTGGCCGGTGCCATGCGTGGCGAACGGTACGCACAGGCCTTCATGCTAGAGTGCCGCGCGAGAAGAGTCAGCGCGACGAAGTGACTTCCAGCGACCGCCACCACCGCATGAAAGCATGTGCCTTCGTCCTGGTGGCAGCCATGGCGGGCATGGTCTGCCCGGCCGCTCACGCGCTTGGCATCCTGCGCGCGCCCGAGGCCGTTGCGCTCGGCGCCCCGCTGAACTTCGCGGTCACCGTGCGGGTGGCACCCGATGAGCAACTGACCTCGACCTGCGTCACGGCCGATGTGCAGCAGGGCGAGCGCCGCATCCAGCCGTCGACGATCCGCATCGGGATCGAACCCGGGCCCACAGCCGAAGAGCGGCTGGTGCGCGTGCTGTCGACCAGCGCGATCGACGAGCCGGTGATCACGGTCACGTTGACGCTCGGCTGCACCAACCAGCTCGAGCGACGCTTCACCGTGCTGGCCGATCCGCCGCTCGTCACGGTGGCTGCCGCTGCGCCGGCGGTCGAGCCGGCGGTCGCCACGGCCCGGCCCGAGTCGCCGGTTTCGGCGCCGGTCGAGTCCGCGCCCGCCGGGCCGGCTTCTGCGGGCGGCGATGCGGCGAGCGGAGGCTCGGCGAGCGCGCGCACCGACACCGAAGGCGAGCGACGTGCGGCGCCCACGCAGGCTGCGCCGGCGCCGACCGCGAGACCGCGGATGGCCGCCACAACGCGGCCCCAGCGCAGCGCGTCGGCAGCAGCCACGGTGACGCGACGACCCGCCCGGCGTGCGACCACGGTGGCGGCCGCCGGCGTGGCACCCGCAGCGCAGGTGGCCGCCTCGGCACCCACGCCACGCGGCCCGCGGCTGCAGCTCGATGCGATCGAACCGGCGCCGCGGGGTGCCGCATCGGCCCCGGCGGCCAGCGCGATGCAGGATTCGCACGAGCTGCAACTGCGCACCGTTGCCGCAGCCGCCAGTGCCGCCGCGCCGGTCGCCAGCGCCGTCGAGTCGGCGGCGAGCGCTGCGCTGGACGCCGCGGCGCTCACCGCGGAGCGCATGCGAGCAATCGAAGACGGCATGACCAAGCTGCGCGCCGATATCGAACGCGACCGCGAGCAGATGGTCACATTGCGCGCGAAGCTGGCGCGGGCTGAGGGCACCAGCCGCCTCGCGCCGTGGCTCGGCGTCGGCATGGCGCTGCTGGCGGCACTGGCGCTGTGGCTGTGGCTGCGCATGCGGCGGATGCAGCGCGAGCAGCAGGCGCAATGGTGGGCGGCCTCGCGCGCGGCGCAGAACAGCCGCCTGCCACCGGCCAACCCGCCGACGCTGCACCCGATGACGCTGCCGCCACAGATGGCACCGGCGTCGACGCGAGTGCCGCAGGGCGACACGGTGGCTGCAGTGGCGCAGCCGGTGCGGCCCAGCGCGGCTCCGGCGGCCCCGGCCGGCGGTTTCCGCGATTCGGTGTTCCCGCCGACGCAGCAGCCACCGCGCGACGTATCGATCGAGGAGCTGATCGATCTCGAGCAGCAGGCCGAGTTCTTCGTCGTGCTGGGCCAGGACGATGCGGCGATCGACTTACTGATGAGCCACATCCGCGGCAGCGGCGGCACCAGCCCGCTGCCGTACCTGAAGCTGCTCGAGATCTACCGGCGCCGCGGCGACCGCAGCATCTACGAGCGCACGCGCGAGCGCTTCAACCACCGCTTCAACGCCTATGCGCCCGATTGGGATGCCGATCTGCAGCACGGCCGCTCGCTCGACGAGTATCCGCGTGTGATGAAGCGTCTCGAAGGTGTATGGCACGCGCCGATCGATGCGATGGCCGAGCTCGAGGCGCTGATGTTCCGCCGCGATGGTGGCGAGCCGTTCGAGCTGCCGGCGTATCGCGAGGTGCTGTTCCTGTACTCGATGGCGCGCGACCTGCTCGACCACGAGGGCGGCCCGCCGTCGTCGATCGACGTGCTGCTGCCGCTGGGCGGGCCGGCTGCGCCAAGCGGCGGCGAGTTCGAGCCGACCACGGCACGACCGCACCTGTTCACATCGGTCGGCGGCCTGGCCAGCCTCGGTGATCCACCCGCGGCGTCGAGCGAGCCGGCGATCGAGGTGCTGCGCGCATCGGGCGCGGTGCCGGCCGCCGGCGACGAGGCGAGCAACGTCTACGGCACGGTCGATCTCGACCCGACCAGCCCGGTGCCGATCGACGACACCGTCGTGCTCGGCCGCGACGACACGCCCGAGCGCCTCAACCCCGAGCAGCGCAGCGACTTCGCCGACCTGCCGCTGCCGCCATCACCGAAGCCGAAGGGCTGAGCGGCCGACGAGAGCCTACAAGCGCGCCAGGCGCTCCAGCGCGGCGTGCAGCGTCTCGTCGCGCTTGGCGAAGCAAAACCGCGCCAGCTTCTGGTTGCGGCCGTCGTCGTAGAACGCGGCCAGCGGGATCGCCGCCACGCCGACCTCGGCCGTCAGCCAGCGACAGAAGGCCTCTTCGTCGAGGCTGCTGACGGCGCCATAGTCGACGCACTGAAAGTAGCTGCCCTGACTGGGCAGCAGGCGCAGCCGCGTGCGCGCCAGGCCGGCACGGAACAGATCGCGCTTGCGCTGGTAGAAAGCGCTCAGCTCCTCGTACGGCCTCGGGTCGCGCATGTACTGCGCCAGGCCATGCTGCACCGGCGTGTTGACGGTGAACACGTTGAACTGATGCACCTTGCGGAACTCGGCGGTCAGCGGCCGCGGCGCGGCGACGTAGCCCACCTTCCAGCCGGTGACGTGATAGGTCTTGCCGAAGCTCGACACCACGAATGCGCGCGCCGCCAGCTCGGGGTGGCCCGACGCGCTGGCGTGCGCCACGCCGTCGAACACCATGTGCTCGTAGACCTCATCGGCGATCAGCAGCACATCGGTCGGGCGCAGCAGCGCGGCGAGGCGATCGAGATCATCGCGCGTCCAGATCGTCGCGCTGGGGTTGTGCGGCGAGTTCACCATGATCGCGCGCGTGCGCGGCGTCAGCGCGGCGGCGATGGCGTCGAAGTCGGGCCTGAAGGTGCCGGCGGTGAGCGCCACGCGCACGGCGCGGCCACCGCCCAGTTCGACGTTGGGCACGTAGCTGTCGTAGCACGGTTCGAGCACGATCACCTCGTCGCCCGGATGCACGACGGCCAGCACCGCGGTCAGGATCGCCTGGGTCGCGCCGGCCGTGATGGTGATCTCCTCACCGGCGTCGTAGCGGTGCCCGTACAGGCGCTCGATCTTGGCCGCGACCGCCTCGCGCAGCGCCGGCACGCCGGCCATCGGCGGGTACTGGTTCAGGCCGGAGCGCATCGCGTGATTCACCGCGTCGAGCAGCGCGGGGTCGCAGTCGAAGTCCGGAAAGCCTTGGCCGAGGTTGACCGCGCCGTGCTGCACCGCCAGCGCCGACATCACGCTGAAGATCGTGGTGCCCACGTTCGGCAGGCGGGTGGTGACGGCGGGGGTGCGCGCGCCAGCGGTGTTCATCGTGGATCGGGTCATGGCAGGTTCGCGGTCGCGGAAGCGGCGGATCAGAGATCGTAGTCGTCACCGCCGCCGCTCATCGCGCGCCGGAGCAGCTCGCGGTTCAGGCGGTCGGACAGCAGCTCGGCAAAGCTCAACACGAACTCGCGTAGATAGGCACCGCGCTTGAACGCCACCCGCGTCAAGCTGCCGCCGAACAGCTGGCCAGCCGGGTGCGACACCAGGTCGCCGTCGGGCGGGTCGTCGCGCACCGCCATCTCGGCGACGATGCCCACGCCCAGACCGAGGCGCACGTAGGTCTTGATCACGTCAGAGTCGATCGCCTCGAGCGCGATCGTCGGCTTCAGCCTTGCGCGCGCGAACGCGGCATCGATGCGCGTGCGGCCGGTGAACGTGGGGTGGTAGGTGATCAGCGGCTCGGCGGCGAGCTGCTCCAGCGTCGGCTGTTCCACCGCGGCCAGCCGGTGCTGCGCCGGCACCACGATCACGTGCTGCCACTCATAGCACGGCAGCGTGACCAGGCCCTCGACATCGGCCAGCGATTCGGTGGCCAGGCCGACGTCGGCGCTGTCGTCTTGCAGCATGCGCGCCACCTGCGCCGGCGTGCCCTGGTGCAACACCACCTGCACCTTCGGGTAGCGCCTGCGCAAGGCCGCCACCCGCTCGGGCAGGAAGTAGCGCGCCTGCGTGTGCGTGGTGGCGATCGACAGCGTGCCGGTGTCCTGCTTGGAGTATTCCTCGCCGATGCGCTTCAGGTTGGCCACCTCGCGCATGATCACCTCGACCGACTTCAGCACCAGCTGCCCCGGTTCGGTGATGCGCCGCAGCCGCTTGCCGTGGCGCGCGAAGATCTCGACGCCGAGCTCTTCCTCCAACTCGATGATCGCCTTGCTGATGCCCGGCTGCGACGTGAACAGCGCCTTCGCGGTCTCGGTGAGATTGAGGTTGCGCCGGGCGGCCTCCTGGACAAAGCGGAACTGGTGCAGATTCATGGCGCGCAGGTCGATGCGGGGGCTGCGAAGGCGGTGCTCATCGCGCTTGGGCGGCGGCCGCGGCGCGGGCGATCGCCGCCACCACGTCCGGGTGTTCGCCGATCGCTGCGCGCAACTCGAACGACACGCCATGGTGTCGCTGGCGCAAGCGCTCGGCCAGCACCGGCAGGTCGCGCCGCAGGTGGTTGCCGGTGCCGAAGAACAGCGGCACGATCTCGATGCGGTGGCAACCCGCGCGTACCAGCGCGTCGGCCGCGCCCGCCAGATCCGGAGTCATCAGCTCGAGAAAACCCAGTTCGACTGCCAGGCCCGGCTGCTCGCGGCGGATGCGCTCACGCACGGCGGCGAACGGTGCCGCCCAGCCGGGCTCGCGCGCGCCGTGCGCGAACAGCAGCAACCCGCGGCCGGCCTGGTCGGCGTTCATCGATAGCGCACCAGCCAGGTGAACGCCGCCATCGACAGCGCCAGGTAGAACAGCCCCGGCGTCGCCGCCGCGACCCATGGCGCCCAGTTGCGCAGCATGCCGAGGTGGCCCGACACGTTGTTCAGCAGCACGAAGCTGATGCCCAGCATGATGCCGCCGAACACCTTCAGGCTGATGCCGCCGGCGCGCGCGTGCAGATAGGCGAACGGCAGCGCCAGCGCCATCATCACCAGGCAGGCCAGCGGGTACAGCGCCTTGCGCCAGAACAGGATGTCGTAGCGTTGCGAGGCCTGCTCCTGGTCGCCGAGGTGGGCGCTGTAGCGCCACAGCTCGATGGTGGACATCGTGTTCAACGGCAGCACCGCCGCGGCCACCACGTCGGCCGTCAGCGTGCTCGACCACTCCAGGCTCGGCAGGCGCTCCACCGTGACCGCGGCGCCGGTCGCGGCCTGCTCGGGTGTCGGCCAATCGGTGCGCAGCACCTGCTCCAGATGCCACACGGCAGCGCGGTCGACGCGGCCGCTGCGTGCCTCGATACGCGTGCGCAGGCGGCCATCGGTGTCGAGCTCGAAGATGCGGATGCCCTGCAGCTCGCCGCCGGCGCCGGTGCGCGCCACATTGACCGAGATCGCGCGCTCACCGTTCGGACCGACGCGCCGCTCCTTCAGCCAAGCGCCGGTGCGCCCGAGCTCGAGGCCGCCGCGAAACGATGCCTTCAGCCGCACGGCCTCGCGCTCGGCCAGCGGCGCCAGGTAGTCGCCGACCACGGAAGTGATCACGGCGAAGCCGAGGCCGAGCGTGGCCAGCAGCCGCAGCGCGCGTGCCGGGCCGAGTCCGCCGGTGCGCAAGATGGTGTACTCCGACGACTGCGCCAGCCGCGCCATCGAGTAGATGGTGCCGATCAGCACGCAGATCGGCAGCAGCTCGTACAGGTGACCGGGCACCTCGAGCATTGCGCTGGCCGCGGCGTGCAGCAACGTGTAGCCATTGCGGCCGATGGCGTCGAGCTCGTCGACGAAATCGATGAAGTAGAACAGCGACAGGAAGGCCACCGCGACGAACACGACCGACCAGACGACGTCGCGATACAGCAGGCGGCGGACGGTCTTCATGCTCGGGTGGCTGTTCAGGCCGTCGCGCGCCGCCAGCGCAGCGGGCGTCGTACGGCCGCATGGTCGCGCCACCAGATCAGCGCCAGCGCCAGCACCAGCGCGCCGCCGTGCACGGCCGCCATCGCCGGCGCGAGCGCCACGCGTCCGCCGGCGACCCAGGCCTGCGACAGGTTGATCAGGTTGTAGTAGACGACGAAGCCCATCAACGCGAACAGCAGGTTCCAGTTGTTCGCACGGCGCGGGTTGATCGCCGCCAGCCCGATCGCCAGCAGCACGAGATTGATGGCGCCGAACAGCAGCCCCAGCCGCCAGACGAGCTCGCCCTGGTTGCGTGCACCGGGGTCGCGCAGCAGATCGAGCGTGGCCATCGTTTTCGGCGTGCGGTTGGCGGCGCGCTGCATCTGCCGCTCGCCGGTGAGCACCTGGTAGCGCTCGAAGCTGGCCAGGCTGCGCTCGCCGCTGCGGCGGTCGACCTGCGTGCGCTGCCCGCTGTCGAGCACCAGGAAGCGGTCGGACCCGACGGCCTCCATATGCGCGCTGCGCGCCGACGTGAGCGATTCGTCGTGGTCGCCGTTGGCCAGCACGAACACGCCGCGCGCGTTCATCGCCTCGTCGGAGCCCTTGTCGACGAAGAACACGCGGCGGCCATCGCGCGAGGTCTGGAACACGCCGGGCGTCACGCGCGAGAGGTCGGAGCGCTGCTCGTAGCGATCGCGCAGCTCGGCGCTGCTGCGGTTGCCCCACGGCCACACCACCAGCACCAATGCGGCCACCACCAGCAGCACCGGCCAGCTGACGCGCAGCACCGGCGTGACGAAACGCGTCAGCGACACGCCGCTGGCGAACCAGATCGCCATCTCGCTGTCGCGGTACATGCGCCCGAGCGTGACGACGATGGCGACGAACAGGCTGAGTGCGAGCATCGTCGGCAGGTGGCTCAGCGCGGTGTAGCCCATCAGCAGCACCACGTCGGTTGGCGCCACCGCACCGTTGGCGGCCTGGCCGAGCACGCGGATCAGCATCATCGTGATGACGATGGTGAGGATCACCACCAGCGTCGCCCCGAAGCCGCGCGCGAGCTCCTTGCGCAGCGTCGAATCGAATAACATCGGCTCCCTTCAGAACGCAGGCGGATTATGGACTTCAGACACCAGGCGATCGCGCCGACCGGCGTGGTGGCCACGGCGGCCGATGCGCTGCTCGTCGTGATCGTGGCCGGCGCCAAGGGCAAGGCCGATCTGCCGCGTGCGTTGAACGCCGCGCTGCAGCGCGCGCTCAAGCAGGGCGATCTCGCGCTCGAAGGCGGGCGCTGCCTGTACCTCGGCGCGGTGTCGGGCGTGAAGGCGCCGCGCGTTGTGCTGGCGGTGGCCGCCGATGCCTCGCCGCGCGCCGTGAAGGCCGCCTTCGTGGCTGGCCTCGCGCAGCTGAAGGCACTGGGCAGCAGGCATCTGGCGGTGTGGCTGCATGGCGCGGGCGCGGTCGGCGCCGGCCACGCCGAGGCGCTGACGCAGGCCGCGGGCGATGCCGTCTATCTGTACCGCCACACCAAGCCGAGCGCCGGACCGGCACCGAAGCTCGGTCGTGTGACGCTGTTGTGCGCCAGGGCCGACGAAGCCTCGGTGGCCGAAGGCACCAAGCAAGGCGCCGCGATCGCCGCCGGCGTGAAGCTGGCACGCGAGCTGGCCAACCGGCCAGGCAACCATTGCACGCCGTCGCAGCTGGCCGAGCAGGCCCAGGAGCTCGCCCGCCAGATGAAGCTGAAGGTCCAGGTGCTCGGCCGCAAGGAGATCGAGCAGCTCGGCATGGGCGCGTTGCTCGCGGTGTCGCAGGGCTCGGAGCAGCCGCCGCGGTTCATCGTGTTGGGCTACCAGGGCGCGGCGGCCAGCGCGCCGCCGGTGGTGCTGGTGGGCAAGGGCATCACGTTCGACAGCGGCGGCATCTCGATCAAGCCGGCCGCCGAGATGGACGAGATGAAGTTCGACATGGGCGGCGCCGCCAGCGTGCTCGGCACGTTGCGCGCCGTCGCCCAACTGAAGCCGGCGATCAACCTGGTCGGGCTGATCGCCGCCTGCGAGAACCTGCCCAGCGGCCGCGCGGTGAAGCCCGGCGATGTGGTGACCAGCCTGTCGGGCAAGACGATCGAGATCCTGAACACCGATGCCGAGGGCCGGCTGATCCTGTGCGACGCACTGAGCTACGCCGAGCGGCTCGCGCCGCGTGCGGTGGTCGATATCGCCACGCTGACCGGCGCCTGCGTGATCGCGCTCGGCCATCACCGCAGTGGCCTGTTCACGCCGCACGACGCACTAGCCGAATCGCTCGGCCGTGCCGGCGACGCCGCGCTCGACCCTTGTTGGCGCATGCCGCTGGATGCCGAGTACGACGAGGCCCTGAAGACCTCGTTCGCCGACGTCGCCAATGTCGGCCCGCGTGCCGGCGGCGCGATCACCGCGGCGATGTTCCTGAAGCGCTTCGCCGCCAAGCTGCATTGGGCACACCTGGACATCGCCGGCACGGCGTGGAAGACCGGTGCGAACAAGGGCGCCACCGGCCGGCCGGTGGGCCTGCTGACGCACTACGTGCTCGAGCAGGCCCGGGCGGCCTGAGCCACGGCACGTCGCCCGCGGCAGCGCGCTGCGCAGGCTCCGATCGACCTGTCCGGGGTCCAAGCGTGCCGCTGAAGCTGGAGTTCCACATTGGCGTCGGCGACTCGTTGGCCTACGCCTGCCGCCTGTTGCGCAAGGCTTTTCGCCAGGGCTCGCGCGTGCTGGTGGCCGGTGACGGCGCGACCCTGGGCCGGCTCGACACGCTGCTGTGGACGTTCGAGCAGCTCGAGTTCGTGCCCCACGTCCGGCTGCGCGCCGGCGACCGGCCCGACGAGGCGTTGCAACGCACGCCGATCTGGCTGGTCGATCGTGGCGCGGCGTGGCCGCCGTCGTGGCCGCCGATCGAGGTGGCAGTGAACCTGGGTGACCCCGTCGTCGCCGATGTGGCGCGTTTCACGCGGGTGATCGAGATCGTGGGCAGCGCCGCCGATGCAGTGCACTCCGGCCGTGCGCGCTGGCGACAATACGTGGCCGACGGACTCGAGCCCGTTCGCATTGCGGCCAAGGGGGCCGCGGCGGATGGCGATGCCACGCAATGAACCCCGAATCCAAGCCGCCGCCACGCGTGCTGCCGACCCTGACCGAGATCATTGCCGACCTGCGGGCCGAGCCGGATGCGGTAGCGCCGGCGCCGCGTGGCGAAGCGGCCGTGGCGTCCGACCCGCTGATGGCCGCCGCCCTGGTGAACGAGGAGCGCATCGCGCAAAGGGTGATCGAGCAACTGCAGGTGCGGGTCGACCTGCTGTTCGAGCACCGGCTGCGCGACGCGCTGGCCGCCGCGGTGACGCGCGTGCATGCCGCGCTGGTCGACGATGCGCGCAGGGAGCTCGCCCACGCGCTGCGCGAGGCGGTGCACGAAGCCGTCGCGGAAGAAGTCAAGCGCCAGCGCGGCGGCTGAACCACCGGACAACCGGCAGCGCGCCGCCACCCGGCTCGCCCCACTGACTCGCGCGCCGTTTCGGTTGACCGCGCTTGCCCTGAAGTGCCCGGCGCCCGGCCCCGAGGTTTCCGGTAGGCGAGCGCAGCGGTTTTTGGAGTATTGTCTCGGCCGCCTGAATACACGCTGGCCCTGGGCACAGCACCACTTGGAGGTCCATTCCCTATGCAAGTCAAGTTCACCCTGATCGCCGCCGCGGCGGCCGCGTTGTTTGCCGGCGCGGTATCGGCGCAAGAGATGGTGGTCAAGATCGGCCACGTCGGGCCGGTGTCGGGCCCGCAAGCGCACTACGGCAAGGACAACGAGAACGGCGCGCGCATGGCGATCGACGATCTCAACGCCAAGGGCGTGACGATCGGCGGCAAGAAGGTCAAGCTCGAACTGGTCGCCGAAGACGATGCGGCCGACCCGAAGCAGGGCACCGCGGCGGCACAGAAGTTCTGCGACACCAAGGTCGCCGGCGTCGTCGGTCACCTGAACTCGGGCCCCACGATCGCCGCATCGGCCGTGTACAACCAGTGCGGCATTCCGCACATCACACCGTCGGCCACCAACCCGAAGCTGACGCAGCAAGGCTTCAAGACCACGTTCCGCCTGCTGGCCAACGACAACGCGCTCGGCGCCGGCCTGGCGCTGTACGCCGTCAACGCGCTGCACCTGAAGCGGGTGGCGGTCATCGATGACCGCACCGCCTGCAGCCAGGGCGTGGCGAGGTGTTGCCGCCACCGCCAAGAGCAAGGGCATCCAGATCGTCGACCAGCAGTACACCAACGACAAGGCGACCGACTTCGCGGCGATCCTCACCGCCATCAGAGTCGAAGAACGATGGCATCTTCTGCGGCATGGACCCGAAGCGTGATGCTGCGCCAGATGGAGCAACTCCGGCCTGAGCAACGTGAAGTTCTTCGGCGGCGACGGCATCACCACCCGCCAGCTGGCCGAGCTGGGCGGCGCCAAGACGCTGGGCAACGTGATCTGCGCCGAGGGCGGCGCATCGCTGAAAGATGCCCGGTGGCACGGCCTGGAAGGCGCTACGACCAAGTATCGAATCATTAGGTCTACTCGACACGTCTACGATGCAGATGCTGCAGGCATGGTCGATCTGGGTCACCGATCCGAAGGTCTACATGCCGAAGCTGGCGGCCATCAAGTACAAAGGTGTCACCCAACATCGCGTTCGAGAAAGACGGCTGACTGAAGGATCCGGCATGACGCTGTACCATACAAGGACAGCAAAGGTTGCGCTGAACTGATCCTGGTGCAGGTGATGGTCGATGCCGCCCACTGATTCAGTCTCCTGCTACCGGGAGGTGCCGCCCTCGCGGCGTCAACATCACGCCGCGTGGAGCGACAACACCTCGGCTCCTCGCCGCAGCGTATCCAAGTGGTCTGCCCACCACTGCATCATCTTGGCCCGCTGCGGCAGGTACGTCGCGTAGTTGTAGGAAGCGGAGACGGAGTCGCGCTCCATGTGGGCCAGCTGGAGTTCGATGTGGGCGTGCTCGAAACCGTGCTCGTGCAGGATGGTCGACGCAACGCCGCGGAAGCCGTGGCCTGTCATCCGGGAGTGGTAGCCCATTCGGTAGAGCGCGTAGAGCAGCGTGTTGTTGCTCATCGACTTGTCGTGGTCGCGCTCGCCAGGGAACAGCAGGTCGCTTCTCTGGCGGTACTGCTCCAACTCCTTGAGCACGGCCACAGCCTGCTTCGACAGCGGCACGATGTGCGGCGTCTTCATCTTCATCCGCTCGGCAGGGATGCGCCATTGCTTGGCACCCATGTCGAACTCACGCCAGCGCGCGCCGATCAGCTCCGACGTGCGGACGAACGTGAGCGCCATCAGTTGCAGCGCCAGGCGGGTGTAGACCGAGCCGTCGTAGGCGTCGATCTTCCGCAGCAGGCCAGGCACTTCCTTCTGGTCCAGCCTGGCATAGTTGCGCTTGCGGGCAGGGGCCAGGGCGTCGCCAGGCTTCACGTCGGCTGCCGGGTTGCGTTCCAGCTTCCCATGGGCCACCGCGTAGCGAAGGATCTGGCCGCAGGTCTGGTACGCGCGCTTGGAGATGTCCACGGCGCCGCGCTTCTCGATCTTGAGCGCCATGGCCAACAGGAGCGGGGCGGTCACCGACTTAATGGGCAGCGACCCAATCTCGGGGAACACGTCGGCCTCGAGCCGGCGCAGGGTCTGCTTGGCGTGGCGCTCACTGCGCCCCGTGGACCATGTTGCATACCACGCCCGAGCCACTTTCTCGAATGAACTCGCGGCAGAAAGTCGATTGCGCAGCTTGTCTTCCTTCTTGGCCTGGCCGGGGTCCACCCCAGAGGCCAACAACTTGCGCGCGTCGTCGCGTTTGAGGCGGCTCGCCTTTAGGCTGATGCCGGGGTAGACGCCCAGGGCGAGGCGCTTCTCCTTGCCTCCGAAGCGGTACTTCCACTTCCAGTACTTGCCACCGTTGGGCAGAAGCTCGAGGTACAGACCGTGCTCGTCGAACAGCCGCACGCGCGGCCGGCCGGTCGGGCATCGCGCGCTCTTGCAGGCTACCTCGGTCAGCGCCATCGGGGGCTCTTTCCGCCCGTTTGGGGGCTCATCTTCCCAAAAGAGCCCCCACTGTAGCGCGGCTGCTGGCGAACCGCAACGGTCAGTAGCGAACGAGATTTCCCAGGAGAATCTCGGTCTTTAGCCCGGTTGCCAGCCGATCCCGAAACTCTGCGGATCGATTGCTGGCGGAGGGAGCGGGATTCGAACCCGCGGTGGGCTGTTAACCCACACACGCTTTCCAGGCGTGCGACTTAAACCACTCATCCATCCCTCCGCAGGGGCGCTCGAAAAACAGTGGTCACGTCACGAGCGCGGAGCGCTCATGAGTGCCCACCGAACGGCGGGCGGCGATTCTATTCAACCCTTGGCGCCGCCTTTCATCAGCGCCATCGCAGTGCCGATCAGCGTCGCGACCTCGGTCATGTTGCCCGGCACGATCATCGTGTTGTTGGTCTTGGCGAGCTGCTGGTAGGCGTCGACTGCACGCTCGGCCACCTTCAGCTGCACGGCCGCCTCGCCGCCGGGCTGCTGGATGGCCGCCGCGATCTGGCGGATCGCGCCGGCGGTGGCATCGGCCACCGCGGTGATCGCCGCCGCCTCGCCCTGTGCCTTGTTGATCTCGGCCTGCCTCTCGCCCTCGCTCTTGGCAATGAAGGCCGCGCGCTGACCCTCGGCGAGGTTGATCTGCTCCTGCCGCTTGCCCTCGGAAGCCGCGATCAGCGCGCGCTTCTCGCGCTCGGCGGTGATTTGCGCCTGCATGCTGCGCAGGATCTCGGCCGGTGGCGTGAGATCCTTGATCTCGTAGCGCAGCACCTTGACGCCCCAGTTGAGCGCGGCTTCGTCGAGCGCCGCCACCACCGCCGCGTTGATCGCGCCGCGTTCCTCGAACGTCTTGTCGAGCTCCATCTTGCCGATCACGCTGCGCAGCGTGGTCTGCGCGAGCTGGGTGATCGCCAGCACATAGTTGCTCGAGCCGTAGCTGGCGCGCATGGCGTCGGTGATCTGGAAGTACAGGATGCCGTCGACCTGCAGTTGCGTGTTGTCCTTGGTGATGCAGACCTGGCTCGGCACGTCCAGCGGAATCTCCTTCAGCGAGTGCTTGTAGCTCACGCGCTCGACGAACGGGATCACGAACTTCAACCCCGGCGTCAGCGTGCGGTCGTAGCGCCCGAGGCGCTCGACCACCCACGCGTGCTGCTGCGGCACGATCTTGAAGGTGCGGACGACGAAGATGACGGCGATGACGAGGATCAGCAGGGCGACTTCCATGTCGGGTTCTCTCTGGTGTAGCGGCTTGCGAAGCGGTGGCCCCGCTCACGGGGCGGCGCGTGGAGCCACCAGCAGGCGGCTGCCTTGGATGGCAACGATGGTGTGCTCGCCCGGCGCCGGCTTGCCTTCACCGCGGTAGCCCACGGTCCACGTTGCGCCGCGGTAGCTGACCTGCGCGGTGCCGTCGGAGGCCCAGGCATCGACGCGGACGGTCTGACCGATATCGAGGTTGACGTCCGGGTTGGCCTCGGCCGGCGCCGACCGCGGTTTGCGGAAGCGCTTGAAGTGCCACAGCGCCGTCGCACCGCCGCCCACCAGCGCGGCCACCACGACCTGCGCACTCGTCGTCGCGCCCAGATGCGCCGCGATGGCGCCGGCGGCAGCGCCGAGCGCGAGCATCAGCAGGTAGAAGGTGCCGCTGGCCAGTTCGACGGCCACCAGCAGGCCGGCAACCACCCACCACAGCGTCGACGTCGGCCAATCCATGGAACCGCCCTCCGCGGCAACTTTGCTTTGCGGCCAAGTGTAGCGACAGCATCACTTCAGGGATTCGGTCCTACACTCTCGCGCTCGGTTTGCCCTGACTCGGCCCGGAGGCCCTTGCGATGCTGCGTTTCCACTTCCCCATCGTCATCATCGATGAGGACTTCCGCTCCGAGAACGCCTCGGGCCTGGGCATCCGCGCCCTGGCCTCGGCGATCGAGAAGGAAGGCATGGAGGTGCTCGGCGTCACCAGCTACGGCGACCTCTCGCAGTTCGCGCAGCAGCAGAGCCGCGCCAGCGCCTTCATCCTGTCGATCGACGACGAGGAGTTCACCTCCGGCCCAGAGCCGGTGAAGGCAGTGGTGAGCCTGCGCAACTTCATCGGCGAGATCCGCCGGCGCAACGCCGACATCCCGATCTACCTCTATGGCGAGACGCGCACCTCGCAGCACCTGCCCAACGACATCCTGCGCGAGCTGCACGGCTACGTGCACATGTTCGAAGACACACCCGAGTTCGTGGCGCGCCACATCATCCGCGAGGCGCGCAGCTACCTCGACGGCGTGGCGCCGCCGTTCTTCAAGGCGCTGGTCGACTACGCGCAGGACGGCTCGTATTCGTGGCACTGCCCCGGCCACAGCGGGGGCGTCGCGTTCCTGAAGAGCCCGGTCGGGCAGATGTTCCACCAGTTCTTCGGCGAGAACATGCTGCGCGCCGACGTCTGCAACTCGGTGGACGAACTCGGCCAGCTGCTCGACCACACCGGCCCGGTGGCCGCCAGCGAGAAGAACGCGGCGCGCATCTTCAACGCCGACCACTGCTTCTTCGTCACCAACGGCACCAGCACCAGCAACAAGATGGTGTGGCACCACACGGTGGCGCCGGGCGACGTGGTGGTGGTCGACCGCAACTGCCACAAGAGCGTGCTGCACTCGATCATCATGACCGGCGCGATTCCGGTGTTCCTGACCCCGACGCGCAACCACCTGGGCATCATCGGGCCGATCCCGCGCTCCGAGTTCGAGCCCGAGGCGATCCGCCGCCGCATGGCGCGCAACCCGCTGCTGGCCGACAACGGCGCCAGCAAGAAGCAGCCGCGCATCCTGACGATCACGCAAAGCACCTACGACGGCGTGCTCTACAACGTCGACCAGATCAAGGCGATGCAGGACGGCTTCACCGACACGCTGCACTTCGACGAGGCCTGGCTGCCGCACGCCACCTTCCACGATTTCTACAAGGGCATGCACGCGATCGGCAAGGACCGGCCGCGCACCAAGACGTCGATGGTGTTCTCGACGCAGTCGACCCACAAGCTGCTGGCCGGGCTGTCGCAGGCGTCGCAGATCCTGGTGGCCGACTCCGAAACGCGGCGGCTCGATCAGCACCTGTTCAACGAGGCGTACCTGATGCACACCTCGACCTCGCCGCAGTACGCGATCATCGCCAGCTGCGACGTCGCCGCGGCGATGATGGAGCCGCCCGGCGGCACCGCACTGGTGGAAGAGAGCATCCACGAGTCGCTGGAGTTCCGCCGCGCGATGCGCAAGATCGACAAGGACTGGGGCCGCGACTGGTGGTTCCAGGTCTGGGGGCCGCCGCGGCTGGCGCACGAGGGCATCGGCAAGCCCGACGACTGGATGCTCACCGCGCACGAGAAGTGGCACGGCTTCGGCGACCTGGCGCCGGGCTTCAACATGCTCGACCCGATCAAGAGCACGGTGGTCACGCCGGGGCTCGACGTCACCGGCCGCTTCGCCAAGACCGGCATCCCGGCGGCCATCGTCACCAAGTACCTGGCCGAGCACGGCGTGGTGGTCGAAAAGACCGGCCTGTACTCGTTCTTCATCATGTTCACCATCGGCATCACCAAGGGCCGGTGGAACACGCTGCTGACCGCGCTGCAGCAGTTCAAGGACGACTACGACAAGAACGCGCCGATGTGGCGCGTACTGCCGGAGTTCTGCCAGCACAACTCGAAGTACGAGCGCATGGGCCTGCGCGACTTGAGCCAGGCCATCCACGAGACCTACGCTAAGGGCGACATCGCCCGCCTGACCACCGAGATGTACCTGTCGGACCTGCAACCGGCGATGAAGCCGTCGGACGCCTTCGCGCGCATCGCCCACCGCGACACCGAGCGCGTGCCGATCGAGGAGTTGGAGGACCGGATCACCACGGCGATGCTGACGCCGTACCCGCCGGGCATCCCGCTGCTGATCCCGGGCGAGCGCTTCAACCGCCGCATCGTCGAATACCTGCGCTTCGTGCAGGAGTTCAACGCCCGCTTCCCCGGCTTCGACACCGACGTGCACGGCCTGGTCGAGAACCAGACCGAAGGGTTTCGCCGCAGCTACTACGTCGACTGCGTGCGCGCCTGACGCCGGCGCTCAGCTCGCAGCGGCACCGCCGCCGACGTGGCTGAAGCCGCCGTCGACGTAGACCACCTCGGCGCTGACGCCGGCGGCGAGATCCGACAGCAGGAACGCCGCGACGTTGCCGACGTCGTCGATCGTGATGTTGCGGCGGATCGGCGTGGCGGCCGCGAAATCGGCCTGCAGCCTGCCGAAATCCTTGACGCCGGAGGCTGCCAGCGTCTTGATCGGCCCCGCCGACAGGCCGTTGACCCGCATGCCGCGCGCGCCCAGGCTGTGCGCCAGGAAGCGCACGCTGGCCTCCAGCGAGGCCTTGGCCAGACCCATCGTGTTGTAGTTGGGCACGTAGCGCACGGCGCCGAGGTAGGTCAGGGTCAGCAGCGAGGCACCGGTGCGCAGCCGCGGCAGGGCGGCCTTGGCCATGGCCGGGAAGCTGTAGGCCGAGATGTCGTGGGCGATGCGGAAGTTCTCGCGCGTCATGCCGTCGAGGAAGTCCCCGGCAATCGCCTCGCGCGGGGCGAAGGCGATGGCGTGCACGAACCCGTCGAACTCGCCCCAGGCATCGCCGAGCCGGTCGAACAGGCGCGCGATCTGCGCATCGTCGGCGACGTCGCACTCGAACGTGAGCTTGGAGCCGAATTCGGCCGCGTACTCGGCAATGCGGTCCTTGAAGCGCTCGCCCTGGTAGCTGAACGCCAGCTCGGCCCCTTCACGACTGCACGCGCGGGCAATGCCGTAGGCGATCGAGCGGTTGTTCAGCACGCCGGTGATCAGCAGGCGCTTGCCGGAGAGGAATCCCATGGTCTCGAGGGGTCGCAAGGCTCGGTGTGGAAGGGCAGCGGATTCTCGCATGCGCCGGTGTCACGACAACGCCTGAACTCTTGCGGGTATGGGTCTTGCAGAGTAGAATCCGCGCTTCGCTGGGGCAAGGAAATGGGCGGATTCATCCAGCCCATTTTTTTTGCCGTGGGGCGCTGGGATTTTGTTGCAGCAGCGGGGATCGGACGGACCCGGCCCCGCGCAGACCCGCAGAAAGAGGATCGAAGACCA
The DNA here is from genome assembly GCA_015075545.1 of Ideonella sp. Taxonomy (GTDB): domain Bacteria; phylum Pseudomonadota; class Gammaproteobacteria; order Burkholderiales; family Burkholderiaceae_C; genus JAEUPI01. The sequence goes on along the minus strand of JABTUC010000005.1, from coordinate 293,695 downwards.
CCGATGACCCTGCCGTGGCAGCAAGCGGTCGAGCGCGGCGTGCAGGCGCTGGGCTATGAACTCGTCGACGTCGAGCGTTCGGCGGGCGGGCTGCTGCGCGTCTACATCGACCGCGTCGCCGGTCGCAGCTACGACGCCGGCCCGGGTGACACGGTCATCGTCGACGACTGCGAGCGCGTCACGCGCCATCTGCAGATCGCGCTCGAGGTCGACGGGGTCGACTATGCGCGCCTGGAGGTGTCGTCGCCCGGGCTCGACCGACCGCTGCGCAAACCAGCGGACTGGCAGCGCTTCGCCGGCAGCGAGGTCGCGCTCACGTTGCGCGCGCCGCACCAGGGCCGCAAGCACTGGCGCGGCCGCCTGCAGCCGCGAGAGGCCGGCTGGCGGCTGCTGCTGCCGCGCGACGGCACCACCACGGCCGAGACGCTGGATTTCGATCTGCATGAGGTGCGCGAGGCGCGCCTGGTGCCGCAGCTGGATTTCAAGGGCCGCCGTGCGCGGCCGGCCACGGCCTGAGCGCCGCTGGCCAAAGGGAAAGCAGAAAGGCGATGCAAGCCATGAACCGGGAAATGCTGATGCTGGTCGACGCGATCTCGCGCGAGAAGAGCGTCGAGCGCGACGTCGTCTTCGGCGCCGTCGAAGCCGCGTTGGCCCAGGCCACCAAGAAGCTGCACGGCGGCGAGGTCGACATCCGCGTCGCGGTCGACCGCGACACCGGCGACTACGAAACCTTCCGCCGCTGGCACGTCGTGCCCGACGAAGCCGGGCTGCAGATCCCCGACGCCGAGATCCTGCTGTTCGAGGCCAAGGAGCAGATCCCCGACATCGAGGTCGACGACCACATCGAGGAGCCGATCGACTCGGTGCCGATCGGCCGCATCGGCGCCCAGGCGGCCAAGCAGGTGATCCTGCAGAAGATCCGCGACGCCGAGCGCGAGCAACTGCTCAACGACTTCCTGTCGCGCGGCGACAAGATCTTCGTCGGCACCGTCAAGCGTGCCGACAAGGGCGACCTGATCGTCGAATCGGGGCGTGTCGAGGGCCGCCTGAAGCGCAGCGAGATGATCGCCAAGGAGAACCTGCGCAGCGGCGACCGCGTGCGCGCGGTGATCCTCGGCGTCGACCCCACGGCGCGCGGTGCGCAGATCATGCTGTCGCGTTCGTCGCCGCTGTTCATGAAGGAGCTGTTCGCGCAGGAGGTGCCCGAGATCGAACAGGGCCTGCTCGAGATCAAGAGCTGTGCGCGCGACGCCGGCTCGCGCGCCAAGATCGCGGTGCAGTCGCACGACAAGCGGGTCGATCCGATCGGCACCTGCGTCGGAGTGCGCGGTTCGCGCGTCAACGCGGTCACCAACGAGCTGGCCGGCGAGCGCGTCGACATCGTGCTGTGGTCGGAGGACCCGGCGCAGTTCGTCATCGGTGCCCTGGCGCCGGCCAACGTGCAGTCGATCGTCGTCGACGAGGAGCGGCACGCGATGGACGTGGTGGTCGACGAGGAGAACCTCGCCATCGCCATCGGCCGCGGCGGCCAGAACGTGCGCCTGGCTTCCGAGCTGACGGGCTGGCGCATCAACATCATGACCGCCGAGGAGTCGGCGTCGAAGCAGGCACAGGAGTCCGACTCGGTGCGCAAGCTGTTCGTCGAGAAGCTCGACGTCGACCAGGAGGTCGCCGACATCCTGATCGCCGAGGGTTTCACCAGCCTGGAAGAGGTGGCCTACGTGCCGCTGCAGGAGATGCTGGAGATCGAGTCGTTCGACGAAGACACGGTCAACGAGCTGCGCACCCGCGCCAAGGACGCACTGCTGACGATGGAGATTGCACGCGAGGAACGGGTCGACGCCGTGTCGCAGGATTTGCGCGACCTCGAAGGTCTGACCCCCGAGCTGATCCGCAAGCTGGCCGAAGGCGGCATCAACTCGCGCGACGACCTCGCCGACCTGGCGGTCGACGAGCTGCAGGAGCTGACCGCTGTCAGCGACGAGCAGGCCAAGGCGTTAATCATGAAGGCGCGCGAACACTGGTTCAGCACCTGACGCCCGACCAGCCGCACCCAGACCAGCCAAGGACCCCGAACACATGGCCGTCACCACCGTTGCCCAGTTTGCCGCCGAGCTGAACCGCCCGAGTGCGGCGCTGCTCGAGCAGTTGCAATCCGCCGGCGTGGCCAAGCGGTCGCCCGACGACAAGCTCACCGATGCCGACAAGGAGCGGCTGCTCGATTTCCTGCGCAGCACGCACGGTGCGGCGGGCGGCGAGCGCAAGAAGATCACGCTGACGCGCAAGTCCACCAGCGAGATCAAGCAGGCCGACGCCTCCGGCAAGGCGCGCACCATCCAGGTCGAGGTGCGCAAGAAGCGGGTGTTCGTCAAGCGCGAGGATGCGCCGGGCGCGGCCGCCGCCGAGGAGCCGCCGGCCCCCGTGATCGACGAGGCCGAGGCGCAGCGCCGCGAGGCCGAAGCCGCCCGCCAGGCCGAGCTGTTGCGCCGGCAGGACGAAGACGCGGCCCGCCGCGTGCGCGAAGAGCAGGAGCGGCGCGAACGCGAGGCGGCCGCGGCCGAGGCGGCGGCACAGGCCGCTGCTGCGCTGGCGCGCGCCGCCGAAGGCCCTGTGCCCGAGACGCCGGCGGCGCCGCCGGCCGCGCCTCCGACGCCGCCGAAGCCCGCGCTGCGGGTGGTGAAGTCCGGCAGTGCCGAGGCGGCCGAACGGGCCAAGCAGGCCGAGGCCGACAACCGCCGCAAGTCGGCCGAGGCCGAAGCCGCCGCCATCCGCGCGATGATGGCCGCGCCGCGCAAGGTGCTCACTGCCAAGAAGCCCGAGGAGGGCAAGCCCGGCGAGGCCGGCAAGGAAGGCATCAAGGGCACCATCCACAAACCCAAGGCAGCACCCGGCGGCACCGCCGCGCCCGGCAGCACGACGGCCAAGCCGGGCGACAAGAAGTCGGTCAAGTCCGAGAAGCTGTCGTCGAGCTGGGCCGACGACGCTGCCAAGAAGCGCGCGCTCAAGACCCGCGGCGACAGCGGCGGTGCCCGCAGCGGCTGGCGCGCGCCGCGCGGTGCGCGCAAGGGCGAGCGCAGCGACGATGCTCCGGCCTTCACGGCCCCGACCGAATTCGTGGCGCAGGAGATCCACATCCCCGAAACCATCAGCGTGGCCGACCTGGCGCACAAGATGAGCGTCAAGGCCAGCGAAGTCATCAAGCAACTGATGAAGCTGGGCCAGATGGTCACCATCAATCAGCAGCTCGACCAGGAGACCGCGATGATCGTGGTCGAGGAGATGGGCCACAAGGCGCTGGCGGCCAAGCTCGACGACCCCGAGGCGTTCACCGAGGAAGAAACCGCCGGCCAGGCCGGCGAGATGCAGCCGCGCGCACCGGTGGTCACCGTCATGGGCCACGTCGACCATGGCAAGACCTCGCTGCTCGACTACATCCGCTCGACGCGGGTGGCGGCCGGCGAGGCCGGTGGCATCACGCAGCACATCGGCGCCTACCACGTGCAGACGCCGCGCGGCATGATCACCTTTCTCGACACGCCGGGCCACGCCGCGTTCACCGCGATGCGCGCGCGCGGCGCCAAGGCCACCGACATCGTCATCCTGGTGGTCGCGGCAGACGACGGCGTGATGCCGCAGACCAAGGAGGCGATTCACCACGCCAAGGCGGCCGAGGTGCCGATCGTGGTGGCGATCAACAAGATCGACAAGCCCGAGGCCAACCCCGACCGCGTCAGGACCGAACTGGTCGCCGAGGGCGTGGTGCCCGAGGAGTTCGGCGGCGATGCGCCGTTCGTGCCGGTTTCGGCCAAGACCGGCAAGGGCATCGACGAACTGCTCGAGCAGGTGCTGCTGCAGGCCGAGGTGCTGGAGCTGACGGCGCCCACCGACGCCATGGCCAAGGGGCTGGTGATCGAAGCGCAGCTCGACAAGGGCCGCGGCCCGGTGGCCACCGTGCTGGTGCAGTCGGGCACGCTCAAGCGCGGCGATGTGGTGCTGGCGGGAGCGAGCTACGGCCGCGTGCGCGCGATGCTCGACGAGGATGGCAAGCCGACCCAGGAAGCCGGCCCGTCGATCCCGGTCGAGATCCAGGGCCTGACCGAAGTGCCGCAAGCCGGCGACGAGTTCATGGTGCTGGCCGACGAGCGCCGCGCGCGCGAGATCGCCACCTTCCGCCAGGGCAAGTACCGCGACGTCAAGCTCGCCAAGCAGCAGGCCGCCAAGCTCGAGAACATGTTCGAGCAGATCGGCGAGGGCAAGACGCAGACGCTGTCGCTGATCATCAAGGCCGATGTGCAGGGTTCGCAAGAGGCGCTGGCGCAATCGCTGCTCAAGCTGTCGACCGACGAGGTGAAGGTGCAGGTGGTGCACGCGGCGGTCGGCGGCATCAGCGAGAGCGACGTCAACCTGGCGATCGCATCGAAGGCGGTGATCATCGGTTTCAACACCCGCGCCGAGGCCGGTGCGCGCAAGCTGGCCGAGCACAACGGCATCGATATCCGCTACTACAACATCATCTACGACGCCGTCGACGAGGTGAAGGCGGCGATGGCCGGCATGCTGGCACCGGAGCAGAAGGAGGAGATCATCGGCAGCGCCGAGATCCGTCAGGTGTTCCGCATCAGCAAGGTCGGCGCGATCGCCGGCTGCATGGTCACCGGCGGCACGGTGCGCCGCGGTGCACGGGTGCGGGTGCTGCGCGATCACGTGGTGGTGTTCACCGGCGAACTCGACAGCCTCAAGCGCTTCAAGGACGACGTGCGCGAGGTCAAGGAAGGCTTCGAGTGCGGCTTGAACATCAAGAACTACAACGACATCGCCGAAGGCGACCAGCTGGAGTTCTTCGAGATCAAGGAAGTCGCAAGGACACTGTGAGCCAGCCCCGCTCCAGCGGGGCTTCCCCAAGGTCACGCGCGCATCCGGCTGCGCCGGCCCGCAGCGTGCGCCCCGGAGCCCCGCAAGGCTCCTTCGGAGCCCAGGGGGCAGCGACTGCCAGGGAGCGTGGGGGCTTCATTTCGATGCGCCACAAGAAATCGATTCCCAACCGCAGCTTCCGCGTCGCCGACCAGATCCAGCGCGACCTGGCAGGGTTGATCCGCGAGTTGAAGGATCCGCGCGTCGGCATGGTCACGCTCAACGGCGTCGAAGTGTCGCCCGACTACGCGCATGCGCAGGTCTACTTCTCGCTGCTGGTGGGTGACCCGCACGAGTGCGAAGCGGCCCTCAACGAAGCCGCAGGCTGGCTGCGCAACGGGCTGTTCAAGCGGCTGGCGATCCACACCGTGCCGACGCTGCACTTCCACTTCGACAAGACCACCGAGCGCGCCGCCGACCTGAGTGCGCTGATCCGCAGAGCCAACCGAGGCAGCGGCGGCGAGGGCGGCGGGGGGACGGCATGAATGCGGCCAGCCGGCGCCAGCCGCGCCGCCCGGTGCACGGTGTGCTGCTGCTCGACAAGCCGCCGGGCATGAGCAGCAACCAGGCGCTGCAGCGTGCCAAGCGAGCGCTGTGCGCCGAAAAGGCAGGCCACACCGGCACGCTCGACCCGCTGGCCAGCGGGCTGCTGCCGCTGTGCTTTGGCGCGGCCACCAAGTTCGCCCAGGCGTGCCTCGACGCCGACAAGCGCTACCGAGCGACGCTCGCACTGGGCGAGCGCACCGCGTCGGGCGACCGCGAGACGCCGGTGATCGAGCGGCGTGCGGTTGCGCTCGATCGTGCAGCGATCGACGCGGCGTGCCGGCGCTTCGTCGGCACGATCGACCAGGTGCCGCCGATGCACTCGGCGCTGAAGCGCGGCGGCAAGGCGCTATACGACTATGCACGCGCCGGCATCCAGATCGAGCGCACGCCGCGCCGCGTGACGATCCATCGCATCGACGTGGTGTCGTGGCGCAACCCCGAATTGGTGCTCGACGTGAGCTGCAGCAAAGGCACCTACGTCCGCGCGCTGGCCGACGACCTCGGCCGCGCGCTCGGCTGCGGCGCCCACCTGTCGGCGCTGCGCCGCACCGGCGCCGGACGGCTCGAGGTGCGCGACGCCATCACGCCCGACGCGCTCGAGGCGTTACCCGAGGCCGAGCGCGATGCACGGCTGCTGCCGCCCGATTGCCTGCTCGCCGACTGGCCTGCGGTGCATCTCGATGCCGGGGAGGCCGGTCGGTTCCTTTCGGGCCTGCGTCGCCGCATCGATCGCATCGACGCCGCCGCGGTGCGCGTCTACGGCAGCCAGCCCGATGCCTTCCTCGGCAGCGCCCACATCCGCGCCGGCGAGCTGATCGCCGACCGCCTCCTGAGTCCCCTCGAAGTGCGGGCGACGGCCGCGCTCGCATCCGCATGAACACCCAGATCCGCAACATCGCGATCATCGCGCACGTCGACCATGGCAAGACGACGCTGGTCGACCAGTTGCTGCGCCAAAGCGGCACCTTCCGCCAGAACCAGCAGGTCGCCGAGCGCGTGATGGACTCCAACGACCTCGAGCGCGAGCGCGGCATCACCATCCTGGCCAAGAACTGCGCGGTGCGCTGGCGCGACACCCACATCAACATCGTCGACACCCCGGGCCACGCCGATTTCGGCGGCGAGGTCGAGCGCGCGCTGTCGATGGTCGACGGCGTGCTGCTGCTGATCGACGCCGTCGAGGGTCCGATGCCGCAGACGCGCTTCGTCACCCGCAAGGCGCTGGCACTCGGCTTGAAGCCGATCGTCGTCGTCAACAAGGTCGATCGGCCAGGGGCCCGCCCCGTCGAGGTGATCAACGCGACGTTCGACCTCTTCGACAAGCTCGGCGCCAGCGAGGCACAGCTCGACTTCCCCGTGGTCTACGCGTCGGGCCTCGAAGGCTGGGCGACGCTGGCCGCCGGCGAGGTCGGCACCGACATGGCGCCGCTGTTCGAGGCCGTTCTGCAGCACGTGCCGGCCCACGCCGGCGACGCGCAGGCACCGCTGCAGTTGCAGATCGCCTCGCTCGACTACTCGAGCTACGTCGGCCGCATCGGCGTGGGGCGCATCAACCAGGGCACCATCCGGCCGGCGATGGATGTGGCCGTCTGCGAAGGCATGGACGGCACGCCGCGCAAGGCGCGCGTCAACCAGGTGCTGACGTTCGAAGGCCTCGAGCGACGGCTGGCCGACAGCGCGGGGCCGGGCGACATCGTGCTGGTCAACGGCATCGATGACATCGGCATCGGCATGACGATCACCAGCCTCGACGCGCCGGCGCCACTGCCTCTGCTGCGGGTCGACGAACCGACATTGACGATGAACTTCTGCGTCAACACCTCGCCGCTGGCCGGCCGCGAAGGGCGCTTCGTCACCAGCCGCCAGATCCGCGACCGGCTCGATCGCGAGCTGCAGAGCAACGTGGCGCTGCGCGTCAAGGACACCGACGAAGACGGCGTGTTCGAGGTCTCGGGTCGCGGCGAACTGCACCTGACGATCCTGCTCGAGAACATGCGCCGCGAAGGCTACGAGCTGGCGGTGTCGCGCCCGCGCGTCGTGCTGCACGATGTCGACGGCGAGAAGCACGAGCCGATCGAGCTGCTGACGGTCGACGTCGAAGACCAGCACCAGGGCGCCGTGATGCAGGAGCTGGGGCAGCGCAAGGGCGAGCTGGCCGACATGCACAGCGACAGCCGCGGCCGCGTGCGGCTCGACTACCGCATCCCGGCGCGCGGGCTGATCGGCTTCTCGACCGAGTTCCTCAACATCACGCGCGGCACCGGGCTGATGAGCCACATCTTCGACGGCTACGAGGCGTTCAAGGGCGAGATCGGCGGGCGCCAGAACGGCGTGCTGATCAGCCACGAGGACGGCGAGATCGTCACCTACGCGTTGGGCAAGCTCGACGATCGCGGCCGCATGTTCGTGAAGGCGGGCGATCCGGTGTACGAGGGCATGATCGTCGGCATGCACAACCGCGACAATGACCTGGTGGTCAACGCGGTACGCACCAAGCAGCTCACCAATTTCCGCGTCTCGGGCAAGGAAGACGCGATCAAGATCACGCCGGCGATCGAGCTGACGCTGGAGTCGGCGGTGGAGTTCATCGCCGACGACGAGTTGGTGGAGATCACGCCGAGGAGCATTCGGCTGCGCAAGAGGTGGCTGAAGGAGCACGATCGCAAGCGTGCCGCCCGGGAGGTTGCTTGACTGCAGCGGGTGCGCAGCCGAATGCCTCGGCTTCGCCGTTCCGTTCGCTCCCCCGAGCCCCCTCCGCGAGGGGGCTCCCGCATGAAGCACGCCCGGGCCGCGTTGCGGCCCTCTGAATGCAAGGCATGACCCACACGCGCGCGGTGTTCCTGATGATCCTCGTCACGCTGATGTGGAGCATCGCCGGCGTGGTCACGCGGCACCTCGATGCGGCCGCGAGCTTCGAGGTCACGTTCTGGCGCAGCGCCTTCACCGTGCTCGCACTGACCGTCGGGCTGTCGGTGCTGCGCGGCCCGTCGTCGTGGCGCGAGCTGCTGCGCGGCCGCTGGCCGCTGTGGGCTTCGGGGCTGTGCTGGGCGGTGATGTTCACCGCCTTCATGGTGGCGATCACACTGACCACGGTGGCCAACGTGCTGGTGACGCTGGCGATCGGCCCGCTGGTCACCGCGCTGTTCGCCCGCGTGGTGCTGCATCACCGGCTGCCGCGCCGCACCTGGGCCGCTATCGCGTTCGCCGGCGTCGGCATCGGCTGGATGTTCGGCCGCGAGATGCAGCTCAGCGGGGCACTCGCCGGCATGTCGGTGGCGCTCGCGGTGCCGCTGGCCGGTGCCGCCAACTGGACGTTGCTGCAGCACATCGCCCACGGCAGCGGCGACCCCGACGAGCCGGCTCACGACATGCTCGGCGCGGTGTGGATCGGAGCGGTGATCTCCTCGCTCGTCACCTTGCCGCTGGCCTGGCCGATGCGCGCCTCGGCGCACGACCTCGGGTTGCTTGCCCTGCTGGGGGTGGTGCAACTGGCGATTCCGTGCCTCATCGTGGTCTGGCTGACGCGCGTGTTGCCAGGCCCCGAGATCGCGCTGCTGGCGCTGCTCGAGGTGATCTTCGGGGTGGCCTGGGCCTGGCTGGGCGCCGACGAGGTGCCCGCGCGGGCCACGCTGACCGGCGGCACGCTGGTGCTGGCGGCGCTGGTGGGCAACGAACTGCTGGCACTGCGGCAGCGGCTGCGATACGCAGCGGTCACCGGTTAGGGCCCGCCACGCTACCGAATTCCGCGCCGCTGCCGCATGCCGATCGACGCCTCCGACCTGCACGCCACGCACACGGCCGATGCCGAAGCGCCGCTGGTGATCCGTTTCCCGTCGGTGGGCGATTGCGTGCTGCTCACCGTGCTGCTCGAAGCGCTGGCGCAGCGCTACGGCAAGCCGGTGCATCTGCTGGCATCGGGCCCGTGGACGCCGGTGCTGCTGCAGACCGACCCAGCGGTGTCGGAGCTGCGCATGGTGTTTAGCCGCCGCATGCCGCACTGGCTGACGCCCTCGCGTTGGCACGCCGACGCCTGGCTGCGTGCGCATCGCGGCCCCGTCTACCACTGCGAGCGCGACCGTTTCGGCGAGGCCATCGTCCAGCACGCGCGGATTCCCGAGTCGCGCCTGGTGCGCGCCTGGGAGCACTGGCCGGGCGACGATGCGCACTGGGCCGACTGGTGGCTCGACATCGCGCAACTCGACGCGCCGGGCCTGCAGGGTCCGGCGGTGCGCCCGCCGGTGCCAGCGCGGCCGCGGCTACACATGCCGCCTGAGTGGGCGCACCAGACGCGGCAGTGGCTGCAACAGCATGGCCTCGCGGGGCGGCCGCTGGTGCTGGTGCAACCGGGCCACAAGAAGACGCACAAGCGCGGGCGAATCGCCACCGCGACGCACGACAAGCACTGGCCGGCGCAACGTTGGGCAGCGGTCATCCGCGCGCTGCTGGCCGAGGTGCCCGGCGCCGCCGTTCTCGTCTGCGGCTCGACGCGCGAGGCGCGGCTGACGCAGGAAATCGTCGACGCCGTGGGGGTGCCGCCCGCAGAAGGCCGCGTCGCCAACATCGCGGCGATGAAGCCCACCTTGCAGCGCCTGGTGGCGCTGACCGCGCAGGCCCACAGCATGGTGTCGGTCGACACCGGGCCCGCGCACGTCGCGGGGGCGATGGATTGCCCGCTCGTCGTGCTGTATGGCAGCGCCGGCTGGGGCCGCTGGCTGCCGCGCTCGGCCAGCGGCAACGTGGTGATGCTCGGCCCCCGTCCGCCGACGCCGGGCGCTGCGTTGATGGACATCGAGGTCGGCGAGGTGCTGGCAGCGTGGCGAAGGCTGCATCCGCGGGCCGCGCCTTCAGGCATCATCGCGGCGCGATGACGACCGCGATCACCCGTGCCCGCCTCGAGGCCGCCCGCGTGCTGGTGGTGGGCGACGCCATGCTCGACCGCTACTGGTTCGGCCAGGTCGAGCGCATCTCGCCCGAGGCACCGGTACCGGTGGTGCTGGTTCAGCGCGAGGAAGAGCGCCTCGGCGGCGCCGCCAATGTCGCGCTCAACGTACGCAGGCTCGGCGCCGGCGCCACGCTGCTCACCGTGATGGGCGACGACGAACCGGCGCACGCGCTGGTGCGGCTGCTGCAGCGCGAGGGTGTGCAGCGCGTGCTGGGCCAGGATCCGGCGCTGCGCACCACGATCAAGCTGCGCGTCGTCGGCCGCTCGCAGCAGCTCTTGCGGGTGGATTTCGAGAACCGGCCCGACCATGAGCTGCTGGCGCAGATGCTCGACGACTTCGAGCGCGTGCTGCCCGAGCACGACGCCGTGCTGTTCTCCGACTACGGCAAGGGTGGTCTGACGCACATCGCGCGCATGATTCAGCTCGCGCGCAGCGCCGGCAAACCGGTGCTGGTCGACCCCAAGGGGCGCGACTTCTCGCGCTACGCCGGTGCCAGCGTGATCACCCCCAACCGCAGCGAGCTGGCCACCGCCGTCGGGCCGTGGGACGACGAGGCGCAGCTCGCCGCGCTGGCGACGAGGCTGCGCGCCGAGCAGCGCATCGACAACGTGCTGCTGACGCGCTCCGAGGAGGGCATGTCGCTGTTCGATGCGCGCGGCGCATTGCACGTGAGCGCGCAGGCGCAGCAGGTGTTCGACGTCACCGGCGCCGGCGACACCGTGATCGCGACGATGGCGGCGATGCTGGCCGCCGGCCTCAGCCCGCGCGAAGCGGTGCCGATCGCCAACCGCGCGGCCGGCATCGTGGTCAGCCGCTTCGGCACCGCCAACGTGACCTACGAGGAGCTGTTCGAGTGATCGACTACCGGCCCCATCGAACGCCGACTGGCCGGGCGCAGGGGGCGGCATGAGACTGGTGGTCACCGGCGCCGCCGGCATGATCGGGGCCAACCTGCTGCGCGGCCTCAACGCGCTGGGCGCCGACGACATCGTCGCGGTCGACGACCTTCACCACGGCGCGAAGTACGCCAACCTGCTCGGCGCAAACATCGCCGACTACTTCGACAGGGACGAGTTCTACCCGCGCTTCGCGCGCGGCGAGTTCGGTCGCGTCGACGCCGTGCTGCACCAGGGTGCGTGCTCCGACACCATGGAGCACGACGGCCGCCTGATGATGGCGCAGAACTACCGCTGCACCAAGGATCTGCTCGACGCCTGCCAGGCGCACGGCACGCGGCTGATCTACGCCTCGTCGGCGGCGGTCTACGGCGGCAGCACGGTTTTTCGCGAGGCGCCACCGCACGAGCAGCCGCTCAACGTCTACGGCTACTCCAAGCTGCTCGCCGACCAGGTGGTGCGGCGCCTGCTGCCGGCCAGCGGCGCCCAGGTGGTGGGCCTGCGCTACTTCAATGTCTACGGGCCGCACGAGCAGCACAAGGGCCGCATGGCGTCGGTGGCGTTCCACCACAGCACGCAATACCGCGCCGAGGGGCGGGTGCGGCTGTTCGGCGCCTACGGCGGCTACGGGCCCGGCGAGCAGGCGCGCGATTTCGTCAGCGTCGACGACGTGGTTGCCATCAACCTGTGGTTCCTGCAGCACGGCGGCGTCAAGGGCGTCTTCAACGTCGGCAGCGGCCGCGCGCAGCCGTTCAACGACGTGGCGCACGCGGTGGTCAACGGCTGGCGCGAGCGCGCCGGCGAACCGCCGCTGCCGCTGCCGGAGCTGGTGGCGCGCGGCATCGTCGAGTACGTCGACTTCCCCGCCGCGCTGGTCGGCAAGTACCAGTGCTTCACGCAGGCCGACCTCGGCGCGCTGCGCGCTGCCGGCTGCGACCACGCTTTTGCCGACGTCGCCACCGGCGTGCGGCGCTACATCCGCTGGCTGGCCGATCAGCCGGCCGGGTGATCGCCTACAGCCCCAGCGCCTCCTCGACCATCGCGCACAGCGTGTGGCCGATGAAGATGTGCGCCTCCTGGATGCGCGCCGTGGTGTCGCTGGGCACCACCAGCGGCACGTCGCACAGCGGCTTCAGCGGCCCGCCGTCGCGGCCGAGCAGGCCGACCACGCCGATGCCGAGTTCGCGCGCGGCGTGCACCGCGCGCAGCACGTTGGCCGACTTGCCCGAGGTGGAGATCGCGACCAGCACGTCGCCCGCACGCCCCAGGCCGCGCAACTGGCGCTCGAACACCTGGTCGAACGCGTAGTCGTTGGCGATGCAGGTCAGCGCCGAACTGTCGGTCGACAGCGCCAGCGCGGCCAGCGGCCTCCGGTCGTCGACGAAGCGGCCGGTGAACTCCGAGGCCAGGTGCTGGCTGTCGGCCGCCGACCCGCCGTTGCCGCAGAACATCAGCTTGCCGCCGTTGCGCAAGGCATCGCTCAGGCGTTGCGCGGCGCGCGCCACGTCGGGCGCCATAGAGTCGAGCCGCGCGAACAGCTCGCGGTGCTGCGCCAGATGCTGGGCAAAGGGTAGACTCAATGCGGTTCCTTCGCGCGGCCGTCGCGGCCGCAGCCCACGCATTGTGCCGCTGCCTTCCGACAAGATCCTGAGTCCGCAGCAGGTCGCGCACGACGGCTGGCCGCGGCCGCTGGTGTTCACCAACGGCGTGTTCGACGTGCTGCACCGCGGCCACGTGACCTACCTGGCGCAGGCACGCGCGCTCGGCGCGGCGCTGCTGGTGGGGGTCAACAGCGACGCCTCGGCGCGCCGGCTGGGCAAGGGACCCGGGCGCCCGCTCAACGCGGAGGCCGACCGTGCCGCCGTGGTGGCGGCGCTGCAGGCGGTGGACTTCGTCGTCGTCTTCGACGAGTCGACGCCGTGCGAGCTGATCGAGCGCGTGCGCCCCGACGTCTACGTGAAAGGCGGCGACTACGACATCGAAACGCTGCGCGAGACAGCGCTGGTGCGCAGCTGGGGCGGGCGCGCCGTGGCGATCGCGTTCGTCGACGGCTACTCGACGAGCCGGCTCGTCGAGCGCATCCGCGGTGGCTGAACGCTCGGTCCGCCGCGGCGAACTGGCGCCGAACTGATGCACCGCGCCGTCTTCCTCGATCGCGATGGCGTGATCACCGTCGACCACGGTTACACCTACCGCGTCGAAGACTTCGCCCTGGTGCCCGGCAGTGCGCAGGGACTCGCGCGGCTGCAGCGCGCGGGCTGGCGCCTGGTGGTGGTGACCAACCAGAGCGGCATCGCACGCGGCCTGTACTCGAACGATGACTACGAACGCTTCACCGCGCACATGCGTGCGGCCCTGTCGGCCGAAGGCGTGCGACTCGACGCCGTCGTGCATTGCCCGCATCTGCCCGATGCGACGGTGGCCGCGTATCGGCTGCAGTGCGATTGCCGCAAGCCGGCACCGGGCATGCTGCTGAGCGCGGCGCGCGAGCTGTCGCTCGACCTGCCGGCCAGCGCGATGGTCGGCGACCGGCTGTCCGACGTGCAGGCGGGCCGCGCCGCGGGTGTCGCGCGCTGCCTGCTGGTACGCAGCGGCCAGCCGTTGAGCCACGGCGACGAGCAGCAGGCCGACGCCGTCTACGCCGACCTCGGCAGGTGTGCGGAAGCGCTCGTCGGTGGCAGCGGCGCCACAGACTAGGGACACCCCTCCAGCGCAGCGATCATCCGCTGGCTAACATGTCATCGTTGTTGCGAGAGGCCGCGCAAGAGCGCGCCCGAATGAAGACACGGTCCAACCTGCGGCGGCTGACCAAGCTCGCGGCCGGGAACCATCCCACCGGTGCTCCCGGCGCACTGCTGATGATGCTGGAGGCGCGCGCGCCGTGGGAAGCCGCGGCGCTGGCGTTGGCGACTCCCTGGCTCGATCGCCTGCCCAGCGGCGACGGCCATCCGGTGCTGGTGTTCCCCGGGCTGGCGGCATCGGACATCAGCACCGCGCTGCTGCGCAGCTTCCTGCGCCGCCGCGGGCACTGGACGCATGCCTGGAAGCAGGGCTTCAACTTGGGGCCGCGGCAGGGCGTGCTGCAGGCCTGCCGCGAGCGCCTGCAGCGGCTGGCCGACCGGCATGGCCGTCAGGTCAGCCTGGTCGGCTGGAGTCTGGGCGGAGTCTATGCGCGCGAGTTCGCCAAGGAGATGCCCGATCTCGTGCGCTGCGTGGTCACGCTCGGCTCGCCTTTCGCCGGCCATCCGCGTCACACCAACGCCTGGCGGATCTACGAACTCATGAGCGGTCAGAAGGTGCGCGATGACCCGCGGCTGCACCAGCAGCTGCGTGTCGCGCCGCCGGTGCCGACGACCTCGATCTTCTCGCGCACCGACGGCGTCGTGGCCTGGCACTGCAGCGTCAACGACGTGCTGCCGCACACCGAGAACATCGAGATCGCCGCCAGCCATGTCGGCATGGGAATGAACCCGCTGGCGATGTACGTGCTGGCCGATCGGCTGCGGCAGGATCCGCAGAACTGGCAGCGCTTCGACGCCAGCGGAGCACGCGGCTGGTTCTTCAAGCACGCCGAACCGCCGGCGGCCTGAAGCCAGTGTGGTCGCAATGCGGCGCGGCCGCCCGCGTGGCATGGCAGCCGAGGACGCCGGCTCGGCGCCTTCAGGCTTCCCCCAGCAGACCCCGCAGCTTGACGAAAGCCAGCCCCGCCATCACCGCGTCGTTGAGCGCGTCGTGTGCATCGAAGGTCGGCAACGCGAGGTCGTTCATCATGGTCTGGAAGCGCAGGTCGATCATGGTGTCGCGCTCGTGGGCCGGCCGCTTGCGGTTCTTGTAGTCGTAGTACATCGCCGACACCTCGATCTTCGGCTGCGGCAGCCGCACACCGAGCATCGGCCAGATCTCGCGATTGATCATCGCCACGTCGAACTCGAGGTAGTAGCCCACCAGCGGCCGGCTGCCGATGAACTCGAGCAGCCGCCGCATCGCGTCCTCGGGCTTCATGCCGGCAGCCACGTCGCGCTCGCGCAGGCGGTGCACGCGCACGCTGTCGGCGGTGGGCGCGCGCTCGGGACGCACCAGCAGTTCGAGCCGCTGGCTGGTCAACAGGCGGCTGCCGACGATGCGCACGGCGCCGATCGAGATGATCTGGTCGCGATGCACGTCGAGCCCGGTGGTCTCGCAGTCGAGCGTCACCCACTCGTTGCGCGGCGGCGCGTCGTACATGAACGCAAACTGCGGGTCGGCCAGGTGGTACAGCAGCCAGCCGCGGCGCAGCGGCTCCAGCGGGCCGAGCCTCATGCGCTTTCCAGGTGGAACTGGTGGCGCACCAGCGCCTTGAACCGCTTGACCACCGCCAACGCGTCTTTCAGCAGATCGCGCTCCAGGCTGCTCAGGCGCTGCGTCGCGACGCCGCCGCTGACCGCGCGGCCGGTGTCGATCTCGGCCAGGCCGGCCTTGAGCTTGAGCGCCATCAGGAAGTGCAGGCTGTCGGTGAGGTCGGTGGCCATTGCGGCGTCGAGCCGACCCACGGCCACCAGCGCGTCGAGCCGCGCAACGGTGCCGATCGCGGCCACGTGGTCGCGCAGCGCCAGGCTGCGCACGCCGTGCACGATCGGAAAGATCGCCGCCTTCTTGACGTCGAGCAACTGCGTGCCCGTGTCGCCGATCAGCAGCAGCCGGTTCCACCAGCCGCCGGTTTCGGCGGGGAACGAATCGATCGCTGCGGCAAAGCGGCCGAGCAGCGCGTCGTCGGCGCTGACCAGGCGATCGACTTCGGCGCGCACCGGCGCCAGCAGCGAGGGGTCGCCGGCCACCGCGCGCGCGTCGATGAAGATCGCCAGCGCCATCAGGCTTTCGGGGCTCGGCCGCAACAGCCACTGACGCACCGTGGCGGTGAACTCGCTCTGGCGGTGTCGCCACGCCGGGCGGCTGACCATGATGCCGCCCGGGCACTCGGGGTAGCCGAAGTCGTTCAGCGCGGCAGAGAAGCGGTCGCAGGCCGCGCCGACGACGGCGTCGTCGAGCACCGCGTCGTCGCGCAGCACGAGTCCGTTGTCCTGGTCGGTCTTCAGCAGTTGTTCGCCGCGGCCCTCGCTGCCCATCACGAACAGGCAGCTCGCCGCCAGCAGCTCGGGCGGCGCCACCAGTTGCCAGGTGCGCTCGAACAGCTTGCCGTTCAGCGCCTGCACCAGCCGGCTGATCTGGCCGACTCGCGTGCCGCCGCGGTACAGCAGCGCCACCAGGCCGTTGATGCGCGCGGCGGCGGCTCGCAGATCGTCGAGATCGCGCGCGCGCACGATCTGCACGGTGATCAAGTACGAATGGTTCGACAGGTAGCTCAGCACGTCGAGCTGCTCGAGCAGGCCGACCACCTCGCTGCCGTCGACGACCACCAGCCTGTGCACCTGGTGCTGGATCATCAGCGCCAGCGCCTCGAACAGCGGCGAGCGCGGCGCGATCGTCACCAGCTCGAACGTGGCGTGCGCGCGCGCCGGCACCTGCGCCAGCGGCTGGCCGTCGACGATCGCGCGTTGCAGCCCGGTGTTGGTGAGGATGCCCAGGCGTTCACCGTCGCGCACCAGCACGCTGCTGGTGCGCTGCGTCTGCATCACCCGCGCCACCGACACCACGTCGGCGTCGCCGTCGACGGTATGCGCCGGGCGCAGGTAGGCCTGGCCGACGCGCGACATCGTCAGCGCCTGCATCTCGCGCTGGCTGTGGCGCTGCGCGAGCGCGCCGAGCTTGTTGGAGAGGTCGGAGAACAGCAGCGCGCCGAAGGTGGCGTTGCGCGAGATGAGCTGATTCACCGTCGCCTTGGCCAGCTGGTAGGCCACCACCTCCTCGGCGGCGACGAAGCGGTGGCTGGCGCGCCCCGCCACCAGCGAGCGGCCGTCGAAGCAGTCGTTGGGCCCGTAGGTGGCGACCAGCTCGTCGCCGTCGACCTGCGAGACGTGGCCCTTGATCACCACGAACAGGTGCAACGGTTCGCTGTCGCGGTCGAGCACGGTCTCGTCGTCGCGGAAGTAGGCGATGTCGACGTTGTCGCGCACCATGCGCTGCTCGTCGGCGTCGAGGCAGTCGAACGGCGAGGCAGAGAAGTCGAACGCGTTGGGCATGGTGCATCATCGCGGCGAGAACCACGGGGAGCTTAAACGGTATGCCTGCCACAGCAAGCGCGCCGATGCCGGCCGAGCACAGGCAGGTGATCGTCGCCTCGAGCATCGGCGCGCTGTTCGAGTGGTACGACTTCTATCTGTTCGGCGTGCTGGCACCGGTGTTCGCGCAGGCGTTCTTCGCGGCTGCGGGCGAACACGCGGCACTGGCCACCACGCTGCTGGCGTTCGCCGCCGGCTTCCTGGTGCGGCCGGTGGGTGCGCTGCTGTTCGGAAGACTCGGCGACCTCATCGGGCGCAAATACACCTTTCTCGTCACGCTGGTGCTGATGGGCGTCGCCACCTTCGCGATCGGCCTGCTGCCGGGCTACGACACGATCGGCGCCGCTGCGCCGGCATTGCTCGTGGTGCTGCGGGTGCTGCAGGGCCTGGCCATTGGCGGCGAGTACGGCGGCGTGGCCACCTACGTGGCCGAGCACGCACCGCGCGATCGCCGCGGCCTTTACACCGGCTGGGTCCAGACCACCGCCAGTCTCGGCCTGCTGCTGGCGCTGACCGCCAGCGTCGGCCTGCGCAGCGCGCTGGGCGACGAGGCGTTCGCGGCCTGGGGCTGGCGGCTACCGTTCCTCGCCTCGCTGGCGCTGCTGGTGGTGGGCATCTGGGTGCGGCTGCGGCTGCGCGAGTCGCCGCTGTTTCTCGAACTGAAGCGCTCGGGCGGTGCGTCGCGGCGGCCACTGACCGATGCATTCGGCAACTGGCGCAATCTGCGGCAGGTGCTGATCGCGCTGTTCGGCCTGGTCGCTGCGCAGGCGGTCGTCTGGTACACGGGGCAGTTCGAGGCGTTGTTCTTCCTGACGATGACGCTCAAGGTCGATGAGACGACCGCGGCGCTGCTGCTCGGCGCAGCGCTGCTGCTGGCGTCGCCGCTGTTCGTGCTGTTCGGCGCCTGGTCCGACCGCATCGGGCGCAAGCCGATCATCCTCGCAGGCTGCGTGCTGGCAGCGGCGAGCTGGCTGCCGTTGTTCGGCGCGCTGGCCAAGAGCGCCAACCCGCTGCTGGTGGCGGCGCAGCAGCGCGTTGCCGTGCAGTTGCACGCCGCGCCGGCCGATTGCGCCTGGCGCATCGCGGCGCGCGATACCGCTTGCGAGCGGGCGCAACGGCTGCTGTCGCTGCGAGCGGTGCACTACGTGCAAGTCGATGCGTCGGGACCTGCCATGGTGTCGATCGCCGGCCGGCAGATCGAGCTCGACCTCGACGAGGCGCTGTTGCGACAGCGGCTCGACGCCGCGCTCGACGCTGCGGGTTATCCTCGGCAGGCCGACCCGGCGCGCGTTGCTCACGTGCAGGTGGTGGCGATCCTGTTCGTGCTGATCGCCTGCGTCGCCATGGTCTACGGGCCGCTGGCCGCGATGCTGGTGGAGATGTTCCCCACCCGCGTGCGCTGCTCGTCGGTGAGCCTGCCGTATCACCTGGGCAATGGCTGGTTCGGCGGGCTGCTGCCGAGCGCGGTGCTGGCAGTGTCGGCGCACAGCGGACGCGTGGTCGATGGGCTGTGGGTGCCGATCGTGGTGGTACTGGCCGGCGCCTTGCTCTGCGCGATCTTCGTCAGGGAAAACCGGGATACAGCGTTGTAGTTCCGCAACCTGCACCTTTGACCGCGGCTCACGGGGTCTCTTGCCCTCGGCACGCACCGGGCACATCATGCAGCCGGGTTGAGAGGAGATTCCATGGACGATGATCTGACCGCGCGCATCGTTGCCGATCCGCGCTACCAGCAACTCAAGAGCAGGCGGGCACGCTTCGGCTGGTGGCTGACGGTCGCGATGCTGATCGTCTACTACGGCTTCATCCTGCTGGTGGCCTTCGACAAGGCGCTGCTGGCCACCCGCATCGGCGCAGGCGTCACGACGATCGGCATGCCGCTCGGCCTGGGCGTCATCGTCTTCACGATCGTCATCACCGGCATCTACGTGCGGCGCGCCAACAAGGAGTACGACGACCTGACCGAGCAGATCGCCAAGGGAGCGCTGAAATGAGCCGCCGCGTCGTTCGCATCGGCGCGGTGCCGCTGGCGTTGCTCGTGGCGGCGGAAGCCGCGTGGTCGGCCGGTGCCGATCTCGGACAGGCGCAGAAGCAGGCCACCAACTGGACCGCGATCGTCATGTTCGCCGTCTTCGTGGTGGCGACGCTGTTCATCACCAAGTGGGCGGCGGCGCGCACCAAGTCGGCGGCCGACTTCTACACCGCCGGCGGCGGCATCACCGGCTTCCAGAACGGCCTGGCGATCGCCGGCGACTACATGAGCGCGGCGTCGTTCCTCGGCATCTCGGCCGCGGTGATGGTGGGTGGTTTCGACGGGTTGATCTACTCGATCGGCTTCCTGGTCGGCTGGCCGGTGGTCACCTTCCTGCTCGCCGAGCGGCTGCGCAACCTCGGCAAGTTCACCTTCGCCGATGTGGCCGCGTTTCGCTTCGAGCAGGCGCCGGTGCGCGTGTTCGCCGCCTCCGGCACGCTGGTGGTGGTGGCGTTCTACCTGATCGCGCAGATGGTTGGCGCCGGGCAGTTGATCAAGCTGCTGTTCGGCCTCGACTACTGGATCGCGGTGGTGATCGTCGGCGCGCTGATGATGGTCTACGTGCTGTTCGGCGGCATGACCGCCACCACCTGGGTGCAGATCATCAAGGCCTGCCTGCTGCTGGGCGGCGCGACCTTCATGGCGCTGATGGTGCTGTGGAGCTTCGGCTTCTCGCCCGAGGCGATGTTCGCCAAGGCGGTCGAGGTCAAGACCGGCCTCGCGACGACCGCCGGCAAGCCGCCCGACGCAGCGGCCAAGGAGGGCTTCGCGATCATGGGGCCGGGCGGCTTCATCAAGGACCCGATCTCGGCCATCAGTTTCGGCATGGCGCTGATGTTCGGCACCGCCGGGCTACCGCACATCCTGATGCGCTTCTTCACCGTACCCAACGCCAAGGAGGCGCGCAAGTCGGTGTTCTGGGCCACCACCTGGATCGGCTACTTCTACGTGCTGACCTTCATCATCGGCTTCGGCGCCATCACCTTCGTGCTCACCAACCCGCAGTTCCTCGACGCCAAGGGCGCGCTGCTGGGCGGCGGCAACATGGCCGCGGTGCACCTGGCCAATGCGGTCGGCGGCAATGTCTTCCTCGGCTTCATCTCGGCGGTGGCGTTCGCCACCATTCTCGCGGTGGTGGCCGGGCTCACGCTGTCGGGCGCCAGCGCGGTGTCGCACGACCTCTACTCCACGGTGGTCAAGCAGGGCAGGGCCGACAGCGCGTCGGAGTTGAAGGTGTCGCGCATCACCACGGTGGCGCTGGGCATCGTCGCGGTGCTGCTGGGCATCGCGTTCGAGAAGCAGAACATCGCCTTCATGGTCAGCCTGGCGTTCGCCATCGCGGCGTCGGCCAACTTCCCGGTGCTGCTGATGTCGGTGCTGTGGAAGGACTGCACCACCCGCGGCGCGGTGATCGGCGGCTTTCTCGGCCTCGTCTCGTCGGTGGTGCTGACGGTGGTGTCGCCCGCGGTGTGGGAGGCCACGCTCGGCAACCCGAAGGGCTCGTCGCTGTTTCCGTACGCCTCGCCGGCGCTGTTCTCGATGGTGATCGGCTTCGTCGGCATCTGGCTGTTCTCGGTGCTCGACAGAAGCCCGCGCGCACAGCGCGATCGCGCGGGCTTCGTCGCGCAGCAGGTGCGCTCCGAGACCGGCATCGGCGCCGCGTCGGCGTCGGGGCACTAGAGTTCACGGCTGCGCCGGGCCGGCGCAGGCCGGCCCGGCGGCAAGGCACGCAGTTGAGGCGCGCTGCCGTGGCATGCTTGGGTGCATGCCCCCGCACACGGCACTACCGATCGCGACGACCGCGCCCTCGCGGGCGTGGCGCCTGTGCGTCGCACCGATGATGGACTGGACCGACCGCCACTGCCGCTACTTTCATCGCCTGATCGCGCCACGCGCGCGGCTGTATACGGAGATGATCACCACCGGCGCGCTGCTGCACGGCGACGTGCCGCGGCATCTCGACTTCGACCCCGCCGAGCATCCGCTGGCGCTGCAGGTGGGCGGCAGCGAACCCGCCGACCTGGCGCATTGCGCGCGGCTGGCACAGCAGTGGGGCTACGATGAGATCAACCTGAACTGCGGCTGCCCGAGCCCGCGCGTGCAGCGCGGGGCGTTCGGTGCCTGCCTGATGGCCGAGCCTGCGCTGGTGCGCGACTGCGTGGAGGCGATGCGCGACGCGGCCGCGCTGCCGGTGACGGTCAAGCATCGCATCGGCATCGACCGGGTCGACGACTACGGCTTCGTGCGCGACTTCGTCGGCACGGTGGGCGAGGGTGGCTGCACCGTCTTCATCGTGCATGCCCGCAATGCCTGGCTCGACGGCCTGAGCCCGAAGCGCAACCGCGAGGTGCCGCCACTGCGCCACGACACGGTGGCGCGCCTGAAGTGCGATTTTCCGCAGTGGATCTTCGTTCTCAATGGAGGGCTGGGCGAGTCGCTGGAGTTGCGGGCCGAACTGGCCAGGGTCGATGGCGTGATGATCGGTCGCGCCGCCTACCACGACCCATGGCGCCTGCGCGAATGGGAGGCCATCGCGTTCGGACCGGCGATCGAGGCAGAGCCCACACGCGACGAGGTCGAGCAAGCGATGGTGCGCTACATGACCGAACAGCACGCGAGCCACGCAACGCCGTGGCTCGCCGTGGCTCGCCACATGATGGGGCTGCGGCTCGGCGAGCCCGGCGCGCGGCGCTGGCGCCAGGTGTGGTCCGATCACGCGCTGCGCGCGCTCGCGCCGGCCGAGGTGATGCAGCGCGCACGCGCTGCGATGACCCGGGGCGAACCGCAGTCCGTCTGAATCGAGACAGCGCTCAGGGTTGCACGACGACCATCGGCGCGCGCCCCGGCCAGGTGGCCAGCAGCAGCCCACCCAGTGCGAGGCCGAACGCCGTGGCGTGCGACGCCGTGAAAGGCTCGTTCAGCACCGTCACGCCCACCAATGCCGAAGCCACCGGCAGCAGCACCGTGAACACGCCCGCTCGCGAGGCCGGCACCTGGCGCAGCCCGCGCATCCACAACCACACGGTGGCCACGCTCGCCGCCAGCGAATAGAACAGCAGCAAGCCCCAGGTGGCCGGCGTCACCTGCGCGAAATCGTGCGTCCGTGCCTGCCACAACCCCAGCGGGCTGATCAGCACCAGGCCCCACAGGTTGATGAGCGCGCTGATGCGTCGCGCCGACACCTGGGCAGTGAGCCGCTTGCCGATGACCACGTAACTCGCCTCGCAGATCGCCGCGCCGACCAGCAGCGCATGACCGAGGGTAGGGTGCTCCCCCGCGCGGGCGCTCTCAGGCCCGGCGCGCCCGAGTGCCAGCAGTGCGATGCCGGCCACTGCGCAGGCGATGGCCGCCATCACGCGCGGCGCGATGCGCTCCTTCAGAAAAATCCGCGACAGCACCGCCACCGCCGCCGGAATCGCCGCCAGCACGACGCCAGCGGCCACCGCCGAACTGAGCAGCACGCCGTAGAGCATGCAGATCGAGAACAGGAAGTTGCCGAGAAAGCTTTCCCAGAACAGCAGCTGCCGGTCGTGGCGCGACAACGGCGCCTCGCCATCGCGGCGCGGTAACCAGTGCAGCATCGCGAGCGCCGCGATGCCGAAGCGCAACCACGCCAGCAGGAACACCGGAAACGCCACCAACAGCAGTTTGGATAGCCCGACGTAGCTGCCGACCAGCAGCATGCTCGCCGCCAGGCTGGCGTAGGCGGCCCAGGGTGGGCCGCTCACCGCGCGCTCACTGGACTACCCTCCGCGCTGCTCGCTCCGGGATGAGCGCTTCGGAGCGGCCGTGCGCGCTCATGCGATGCGCAGGGCGCTCGGCGGCCGGCGCACGCCGTTGCGCGATCCGATCCTTGCGCGCCTCGCCGCGGCCGGACCCCTTCACGCGGCGCGCTGGATGGCGCCGCGCAACGTGTCGACGATGCGGTCGATGTGCTCGCGCTCGACGATCAGCGGCGGCGACAGCGCGATGATGTCGCCGGTGGTGCGCACCAGCACGCCCTTGTCGAAGCAATCGAGGAAGACGTTGAACGCGCGTTTGGCCGGCTCGCCGTCGATCGGCCGCAACTCGATACCGGCCACCAGACCGAAGTTGCGCACGTCGATCACGTTGGCGAGCCCGTTGAGCGAATGCACCGCCTCGCCGAAGTAGCTCTGCAGCGTGGCTGCGCGAGTCAACAGGCCTTCTTCGGCATACGTCGCCAGCGTGCCGAGGCCGGCCGCGCAGGCCAGCGAGTGAGCCGAGTAGGTGTATCCGTGGAAGAACTCGATCAGGTGCTCGGGCCCGCTCATGAAGGCGTCGTGGATCGCCTGCTTGACGAACACGCCGCCCATCGGCACGCAACCGTTGGTCAGCCCCTTGGCCACCGTCATCAAATCGGGCGTGACGCCGAAGGTCTGCGCGGCGAACGGCTGGCCGGTGCGACCGAACCCGGTGATGACTTCGTCGAAGATCAGCAGGATGCCGTGCTTGTCGCAGATCTGGCGCAGCCGCTGCAAGTAGCCCTTGGGCGGCAGGAACACGCCGGCCGAACCGGCGATCGGCTCGACGATCACCGCCGCGATCGTCGACGGGTCGTGCAACACGCACAGGCGCTCGAGATCGTCGGCCAGTTCGGCACCATGCTCGGGCAGGCCGACGCTGAACGCGTTGCGCGACAGGTCGTGCGTGTGGCGCAGGTGGTCGACGCCGGCCAGCATGGCGCCGAACATCTTGCGGTTGGCCGTCATGCCGCCGACCGACAGGCCACCGAAATTCACGCCGTGGTAGCCGCGCTCGCGACCGATCAGCCGCGTGCGATGGCCTTCGCCGCGCACGCGGTGGTACGCCAGCGCCATCTTCAGCGCGGTGTCGACCGACTCGGAGCCCGAGTTGGTGAAGAACAACTTGGTCATCCCGGCCGGCGCGAGCTTCACCGCCTCTTCGGCCAGTTCGAACGCCTTCGGGTGGCCCATCTGAAACGGCGGCGCGAAGTCGAGCTCGGCCGCCTGCTCCTGAATGGCCTGCACGATCTTCGGCCGCGCGTGACCGGCGTTAACGCACCACATGCCCGCAATGCCGTCGAGGATCTGGCGGCCGTCGTGCGTCCAGTAGTACATGCCGCTGGAGCGCGCCAGCAGGCGAGGCGCCTTCTTGAACTGGCGGTTGGCCGTGAACGGCATCCAATAGGCGTCGGTCTTCATGCGTTGGGTCTCCTCGCTGAGCGTCATGCAGCGGGCTGCCCGCCACTGACGAAGTGCGCATTTTGCCTGTGGCGGCGCATCCGATCCGTCCGTCGGGGCATGATGAGGGCGACGCCTGCTTCGCGAACCCTCTTGGTGCCATGACGAAACCCGTTCTGATTCTGCAGTTCATGGACAACGATGCGCCGGCGTACCTTGGTACCTGGCTGGAGCGGCACCGCGTCGCCAGCGAACTGCGCGTGGCCACGGCCAGCGCGGGCTTCCCCGATCGCGTCGACGGTTTCAGCGCGCTGGCTTTGCTCGGCGGCGAGATGAGCGTCAACGACGATCTGCGCTGCATCCGCGATGCCTGCCGCCTGGTCGAGCAGTCGCTGCGCCAGAACGTGCCGCTGCTCGGCCACTGCCTGGGAGGGCAGTTGTTGGCGCGGGTGCTCGGCGCACGCGTCGGCCCCTCGCCGAAGCCGGAAGTTGGCTGGCATCGCATCGATCGCATCGATTCGCCGCTCAGCCTGGCATGGCTCGGGCCCGATGCGGCACAGCAGGTCTTTCACTGGCACTACGAGGCATTCGACCTGCCGGCAGGTGCGCAGGCCTTGGCCAGTAGCGCGCAGTGCCCGTTCCAGGCGTTCGCGATCGGGCCACACCTCGGCTTGCAGTTCCATGTCGAGATCGACGCGTCCAAGATCGATCTCTGGCTCCGGCACCCCGATGCACAGTACGAGTCGGCCCAGCATCGTTTCGAAACCGTGCAGCAACCCAACCGCATTCGCCAGGACACGGTCCACCTCCTCGCGCTGCAGCAGCAGTTGGCCGACCGGATCTATCGTCGATGGGTCCGGAATGCTGGCCTGCTTTCGCAATAAGGGATTTACTTTCCGCATTACGAATCCCGTTGCGGTCGATCTGGCTGAAATCCTTCCACGATGATCGATCGCTTGCCGCATTCTAGAAATCGATGTCTAAAGATATGATTTATATGGAGTAATTTTTTATCTTCTACAAGACATTGGATGCCGGAGGAACGGTAGGCTCCTTCCCAGTACAACCTGCTTGGAGCCTCGTCATGACGCAACCCTCCCGTGAACAGCAAGCCGCCAACCTCGAACGTGAATGGGCGGAGAACCCTCGGTGGAAGGGCGTGCGCCGCGGCTACAGCGCCGCGGACGTGGTCCGGTTGCGCGGTTCGCTGGCAGTGGAGCACACGCTCGCCAAGCGCGGCGCCGAGAAGCTGTGGACGCTGGTGAACACGGAGCCGTTCGTCAACACGCTGGGGGCGCTCACGGGCAACCAGGCGCTGCAGCAGGTCAAGGCCGGCCTCAAGGCGATCTACCTCTCGGGCTGGCAAGTGGCCGGCGACGCGAATAGCAACGGCGAGATGTATCCCGACCAGTCGCTGTACTCGGTGGACTCGGTACCCAAGGTGGTGAAGAAGATCAACAACACCTTCACCCGCGCCGATCAGATCCAGTGGAGCGAGGGCAAGAGCGACGTCGACTTCTTCGCGCCGATCGTCGCCGACGCCGAAGCGGGCTTCGGCGGCGTGCTCAATGCCTTCGAACTGATGAAGTCGATGATCGAGGCGGGCGCTGCCGGCGTGCACTTCGAAGACCAGTTGGCGTCGGTGAAAAAGTGCGGCCACATGGGCGGCAAGGTGCTGGTGCCGACGCGCGAGAACGTCGCCAAGCTGGTTGCCGCGCGCCTGGCGGCCGACGTGATGGGCGTGCCCACCGTGCTGCTGGCGCGCACCGACGCCGAAGCCGCGGATCTGGTGACGAGCGACGTCGACGAGAACGATCGACCGTTCCTCACCGGCGAGCGCACCATCGAAGGCTTCTTCCGCACGCGCAAGGGGCTGGACCAGGCGGTGAGCCGTGGCTTGGCCTATGCGCCGTACGTCGACATGCTGTGGTGCGAGACCGGCACGCCGGATCTCGCCTTCGCCAAGGCGTTTGCCGATGCGATCCACGCCAAGTTTCCGGGCAAGCTGCTGGCGTACAACTGCTCGCCGAGCTTCAACTGGAAGAAGAACCTCGACGACGCCACGATCGGCAAGTTTCAGCGCGAACTGGGCGCGATGGGCTACAAGTTCCAGTTCATCACGCTGGCCGGCTTCCACAGCCTCAACTACTCGATGTTCGAACTTGCCCACGGCTACGCGCGCAACAACATGAGCGCCTTCGTCGAACTGCAGGAGAAGGAGTTCGCGGCGGCGGAGAAGGGCTTCAGCGCGGTCAAGCACCAGCGCGAGGTCGGCACCGGCTACTTCGACGCGGTGACCACCACGATCGAGCGCCAGTCGTCGACGGCTGCACTGAAGGGCTCGACCGAAGACGAGCAGTTCTTCGAGCAGAAGCACGCCTGAGGCGCCACGCGCAGGCTCGCAACTGGAAGCCCGGCCGCCGCAAGGGGCCGGGTTTTCTTGTTGCAGGCCATTGCGCGGCAGGCAGTTCCCGAGCGCGGGCGAAGGGTGCCGGAGGCCCAGATCGCGGCGGCGGCCGCAGCCTTGGGTATGCTTTGCGCCGACGGCACCTGGGCGCATTGAGGATGATGCGATGACTTCCCGATCGGACTTCCGCTTCTTCGAGCGCCTGCGTGTGCGCTGGGCCGAGGTCGACATGCAGAACATCGTCTTCAACGCGCACTACCTGATGTACTTCGACACGGCGATCGCCGGCTACTGGCGCGCCCTCGCGATCCCGTATCACGAGACGATGGTGTACCTCGGCGGCGACTTCTACGCCCGCAAGGCAACCCTCGAATACATGGCCTCGGCACGCTACGACGATCTGATCGAGGTCGGTATCCGCACGCAAAGCATCGGCAACTCGTCGACGGTGTTCGCCTGCGCCGTCTATCGCGGCGAGCAGGCGCTGGTGAGCGGCGAACTGGTCTACGTGTTTGCCGACCCATCGACCATGAAGTCCAAGCCGGTGCCGCAGGAGTTCCGCGATCTCCTGAACGCCTACGAAGCCGGCAAGCCGATGGTCGACGTGCGCGTCGGCCGCTGGAACGAGCTCGGCGACGCGGCGCGCAAGATCCGCTCGCAGGTGTTCGTCGACGAGCAGAACATCCCCGCCGACATGGAGTGGGACGGCGCCGACGATGGCTGCGTTCATGCGCTGGCGCGCAACCGCTTCGGCATTCCGCTCGGGACCGGGCGCATGCTCGAGCACGTACCCGGTGTCGCCAAGATCGGCCGCATGGCGGTGCTGGCGCCGATGCGCGGTGGACACATCGGCCGTGCCGTGCTCGACGCGCTGCTGCAGCACGCGCGCGAGCGCGGCGACCGCGAGGCCCTATTGCATGCGCAGCTCGGCGCGGCGCCGTTCTACAGCCGCGCCGGCTTCGTTGCGCGCGGGGCGGTATTCGAGGAGGCCGGCATCCCGCACGTCGAGATGGTGCGCTCGCTGTAGCGCGGTCAGTCGAGCGCCTCGAACATCTCCACGTGTCGCGCGCTGGTCAGCAGCGGGGCCAGCACTCTCGCCGCGTCGTCGATGCGCGCGCGCAGTGCTTCGTCGACGCCCGATGCACGGTGGCGTGCGTAGACCTCCATCAAGGTCACGTCGCCACCGTTTGCGCCGGGGCGTTGCAGCACGCGGGCGTCCAACCCGTCGTGCGCATCGCGCAGGCGCTGCTGGAAGCCGCGGACGATGTCGAGCACGCGCGGCCAGTCGGCCGGCGCGACGCGGTAGTACACGTACAGCTCTGCGCGACCGCCGCTGCTCAAAGAGCGAACTCCCGAACCGCGGGCCCGGCGGCGTGAACCTGAGTGCAACCCAGCACGCTCACTGGACTACCCTCCGCGCTGCGCGCTCCGGGATGAGCGCTTCGGAGCGGCCTGTGCGCTCATGCCGCGGTCAGCTCGGGCACGCTGTAAGGCATGGGCAGGCGTTGCAAGGCAGCCCCCTCGGGGCTTCCGAGGTGCAGGCTGCCGGCCTCGAGCGCGGCGAGCTTGACTTCGGCGAGCAAGCGTGTGCCCAGGGCCGGGATCTCCGCTGCATCGACCACCATGCCCGCGGGTTGCGTCGCATCTTCGCTGTGAAACAGCTCCTGCCCCGGATAGGCCGAATCGGTCGTTGCGAACAGATGCATGCGGCGCTTGATCGTGCCGCGATACTGGCTGCGCGCCACGACCTCCTGCCCCGGGTAGCAGCCCTTCTGGAAGTGCACTCCGCCGACCAGCTCGAAATTGATCATCTGCGGCACGAACTGCTCGCTCGTTGCCGCGGCGATGCGCGGCACGCCACTCGATACTTCGAGCCAGCGCCATGCCTGCGCATCGAGCGCCGGCCCCGCCGGGGCTTGCACAGCCGCCGCCTGCACCAGCAACCAGCGAGGCAGTTGCTCGACCGCCGGCATGCCGAGCCACCAGCGGCCATTGTCCAGGCGCGCGCGCCACGGCGCTGGCGCGGCGCCATCCGGCCCGGCTGCGCCGACAACGCCGAACACGGCCCATTGGTCACTCGGCTCTTCGATGCGGCAGCGCGCACGCAGCACGTACATCGAGAGCCGCTTGCGCACCGTGGCGGCCAGATCGGCGCTGCACAAGAGACCGAACTCGTCGTCGCCCATGCGCCAGACCACGAAGCTCGCGAGCAGACGTCCCTTGGGCGAACAGTAGCCGCTCAGGCGCACTTCGTCGCCCTGCAGACCCGCCACGTCCTGCGTCAACTGACCCTGCAGAAAGACCGCCGCGTCGGCGCCGTGCGCGCGCAACAGGGCCCAATCCGACAAACGCACGCTGCCGCCGCTTGCCAGCATGTCTGGAAGCTGATCCGTCATGACCGCCGATTATCATCGCTGGCCATGGGCACCGCTGCGTCAGGGACTCGCGACCACCGCGTGTAGCACCATGCGACTGCTGCGTTGGTCGCTGATCCTGCTGCTGCTCGCCGCGGCGGGCAGCATCGCCTGGGCCTGGCGCTGGCTGGAGCGTCCGCTGCCGCTGGCGGCGCCGACGGTCGAGCTGTCGATCGAGCCCGGCGCGACACCGCGCGAAGTGGCCAACGCCTGGGTGCGTGCCGGGGTGCGAGTGCCGCCGGTCTTGCTGTACGAGTGGTTTCGCTGGTCTGGCGATGCTCGGCGCATTCGTGCCGGCAGCTATGTGGCGGGGCCCGAGGTGACCCCGCGTCAATTGCTCGCCAAGATGGTTCAAGGCGAGGAGTTCTTCGAACGCGTTCGCCTGCTGGAAGGGTGGACCTTGCGCCAGTTTCGCGCCGAACTGGCTCGCGCCCCCTATCTGAAGCCGGCGAGTGCCGGCATGAGCGACGCGCAACTGATGAGTGCACTGGGTGCGCCGTCGGTGCCGGCCGAAGGACGCTTCTTTCCGGACACCTACGTCTACAGCCGCGGTGTCAGCGACCTCACCGTATTGAAGCGCGCCTACGACCACATGCAGCGTCAACTGCAGGGCGCGTGGGGCTCGCGGGCCGAAGGGCTGCCGCTGAAATCCCCGGAAGAGGCATTGATCCTTGCCTCGATCGTCGAGAAGGAGACCGGCAAGGCGAGCGATCGCGCACAGATCGCCGGCGTGTTCGTCAACCGGCTGCGCAAGGGGATGCCGCTGCAGACCGACCCCACGGTGATCTACGGTCTCGGCGAGTCGTTCGACGGCAACCTGCGCAAGCGCGACCTGCTCGCCGACGGACCCTACAACACCTACACCCGGGCTGGCCTGCCGCCAACGCCGATCGCCATGCCGGGACTGGCGTCGATCCGGGCGGCGCTCAACCCCGAGCGCACGAAGGCGTTGTACTTCGTGGCGCGCGGCGACGGCAGCAGCGTTTTCAGCGAGTCGCTGGTCGAGCACAACCGGGCGGTGAACGCGCATCAACGAGGCGGCCGCTGAAATCGCGCATGATGCGCCGATGAACGCCCGCTTCATCACGTTCGAGGGCATCGATGGCGCCGGCAAGAGCTCGCACCTAGAACCCCTGGCCGACTGGGTGCGCGCGCGCGGCCACACCGTGGTCGTCACCCGCGAACCGGGCGGCACTGTGCTGGCCGAACAGTTGCGCACGCATTTCCTGCACGACGAGATGGACGCGCTCACCGAATGCCTGCTGGTGTTCGCCGCGCGGCGCGACCATCTGAAGCAGCGCATCGAGCCGGCGCTGGCGGCCGGCCACACGGTGCTGTGCGACCGCTTCACCGACGCCACCTTCGCCTACCAGGGGGCCGGGCGCGGCTTCGACTGGGCCGTGCTGACGCAGCTCGAACGGTGGGTGCAGGGCAGCCGACAGCCCGACCTGACTCTATGGTTCGACATTGCCCCGGCCGAGGCCGCTGCGCGACGAGCGGCGGCACGCCAACCCGACCGCCTCGAGCGGCTGGACGAAGCCTTCTTCGGTCGCGTCCGCGATGGCTACGCGCGCCGCCGCGCCGAGCACCCACAACGCATCGTTCGCATCGACGCCCACGGCACCGTGTCGTCGGTATGGGATCAGGTCGAACACGAGGTCAGCCGCCGTGGCTGGTGGTGACTCCAGGCCGGTGGGGGTGTCCCCCAGCGGCGAGATGCCGCTGCCGTGGCTGCGTGAGCCGCTGCTCAGGGCGTTGCGACTGGAGCGCTCGCACGCGCTGCTGCTGCACGCACCACAAGACGCCGGGCAGTTCGACCTCGCGCTCACGCTTGCGCAGGCGTGGCTGTGCGAGCACCCGGGGCAGGCGCCATGCGGCCGGTGCAGCGCATGCCGTCTGGTGCATCAACGCAGCCATCCCGATCTGCGCATCGTCGTGCCAGAGGCGCTGCGGGTTCGGTTCGAGTGGTTGGCCGAGGACGACCCGCTGTTGCGTGCGAGCGCCAAACCGAGCCGGGAGATCAAGATCGAGCAGGTGCGCGACGCCATCGAGTGGACACAGCGCAGCGCCAGCTCGACGCGCGGGCGCTCGCTCGTGATTCACCCCGCGGAGGCGCTCAATGCGCACTCGGCCAGCGCCTTGCTCAAGACCCTCGAGGAGCCGCCTGGGAACCTGCGCATCGTGATGGCGGGCAGCGATCCGCAGCGCCTGCTGCCCACGCTGCGCAGCCGCGTACAGCGTCTGCGAGTCGAGATGCCCGATGCCAAGCAGGCCAAGGCTTGGTTGAGCGAGCAGGGCGTTGCGGTGCAAACGGATCGGGCGCTTGCCGTCTGCGGCGGCAGCCCGCTGGCGACGATGATGCTGCTCGAAGCGGGATTCGACGACGCTGCGCTCGCCGCACTACCCAGTGCGGTGGCACGCGGCGATGCGCAGGGCTTGCTCGGCAAGCCAGTGCCGCTGGTGGTCGACCTGCTGCAGCGTGTGGCCCACGACGCGATGGCGCGCGCTGCGGGCGCGGGAGCGCGGTACTTCGACGACGCCGCATTGCCGGCGGGCGCGACATTGTCTGCGCTCGCGCAGTGGCAACGTGAATTGCTGCGCGTGGCGGCACACGACGAGCATCCGTGGCATGCGGCACTGCTGGTGGAGGCGCTTGTGACGAATGGCGCGCGCTGCTGGCCGCGTACCGCTACCCCAGCGCGTCGGGGCGGTGACCATTCGCTACACTCGGCACGATGAGCGAAGCAGCTTCTGGCCGGCCTGCTGCGAGCGGCGCCGTCGCATCGCGGCCGAGCGTGATCCAGCTCGTGTTCCGCGAGAAAGGGGCGCTGTACGCCGCCTACGTGCCGATACTGCTCGACGGCGGGTTGTTCGTGCCGACCACGCGCGAGTACAAGCTCGGCGACGACATCTATCTGCTGCTGTCGTTGCCCGACGACCCGCAGCGCTACCCGGTGGCCGGCAAGGTCGCCTGGATCACCCCGGCCAACGCCTCGGGTGGCCGCACTCAGGGGGTCGGCGTACGCTTCCCCAACGACGAGAAGACGCGGCTGCTGAAGCTGAAGATCGAAGAGCTGCTCGGCACGCAGCTGCAATCGGCCAAGCCGACACAGACGATCTGACCCGGCATGCCGCCCACCAGCGGCTGGGGCGCGACAATGCGCGCCCATGTTTGTCGATTCGCACTGCCATCTGACCTTCCCTGAGCTGCACGAGCGGATCGATGCCATCCGCGCCGGCATGGCCGCGGCCCGCGTCGGGCGTGCGCTGGCCATTTGCACCACGCTCGAAGAATTCGGCCGCGTGCACGCGCTGGCGCAGCGCTTCGACAACTTCTGGGCCAGCGTCGGCGTCCACCCGGATAACGAAGATGTCGAGGAGCCCGATGTCGAGCGCCTCGTCGCGCTGGCGGCACGCCCCAAGGTGGTGGCCATCGGCGAAACCGGACTCGACTACTACCGGCTCAACGGCCGCACCCATGAGCAGATGCACTGGCAGCGCGAGCGATTTCGAGTGCACGTGCGCGCTGCACGGCACGCTTGCAGGCCGCTTGTCGTGCACACCCGCAGCGCAGCGGCCGATACGCTGGCCATCCTGCGCGAGGAGGGTGCCCGCGAAGCTGGTGGCGTATTCCACTGCTTCACCGAGACCCTGGAGGTGGCGCGTGGCGCGCTCGACCTCGGCTTCATGGTGTCGTTTTCGGGCATCCTCACCTTCGGCAATGCCAAAGAGCTGCGCGAGGTGGCGCGATTCGTTCCGCTCGACCGCTGCCTGATCGAGACCGACAGCCCCTACTTGGCGCCGGCGCCGCACCGCGGCAAGATCAATGAGCCTGCGTGGGTGGCGCACGTCGCGGCCAAACTCGCCGAGGTCAAGCAGATCCCACTGGAGCGCGTCGCCGAAGCCACCAGCGCGAACTTCGAACGCCTCTTCCTTTCGCCATTGGCCATTGCCAATCCTCGCAATTGAATGTCATGTATTACATTAGAACATTACTCTATCTTATTGTTATTGCAGCGTTCTCTTCAGCCAATGCGGGCTCATTCGACGATTTCTTCAGTGCCGTCAAGAGCAACGACGCTGGCGCCGTTTCCAGCTTGCTCGCGCGCGGGTTCGACCCCAATGCGCGCAACGAGGGCGGCCAGTTCGCGCTTGGCCTGGCGGCGCGAGACGGCGCAGATCGGGTGGTCGACGTCTTGCTGAAGCAGCCCCAACTCGAGGTCGACACGCGCAACAACGCGGGTGAAACCGCGTTGATGCTGGCCGCATTGCACGGGCACATATCGATCTCCGAGCGCTTGATCGCCCACGGTGCCGCGGTTACCCAGAAGGGATGGAATGCGCTGCTCTACGCCGCGGCAGGCCCGGAACCCAAACTTGTCGAGTGGCTGCTCGAGAAGGGCGCCCCGATCGAGTCGCGATCGCCCAACGGGACCACCGCGCTCATGATGGCTGCCCGCTACGGCAGCGAGCAGACCGTGTTGCTCTTGCTGGCGCATCATGCTGACGTCAAGGTACGCAACGAACGTGGCATGAACGCCGCAGATTTCGCCCGCTCGGTCGGCCGCGAGTCGCTGGCCGAGAGACTTGATTCACGCTAGATCCCGTGTCGTGCACAGCCGGCACGCGTGGCGATGAAATCCGGCACGAACGCCCGCCCTGCACGGGCTAGGAGCCTGCGCATTCGCTGCCTACAGTCGGAGCCATCGACACAGACCTTGCACGGAGCTTCGAATGGAGAACCAGGACGCCATCGTTGTCGGTGATCCCTTTGCGATGCTGATCGATCCGCAGGCCGTGTTGCAGGCGATCGAGCAATCAGGGCGACTCGGCGCCCTCAACAGCCGGGTCTGCCGGCCCCTCGACAAACCGCTGATACCCAAGCGCGACGGCGACGAGCAGCGCCACTTCGACGAAATCATGGACGCGGCGCGCGACCAGGTCGTCGACACCGAACTCGGCACGATCTACTGAGTGATCCGGATCGCGGATCGCAGCCAGCAAGGCTGCTAAACATACGCGCCAATGTATATTATGTTTACTGCCTGAGAAACGGCGACCAGACTCACTCGACCCAGCGCACCACCTCATCCAGCGCTGCCCGCCTGGTTCTGAAGCCGTTGGCCGGATGCTGCGCATCCTCGATCCCGAACGCCAGGCCGCAGACGACGCGCCGTTGCGGATCCAAGCCCCATTCACGCCGCCAGAAGTCAGGGTAAGCGGCCAGCGCCGCCATCGCGATCGATGCCACGCCGCAGGCGCGCGCCGCCAGCATGAACAGCCCGATGTAGGCGCCGCAGTCGATCGCGCCATAAGTTCCCAACGGCTCCTCGGTCGTCAGGATGGCCACGTGAGGCGCCCCGAAGAAGCGAAAGTTCTCGAGCCGCTGCCGATCGGCGCCCTGCTGGTCACCCCGCGCCACGCCGACCGCGGCGTAGAGCTGGAATCCGCACTCGCGGCGACGCTGAAGGTAGACGCCACGGTACTCGCGCGGCCACGGCAGATCGGGCGTCGGCGGCAAGCCCTGCCGTGCGTGCGCCAGCAGCGCGCGCCGCGCCCGATCGGTGGCTGCGGCACTGCCGACCGTCAGCTGCCAAGCCTGCGAATTGCACCACGACGGGCTGCGCTGCGCGATCGTGAGGATGCGATCGATCGTGCTTCGCGGCAGCGGCTCGGGCAGAAAGCCGCGACAGCTGTAGCGCTCCAAGGCCAGTTGTTCGAGCCGATACGCGGCGTCGCGGTCGGATGCAGTCATGCGGCCCTCGCTGCCCAAACTCGGGCAGACCACATTCTGGCCTTCCTGGCCGAATGCGCCGCCGGCGCGCTCAGGCCGGCTCGAGCAGCATCACGCCCGAAGCGGTGTTGGAGATCGGGATGTGATAGTTGCTGTGCCGTTTGCGCGCCAGCGGCCCGAGGGCAGCCCGTGCCGCCAGCCACATCACCAACTCGACGCCTTGCGTGCCGGTGAGCCGAACCAGCTCGGGGATCGAGTAGCGCGTGGCCCACTCCGGGTCATCGACCAGACTGGCCATGAATCGTTCGTCGAAGCTCTTGTTGATGAAGCCGGCACGCTCGCCGTCGAGCTGATGCGAGAGCCCCCCAGTGCCGACCACCAGCACGCGAGCGTCTTCGGACCACGAGCCGATCGCACGACCGACCGCAGCGCCCAACTTGTAGCAGCGCTGCGCCGACGGCAGCGGGTGCTGCACGGTGTTGATGCAGATCGGCACCACCCGCACGGGCCAGCGCTGATCGGGCCACAGCAGCGCCATCGGCAGCGACACGCCGTGGTCGATCACCATCTCCTGGCAGGTGGTGACGTCGAAGTCTTCGCCCACGAGCGACTCGATCAGGTGCCACGACAGGGCCTGGTCACCCTGCAGCGGTGGCAGCTGCGGAATGCCCCACCCTTCGTCGGCGTTGCGGTACTCGGGCGCCGCGCCGACGGCGAAGGTGGGCATCTTGTCGAGGAAGAAGTTCAGCCCGTGGTCGTTGTAGAACACGACCGCGACGTCGGGCTTGACCTCCTTGAGCCAGTGCCGCACCGGCGGGAATCCGTCGAAGAACGGTTTCCAGTACGGGTCGCTCTGCAGGCCCTTGGCGATCGCGCCGCCGATGGCCGGCACGTGCGAGGTGGTGATGGTTCCGACGATCGTGGCCATGCCGTTCAACCCCGCGCGGCGACGAGCCGCGCCTTGAATTCGTCCTTGGTGGTACCCGTCTGCTGCGCGCCGAGATCCTGCACGTCGAGGCCGAAGATGCCGGCGAACTTGGCCAGGTAGTACACGTTGCCGCCGGCGGCGATCAACTTCAGCACGTTGCGTTCGCGGATGGCTTCGCGCTGCTGCGGGTTGAGGCCGAAGCGGGTGCAGTAGGCGTCCTCGTCGGCCACGAACGCTTTGCGGTTGGCGGCGTCGTTGAACGAATAGCACATCCTGTTCAGCGCGTAGCCTTTCCTGGCCTGCGCGCCATCGAACAAGGTGGTGCCCGGGATTTCGACGCGCTCGCTCATGGCAGCCTCTTCATGCGTGATCCGTGCGATGCTGGCCACCTTGCCAGCATTCGCCGATCAGGCGTTTGCCTTGGGTCAAACGGGCGCGGGATCGGCGCGGGCGAGCAAGCCGGCCACGCCGCGGCAACTACCGCAGTTGCTGCTCCAGCTGGTGCAGCACCTCGTAGCACGGCAGCACCTGCGCCACGCTCGCGTTGGGCTCCCTGCCCTCGCGGATGGCGGCGAAGAACTCGCGATCCTGCAGCTCGATGCCGTTGGTCGACACGTCGACCTTCGAGACGTCGATCTTCTCGTCCTTGCCGTTGAAAAGGTCGTCGTAGCGCGCGATGTAGGTGCCGGTGTCGCCGATGTAGCGGAAGAAGGTTCCCAGCGGCCCTTCGTTGTTGAAGCTCAGGCTCAGCGTGCAGATCGCGTCGTTGGCCGCCTTGAGCTGGATGCTCATGTCCATCGCGATGCCGAGCACCGGATGGATCGGGCCTTGCACCGCGTTGGCCTTCACCACCGGCGAGCGCGCCTGGTAGGCGAACAGGTCCACCGTGTGCGCGGCGTGGTGCCACAGCAGGTGGTCGGTCCAGCTGCGCGGCTGGCCCAGGGCATTCATGTTGGTGCGGCGGAAGAAGTATGTCTGCACGTCCATCTGCTGGATGTTGAACTCGCCGGCCACGATGCGCTTGCGCACCCACTGGTGGCTCGGGTTGAAGCGCCGCGTGTGGCCGCACATCGCCACCTTGCCGCTGCGCTTCTGCAGCGCCACCACCGCCTGGCCGTCGGCCAGCTTGTCGCACAGCGGGATCTCCACCTGCACGTGCTTGCCTGCCTCGAGGCAGGCCATCGACTGGGCCGCGTGCATCTGCGTGGGCGTGGCGAGGATCACCGCGTCCAGCGTCTTCAGCCTCAGGCTGTCGGCGAGGTCGGTGGCCACGTGCGCGATGCCGTACTTTTCGGCCACCTCCTTGGTCTTGGCGAGGTCGCGACCGACCACCGAGACCACCTTCACGTCGGCGATGTTCTTCATCGCATCGAGATGCTTGATGCCGAATGCGCCGGCACCGGCCAATGCCACGTGGATCGTCACGTCAGTTCTCCAGGATGAGGTGGCCCACCGCCGTGTTCGACGCGGGCACATGGTAGAAGCGGTGCGCCACCTTGGGCGGCGTCGCGCCGGCGCCTGCGGCCACGTCGGACATCGCGCCGCGCGCGATCAGCCACATCACGAGCTCGATGCCCTCGCTGCCGGCCTCGCGCACGTACTCGATGTGCGGCACCTGCGCGAGACCCGCCGGGTCGGCGATCAGGCGGTCGAGAAAGCGGTTGTCCCACGCCTTGTTGATCAGGCCGGCGCGTGGCCCTTGCAACTGATGGCTCATGCCGCCGGTGCCCCACACCTGCACGTTCAGCGGCTCGTCGAACGACTCGATCGCCCTGCGGATCGCCTGCCCGAGCATGAAGCAGCGCCGGCCCGACGGCACCGGGTATTGCACGACGTTGACCGCGAACGGGATCACCCGGCACGGCCAGGCGTCCACGGGGCCGAACAGCAGCGACAGCGGCACCGTGAGGCCGTGGTCGACGTCCATCTTGTTGACGATCGTGAGGTCGAAGTCGTCCTGGATCACGCTCTGCGCGATGTGCGACGCGAGCTCGGGATGCCCGATCACCTTGGGCACCGGGCGCGGGCCCCAGCCTTCGTCGGCCACCGCGAATTCGGCCGCCGTGCCGATGGCGAAGGTCGGGATGACCTCCAGGCTGAACGAGGTGGCATGGTCGTTGTAGACGAGGAAGATCACGTCGGGCACGTGCTGCTTCATCCACTGCCGGCTGAACTCGTAGCCGGAGAACACCTTCTGCCAGTAGGGCTCGTGGGTCTTGCCGAGATCCATCGCCGCGCCGATCGCGGGCACGTGGCTGGTGTAGACCGATGCGCCGATGCGGGCCATGTCAGAGCGTTCCTTTGCCGTGGCCTTGCGGCTGGCGGTGCGCCTGGGCGTCGCCGTCTTCGCCGATCACGCGGTTGCCTTCGATCGAGCGCCCTCCCCGCACCATCATGTCGCGATACTCCTCCTCGGTCATGCCGGTCATGCTGCCGGCCATCTGCTGGAAGCTCTTGCCGTCGGTGGCCCCGATCTTGGCCAGGAAGTAGATGTTGCCGCCGGCGGCGATGCAGCGATTGAGATCGCGTGCCAGCACCGCCTGCTTCTGCTCCTCGGTCATCGG
Source organism: Ideonella sp. (assembly GCA_015075545.1). Taxonomy (GTDB): domain Bacteria; phylum Pseudomonadota; class Gammaproteobacteria; order Burkholderiales; family Burkholderiaceae_C; genus JAEUPI01. The sequence continues at coordinate 255,003 of JABTUC010000005.1, read as the reverse complement.
CCATTCGTCGAGGTAGGCACGCTCGTTGGCCCTGAACCGCGCGCGGTTGCCGGCCTTCATCAGCGACATGCAGAACTGGTTCAGCCAGTAGCCCTTGCGCGACTGCTCGGCGTCGAAGATCGTCGTGCCCGGAACATCGCGATAGGGTTTGTGCAGCGCCATCTCGATCCTCGAATACCTCAGGGTTGTCCGGCAATGCCGCCACGCTCCTCGGGCCAGTACAGCCGCATCGGGTTGTCGACCAGCAGCTTGCGCTGCAGCTCGGCGGTCGTCGCGATGCGCGGGATGAAATCCACCAGCAGCCCGTCGTCGGGCATGTGGTCTTTCAGGTTCGGGTGCGGCCAGTCGGTGCCCCAGAGCACCCGGTCTGGGAAAGTCTCGACGACGCGGCGCGCGAACGGCACCACGTCGCGGTAGGCATCGCGCTGGCCATCGAGCGCCGGCGGCCCGCCGAACGACAGCCGCTCGGGGCAGCTCACCTTGCTCCACACGTTGCGGTGCTCGCGCATGAACTTCATGAACAGCGCGAACTCGGGCCCGTCGATCGGCTTGCGTACGTCGGGCCGGCCCATGTGGTCGACCACCACGGTGGTCGGCAGCGCGGTGAAAAAGCTCCACAGCTCGTGCAGATCCTGCGCCTCGAAGTAGACGACGACGTGCCAGCCCAGCGCCTCGATGCGGCCGGCGATCTCCATCAGCTCGTCCTTCGGCGTGAAGTCGACCAGCCGCTTGACGAAATTGAAGCGCACGCCACGCACGCCGGCTGCGTGCAGCTCCTGCAGCTCGGCGTCGCCGACGCTGCGCCGCACGGTGGCCACGCCGCGCGCCTTGCCGCCGGAGCTGCGGCAGGCATCGGCCATCGCGCGGTTGTCGGCGCCGTGGCAGGTGGCCTGCACGACCACGTTGCGCGCGAAGCCGAGGTGATCACGCAGCGCGAACAGCTGCTGCTTGCCGGCATCGCACGGCGTGTATTTGCGCTCGGGCGCGTACGGGAACTGATCGCCCGGGCCGAAGACGTGGCAGTGCGCATCCACGCTGCCTGCCGGCAGCTCGAAGCGAGGCTTGCTCGGGTTGTCGTACCAGTCGAGCCAGCCGGGGGTCTTCTCGAACTTCATGTCTTCGCCTCGCGTGCAGCCGGCAGCGGCTGCGCTCGCAAGTGCGCCAGGATGCGATCGGCCTCGGCGCGCCAGTCGGCACTGCGCGCGAAACCAGGCTGGCCCTTCGCGCCGAACACGCCGGCGTCGGCCAGATCGGCCATCCAGCGCTGGCGCTCGGCCGTGCCGGCGGCGCTCCAGGGCTCGAGCCCGGCTTCGCGCACGGTCACCGCCACCTCGCGCACCTCTTCGCTGCGCCGCCGGCCGTGCTCGATCACGCGCTGGAAGAAGTAGGCGCCCTGCTGCTCCCAGTCGATACCAGGGAAAGTCTCCTTCAGCGAAGCGAGCACCGCATCCTCGACGCCGTAGTGGCGCGCAGTGGTGAAGCTCTCGATCAGCATCGCCTCCAACCCCTTGATCATCACGCTGCGACACATCTTGGTGGCCGAGGCGACGCCGAGCTTCTCGCTGGCCACCTCGGCCACGAAGCCGAGGTCCGCGAGCAGCGGCCCGAGCGCCTTCGCGTGAGGGCCACCGAGCAGCAACGGCACCTTGATGCGATACGGCGGCACCGAGGTCATGACCGCCGCTTCGACGTAGCGTGCGCCGGCGGCATCGACGATCTGCGCCGCGCGCGTCTTGGCCCCGGGAGACGCTGAGTTGAAGTCGAGGAAGAAGCTGCCGCGCGCCAGCCCCGGTGCGCTGGCCTGAGCCACCGGCACCGCCTGGCTCGCGGTGACGGCCGAAACGATCAGTTCGGCATCGCGCACCGCGGCGGCGTGCGAATCGGCCAGCGTCACGCCGTGCTCGCTGGCGTGCCCGCGCAACGAATCACCAGCGACACCTGCCAGTTTCAGGTCGAACGCGGCCAGCGTTTCGCCGCGCGCACGCAGGTCTTCGGCGAGGATGCGGCCGACCTCGCCGTAGCCGATGAGAGCGATGCGCATGACGGCCGCTCCTAGTCGATGTACTTCAGGCCCGCCTTCTGCAGCGGCTCGCGCATCTTGTACATGTCGAGGCCCAGCACGCCGGCGGCCAGCTTGGCTCGCTTGTCGCCCTCGTTGGCCTCGCGCGCCGCCGCCGCGTCGGCCACCTTGGCGGCAGTTGCCGCAGGTACCACCACCACGCCGTCGTCGTCGGCGACGATGGCGTCGCCCGGGTGCACCAGTGCGCCGGCACACACCAGCGGGATGTTTACCGAGCCGAGCGTCGCCTTGACCGTGCCCTTGGCGCTCACCGCCTTGCTCCACACCGGGAAGCCCATCTTGGTGAGCACCAACACGTCGCGCACGCCGCCGTCGATCACCAGGCCGCGCGCGCCGCGCGCGCGAAAGCTGGTGGCCAGCAGGTCGCCGAAGAAGCCGTCGGTGTTGTCGGCTGTGCAGGCGGCGACCACGATGTCGCCCTCGCGGATCTGCTCGGCCGCGACGTGCAGCATCCAGTTGTCGCCCGGCTGCAGCAGCACCGTGACCGCGGGGCCGGCGATCTGCGCGCCGGGGTAGATCGGCCGCAGGTAGGGCTGCATCAGCCCGACGCGGCCTTGCGCCTCGTGCACCGTGGCCACGCCGAACGGCGCGAGGCGATCGACCGCCGAACGCTCGGCGCGCTCGATGTTGCGCTTGACGATGCCCAGCTCGTACATCTCACTTCCCCTTCTTCTTCAGCGCGGCGTCGAGCCGCGAGAACACGCGCCGCGCGTTGCCCTCGTAGATCTTGAAGCGCTGCTCGGGCGTGAGCGCGGCGGCCTCGACGTAGCGTTTGGTGTCGTCGTAGTTGAAGCCGGTTTCCGGGTCGACGCCGCGCACCGCGCCGATCATCTCGCTGGCGAACAGCACGTTGTCGATCGGGATCACGCGCGTCAGCAGATCGATGCCCGGCTGGTGGTAGACGCAGGTGTCGAAGAAGACGTTGTTCAGCAGGTGGTCCTTCAGCAGCGGCTTCTTGAGCTCTTGCGCCAGCCCGCGGTAGCGGCCCCAGTGGTACGGCGCCGCGCCGCCGCCGTGCGGGATGATGAACTTCAGCGTCGGAAAGTCCTTGAACAGGTCGCCCTGGATCAGCTGCATCACCGCGGTGGTGTCGGCGTTGATGTAGTGCGCGCCGGTGGTGTGGAAGCACGCGTTGCAGCTCGTGCTGACGTGGATCATCGCCGGCACGCCGTACTCGACCATCTTCTCGTAGATCGGGTACCAGTGCCTGTCGGTGAGCGGCGGGCTGGTCCAGTGGCCGCCCGACGGGTCGGGGTTCAGGTTGAGGCCGACGTTGCCGTACTGCTCGACGCACTTCACCAGCTCGGGGATGCAGGTCTTGGGGTCGACGCCGGGGCTTTGCGGCAGCATCGCCGCGGGGATGAAGTGCTCCGGAAAGAGCCGCGACACGCGGAAGCAAAGCTCGTTGCAGATCGCGGCCCAGGTGCTCGAGACCTGGAAGTCGCCGATGTGGTGCGCCATGAAGCTGGCGCGTGGGCTGAAGATCGTGAGGTCGGAGCCGCGCTGCTTCATCAGCTTGAGCTGGTTGGCCTCGATCGACTCGCGCAGTTCGTCGTCGGAGATCTTCAGCTCGCTCGGTTTCGGCGCCACCGCGGGATCCTTGATGCCCGCGATCTGCGCGTTGCGCCAGTTCTCGAGCGCCTTGGGCGCGGTGGTGTAGTGACCGTGGCAGTCGATGATCATGGGCAGATTCCTTCAGGCCGGTTCCATGCCGTGGCGCCGCTTGCACTCGGCGGTGGACGGCGAGGTCATGAATGCGACTACCGCTCGCGTGGCATCGGCTTGCGCCGACTGCGCGCACACGCCGGCGGAGAACGTGGTGATGAACTGCGCATCGCCCGGCAGGCCGCCGACGACGTCGATGCCGGGCAGGCTCATCAACTCGCTGAGCTGCTGAAAGCCCAGATCGACCTCGCCGCGCGCCACCAGCGAGCCCACCGGCACGCCGGGCGGCGCCTGCACGAGGCGTGGCGCGATCGCGGCCGCGATGCCCCAGCGCTCGAAAAGCCTGCGCAGATGCACCCCGCTCGGGCCGGTGGAATGGCTGATCCGGCGTGCGGCGAGCACTGCGGCCTTCAGCGCGGACTCGGTACTCACGTCGGGCCGCGCCGCGCCCGCCCGCACGGCAATCGCCACCGGCGAACGCACCAGGTCGATGCGCGGGCCGGCCACGTGCCCCGAGGCGATCAGGCGATCGATTGCGTCGGAGGCCAGGAAGACCGCATCGAAGCGCTCGCCAGCCTCGACCCGCCTGGCCGCGTCGACGCCACCGACCGACTCGATCGCGACCGCGATGCCGGTCTGCTGCTCGCAGGCTCGAGCCAGGTCGGCCAGCAGGGCGCGCGTGGCCATCGATGAAATGCCGGTGATGCGTTGGCTCATGCAGTCGTCGCGGCCGGAAGGCGTGCGTTCGAGCCGGATTGTGCGTGTTTTGCGCTCGCGAGCCCGATCGCGTGGCCATTGGCCACCCCGCCGCTCACGCCCTCGCCTACTGCCGCTCGATCCCGGCCGACTCGATCACGCGCGACCAGCGCTCGATCTCGCTGGCCAGCAGTTGCCGCAACTGCTGCGGCGTACCGGCCTGAGTGCGCACGCCCAATTCCTGCAACTGGCTGCGCAGCGCGGGCAGCGCCAGCGCCTCGGCGGCGGCGCGCTGCAGGCGCTCGATGGCGAGGCCCGGCGCGCGTGCCGGCACCGCCAGCGCGTTCCACGACGCCACCGTGTAGCCCTGCAGACCCGACTCTTGTACGGTCGGCACCGTCGGCAGGCCGGCGAAGCGCTTGTCGGACGCAACCGCCAGCGCGCGCACCACGCCGGCCTGGATCTGCGGCAGCATCGGGCCCAGGATCTCGAACGCGAGGTCGATCTCGCCGCTGCGCAACGCGGTGGTCACCGCCGGCGTGCCCTTGTACGGCACGATCACGATGTCGATCCGCGCCATCGCCTTGAAGAGCTCGGCGGCCAGGTTCTGCGTGCTGCCTCGGCTGATGGTGCCGACGCTCAGCTTGCCCGGCTGCTGCCGCGCCTGTGCCAGCAGATCACCCACGCTACGCCAGCGCGAGCCCTGGGCCACGACGAGCGCGAGATCGAAGAAGCCGAGCGTCGTGACCGGCGCAAGATCGCGCTGCACGTCGAACGGCAGCTTGCGGAACAGGCCCGCGCTGACCGCATTGGCGTTGCTGAGCAGCAGCACCGTGTAGCCGTCGGGCGCGGCGCGAGCCACCGCAGTGGCACCGACGATCGCCCCGGCGCTCGGCCGGTTGTCGATGACGATAGGCTGGCCGAGCGAGGCGCTCATCTCGCGCGCGACCGCGCGCGCGGTCAGGTCGGCGATGCCGCCCGGGCCGAACGGCACGATCAACGTGATGGGACGGCTCGGATACGAAGCCTGCGCACGCGCCAGGCCGGCCAGGATCAGACCGCAAGCCGCGGCGAGCGAGCGCCTTCGTGACGGCAAGCGCAACTCGCATGGCTTCATCCGTGATGGTCGGGGTGAGACGATTCGAACGTCCGACCCACTGCTCCCAAAGCAGTTGCGCTACCAGGCTGCGCTACACCCCGATGGCATCCGATTCTACCGGGGTGCATTCGACGGCCACGCTTCAACGCGCTGCGGCAGCCATCACGACGATGCCGTCTTCGTCGGCGACCAGCGAATCGCCGGGGCGCACCCACACGCCCTGGATCTGGACCGGCACGTCGACCAGGCCCGCATGACGCTTCTCGGTCGCCAGCGGCATCGCCGCGAGCGCGCGGATGCCGATCTGGCAGCGCGACAACTCCTCGGCATCGCGCACCGCACCGTGGATCACCACGCCGGCCCAGCCGTTCTTCTCGGCCGCGGCGGCCAGATTGCCGCCGAGCAGCGCGCGCCGTAGCGAGCCACCGCCGTCGACCACCAGCACGCGCCCCTGCCCCGGCGACTGCACCGCCTCGCGCACCGACGTGTTGTCTTCGTAGCACTGCAGCGTGGCGACGCTGCCGTGGAAGCGCACCCGAGCACCGAAGTCGCGGAAGATCGGCGGTAGCACGCGAAGGCGTTCGCCCGCATCGTGGCGGTGTTCGTCGCACAGGTCGCAGGTCGAGAGCGGGTTCATGTGCAAGGGGCCGTCAAAGTTGATCGGGCGATCATAGGCCGCGTCGCCCGCGCCCCGCTCGCCTGCTGCGAGCAGGCACGAACCCGATCGACGGCGCGCGCCTCAGCCCTGGCGCTGTCGCGCCTGCTGGCGGATCGCAGACAGCGTCGTGCGCGTCGTGATGACGTCGGTGTCGAGCTTCAGGTGCAGCAGCGTCGGCCGCTGCGCCTGCAGCGCCTGCGCGAACGCGGGCTCGAACTGCTCGTTGCGCTCGACGCGCGCCGCCTGCCAGCCGTAGGCCTGCGCGAGCTGCGCGAAATTCGGGTTGAACAACTCGGTGCCGCTGATGCGCGCGGGGTACTCGCGCTCCTGGTGCATGCGGATCGTGCCGTAGCTGCCATTGTCGACCACGATCACGATCAGCTTGCCTGGCCCGCGCCCTGCGCCGTACCCGGTGGCCGTGGCCAACTCCTGCCCGGTCATCAGGAAGTCGCCGTCTCCGGCGACGCCGATCACCGTGCGCTGCGGCTGCAGCAGCGACGCGGCGATCGCCGCCGGCACGCCGTAGCCCATCGCGCCCGAGGTCGGCGCCAGTTGCGTGCGCCCGTGGTGCTGCAACCCGGGGTACTGCACGTAGCGGTGCAGCCAGCCCGAGAAGTTGCCCGCGCCGTTGGTGTACACGGTATCGGGCGGCGCCAGGCGCTGCACGGTCTTCATCACCTGCGCGAGGTCGAGCGGCGACACCGGGGTCGGTTCGAGGTTGGCGCGGTAGTCGCGCTGCGCGGCGGCAGTCCACTCGCGCCACGACAACTCCTCCGGCGCGTCCAGCGTCTCGAGCGCCTTGGCCGCGTGCGCCATCGATGCCTGCAGCAGCGCGTCGGCCTGGTAGACGCGGCCGAGTTCCTCCGCCCCGGCGTGCACGTGGATCAACTTCTGCTGCGGCCGCGGTACCTGCAGCAGCGAGTAGCCGCCGGTGGTCATCTCGCCGAGCCGGATGCCGAGCGCGAGGATCAGATCGGCCTCGCGCACCCGCGCAGCGAGTTTGGGGTTGATGCCGATCCCCACGTCGCCGGCGTACTGCGGATGCCGGTTGTCGAACGTGTCCTGAAATCTGAAGGCGCAACCCACCGGCAGCGCCCAGTCTTCCGCAAAGCGCTGCAGCGCCAGGCACGCTTCGGCATTCCAGCCGCTGCCGCCGGCGATCACCAGCGGCCGCTTCGCCGTCAGCAGAAGGCTGCGCACGTCGCGCAGCGCCTCCGGCGCCGGCCACGCCGATGCCGCGTGCACCCGCGGCAACACCGGCGCGGCGGTGTGGGTTGTCAGCATGTCTTCGGGCAGCGCCAGCACCACCGGCCCGGGCCGGCCCTGCAGCGCGGTGTGAAAGGCGCGCGCCACGTACTCCGGCAGGCGATCGGCGCTGTCGATCTGCGCGGCCCACTTGGCCATGCCGAGCGTGCCGGGACCGAACATCTGCCGGTAGTCGACCTCCTGGAAAGCCTCGCGGTCGCGCTGATCGCTGGCCACCTGGCCGACGAACAGGATCATCGGCGTCGAGTCCTGCCACGCCGTGTGCACGCCGACCGCTGCATTGCTGGCACCTGGCCCGCGCGTGACGAAGCAAATCCCTGGCCGGCCGCTGAGCTTGCCCTGCGCGTCGGCCATGAACGCGGCCCCGCCCTCCTGCCTGCAGGCGACGAAGCGGATGCGCTGCGCGTGCTGGTGAAAGCCGTCGAGCACCGCGAGATAGCTCTCCCCGGGCACGCCGAATACGGTGTCCACTCCCTGGGCGATCAGGGTTTCGACCAAGGCATGGCCGGCGATTCGCTGCGTCATCGAGGAGTCCTTACTCTTCCGGTTGGCACCGATTATCGACAGCCGAGGGGCGACGCCCGGCACCCGCAAGAAATGTGTGCGTTCGTGACTGCCTGCCGCCTGCCACTTCCCGAACCCGCAGCGACGCCCGTCGCCACCCCCGCATCTGACCCCGGCAAGCCGGTGGCCAGCGGGTCGAGCGAGACATCTGCCATAGCCCAGAGCGGTGACATTCGCGTACACCACCACAGGCGCACAAGAGCGGCGCGGCCTAGATTCGCTCGTCGCGCGGGAGTGAACGGCATGCTCAAGACCCTGTTCGGTGACCTCGGGCCACGCCCCATCGGCGCTGGCTATGCACCGACCGAAGTGGCGTTCGCTGCCACCGCCGTGCTCGAGGAAGCGGCACCGCCGGCCGCACTGCCGCGCGAGCACGACCCGCACGTGGTCGACGTCTTCGTCTCCGGCTCGCCGGCGCAATCGATTCGCGAGCACTTCACCAAGAGCCGCGCCGACCTCGGCAGCGCGCCGTCGATGATCACGCTGCTCGATCCGTCGCGCATCTGGGCGCCGGCGGTGGTGAAGGCGCTGTCGGATGCCACCGGGCAGCCGGTGGAGAAGCTGCACCTGCGCGAACGCGCGGCGCTGCGCACGCTGGCGGTGATCGAGCGCACCGCGGTGCCTCGCCGCGCGTCCGGCCCGTTGAAGATCTATCACGCCGACATCCGGGTCTCCGGGCTCGATCACGACGAAATCGTCAACGCGCTGGCCGAGCGCTCGCACATGACCGCCGTGATCGTCGGCGCGTTGCAGCCGCATGCGCTCGACGCGCTGCTGCAATCGCTGTTGATCGCCACCCAGCAGCCCGACTGGCATTGCCCGTGGGTGGTGTTTCTGCTGCCTCCGAACGCCGGCGCAATGCGCCACCGCATCCTCAGCCAGGCCTGGCCGGCACGCGTTCGGGCAACCACGCTGACCGAAACGCTCAATGGCGCCTCGACCGTCTGGAACACCGTGCTGTCGGCGTGGGAAGCCTGCGCCAACGCACCGACCTTCGCAGCCGCCGCGCAGGCCAAGCTGCTCGACGACTCTGCGGTCACCAAGGCCCTGTTCGGGCTCGTGCGCACCGAAGGCGTGATCGCCTGTGGCGTCGTCGACCTGGCCAGCGGCGAATTGCTCGCGCACGACAGCCGCGACAGCCTCACCTTCGACCTCGCTGCGCGCGCACGCCGGCTGACCGCGGCGCGCCGCGTGTTCAGCCAGGGCGGCGGCGAGTACGGTGCCGAGAGCGAGGAATTGATGGTGACGCAAGGCGCACGCATCGAGCTGCTGCGCGCGGGCCTGCCGCCGCCGACGCGCTTCGGCCTCGTGCTGATGCTCGACCGGCGGCTGGCCAACGTGCCGCTGGTGCGCTTCAAGACCCTGCAGGCCGAAAAGCACTTGCTCTGAGTCGTGCGGGATCCCTGGGCTACCATGACGAGCCCAGGTTGAAACCGGGCCACCCATCGTGGCGGCCGCCCCGAATGACCCAAGTTCGCTACGATTACACGCGCGCCGACGCCAGCGGCGCGAGCTGCGTCGCGCACGCCTGGGCCAAGGTGCCGGTGCCGTTGACGCCTGCACGGCGCGACGAGCTGAAGCAGACCATCGCGCGCGAGCTGAAGGCGCGCAATGCGGTGATGGTCGTGCACTACTACGTCGACGGCGACCTGCAGGATCTGGCGCAGGCCACCGGCGGTTGCGTGTCCGACTCGCTGGAGATGGCGCGCTTCGGCCGCGACCATGCGGCGCAAACGCTGATCGTCTGCGGCGTGCGCTTCATGGGCGAAACCGCCAAGATCCTGTCGCCCGGCAAGCGCGTGCTGATGCCCGACCTCGATGCCACCTGTTCGCTCGACCTCGGTTGCCCGCCGGAGGACTTCGCCCGCTTCTGCGACTCTCATCCCGAGCGCCAGGTGGTGGTATATGCCAACACCAGCGCCGCGGTGAAGGCGCGCGCCGACTGGATGGTCACCAGCTCGTGTGCGCAGGCAATCGTCAGGCATCTGCACGAACAGGGCCACAAGATCCTGTGGGCACCCGACAAGCATCTGGGCCGCTACGTCCAGGAGACCACTGGCGCCGACATGCTGCTGTGGGACGGCGCCTGCATCGTGCACGAGGAGTTCAAGGGCTTCGAACTCGAGCTGCTGCGCAAGGAGCACCCGCAGGCGTTGGTGCTGGTGCACCCCGAATCACCGCAGAGCGTGGTGGCGCAGGCCGACGTCGTTGGTTCGACCTCGCAACTGCTGAAAGCGGTGGTCGCCGGCGGTGCTGACGAGTTCATCGTCGCCACCGACAAGGGCATGTTCCATCGCATGCGGCAGCTCGCGCCGGGCAAGACGCTGATCGAGGCGCCCACCGCCGGCGACAGCGCAACCTGCAAGAGCTGCGCACACTGCCCGTGGATGGCGATGAACGGCCTCGAAGGCGTGCTTGCAAGCCTGCAGCGCGGGGTGGGCGAAGTCGTGGTGCCCGAGCCTACGCGCACCCAGGCGCTCGGTTGCATCGAACGCATGCTCGACTTCGTAGCCCGCAACCCCGCAGCGATCGGCCAGCCGGGCGGTGGCTTCGTGCCGCACATCGGCGTGGCGTGAACGCGCCGTCGGTCAGCGACACGGAGCTGCGTTTCGACTTCAACGAAACGCTCGAGCAGGCGCGGGCGCGCAACATCCGCGACGCACTGCTCGAAGACGTAGGTCGCGGCGACTGGACAGCCCAACTGCTGCCGGCCGGCCGACGCGTCGAGGCGCAACTGCGGGTGCGCGAGGCCGCCGTGCTGTGCGGCCGCGACTGGTTCGACGGCGTGGCGCAGGCGGTCGAACCCACCACGCGCGTGCAATGGCGCTACGACGAAGGCGCCGATTTGGCGGCGGACAGCGTGGTTTGCAGCCTCGAAGGCAATGCCCGCGCGCTGCTGACCACCGAGCGCACGGCGATGAACTTCCTGCAGTTGCTGTCGGGCGTCGCCACCGCAACCCGGGCGCACGTGCGCGCCATCGCCGGCGCCTCGCCGAACCCGCGCGGCTGCGCGGTGCTCGACACGCGCAAGACGCTGCCCGGCCTGCGCCAGGCGCAGAAGTACGCGGTGCGCGTCGGTGGCGGGGCCAACCAGCGGCTCGCGCTGTGGGATGGCATCCTGATCAAGGAGAACCACATCGCCGCCGCCGGTGGCGTGGCCCAGGCGCTGCGCCGTGCCCAGGCGTTGAACGCCGGCGTCGAGATCCAGATCGAGGTCGAAACGCTCGATCAATTGCGCGAGGCGCTGGCCCACGGCGCACGCAGCGTGCTGCTCGACAACTTCGACCTCGCTCGCATGCGCGAGGCGGTAGCCCTTGCTCAGGGCCGCGCGTTGCTCGAGGCTTCGGGCGGGCTCGGACTCGACCAGCTGCGCGCCGTGGCCGCCACCGGTGTCGACCGCATCTCGGTGGGCAAACTCACCAAGGATGTGCGCGCGATCGACTACTCGATGCGAGTGATCTGACGGTCGCGGCCACGTAGAGATTCGGTGCGGCTGCGCGCCGGCCGTGTCAGCACCGTGGGCAGGCTCACCGGCAGCGTGGTCGGAAAGTCGCGGCTGTAGTGCAGGCCGCGGCTCTCGCGGCGCACCAGTGCCGAACGCACGATCAACTCGGCGCACTCGACGAGGTTGCGCAGTTCGAGCAGGTCGCGTGTCACGCGGAAGTTGGCGTAGTAGTCGTCGATCTCGTGCTTCAGCAGATCGATCCGGTGCAACGCGCGCTCCAGGCGCTTGGTGGTGCGCACGATGCCGACGTAGTTCCACATCAGCAGGCGCAGTTCGTCCCAGTTGTGCGCGATGACCACCTGCTCGTCGGCGTCTTCGACCTGGCTTTCGTCCCATGCCGGTACGGCCACCACCGCCGGCGTGTCGCTCTCGAGAATGTGCTCGGCACAGGTGCGGCCGAGCACGACGCATTCGAGCAGCGAATTGCTGGCCAGGCGGTTGGCACCGTGCAGGCCGGTGTATGTGGCTTCGCCCACCGCGTACAGCGCAGCCACGTCGGCGCGGCCGTGCAGGTCGCTGACCACGCCGCCACAGGTGTAGTGCGCCGCGGGCACCACCGGAATCGCCTGTCGTGCGATGTCGATGCCCAGCGCCAGGCAGCGCGCGTGGATGGTCGGAAAGTGCTCCTTCAGGAACGGCTCGCCGAGGTGTGTGGCATCGAGCCACACGTGGTCGAGGCCGTGCTTCTTCATTTCGAAGTCGATCGCGCGGGCGACGATGTCGCGCGGCGCCAGCTCGGCCCGCGCATCGTGGGCGGGCATGAAGCGAGTGCCGTCGGGCAACTTGAGCTGCGCACCCTCGCCTCGCATCGCCTCGGTAATCAGGAAGCTGCGCTCCTGCGGGTGGTACAGGCAGGTCGGGTGGAACTGGATGAACTCCATGTTGCCGACGCGGCAGCCCGCGCGCCAGGCCATCGCGATGCCGTCGCCGGTGGAGGTGTCGGGGTTGGTGGTATAGCGGTAGACCTTGCCGGCGCCGCCGGTGGCCAGCACCACGGCCGCCGCCGGCAACGCCTCGACCCGGTTGGCATCGATGTGCAACGCGTACACCCCGTAGCAGCGCGCCGGCTCGGTGCGCCCGAGATGGCGCGAGGTGATCAGGTCGATCGCCATCCAGCGCTCGCGCAGCACGATGTTCGGATGCGCGCGCGCCTTCGCCAGCAGCACCTCGTGGATCGCGCGCCCGGTGGCATCGGCGGCATGCGCAATGCGCCGCACGGCGTGACCGCCTTCACGGGTGAGGTGCAGCCCGAGCGGCCCGCTGGGGTCGGCCGAAAACGGCACGCCTTGCGCCACCAGCCACTGCACCGCTTCCGCGCTGTGCTCGGCGATGAAACGCGCCGTGTGCTCGTCGACCAGGCCGGCGCCCGCGTCCTGGGTATCGCGCACGTGCGACTCCACGCTGTCGTCGCTGCCCAGCACGCCGACGATGCCGCCCTGGGCCCACGCGGTGGCGGCCTCGGACATCTCGCGCTTGGCCAGCACCACCACCGGGCCGCGGTCGGCCAGTTCGAGGGCCACCGTCAGCCCGGCCAGGCCGGCGCCGACCACCACCACCGCGGGTTTCGTTTGCGACACGTTGTCTCCGTTCAGGTTCTGCACTCTCGCTGTGGCCGGTTCGAGCCGCACTGGCGCCACCGTTATCACGCCCTCAACGAGGGGGGCTGCGGGCCCCCCTCGGCACTTCGCCCATTGTGACGAAATCCCGCGGCGCCACGCAGGCGACTCCTACACTGCTGCGCAAGCCGCGCGTTGTGCTTCGGCCATCCAGAGAGCCGTCATGCCCAAGCCGATTCATGAGATGTCTCAGTGGGACGTATCGGTCCACAACTCGCGCGTGCCCGAGGAGGAATGGCAGGCCACGCGCGAGTTGACGCACGTGGCCACGCAGATCCTCACCAACCGCGACGAATACCTGGCGCCCGAGCGGCGCGAGATCGGCCGGCGCATCGGCGACCAGCAGCTCGAGATGTTCGTCGTCTGCGCGCCCTCGGAAGCCCTGGAGCAGCAGTTCCAACAATGGGCCAGCGACTTCATCGCCATCCACGACATCGCCACCGACTCGTCGCCGCGCATCCTGGCCGGCCTGGCCGCGGCCACGCAACGCAAGGTGCAGAAGCTGGTGATCCGCCGCCAGGGCCACGGCATGGCGCTGGCGACCCTCGAGTTCGCCGAACTGCCCGGCGCCAACGGACAGATGCTGCGCGTGTACTCGACCCGCGTCGACGCCGACAGCCAGCAGCGCGCGGCGCTCGCCCGTGTGCTGCTGGCCTACAGCCGGCTCGGCGTGGTGATGGTCGGCGACCTGCCGCAGCACGCGCTCGACACCGCGCTGCAGCCGCTGCGCGACGGCATCGCGCGCGGCCCGTGGCCGGGCCGTCAGTTGCTGTTCGTGCCGCTGTCGCCCGCCGGCGCGCTGCACCAACTGGCATCGCACATCGGTGGCCGCAGCGGCGTGCAGGTATCGATCGCGCCCCAGGCGGTGAAGCCTTCGGACGCGTGGACCTCGATCAGCAACACCTGGAACCGCGTGCGCGGCGACTCCGGCGTCGCGATGCAGGCGGGGCAGTCGCTCGGCATCGCGGCGCCAGCGGGTCGTGACCCGATCGCCTTTCCGGCGCCAGCGCCGGCGCGCCCGCCGGCCCAGCCGCCCGCGCCGCTGCCGATGCATCCGATGCCGCCGACGCGGCCGAGCGCATCGAGCACCGACGCCAACAACCCGTGGCAGGCCTACGTGCGCCAGTGCATCGAGATCACCGGCATGATCAGTTGCTGCGTGTTCGAGCTGGCCACGCAGCGGACGCTGGCCCATGCCGGCGCACGGCCGGGGCCGGCGTCGCTGGCCGCGCAGGGTGCCGCGCTGCACGAGGCGGCCAACGTCGCGGCCAAGGCGATGGGCCTGCCGGTGGCGCCGCCCGATCTGGCGATCACACTGGCCGGTCACCACCTGATCGTGCGCGCGATCGCGGGCCGCCCCGGGCTGGCGCTGCACGCGGTGGTCGACAGCCATGCCACGAACCTGATGCTGGTCAAGATGAAGCTGCAGCGCCTGGACGGCGACAGCGCCGCGTCGGCCGCGTAGTTCGCAGGCGCTCCTCGCGACGAAGCCCTCCTCGCGGAGGGCTTCGGTGTTCTCGCCGCGGCCGCTTCAGTGCACGACGCGGCCGAACGAGAACTCGCCCTTCTTGAAATCGACCGGCACCACGTCCTTCGCGCCGAAGCGGCCTTCGAGGATCAGCTTGGCCACCGGGTTCTCGATGCGCTGCTGGATCGCGCGCTTCAGCGGGCGCGCACCGAACACCGGATCGAAGCCGACCTTGGCGATCTCGGCCAGCGCCGCCGCTGACACGTCGAGCTTCATGTCCATCTTCTCGAGCCGCTGCTCGAGCACCCTGAGTTGGATGCGCGCGATCGATTCGATGTGCTTCTGGTCGAGCGCGTGGAATACCACGGTCTCGTCGATGCGGTTGAGGAACTCGGGCCTGAAGTGCGACTTGACCTCGGCCCACACCGCGTCGCGGATGCGCTCGTTCGGCTGCCCGGCCATCTGCATGATCATCTGCGAGCCGAGGTTGCTGGTCATCACGATCACCGTGTTCTTGAAGTCCACCGTGCGGCCCTGGCCGTCGGTGAGGCGGCCGTCGTCGAGCACCTGCAGCAGCACGTTGAAGACGTCGGGGTGAGCCTTCTCGACCTCGTCGAGCAGCAGCACCGAGTACGGCTTGCGCCGCACCGCCTCGGTGAGGTGACCGCCCTCGTCGTAGCCCACGTAGCCCGGCGGCGCGCCGATCAGCCGCGACACCGAGTGCTTCTCCATGAACTCGCTCATGTCGATGCGGATCATGTGGTCGTCGCTGTCGAACAAGAAGCCGGCCAGCG
Organism: Ideonella sp.; assembly: GCA_015075545.1. Classification (GTDB taxonomy): domain Bacteria; phylum Pseudomonadota; class Gammaproteobacteria; order Burkholderiales; family Burkholderiaceae_C; genus JAEUPI01. The sequence goes on along the minus strand of JABTUC010000005.1, from coordinate 239,592 downwards.
CCTTGCACAGCTCGGTCTTGCCGACCCCGGTGGGGCCAAGGAAGAGGAAAGAGCCGAGCGGCCGGTTCGGGTCGGACAGCCCCGCGCGCGAGCGGCGGATGGCGTCGGCCACCGCGGTGATGGCCTCGTCCTGGCCGACCACGCGCTCGTGCAGCTTGGCCTCCATCTGAAGCAGCTTGTCGCGCTCGCCTTGCATCAGCTTGCTCACCGGGATGCCGGTGGCGCGTGACACCACCTCGGCGATCTCTTCGGCGCCGACCATCGTGCGCAGCAGTTGCGGCTTGCCGCTCTTGCCCTTGCCGGCCTCCTTGGCCTGCGCCTCCTTCAGCCGCTTCTCCAGTTCGGGCAGCTTGCCGTACTGCAGCTCGGCGACCTTGTTGAAGTCGCCCTTGCGCTTGAGCTCGTCGATCTGGTGGCGGATGCGGTCGATCTCCTCCTTCACCTGCGCCGAGCCCTGCGCGGTGGCCTTCTCGGCCTTCCAGATCTCCTCGAGGTCGGCGTACTCGCGCTCGAGCTTGGCGATCTCTTCTTCGATCAGGCCGGCGCGCTTGATCGACGCTTCGTCCTTCTCCTTCTTGACCGCCTCGCGCTCGATCTTCAACTGAATCAGCCGGCGGTCGAGCTTGTCCATCGCCTCGGGCTTGGAGTCGATCTCGATCTTGATCTTCGCCGCCGCCTCGTCGATCAGGTCGATCGCCTTGTCGGGCAGGAAGCGGTCGGTGATGTAGCGGTGGCTCAGCTCGGCCGCGGCGACGATCGCCGGGTCGGTGATCTCGACGCCGTGGTGCACCTCGTACTTCTCCTGCAGGCCGCGCAGGATCGCCACCGTCGCCTCGACGCTCGGCTCGTCGACCAGCACCTTCTGAAAGCGCCGTTCGAGCGCGGCGTCCTTCTCGACGTACTTGCGGTACTCGTCGAGCGTGGTGGCGCCGATGCAGTGCAGCTCGCCGCGGGCCAGCGCCGGCTTGAGCATGTTGCCGGCGTCGATCGCGCCCTCGGCCTTGCCGGCGCCGACCATGGTGTGCAGCTCGTCGATGAACAGGATGATGCGGCCCTCGTCGGCCGCCACTTCCTTCAGCACCGCCTTCAGGCGCTCCTCGAACTCGCCGCGGTACTTGGCCCCGGCCAGCAGGCCGGCCATATCGAGCGAGAGCACGCGCTTGTCGCGCAGCGAGTCGGGCACTTCGCCGTTGACGATGCGCTGCGCCAGGCCCTCGACGATCGCGGTCTTGCCGACCCCCGGCTCGCCGATCAGCACCGGGTTGTTCTTGGTGCGCCGCTGCAGCACCTGCACCGAGCGGCGGATCTCGTCGTCGCGGCCGATCACCGGGTCGAGCTTGCCCTGGCGGGCGCGCTCGGTAAGGTCGAGCGTGTACTTCTTGAGTGCCTCGCGCTGGCCTTCGGCGTCGGCGCTGTCGACCCTCTGGCCGCCACGCACGGCGTCGATCGCCGCTTCGAGCGCCTTGCGGGTCAGCCCATGGCCGCGCACGACGCCACCCAGGTCGGTCTTGGAGTCGGCCAGCGCCAGCAGGAACATCTCGCTGGCGATGAACTGGTCGCCGCGCTTGGTGGCCTCCTTGTCGGCCGCCTGCAGCAGCGACAGCAGGTCGCGCCCGGGCTGCACCGGCTGGCCGCCGCCCTGCACCTGCGGCAGTGCAGCGATGGTGGTGTCCATCGCCGTGCGCAGTGCTGCCGTGTTGGCACCGGCGCGATCGAGCAGCGCCTTCGGGCCGTCGGGCTGGCTCAGCATCGCCGCCAGCAGGTGGGCAGGCTCGATGTACGGGTTGTCGCGGCTGACGGCCAGGCTCTGGGCATCGGCCAGGGCCTGCTGGAAGGCAGTGGTGAGCTTGTCGACACGCATGGAATCCTCCGACTGCCATCGCAGGTGAGGAGGCCGGCCAGCATTTCAAGGCGCCAGGGTCGTCGACAGGCCGCACGGCCCCGCCTTTGACTCAGGGCGAAGGCCCCGCGGCGGTCACAACGGGTCGCCCAGGCGTCGATAGCGGCTGGTGTGAAAAAGCAGCGGCGCTCCGGCGTGGGCGCTGTGGTGCAACACCTCGCCGATGAAAAGCACGTGGTCGCCGTGGCGCTGCGCCGACCGGCGGGCGCACTCGAACACCGCCAGCGCGCCGGCCAACACCGGACTGCCGGTGTGGCCCGCATGCCAGCGGCCCTGGTCGAAGCGCCTGACGCCCTGCGCCGCGAAGCGCCGCGACAGCTCGAGGTGGCCCTCGGCGAGCACGTTGATCGCAAAGTGGCCAGCGACCTCGAACGCCGGCAGGCTCGGACTCTCGCAGCGCAGCGACCACTGCACCAGGGGCGGCGCCAGCGACAACGCGCCGAACGAGTTGACGGTGAGCCCCACCGGCTCGCCGTTGGCGTCGCAGCAGGTGGCCAGCGTGACGCCGGTGGCGAAGCGGCCGAGCGCCGAGCGCAAGGCCGCCGAATCGGCGCCGCCTTCGAACGGGCCGCGCAACGCCATGTCAGCGGCGCCCGCCCGCCCGAAGCCCGGGGCCCGATGCGCCGGGCCGCGGGCGATCCGCGCTCGGTGTGGTTTTCATCCCAACCCGCCAGCGCGCGCCAGCACCACGCCCAGTGCCGCGCACGCCAGCGCGCCGAGCACATGGGTCAGCGTGTGCGCCGCGGCCATCGCCCATTGGCCTCGCTCGAGCAAGGTCAGCGACTCGGCCGAGAACGCTGAGAAGGTGGTGAAGCCGCCCAGCACGCCGGTCATCACGAACAGGCGCAACGTGCCGAAGGAGCGCTCCTGCAGCCACACGAGCGCAACGCCCATCAGCAAGCCGCCCAGCAGATTGACGAACAAGGTGCCGAGCGGAAACCCCGACCAGCGCGCGTTGAGCCAGACCCCTGCGCCCCAGCGGCCGAGCGCCCCGACGGCGGCGCCGCCAGCCACTGCCGCCGCCTCGCCCCAGGCGCCGGGCATGCTCACCCGGCGTTGCTCACTGGCAGGCCCCAACGCGCGAGCGCATCGTCGTCGCTCGCCCGGGCATCGACCCAGCGGGTGCCCGCGGGCGTGGTCTCCTTCTTCCAGAACGGCGCCTGTGTCTTCAGGTAGTCCATCAGGAACTCGCAGGCCTCGAAGGCCGCCTGGCGGTGCGTCGCCGTGACCGCCACCAGTACGATCTGGTCGCCCGGCCGCAACGCGCCGACCCGGTGGATCACGCGCACGCCGCGGATCTCGAAGCGGCCACGCGCCTCGGCCACCATCGTCTCGATGGCACGCTCGGTCATGCCTGGGTAGTGCTCGAGTTCCATCGCACTTGCCCGCGTGCCGTCGTTGCGGTCGCGCATCGTGCCGACGAACGTCGCCACCGCGCCGACCTGGCCGTCGGCCTCGCGCAGTGCGGCCACCTCGGCACTCAGGTCGAAGTCGGTTGGCTGGATGCTGACCTCGCGCGACATGCGCGCGATTCTGTCATGCGACCGGCGTCGTCTGCCGGCGCGAGCGACGTTCACCCCCCGGTGACGGGCGGAAAGAACGCCACCTCGGCGCCGTCGTGCAGCACGGCGCCTTCGTCGGCCATCGCCTGCTGCAGCGCGCAGCGCACCGCCCGGCCGCGCGCCAGCAGACGGCCGTGCTCGCCGCCGCGCGCGACCAGAGTGTCGCGCAGCGAACCCACCGTCGCGCCGGAGGCGATCTCCACCGATTCGCCGGCACCCAGCGCTTCGCGCAGCGAGGCGAAATAGCGCACTTGCACGCGCAGGCGCCCGCTCATCGGCGCGTCCCCGCCGGGCGTTGAAGTCTTCGCGTCGGACGTCCCAGAACGGCTCATGACAACAGCATCGGCAACGGCAGGAACTGCACGCGATCGCCGCGGGCGATCTTCTGCCCGGGCGGGTTGTCGATCAGGCCGTCGGCCCACACCAGCGAGGTCAGCACGCCCGAGCCCTGGTTGGTGTAGATCTCCAGTCGGCCATCGGCGGCGATCCGCGCACGCAGGAACTCGCGGCGCGACACCGGCGCCGGCCAGTCGAAGCCGGCGGTCATCGCGATGGGCCGGGGCCCTTGCGGCGGTGCGCCGCACAGCGCGCGCAGCACCGGCATCACCGCCACCAGGAAGGTCACCGTGCTTGACACCGGGTTGCCGGGCAGCCCGACGTACAGGGTTTCGCCGCCGCTGCGGCGTACCGCACCGAAGGCCAGCGGCTTGCCGGGCTTGACCGCGATCGACCACAGGTCGAGCCGCCCCTCGGCGCGCAATGCCGGTTTCAAGTGGTCTTCCTCGCCGACCGAGACGCCGCCGCAGGTGAGCACCAAGTCAGCCCCAGCGGCCGCGCGGCGCAGGGCGTCGCGCGTGGCGTCGAGTTTGTCGGGCACGATGCCGAGGTCGACCACCGTGCAGCCGGCGGCCTGCAGCAGGCCGCGCAGCGTGAAGCGGTTCGAGTTGTAGATCGCCCCGGGCCTTAGTGGCTCGCCGGGCATCGCCAGTTCGTCGCCGGTGGAGAACAGCGCCACCCGCGGCCGCCGGCACACCTGCAGCGTGGCCGCCCCCACCGCGGCGGCCAGGCCCATCGCCTGCGGCGTGATGCGGCTGCCACGGCGCAGCACCACGGCATCGAACGGCACGTCCTCGCCGCGACGGCGGATCGACAGGCCCGGCGTCGGCACCGTGCGCACGCGCACGCTGCCGAACTCGCCCTCGCGCGCCGGCGCGATCGCCTCGCACAGCTCCTGCATCACCACGGCGTCGGCTCCTGGCGGAATCGGCGCCCCGGTGAAGATGCGCGCCGCGGTGCCCGGCTGCAACGGCTGGCCGACCTGCCCGGCGGCGATGCGCTGCGAGACCGGCAGCACGGTGTCCGCTACAGCCACGTCGACCGCGTGCATCGCGTAGCCATCCATCTCGCTGTTGTCGGACGGCGGCACGGCCAGGGCCGAGTGGACATCCTGCGCCAGCACCCGATGCAAGGCGTCGAAGGTCGACACCGTTTCGCGCTCGGTGATGACGTGCCCGCGGGTGCCTTCGAGCAGCCCCTCGATCGCCTCGTCCAGGCTCATCAGCGGGGCCGCGCGGGAAGCCTGCGCCTGTAGTGTCGTGTGGGTGTCGATCACCCGCTGCATTGTGCCAAGCCGGCGCGGCCGTCGTCGGGCAGGCGGCGCGAAGCGCCTGCCTCAGGCAGGGTCGTGCGCGGCGATCAGCGCCTTGACACGCTCGACGCTCGCCGGCAGCACGGTGACGCGACGCGGCCGCTCCTCCAACCCCTGCAGCGCCGCCGGGCGCGCCGGCGCGGTGCCGATGGCTTCGACGATCGTTTCGGCGAACTTCGCCGGCAGCGCGGTTTCCAGCGCGATCACTGTCTCGTCGGGCCGCCGCAGATCGCGCGCCACCTTCACGCCGTCGGCGGTGTGCGGATCGATCAGGTCGCCGTGGCGCTGCCAGACTTCGCGGATCGTCGCCAGCCGGTCGGCGTGGGTGCTGCGCCCCGAGACGAAGCCGAACTGCGCGCAGCGCGCCATCACGGTGGCGTCGAGCGTGAAACCGCCCTCGTGGGCCAGCAACGGCCCGAACAGCGCGCGCGTGCGCGCGGTGTCGCGCTGCAGCAGGTCGCACACGAAGCGCTCGAAGTTCGACGCCTTGCTGATGTCCATCGACGGGCTCGAGGTCTCGTGGGTCTCGGCGGCGCCGCGCACGCGGTAGCGGCCGCTCTTGAAGAACTCGTCGAGCACGTCGTTCTCGTTGGTGGCGACGATCAGGCGATCGATCGGCAGCCCCATCATGCGCGCGACGTGGCCGGCACAGACGTTGCCGAAGTTGCCCGACGGCACCGCGAAGCTGACCGGCGCATCGCCACCGCGCGTGGCCTGGAACCAGCCCGCGAAGTAGTACACCACCTGCGCCACCAGCCGCGCCCAGTTGATCGAGTTGACGCTGCCGATGCGGTGAGCGCGCTTGAAGGCCAGGTCGCCGGCCACCGCCTTGACGATGTCCTGGCAGTCGTCGAACACGCCCTCGATCGCGAGGTTGTGGATGTTGGCGTCGACGAGGCTGTACATCTGCGCCTGCTGGAACGGGCTCATGCGCCCCTGCGGCGACAGCATGAACACCTGCACGCCGCGTTTGCCTCGCATCGCGTACTCCGCCGCGCTGCCGGTATCGCCCGAGGTCGCCCCGAGGATGTTGAGGCGTTCGCCGCGGCGCGCCAGCTCGTACTCGAACAGCGCGCCGAGCAACTGCATCGCCATGTCCTTGAAGGCCAGCGTCGGCCCGTTGGACAGGCCTTCGATCCACAGCCCCGCCTCGAGCGGGCGCAACGGCACGATCACCTCGCTGCCGAACACTTCGCTCGAGTACACCTTGCGGCACAGTGCACGCAGATCGGCCGCGGGAATGTCGTCGATGTACAGCGACAGGATCTCGAACGCGAGGTCGGCATACGACAGGGCCCGCCATCGGCTCAGCGTCGCCTGATCGACCTGCGGATAGCGCTGTGGGAGGTACAGGCCGCCGTCGGGCGCCAGGCCCTCGAGCAGAATCTCGCAGAACGCGCGCGGGGTCGCGTCGCCCCGCGTGCTCACGTACCTCAATTCAACTCTTCCTTGCGGATGCGCACGATCGGCGCCAGCACGGTGGGCAGCGCCTGCATCGTGGCGATCGCCTGGTTCATGCGGCCTTCGCGGGTGTCGTGCGTCAGGATGATGAGGTCGGTCTGCCCTTCGCCGTGCGCCGACTCGCGCTGCAGCACCGCGTCGATCGAAATGTCGTGCTCGGCCAGGATGGTCGTGATGCGGCTCAGTACTCCCGTCTGGTCGGCCACCCGCAGTCGCAGGTAGTACGCGGTGACCACCTCGTCCATCGGCAGGATCGGCGTCGCCGCCAGCGCGTCGGGCTGAAACGCCAGGTGCGGCACGCGGTGATCCGGGTCGGCCGTGTGCAGCCGCGTGATGTCCACCAGGTCGGCCACCACCGCCGACGCGGTGGGCTCGGCGCCGGCGCCCTTGCCGTAGTACAGCGTGGTGCCGACCGCGTCGCCCTGCACCACCACCGCGTTCATCGCGCCCTCCACGTTGGCGATCAGCCGCCGCGCCGGAATCAGCGTCGGGTGCACGCGCAGCTCGATGCCCGGCTCGCTGCGCCTGGCCATCGCGATCAGCTTGATGCGGTAGCCGAGCTGCTCGGCGTAGCGGATGTCGGTGGCCGAAAGCTTGGTGATGCCCTCGACGTACGCCTTGTCGAACTGCATCGGCACGCCGAAGGCAATCGCGCACATGATGGTCGCCTTGTGCGCGGCGTCGATGCCCTCGATGTCGAACGTCGGGTCGGCCTCGGCGTAGCCCAGGCGCTGCGCCTCCTTGAGCACGCTGCCGAAGTCGAGGCCCTTGTCGCGCATCTCGCTGAGGATGAAATTGGTGGTGCCGTTGACGATGCCGGCCACCCATTCGATGTGGTTGGCGGTGAGCCCTTCGCGCAGCGCCTTGATGATCGGAATGCCGCCGGCCACCGCCGCCTCGAAGCCGACCATCACGCCCCCGGCGTGCGCGGCGGCGAAGATCTCGTTGCCGTGCACCGCCAGCAGCGCCTTGTTGGCGGTGACCACGTGCTTGCCGCTGGCGATCGCTTCGAGCACCAGCGCCTTGGCGGTGGTGGTGCCGCCGATCAGCTCGACCACGATGTCGATCGCCGGATCGGCGAGCACCTGCCGTGCGTCGCTGACCACCTGGGCCGCGTCGCCGACGACGCTGCGCGCCCGCGCCTGGTCGAGATCGGCGACCGTGGCGATGCGGATCGCGCGACCCGCGCGGCGCCGGATCTCCTCCAGGTTGCGTTGCAGCACCTTGAAAGTGCCGCTGCCGACGGTGCCGATGCCGAGCAACCCGACGAGGATCGGCTTGGCTTCGGCATCGCGCCGCGGCGCGGCCTTCGCGGCAACACTGCGTGTGGTCATGTGCTGTGTCGTTTTCGGTAGTGATGCAGGAAGCGCTCGATGCGGCCGATGGCGTCGGTGAGGTCGTCGGCATTCGGCAGGAACACAAGGCGAAAATGATCGGGCCGGGGCCAGTTGAAGCCCGTGCCTTGCACGATCAATACTTTCTCCTCGGCCAGCAGTTCGTAGGCGAACTGCTGGTCGTCTGCGATCGGGTAGATCTTCGGGTCGAGCCGCGGAAACATGTACAGCGCGGCCTTCGGCTTGACGACGCTGACACCGGGGATCGAGGTCAGCAATTGATGAGCCAAGTCGCGCTGCTTCGTCAGGCGACCGCCGGGCGCGACCAGGTCCTTGATGCTCTGGTAGCCGCCCAGCGCGGTCTGGATCGCGAGCTGCCCGGGCGTGTTGGCGCACAGCCGCATCGACGACAGCATGTTCAGGCCTTCGATGTAGTCGCTGGCGTTGCGCTTGTCGCCCGACACCACCATCCAGCCGGCGCGGTAGCCGCAGGCGCGGTAGTTTTTCGACAGGCCGTTGAAGGTGACGAACAGCACGTCGTCGGCGAGCGACGCGATGCTGGTGTGCGACTGGCCGTCGTACAGCGTCTTGTCGTAGATCTCGTCGGCGAACACGATCAGGTGGTGCCGCCGCGCGATGTCGACGATCTCCTTCAACAGATCCGGCGGATACAGCGCCCCGGTCGGGTTGTTGGGGTTGATCACCACGATGCCGCGGGTGGCCGGCGTGATCTTGCGGCGCAGATCGGCCAGGTCAGGCAGCCAGTCGGACTGCTCGTCGCACAGGTAGTGCACCGGCGTGCCGCCCGACAGCGACACCGCGGCCGTCCACAGCGGGTAGTCGGGCGCCGGTACCAGGATCTCGTCGCCGGCGTCGAGCAGCGCGTTCAAGCTGAAGGCGATCAGCTCGGAGGCGCCGTTGCCCAGATAGACGTCGTCGACCGTGACGCCGGCGATGTGTTTCTCTTGCGTGTAGTGCATCACCGCCTTGCGCGGCGCGAACAGCCCCTTGCTGTCGGTGTAGCCCGCGCTGGCCGGCAGGTTGCGGATCATGTCCTGCACGATCTCGTCGGGCGGCTCGAAACCGAACACCGCCAGGTTGCCGATGTTCAACTGGATGATCTTGTGGCCCTCTTCCTGCATCTGGCGGGCCTTCTCGAGCACCGGGCCGCGGATGTCGTAGCCCACGTCGGCGAGCTTGCTGGACTTGGCGATCGGTTTGCCCAATGCGACTCCTGGGTTATGCGGCAGGCGTCGAGATGCTGCACTGCGCCACTTAGAATTTAACCATAGCAACTTCGGCGATCCGGCTCTTTCGTCGGCAGCATCCCACGCCCGCTCGGCAGGCCCGCGCCCCACGTGAAGTTCCAGCCCGATTCCCTCGCCGGCGTGAACACCATCGCGCGCCTTGACAGCCAGCGCGTGTGGATCGGTGCGCAGGCCTACGACGGCAGCGTCGTCGTGCCATGGCGCGGCGTCGTGCGCCCGTGGCTTCCCGCACGCTTCGGCGATCTCGCCCAGGCCCACTTCGATGAGCTGTTGCAGCACGAACCCGAACTGGTGATCTTCGGCAGCGGCGAGCGCTTGCGATTCCCGAAGCCTGCGCTGCTGCGCACGTTGATCGAGCAGCGCATTGGCGTCGAAACGATGGATACCGCGGCGGCGTGCCGCACCTTCAACGTGCTGGCCACCGAGGGCCGCAACGTGGTGGCGGCACTGCTGCTCGACACGCCCTGAGTGCCACGCATCGGCGTCGGCGCCGCCCGGCAGCCGAAGGCCCCGTGCCAAGGGCTCCGGCAATGGAACTTTATAATCGCAGGTTGTGCCCCCTTGGGTAGCCCATAACGCACCTCATGACGCCTGTCCTGAACAAACCCCTGCCCGAGTTCGAAGCCGTCGCGACCAATGGGGTGAAGTTCACCCCGCAGGCGTTTCTCGGCAAGGTGGTGGTGTTGTACTTCTATCCGAAGGATCACACGCCGGGCTGCACGACCGAGGCCATCCAGTTTCGCGATCGCCACAAGGATTTCGTGAAAGCCGGCGCGGTGGTGTTCGGGGTGTCGCGCGACAACATGGCGTCGCACGACAAGTTCCGCCACAACCTGGAACTGCCGTTCAACCTGATCGCCGATACCGAAGAGAAGCTGTGCCACATGTTCGGCGTCGTGAAGAACAAGATCATGTACGGCAAGAAGGTCAAGGGCATCGAGCGCAGCACCTTCCTGATCGACTCCGCCGGCGTGCTGCGCGCCGAATGGCGCGGCATCAAGGTGGCCGGCCATGTCGACGAGGTGCTCAAGGCCGTGAAGGATTTGAAGAAGGCCGCTTGATCTGCCGCCATGGGCGAGGCGCATAATGGCCGCATGCCCGTGAGCCGCGAATCGCGTTTCACCCGTTAGCAAAGGCCGCACAGACGACTGTGCGGCTTTTTTGTTTGGCCCGCGCCGTATCGCCCTATGCCACTGCCCAAGCCGCCTGCCTCCAAAGCCACCCTGCTGTCCGCCACCGACTACGAAGCCCAGGCCGCCGCGCGCACCGCCAAACGCTCGCTGCAACCGCCCCACGACGCCGGCAAGGAGCCGCTGGCGCTGACCAACGCCGCTGCGTTCGCCGCAGCACCGCGCCTCGAGACCGCGCCGCCCGTCGAAAAGCCCGCACTCGCCCCGAAGCCCAAGGCGGCGCGGCCGGCAGGCCCGAAGCGCCTGTTCGTGCTCGACACCAACGTGCTGATGCACGACCCGCTTTGCCTGTTCCGCTTCGAGGAGCACGACATCTTCCTGCCGATGATCACGCTGGAGGAACTCGACGGTCACAAGCGCGGCATGAGCGAAGTGGCGCGCAACGCCCGGCAGGCGAGCCGGGAGCTCGACGCGCTGGTGTCGGGCAGCGACCTCGATCCAAAGGCCGGCATCGCGCTGTCCAAGACCGGCAAGCGCGAGGCGTTGGGGAGACTGTTCTTCCAGGAGACGCTGCACGCGGTCAAGCTCCCCGACGGCCTGCCGCAGGGCAAGGCCGACAACCAGATCCTGGGTGTCGTGAAGGCGCTGCGCGAGCAGCACCCGGGGCGCAACGTGGTGCTGGTGTCCAAGGACATCAACATGCGCGTCAAGGCGCGCGCGCTCGGGCTGCCGGCCGAGGACTACCAGAACGACAAGACGCTCGACGACGGCGACCTGCTCTACACCGGCTTGCTGCCGCTGCCGGCCGACTTCTGGGAGCGCCATGGCAAGACCATGGAGAGCTGGAGCCAGGGCGGCCATACCTACTACCGCATCGCGGGGCCGCTGGTACCTGCGCTGATGATCAACCAGTTCGTCTTCCTCGAGTCGCCGGGTGCGGCGCCGCTGTACGCTCGCGTCACCGAGATCACCGGCAAGACCGCGGTACTGAAGACGCTCAAGGACTACACCCACGCCAAGAACGCGGTGTGGGGCGTGACGGCGCGCAACCGCGAGCAGAACTTCGCGCTCAACCTGTTGATGGATCCCGAGGTCGACTTCATCACCCTCACCGGCACCGCCGGCACCGGCAAGACGCTGATGACTCTGGCCTCGGGCCTGAGCCAGGTGCTCGACGACCGGCGCTACAGCGAAATCATCGTCACCCGCGTCACCGTGCCGCTGGGCGAGGACATCGGTTTCCTGCCCGGCACCGAGGAGGAAAAGATGGGGCCGTGGATGGGCGCGCTCGACGACAACCTCGAGGTGCTGGCGCGCGGCGATGGCAGCGCCGGCGAATGGGGCCGCGCGGCGACGCAGGATCTGGTGCGCAGCAAGATCCGCATCAAGAGCCTCAACTTCATGCGTGGGCGCACGTTCCTCAACAAGTTCGTCCTCATCGACGAGGCGCAGAACCTGACGCCCAAGCAGATGAAGACGCTGATCACGCGCGCCGGCCCCGGCACCAAGATCGTCTGCCTGGGCAACCTGGCGCAGATCGACACGCCGTATCTCAGCGAAGGCAGTTCGGGCCTGACCTTCGCGGTCGACCGCTTCAAGGGCTGGCCGCACTCGGGCCACGTGACGCTGGCGCGCGGCGAGCGCTCGCGGCTGGCCGACTACGCGTCCGACGTGCTGTAGCGGCGCGCGCCGCAGCGTCGGCGCCGGCTACGAGGCCACCAGGTCCTTGATCTGCTGCAGCGCCGTCGGATCCTCGATCGTCGTGAGGTCGCCGGGATCCCTGCTCTCGCACACCGCCTGGATCGCGCGGCGCAGCAGCTTGCCCGAGCGCGTCTTCGGCAGCACGGTGACGAAGCGCACCCGCGACGGCCGCGCGACGGCGCCGAGCTGCTCGTCGACCCGTTTCATGATCTCGCCTTCGAGTTTCAGCGCCGCCTCCGGCGTGGCGGCGCGTGCCGGGTCCCTCAGCACCGCGAAGGCCATCGCCACCTGACCCTTCAGGTTGTCGGCCACGCCGACCACCGCCACCTCGGCCACGTCTGGATGGCTGGAGATGCTCTCCTCGATTTCGCGTGTGCCCAGGCGGTGCCCGGCGACGTTGATCACGTCGTCGGTGCGGCCGAGGATGAAGTAGTAGCCGTCGTCGTCGCGGATGCCCCAGTCGAAGGTGCTGTAGATCTGGCGCCCCGGCAGCGTGCTCCAGTAGGTCTTCACGAAGCGCTCGTCGTCGCCCCACACCGTCTGCATGCACCCGGGCGGCAGCGGCCCCTCGATTGCCACCACCCCCTTCTGGTTGGCGCCCGTCAGCTCCTGCCCCGTCTGCTCGTCGATCAGCTTGACGTCATAACCGTAGGCCGCCTTGCCCGGCGAGCCGAACTTCGGTGACGAACGGTCGACGCCGCCGCAGATCGTGAGGATCGGCCAGCCGGTCTCGGTCTGCCAGTAGTTGTCGACGATCGGCTTGCGCAGACTCTCGGCGATCCAGACCGCAGTGGGCTCGTCGAGCGGCTCGCCGGCGAGAAACAGGGTGCGCAGCGACGACAGATCGTACTTCCTCAGAAAGGCCGGGTCGTGCTTCTTCAGCACGCGCACGGCCGTGGGCGCGCTGAACATCGCGGTGACCTTGTACTGCTCGACCAGCCGCCACCAGATGCCGGCATCCGGGCGCACCGGCAATCCCTCGTAGAGGATGGTGGCCATGCCTGCCAGCAGCGGGCCATAGACGATGTAGCTGTGGCCGACGACCCAACCGATGTCGCTGGTCGAGAAGTAGGTTTCGCCCGCGTTGCAGCAGAAGATGTGCTTCATCGACGCGGCCAGTGCGACCGCATAACCACCGGTGTCGCGCTGCACGCCCTTGGGCCGGCCGGTGGTGCCACTGGTGTACAGCGTGTAGCTCGGGTGCGTCGCGTCGACCCAGACGCACGGTATCGATGCCTCGAGGTGCTGCGTGCGCAGCGACGCATAGTCGACATCGCGGCCTGCCGTCGCATCGAAGGGCGCCAGGCCGCGGTCGATCATCAACACGCGCTCGGGTTTGTGCTGCGCCAGGCGAATCGCTTCGTCGAGCAGTGGCTTGTACGGCACCACTTTGCCGTTGCGGCTGCCGGCATCGGCGCTCACGATCAGCCGCGGTGTGGCGTCGTCGATCCGGCTGGCCAGGCTGACGCTGGCGAAGCCGCCGAACACCACCGAGTGAATGGCCCCGATACGCGCGCACGCCAGCATCGCGAATACCGCCTCCGGCACCATCGGCATGTAGACCAGCACGCGGTCGCCGCGCTGCACGCCGAGCGCCAGCAGGCAAGCGGCCATGCGCTGCACCTCGGCGTGCAGCTGGGCGAAAGTGTAGGTCTGCTCGCGCTCGACCTCGGTCGACACGTAGATCAGCGCCGCCTGGTCGCTTCGCGCGGCGAGGTGGCGATCGACGGCGTTGTGGCAAAGATTGGTGAGCCCGCCGATGAACCAGCGTGCGAACGGCGGGCGGCTGTAATCGAGCACCTGGTCGAACGGCCGCTGCCACTCGATCAGCCGCGCCTGCTCGCTCCAGAAGGCATCGCGCTCGCCGATCGAGCGCCGATGGTAGTCGCCGTAGTTCATGCTGCCGCCCTCAGTTCCACGAATGATGCTTGGCCGCATTCTCGACCGCGGCCAGCGGCCTTCCAAGGGTGCATCGTGCCGAGTTGACCCGCCACGGTCGAACCGATCATCAAGCGACACTTGAGATCATTTCGCTAACCGGTTGCATATATTGAACTTTTCGTTGACAACAGCGATCGCTGAGCTTATCGTTCAAACCACCATGCCGATGCTGCTTCGAACCATGGGGCTGGGGGCAGTGGCGACCGGCCTCCTGCTGGCAGCCTGTGCTGCGCCTGTGCCACGCCGCAGCGAGGCCATCGGGTTCCCAGAGGAGAGCACCGAGCAGCCTGCGTCGCCGGCCGCGGGCGATGTGGTGATCGCGGCGCTCAACTTCCTCGATCGCCCCTATCGCGCGGGCGGCGAAGGCGCGGAGACGGGGTTCGATTGCAGCGGCTTCACGCGCCGTGTGTTTGGCCAGACGCTGGGCATCGAATTGCCACGCAGCGCGGCCGAGCAGGCACAGACGCCGCTGCTGCAACCGGTTTCGCGCGACGCCCTGCAGGCGGGCGACCTGGTCTTCTTCAACACCCAGCGGCGCGCGCACTCGCACGTGGGCATCTACGTCGGTGGTGGGCGCTTCATCCACGCGCCGCGCACGGGTGCCCGCGTCCGCACCGAGAGCATGGCCACGACCTACTGGTGGCGGCGCTACGACGGTGCGCGCCGAGCGCTGGCCTTGTCGGAAGCCGTTCAGCCTTAGCCACCAGCGTGCGGTGGCCCCGCACCCACTACGGCTACGCGCAACCGGCACAATCGCCCGATGGGCGAATCCGTGATACCGCTGGCCGATCTGCGCTACGCCGCCGAGGTGCCGGTCGTTCCGCAGCGCCTGCGCGAGCCCACTGGCCTGGTCAGCGACCAGCTCGGGCGGCCCCTGCACGATCTGCGCATCTCGCTCACCGACCGCTGCAATTTTCGTTGCGGCTACTGCATGCCCAAGTCGGTGTTCGACCGCGAGTACCAGTTCCTGCCGCACCGCTCGCTGCTCAGCTTCGAGGAGATCACCCGCCTGGCACGGGTATTCGCCGCGCACGGCGTGAGCAAGGTACGGCTCACCGGTGGCGAGCCGCTGCTGCGCCGCAATGTCGAGGATCTGGTGGCGATGCTCACCGAAGTGCGCGGTGCCGACGGCGAGCCGCTCGAACTGACCCTCACCACCAACGGCTCGCTGCTGGCGCGCAAGGCGCACGCGTTGAAAGCGGCCGGTCTGTCGCGCGTGACGGTCAGCCTCGATGCCCTGGACGATGCCGTGTTCCGCCGCATGAACGACATGGACTTTCCGGTCGCCGACGTGCTGGCCGGCATCGACGCCGCGGTGCAGGCGGGCCTCGGGAAGATCAAGGTCAACATGGTCGTGCAGCGCGGCATCAACGATCACGAGATCGTGTCGATGGCGCGCCACTTCCGCGGCAGCGGCATCGTGCTGCGCTTCATCGAGTACATGGATGTCGGCGCCAGCAACGGCTGGCGGATGGACCAGGTGGTGCCGTCGGCCCAGGTGCTCGACCGCCTTCAGGCCCAATGGCCGCTCGAGCCCGTGGCACCCACCGCCCGCGGCGAGACCGCCGAGCGCTGGCGCTATCGCGACGGCGCCGGCGAGATCGGGCTCATCTCCAGCGTCACCAAGGCGTTCTGCCGCGACTGCAACCGCGCGCGCCTGTCCACCGAGGGCAAGCTCTTCACCTGTCTGTTCGCCACCCGCGGCCACGACCTGCGCGCGCTGCTGCGCGGCGGCCGCAGCGACCTCGAGATCGCCACCGTGCTCGGTGAGCTGTGGGGTCGCCGCAGCGATCGCTATTCGGAGCTGCGCGGTGCAGAAGGCACCGCGGTCGGGACCGGCGAACGCCGCATCGAGATGCACTACATCGGTGGGTGAGGCCGGCCCGGCATGCGGGCCGCCGATCTCTCACTGCACGCTCGCCACCCCCTGATTCGCCAATTCGTCGGCGCGCTCGTTGCCCGGGTCGCCGTCGTGCCCGCGCACCCAGTGCCAGCGCACGTCGTGCGCGGCGGCCAGTTGATCGAGTCGCTGCCAGAGATCGACGTTCTTCACCGGCTTCTTGTCGGCGGTGCGCCAGCCGCGCAGCTTCCAGTTGTGGATCCAGCTCGTGATGCCGTTCTTCACGTACTCGCTGTCGGTGTACACCGCCACGCTGGCGCGCTGCCTCAGGGCAGACAGGGCCTCGATCACCGCGGTCAGTTCCATGCGGTTGTTGGTGGTGCGCGCCTCGCCGCCGAACAGCTCTTTCTCGTGACTGCCCCAGCGCATCAGCGCGCCCCAGCCTCCGGGGCCCGGGTTGCCCTTGCAGGCGCCGTCCGTATAGATGACGACCCGTTCGCTCACTGCCGGCCCTTCATTCGATCTCGACGGGTTCACGGCGGCGGTTCACCGCGACTGCCGGGGCCGCCTGCGGCTTGCCCTTCTCGCGCCGTGCGAGCCCGACCAGCCGCATGCCGCGCACCCGCTTGACCGCGACCACCAGGTAGACCGCACCGAGCACCGGCCACCAGCGCTCGCCGATGCCTTCGACCCAGGCCCAGCGGTCGAGCCAGGCCTGAGAGCGTACCGGCGCGCGCCAGCATCCGAAGCGGCCAATTTCGACCTCGAAACTCAACAGCCGCAGCCAGTCGCGCAGACGCCAATAGCCGATGAACTCTCCTGCATGCGTCAGAAAGCGCGGCCGCTGCGATGCGCCGAGGCGCCGCCGCATCGAACCCAACCGGTGCCGCAGGCCCCACAAGCTCGCCGGATTGAAGCCGACGATCACGACGCGCCCCTCGGGCACCAGCACGCGCTCGACCTCGCGCAATGTCTCGTGCGGGTCACGCGCCAGCTCGAGGCCGTGCGGCAGCACCAGCAGATCTACGCTCTGGCTGGGAAACGGCAGCACATCGAAGTCGCAGTGCAGCGCCACCGGCAGGCTCGGCGACTGCGTGGTGATGGCTTCGCGCGGTGCGGGCAGATCGACGCGCTGCGGCACCACCAGCGAATCCTGCGCCACCCAGCGGTGCGGCATGCGATTGGCACGCAGTGCATCGAGCTGCGGCAGGCCGAGCTGCAGCGCATGGAAGCCGAACACGTCGGCCACCGCACGGTCGATGCAAGCCTGCTCCCAATCGAGCAGATAGCGGCCAGGCGGACTGAGCAGCCACTGGGCGAACTCTATAATCCCCTCGTCTCGCGTCGTCATGCTTGGCTGTGATGGCGCTTCGTTCGCGACGGCCGTCGTCGCTCATGCTGCCGGGATGTGGGGTGTGCCGCAAGCCACCCGCCGGACCCGTTGTGACTGCGAGGCATTCTAGTGACCCGAGGTTTCCGTGGTGCTCGCAACGACGCGCGAGCCGCGATTGCGCGCCGACCGCTGACCGGCGCTGAATCTCCCGGGCCCGCTCCATCGCGTGAATTCGGTAACGCGCGCCGCCGGGCGATGAACCGACAATGCGCGCGGGCCGACGGCATCGCGGTATGCCGAGTCACCGAAGCGATGTCGGCCTGACCCGAAGCCTGTCGATGACTGCCTCGATCCTGCGCCCACCGGCAAGTTCGCTCGCCCGCTTGCGCTGCGGCGCCGCGCTGGCAGCGGCGGCACTCGCCTGCGGCTGCGCGGTGACTCCGCCGGCGCCGGTGGCCGAGGCAACTGCCAGCGAAGCAGCCGCAGTGCCGACGGTGGCGGCTGCGGCGTCCGCTCCGGCAGCGCCCGCATCGGCTGCAGCAGCGCCGGCCGCGTCGGCATCCGCGCCCATCGTGTCCGCGGCCGCCTCGGCCCCGCTCGATGCGGCGCCGGCTGCGCCACCGGAGGCGGCCGACCCGCTGCGGCCCGACAAGCGCGTCGACTTCGGCGATCCGAGCGCACGCGTCGATCTGTGGGAGCGCATTCGCGGCGGCTTCACGATGCCCGACATGAGCAACGCCAGCGTGCGCAAGTGGGAGCGCTATTACGCCGAGCGGCCCGACTACGTGGCGCGCATGACCGAACGCGGCGGCCGCTACCTGTTCCACGTCGTCGAGGAGCTCGAGAAGCGCCACATGCCGCTCGATCTCGCGCTGCTACCATTCGTCGAGAGCGCATTCAACCCGCAGGCGATGTCGGTGGCGCGCGCGGCCGGCATGTGGCAGTTCATGCCGTCGACCGGTCGGATCTACGATCTGACGCAGAACGCCTTCCGCGACGACCGTCGCGACGTGCTCGCCTCGACGCGCGCGGCACTCGACTACCTCGAGCGGCTCGGTAGCATGTTCAACGGCGACTGGCAGCTCGCGCTGGCCGCCTACAACTGGGGCGAAGGCAACGTCAAGCGCGCGCTGCAGCGCAAGCGCCTGCGCCACGCGCCCAGCGCCTACGAAAGCCTGCGCGGCATGCCATACGAGACGCGCGACTACGTGCCCAAGCTGCAGGCGGTGAAGAACATCGTCGCGCGGCCCGAGGCGTTCGGGCTCACGCTGCCGCCGCTGGAGAACCACCCGTACTTCCTGAGCGTGGCGATCGAGCGCGACATCGACGTCGAGCTGGCCGCCAACCTCGCCGGGATCACCCTGGAGGAGTTCCAGCAACTCAACCCGCAGACCAACCGGCCGGTGATCCTCGCCGCCGGCTCGGCCCGGGTGCTGCTGCCGTACGACGGCGCCAACGCGTTCGTGCGCAACCTGCCTCGCCACGCCGGCCCGCTGGCCAGCTGGACGGTCTGGGTGGCGCCGCGCACGCTCAAGCCCTCGGAAGCCGCCGACATCGTGGGCATGAGCGAGGCCGAACTGCGCGATGTCAATCGCATCCCGCCGTCGATGCTGGTCAAGGCCGGCTCGTCGCTGGTCGTGCCGCGTCGCGACGAACTGGACACCGACGTGCCAGAGCATCTGGCGGAGAACGGCCACCTCTCCCTCACGCCCGACACCCGGGGTTATCGCCGGGTCACGTTTCGCGCGTCACGGCGCGGCGACAGCGTGGCTGCCGTGGCCCGGCGCTATCACGTCAGCGCCGAGCACGTGGCGCTGTGGAATCACGTCGGCGTCGATGCCAGATTCCGCCGCGGGCAGAACATCGTGGTGATGGTGCCGGCCAAGCGGCCGGCGAACCGCAAGATCGCCACGTCGGCGGGCAGATCCGCCCACAGCAGCGCCAAGCGCTGACCTGGCCGCCCGGCGCCGGCGCGTCAACGGCGGTCGCTCAGCGCGTGGGCGATCGTCGAGAGATCGACGTACTCGAGTTCGCTGCCCGCCGGCACGCCGCGCGCCAGCCGAGTCACCTTGATGCCGCGCCCCGCCAGCGCCTGCGCAATCAGCGCGGCAGTGGCCTCGCCCTCGGCGGTGAAGCTGGTGGCGACGATCACCTCCTCGAGCGCGGAATCACCGGTGCGCTCGAGCAGCGGTGCCATGCCGATGTCGCGCACGCCGACGCCGTCGAGCGGACTCAGGCGCCCCATCAGCACGAAGTACAGACCGCGAAAGCTGCCGCTGCGCTCGAGTGCGGCCTGGTCGGCCGGCGTCTCCACCACCGCGAGCAACCGCGCATCGCGCCGGGGATCCAGGCAAATCGAGCACAGCACGCCCTCGGTGAACGTGTAGCAACGCTCGCAATGGCGCACCTGTCGATCGGCTGCCTGCAGCGCCGCGGCGATGCGCCGGGCACCTTCGCGATCGTGCTGCAGCAGATGGAAGGCCATGCGCTGCGCCGAGCGGGCACCGACGCCGGGCAGACGCCGCAACGCGTCCAGCAGATCCTGCAGTGCGCGCTCGGTCACGCGTGAGGGCGATTCAGAACGGGAACTTCATGCCGGGGATCTGCGGCATGCCGGCGGTCAGTTTGCCCATCTTCTCCTGCGATGTGGTCTCGGCCCGCCGGATGGCATCGTTGAACGCTGCCGCCACCAGGTCCTCGAGCATGTCCTTGTCGTCGCCGAGCAGGCTGGGGTCGATGCTGACGCGCTTGACGTCGTGCCGGCAGGTCATCGTCACCTTCACCAGGCCCGCTCCGGCCTGGCCCTCCACCTCGATGGTGGCCAACTCCTCCTGCGCTTTGCGCAGGTTCTCCTGCATCGCCTGTGCCTGCTTCATCAGGCCGGCCAACTGGTTCTTCATCATGCTGAGGGGTTCCTTTGAACGGGCTTGATCGAGCCGGGGACGATGCGTGCCGTCTTGAATTGCGACATCAGCTCGCGCACCACCGGGTCGTTGGTCATCGTCTGCTCGGCCTGCTGCTGTGCACGTGCGCGCGCGGCCGCCTCGCGCAGCGCCGGGGTGTCGAGCGGCGCGCCTTCGACCAGCTCGAGTTCGACCGGCTCGCCCTGCGCCGCCACGATGGCCGCCTGCAGCTTGTCGCGCAGCGCCGCGGTGCGCAGCGATTCGCGCTCGGTGCGCAGACGCCAGCGCGCTCCCTGGGGCCCGGCCGAGGCGGCAAGCCACTCGCTCTGCATTGCCAGCTCGCGCACCAGCGCGGCGATCAGGCCGCGTTGCGACAAGTTGGCGACCAGCGCCGCCCAGCGTTCACCGAGCGCGGTGGGGTGCAGCGCCGGCACGCCGTCGGCCACGCCGGCGACCTGCGTCTGGCCAGCGGCTGCCCGCGGGCGGAGTTCTTCGCTTTCGGGGGCGTCGAGCCATGGCGGCGGTTCGTCATGGCTGGCATCGACGGCCTTCGTCACGCTCGGCTCGGGCGCAGCGGTTGCGGTGCTTGCCGATGCCATCGGCCCGGTACTCAGCGCTCCGGACGGCGCCGCCGGGAACGCCAGAAAGCGCAGCAGCACCATCGCCAGAGCGGCGTATTCATCGCCGAGCAGCGAAAGCTCCTCGCGGCCGTGGATGGCCAGGCTGTACAAGAGCTGCACCTCGTCGGCCGGCCAGGCGCCGGCCAGCTGCGTGGCTTCGGCGGTGTCGGGATCGGCGCTGTCGAGGGCGCCGGGCACCGCCTGGACGATCGCCATCTGCTGCAGCAGCATCGCCAGCTCCTCGAGCGCCCCAGCGGCCGACTGGCCGCGCTGGCGAATGTCGTCGACCGCCGCCAGCAGGGCGGCGCCATCGCGCGCGCCCAGCGCTCGCACGAAAGCCGAAGCCACCGAGCGCTCGACACTGCCGAGCATCGCGCGCACCGCAGCCTCGTCGAGCCGCCCACCTCCGTAGGCGATGGCCTGATCGGCAAGCGACAGCGCATCGCGCATCGAGCCGCGCGCGGCTCGCGCCAGCAGCCGCAACGAACCCGTATCGTGCACGATCTTCTCGTCGGCGAGCACGCGCTCGAGGTGCTCCTGCACCGCCTGCGGCGTCATCGGCCGCAGGTTGAACTGCAGGCAGCGGCTCAGCACGGTGGGCAGCATCCGTTCGGGGTCGGTGGTGGCCAACACGAACTTCAGGTACTCCGGCGGCTCCTCCAGCGTCTTCAGCAGCGCGCTGAAGGCGTCCCTCGTGAGCTGGTGCGCCTCGTCGATCATGAACACCTTGTAGCGGCCGACGCTCGGTTTGTACGCGGCGCGTTCGATCAGTTCGCGCGCCTCTTCGATACCGCGATTGGATGCCGCATCGAGCTCGATGTAGTCGATGTAGCGATCGGCGTCGATCTCGATGCAGGCCTGGCAGCAGCCGCAGGGCTCGGCGGTGACGCCGCCGCTGCCGTCGGCGCCGGTGCAGTTCAGGCACTTGGCGAGAATGCGCGAGACGGTGGTCTTGCCGATGCCGCGCGTGCCGGTGAACAGATAGGCGTGATGCAGGCGGCCGCTGGCCAGCGCGTTGCCCAGCGCGCGCACGACGTGCTCCTGCCCGACCAACTCGCTGAAGCGGCGCGGCCGGTACTTGCGCGCCAGGACCATCGACCCCATGCAGCTAATTCTACGAGTCGCGCCGTGCTCGCCTCGCCCCTCGCGCGCGCGGCCGTCGCCGATAATCGAAGCATGAGTCGCGCTGCGCCAGCCGCTGTCGGCAACCCGATCAGCTACGAGCAATCGGGCGTTCACTACGAGCTGATCGATCCGCTGAAAGTGCAGGCGCAACGGGCGGCGGCGGCCACTGCGTCGCAACTCGGCGCGCACGGGTTCCACGAGGTGCAGGCGTCGCGTGGCGAGTCGGCCTACGTGGTCGACGTCGGGCCGTTCTACATCGCCACCATCGTCGAGTGTCTGGGCTCCAAGGCGCTGGTGGCCGACGAGATGGCCGCGCTCACCGGCGCCAGCTATTACGACGGCATCGCGCAGGACACCATCGCGATGGCCGTCAACGATCTCATCACCGTGGGCGCGACCCCGCTGGTCGTGCAGGCCTACTGGGCGGCCGGCGGTTCGCAGTGGTTCGCCGACGCGACGCGCGCGGGCCGACTCGTCGAGGGCTGGCGCAAGGCATGCGAAGCCTGTGGCGTGGCCTGGGGCGGCGGCGAGACGCCGGCGCTGGCTGGCATCGTCGAGAACGGGCGCATCGACCTCGCGGCCTCGTGCATGGGGCTGATCAACCCGAAACCGCGGCTGTCGCTCGGCGAGCGGCTGGCGCCGGGCGACGCCATCGTGCTGCTGCACTCCAGCGGCATCCATGCCAACGGCCTCAGCCTGGCGCGCAAGCTGGTCGAGCGGCTGCCACAAGGCTATGCGACGCCGGTGGCGCCGGGGCTCGGCTACGGCGACGCGCTGCTGGCGCCGACCGTGCTGTACGCGCCGATCACCGAGGCGCTCTGGCGCGAGGGCATCGTGCCGCGCTACTGCGCAAACATCACGGGCCACGGCTGGCGCAAGCTGCTGCGCCATCCGGCCGCGTTCAGCTACCGCATCGCGCGGCTGCCTGAGGTGCCGGCGGTGCTGCGCTTCATCCAGCAGCACGCGGGGCTCGACGACCGGCAGGCCTACAGCACGTTCAACATGGGAGCGGGCTTCGCCCTCTTCGTCGCCGCCGACGAGGCAGCGCGCACGGTGCAGATCGCGCAGGGCCTCGGAGTCGACGCGCTGCTGGCGGGCGCCGTGCACGAAGGCCCCAAGCAGTTGACGATCGAACCGCTGTCGCTGCGCTTCGACGCCGCCGATCTGCAGTTGCGCTGAGTCGCCCTCCCGGGCGGTGCTCACCTACAATGTCGCGCGACGGGCCTCCTCGCATGGAAGCGCGGTCAACCGGGTCAGGTGGGGAACCAAGCAGCCCCAGCCGTTGCAACCAGTGCCGAGGGTAAGGCTCGTCTTTGCTGTTGCGGCCGGCCGTTGCCGACGCCGGCCCGGCCTCGCGGGCTTCAGGCAACGTGCCGATCCGATGGCGCGGCTTCGCTGCCGTCGCCTTCGTGCAGCGATTCTCCCTGCGCCGCCAGTTGCAGGTCGCGCAGCGTCAGGCCGAGCGCACGACCGTAGCGCTGGGCGGTGCGTTGCAGCGCAGCGCCGACGTGGCGAGGCGGCATGCCGAGCGCATCGACTACTTCGTTGGCGCAGCTCCCAGTGGCGCGCAGCATGTCATCGTCGGTTTCGATCGTGCGCACACCGGCGTCGAGCCCGAAGCGGCGGATCATGTGCAGCACCGATTCGTCGAGCCCCCAGTGGCGCGCCACGGCCGAGCCGAGCGCCTCGATGTCCACCCCCAGCACCGCCTGCGACGCGCCCTCTTCGCTCATGCCTGGTTCTTCCGCCAGGCCGGGCTGCTCGGCGGTTGCCGGTTGCATCAGCCGCGCGATCTGCGCCGCTTCGTCGGGGAAGTGATAGCACGTCACCAGCCGCCCCAGGTTCTGCAACAGCGCGACCAGGTACACCACCTCGGCGTCGTAGCCTGGCCGCCGCAGCAATTGAGCGATTCGTGCCGCGCGCTGCGCCCGACCGATTGCGGTTTCGAGCTGCGCGGCGGCGGCGGCGCCCAGCGGACCAGGCCAGTCGCGCAACGAGAGCGCCGCGCGACGCACGCCGTCGAGGCCCACCATCGCGATCGCCCGGCGCATCGTCAGCACCGGACCGCTGCCCGCGATCACCGCGCCGCGCACCTCGGCGGTGTTGACCGAGCGCAACAGCTCGAAGCTCAACGCCGGATCCTGCAACACGACTTCGGCCAATTCGATCGTGCGCTCGCGCTCCATCAGCGCCAGCCTGGCAGCCCGACGCGCGGCGCCAGGCAGCGACGGCAGGGTGCCGTTGCTGCGCAGTCGGTCGATCAGCAGCGCCAGGGGCCCGCCGTCGGCGGCCTCCTCGGCACGGATCCAGCCTTCGAGCGCACGCGCCAGCGTGCGCGCGCTGTGGTAGCGCTGGCGCTGCTGGCGGTCGGTGGCGCGATTGGCGATGGCGCGCAGCGCCTCGGGAATCGGGCGCGCCGTCGTCCACGGCAGGCGCACGATGTCGCGACCCTGCGGTGGCAGCAGGGCGATCGTCGCCGCGGTGTCGTGCTGCTCCAGCGGATGTTGACCGGTCAGCGCGTAGTGCAGAACGAGCCCGAAGGCGAGCACGTCGCGTTCGGCGGCACGTCGCTGTGCCTGCAAGGCAGCCACGCTGTGGCCGGCCGCCAGCGCCGCATCGGCGGTCGCGGCGGCCTGCAGTCCGATCAGCCGGGCGCGCCCGTTGCCGTCGACGCAGACCATCGCGGCCTGGATGTCGCGATGCGCGAGCCCGGCCTCGTGGGCAAACGCCAGACCGTCGAGCACCTGCATGCTCCAGCGTGCAACGTCCAGCGGCGGCAACCCCTGCGCGCCGGTCAGCTCGATCAGCGTGCTGGAGTCGCCGCGCTCGTAGACCGTGTATGGCCAGCGATCGTGCTCGCCGACCTCGACTGCCCCGGCCAGGCCCGGGTGAGTGACCCGCATCGCCATGCGGGCGCTCTCGAGATGACGCTGCAGTCGGTCGCGTTCGATCACCTGCGCGCGCGGCATCACCAGCAGCCGGTCGCCGTCGTCGTGCGGATCGGTCGCCAGCCACACCAGCGTCTGGGCGCTCTTGCCGAGCAGCCGCAACAGCCTGAAGCGCCCGAACGCGGGCGACGGCGCGGGTTGCGCGGAATGCGATGCCGCGGCGTGGGCGCTGTCAGGCGTGGTCATGGGCGCAACCAGGGCAGTACTCGAGAGGTAAGGCCGCTCGTCCGCCGATTGCACCCAATCCGGTGCGCGAGCAATCGCGCAAAGAGGCGGCCAAGCGCCGTGCTATTCGCCTGGCCGCTCGGCTGGCGGCAGTTCGTGCAGCGCGCCGTCGCCGGTGATGAACGCGGCGTGCACCGGGGCGCCTGCCGCGAGCACGCGCACGGCGTCGCGGTAGCGCGCCAACTGGCGGCGCAGGCCGGCATCGGCCGCGGCATCGGCCGCCAGCTTGTAGTCGAGCACCCACCAGCTTCGCGCCGGGGCGTCGAACCGCACCAGACGGTCGATGCGCAAAATGTCCCCCAGGCTGACGATGTCGAACTCGTCGGCACTCCAGCCGAACTGCGACGGGTCGAAGAATCGCTGCAGCGCCGGGCTCTCGCGGATCGTGCGCGCGTAGTGCTCGACCCGCTCGATCGCCGCCGACGGCAACTCGAACTCCGTCGCTGCCGCGGCGGCCAGTGTGTGCAGATCGGCCGCCGGCTGCCCCGCCGTGCTCCACTGCAGCACCCGATGCACCGCGCGCCCGAGTTGCGCCGCCGGCGAAGTGGTGGTGGCCTGCTGTGTCTTGCCCAGCGGAGCACGCGGCGACGGGGCCGGCAGTTCGGTGACGACCGCCCGCGTCGCCTCGGGCGACGTCCCCGGGGCCTGCGCACCGTCCACCGACCAGACGACAGCATGCGGCACGGCCCGTGCCCACCAGCCGCCTTGCGAGCCGTCGCGACGCGGTGCCGTGCGGCTGAACACCAGCATCCGCTCGGCGCGGGTCATCGCCACGTACAGCGCGTTGAGCTCCTCGCGCTGCGCGGCAGCCAGCTCATCGTCGCGCAACGTCGACAGCGAGACGCACGGCGACGACAGGTCGGCGACGAACGCCGCCAGCCTCGGCGCAACGCTGTCGACCGGCCAATCGATCAGTAACCCGGGCTTCGACTCGCGCGGCTCGTGCGGGTCGGCGTCGACCACCCAGACGCACGGCGCCTCCAGCCCCTTGGCGCCGTGCACGGTCGACAACTGCACCGCATCGGCGCGCGCCGGCACGCGCACCGCGAGCGCCTGCTGTCGCAGCGCGCGCACGAAACGGTAGATGCTGGCGTGGCGCCCGCCGTCGATCGCCAGCGACAGCGCGAGCAGCGCCTGCACCGCCGCCAGCGACGCAACGCGGCGCTCGGCCGGCACGGCGGCAGCCAGGCGCGCCATCAGGTCGCCCTGGTCGACCACGCGATCGAGCAGATCGTGCGGCGGCAGCACGCGGGCATCGCCGGTCCAGCGCATCAGCAGGCCGCGCGCGCGGGCGAGTTCCGGCGGTGCATCGGGCCACGTCAGCAGCGCGCTCCACCAGGGAGTCGCCCCACCCTCGCCGGCCGCGCGCCGCGACAGCGCCAGCAATTGCGCGTCACTGGCGCCGAACAACGGGCTCTTCAGCGCCTGCGCCAGCGAGAGATCGTGCGCGGGCGAAGCCAGCACGTCGAGCACCGCAACCAGATCCTGCACCTCGATCGACGAACCGAGCCGCACCTCCTCGGCAGCCACACAAGGCACGTGCAACGCCTGCAGCGCCTGCGCGACGCGCGCCAGCGGCGCATGGCGGCGCGCCAGCACCATGATCTGCCCGGCTCCAACGCCACCCTCGACGATCAACTGCCGAACGCCACGCGCGACAAGGCGCGCTTCGTCGAGCGCGCGCGGCTCCCTCGCCTCGTGCCGCGGCACGGTCAGCGAGTCGCGCCAGCCGTCGCCGCGCGACACTGCCTCGCGTGGCGCCCGCGGCGGCTCATCGACGCGGCGGACCTCGCCGGCCGGGCCACCGTCGTGCTGCGTGCTGTGGGCGACGAAGCCGGCATAGTCGCCCGCCGACTGCGCGCCGCCGAACACCGCGTTGACCGCGCCGATCACCGCGCTCGCGTTGCGCCGCGTGTGGTTGCACAACAGATCGTACCCGGCCAGACCCTCGACGACGAAGCGCCGGGCAGCGGCGAACACCCGCGGCTCGGCGCCGCGGAAGCGGTAGATGCTCTGCTTCGGGTCGCCGACGATGAACAGCGCCGGCGGCTGCTGCCCGCTGGTGCCGCCGCCGGCCCCGGCGTACGCCGCCAGCCAGCTGTGCAGCGCCTGCCACTGCAGGTGGCTGGTGTCCTGGAACTCGTCGATCAGCACATGCCGCAGCCGCACATCGAGGCGTTGCTGGACCCAGCCCGAAGCGACCGGGTCGGACAGCAGTGCCCACGCGCCGCGCTCGAGATCCTGCATGTCCATCAGCGCACGTTCGCGCTTGTGCACTTGCCAGCACCGCAGCAGTACGCGGCTCAGCCGCACCATTCGTTGATGATCGTCGTGCGCATCCTGCTGCGCCATCTGTCGTTCGAGCAACCGCAAAGCCTCGCATGCGTCGTCGAGGGCCTGGCTCGCGGCCAGCACGCGCGGCGACCCGGCCTTGGTGAGCAGCGCCTTGCGCAGCGCTCGCAATGTCGCTGCAGCGTCGGCGAGGTCGAGCGCCGCGGTCAGTTCGTCGGCCGCGTTGCGCTCCCGGCCGCCACCGTGAGCGACCAGCGCATCGACGGCGCGCCCCAACACCCGCCGCAAGGCGGCGTCGCCGGTGGCGCGCAAGATCGGATGTGCGAAGCCTGCGCACCCGGGCCAGCGCTGCGCCGCAGGCTCGATCGCGTGGGCGAGCGCGCCGTGGGCGTCGGCGCGTTCGATCTCCTGGCGCCGGTCGAGCGCCGCGTGCAGCCACTGATCGAGCCGCCAACGGCCGTGGCGCTCGATCAATGCTCGATAGTCCTGCAGCAGCACCGGCTGCGCCAGCACCTCGCGCTGAAAGCGGCGCATCAACTCGCCGACCTGGTCGCCGATCTCCTCGATCAGCGACATTGCCGGATGCAGCCCGAGCGCATCGAGCAGTTCCAGCGGCGCCAGCCGCAGCAACTGGGCGAACCAGGCGTGGAAGGTGTGGATCTGCACTTGCGTATCGGCCTGCAGCACCTGCGCGTGCAGCCCCGCGAGCGCCCCCTCGGAGCGCGCGGCTTCGACACGCGACAAGCCGCGCGCGACCAGCGCGTCGATGCGTTGCTGGGGCGAAGCCTCGGCGAACTCGCGCAGCCACTCGTGCAGGCGCACGCGCATCTCGGCGGCCGCCTTGCGGGTAAAGGTGATCGCCAGGATCTCGTCGGGCGCTGCGCCGTCGAGCAGAGCGCGCACGATGCGCGACACCAGCATCCATGTCTTGCCAGCGCCGGCGCACGCCTCGATCACGCCGCTGCGCCGCGGGTCGCAGGCGAGGCCGTAGAACTGCGCGGCGTCGCAGTCGCGGCCGTCGGCGCGATACGCGGGCTCACGCCCCATCGCTGCCGTCCTCGCCCAGACTGCTCCAGTGGTCGCGGCGGCACAGGCCGCGCGCCTCGCAGGTGTCGCACACCGGCGGCTCGCCGAGTGCCGGCAACGCGGCGCCGGCCTCGATGCGCGCGCGCTCGGCCGCGACATGCCGGGCAAGCACCTGCGCGCTGTGCTCGACGCCAGCATGTTCGACGGCAACCACTTCGTCGGGTTCGTCGAGCGCGAGGTAGCACGCCTGCACGGGCCGCGCCAGCGGTTGCCGTGCCAACTGCAGTGCGGCGTACACGGCGAGCTGGGTGTCCTCGAGCGGTCGGCGCACCTTGTCTTCGAGCGCCTTGCGGTTGTTGGTCTTGTAGTCGATCAGGCGCACTGCAGGCGAGTCGCTGCGCACGTCGATGCGATCGATTCGACCCTTCAGCGCCAGCCCGCTCTCGCCGATCGATGTGGTCACGCTCAGCTCGGCGGCATCGAAGCGCCAGCCCTGCGCCTCTTGCGCCTGCAGCCAGTGCACGTAGCGCGCAGCCAGCGCCGGCAACCCGGCGCTGAACGGCACCATCGCTTCGGCGGTGATGCCTTCTTCGCGCGCGAGTTCGGCAAGCGCTTCGTCGGCGGCGGCGACGAAATGCCGCACATCGTCAGCGGGCTCGCGGCGCTCGGCGCGCGCCCGGTGAAATCGCTCGAGCGTGGCGTGCAGCCACGTGCCGGCATCGCGCTTGCCCACTTCGTCGTCGAGTTCCGCCTGCTCCGACAGGTGCAGCACCGAGCGGCTGAAGAAGCGGTACGGGCATTGCCGCAGCGCCTCCACCGCGCTGGCGCTCAGCGACGCCGGCAACGCGCCCGCCGCCTGCGGCGCGGGCCGCGGTACCGGCGCGAGCAACACGCTACGCTGCGGCAGCTGCGTGCCGTGCTCGGCGAACGCCGGCGCGCCGCGCTGCCGGCGCGCCAGGTGCAGGCGCTGCAGCCACGGGCTCGGCGCAAGCAACTCGTCACCTTCGGCGCGCCGCCGCAGCGCGATCACGCGCGGCAGGCGCAGCAGTTGCACGAACGACAGCGCGGCACGGCGTTGACGTGCGGCGCGATCGGGCAGGCCGAGCGCGCGGCGCAGCGATTCGTCGAGCAGCCCCGATTCGGGCGGCAACGACCCCAGCCGTCGCTCGTCGGCACCCGGCACGATGGCCACCGCGAAGTCGCGGCCGATCGCGCGCGCCAGCGGCGTGATGACGACGCTGGCCGCCTGCGCGCTGGCCTGCGGCACGAACACGGCATCGACCAGCGCCGAGTCGACCCAGGCGGCGAACTCCTGCAGGGACCACTCGAGGGCACCATGCCGCGCACTGCCATCGTGCTCGCCCAGCCGCAGCGCGCGGCGCAACTGCGTCGCCGCCGCGTCGTCGTGCCAGGGATGTGCCGGGTCGGCCGCGAGCAAGAGGCGGTCCAATGCCCGCAACCATTGCGCGAACGGCCGTGCGCGCGGGCGAGCGAAGGCATCGAGCCGTGTGCGCTCGCGCCGCCACAACGCCTTGGCGCGCCCTTGCAGGGCGCCGTCATGGACGCGCACACCGCGCCACAGTTTCTCGAGGGTCGCCAGTTCCGCGGCCGCGGCATCGGCATGGTCGGCCTTGAGCCAGTCGAGCATGTCGTCGTTCGCGACGGCCGCCTGCGCCGCGCGCAGCGCCGCGCTTGCGCGGGCGCCGGCCCGCGTGGTGGCGAGCGACCAGCCGGTCTCGTCGGCGAGATCGATCTGCTGCCGCTCGAGCAGCGCGCGCACGCGTCGCACCAGCGCGCGGTCCTGCGCCACCAGCGCCACCGGCGTCGCACCGGCGTGCACCTGCTGCGCCACCGCCCACGCGGTGGCGCAAGCCTCTTCCTCGGCGTCGGCGGCCTCCTGCAGCACGACCTCGCATTGCTCGGGCCAGCCAGCCAACGGGTCGGCGGCCACGGGGTCGGCGCACAGATGCAGCGCCGGCACGCCGTGCGCAGTGCCGGCGCGGGCGACGCCGAGCGCCAACTCGTCCTCACCGCCCAGTGTCACCACCACCCACGCTGCCGGCCGGTGGGCGAACAGCCGATCGCTGGCTGCCCCATCGGACAAGGCGCACCACTCGAGCGCCGCGCGCAGCAGCAAACGATGCGTCGCACCGACTCCGCTGCCGCTGGGCAACTGCTGACGCGCCTGTTGCCGCCATGCAGCCCGCTCGTGCGGCGGCAGCGCCGAAGCCTTCGCCCGCAGCGCGTGCGCGGTGTGCACGAGGCGGTCGAGCGCGGCGTCGAAGGCGCGTGGATCGCGCTGCAGCCAGGCGGCGGCCCAGTCGTGGTCACGCAGCAACTCGCGCGCCGACGCGCGGTCGGCTGCGGCGTCGCCGCTGACCTCGCCGGCACCCTGCGGCGGCTCGGGGCCGAGCGCCGAGGCCAGTGTGCGCGTGGTGTGCAGCCGCGGCAACCAGTCGCCGGTTTCGGCCAGCGCGCGCCGCGCCGGCGCGATCAACTCGGCGAACGGCAGCAGCACCACGGCGTCGGCCGGTGGTATGCATTGCCGCGCCAGCCAGCCGCGGATCGCCGCCGCCGCCGCGCGCCAGAGCTGCGCCGGCGCGGCGGCCGCGGTCAACTGCAGCGTCTCGATCGCAACCATGAGGCGATCGATTTTGCGCTGCGCACAGGGCCAAAGGCCGATGTGTCAGAATCCTCGCGACGCCCTTGCGAAGGGGCGCGCCCGAGGAGGCCCGAGTGAGCAGTGACCTGATCAAGCATGTATCCGACGCGACGTTCGACGCCGACGTGCTGAAGTCCGACAAGCCCGTGCTGGTGGACTACTGGGCCGAGTGGTGCGGGCCGTGCAAGATGATCGCCCCGATCCTCGACGAGGCCGCCAAGGACTACGGCGACCGGCTGCAGATCGCCAAGATGAACGTCGATGACAACCAGGGCGTGCCGGCCAAGTACGGCATCCGCGGCATCCCGACGCTGATGCTGTTCAAGGGCGGGCAACTGGCGGCCACCAAGGTCGGCGCGCTATCGAAGTCGCAATTGACTGCCTTCCTCGACGGTCATCTATAATCCGCGCCATTGCGGCGCCGCGGGCCACCAGGCCCCGGAGTAGCCGCCAAAAGACTGCCGCCGCGCCAGCGATTCCAGGCGCGGTTCCGGCCCTCAACCCCAGTGCATGAACCGTTTGCTCCGCGGTGCGGGGCGAACACGCTGCGGAACACGGCCGGATTTCCGGTCGCCGCCCGCAGGCAGCGGGCCCGGCCTTCCACCCCGACAAGACGATGCATCTGTCCGAACTGAAGGCGCAACACGTCTCCGCGCTCATCAAGATGGGCGAAGAACTGGAGATCGAGAACGTCGCTCGCATGCGCAAGCAGGAGCTGATGTTCGCGATCATGAAAAAGCGCGCCAAGGGCGGCGAGCAGGTGTTCGGCGACGGCGTGCTCGAGGTGCTGCCCGACGGCTTCGGCTTCCTGCGCTCGATCGACACCAGCTACATGGCGTCGACCGACGACATCTACCTCAGCCCCAGCCAGATCCGCCGCTTCAACCTGCACACGGGCGACATGGTCGAGGGCGAGGTGCGCGTGCCCAAGGACGGCGAGCGCTACTTCGCGCTCGTCAAGGTCGACAAGGTCAACGGCCTGACGCCCGAGGAGAGCAAGCACAAGATCATGTTCGAGAACCTGACGCCGCTGTTCCCGAAGGAGCAGTTCAGGCTCGAACGCGACATCAAGGCGAGCGACGAGAACATCACCTGCCGCATCATCGACCTGATCGCACCGATCGGCAAAGGCCAGCGTGCGCTGCTGGTGTCGCAGCCCAAGAGCGGCAAGACGATCATGATGCAGCACCTGGCGCACGCGCTGGTCGCCAACTACCCCGAGGTGCACCTGATCGTGCTGCTGGTCGACGAGCGGCCCGAGGAGGTGACCGAGATGGTGCGCACGGTGCGCGGCGAGGTCATCAGTTCGACCTTCGACGAGCCCGCCGCGCGCCACGTGCAGGTGGCCGAGATGGTGATCGAGCGCGCCAAGCGCCTGGTCGAGCTGAAGAAGGACGTCGTGATCCTGCTCGATTCGATCACCCGGCTGGCGCGCGCCTACAACAACGTGCTGCCCTCTTCCGGAAAGGTGCTCACGGGCGGCGTCGACGCCAACGCGCTGCAGCGGCCCAAGCGCTTCTTCGGCGCGGCGCGCAACGTCGAGGAAGGCGGCTCGCTGACCATCATCGGTACCGCGCTGATCGACACCGGCTCGAAGATGGACGAGGTGATCTACGAGGAGTTCAAGGGCACCGGCAACTGCGAGATCCACCTCGATCGCCGCATGTCGGAGAAGCGCGTCTACCCGTCGATCCTGCTCAACAAGAGCGGCACGCGGCGCGAGGAGCTGCTGCTCAAGCCCGAGATCCTGCAGAAGACCTGGATCCTGCGCAAACTGCTGTACCCGATGGACGAGATCGAGGCGATGGAGTTCATCCTCGACAAGATGAAGGCCAGCAAGAACAACCTCGACTTCTTCGACATGATGCGCAGAGGTGGGTGAGGCCGGGCCTTCACGAGCCCGCAAGGACTCGTGAACGCCTGCCGGGCCGAGCCAGCCAGGCGAGCTTGCAGGTTCCGCTAGTCCGGCAGCTTCGCCGGCGACGAGAATGGTCTGTTGGCGTCGACGACGAACATCACCAGCGCGCGCAGATCGGTCGCGCCGCTGCTGGACACCTGCATGGCCACATCGGCGCCCTGACCCGTCTCGCTCTGCCCCGGTCGGATCCGCATGACACCGTGCGGCGAGCGAATGCTCTGCTCGCCGCTCAGCACATAGAACGCTTCCGATCCGGGGTGCGAGTGGATCGACGTGATGCTCCCGGGCGGGCCGCTCGCCTCGTTGATGCGCAGCAGGTAGTCGGCCGCGGTGATTCTCGGCACCGGCCCCACCTGCGTCACCTGCCGGCCGCCTTCCGAAGCCTTCAACCCTGCCGGGCCCAGACGAAACAGCCAGACCTTGCCGGCGGACTCGACGGCGAGCCCCATCGGACCAGCCGCCGCTTGCGCCTCGCCGAGCGTCGCGAAGTTCTCGATTTGCCAGAACAACGGCCCGTCCGGCAATGACTGCACCTTCTTCTCGGCCAGTGCCTTGATCACCAGTTTCGATTGCGCTGAGGCTGCCGCGGGCGCCAAGCCCACGGCAGCGATCAGCGCGACGCAGTAGATCCACGAACGCTTCATCGGTCACCTCCATTGGTCGGACATCGGTCGCACTCGCGACCCGAGGGGTGCCATGTCACCAGTTGGTGATGGACAAGTCCCCACCGATCGATTAGGTTTTGATGAAGGAACGGCCAGCAGCGGTGTTGCAACGGACAAAATTCGAGCCCGAGTCACTTGCCACGACGCGCATCGGCGAGTGGCGCATTGCGCCCGACCTGAACCAGATCGCCCGGGGCGCCGAGATCGTACGACTCGAGCCGAAGGCGATGGCGGTGCTGCTCCGCCTGGCGGCCCGGCCCGGCGAGGTCGTGAGCCGCGACGAGCTGCTGGCCGCTGTGTGGCCCAACGTGATCGTCGGAGACAACGCGCTGACGCAGGTCGTCATCAAGCTGCGCAAGGCGCTCGGCGACACCGCACACGAGCCCCGATACATCCAGGCGATATCGAAGAAGGGCTATCGATTGATCGCCACGGTCGAGTACGAGTTGCAGACACCCGGGCAGGCAGCCGCCGAAATGCCAGCGCAACGGTTGCCACCGAGGCCGGCTCGTGCGGATGCCGATCCGCCGCCAACCGGTCGCGGCATTCGATCGACCCGAGCCGTGTGGGCGATATCCGCGACGCTGGTGATGACGGCCGCGGCGGGAACCGGCTGGTGGCTGTGGCAGGGGCAAGCAGGCGATGTCGCGTCGAGCGCAATCGAACCGAGCAGCGTGTCTGGCGATGCGCTGCCGCTGGTCAGCGTCGAGCCGTTCGAGGCCGTCGGCACCGAGCCGCGACACGAGCTGATCGCGCGCGGCATCACGGCCGATCTGGTCACCGATCTGTCGAAGGTCTCCAACCTGCGGGTCGCCACCGGGGTCGAGCCGCCATCCACGCGTGCAGCGCTGAGGTCCCAGGCACGCTACGTCCTTTCGGGGTCCGTGCAGGGTGACCACGGGCGCTTGCGCCTGCACGCGCATCTGGCCGATGTGGTTGCCGGTCGGCAACTGTGGTCACAACGCTTCGATCGAGACTCAACCGACCTTTTTGCGGTCCAGGACGACCTGGTACGCAGCATTCTGGCGGTCCTGCCGGTCAAGGTAAGCGAGGCCGAGACGCTGCGGCTGGCGCAGCGCTACACGCGCAACCTCGAGGCCTACGAGCACTTCCTGCGTGGCCAGAGCGCGCTGCTGGTGCGCAGCCGGGCGCAGAACGAGATTGCCCGCGCGCTGTATTGGGAGGCGATCCGTGCCGATCCGTCGTTCGCGCGCGCTTACGCCGGGTTGGCGATGACCTATGCACTCGACTACCAGTTGGGCTGGGCCGCCGACGGCGGTGCTGCGCTGACGCGAGCGCTCGAATTCGCGCAGACGGCCGAGCAGTTGAGCCCCGAGGTCGCCGAGACGCATTGGGTGCTCGGCTTCGTCCACACGCAGCGGCGCCAGCACGACGAAGCGCTGCGCCACCTCGACCGCGCGCTGCGCCTGAATCCGTCATACGCGGATGCCTACGCGCTGAAGGGGGGCATCTCCACCTACATCGGACGTCCACGCGAGGCGGTCGGGTTGTTGCGCACGTCGTTTCGGCTGAACCCGAGCGCGGGTTCGCTGTACTTCCTGCTGCTCGGCCGCGCCTACTACTTCCTGGGCGACGGCGAGCAGGCTCTCGTGAACCTCGAACAGGCGCTGCTGCGCAACCCTCAGAACCTGGAGGCGCACATCTATCTGGCCGCCGTACACCACTTGCAGGCGAGGCTCGACGCAGCGCAATGGGAGGCGGGAGAGATTCGAGCGCTCGAGCCCGCTTTCGACACGCAGCGATGGCTCGCGTCTTACCCACTCACCGACGCCGCCCAGAAGGCGCGGCTGCTGCAAGCCCTGCGACTGATCGGACTCTAGGGGCGCCGCGGCGCCGGGAGCACGAATCCGGGGTGCCGACTTCTGCCTTTCGCAGATCCTTGGCGCGCGCCGAAAGCCGGGGCCGCTGCGGCCAAAGTACAATGCTGGCTTCCCCCGCTGCGGAAAGTGCGCCCCACTGACGAGGCGTGGCTCCCGTCCCCACAGCACCGAGGCTTCGATGAAACAAGGCATCCACCCCGAATACCGCGAGATCTGCTTCGTGGATCTGTCCAACGGCTTCAAGTTCGTCACCCGTTCGTCGCTGCAGACGAAAGAGACGATCACAATGGACGACGGCCGCGAGCTGCCGCTGGTCAAGCTCGAAACGACCAGCGAGTCGCACCCCTTCTACACCGGCACGCAGAAGAGCGTCGACAGCCTGGGTGGTCGGGTCGAGAAGTTCCGCAACAAGTTCGCGCGGGTCGGCCTCAAGAAGTGAGCTGCGGCGCGCGCCCGACCGAGGCAGCTGCGGCTGCCTTTTTCTTTGCCTGTGGCAGGCGAAGCGGGCGCGGCGCGTGCGGCATGATCGCGCCGTGAACGCCAAGAACGCACCGATCCCGGCGTTGGTCAGCAGCGACGCGGCGCGCCGACTGCCGCGTGCCGCGCTGCTGCTGCTGTGTGCCGCCTACGTGCTGCCTGGGGTGTTCGGGCGCGATCCGTGGAAGAACGCCGACCTCGCGGCGTTCGGGCAGATGCTGGCGATGGCCGAGGGCCGCACGTCTTGGCTCTTGCCCACGCTCGGCGGCGTGCCGACCCACGCGGCGCCGCTGCCGAACTGGCTCGGTGCGGCATTCATCATGCTCACCCAGCCTTGGCTTGATCCGGCGCTGGCGGTGCGAATTCCGTTTGCGCTGCTGCTGGCGCTGGCGCTGATTGCGTTGTGGTATGGCTGCTTCGCACTGGCGCGAACCGAGGCCGCGCAGCCGCTGCCGTTCGCCTTCGGCGGCGAAGCTGCCGGTGTCGACTACGCGCGCGCGATTTCCGACGCCTCGATCCTCGCGCTGGTGGCCACGCTCGGCTTGCTGCAGCTCGGCCACGAGACCACGCCCGA
Organism: Ideonella sp.; assembly: GCA_015075545.1. Classification (GTDB taxonomy): domain Bacteria; phylum Pseudomonadota; class Gammaproteobacteria; order Burkholderiales; family Burkholderiaceae_C; genus JAEUPI01. The sequence goes on along the minus strand of JABTUC010000005.1, from coordinate 203,198 downwards.
GCTGGCGCAATTGGCCGCGGTGGCGGCGGCGCAGTGGGCGCTGGCGGTGGCGCCGTACCACCCGCAGCGCGCTCGCATCGGCATCGTGCTATCGCTGCCGGTGCTCGCCTGCAGCGGTGCACCGATGATCGCCGCGGTGCTTGGCGTCGCGGGAGCCGCGATCTGTGCGCGCTCCACCTACGATGGCGTGCAGCGCTTCGGCTGGTGGGTGGCAGCAGCCACGTTGCTGGCCTGCGCAGCCGCCTGGCTGCTTGGCCAGTGGGCGTGGCGCATCACGCCGCCGACTCCACAGCAGTGGCCATCGATCACGCGCCAGTGGCTGTGGTTCCTTTGGCCATCATGGCTGCTGGCGCTGTGGGCGCTGTGGCGCTGGCGACGCTTCCTGTCGCGACGGCACGTGGCGATTCCACTGTCGGTACTGGTCACTGCGCTGGTCGCCAACCTGACGATGGGCGGCTCCGACCGCGCGCTGATGCTGGGCCTGCCCGGCATCGCCGTGCTGGCCGCCTTCGCGCTGCCGACGCTGAACCGCAGCACCAGCTCGGCGATCGATTGGTTCTCGGTGTTCTTCTTCTCGCTGCTGGCGCTGTGGGTGTGGGTCATCTACATCGCAATGCAGAGCGGCGTGCCCGCGCGCACCGCCGCCCACGTGAGCAAGCTGATTCCGGGCTTCGTGCCGCATTTCGCCTGGTTGCCATTGATCGTCGCCACGCTGGCTACCGCGGCGTGGTTGTGGTTGGTGCGCTGGCGCACCGCGCGGCACCGCGCCGCAATCTGGCGCAGCCTGGTGTTACCCGCCGGCGGTGTCGTGCTGTCGTGGACGCTGGCGATGACGCTATGGTTGCAGCCGTTGGACTATGCGCGCAGCTATCGCCCCCACGTGGCGTTGCTGTCGAAGCACATTCGACCCGGGGTATGCATCGCCGCGCCGGATCTGCCGCGGGCGCTGACGGCGGCCCTCGAGTACTACGGCCGCTGGCGCGTCGACGCCCGCCCCGACGCCGGCATCCGCAGTGAGTGCCCGATCTGGGTCAAGGCCGGCACGATCGCGCGCCCGCCGACTACGCCGGAGGGTTGGCAGCTGATTGCGATCGAGCGGCGGCCGACCGACAAGGACGAGGTCACTGGCGTCTACCGCCGCGCCGCGTTACCCGCCGCCCGACCCTAGGGCGCAGCACGCCGCGCTGCGCGCTCAGGCAGCGGCGGCGCGCGCCAGCCTTTCGGCGCAGCCACGGGCCATGTCGGCATCGCTCGCCTCGACCATCACCCGCAGCAGCGGTTCGGTGCCGGAGGCCCGGATCAGCACGCGGCCCGAGTCGGCGAGGTCGCGCTGCACCGCCTCCTGCTCGGCGGCCAGCCTGCGGTTGGCCTTCCAGTCGATATCGGGCGCCAGCCGCACGTTGATCAGCGTCTGCGGAAACAGCGACACGCCGTGCAGCAGCTGCGACAGCGTGCGGCCGCTGTGTCGCACCGCCTGCAGCACCTGCAGCGCGCTGATGATGCCGTCGCCGGTGGTGTGCTTGTCGAGCGCGAGCAGATGCCCCGAACCCTCGCCGCCGAGCAGCCAGCGGCGCGCGGTCAGCTCCTCGAGGACATAGCGATCGCCGACGCGGGCGCGCACCAGCGGCACGTCGCGGCGCTTGAGCGCCAGCTCGATCGCCATGTTGGTCATCAGCGTGCCGACGGCTCCCTCGACCGTCTGGCCGGTGGACAGCCGCTCGGCGATCATGACGTAGAGCAGCTCGTCGCCGTTGTAGATGCGGCCGTCGCCGTCGACCATCAGCAGGCGATCGGCGTCGCCGTCGAGCGCGATCCCATAGTCGGCCTTGTGGGCGGCCACCGCCTTCACCAACGCCGTCGGCGCGGTGGCACCGACGCCGTCGTTGATGTTGAGTCCGTCGGGCGATACCCCGATCGCCACCACATCGGCGCCCAGCTCGTGAAAGACGTCGGGCGCGACGCGGTAGCCCGCCCCGTGCGCCGCATCGATCACGATCTTCATGCCGCGCAGCGAGAGGTCGTGCCGCACGGTGCCCTTGCAGAACTCGATATAGCGTCCACCCGCGTCGTCGATTCGTCGCGCCTTGCCCAGGCCCATCGAATCGACCCACTGCGCCGGCTCGCCGAGCGCGGATTCGACGGCAAGCTCCCATTGGTCGGGTAGTTTCTCGCCGGCGGCCGAGAAGAACTTGATGCCGTTGTCCGGGTACGGGTTGTGCGACGCGCTGATCACCACACCGAGGTCGAGTCGCAACGCGCGCGCGAGGTAGGCCACCGCAGGGGTGGGGATCGGGCCGCACAGCAAGGTGTCGACTCCGGCCGATGCGAAGCCAGCCTCGAGCGCGGACTCGATCATGTAGCCCGAGATGCGAGTGTCCTTGCCGATCACCACCTGCGCGCGCGCGCGATCACGCCGCAGCACGCGACCCACCGCATGACCGAGCCGCAGCAGGAAATCGGGCGTGATCGGCGACTGCCCGACCGTGCCGCGAATGCCGTCCGTACCGAAGTAGCGTCTTGCCATCGTCTCCCCGTCAAGCGTTGAAACCGCAGCGACGCCAGACCGCCAGCGCATCGACCGTCGGCGCCACGTCGTGCACGCGCACGATGCGCGCGCCGCGCTGTGCGGCGGCCAGTGCCGCAGCCAGGCTGGCCGACAACCGCCCGTCGGCGTCGCGGCCGGTGAGCGCGCCCAGCGTCGACTTGCGTGACCAGCCGATCAGCACCGGCTGGCCGATTGCGCACAACATCTCGAGCCTCTGCATCAGCGCCCAATTGTGCTCCGGCGTCTTGCCGAAACCGATCCCCGGATCGAGCACGATGCGCGATTTCGCCACACCGGCACGCTCGGCCTGCGCCAGCCGCTCCTGCAGAAAGGCGCACACCTCGGTCACCACGTCGGCGTAGACGGGGGCGCACTGCATCGTCGACGGGTCGTCGCCCAGCATGTGCATCAAGCAGACACCGCAGCTGCCGTGCGCGGCCACGGCCTTGAGCGCCCCGGGCGCGCGCAGTGCCCGCACGTCGTTGACGATGTCGGCGCCCGCGGCCAGTGCCGCACGCATCACCTCGGGCCGGCTGCTGTCGATCGACACCGGCACCCCGAGCGTGCAGGCGTGCTCGATCACCGGCAGCACGCGGTCGATCTCTCGTTGCACGCCCGGCGCGCGTGCGCCGGGCCGCGTCGACTCGCCGCCGATGTCCAGCATGTCGGCGCCCTCGCCGACCAGCCGCTCGCAATGCGCGCGCGCGGCCCCGACGCTCGCATGGCGGCCGCCGTCGTAGAACGAATCGGGCGTCACGTTGACGATGCCCATCACGCGCGTGCGTGCGAGGTCGATCGTGTGGCGCGAGGTCTGCCAGAGCATCGGCGTCGACGGATGGAATGCGAAACGGGGCCAGCGGCCCCGTCGATTGTGACGCCTGCGAACGCTCAGGCCGCGGTAGCCGGCGCGCCGTCGGTACTCACCGGCGGCGTCGGGCCGCTCGGCTTGCTCCCCGAAGGCGACCAATCCTTGGGCGGGCGCGGCGGCTTGCCGGCCATGATGTCGTCGATCTGCTCGCCGTCGATGGTCTCCCACTCGAGCAGTGCATTGGCCATCGCGTGCATCTTGTCCTGGTTGTCTTCGATCAGCTTGCGCGCGATCGCGTATTGCTCGTCGATGATGCGGCGCACCTCGGCGTCGACCTTGCGCATCGTCTCTTCGGAGATGTTGGTGGTCTTGGTCACCGAGCGGCCGAGGAACACCTCGCCCTCATTCTCCGAGTAGACCATCGGCCCCATCACGTCGCTCATGCCGAAGCGCATCACCATGTCGCGCGCGATCGAGGTGGCGCGCTCGAAGTCGTTGCTGGCGCCGGTGGTCATCTGGTGCATGAACACCTCTTCGGCGACGCGGCCGCCGAACAGCATCGAGATGCGGTTGAGCATCATCGTCTTGTCGGTGCTGTAGCGGTCCTTCTCGGGCAGCGACACCGTGACGCCGAGCGCGCCGCCGCGCGGAATGATGGTGACCTTGTGCACCGGGTCGAGCTTGGGCAGCAGCTTGCCGAGCAGCGCGTGGCCGGACTCGTGGTACGCGGTGTTCCTGCGCTCGTCCTCATCCATCACCATGGACTTGCGCTCGGTGCCCATGATGATCTTGTCCTTGGCCTTCTCGAAGTCGGACATCTCGACCACGCGGCCGTTGCGCCGCGCGGCAAAGAGGGCCGCCTCGTTGACCAGGTTGGCAAGGTCGGCCCCCGAGAAGCCGGGCGTGCCGCGCGCGATCAGGTCGGCGCGCACGTCGGACCCCAGCGGCACCTTGCGCATGTGCACGTTGAGGATCTGCTCGCGGCCGCGGATATCGGGCAGCGTCACGTAGACCTGGCGGTCGAAACGCCCGGGGCGCAGCAGCGCCGGGTCGAGGATGTCGGGCCGGTTGGTGGCCGCCATCACGATGACGCCGAGGTTGGTCTCGAAGCCGTCCATCTCGACCAGCAACTGGTTCAGCGTCTGCTCGCGCTCGTCGTTGCCGCCGCCGAGGCCTGCGCCGCGGTGGCGGCCGACGGCGTCGATCTCGTCGACGAAGATGATGCAAGGCGCGCTCTTCTTGGCCTGCTCGAACATGTCGCGCACGCGCGCCGCGCCGACGCCGACGAACATCTCGACGAAGTCGGAGCCCGAGATCGAGAAGAACGGCACCTTGGCCTCGCCGGCGATCGCCTTGGCCAGCAGGGTCTTGCCGGTGCCCGGCGGGCCGACCATCAGCACCCCGCGCGGGATGCGGCCGCCGAGTTTCTGGAACTTCTGCGGGTCTTTCAGGAAGTCGACCAGTTCCTTCACCTCCTCCTTGGCCTCGTCGCAGCCGGCGACGTCGGCGAAGGTGATCGCGTTGTTGCTCTCGTCGAGCATGCGCGCGCGGCTCTTGCCGAAGCTGAAGGCGCCACCTTTGCCGCCGCCTTGCATCTGGCGCATGAAGTAGATCCACACGCCGATCAGCAGCAGCATCGGACCCCAGCTGATCAGGATGCTCATCAGGATCGACGGTTCCTCGCGCGGCTTGACGTCGAACTTGACCCCGTAGGTGATCAGGTCGCCGACGAGGCCGCGGTCGAGGTAGGTGGCGGTGGAACGCAGGCGCTTGTCGTCGTTGGTGATCGCCAGGATCTCGGTACCGCCGTTGCCTTCTTGCAGCGTCACCGACTTGATGTGCCGGGCGCGCACCTCCTCGAGAAAGTCGGAGTAGGCGATCTGCTGGCCTTGGGCGACGCCACGGTCGAACTGCTTGAAGACCGTGAACAGCACCAGGGCGATCACCAACCAGACCGCCACCTTCGAGAACCATTGATTGTTCACCGCGGCTCCTTCCAGCCTGCATCGGATCCGCGCGCTGACATGCTCCCGGCTCCGTCACCAAAGCGGCGACACGGACGCGTCGCACCTGCGAGCGCAATTGGGGTCGATTCTAGTGCAGACAAGGGTCCGCCCTCGCGCGTCGGGGGGTCTGGCGAAGGCGGGCCCGATGCGCATTCGTTGGCGCCGCCGCAGGCGGCTTCACCTGGGTCGCTTCAGACCCCGCCCCACCAGAAAGGTTTCGGCCGACTTGTCGCGCGACGCCTTGGGCTTGATCGCCTTCACAACCCGAAACGTCTGCTTGAAGCGCTCGACCAGTTGGCTGTAGCCGCTGCCATGGAACACCTTGGCCACCAGCGCGCCGTCGATGGCAAGGTGCTGCCGTGCGAACGCGAGCGCGAGCTCGACCAGATCGGCCATGCGCGCCGCATCGGACACCGCCACCCCCGACAGGTTGGGGGCCATGTCCGACAGCACGACGTCGACCGCGCGGCCCTGCAGCCGTGCGGCCAGCGCCTGCGCCGCGGCTTCGTCGCGGAAATCGCCCTCGACGAAATGCACGCCTTCGATCGGCGCCATCGGCAGCATATCGAGCGCGATGATCGTGCCGTCGAGCGCGCCGGGCGCCGCGCCGCCACCGGCGACGGCCTTCGGCGCGAACCGCCGCCGCACGTACTGGCTCCATGCGCCCGGCGCGCTGCCGAGGTCGACCACCACCTGTCCGGGCGCGAGCAGATGCAGCGCTTCGTCGATCTCCTTGAGCTTGTAGGCTGCGCGCGCGCGGTAGTCCTCCTTGCGCGCCAGCTTGACGTAGGGGTCGGTGACATGGTCATGCAGCCACGCCCGGTTGACCTTCTTGCTTCGGCTCATGGCGCCGCGGAGATAATGATCGGATGGCCGCGATCATCCTGTCTGCCGAGCAGCGCAAGGCGCTGCGCGCATCGGCGCACCACCTCGACCCGGTGGTGATGATCGGCAGCGACGGCCTGAGCCCCTCGGTGCAACGCGAACTCGACTCGGCGCTGAGGGCGCACGGATTGGTCAAGGTGCGCGTGCTCTCCGAATCCCGCGAGCAGCGACAGGCGCTGTTGATCGACGCGGCCGACCGCCTCGGCGCAGCGGCCGTGCAGCACATCGGCAAGCTGCTGGTACTGTGGCGGCCCCTGCCGCCAAAAGCCACGGCCTCGCGCGACGGCCGATTGCCGGGCCCGCGCACCGTGCGGCTGGTGAAGTTCTCGCGCAATCCGGCGCAGCGGCCGACGATCAGGAAGGTCCAGGTGCTGGGCAATCAACGCGTCACCGCAGGCGGGTTGGTCAAGCGCGCCAAGCGGCGCACCAGCAGCCTCAAGAAGAAGGCGGTCTGAGCTCGCTCGCGCGATCGCACCGGCAGGCGGCTCCACCGGCCACCACCGAGCGCGGTGCTGCGCCGGCGCAGGTCACCGGTAGCGCACGTCGACGATCTCGTAGCTCTTGACGCCACCGGGCGCCTGCACGTCGGCCACGTCGCCGCTTTCCTTGCCGATCAGCGCGCGCGCGATCGGCGAGCTGATCGAGATCAGACCCTGCTTCAGGTCGGCCTCGTCGTCGCCGACGATCTGGTAGGTGACGCGCTGGCCGCCCGCTTCGTCTTCGAGCTCGACGGTGGCGCCGAACACGACGCGGCCGCCGGCATCGAGCGAGGCGGGGTCGATCACCTGCGCGGCGGCGAGCTTGCCCTCGATCTCGGCGATGCGCCCTTCGACGAAGGCCTGCTTGTCCTTGGCCGCCTCGTACTCGGCGTTTTCCGACAGGTCGCCGTGGCCTCGCGCCTCGGCGATCGCCTGGATGGCCGCATGGCGTTCGACCGACTTGAGCCGTTGCAACTCGGTCTTCAGCAGTTCGGCGCCACGGCGTGTCAGAGGAATGGTGGCCATCGCGGATTCCATCGCAAAGAGAAAAACGCGCCTGAGGGCGCGTCGCATCGAGCAGGCGGCGCCACCACGCGCCGCCATGATGGCAGTTTAGTGCAGTTCGGCGTGCAGTTCCTGCAGCGAGGCGACGCCGAGGTCGACCCGATGCTTCAGCGCCTCGGTCGCCGCCTCGCAGCCGGCCATCGTGGTGTAGTAGGTCACGCGGTTGGCGATGGCGGCGGTGCGGATGTGGCGCGAGTCGGCGATCGCGGTGCGCGTCTCGTCGACGGTGGTGAAGACCAGCTGGATCTCGCCGGCCTTGACCTTGTCGGCGATATGCGGCCGCCCGTCCTTGACCTTGTTGACCACCGTCACCGCGATGCCCGCGGCGGCGATCGCCGCCGCCGTGCCCTTGGTGGCGGCCACCTGATAGCCGAGATCGACCAGATCGCCGGCGACCTTGACGGCTCGATCCTTGTCGGTGTTCTTGACGCTGATCACCACGGTGCCGCCGCTCGGCAGCCGCGAGCCCGCGCCGAGCTGGCTCTTGAGCATCGCCTCGCCGAAGCTGCGGCCGACGCCCATCACCTCGCCGGTGGAGCGCATCTCGGGGCCGAGGATCGGGTCGACGCCGGGGAACTTGTTGAACGGGAAGACGGCCTCCTTGACGCTGAAGTACGGCGGCACCACCTCGCCGAGCGTTCGCCCGCTCGGGCCGCGCTGGTCGCTCAGCCGCTGCCCGGCCATGCAGCGCGCCGCGATCTTGGCCAGCGGCTGCCCGGTGGCCTTGCTGACGAACGGCACCGTGCGCGAGGCGCGCGGGTTGACTTCGAGCACGTAGACCACCGCATCACCCGGGTTGCTGGTGTCGCCCTGGATCGCGAACTGCACGTTCATCAAACCCACGACCTTCAGCGCGCGCGCCATCAGCGTGGTCTGACGACGCAGTTCGTCTTGCAGCGGCGACGGCAGCGAGTACGGCGGCAGCGAGCACGCCGAGTCGCCCGAGTGCACGCCTGCCTGCTCGACGTGCTCCATGATGCCGCCGATCATCACCTCGCTGCCGTCGCTGACCGCGTCGACGTCGACTTCGATCGCGTCGTCGAGAAAGCGGTCGAGCAGCACCGGCGACTTTTCGCTGACGCGCACGGCCTCGCGCATGTAGCGCTGCAGGTCGTTGTCGCCGTGCACGATCTCCATCGCCCGGCCGCCGAGCACGTAGCTCGGCCGCACCACCAGCGGGTAGCCGATCTCCTTGGCCAGCCGCAGCGCCGCCTCTTCGGTACGCGCGGTGCGGTTGGGCGGCTGCTTCAACTGCAGATCGTGCAGCAGCCTCTGGAAGCGCTCGCGATCCTCGGCGATGTCGATCGAATCGGGCGTGGTGCCGATGATCGGCACGCCGGCGCGCTCGAGCCCGAGGGCCAGCTTCAGCGGCGTCTGGCCGCCGAACTGCACGATCACGCCGGCGGGCTTCTCCTTGTCGACGATCTCGAGCACGTCTTCGAGCGTCACCGGCTCGAAATACAGCCGGTCGCTGGTGTCGTAGTCGGTCGACACCGTCTCCGGGTTGCAGTTGACCATGATGGTCTCGTAGCCGTCCTCGCGCATCGCCAGCGCCGCGTGCACGCAGCAGTAATCGAACTCGATGCCCTGGCCGATGCGGTTGGGCCCGCCGCCGAGCACCATGATCTTGCGGCGATCGCTCGGTTCGGCCTCGCACTCCTCTTCGTAGGTGGAGTACAGGTACGCAGTCTGCGTCGCGAACTCGGCGGCGCAGGTGTCGACCCGCTTGTAGACCGGTCGCACGTCCAGCGCATGCCGCGCGCGTCGCACCTCGTGCTGCGTGGTGCCGAGCAGATGGCCCAGGCGCCGGTCGGAAAAACCCATCTGCTTGAGCTGCCGCAGTTCGGCCGCCGGCATGCCGGCCAGCGCACGGCCCTGCAACTCGCGCTCGACGGCGACGAGCTGCTCGATCTGCGCCAGGAACCACGGGTCGATCGCCGTCTCGTCGTGGATCTCCTCCAGCCGCAGGCCGTGGCGGAAGGCGTCGGCGACGAACAGGATGCGCTCGGGCCCGGCGTTGCCGATCGCCTCGACGATCTGCTCGCGATCGCCTTCGTGCACGTCGTCGCGCTCGTTCAAGCCATCGATGCCGGTCTCGAGGCCGCGCAGCGCCTTCTGAAAGCTCTCCTGGAAGGTGCGCCCGATCGCCATCACCTCGCCCACCGACTTCATCTGCGTCGTCAGGTGCGGATCGGCCTCGCGGAACTTCTCGAACGCGAAACGCGGGATCTTGGTGACCACATAGTCGATGCTCGGCTCGAAGCTCGCCGGCGTGGTGCCACCGGTGATGTCGTTGCGCAACTCGTCGAGCGTGTAGCCCACTGCCAGCTTGGCGGCGATCTTGGCGATCGGGAAGCCGGTGGCCTTGGACGCCAGCGCCGAGCTGCGACTGACGCGCGGGTTCATCTCGATCACGATCATGCGGCCGCTCTTCGGATCGGTCGCGAACTGCACGTTGGAGCCGCCGGTGTCGACGCCGATCTCGCGCAGGATGGCGATCGACGCATTGCGCATCAGCTGATACTCCTTGTCGGTCAGCGTCTGCGCGGGCGCCACGGTGATCGAGTCGCCGGTGTGGATGCCCATCGGGTCGAGGTTCTCGATCGAGCAGACGATGATGCAGTTGTCCGCCTTGTCGCGGACCACCTCCATCTCGAACTCCTTCCAGCCGATCAGCGACTCCTCGATCAGCAGCTCGTTGGTCGGCGACAGGTCGAGCCCGCGCTTGCAGATCTCCTCGAACTCCTCGGGGTTGTAGGCGATGCCGCCGCCGGTGCCGCCGAGCGTGAAGCTCGGCCGGATCACCACCGGAAAGCCGGCATGGCCGGCTTCGGCAAAGCCGGGGTGGCCGGCTCCACCCTCGCCCGTCGCGCCCGCGGCGGGCCCGCCGGTCTGCGCCGCAATGCGCCTCAGCACCTCCTGCGCCTCGTCCCACGAGTGCGCGATGCCGCTCTTGGCCGAATCGAGGCCGATCGAGGTCATCGCGTCCTTGAACTTCAGCCGGTCTTCGGCCTTCTCGATCGCGCGCTCGTTGGCGCCGATCATCTCGACGCCGTGCTTGGCCAGCACGCCGTGCCGGTGCAGGTCGAGGGCGCAGTTGAGTGCCGTCTGGCCGCCCATCGTCGGCAGGATCGCGTCGGGCTTTTCCTTCTCGATGATCTTCTCGACCATCTGCCAGGTGATCGGCTCGATGTAGGTCACATCGGCCATCTCCGGGTCGGTCATGATGGTCGCCGGGTTGCTGTTGACCAGGACGACCCGGTAGCCCTCCTGGCGCAGTGCCTTGCACGCCTGCGCGCCCGAGTAATCGAACTCGCACGCCTGGCCGATCACGATCGGCCCGGCGCCGATGATCAGGATGCTCTCGATGTCGCTGCGCCTGGGCATGTCAGCGCTTCTCCATCAGGGCCACGAAACGGTCGAACAGGTAGCCGATGTCGTGCGGCCCCGGGCTCGCCTCGGGGTGACCCTGGAAGCTGAACACCGGCCGGTCGGTGCGCTCGAGCCCTTGCAGCGTGCCGTCGAACAGCGACACATGGGTGGCGCGCAGCGCGGGCGGCAGCGTCTTCTCGTCCACCGCGAAACCGTGGTTCTGGCTGGTGATCGAGACGCGGCCGCTGTCGAGATCCTTCACCGGGTGGTTGGCACCGTGGTGGCCGAACTTCATCTTGAACGTCTTGGCGCCCGACGCCAGCGCGAGCATCTGGTGGCCAAGGCAGATGCCGAACACCGGCAGGCCGCTGTCCACCAGCGTTCGGGTCGCGCGGATCGCGTAGTCGCACGCCTGCGGGTCGCCTGGCCCGTTGCTCAGGAAGATGCCGTCGGGCGACAGCGCCAGCGCCTCGGCCGCCGTGGTCTGTGCCGGCACCACGGTGACGCGGCAGCCGCGGCTGGCCAGCATGCGCGCGATGTTGCGCTTGATGCCGTAGTCGTAGGCCACGACGTGCCAGCGCGCGGGCGGCGGCGCGGCATGGCCAGCGCCCAGGCGCCATTCGCCCTCGTGCCACGCGTAAGGCTGCTTGACCGAGACCTCGCGCGCCAGATCCTGCCCCAGCATGCTGGGCGCATTGCGCGCCCGGGCCACCGCGGCGTCGATGTCGGCCGGCTCGATGCGCGCAGCGGGTGCGAATGCGGTGATACAGCCGCTCTGCGTGCCGTGCGCGCGCAAGTGACGCGTCAACCGGCGCGTATCGATGCCCGCGATCGCCACCACGGCCTCGCGCTGCAGGTACTGCTGCAGCGTCATCGTCTGGCGGAAGCTCGACGAGCGCACCGGCAGATCCTTGATCACCAGGCCGGCGGCATGCACCCGGCTGGCCTCGACGTCCTCGGCATTGACGCCGGTATTGCCGATGTGCGGATAGGTCAGCGTGACGATCTGCCGGCAGTAGCTCGGATCGGTCAGGATCTCCTGGTAGCCGGTGAGCGCGGTGTTGAACACCGCTTCGCCTACCGTGGCGCCCGCGGCGCCGATCGAATGGCCGATGAAGACGCTGCCGTCCGCGAGCGCGAGCAGGGCGGGTGGCGAGGCGGCTGGCAAGAAAGGGGGCTCCGTCGGTATGCGCACCCAGCTCCACTCCGCTGTTCGGAGGCCGGAGTCCGAGGGGAAACCGTCGACGGAGTCTCGCTAGGCTGCGCGCGGGGTGTAGGACGCGGGCAGATTATAGCGGCGCGGGTTTGCCGCACCGCGGCGGGGCGCGACCCCCATGAGCAGACGCTATTGCGAAACACAAATCACCCCGGCACCTGAATGGGAACTTACAATAGGGGCGTGGGTCTGAAACCCGCGTCATCCAACTTCGGAGGATTCATGGAACAACGGCTGCAAACCCAGCCCGGCCTGGCCGGCTCCGGCGCGCTGGCCCCCGATCGCAACCGCGTCCTGCGCAACACCTACTGGCTGCTGGCGCTTTCGCTGCTGCCCACGGTGCTCGGCGCGTGGGTCGGCATCAGCACCGGCATCGCGACCGCGATGACACCGGGCATCAGCCTGATCGTCTTCTTCGCCGGCGCATTCGGGCTGATCTACGCGATCGAGCGAACCAAGAACTCGCCGGCAGGCGTCTACCTGCTGCTGGCTTTCACGTTCTTCATGGGCCTGATGCTGTCGCGCCTGCTGGCCTTCGTGCTGGGCATGGCCAACGGCGCCACGCTGATCATGACCGCGTTCGGCGGCACCGCAGTGATCTTCTTCGCGATGGCGACGCTGTCGACGGTGATCAAGCGCGACCTGTCCAGCATGGGCAAGTTCCTGATGGTCGGCGCACTGATCGTGCTGGTGGGCTTCGTAGTCAACTTCTTCCTGCAGTCGTCGGCGCTGATGCTGACGATGCTGGTGCTGTGCCTGGGCGTCTTCTCGGCGTTCATGCTGTACGACATCAAGCGGGTGGTCGACGGCGGGGAGACCAACTACGTGTCGGCAACGCTGGCGATCTATCTGGACCTCTACAACGTGTTCCAGAGCCTGCTGATGCTGCTCGGGATCTTCGGCGGCGAGCGGGACTGACGAGCCCCCGAGCAACCGAGCGAAGGGCCCCTGGAGGGGCCCTTCGTCGTTGTGAGGCGCTCGCGCGATGTGGCCCTGCGCCGAAGCCCGGAATGCTGCTTTGGCTCCGGCGCACATCGCTGCGCGATGTGGCCCTACGCCGAAGCCCGGAATGCTGCTTTGGCTCCGGCGCACATCGCTGCGCGATGTGGCCCTACGCCGAAGCCTTGCGGTCGAAGACCGCAAGGCTTTCCACGTGCGCCGTGTGGGGGAACATGTCGACCACCCCTGCAGCCGCACACACGTAGCCGGCCCGATGAACCAGCAGCCCGGCGTCGCGCGCCAGCGTCGCGGGGTTGCAGCTCACGTAGACGATGCGCTGCGGAGCCTGCCAGCCGGCCTGCGCCAGTTCGGCCGCCGACTTGGCCAGCGCGAAGGCGCCCTCGCGCGGCGGATCGATCAGCCAGCGTTGCGCGCGCGGCAGCGCGAGCAGGTCGTCGGCCGAGAGCTCGAACAGGTTGCGCGCCTCGAACGAGGCACGCTCGTCCAGTGCATGGGCCCGCGCGTTGTCGCGCGCGCGCTCGACCAGGCCGCGACTGCCTTCGATGCCGAGCACGGTGCGTGCGCGGCGCGCCAGCGCGAGCGTGAAGTTGCCCAGGCCGCAGAACCAGTCGATCACCTGGTCGTCTGGTGCAGGGTCGAGGTGGCGTACCGCCTGGGCCACCAGCACGCGGTTGATCGCCAGGTTCACCTGCGTGAAGTCGGTCGGGCGGAAAGCGACCTTCAGCCCGAAATCCGGCAGGGCGTAGTTCAGCGCGCCGCCGCCGGCGTCGAGCGGCCGCGCGGTGTCGGGGCCCCCTGGTTGCAGCCACCATTGCACACGGTGGCTGGATGCGAAGCGGCGCAAGCGGTCGACGTCAGGCCCGGACAGTGGATCGAGGTGGCGCAGCACAAGGGCGCAGACGTCGTCGCCGGCCGCCAGCTCGATCTGCGGCACGCGATCGCGCGCCGCCATCGCACCGATCAACTCGCGCAGCGCCGGCAACAGCGCGCTGACCGCGGGGGGCAGGACGCGACACTCGGCCATGTCGGCCACGTAGCGCGACTTGCGCTCGTGAAAACCCACCAGCACGGCATTCTTCTTGGCCACGTAGCGCACCGACAGCCGCGCGCGCTGGCGGTAGCCCCAGGCCGGGCCCTGCAGCGGCCGCAGCACGCGCTGCGCGGTGACGCGCGCCAGATGCTGCAGGCTGTCTTCGAGCACGCGCTGTTTGGCCGCCAGCTGGGCAGACGGATGCAGGTGCTGCAGCTTGCACCCGCCGCACGCCCCCGCATGCAGGCCGAAATGCGGACACGGCGGCACCACCCGCTGCGAGCTCTCGCGCTGCAGCGCACTCAGCGTGCCCTGCTCCCACTGCGCCTTGCGGCGCGCGAGCGACACTTGAACGCGCTCACCGGGCAGCGCGCCCTCGACGAACACCACCTTGCCGTCGCTGCGGTGCGCGACGCCCTGCCCGTCGAGGTCGAGCGACTCCACCTGCAGCCACGGCGCCTCGTCATCGTGCATGCGGCGATTATCGGCAGCGCCACGCGCCGCCTGGTCGGGCAAGAGCAAGACGGGCCGCATCAGCGGCCCGCGATGCACCTCGTTGCTTCGCTCAGGGCGTCACGTAGCCCGAGATCACCTTCCACTTGCCGTCGACGATCTGCGACAGCCGCGACGCGTCGCTGCCCAGGCGTTTTTTGGGCCCGAAGGTGGCCTCGGGGCTGCCGAACATGTCGGGCGGAATCACCATCGTGTCCATCGCCTTGATGAAGCTGTCGGTGGTGAGGTTGGCGCCGGCCTTGGCGGCCGCACGCGCGAAGGCATCGGCGATGACGTATCCGTAGGCCGAGAACACCGTCGGATCCTCGTTGAACTTGGTCTTGTACTTGTTGGCCCAGAAGCGGATCGGCTGCGACGCCTCGTCGAGGTACGGCTGCTGCGTGCTCATCGAGGCATACAGGCCGTTCATCGCCGGGCCGCCGAGCTTGTGGATCAGATCGGTGTAGCAGGCACTGGTGCCGAGGAAGATCGGATTGAAGCCGGTCTTGCGCGATTCGGCGATCGTGCCGATGGTCTCGCGGATGACGGTGCCCATCACCACCAGCTCGCAATTGGCCGCCTTCATGCGCGCCACCTGCGACGAGAAGTCGGTGGCACCGCGCTTGTAGGTGGTCTTCTCGGCGATCTCCATGTTGATCTTCTTCAGCCCTGCCTCGGCGCCGCGCACGACCTCGAGCCCGAACTCGTCGTCCTGGTAGATCGCGCACACCTTCTTGACGCCCTTGTCCTTCACCATCTTGGGCAGCATCACCAGCATCTGGTCGTAGTACGGCACCGCGAAGGCGTACTTCAGACGGTTGAACGGCTCGTACATCTCGCGCGCCGCGGTCACCGGCATGAAGTTGACGATGTTCTTCTCGAACAGCACCGGCATCGCGGCCAGGTTCTGGGCCGTGCCGATGTGCCCGACCATCATGAAGATCTTGTCCTGGTTCACCAGCTTCTGCGCTGCCAGCACGGCCCGCTTGGGGTCGTAGCCGGAGTCTTCGACGAGCAGCTTGAGCTTGCGCCCGCCGATGCCCCCCTGCTCGTTGATCTCGTCGACGCGCAGCACCATGCCGTTGCGCACCTGCTTGCCGTAGCCGGCCAGCGGACCCGACAGATCCTGGATCGTGCCGATCACGATCTCGGTCTTGGACACGCCCTGCTGCTGGGCGAAGGCGCTGCCGGCGGCGAGCGCGGTGGCGGCGAGTGCAGCGGCGAGCAATTTCATTGAAGTCTCCTGCAGGTGGTCATCGGTACATGGCTTCGATCTGCGGTGCGTACTTCGCGTGCACCAGTTTGCGCTTGAGCTTCATGGTCGGCGTCAGCTCTTCGTCTTCGGCCGTCAATTGCGTCTCGAGCAGGTGGAAGCGCTTGATCTGCTCGACGCGCGCGAACTTCTTGTTGACCTTGTCGATCTCGCCCTCGATCAGCGCGCGGATCTCCGGCGCGCGCGTCAGGCTGGTGTAGTTGGAGAACGGGATGTCGCGCTCCTGCGCGAAACGCTCGACGTTCTCCTGGTCGATCATCACCAGCGCGGTGAGGTAGGGCCGCTTGTCGCCGATCACCACCGCGTCGGTGACGTAGGGGCTGAACTTCAGTTCGTTCTCCCACTCGCTGGGCGTCACGTTCTTGCCGCCCGCGGTGATGATGATGTCCTTCATGCGGTCGGTGATGCGGTAGTAGCCGTCAGCGTCGACGGTGCCGACGTCGCCGGTGTGCAGCCAGCCCTCGGCGTCGATCGCCTCGGCGGTCTTCTCGGGCTGGTTGAGGTAGCCGGCGAAGACGTTGCGGCCGCGCACCTGGATCTCGCCGGTGGCCGGGTCGATCCGGGCCTGCACGCCGTGCGCCGGCGTACCGATGGTGCCGATGCGCATCGCATCGGGCCGGTTGACGATGCCGATCGCGGTGGTTTCGGTCATCCCCCAGCCCTCGAGCATCGGTACGCCGAGCGCGAGGTACCACTGGATCAGGTCGGGCGCAATCGGCGCGGCGCCGGTCAGCAGGTAGCGCGCGCGATGAATGCCGATCATCCGGCGCACGTTGTTCAGCACCAGCACCCGCGCCACCAGAAACCGCAGCTTGAGCCAGGCCGACACCGGTTGCTGCGCGAGCACGCGCCCGGCCACCCGGTGCCCGACGCCGATCGCCCACGCATAGGCCCACTGCTGAGGCCGCGTCGCCTCGCGGACGGCGATCGTCACCGCCGAATAGAACTTCTCCCACACCCGCGGCACGGCGAAGAAGATGGTCGGCGCGATCTCGCGCACGTTCTCGGGCACCGTGTCGGGGTTCTCGACGAAATTGAGCACCGAGCCGGCGTAGATCGACGAGAACTCGCCGAGCACGCGCTCGGCGACGTGGCACAGCGGCAGGAAGCACATGCGCTCGTCGCCGCGCACCTGCGGCAGCACGAGCGCGGTCTGGCGCACCGTCCAGGTGAGCGCGCCGTGCAGGTGCATCGCGCCCTTGGGCCTGCCAGTGGTCCCCGAGGTGTAGACCAGCAACGCCAGATCCTCGGGGGCGATGGCCGCGATGCGCTGCTGCAGCGCGTCGGGATGGGCCTGCGCATGCTCGCGGCCGAGCGCGCGCAGTGCTTCCAGGCTCATCACCATCGGGTCGTCGAGATTCGACAGACCCTCCATGTCGAACACCACGATGCGATGCAGCAGCGGCAGTTGCGCGCGCACCTCGAGCGCCTTGTCGAGCTGCTCGTCGTCCTCGACGAACAGCACCGTGGTGCGCGAGTCTTCGCACAGATACTGCGTCTGCGAGGCGGCATCGGTCGGGTAGATGCCGTTGCTGACGCCGCCGCACGACATCACCGCCTGGTCGACGAGCACCCACTCGACCACCGTGTTGGCCTGGATCGACGCCGTCTGGCCGCGCTCGAAGCCGATCGCCATCAAGCCGTGCGCCACCTCGCGCACCGCCTGTGCGGCCTGGTTCCAGCTCCAGCTGTGCCAGACGCCGAGCTTCTTCTCGCGCATCCACACCGTGTCGCCGCGACGCGCCACGGCAGCCCAGAACATCGCGGGCACCGTGTCGCCCGGCAGTTCATCGGCCACGCCCGGCTTGATGGATTCGACGTTCCAGAGGTTCGGCATCACTACGGCCCTGCGGCGCCGGGATGCTAGCTCTCCCCACCTGTGCACCGGCCTGAGGGAAACGCTGACATCCCCCGCGGCTGCGGGCAGATCAGCGCCCGTGCGCGGGCTCGCCCCAGGCCTCGAGGTACTGGCGCCAGTGCGGCTCCGGATCGGCCGTCAGCATGGCGCGCACCATCGCCTCCTCCTGCGCGTGCTCGGCCGCGGTGAGCCCGCCACGCATCAACTGGTAGCGGCAGTACAGCAAGTAGGTGTTCATCACATCGGTCTCGCAGTAGCGGCGGATGTCGTCGATGCGCCCTGCGAGCCAGGCGGCATGCACCGCCGAACCGTCCATGCCGAGCTTGCCGGGCAGGCCGCACAGCTTGGCCATTGCGTCGAGCGGTGCGTTGGCGCGCGGCTGGTAAAGCGCCAACAGGTCCATCAGATCGAGGTGGCGGTGGTGGTAGCGCGAGATGTAGTTGTTGAACCTGAACTCGCGGTCGTCCTCGCCGAAGTCCCAGTACTTGCTCGCCACCACCCGGTGCATCAGGCCCCGGTAATGCAGCACCGGCAGATCGAAGCCGCCGCCGTTCCAGCTCACCAGTTGCGGTACCCGCTTGTCGATGGTGGCGAAGAACTGCTGCACGATGCGGCCCTCCTGCGACGGGCCGCCCGGCCCGGCACGATCGGCGAACGAGTGCACGCGCAGGCCGTCGGCCCCGCGGTAGACGCACGAGATCGTCACCACGCGCTGCAGGTGCAGCGGCAGGAACTCGCTGCGCCCCTCGGCGGCGCGCTGCGCCAGCTCCTGCGCCAGCACCTGCTCGTCGCTGGCGGCAGCGTCGCTGCCGCGCAGCACGCGCAGCCCGCCGACATCGGGAATCGTCTCGATGTCGAAGGCCAGGACGGGCCAGCCAGCCATCGGCGTCAGCCGCCGGGATAGACAGCGCCCGGGCTCAACGCGGCGGCAACAGGCGCGCCGGGTCGATCGGCCGGCCCATGCGGCGGATCTCGAAGTGCAGCTGCACGCGATCGGCGTCGCTCGACCCCATCTCGGCGATCTTCTGGCCGCGCCGCACCACCTGGTCTTCCTTCACCAGCAGCGCGCGGTTGTGCGCATAGGCCGTGAGGTAGGTGTTGTTGTGCTTGACGATCACCAGGTTGCCGTAGCCGCGCAGGCCGGAGCCGGCGTACACCACGCGCCCGTCGGCCGCCGCGTACACCGGGTCGCCCGCCTTGCCGCCGAACGTCAGGCCCTTGTTCTTGGCGTCGTCGAAGGTGCCGATCACCGGGTCGGCGGAAGGCCAGGCCCAGGTCACATCGTCGTCGGCATCGCGTGCCGCCGAGGCGGCGCTGGCCGTGGTGACCGGCGGCGTCGCGGTGGCGGCCGGGGCCGGCAGAGCGGCCACCACGGCCGGCGCCGTCAGCGGCGGCGGTGCCACACCGCTGCCGGCAGACGCAGGCGGCCTGGCATCGAGCGGCCGCGCTTCGACGCGGGCGTTGCTGACACCGCGCGCGGCGGTCGCCGCCGGGTCGACCCCCGGCGGGACGACCCGAATCACCCGCCCGACTTCGAGCGCACTGGGGTTCTCGATGTTGTTCCAACGCGCGATGTCGCGTGCGTTCTGGCCCGTTTCGAGGCCGACGCGGATCAGGGTGTCTCCCGGCTTGATCGTGTAGTAGCCGGGCTTGCCGGCGTTCTCCGCTCCGGGTTTGGCCGCCGCTGCGTCGGCCGCTGGCGGGGCCGGTACTGCGGGCTGCGCCGCAGGCTGCGCCGGCGGCGTCACCGCAGGGGCCGCAGCCGGCGATCCATTGAGCACGACCGGCGCCGGCGGCTGCGCGACCGGATTGCGCTGTTCCACCGGAGCGGGCGTGCGCGCGGTGGAGCAGGCGGCGACGGCGCAGGCCACCGCCAGCGCGGCACCGACGCGCAGCGCTCGACGCGCGCGGGCCGGCTTGCGCCCCCGATCGGAAGCTCGCACCCCACGTTGGCAAGGCCTTGCCGTCAAATCGTGTGCCCTTCGAACCATCAATCGACGCCGGATTTTAGGGGGACAAAGTGCACGGGCTCGAGATCGAGCCGCCGGTAGCCATGGAGTTCGCGGTCGATCACCGCCAGCACCTGCTGCGTGCCACTGCGCACCGGGGCGATCAGGCGGCCGCCGATCGCCAGTTGCTCGAGCCACGCCGGCGCCGGTTCGTCGCCCACCGCTGCGGCGATGATGCTGTGGTACGGGGCATTGGGGGCATGGCCGCGCATGCCGTCGCCATGCACCAGCCGCACGCGGTCGACCCGCAACGGCGCAAGCTGGGCGCGCGCCTTGTCGAACAGGTCGCGCACGCGCTCGATCGACACCACCGAATCGGCCAGTTGAGCCAGCAGCGCGCATTGGTAGCCGCAGCCGGTGCCGACCTCGAGCACCTTGCCGAGGCCGCCGCGCGCACGCGCGGCCGAGCCGGCCAGCAGCAGCGACAGCATGCGCGCCACCACCGACGGCCTGGAAATCGTCTGCCCGTGGCCGATCGGCAGGCTGGTGTCCTCATAGGCCTGTGCCGCCAGCGCACTATCGATGAACAGATGGCGCGGCACGCTGCCCAGCGCGCGCAGCAATGCCTCGTGGCGGATGCCTTGCGCATGCAGCCGCTGCACCATGCGCTGTCGCACCTGCGCCGAATCGAGGCCGACCCCGCTCGGGGCCGCGCGCGCGCGTGCGTCGCGGCTGGCCTCGCGCAACAGGCGCTGCGGCTGCAATGCATCGCGCCCGCGGCCCGCGGCGCCGTGCACCTTGGCCAGCGGCAGCGGAAACGCGGCGCCGCGCCGTCGCTCGGTCATGTCGCCGCCCTCGCGCGGCACGCTGCCTCGCCGAGGGCAAGTGCGCGCCTGCGCTGGTGCTGCGCACTCATGCCGCAGCCAGCCGCGCCTGCCACGACGCCAGCGCGCCGTGATCGGTGAGATCCACCTGCAACGGCGTGATCGACACCTGGCCCTGGCCGACGGCGTGGAAGTCGGTGCCGTCGCCCGCCTCGCGCGCGCTGCCGGCCGGGCCGATCCAGTAGATCGCCTCGCCCCGCGGATTGATCTGTCGGATCACCGGCTCGCTGGCGTGCCGGCGCCCGAGCCGCGTGACCACGCGCGGCAGCGCAGCCGCATCGGCGCGGTTGGGGATGTTGACGTTGAGCAGCCAAGGCGCGGCGCGCTGCTGCAGCGCCGGCAGCACGCGCTCGATGATCGCGCGCGCGGTGAGCGCCGCGGCATCGAGGTGACGCCAGCCCTTGTCGACCTGCGAGAACGCGATCGCCGGGATGCCGAACAGATAGCCCTCCATCGCGGCGGCCACGGTGCCGGAGTACAGCGTGTCGTCGCCCATGTTGGCGCCGTTGTTGATGCCCGAGATCACGAGGTCGGGGCGCTGCGAGAGCAGCCCGGTGAGGGCGACGTGCACGCAATCCGACGGCGTGCCGTTGACGACCCGGAAGCCGCGCTGCGCAGCGGCGTCGGCAACGAACACGCTGAGCGGCCGGTTCAGCGTCAACGCGTTCGAGGTGCCGCTGGCGTTGCTCTCGGGGGCCACGACGTCGATCTCGCCGAGACCCTGGCACGCCTGCACGAGCACGGCGATCCCCGGGGCGAGGTAGCCATCGTCGTTGGCGATCAGGATGCGCATGC
The DNA here is from genome assembly GCA_015075545.1 of Ideonella sp. GTDB lineage: Bacteria > Pseudomonadota > Gammaproteobacteria > Burkholderiales > Burkholderiaceae_C > JAEUPI01. The sequence continues at coordinate 182,082 of JABTUC010000005.1, read as the reverse complement.
GGGCGCGGCAGGCACCATGGGCGATGGGCGCAGCGGGCGTTGGGGTTCCATGGTCGGCGCGCATTGTAGGCAGCGTGCCCGCGGCACGGACACGCGCTGCGTATCATGCTTGCCGGCCCATGCGCGACCCCGATCCGCCGCGCAGGCCGGGCCGACCTCGAGGAGATCGCCATGCACGCCTGGCTCTGCGAACAACCCACCGGCGTCGACGCATTGCGCTGGCAGGAACTGCCGACGCCCGATCCCGGCCCCGGGCAGGTGCGCGTGGCGATCAAGGCGGCGAGCCTGAACTTCCCGGACCTGCTGATCGTTCAAGGCAAGTATCAGATCAAGCCCGAGCCGCCGTTCGTGCCGGGCTCGGAGTACGCCGGGGTGGTCGACGCGGTCGGCCCGGAGGTGCGGGGTCTGCGGCCGGGCATGCGCGTGATGGCCATCGGCAGCAGCGGCGGCTTCGGCACCCATGCGGTGGTGGACGCCGCCCGCGCGCAGCCGCTACCCGAGGCTTTTCCGTTCGAGGACGGCGCGGCCTTCGCATTCACCTACGGCACCTCGTATCACGCGCTGATCGACCGCGCGGCGCTGCAGGCGGGCGAGACAGTCTTCGTGCTCGGCGCTGCCGGCGGCGTCGGTAGCGCCGCGCTGCAGATCGCCAAGGCCGCAGGTGCGCGCGTGATCGCCGGCGTCTCGAGCCAGGCCAAGTGCAAGCTGTGTCTCGACCTCGGCGCCGACGCGGCGATCAACTACGCGAGCGGGAACCTGCGTGAGGCGCTCAAACAGCACACCGGTGGCAAGGGCCCCGACGTCATCTACGACCCGGTCGGCGGCGACCTCGCCGAACCGAGTTTCCGCTCGATCGCCTGGCGCGGCCGCTACCTGGTGGTGGGCTTCGCGCAAGGCGGAATTCCGGCGCTGCCGCTGAACCTGATGCTGCTGAAAGGGGCGTCGCTGGTCGGCGTGTTCCTCGGCGAGTTCGTGCGCCGCGAGCCGGCCGCCAGTGCCCGGCAGATGGAGGCGTTGGCGCAATGGTACGCGCGCGGCCTCGTCAAGCCGGTGATCGATCGTGTGCTGCCGATGGCGCAACTGCACGAGGCCTATGGACGCATGGCTTCGCGCCAGGCGCTGGGCAAGATCGTGCTGGTCAACCCGTAACAAGCGGTCGTACGCGATCGCGTGGCAAGCTCGCGGCGGTGGCCGCGCAACGGCGCCCGCGCGTGCCCTTCTGCGCTACGATCGGCCGCACCCCGAGGAGTGCCATGGCGGTCAAGGTTCTCATCGTCGAAGACAACCCGGTGGCACGCAGCTTCCTGTGCCGCGTGGTGCGCGAGAGCTTCAGCGACACGCTGACGATCACCGAGGCCGGCGATCTCGAGCACGCACGCCGCCAGATCAACCTCACCGGCGGCGCGCAGGGGCTGCACGGCGTCGATCCGTTTCGCCTCGTGCTGGTCGACCTGGAGCTGCCCGACGGCAACGGCATGGAGCTGCTGGGCGAGCTGTCGCAGTACCCGGCGACCAAGATCGTCACCACGCTGTATTCGGACGACGACCACCTGTTCCCGGCGCTGCAGCGCGGCGCCGACGGCTACCTGTTGAAGGAAGACCGCTTCGAGGTGCTGGTCGAGGAACTGCAGAAGATCGTACGCGGCCAGCCGCCGCTGTCGCCGGCGATCGCGCGCCGCCTGCTCAACCACTTCCGCGACAGCCAGCGCGGCGAGTTGCCCGACACCGGCTTCAGCCGCCCCGCCGAATTGGCGACGAGCCGGCCGGTGCCGATCGAGAAGACGCCCGACCACGAACGCCTGACGCCGCGCGAGAACGAGGTGCTCACCTACCTCAGCAAGGGCTTCACGATCAAGGAGATCGCCAACCTGATGGGCATCAAGTGGTTCACCGTCAACGACCACATCAAGTCCATCTACAAGAAGCTCAACGTCTCCAGCCGCGCCGAGGCGGCCGTGCTGGCGACCAAGCAAGGGTTGGTGTGAGGTGACGCGGCCGGGCCACACGAGGCGGCCGACCGGAGCCTGACATGGCGGCGGCTCGCGATGCGGGCCTGACACCCGCGGCGGCGGTCGACGCCGCCGCGCCCCACGATTCGGCCAGCAGCGGCTTTGCCAGCGCTCCGGCAGCGCAAGCCGACAGCCTCGAGCGCGGCATCGTTGCGGCGCGCTGGCTCGGCTGGCGGCGGCGTGGCCTGGTGGTGCTGGCGCTGCTGGGCTGTGTCGGCCTGTTCACGCTGCTGCGCATGTTGTCGGCGTCGCCGCACATCGACGCCGCCTGGCGCAGCAACGCCAGCGGGGAGCTGGTGCTCGACAGCGCTGGCGACCCTGCGCTGCGGGCGCACCTCGGCCAGACGCTGGCGGGCGTGGTGCTGGCCGACGGCAGCCTGCTGCCTCCCGAGGTGCTGCTGGCCCGGCGCTCGCCGCGCTGGGTGGTCGACGACACGCTGCGCCAACAGCAACTGGCCTACGGCTCTGCCTACGCCGGCGCGCTGCGCGAGGGCGCCGTACGGCTGAAGTTCGCGCAAGCGCGCGTGCCGATCGAGGCGCGCACGGTGCCGCGCGGCTACGCCGGCCTGGGCTCGGTGTTCTGGCTGATGACCGCGCTGGCATTGGTGTTCTACCTCACCGGCGCCGTCGTCGTGCTGGTGCAGCCTGACGAGCGCAATCTGCTGTTCGGGCTGACTGCCGTGGCGCAGACCACGCACCTGCTGTTGATCGGCCTGGACACCCTGCCGGGTTTCGACTTCCCGGCGCGCATGGCCTCTCTCGACCTGTGGCTGCGGGTGTCGTGCGACATCGTCACCGGCGCGGCGAGCGTGCATGCGCTCAGCGTATTTCCGCGCCGGCTGCCGCATCAGGGGCCGATCGCGCTGGCTTCGTGGGCGGTGGGCATCGCCTTCATCGTCACGGTGGCGTTCAACCCGGTCCCCGGGCTGTGGTGGTGGACGCAGGGCCTGCAGCTCTCGTACTTCGCCGCCGGCTGGCTGCTGCTGGTGTGGTCGTACCGCCTGACGCCGCACCCGATGGCCATCGTGATGCGGCGCCTGAGCCTGGCGGTGTTCGGCATCCTGCTGCTGCTCACCCTCTCGGTGGCGCTGTCGCAGGGCAACAGCGACCTGCAGCGCTTTGCCGCCGGCCCGGGTTCGCTGATCTGGTACGTGTTCCAGGCTTCGGCGCTGATGCTGGTGCCGTTCCTGTCGCGCTCGCAGCACGTGATGCGCGAGTTCACGCTGCTGGCGGGCATCAGCGCCGTGGCGACCTCGCTCGACCTGCTGTTCGTCGCCGTCATGCCGATGAGCCAGTTCACCTCGCACACACTGGCGTTGTTCCTCGCGCTCGGCCTGTACGCCGGCGCGCGGCAGTGGATGCTCAACCTGCTGATGGGCAGCAACATGCTGACCACCGAGCGCATGTTCGAAGGCCTGTACCGCACCGCGCGCGAGATCGAGACCAGCGCCGGCGACCACACCGAGCACTTCGCACGCTTGCTCGGCGATCTGTTCGAGCCGCTCGAACTGGGGCACGCCACGCGCTCGGCGCCGGCAACCCGCGTGGTCGGCGACGGCTCGACGATGCTGGTGCCGTTGCCGCGGCTGCCCGGTGTGGCCGACGATCTGCAGCCGCGCGGCTCGCTGGTGCTGCGCTTCGCGCGCCGCGGCCGCAGCATGTTCACGCGCGAGGATGCCCGCCTGACCGACCGCGTGCTCGAGCAGTTGGTACGCGCAGTGGCCTTCGACCGCGCGGTCGAGCAGGGCCGCAACGAGGAACGCGCGCGCATCGCGCAGGATCTGCACGACGACATCGGCGCGCGCCTGCTGACGCTGATGTACAAGGCGCAGAGCCCGGAGATGGAGGACTACCTGCGCCACACGCTGCAGGATCTGAAGACCCTGACGCGCGGCCTCGCGGCCTCGTCGCATCTGTTGTCGCACACCGGCGCCGAGTGGAAGGCCGACATCGCGCAGCGGCTCGACGCCGCTCACTGCGAGCTCGACTGGTCGTTCGACTTCGACCGCGACGTCAACCTGAGCGTCGTGCAGTGGTCGGCGCTGACGCGCATGCTGCGCGAACTGATCAACAACGTGATCGTGCATGCGCGCGCCGGCCGCGCGTCGGTGTCGGCGCGCTATCACCGCGGCCGCTTCACGCTGCGCGTCAGCGACGACGGCGCCGGACGCCGCCCCGAAACCTGGGCCCACGGCCTGGGGCTCGGCGGCATCCGCAAACGCGTCAAGCTGCTCGGCGGCGAGGTGCACTGGCGCGAGAACGACACGCGCGGCATCCGCTGCGAAATCGAGGTGCCCGAGTTGGGCGAGCGCGGCTGAATCGGCCTGCGCTGCTCGAACGACCCCGCGACGCCGGGCACCGCAGTGCAGGCGCGCTCTACAGCGTGAGCGTGGGGTGGCTGATGGGACTCGAACCCACGACAACCAGAATCACAATCTGGGACTCTACCAACTGAGCTACAGCCACCGTCGCGACGCAAATTATACGAGCCGCCCTCGCGCGGGGCCCGGCCAAGCGCGGTCGTCAGCGTGTCGGCTCGGCGATGGCGGCGGCAACGGCGTCGTTGCGCACCTCGGCCTTGTAGCGCTGCCGCAGTGCATCGAGGTAGGCCTGCGTCTCGGCCGCCGACCAGGCCTGCGAGTACTGCGCCCGTGCCGCGGCATCGTCGAGCGACTCGCGCGGCAGCACGGCGTCGATGCGCGCGACCAGGTACCCTTGATCGCCGAGGTCGACCCCGAGCGGCACCGGCAGCTTGGTGGCGTCGGCGCGCAGCACCGCGTCGACGACCGCTGCAGGCAGGTTCTGTCGCTGCTGGCGCGACAGCGTGGCCTTGTCGGGCAGTTCGGTGGCGCTGCTGGCCTTCACCTTGGCCAGCAGGGCTTCGCCGTCCTTGCGCGCCAGCTCGGCGGCGCGCGTGGCGACCACGCGCGCGCGCACGCGATCGCGCACCTCGGCCAGTGCCAGCGTGTGTGCCGGCAGGTACTTCGTGACATGCGCGGCCGCCAATTGATGCGGCCCGACCTCGACCGCGTCGGTGTTGTTCTTGCCGTCGCGCACCTTGTCGTTGCCGAAGATCGCCGCCAGCAGCTTGGGCGACGCGAGCGCACCGCTCGCCCCCGGCGCGGGCTGGCGCTGCACGGTGGCGCTGCGCCTTTGCAGTTTGAGCTTGTCGATCACCGGTTGCAGGCTGTCGGGCTGTTCGTAGACGGTGTTGCCGAACTGCTCGGCCGCCTCGGCCCACTTCTTCTCGGCCTGCTGGCGGGTGACCTCCTCGACGATCGACGCGCGCACCTCGTCGAACGGCTTGGTCTGGCCGCCGCGCACGCCTTCGAGCTGCACGATGTGGTAGCCGAACTCGCTTTCCACCAGCGGGCCGATCTCGCCGGGCTTGAGCGCGAACACCTCGTCCTCGAGCGCCTTCGAAGCCATGCCGCCGCGCGCCGTCCAGTCGAGGTCGCCGCCGAGCGGCGCCGAACCGCTGTCGTCGGAGTTCTTCTTGGCCAGCTCGGCGAACGAGCCGGGCGCCTTGCGCACCTGCGCCAGCAGGGCCTCCGCGCGCGCCTTGGCCTTGGCCCTGACCTCGGCCGAAGCGTCCTTGTCGACGGCGATCAGGATGTGCCGCGCATGCCGCTCCTCGGGCACCGTATAGCGGGTCTTGTTCTGCTCGTAGTAGTCGCGCAGATCCTTGTCCGACAGCGTGATGCCCTTCTTCAGAGCGTCGAGATCGAGCACCACGTAGTCGATCGTCGCCTGCTCGGGCGCCGCGAACTCCGACTCGTGCGCCTTGTAGTAGGCGTCGACCTCGGCATCGGTGGGCGTCACCTTGGCGGCGTAGTTCTTGGCGTCGAAGCGCTGATAGGCGATGGTGCGGCGCTGCAACAGCGCGTCGAGCGCGCTCGATGCCACGGCGGCCGTCGCGAAGCCCGATTGCTGCACACCGCCCAGCACCTGCTGCATCGCCAGCTCCTGCCGCAACTGCGCGACGAACATCTCGCTCGTCATGCCCTGCGCCTGCAGCACCGCCTGGTTCACCGTGCCGTCGGGATTGCGAAACGGCGCGAACTGCGGCTCGTCGACGAACAGGCGTCGCAGCCGCTCGTCACCGACGGTCAGTCGCTCGTGGTGCGCCGCGGCCAGCAGCACCCGCTCGTTGACCAGCGCCTGCAGCGTCTCGCGCCGCGTCGCCGGATTGTCGAACAGCTTGACGTCGACGTTCGGGAACTGCTGGCGCAGCCGCTCGACCTGACGCTGCTGCGCCTGATCCCACTCGGCGCGCGTGATCGCGCGCCCATCGACCGTGGCCACCGTGGTCGCACCACCTTCGGTGAAGCGCGAGTAGCCCTGAATACCGAAGAAGACAAACGACGGAAAGACCAGCAGCACCAGCACGAGCTGCAGCAGCTTGGTGTGCGAACGGATGAATTCGAGCATGGCGTGGGCTTGGCGCGTCGGCCTTGGGTGCAGCGGCTACCGCCCTGGGCGGCTGCCGTGCAAGCGCACAGGCATCGGCCTGCGCTGGCGTCGCGGATTCTAGGGCCTGCAGTGCGGCCGTTGGTGGGTGCTGACGGGTTCGAACCGCCGACCTACGCCTTGTAAGGGCGCCGCTCTACCGACTGAGCTAAGCACCCGCGGTGCGACGACGAAACGTCAGTTGACCGCGTCTTTCAATGCCTTGCCGGGACGGAACTTCGGCACCTTGGCGGCCTTGATCTTGATGGCTGCGCCGGTGCGCGGGTTGCGGCCGCTGCGCGCGGCGCGCTTGCTCACCGCGAAGGTACCGAAGCCGACGATCGATACGTTGCCGCTCTTCTTCAAGGTCGACTTCACGCCGCCGATCAACGCCTCCAGCGCACGGGTGGCGGCGGCCTTGGAGATGTCGGCTTGTTTGGCGATGTGCTCGATCAGCTCGGACTTGTTCACGAAGGTACCCCCTCTCGACTCGAAGTATTGGTTTGCACGCGGGTGGGAGGATCGATTACAACGACGGCCCCTTGTGGTGTCAAGGCGCGCCGGGGCATTCTAGGCGTATCACCTGCGCCGAGGCAGGCGTTTGCGCTGGTGTCACCCCGCTTGACAACGCCCTGTCACAACCTTACCCGCGGCGCACCAGCACCACCGCGGCTGCGCACAGCGCCATCCCGAGCACCATGGCGATCGTCAGCGCCTCGCCGAAGCCGAGCCATGCCATCAGCGCGGTGCACGGCGGCACCAGGTACATCAGGCTGGCCACTTCGGTGGCCGCGCCGCGCTGGGTCAGCAGGTAGAGCAGCGAACTGCCGCCGAGCGTCATAACCAGCACCGACCACGCCATCGCCGACCACAGCGGCGCATTCCAGTGCATCGCCTCGTGCTCCAGCAGCGCCAGCGGCAGCGTCACCGCGAGTGCGGCGACCAGTTGCACCAGGTTGGCCGAGCGCACGTCGAGCGGCACGACGAATCGCTTCTGGTACAGCGTGCCCATCGTGATCGACAGCAGCGCGCCGATCGCCAGCGCCAGCGTCGACGGCGCGATCTCGCCGCCGTGCATGCGCGGCCACAGCACCAGCGTGAGACCACCCAGCCCGAGCCACAGCCCGGCCCACTGGCGCAGCGTGACGCGATGCGCGCTGCTGCGCCACGAAAGCCACGCCGCGGTGAGCACCGGCTGCACGCAGACGATCAACGCCGCCAGGCCCGCCGGCATGCCCAGCTTGATGGCCGCCCAGACGCCACCGAGATAGCCCCCGTGCTGCAGCGTGCCGAGCACGCCCAGGTGCAGCCATTGCGTGCGGCCGCGCGGCCACGGCACGCCCCGGGCCAGTGCGATCCAGGCGCCGAGCGCGACGATCGACAGGCCGTAGCGCCACGCCAGGAAGCCCATCGGCGGCGCGTGCGGCATGCCGAGACGAGCCACCACGAAACCCGTGCTCCAGATCAGCACGAACACCGCCGGCATGGCGCGCAGCCATGCGCTGCCCCGGGCCTGCGTCATTTGGCGCGCGCGCGGATCTCGGGCAGCGCCTTGCGCAGGTAGTACACCATCGACCAGATGGTCAGCACCGCGGCCAGGTAGATCAGCACGGTGCCCCACAGCCGGGTGTCGATCAGCTCCAGCAGGCGGCCGTCGTAGAGGAGAAACGGAATCGCCACCATCTGCGTCACCGTCTTGATCTTGCCCAGCATGTGCACCGCCACGCTGCGCGACGCGCCGAGGTGCGCCATCCACTCGCGCAGCGCCGAGATCGCGATCTCGCGGCCGATGATGACCAGCGCCACCAGCGCGTTCACCCGCTCCTGCTCCACCAGGATCAGCAGCGCCGCGCACACCAGGAACTTGTCGGCCACCGGGTCGAGGAAGGCGCCGAACGCCGACACCTGGTTCAGCTTGCGCGCCAGCCAACCGTCGAGCCAGTCGGTGAGCGCGAAGGCGATGAACAGCGCGGTGGCCACGAGGTTGCGCGTGGCCTCGTCCAGCGGCAGGTGAAAGACGCCCGCCAGCAGCGGAATCGCCGCGATGCGCGCCCAAGTGAGGATGGTCGGCAGCGTCAGGAACATGCGCCGATTGTGCCCGCCTCGATGCGCGCGGCGCCGCAGCGGCGCGATTCAATGCAGCACACGGTAGATCTCCTCGGCCAGTTCGCGCGAGATGCCGTCGACCGCGGCCAGGTCATCGACGCTGGCGGCCGCCACGCCGCGCACACCGCCGAAACGCTGCAGCAGTCGCGCGCGCTTCTTCGGCCCGACGCCGGCGATGTCCTCGAGCCGGCTGCCGCCGGTGCGCACCTTGGCACGCCGCGCGCGCATTCCGGTGATCGCGAAGCGGTGCGCCTCGTCGCGGATCTGCGCCACCAGCATCAGCGCCGCCGAGTCGTGCGGCAACTGCAGCTTGGGTCGGCCGTCGGCGAACACCAGTTCCTCGAGGCCGACCTTGCGGCCCTCGCCCTTCTCGACGCCGACGATCAGCGACCGGTCGAGCCCCAGCTCCTCGAACACCTCGCGCGCCACCGCCACCTGGCCGCGACCGCCGTCGACCAGCACCAGCGCGGGCATGCGCGCTCGCGCCTCGTCGTCGCCGCTGCGCTCGGCCAGTTTGGCGTAGCGTCGCATCAGCACCTGTCGCATCGCCGCGTAGTCGTCGCCCGGAGTGATGCCTTCGACGTTGAAGCGGCGGTAGTCGGCGCTGCGCATCGCGTGGTGGTGATAGACGACGCACGACGCCTGCGTCGCCTCGCCCGCGGTGTGACTGACGTCGAAGCACTCGATGCGGAAGGTGTCGAGGTCTTCGACCGCCAGGTCGAGCGCATCCACCAGTGCGCGCGTGCGCTCGTGCTGCGAGCCCTCTTCGGCGAGCAGCCGCGCCAGCGCGATCTCGGCACCCTTGATCGCCATCTCGAGCCAGATGCGGCGCTGCTCGCGCGGCTGGTGCTGCGCGGCGATCTTCAGCCCGCAGTGCTGCGACAGCGCCTCGACGAAGCGCGCGTCGAGCGCATGGCTGGTCACCAGCGACGGCGGCGGCGCGCTCGCCAGGTAGTGCTGCGCCGCGAAGGCCTCGAGCACCTGCTGCTCGGCGCTGCGCGGCGCTTCGTCGTCATCGTCGCCCGCGAAGGCACCTTCGGCGCCCTGCGACGGGAAGTAGGCGCGGTCGCCGAGATGGCGGCCGCCTCGCACCATCGCCAGGTTGACGCACGCGCGGCCGCCTCGCAGCTTGACCGCCAGGATGTCGACGTCGCGCTCGCGCGCCGACAGGCTGCTTTCGTCGACGGCCTGCTGGTGCAACACGCGCGACAGCGCGCCGATCTGGTCGCGCACCGCCGCCGCCTGCTCGAACTGCAGCGCATCGGACAGCACCATCATGCGCTGCTGCAGCGAGCGCATCACCTCGTCGGTGCGGCCGAGCAGGAACGCCTCGGCATCGGCGACGTCGCGCGCGTAGCTCGCTTGGTCGATGTAGCCCACGCACGGCGCGGTGCAGCGCTGGATCTGGTACAGCAGGCACGGCCGCGAGCGGTGCGCGAACACCGTGTCTTCGCAGGTGCGCAGGCGGAACACCTTCTGCAGCAGTTGGATCGTCTCCTTCACCGCCCACGCGCCCGGGTACGGGCCGAAATACTTGTGTTTGCGCTCGACACTGCCACGGTAGTAGGCCACGCGCGGGAACGCATGCGCCGTCAGCTTCAGGTAGGGGTAGCTCTTGTCGTCGCGAAACAGGATGTTGAAGCGCGGCGCCAGTGCCTTGATGAGGTTGTTCTCCAGCAGCAGCGCTTCGGCTTCGCTGCGCACCACGGTCGTCTGCAGGCGCGCGATGCGGCCCACCATCACGCCGATGCGCGTGCCGCCGTGATCCTTGTGGAAGTAGCTCGAAACGCGCTTTTTCAGGTTGCGCGCCTTGCCGACGTACAGCACGTTGTCGGCCGCGTCGAAGAAGCGGTACACCCCGGGCAGCGACGGCAGCGCGACGACCTCGGCGATCAGCGCGTCGCGCGTGGTGACAGCGGACTCCTCGGCCATGGCCGCTCGATTATCGGCGGCCACCCATGACAATGTCGGCTGTGCGCTGGGACCTCTTCTGCCGCGTGATCGACAACCTCGGCGACGCCGGCGTCTGCTGGCGCCTGGCCGCCGACCTCGCCGCGCGCGGCGAGGCGGTGCGGCTGGTGATCGACGACCCCAGCCCGCTGGCACACATCGCGCCGGACGGCGCCGCGGGCGTCGAGGTGCTGCGGTGGCGCGACGACGTCGCGCTGCCCGCCGAGGTCGACGTCGTGGTCGAGGCCTTCGCGTGCGACCCACCGCCGCGCTACGTGGCGCAGATGGCTGGGTGCACGCGGCCGCCGTGCTGGCTCAACCTCGAGTACCTGGGCACCGAGGCGCGCGCGCTGCGCTCGCACGGGTTGCCGTCGCCACAGTTGGAGGGGCCCGGCCGCGGGCTGACCAAGTGGTGGTTCCAACCGGGCTTCGGCGCCGGCAGCGGCGGCTTGTTGCGCGAGCCGGGTCTGCTCGCGGCGCGTGCGGCGTTCGAGCGCGACGCCTGGCTGCAGTCGATGGGCTGGCCACGTGCGCCCGGCGAGCAGGTGGCAGTGCTGTTCAGCTATGCCCACCCGGGCATCGCGCAGTGGCTGGTTGCGCTGGCTTCGCGGCCGACGCTGTTGCTGGTGCCGCAAGGTCCGGCACAGCCCCTGGTGCGTGCCGCGCTCGGGCCGCAGTTGCGGCAGGGAGCGCTGCGCGCGTTGCAGCTACCGTGGCTGACGCAATCGCAGTTCGACCGCGCGCTGTGGAGCGCCGATTCGAGCGTCGTGCGCGGCGAAGACTCGCTGCTGCGCGCGCTGTGGTGCGGCTCGCCGTTCGTCTGGCAGCTCTACCCGCAGCGTGACGGCGCGCACCAGCGCAAGCTGCAAGCCTTTCTCGAGCACTGGGCCGCCGAGGCACCGTTGCCGCGCGCAGCGTCCGAGTGGTTCGTCTGGTGGAACACCGAGGCCGCTGGCCCACCCCCGCGTCGGCCCGACGCCGGCGCGTGGCGGGCCGCGGTGCTCGCCTGGCGCGATCGCCTCGCACAGCAGGCCGATCTGACCACGCAACTGATCGGCTTCGCGCTCGCCAAACGGTAGAATTGCGGGCTGTTCGCAGCCGCGGCCTCGTGGCAGGCTGCAGCGCCCCAAAGACCCGCGCCGGCCGCAGCCGGCCCCCAGGCCTGCGCCCAGGCCAACCCCGAAGGTGTTCTATGAAACTCGCTCAGGAAATCCGTGCCGGCAACGTGATCATGCAGGGCAAGGACCCGATGGTCGTGCTGAAGACCGAATACAGCCGCGGCGGCCGCAACGCCGCCACCGTGCGCATGAAGCTGAAGAGCCTGCTCAGCAACTCGGGCGCCGAGGTCGTGTTCAAGGCCGACGACAAGATGGACCCGATCGTGCTCGACAAGAAGGAGTGCACCTACAGCTACTTCGCCGATCCGATGTACGTCTTCATGGACCCCGAATACAACCAGTTCGAGGTCGAGGCCGACAACATGGGCGACGCCATCAGCTACCTCGAAGACAACATGCCGGTCGACGTGGTGTTCTACGACGGCAAGGCGATCTCGGTCGAACTGCCCACCACGGTCGTGCGCCAGATCCAGACCGAGCCCGCGGTCAAGGGCGACACCTCGGGCAAGGTGATGAAGCCGGCGCGCCTGGTGGGCACCGGCTTCGAGATCTCGGTGCCGCTGTTCGTCGAGGACGGCGACAAGGTCGAGATCGACACCCGCACCCACGAGTACCGCAAGCGCGTGTGAGTGCCTTGCGCTCGCACGCGCTTTGCAACGGACATTGACTGCGCCGAGCCGTTCGCCAGCGCGAATCCAGGGCAGACGCTGAGAGCCGTTCGATGAGCGAGCCCGTGCGGCCCGCGCACGTGGACTTCAGCGACGCATCGGCGCCGCGCTCGCCCGACTTCGGCGATGTCTACCATCCGCGAGGCGGCGCGTTCGCGCAGGCGCGCCACGTCTTCCTCGCCGGCAACGGCCTGCCACAGCGCTGGTCGCGCCGCGCGCACTTCACGATCCTTGAAACCGGCTTCGGGCTGGGCAACAACTTCCTTGCCACCTGGGCCGCCTGGCGCGACGACCCGCAGCGCTGCGCCCACCTCTGGTTCCTGTCGCTCGACAAGCACCCGCTGACCCACGCCGATCTGCAGCGCGCGCATGCCCACAGCGCCGAGCCCACGCTGGCGCACGATCTGATCGCCGCCTGGCCGCCGCTGACGCCCGACCTGCATCGTCTCGATTTCGCGCGGGGCCGGGTGCATCTGCTGCTGGCCTTCGGCGACGTCGCCGACTGGCTGCCACGCTCGGTGGCGCAGGTCGACGCGTTCTTCCTCGACGGTTTCGCGCCGGCGAAGAACCCCGAGATGTGGCAACCGCGCGTGCTGCAGCGGCTCGGCCGGCTGGCGGCGAGCGATGCCACCGTCGCCACCTGGAGCGCCGCTCGCGCGGTGCGCGACGCACTCGCCGCCGCCGAGTTCGAGGTTGCCCGCAGCGCGGGCTTCGAGCGCAAGCGCGACATGCTCTGCGGGCGCCACCACCCGCGCCATCGAGCCCCGCTGGCTGCAGGGCATCGCTTCGGCGGCGGCGGCGAAGTGGCGATCGTCGGCGCCGGCCTGGCGGGCGCCGCGACGGCGCACGCGCTGGCCGGGCTCGGCGTGCCCTGCCGGGTATTCGACGCGGCGCCCGCGCCGGCACTGGGCGGTTCGGGCATGCCCGCGGGCCTGCTGCACGGCGTGGTGCACGGCGCCGATACGCCGCACACGCGATGGTTCCGCGCCGGTGCCCTGCGCGCCCACGCGTCGATCGCGCCTTTGATCGCGCAAGGCCGCGTGCCCGGCCGCCTCGACGGCCTGCTGCGCTGCGAGCATGCGCTCGATCACGCTGCGATGAACGCGCTCGCGCAACGTCAAGGGCTGCCGCCACAGTATGCGCAGCCGATGTCGGCAACCGAAGCCGGCACGCACGCAGGCTGCGCCATCGCGCGGCCGGCGTGGTACTACCCGGGTGGTGGCTGGCTCGAACCGGCATCGCTGGTGCGCGCGTGGCTCGACGAACCATCGATCGAGCTGACGCTGCGAGCGCACGTGCGTCGTCTGGTCGCCGACGGGCAAGGCCGCTGGCGTCTGCTCGACACGCAAGGCCGCGTGCTGGCGCATTGCGATCAGGTCGTGCTGGCCCACGCGGCCGACATCGCACCGTTGCTCGACGGCTGCGACCCATGGCCGCTGATGCGCAGCCGCGGCCAGGTGACGCTGCTGAGCGCGGCCGCTTGGCGGCCCGCGGTGCCGATCGCGGGCGACGGCTATGCGATCGCGCTGCCCGATGGACGCTTGCTGTGCGGCGCGACCAACGACCTCGACGACGAAGAGCCCGCCGTGCGCGAAGCCGACCACCGCCGCAATCTGGCGGCGCTGCAGCGGCTGAGCGGCCTGCCCTGCCCTGCACCGCCAGCGCTCGAAGGCCGCGTCGGCTGGCGGCTGCACACGCGCGACCGCCTGCCGCTGGTGGGTGGGGTGCCGCTGCCCGCGCACGAGCGCACGCAGGCCACGCGGCAGGAGCAGCCCCGCTTCATCGCACGCCACTCGGGCCTGTATACGCTGAGCGCGCTCGGCTCGCGCGGGCTGACGCAGGCCGCGCTGGCCGGCGAAGTGGTGGCCGCGATGATCGCCGCTACGCCGCTGCCGATCGGCAGCCCGCTGCTCGATGCCGTCGACGCGGCGCGCTTCGCGGCGCGCACGCAGCGCGGCGAGACTCAGTAGCGCAGCGTCACCACGCCCTGCGCCGTGCCGAGCAGGCACAGGCTCGCCTTGTGGCGCGCGAACAGGCCGACCGTGACGACGCCCGGCCACTGGTTGACCTCGGTCTCCATCGCCAGCGGGTCGGCGATGCGCAGGCCGTGCACGTCGAGAATGCACTGGCCGTTGTCGGTGCGCACGCCCTCGCGCAGGCGCGCCTGGCCGCCGTAGGCCGCCGCGAAACGGCGCGCCACCTGCGCCGCCGCCATCGGAATCACTTCGACCGGCAGCGCGAAGCGCCCCAGCACGTCGACGCGCTTGGATTCGTCGGCGATGCACACGAAGCGTTCGGCCAGATCGGCCACGATCTTCTCGCGCGTCAGCGCCGCGCCGCCGCCCTTGATCATGTACCCACGCGGATCGATCTCGTCGGCACCGTCGACGTACACCGGGATGCGCTCGACTTGCGCCGCGTCGAGCACGCGGATGCCGTGGCCGCGCAGGCGCTCGCTGCTGCGCTCGGAACTCGACACCGCGCCGGCGATGCGCGCCGCAATCGTCGCCAGCGCGTCGATGAAGCGGTCCACCGTCGAGCCGGTGCCGACGCCGACCACGCTGCCCGGCACCACGTGGTCGAGTGCGGCGCGGCCGACGAGGGCTTTCAGTTCGTCCTGGGTCATCGGTGTGCCGTGCGAGACTCGGGTGCCGATTATCCCGCTCGTTCGATGCCGCTCGTTCCGTATGCGCTGACCCGCCCGTTCCTGTTCGGCCTCGATGCCGAGCAGGCTCACGATCTGACGCTCGACGCGATCGCGGCGCTGCAGGGCACGCCGTTGCAGCGGCTGTGGTCGCAGCCGCGCATCGACGACCCGGTGCAGTTGCTCGGCCTGAGTTTCCCCAACCGCATCGGCCTGGCCGCCGGGCTCGACAAGAACGGCCGCTGCATCGACGGCCTCGGCGCGATGGGCTTCGGCTTCGTCGAGGTCGGCACCGTGACGCCCAAGGCGCAGCCGGGCAACCCGAAGCCGCGGCTGTTCCGCCTGCCGCGCGCGCAGGCGCTGATCAACCGCATGGGCTTCAACAACGACGGGCTGGCGGCGTTCGTCGCGCACGTGCAGCGCTCGCGCACGTTCCGCGAGCGTGGCGGCGTGCTCGGGCTGAACATCGGCAAGAACGCCGCCACGCCGATCGAGCGCGCCGCCGACGACTACCTGCTCGGGCTCGACGCGGTGTACCCCCACGCCGACTACGTGGCCGTCAACGTCTCGAGCCCGAACACCAAGGACCTGCGCAGTCTGCAGGGCAATGCGGCGCTCGACGCGCTGCTGGCGGCGCTGGTGACGCGTCGCGAGAAGCTGGCCCGCGCGCAACGTCGCACCGTGCCGTTGCTGCTGAAGGTCGCCCCCGACCTCGACGAGATGCAGGTGCGGGCGATCGCGGCGGCCGTCGAGCGCCACGGTATCGACGGCGTGATCGCCACCAACACCACGGTGACGCGCAACGCGGTGCAGGGCCTGCGGCATGCCGACGAGGCCGGTGGACTCTCGGGCGCGCCGGTGTTCGAGCCGAGCAACCGGGTGATTCGCGCGCTGCGCGCCGCACTGGGCAGCCAGCGGCCGATCGTCGGCGTCGGCGGCGTGCTCTCGGGGGCCGACGCGCGCGCCAAGCTCAGCGCCGGCGCCGACCTGGTGCAGATCTACACTGGGCTCATCTACAAGGGGCCTGCGCTGGTGAGCGAATGCGCTCGCGCACTGCGCGGCGGGGTATGAGACGCGGGTGAACGAAATCACCGGCCATCGCCACAATCGTCGACGACACATGGGACACCTCGTGATGAATCGAAGGATGGCGTTCCTGCTCGCGGTCTGCGCGGCAGACCTGGCCACGGCGCAGGTGCCCAAGCTCGACGAGCTGCTGGGCAAGGCTCGCGATCGATCCTCGGCGAGATCCAGCGCCTCCGACGACAAGACCGGCTCAGCCGGCATCAAGGAAGCGCTGGCGGTAGGCACCGAAAGGGCGGTGTCGAGCCTCTCCAAGGTCGACGGCTACTTCGGCAATTCAGCGGTCAAGATCCTGATGCCGTCCAGCCTCCAGAAGGTGGCGCAACTGGCGAAGATGGCGGGCTACGAGAAGCAGGTGGACGAGTTCGTGCTCAGCATGAACCGCGCCGCAGAGGCAGCGGCTCCCTTGGCATCGCGTTACTTCGGCGATGCAATCCGCGCCATGACACTGGGCGACGTGCGCGGCATTCTCAGCGGCGGCGACACGGCAGCGACCACGTTCTTCCGCGACAAGACGGGCGACAAGCTGTACGGTGCCTTCAAGCCGGTGGTGTCGAAGAAGGTCGACCAGGTCGGCGCGACGCGCGCCTACAAGCGCATGATCGGCCGCTACGACAGCGTGCCGTTGGTGGGCAAGCAGTCGCTCGACGTCGACGACTACGTCACCCGGAAGGCGCTCGACGGCCTGTTCCACATGGTCGGCGAGGAGGAGAAGAAGATCCGCACCGACCCGGCCGCGCGCACCACCGAGCTGCTGAAGACCGTTTTCGGACGTTAGGCACCCGGCGCGCAGGTCGACGGGCGCCGCGCGCTCAGCCGTCGCAGGGCTTGCGCAGTCGCAGCATCAGCCGCAGGTATTCGAGCTGCGCGTTGAGCTTGACCAGTTCCTCGTGCAGCAACTGGATCTTCTGCTCGCGCGTCAGCGCAGCGTGGCCCTCGGGCTGCCGGGGTGCGGGCGATTCGGGCTGCGACATCGGAAGCAAGATCGATTGGCAGGCATGGTGCGCCGGCCCGTCGGCCATCGCAATCCCGCAGCCCAGGGCCGGGTGCGCCGCCGGCCCGCCCTTCATCGACCGAGCACGGCGCCTTCGCGACGCGGGTCGCTGCCGCCAGACCAGCCCGCTGGCGTGCGCAGCAGCAGTTCGATGCCGCTGGTCATGTCGAGCTCCTCCACGCGGTGGCCGAGCGCGCGCAAGGCGTCGACGGTGGCTGCCGGGAAGCGTCGGCGTTCGAGCAGCACCGGTCCGCCGACGCTGCCGAAGTTGGGCAGTGCCACCGCCTGCTGCGCGTCGAGCCCCCACTCGAGGCTGCCGATCAGCGCCTTGGCGGTGTAGTGGATGATCAACGCGCCACCTGGCGAGCCCACGCTGGCGACCAGCCGGCCGTCGCCGCGGTCGAACACCAGCGTCGGCGTCATGCTCGACCGCGGCCGCTTGCCCGGCTGCACGCGGTTGGCGATCGGACGGCCGTCGGCAGCGGCGGGCGCGAACGAGAAGTCGGTGAGTTCGTTGTTGAGCATGTAGCCACC
This sequence comes from Ideonella sp., assembly GCA_015075545.1. Taxonomy (GTDB): domain Bacteria; phylum Pseudomonadota; class Gammaproteobacteria; order Burkholderiales; family Burkholderiaceae_C; genus JAEUPI01. The sequence continues at coordinate 164,527 of JABTUC010000005.1, read as the reverse complement.
GGGCAGGCCGGTGCCGCCGTCGGCGAGCAGCCGTGACCCGAACGCCGACTCGATGGTCGTCGTCATCGCCACCGCGCGGCCCTGCGCGTCGACGATCGAGACGTGGCTGGTGCCGTGCTCGGGCTGCTCGGGCTGCGGCGCGAACGCGCTGCGGCTCGCGCCCGGCGTACCCGCGGGCGCATCGGGCATGGCCTTCGGTCCGATCAGCGCTGCGCGCTCGCGCAGGTAGGCGTCGTCGAGCAGGCTCTCCCAGCGGCCGCCCGGCGCGGTGACGAACGCGGGGTCGGCGATGAACCGGTTGCGGTCGGCAAACGCAAGCCGCGCCGCCTCGGTGTAGACATGCAGCCAGGGCGCCGACGGCACGCCGTCGTGCAGCGGCGAGGCCACCGCCGGCGTGTGCTGCAGCATCCCCAGGATCTGCATCATCGTCAGGTGCCCCGACGACGGCGGCGGAAAGCCGCACACGCGGTAAGCCCGCCAGGCATCGCACAGCGGTTCGCGCCGCAGGGCCTGGTACGACGCCAGATCGGCTTCGCCGAGGCGGCCGGGGTTGGCCGATTCGCGCACGCGGCGCACCAGGTCGTGCGCGATCGGCCCGCGATAGAAGGCCTCGCTGCCGTGCTGCGCGATCTCGCTCAACACCGCCGCAAGTGCCGGATTCCTCAGGTGGTGCCCCACCGGCCAGGGCCGGCCGTCGGCGTCGTAGTAGAACGCCGCGGCGTCGGGCTGCTGCCGCAATGCGCGATCGACGTCGAGCAACCGGTGCAGGCGCGGACTGATCGCGAAGCCGCGCTGCGCCAGCGCGATCGCCGGCTCGAACAGTCGCGCCCACGGCAGCTTGCCGTAGCGCTGATGCGCCAACTCGAGCGCGCGCAAGGTGCCCGGCACGCCGACCGAGCGCCCACCGACCACCGCCCGCATGAACGGCATCGGCTTGCCGTCGCTCTGCACGAACAGCTGCTCGTCGGCTTGTGCGGGCGCCGTCTCGCGGCCGTCGAAGGCATCGACCCGCCGGCCGTCCCAATGCAGGATGAAGGTGCCGCCGCCGATGCCGCTGGACTGCGGCTCGACCAGCGTCAGCACCATCTGCACCGCCACCGCGGCGTCGATCGCGCTGCCGCCCGCCCCGAGCATCCGGTAGCCGGCCTCGGCCGCCAGCGGGTTGGCGGCGGCCACCGCGAAGTGCTGACCGCGCCACAGGCGCTTGGCCGTGAACCCCGAATGGGCCTCGGGCTGCAGCGACCCGCTGTCGGCGCCCGCCGGCGGCGCGGGTGCACATGCGGCCAGCGTGGCCGCAAGCGCAAAGGCCGCTGCCCGCAAGGCGCCGCGTCTCACCGCTTGCCGGATTGCCGCCAGACGCCCACTGCCCGGGCGAACGCTACGCAGCGGCGGCGCGCCCCGACCCGGCGGCGCGCCTGCCACGACGACCCGGGATCACTGCAGCGTCACCCCGGTCTTGCTCTGCAGTTCGGCGCGCGTGATGCCGGGGGCCATCTCGACCACCTTCAGGCCCTGCGGCGTGACGTCGAGGATCGCCAGGTCGGTGATGATGCGACTGACCACCCCGACGCCGGTCAGCGGCAGCGTGCACTTGGGCAGGATCTTCAGATCGGTGGAGCCGTCCTTCTTGGTGGCCACGTGGTCCATCAACACGATGACGCGGCCGACACCGGCCACCAGATCCATCGCGCCGCCCATGCCCTTGACCATCTTGCCGGGGATCATCCAGTTGGCGAGGTCGCCCTTCTCGCTGACCTGCATGGCGCCGAGGATCGCCAGGTTGATCTTGCCGCCGCGGATCATGCCGAAGCTGTCGGCGCTGCTGAAGAAACTCGATCCCGGCAGCGTGGTCACCGTCTGCTTGCCGGCGTTGATGAGGTCGGCGTCGATCTCGTCGTCGGTCGGGAACGGCCCGATGCCGAGCAGACCGTTCTCGCTTTGCAGCCACACCTCCATGCCCTTGGGCACGTGGTTGGCCACCTGCGTCGGCATGCCGATGCCGAGGTTGACGTAGTAGCCGTCGCGCAGCTCCTTGGCCGCACGGGCGGCCATTTCATCGCGGGTCCATGCCATGGTCGTTCGCTCCTCGAATTCAGGCCTTGGCCCGCACGGTGCGCTGCTCGATCCGCTTCTCGGGCTTGTCGTTGAGCACGATGCGGTGCACGAAGATGCCGGGCAGGTGCACCTGGTCGGGATCGAGCGCGCCGGTCTCGACGATCTTCTCGACCTCGACGACGGTCACCTTGCCGGCCATCGCCACGTTGGGGTTGAAGTTGCGCGCGGTCTTGCGGAACACCAGGTTGCCGCTCTTGTCGGCGATGTAGGCCTTGACCAGCGACAGGTCGGGCACCAGCGAGCGCTCCATCACGTAGGTGTGGCCGTCGAAGTCGCGCGTCTCCTTGCCCTCGGCGACGATGGTGCCCACGCCGGTACGGGTGAAGAACGCGGGGATGCCGGCGCCGCCGGCGCGCAGCTTCTCGGCCAGCGTGCCCTGCGGCGTGAACTCGAGTTCGAGTTCGTGGGCCAGGAACTGGCGCTCGAACTCCTTGTTCTCGCCGACGTAGCTCGAGATCATCTTCTTGATCTGGCGGGTGTGCAGCAGCTTGCCGAGGCCGAAGCCGTCGACACCGGCGTTGTTGGAGATCGCGGTCAGGTTCTTGACACCGGTGTTCTTCAGCGCCTCGATCAGTGCCTCGGGGATGCCGCACAGGCCGAAGCCGCCCACCGCGATCAGCATGCCGTCGCGGGCGACGCCGTCGAGCGCCGCGGCCGCGCTCGGATAGACCTTCTTCATCGTTGGCCCCTGCGGGAACTGGGAGCCGTCAAGCGTACTACTTATGCCGTTAAGTAACTGCTACGTAGAATCGCGTAATGGCGCTCTCCGGATTCGACGACGTCGACATCGACCTGCCTGCGCTGCGCGCGCTGCTGGAGAGCGACACCTTCGCCGCCTGGGTGCGCGCGCTGGGCCTGCAGCTCAATCACGCGCTGCCCGGCGAGGTGGAACTCGCGCTGCCGGTGACGCCGCAGCACGTACACGGCGGCGGCATGCTGTGCGGCCAGTCGATGATGGCGGCGGCCGACACCGCGATGGCGCTGGCGATCTGCACGCTGACCGACGGCTACCGACCGATGACCACCGTGCAGTTGCAGACCTCGTTCCTGCGGCCGATCGCCGGCGACGCCGGCAGCGCGCGCGTCACCGCCCGCGTGCTGCGCAAGGGGCGCAACTTGGTGTTCGGCGAGATCGAAGTGGCCGACCCGAAGGGCGCGCTCGCGGCCCACGCCACCACCACCTACGCGCTGCTGTGATTGCCCGATGAGAACGGGCACGGTCGATCTGGACTACCGCACCGCCTTCGAGCTGGCGCCGATCGGCATGGTGCTGTCGCGCGAGCGCCAGATCGTCGACTGCAACGAGCGCCTGCTCGACATGTTCGGCGCGTCGCGCGCGCTGCTGGTGGGCCGCTCGTTCGAGGTGCTGTATCCGACGCACGAGGAGTTCGAGCGCACCGGCGAGCGCATCGTCGCCAGCCTCGACGCGCAAGGCTGGTACGCCGACGACCGGGTGATGAAGCGGCTCGCCGGCAGCCGCGCCGGCGAGCTGTTCTGGTGCCACGTGTCGGGCCGCGCGCTCAACCCGCACGCCGCGCACGAGGCCGGCATCTGGGCGTTCGAGGATCTGTCGTCGCGGCGCAAGCTCAAGCTCGAGCTGACCGCGCGCGAGCGCGAGATCGCCGCGCTGCTGATCGAGGGCCTGACCAGCAAGCTGATCGGCAAGAAGCTGGCGATCAGCCCGCGCACGGTCGACGTCTACCGCGCCCGGCTGATGCGCAAGGTGGGCGCGGCGACGACGCCCGAGCTGGTGAACAAGCTGCTGGCGGGTTGAGCCCGCCACGCTGACGCAGGGCCGGTTGCCTGGCGCGCGGCGCCGTTCGCTCGCCGCCTGCAACTTTTCGCGCCGCCAGCGATCCACTGGTCGCGCGGCGCTGGCGCCGGCGCGGGCCCGCGCAGAGACTGCGCCCGCACCGAAGCCGGCCGCCGGCATCGGTGCGGCCGAAGGCGCGCGTTTCCCAGGAGGATGCCGGATGATGTCCCTGTTCAGATCCCGTCGCGGCGTGTTGCTGGCGACGCTCGTGCTGTGGCTGCTGCTAGACGCCGCGCGCTCGATCTACGTGCGCGTCGGCTACGAGCACGCGTCGTCGATCTGGACACCCGACCCGAAGCAGTATGCCGAGGCGATGTGGCCTCCGTCGTCCACGGTGCCGGCCAGCGCGACCCGCGGGCAGAAGGTCTATCTCGAGAACTGCGCGATCTGCCACGGCCCCGACGGGCGCGGCAACGGCGCCTCGGCGCCATCGATGATCCCGCGCCCGCGCGACTTCACCGCCGGCGCCTTCAAGTACAAGACGACGCCGGCCGGCACGCCGCCCTCGGATGCCGACCTCGAGCATGTGATCGCCGACGGCCTGCACGCCAGCGGCATGCCGTACTGGCGCGACGTGCTGAACGCCGACGACGTGCGCGCGGTGACAGCCTACGTGAAGACCTTCTCGCCGTCGTTCGCTCGGCCAGCGCCAGCCGCGATCATCGTGCCGCCGCGCGTGGCACCCGATGCGGCGAGCGTGGCGCGCGGCAAGGCGCTGTATGCGTCGGCCGGCTGTGTGGGCTGCCACGGCAGCGATCTGCGCGGCGGCCAGTGGCTGCAGGACGCGAAGGGCCAGCCGGTCGTCAGCCGCGACCTCACGGCGCCGTGGACCTTTCGTGCCGGCGCCGAGCCCGCCGCGATCTGGATGCGCCTGACCACCGGTCTGGCGCCGGCGCCGATGCCCGCCTACGGCGAGAGCACGACCGCCGCCGAGCGCTGGGATCTCGTCAACTACATCGTCGCCAGCGCGCGCAAGGCGCCGTGGGAAACCGGCGGCCGCCTGGAGGGGCCGGGCCATGCGGGCGACCTCGCGCAGCGGGGCCGCTACCTCGTGCGCGCCGAGATGTGCGGCCTGTGCCACACCGAGGTCAGCCCGCACGGCGTTTACCGCGAGGACCGCTACCTCGCCGGCGGCATGCGCGTCGGCGCGTTCCCGCAAGGCGTCTTCATCAGCCGCAACTTGACGCCCGACGCCGACACCGGTCTCGGCCGCTGGAGCGAACAGCAGATCGTCGAGGCGTTGCGAGACGGCCGCGCGCCGGGCCGCACGCTCAACTTCTGGGGCATGCCGTGGATGTACCTGCACGCGCTGGCCGACGACGACGCGCGCGCCATCGCGCACTATCTGAAGACGCTGCCGGCGGTGCACAACGAAATTCCGCATGCGCTCGGCTACGGCGTCGTCGAGACGCTGTGGGCCAAGCTGCGCGGCGGCGATGTGCTCATCGCCCGGCCGCCGGTGCTCACCTACGCCCCGGGCAGCTTCGCGCACACCTCGGGGCTGTCGCCCGACCGCGTGCAGGACGCGCTCGTCGCCGCGCAGTGGGTCGTGCTTGCGCTGGGTATCGTGGCTTTCGCGCTGGCGGCCCCGCGCGGCCGGCGGCTGCCGCAATCGGCGCTCGGCTGGGTCGGTGCGGCCGCCGCGATCGTGGTGCTGCCCGCGGCTGCGCTCGTCGGCTGGGCGGTCTACGAGACACCGGCGCTGGGTTTCTTGCCGCCCGAGCGGATCGCGCAAGGCGCCGCGGGCTCGATTCCGAGACCCGACGTGTCGGGCCTGCCGCGCGAGCGCGCCGCATTGGTGCAACGTGGCCGCTACCTCTTCAGCGTGGCCTCGTGCGCCTACTGCCACACCAACGTTGGCGCGGGCGGCTCAAAGCTGAGCGGCGGCCTGGGCACGATCTACACGCCGAACATCTCGTCGGATGTCAAGGCGGGCCTCGGTGCGTGGAGCGACGAGCAGATCGCGCGCGCGATCCGCAGCGGCGTCAGCCGCAACGGGCGCCCACTCTACTGGCAGGGCATGCCCTGGGATCACTTCTCCAACTGGGACGAGGAGGACATCCGCGCGATCGTCGCGTATCTGAGAACCCTGCCACCGGTGGCTGAGCCGGTGCCCGCGTATCGACCGCCGTCGACCGACGACTGCAAGGAGTACACGTTCTGGACCAGCCGCAATACCGAGCCAGGGTGCCGGTAAGCGCACTGCGCGGGTCGGTAGACTCGCGCCCGTGTTCATCGGGCACTTCGGTGTGGGTCTGGCAGCCAAGCGCGTGGCGCCTCGCGTCAGCCTGGGTTCGCTGTTTCTGGCGGCACAGTTCCTCGACCTGCTCTGGCCGACATTGCTTCTGCTCGGCGTAGAGCGGGTGGCGATCGCGCCGGGCAACACCGCCGTCACGCCGCTCGACTTCGAGCACTATCCGGTTTCGCACTCGCTGCTCGCCGCCGCCGGCTGGGCACTGCTGGTGGCCCTGGCGTTCTACGGCCTGCGCCGGTCGTGGCGCGGGGCGATCGTGATCGCGCTGCTGGTGCTCAGCCACTGGGGGCTCGATGCGCTGATGCACCGCCCCGACCTGCCGCTCACGCCGTTCACGAGCGAGCGCGTCGGCCTCGGGCTGTGGAACTCGTTGCCACTGAGCGTTGCCGCGGAGCTGTCGGTCTTCGGCGCGGGAGTGTGGCTCTACGCCAGCGCCACGCGGGCCCGCGACGCCATCGGTCGCTGGGGGATGTGGGCGCTGTTGGCGCTGCTGCTCGCCATCCAGGCCGGCAACTTCCTCGGGCAGCCGCCGCCGAGCGTGGCAGCGATCGCCTGGGTCGGGCAGGCGCAGTGGCTCCTCGTGCTGTGGGCCTACTGGATCGATCAGCACCGCCAGCCTCGGGTCGCGGCCGCATGAAGGTGCTCGTCTTCGGCGCCAGCGGGCCCACGGGGCGGCTCATCGTGGCCGACGCGCTGGCCGCCGGCCATCGCGTCACCGCCTTCGCGCGTCGGGCGGCAACGGTTTTCCAGAAGGGCGTTGCCGTGGCATGCGGCGACGCGCTCGACGCCGGCGCGGTCGGCGCGGCGGTGGCAGGGCACGAGGCCGTGATCTGTGCATTGGGCGTGCGCAGCGCGCACGAATCGCCGCACCTGCTCGAGCGCAGCCTCGGCGCGATCGTACCCGCGATGCAGGCGGCGGGCGCGCGCCGGCTCGTCGTGCTGTCGGCGCTCGGCGTCGGCGGCACGCGCGCGCAGGCACCGCTTCTGCCGCGCCTGATGTACCGGCTGCTGCTGGGCACGATCTTCCGCGACAAGGCCGCCGGTGAAGCGATCGTCGTCGCGAGTTCGCTCGACTGGACCCTGGTCTACCCGCCGCTGCTGACCAACGCCCCAGCGCAGGGCGCCTGCCGTGCCGGCGAGACGCTCGCGCTCACGGGTTTCCCGAAGATCGCGCGCGCCGACGTCGCGCGCTTCATGGTCGATACCCTCTCGTCGACCGCGTGGGTGCGCCGCAGGGTCCTCGTCAGCAGCGCCTGACGATCCGCGGCGGCGCCGCAGTCGGCGCAGCAAGGCTCAGCCGAGCTGAGACTGCAAGTAGTTCTTCGGTCCCAGCTTCTCGATCAGCGCGAGCTCGATATCGAGCCAATCGAGATGGCGTTCCTCGTCGTCGCGCATCTCGACCAGCAGATCGCGGCTCACGTAGTCGGCAAGGCGCTCGCAATCGGCGATCGCGCCCTGCAGGTGCACCATCGCCTGCATCACCAGCGTGCGATCGAGCGCCAACTGCTCGGGCACCGAGGCAGCGCCGGCGATCGGCCGCAGTTCGCGCGGTGTCGCGGCGCCACCGAGCATGAGGATGCGGGCGATGATCTTCGCGGCGTGCTGGACCTCCTCCGCCCAGTAAGCATCCTGAAGCTTCGCCAGCCGCTCGAAACCCCAGTGGCGGCACATGCCGGCGTGAATCAGGTACTGCCGGTGGCCCGTCAATTCGTACGAAAGGTATTCGTTGAGGTGGGCCACCACCACCGGATCGCCCCGCAGTCTCGATGCCGATCGTTTCATGCGACCTGCTCGCGCAGCCACTGCGGCAACGGCACCGACTGGTTGCTCGCGAAGTCGATCCACACCATGCGCGCGCCGCCCTCGGCCCAGACGGTGCCGGGGTCGTCGCTGCGCTCCATCGTCACGTAGGTGTCGAGGCTGGTCTTGCCCACCGTGGTCACGTAGTGCCTGACGCGCACGTCGCCGGGGTAGCGCAACTGCCTGACGAAGCTGCAGTAGGCGTTGACGACCACCGGCCCCTGCGTCGACTGCTCGGGCATGCAGCCCAGGCTGCTGCACCAGTCGATGCGCGCGGTCTCCATGTAGCGGAAGTAGACCGCGGTGTTGACGTGGCCCATCGCGTCCATGTCGCCCCAGCGGATCGGGATCAGCGTCTCGAAGACGAGCTTCTTGTGCGCGGGCGCCTCGAACCTCACCTGCCACCCTCCTTCGGCTGCCCCTGCGCGGCCAGCCGTGCCACGGCGGCACGCAGCTCCTCGACCTGCGCGATCAGCCGCGCCTGCTCGGCGCGAATCGCGGCCAGTTCGCCGGCGGCGGCCTGCAGGCCGTCGTCGGGCGACGGCGCCGCCGGCAGCAACGGCAGCGCCGGCTCGCCGCACAGCAGGTGCACCCAGCGCGCCTCGCGCTCGCCCGGCGCACGCGCCAGCTTGCGCACATAGGGCGGGGTCTTCGCCTGCAGTTCGTCGAGAAAGCCCTCGACCGACGAGATGTCGGCGAAGCGGTGCAGCCGCTCGCCGTTGGCGCGCAGCTCGGCCGCGGTCTGCGGCCCGCGCAGCATCAGCACCGCCAGCAACGCCACCGACGCACCCGGCAGCGACCAGGCACGCGCCAGGTTGTGCTCGTAGCGCGCGACGCGCGAGCCGCTCGACTCGACCACCAGGCTGGCCGCGCGCAGCGCGTCGATCGCCTGCAGCGCGGCGTCGTCGCCGATGATCATCACCGGGTCGCGCGCGGTCTTCTGGTTGCAGCCCGCGACCAGCGCGTTGAGCGACAGCGGATAGGTGTCGGGGACGGTGGCCTGCTTCTCCACCAGCACGCCGAGGATACGTGCTTCGACCGCGGTCAACGAGCGCACGGGAGCGGCCGTCAAGCCAACGCGGAGCCGTCGTCGGCCACCAGCACCGTGCCGTTGACGAAGTGGCTCTCGTTGGCGCACAGCATCATCAGCGCCGTATCGAGATCCTTGGCTTCGCCCACACGCTTGCGCGGCAGCGAAGCGATCAGCTTCTGGCCGCCTTCGGTCTGCCACTGGTGGTGGTTGATCTCGGTGTCGATGTAGCCCGGGCACAGGGCATTGATGTTGATGCCGAAGCGGCCCCACTCGAGCGCCATCGCGCGCGTCATGTGCACCACCGCGGCCTTGCTCATGCAGTACACGCCGATGCGGCTGCCTACGCGCAGGCCGGCCACCGACGCGATGTTGACGATGCGCCCGCCGGTGTAGGTGCCGGGGGCCGTGCCCTTGGCGCGCGCGATCATGCGCTTGGCGACCTCCTGCGCGACGAAGAAGGCGCCGCGCGTGTTGGTGTTCATCACGAAGTCGTAGTCTTCGGGCGTCACCTCCGACAGGTGCTGCGTGGTGCCGACGCCGGCGTTGTTGACCAGGATGTCGATCGCGCCCATCTCGGTTTCGGCGTGCGCCACCGCCGCCTTGATGCTGCGTGGGTCGGTGACGTCGAGCGCCACCACGTGCGCGTCGCCGCCGGCGGCCTCGATCTCGGCGCGCAGCGTCTTGAGCCGCTCGACGCGGCGCGCCGCCAGCACCACCGCGGCGCCCGCCTTGCCCAGCGTGCGCGCGAACTGCGCGCCCAGGCCGCTGGACGCGCCGGTGACCAGGGCGACGCGGCCAGACAGATCGATGGTGTAGCTCACTCGCGTGCTCCCTTCACTGCGGGCGCCGACGATAGCACGCGACTCGCGCATCGGCGCCGCTGCAGCGCGGGCGACCTAGAATCGGCGCGCGCTGCGCGACAGCGCCGACCACCGGAAGCGCTCATGACGCCGCAGGAAATCCTTGCCCAGTACGGCCCGCGCGAGGCCATGGAGTACGACGTCGTGGTCGTCGGCGCCGGGCCCGCGGGGCTGGCCACCGCGATTCACCTCAAGCAGTTGGGCGCCAAGGCTGGGCGCGAGGTGTCGGTGGTGGTGCTCGAGAAAGGCTCGGAGCCCGGCTCGCACATTCTCTCGGGCGCGGTGATGGATCCGCGCGCGATCGGCGAACTGTTCCCCGACTGGCAGGCGCTCGGTGCACCGCTCGCCCAGCCGGTCACCGGCGACGACGTGCTGTTCCTGTCGGCCACCGGCGCGCACCGCACGCCGAACTGGCTGGTGCCGCGCAACCTGCACAACGACGGCTGCTACGTGGTCTCGCTCGAAGACGTGGTCAAGTGGCTGGCGCAGCAGGCCGAGGCGCTCGGAGTCGAGGTGTTCGCGGGATTCGCGGCGGCCGAGGTGCTCTACGACGAGCAGGGCCGCGTCAAGGGCGTGGCCACCGGCAACGTCGGCATCGGCAAGAACGGCGAGCCGCACGACGGCTTTCAGCTCGGCATGGAGCTGCACGGCAAGTACACCGTGTTCGCCGAAGGCGCGCGCGGCCACCTCGGCAAGCAGTTGCTGGCGCGCTTCGAGCTCACCCAGGGTCGCGACCCGCAGAGCTACGCGATCGGCATCAAGGAGCTGTGGGAAGTGCCGGCCGACAAGGCCAGGCCCGGCCTGGTGGTACACACCGCGGGCTGGCCGATGACCGACGCCTTCGGCGGCGGCTTCGTCTACCACCTGGCCGAGCGCAAGGTGTCGCTCGGCTTCGTGATCGGCCTGGACTACGCCAACCCGTACCTCAACCCGTTCGAGGAGACGCAGCGCTGGAAGACGCACCCGGCGATCCGCGCGCACATCGAGGGCGGCAAGCGCCTGGGCTATGGCGCGCGCGCGATCAACAACGGCTCGCTGCAGGCGCTGCCCAAGACGGTGTTCCCCGGCGGCGCGCTGGTCGGTTGCGACGCCGGCTACATGAACGCCGCGCGCATCAAGGGCAGCCACGCGGCGATCAAGAGCGGCATGCTGTGCGCCGAGGCGATCGTCGAGGCGCTCGCCGCCGGGCGCGCACACGACGAGCTGAGCGCCTACCCGGCCGCGTTCGAGGCGAGCTGGCTGCACGCCGAACTGCAGCGCACGCGCAACTTCAAGCTGTGGTTCAAGAAGGGCAAGTGGGTCGGCAACCTGATGACCGGCATCGAGCACTGGCTGCTGCCCAAGCTCGGCATCCAGAGCCCGCCGTGGACGCTGCACGGCAGCAAGAGCGACCACGAGTACCTGCTGCCGGCCGCACAGTGCGCGAAGATCGACTACCCCAAGCCCGACGGCAAGCTCAGCTTCGATCGCCTGAGTTCGGTGTTCGTCAGCAACACCAACCATGCCGAGGACCAGCCCGCTCACCTGACGCTGAAGGACGCGTCGATCCCGGTCGAGGTGAACTGGAAGATCTATGCCGGGCCCGAGGCGCGCTACTGCCCGGCCGGGGTCTACGAGTTCGTGGCCGGCGACGACGGCACCGAGCGCTTGCAGATCAATGCGCAGAACTGCGTGCACTGCAAGACCTGCGACATCAAGGATCCGCGGCAGAACATCGTCTGGGTCGCCCCCGAGGGCGGCGGCGGGCCGAACTACGTCGGCATGTGAGCCGGCACGGCCGAGCGGCGGCGATTGAACCGATCGGCGCGCGCAGGCAACCGAGCCACTGCTTCACGGTGTACAACCACGCTGGCAGGCCGACCGGCCGCGCCGGTCCGCGCCTGACCGCACGAAGGATTTCAATGCCCAGCATCGCGGGCCGCCTCGCCCGACTCGCCGCCGCGCTCGGCGCCTGCCTGCTGGCCGCCGCGTGCGCCACCAGCGGCCAGACACCGAGCGCCGGGCCGCTCGCCAGCGTGCCACCGACCAGCTCGTTCGGACCGGCACTGCGCTGCATGGACACGCTGCTGCTCGACCACGGCGTGCGCGACCTCTCGGTGGCCATCGAGGAACTGGCCGACCCGTCGCAGCGCAAGGCGCAGACCGGCGCGCGCGACGTGCTGGTCGCCGCGGTCTCCGACATGACGCAGCGCAGCCGCGCGATCCGCCTGATCGTTGCCGACGCCGCGGGCAGCCAGGCTGCCGCGAGCGGCGCCACGGCGGGTGCGCCCTACGCGGTGACGCCACAGTACGCGCTGCGCGGCACGCTGCGCACGCTCGACGGCGGCACGATCGGGCTCGATCTGGCGCTGCTGAGCAGGCACGACATGAGCGTCGTCCCTGGTGCCGCGACGCGCAACGCCGCATTGCTGCGCGATGGCCGCGTCGAGTTCGTCGAGTTCGGCCAGCCGCTGGCGGTGCCCGCCGCCGGCCTCGCGCAGGCACAGCGCGCGCTGGCGGAGCTGGCGGCGATCGAGCTGTTCGGCCGCTTCGCCAAGGTGCCGTACTGGCGCTGCATCGGCATCGGCGCCGACAACCCCGCGGTGGGTGCCCAGACGCAGGACTGGTACGACGCGATGGCCGCACGCCCGACCGAACTCGTGGCCTACTTCCAGCAGCAATTGCGCATGCGCCAGGCGTACGATGGCCCGATCGACGGCACCGTCGGCAACGTCTTCAAGGAGGCGGTGGTGCGCACGCGCAGCGCGCTCGGCCTGTCGCCCGAACCGAAACTCTCGCTGGACTTGTTCAAGGCCTACCTGGGCGCCGACCTGGCCGGCTTGCAGGCCAGGCTGCGTGCCACGGTACCCGCGGCCGCCACGGCCACAGCGGTGCCGGCGTCGCCGCTGACCCTGCAGGTCGCCTCGTCGGCCGAGGGCCGCCGGCTGGCGCGCGGCGAGGCCGTGCAACTGTCGATCCGGCCCAGCCGAGACGCGCATGTGTACTGCTACCTGCAGGACGAGAAGCGCCAGCTCACCCGCTTCTTTCCCAACCGCTTCCGGCGCGACTCGCGCGTGGCACCGGCCACCGGCCTGCAGTTGCCTGGCTCGATGCGCTTCGAGTTGACGATGAATCCGCGCGGAGTGCCCGAGACGGTGACCTGCTTCGCCACCGAGCGCGACGTGCTGGCCGAGCTGCCGGCGAGCGTCAACGGCAGCGATTTCCAGCCGCTGCCGCCCAAGGCCACGCTCGAGCAGGTGCGCCAGGCCTTCGTCAAGGCCTCGGGCGGCGCGCTCGCGCTCGATTCGGTCGAGCTGCGCTCGCGCTGAAGCGCGGCCCCGCCGCAGGCCGCCTGTACCGCCGGCGGCGGGCATTGAACCGCGGCGATCGGCCGCGCAACCCATCGGTAGTCCTCCCAATCAGGAGTCCCCGCATGGCCGGTTCGGCTACCCACCTGCGCGCCTGGCGCGCCCCGTTTTCGCTCGCCGCGCTGGGCCTGGCGCTGTGCGCCCCGCTGCAGGCGCAGACCTGCAGCGGCAAGCTCGGCGAGAAGTCGGCCGACCGGCTCGAGCGCTTCAGCATGATCAACGCGCAGTGCGCGTCGCTCGCCGCGCCGATGACCGTGCAGCGCGCGGCGCAGCTCGATCTGTACGACCGGCCGGTGGTCGCGATCTCGATGACGCCAGCCCCCGCGGCGCCCGCGGCCGGCACACGGGCGCCGGCACTGCCGCAGGACAACCCTGGCACGGCGCCGACGCGCGACGAACTGCGAGTGATGTCGCTGGCGCCGGTGCTGATTGCGGCAGCTCGCGAGAATCAGCTCGATCCGCTGCTGCTGCACGCCATTGCGCACGTCGAGTCGCGCCACAACCCGCGCGCGCTTTCGAGGGCCGGCGCCCGCGGCGTGATGCAGGTGATGCCGGCCACCGGCAAGCGTTTCGGCGTCAGCAACCCCGAGCAGGGCCTGTTCGACGCCGCCGCCAACGTGCGTGCCAGTGCCGCCTACCTGCGCACGCTGCGCGCGCGCTACGGCGACGATCTGCGGCTCGTGCTGGCGGCCTACAACGCCGGCGAGGGCGCGGTCGACAAGGCCGGCGGCGCGGTGCCGCCCTACCCGGAAACGCAGGCCTACGTGCGCGACGTGCTCGCCGTGTACCGGCGCCTGAGCACCACCTTCGCCGTCAGCGAAAGCGGCCGCCTGATCGCCCGCGGAGACCAATCATGAGCATGTCGGCGTACTTCCGCAGCGCCGCGGTGACGCGCGAAGGCGCGTTCGCGCGCTACAGCGACCTGCTGCTGGTCGGCGGCATCGTCTGCATCGTCGCGATGATGGTCCTGCCGCTGCCGGCGTGGCTGATCGACATGCTGGTGGCGCTCAACATCGCTTCGGGGCTGGTGCTGCTGCTGCTGGGCGTGTACATCGCCTCGCCGCTGGAGTTCTCGGTGTTCCCGAGCGTGCTGCTGATGACGACGCTGTTCCGCCTGTCGCTGTCGATCGCCACCACGCGCATGATCCTGCTGCACGGCAACGCCGGCCACATCATCGACACCTTCGGCAAGGTGGTGGCCGGCGGCAATCTGGTGGTCGGCCTGGTGGTGTTCCTGATCATCACGGTGGTGCAGTTCATCGTCATCGCCAAGGGCGCCGAGCGCGTGGCCGAGGTCGCCGCGCGCTTCTCGCTCGACGCCATGCCCGGCAAGCAGCTTTCGATCGACTCCGACCTGCGCTCGGGCCTGATCGACAAGGACGAGGCCAAGCGCCGGCGCCGCAACCTCGAAATGGAGAGCAAGCTGCACGGCTCGCTCGACGGTGCGATGAAGTTCGTCAAGGGCGACGCCATCGCCGGCATCGTGATCATCGTCATCAACCTGCTCGGCGGCCTGGCTATCGGCGTGATGATGCAGGACCTCGACATCGGCACCGCGGTCACCAAGTACTCGATCCTGACGATCGGCGAAGGCATGGTCGCGCAGATTCCGGCGCTGCTCGGTGCGATGGCCGCCGGCCTGATCGTCACCCGCACCAGCGACGAGGAAGACAAGCACCTCGGCGATTCGATCCGCAAGCAGGTGATGGCCAAGCCGCGCGTGCTGATGGTGGCCGGCGGCATCTGCGTGCTGATGGCCTTCGTGCCCGGCTTCCCGATGGCGGTGTTCTTCGCGCTGGCCATCGTGCTGCTGGCCAGCGGCGCGTTGCTCACGCCGGCGCTGCGCGACAAGCTGATGAACGCACGCAACCCGGCGCTGCAGGGCCTGGTCAAGCGCCTGGATACGCCGTCGCAGGTGGCCGCCACCGCGCTGCCGCAGCAGCGCCCGGCAGTGCCGCTGCTGCTGCGCGTGCCGGCCCGCCTGCTGGCCGACCATCAGGCGCAGCGCCTGACGCGCACGCTGGAGGCCGTGCTCGACGAGTTCCAGCTCGGCCTCGGCCTGAACCTGCCGCGAATCCATGTCCATGGCCAGAGCGACCCGGCCGAGGCCGACCGCTGGGAGCTGCTGGCGTTCGAGGTGCCGATCGCCGCGGGTGCGCTGCCCGACGAGCCGCACGTCGCGCTGGGCGAGCCGGTGCGTCAGGCGCTGCGCCGCAACGCACCGCTGTTCCTCGGCGCGCAGGACACCACCAACCTGCTCACCCGCGCGTCGGCCGACGTGCCCGACATCGTCAAGGAGGTGCTGCGTGCGCTGCCGCTGCAGCGCGTGTCCGAAGTGCTGCGCCGCCTGGTCAGTGAAGGGATCTCGATCCGCAACCTGCGCGACATCCTCGAGGCGCTGGCCGAGATCTCGCAGCGCGACAAGGACGTGCTGGCGCTCACCGAGTTCACCCGCGTCGCGCTGCGTCGCCAGATCAGCCACATGGCCGCGCCACAGGGACGCCTGGGTGCACTGATGCTGCAGCCGCAGGTCGAGGAGATGCTGCGCCAGTCGGTGCGCGTCAATGGCGGCGTCTCGCAGCTCGCGCTCGAGCCCGAGGCGGCGCGGCGTCTTTGCGAGGCCATCGTCGGCGCGGTGCGCCGCCATTCGCCGGCGGCGCTGGTGACGGCGATCGACGTGCGCTGGCACGTGCGCAAGCTGATCGAGGCCGAGTGCTTCGACCTGCCCGTGCTGTCGTACCACGAGCTGATGCCGACGCTGAAGCTCGACGTCCTCGAGCGCGTGCCGTCGCCCGAAGCGCCGATGCTGGCTACCGCGTAGCGCCAGCGCACCGGCGACCGCCGCCCGGCGGGCACCCGCTCGCCGTCGGCCAGCCGGCCCGTCTTCCCTGGCCGGCGACGGTCATCGACGGCCGTCCACACACGCAACTTGAACCGGCCGCCGCCGTGCCGCAACCCATCGGCAATTCCCCCAACTAGGAGTCACCGCATGGCCGGCATCGCTTGCACCCAGCGCCTTCGGCAAGCCGCCCGGTGGCTGCTGAGCGGCCTGCAGCATGGCGCCTGGGTCGCGCTGGCCGCCGGCGTCCTGGCCGCGGGAGCCGCGAGCGCGGCGCCGATGCCCAACGGCGGGCGTCTGGTGCAGATCACCGCGCGCGAGCAGCCGATCGGCGCCTTCCTGCAGGATCTGTTCGCCAGCATCGACGTGCCGGCGCAGATCAGCCCCAGCCTGACAGGCAACGTCAACGGCAGCTTCGCCGGCCCCGCCGACAAGGTGCTGCGCGACGTGTCGCGCGTCTACAACCTCGTAACCTACTACGACGGCGCCGCGATGCACGTGACGCCGACATCCGAACTGGCGCGCCGCACCTACGCCGTGGCGCCGGCGGTGGGCGACCGGCTGCTGCGTGAAGTGGCCGACCTGCAGCTCACCGACCCGCGCAACACGCTGCGCCGCAGCGCCGACGGCAACATGATCGCCAGCGGCGCGCGCCGCTTCGTCGAGCAGATCGACGAACTGCTGCGCGCCGGCCAGGCACAGGACGCCGCACCGTCGGCACCGGCCGGCGCCGCCGATTTCCGCGTCTTCTACCTGCGCTACGCCTGGGCGCAGGACGTGACGATGACGGTCGGCGGCCGCCAGGTCGTGGTTCCCGGCGTGGCGTCGATCCTGCGCTCGCTGGTCGACCCCGGCTCGCTGGGCACCCACCGCCCGCTCGGCCGCGAGGTGCTGCTGCGCCCGACGCTGCCGTCGCTCAAAGGCCAGGGCCTGATCGGCCAGGGCGTGTCGACCAAGACGCCCACCACCGGCGAAGCCGCTCGCAATGCCGCGATGGACAACCTGGTCACCGCACTGGCGCGCACCGCCACTCCTGCCGACGCCGCCTCGGCACCGACCGCCCAGCCCGACCCGAACCAGATCCGCATCGAGGCCGACCCGCGGTTGAACGCGGTGATCGTGCGCGACCTAGCCGAGCGCCTGCCGCGCTACGAGCAACTGATCGCCTCGCTCGACGTCGAACCGCAGTCGCTCGAGATCGAGGCCACGATCATCGACGTCAACACCGACAAGGCGCGCGAACTCGGCGTCGACTGGCGCTGGAGCAACGACGGCCGCAGCGGCTCGTTCCAGGGCTCGGTGCCGGGTATCGGCAACGGCGGCGTCGCGTCGGTGGTGCTGGGCTCGCTCGGGCAGTTCTTCGCCCGCATCCGGGCGCTGCAGAACGAGGGCGCCGCGCGCATCGTCTCCAGTCCGCAGGTGGTGACGCTGTCGAACGTCGAGGCGGTGTTCGACAACACCTCGACCTTCTTCGTTCGCGTCGCCGGCCGCGAGCAGGTCGACCTGTTCAACGTCAGCGCCGGCACCACGCTGCGCGTGACGCCGCACGTCTTCCGCGACAAGCAGCAGACGCGCATCAAGCTGCTGGTCAACGTCGAGGACGGCAACATCAGCGGCCGCCAGGTCGACCAGATCCCGATCGTCGAGCGCTCCACCGTCAACACCCAGGCGCTGATCGCCGAGGGCGAAAGCCTGCTGATCGGCGGCATGGTGCGCGAAACCCACGCCAATGGCGAAGACAAGGTTCCGGGCCTCGGCGACGTGCCGGTGCTGGGCAACCTGTTCAAGACCAAGACCTCGCAGAGCAGCCGCGTCGAGCGCATGTTCCTGATCACGCCGCGCATGGCGGGCAGCCGCCCGGCGCCGCCGCAGGCCACGCTCGGCACGCTGCGCTCCGGTCCGACGCCGCTGCCGCCGGCCGCGCCGGCCCCGGCATCCCCAGGGCTGCAGACCACCGCGTCGCCGGCCAGCGAAACCCGAGTGGCCACCGCGGCACCGAGCGCCCCGACCGCAGCGCCGATCGCGCCGGCGCCCGTCGCCGCGGCCGCACCACCGGCGCGGGCATCGGTGGTGATCGACCTCGACGCGATGCCCAGTGGCCCGCCGCGCCAGGACGGCCGCGGCGGCACCCGCATCAGCAGCACGCTGACCAACTGAACCGCGCAGGAGCCCAGACCATGGATCGCGCTGCCTTTCCCGTGGAATCGATCGACGCCCTCGAGCTTCGGGTGCTGCAGGGCCCGCAGCGCGGCGCGCGCGCGCCACTGGCAGCCGACGCCCCTTGCGTCCTCGCCGCCGGGGGCGATGCCGGCGAAGGCGCCGACATCGTGCTGCGCGAGCCAGCGCTGCCGCCGACGCGCGTGCGCATCAGCGCCGCGTCGCCGCACGCGATTCTCGAAGTGCTGCAAGGCGAGGTGCAACTCGGCAGCGAGACGCTGCGCGCCGGCGCACAGGCGCTGTGGCCGATCCATGCCCCGCTGCACGTCGGTGCGCTGGTCGTTGCCTTCGGCCTGGCTGGTGTCGACCATTGGCCCGCAGCGGCCGGCACGGAGGCTGCCGCGTCGAGCCAGGCGCCCGCGGCTGCCGTCGCGACCCTGCCGCTGCACCGCCGCGCCGAGATCTGGCTGGCGGCCATGGGCGCCAGCATCCTCGTGGCGTGCGGCGCCGCGCTGTGGGTTGCGCACGCCGCGGCGGCGCCACCCGTGGTCGCGGACGAGCCTGTCGTCGCCAAGTTGACCGCCACGCTGAGCGGCAGCGAGTTCGCCGCACTGCAGGCCGCGCGCGGCGCCGATGGCCAGGCGACGCTGCGCGGCCGGCTGCCCACCACCGCGGCGCGCCGCAAGCTCGACGATTGGCTGCAGCGCCAGGGCCTGCAGGCGCGCGTCGACGTGATCGTCGACGAAGACGTCGCACGCAACGTGGCCGAGGTGTTCCGTGTCAACGGCGTCACCGCGAAGACCACGGTGGCCGGCCCGGGCCGCATCGACGTCGAGGCGGCCGAGCGCGACGCCGACCGGCTGGCGCGCGCCGAAGAAGCGGCCCGCCGCGACGTGCGCGGCCTCGAGCGCATGGCCGTACGCAACACCGCCAAGCCGCTGCCGCCGCCGCTGCCGCCGGTGTCCACCGACCCGGGCAAGCGCATTGCCTCGCTGGTCACCTCGGAGCCCGCCTATCTCGTCACCGCCGACGGCTCGCGCTATTTCGTCGGCGCGCTGCTGCCCAGCGGCCACCGCGTCACGCACATCGGCCCCGGCAGCGTGACGCTGGAGATCAACGGCCAGCAGACCCAGTTGAACCTCTGAGTTCCCACCCGCAACCCACCCAGCAAGGAGTTTCCCCATGAGCAACAGTCCCATCAACTCGCTGCAGCAGCTGGCACTCGGCAACCTGCAGCAAACCTCCGGCACCACCGGCAAGCGTCCGACCAACTTCTTCGAGGCCCTGTCACTGGCCTGGGCCAGCGCGCTCGATCGGCAGGCGCAGGTCGTCGCCGACAAGTCGCAGGTCGTCGCCGACGGCGGCGACCAGATCAGCGACATCACGCTGCTGACTGCCGAGGCGTCGAAGCTGAACTTCATGGCCACCAGCTCGAACACCTCGATGTCCGAGGCATCGAAGTCGCTCGAAACCGTGGCCCGCAAGGGGTAAGCCATGACGATCGGAGCCGCCATCGCAGCGCCGGTCGCGGTCGCGACGCCCGCCAGCGTCGCGACCGGTCAGGTGCAAGCCGGCTACGGCGTGTCGCTGTCGGACTTCGGCTCCTTCCAGCAGGTGCTGGCGCAGGCCGGCGCCCGGCTGGAGGCGCGGCCGGCCGGCACCGCCAGCGAAGCCGTCAAGGTCCTTTCGGCACCGTTCGACCGCATCAACTCCGAGGCCGATGCGCTGTCGGCCGCCGCGCAGGCGGCCAAGGCCGACGGCGGTGCGATGAGCCCGGGCGACATGGTGCTGCTGACCGCGCGCGTGCAGGAGTTCAGCTTCCACTGCACGCTGATGTCCAACATCGCCAACCGCACGTCCGACGGCCTGCAACAGATGTTCCGCCAACAGTCCTGAAGAAAGACCCGTCATGCCCGCGCCGCACACGATGCCCCTGCTTTCACGCCTGGCCACCGCGACGCTCGCCGCCGCCACGCTGCTGCTGGCTGCCTGCTCCGAGCAGGAGCTGTACGGCCAGCTCAGCGAGCGGCAGGCCAACGAGATGGTGGCGGTGCTGCGCAGCGCCGGCATCGCCGCCGAGAAGACCTCGCAGGAGGGCGGCAAGTTCTCGGTGACCACCGCGCGCGACGACTTCCCGCAGGCGGTGCGCACGCTCAACGCGCAGGGCTACCCGCGCGAGACTTTCGACAACATGGGCAAGGTCTTCAAGCGCGAGGGCTTCGTGTCGTCGCCGCTCGAGGAGCGCGCGCGCCTGATGCACGCCACCTCGCAGGAGATCGCCAACACCATCGCCGACATCGACGGCGTGGTCACCGCGCGCGTGCACCTGGTGATGCCCGAGCGCAACCCGCTGGTCGACAAGCCGCTGCCCGCGGCCGCTTCGGTCTTCATCAAGCATCGCCCCGACAAGAACCTGACCGCGCAGGTGCCGCAGATCAAGGCGCTGGTGGTCAACAGCATCGAGGGCCTGTCGTACGACAACGTGACCGTCGCGCTGTTCGCCGCCGACGGTCTGAGCCGCGAACCGGCGCCCGCCGCGGCTGCGTCGGCGCAGGCCGGCGCCGCTGCCATCGTGTTGCCGCTGCTGGCCGGAGGTGCCGCAGGCACGCTGGCGCTCGGCGGCGGCGGCCTGCTGTGGTGGCGTCGCCGCCGCACGCCGGCGCGCGAGGCATTGACGCTCGCTGGCCCGGCTGCCGCACCGGGCAAGCTGCCCGCACCGGCCCGCCAGGCCAGCGAAGAAGCCGCAGCGGCGTTTCGCCGCGCGATGAGCCGCACGTGAGCGCCGAGGCATCCTGCAGCGCTGCGGCGTCGTGCGCCGCAGCGCGCCGGCGCCAACGTGCGGCGCTGGCGCAGCAACTGATCGAGCGCGCCCCGCATGCGGTCGGCGCGGTCGACTGGGACACGCTGGACGAAGCAGCCGACTGGATGGCCTGGGACAGCGCACGACTCGACGCGCTGCAGCAACAGGTCGGCGCACTCGTGATGGCGCCGCAACTGCGGCTGTGGATCGACGCTGCACGCCTGGGCGCCGCCAGCCGCGCGCTGGGCACCGCGTTGCTGCAGGCGTTGCTCGCACTGCCCGACGGCGACATGCTGCCGCGCGACGTGACGCCGGCGCCGCGCATCGAGCGCGCCGATCAGGTGGCGCCGGCGCTGCGCGCCTGCGGCGCCGGCGTGCTGCTGGCGGCGTTGCCGTCGGCCGCGTTGCGCCAAGCTGCCGCGCTGCTGCTGACCCCTACCCAGCCGTCGCCGATGGCCGGCGCGCTCGCCCGCTCGCTGGTCGCGCGCGCGATGCAGTTGGCAACGCAGTTGACGCCGACCGAACAGGAGCCGACATGAGCTTTCTACTGTGGCAACGCGAAGCGGGCGTCGCGATCGCCTCGGCGCGCCTGGTGCTGCGCGCCGACGAGGTGCCGGCGCTGCGCGAGGCGCAGCAGTTGCGCGACGACCTCGATGCGCTGCGCCGCGATCAGCAGGCGCACGTGCAGGCGGCGTGCGAGGCCGCCCGCGCCGAGGGCGTCGCCGCGGGCTTGCGCGAGGGCCGCGCGCAGGCACGCGACGAGATCGCTGCCACCTTGGCCACGCTGACGGCGACCGCCGCGCAGCACGAGGCCGCGCGCCGCGCCGACGTCGCCGCGCTGGCGCTGCAGGTCGCGCGCAAGCTGCTCGGCGAAATCGACGACGCGCAGCGCCTGGCCGCGCTGGCACGCGAGGCCGCGCGCGAGATGCTGCCGGCACCGCGCCTGACGGTGCGCGTGCATCCGCAGCGCGCCGAAGCCGTGCGCGCGCAACTGCAGAGCCTGACCGCGCGCGAAGGCGGCTCGATGCCGACCTGCGAAGTGCTCGCCGACGAGGGCTGCGCAGCCGACGATTGCCGGCTCGACACCGACCTGGGCAGCGCCGACGCGTCGCTCGACCAGCAACTGGCGTGCCTGGCGCAGGCGTGGGGCGTGGGCCAGCGATGAACACGATGACCGACACCGACGCCCTGCTGCGCACCCTGCAAGGCACCCGCACGGTGGCCGAATTCGGCCGCGTCGTGCAGGCTGGCGGCACCGTGCTGCGCGCCACCGGCCTGCGCGCGCGCATCGGCCAGCAGTGCCGCATCCTCGAGCCGGGCGCCACGCGCTGCGAGGCCGAGCCGCTGCTGGCCGAAGTGATCGGCTTCGCCGGCAGCGAGGCGATCCTCGCACCGTACGGTGCGCTGCAGGGCGTCGCAGTCGGCGCCGCGGTGCAGGCACTGGCCGAAGAGGCGCAGGTGCCGTGCGGCCCGGCGCTGCTCGGCCGCGTGGTCGACGCCTTCGGCCGCCCGCTCGACGACCGCCCGCCGCCCGCTGGGCCTGGCCTGCAGCACACGCCGCTGCACGCCCATGCGCCCTCGCCGCTGAAGCGCCGCGGCGTCGACCACCCGCTGGCCACCGGCGTGCGCGCGATCGACGCCGCGCTCACCGTCGGCGAAGGCCAGCGCGTGGGCATCTTCGCGATGGCCGGCGGCGGCAAGTCGACGCTGCTGGGCATGCTGGCGCGGCAAGCGAAGGCCGACGTCAACGTGATCGCACTGGTCGGCGAGCGCGGCCGCGAAGTGCGCGAGTTTCTCGACGAGAGTCTCGGCGAGGAAGGTCTGGCGCGCTCGGTGGTCGTGGTCTCGACCTCCGACCGCCCGGCGCTCGAGCGCGTGCGCGCCGCCTATGCCGCCACGGCGATCGCCGAAGGCTTTCGCCGCGAAGGCAAGCGCGTGCTGCTGCTGGTCGACTCGGTGACCCGCTTCGCCCGCGGCCTGCGCGAACTCGGTCTGTCGGCGATGGAGCCGCCGGTGCGCCGCGGCTACCCGCCCAGCGTGTTCGCCGAGTTGCCCAAGCTGTTCGAGCGCGCGGGCAACGACGCGCACGGCTCGATCACCGCCTTCTACACCGTGCTGGCCGAAGACGACGACAACTCCGATCCGGTGGCCGAGGAGGTGCGCTCGATCCTCGACGGCCACATCGTGCTGTCGCGCGCGCTGGCGCAGGCCGCGCACTACCCGGCGATCGACGTGCTCGGCAGCGCCAGCCGCGTCTTCACCCGCGTCGCCGAGCGCGCGCACCGCGATGCCGCGGCGCAGTTGCGTTCGCTGATGGCGCGCTTCAACGAAGTCGAGTTCCTGTTGCGAGTCGGCGAATACCAGGCCGGCAGCGACCCGCTGGCCGACCGCGCGATCGAGCGCATGCCCGCCGTCAAGGCTTTGCTGCAGCAGCGTTCCGACGAGGCCACCGACATCGCCGAAACGATCGCAACGCTGCAGCAGGTGGTGGCATGACGGGCCACCACGCGAGCGGCGCTGCACGCGGCACGAAGGCCCCCCAATGAACGCCGCGCGCCTGCCGCAACCCCACGAGGCGCAACAACTGGCGCGGCTGCGCGCGCTGCGCGTGCAGCGCGCGCGCGAGCGCATCGCCCCGGCGCAGGCCGCGGCCGATCAGGCCGCGCAGGCCGTGCGCGAGCGACAGCGGCAGATCGCCTCGCTCAGCAGCCAGCTTGTCGCGTCGCGCGAGGCCGTGGTGACCTCGCTCGCACCGACCCTGCCGCGCTGGTCGGCCGTCACCGGGGCACATCTCGAGAAACTGGTCGACCAACTCGAGCGCCACGAGTACGAGCTGTTGCAGGACGATCGCGCGCTCGAAGCCGCGCAGGAGCAACTGCAGCAGGCGCGCTCGGAGCTGACGCGCGCGCTGGCGCGCGAAGACGCGGTGCAGGGGTTGGCGCGACAGGTCAAGCGGGCGCGGCAGCTCGAGCGCGAACAACGTGCCGAGCGCGAACTCGACGATCAAGGTCGCCCGGCGGGCGCGGTGCGATGAAGCTGAACTGCACGCCAGTCGGCGCGCCCGCGGACGGCCAGGCGCCGCGCGCCGCGCCAAGCCGCGGCGAGGGCCGCCCGCGCACCGAAGCGCGCGATTCGCGCGACGCTTTCGAGCGTGCGCTGCGCGACAAGGCGCTGCCACCGGCAACGGGTGAGCCTGGCGCGCCACCGCCCGATACCGGCTTGCCGATGCTCGGCTCGCGTGGCACCGGCAGTTCGTGCGATGAGCAGGGCAAGGCGTCATCCGATGCCGCCTTGCCCGTTGGCGGTACACCGCTGATGGCCTGGGTGGGACTGCCGATGGTGCGCGCCAGCGATGCACCGCCGCCCTCCCCCGTGGTCATCGAAACCGCCACCGGTACGCGAGCCGCGATCGAGACCGCGCTGCGGCAGGCCGAGCCGCCCACCGGCCCGCTTGCGGGCCCCGACCGCCCCGCGGTGTGGGAGGCGTCGATCGGTGGCCCGCACGGCACGGTCGAGGTGCGCGCCGAACGCCTCGTCGTCCACGGCGCACCGCCCTCGTGGGGGCTGACGATCGGCGCACCAGCGTTCCCCGCCGACCTGGCGTCGCGCCACGCCGGGCGCCTGCACGAGCGGCTGCGCAAGCACGGCATCGACGTCGACCACGTGCGCATCGAACGGCGGCGCGACCGCGACGATCCGCCGCGCTGAAGCCGCGCCGGCGCGCGCGCAATGAACCGCGGCGCCCGACACCGCAACCCATGCGCGAGACCCCGTGCCGACCGGCAGCGCGGGCCACAGCCGACCACGAGGAGCCTGAATGCCCCACTCCCGTCCGGGCCGCCATAGCGGCCGCAACCGCCTCGAGGCGGCGCTGCAAGGCGCCATTCCCGCCATGCTGCTGCGCACGCTGTCGTCCGACGACAGCGCGGCGCTGCAGGTCGAGCGCGCGGCAACGCCCACCGCCCCGGCTTTGCTGGCCGCTGCGCAGAGCGACGACGCCGCCACGCGGGTCGAACTGCAGGCGCTGTACACGCGCTGCCTGCAGACCTACCGCGACGCGGTACGTCCGCACGACACCGATCACGACGACGCCGGCGCCGCGCTGGCGCTGTTCGTCGCGGCCAACCTGCGCGCGGTCAACGGCACCGAAGTCACGGCACCGATGCTCGATGCCCTGGAGCGCCAGCTGCGCGGCCTGACCCGCCGCAGCGCCGACTGGGATGCCGCTTCGCCCGAGCAGCGCCAGGTCTTCTTCGAGCGCACGGCGATCCTCGGCGTACTGATGACCGGCAACCACGCCAAAGCCTCGACGCAGGGTGCCGGCCCGCTGGCCGAAGTACGCCGCATCGCCAGCCGCTACCTCGAGCAACTGCTCGGCCTGAATCCCAAGCTGCTGACGCTCGGCCCCGCGGGCCTGGCGATGCGCAGCCGCTGAAGGCCGGCTGCAGCCCGCGTCATGGAAATCGAGCGCGTCGCGGCGATCCGGGCAGCCGATCAGGCGATGTCCGTCTGGGCCGCCGCGGTCGATGCGCTCGACGCCCCGCCGGCGGTGCCGGGCAAGCCGGCCGCCGGACCGGGCGAGGCCCCGCTGGCCGCCGGCGCGGCCAGCAACGAACGCTCGGTGCCGGTTTCGGAGCCCGCGCTGCCCGGTGCCGACGCCGACGCCGGCCACGAGGCGGCCACCGTGCAGACGAGCTGGCGCGCCCCGACGCCGCCCGCCGAAATGCACCGCCCCCACGAGCCGATCGCGCTGACCACCCCCGCGGCACAGGCCGAGCTGGCGGTGCCCGCGTCGCTGCTCGTGCCCGCCACCCTCACCGGCCTGCAAGTCGAGCCGGCGACGATCTGGCCGTTGCCGATACCGGGTGCCCCCGCGTGGCAGCAGCCGGCAACTCGCATCGAGCGCGATCGCGAGCCACCGCACCGACCGCGCGACGAGCCACCCGCAGAAGAGCCGGTCGAGCCGGCCGTGCAACCCGCGCAACCACGGCCGCAGGCGCCCGACGACGTGCTCGATGCCGAGGCGGCCGGTGCCTGGTGCGAGGCGCTGAGCGCGGCGTTGCGCGCAGCGCTGGCCCAGCGCATCGTCGCGCGCTCGCTGCTGTGCGCCGCCGAGCAATGGCAGCGCGGCCGCTGCGTCGTGCTGGCGTGCCCGCAGGGCCAAGACCCCGCAGGCCCCGGCTGGGCTTTCGTGCTCTGGCCGCGCGCCTGCGCGCCGGGCGAGCCGTTGGCACTGCGCGGTCTGCGCGTGGAAGCGCGGCTGCAGTGGCGCACGCTGCCGCCTTCGGCCCCGTGGTGTCACGTGCGCGTGGTCAAGGAACACCATCCCCGGCACGGGCGGCAACTGGTTCCCTCGGACGCGGCGCCGCGCGGCACCGCGCTGCCGTGCGACGTGCAGCTCGGCCCCGTGCTGGCGCGCTCGCAGCGCTGGTGCGAGGTGCGGGTGCACATCGGCGCCGCTCAGCGCTTCTGGGCGGCGCTCGGCAAGCAGTGGAGCGCCTATGTCGTGGTGAGTGCAATGCCACTGCTGTCCCCACGGAGGCCGACATGACGATCGAAACCCCGATTCGACCGCCGCGCCAGACGCCGCGGGCCGTGCCGAAGCGGCATGCCCCGGTCGCCGCCGACGCCTTGCGCGCCTGTGCCGCGCTGGGTGACGCGGCGGCGCTGATCCGCCGCGACGACGGCAGCCTCGCCGCGACGACCCCGGCCTGGGGCGGCTTGCTGCCCGCGTTGCCACACGGCGCGTCGCAGGCCGCCCTCGAAGCGGCGTTGCCC
Organism: Ideonella sp.; assembly: GCA_015075545.1. Lineage (GTDB taxonomy): Bacteria > Pseudomonadota > Gammaproteobacteria > Burkholderiales > Burkholderiaceae_C > JAEUPI01. The sequence goes on along the minus strand of JABTUC010000005.1, from coordinate 137,731 downwards.
GGCCTGCGCGCCGCCTGCCGCGGCGCCGAAACCGCACCGCAGCGGCTGTGCCTGGGCGCCGCGCGCGAATGGGACGCGCAGCTCGCCGTGCTCGACGACGAGCACCTGCTGCTGCGCGTGGTCGACCGTCGCGAAGCCGGCCGCGCGCTGCAGCGCCAGCTCGACGACCGCGAGCAACTGCTGTTCACCTCGCGCGTGATCTCGGTGGGCGAGATGGCCACCACGCTGGCGCACGAGTTGAACCAGCCGATCGGTGCCGCCGCCAACCTGCTGCGCGGCCTGCGCTCGCGGCTGGCGCGCCGCCGTGCCGCCTTGAACGCCGAGGAGTCCGCCGCGCTCGAGCGCACGCTGGAACAGGTGATGTTCGCCGCGCGCATCATCGCGCGCATCCGCGAGTTCACGCATTCGCACCAGCCGCGCCACGCGCGGATCGACCTCGCTGCGCTGCTGCGCGCCAGCGCGTCGCTGCTCGACTGGGATCTGCGCCGCAGCCATGCCACGCTCGCGCTCGAGCTGCCGGCCGAGCCGGTGCCGGTGCATGGCGACGAGGTGATGCTGCAGCAGGTGGTGGTCAACCTGATGCGCAACGCGCTCGACGCGCTGCGCAGCGACCCGCCACCGGCACCGCAAGTGGCGCTGCGCCTGCAGGTGCGCGCGCAAGAGGTCGAGCTGCAGGTGTGCGACAACGGCTGCGGCCTCGACGATGCCGCGGCGGCCAGGCTGTTCGTGCCGTTCGCGTCGAGCAAGCCCTCGGGCATGGGCATCGGCCTGTCGATCTGCCGCTCGTTCGTCGAGCTGCACCAGGGGCGGCTGTGGTTCAGCCGCAATGCCGAGCGCGGCGCCACCTTCCACGTCAGTCTGCCGCGGCCAGCCGTCGCGGCGCCATCCGCATGAGGGCCTCATGAGCAACCGCACCATCTACATCGTCGACGACAACGTCGAGTTCCTCGATTCGACGCGCTTCTGGCTCAGCGGCGCGGGCTTCGAGGTGAAGACCTGCAGCGACCCGCGCGAGGCGATCGAGACGCTGGCGCAGCGCGACCGCAGCGCGCCGGCGTGCCTGATGCTCGACGTGCGCATGCCGCACCTGTCGGGCCTCGACGTGCACGACGCGCTGAACGAACGCGACGCCGCGCTGCCCGTGATCTACATGAGCGGCCACGCCGACGTGCCGCTGGCGGTGCAGGCGATGCGCAAGGGCGCCGTCACGCTGCTGGAGAAGCCGTTCGACGAGGGCGCACTCGAAGCCGCCATCGACCACGCCTTCCGCGCACCCGCGCCTCCTGCCGCCACCGCCGGTGCAGCGGCCGCCGAACCCGCCGACGCGGCGGCCGACGAGGCGCAGGCCCGCTACGCCGCGCGCGAGGCCCGCCTGACGCCGCGCGAACGCCAGGTGCTGTCGTTCGTGATCCAGGGCGTCTACAACAAGGTCATCGCCGACCGCATCGGCCTGTCGATCAAGACCGTCGAGCTGTACCGGGCGCGCGGCATGGGCAAGCTGCAGGCGCGCTCGGTGGCCGAACTGACCCGCATGATGGTGACCCGGCAGGCCTGAACATGGAACTCCTTCTGGACGACGACCTCGACATCGACCTCGACCGCCTGGCACCACCCGGGCGGCCCGCGGCCGGCACGCCACGAGACCAGGTCTGCGTCGAGCTGCCCGGCAAGGCGGCCTGCACAGGTTCGGCCGCCGCCCGCGAAGGCGCCGTCCACGATGCTCTCGACCAGAGCCCCGATCGCGCCTCGGACGGCGCACTCGGCAGCGCTGTCGACGAGCCGCCACCCGTGGCGCAACTGCCGCAAGACGCCGCCTGGTTCGAGGCCGCCTCGCCGTTCGGCCCGCTGTCGCTGTGCGTGCGCAACGGCGGCGCGGTGCGCCACGCCGCGGCCGCGGCGGTCGCGCTGCAGCAGGCAGGCGCGGTGCTCGACGCGCTCGACGAGTGGGCCGCCCTCGACATCGACTGGCGCTGGACAACGGTGCCGCAGGCGGCCGACGCCGGCAGCCACGTCGTGCTGCGCTGGCCCGCCGACGAGGCCGCACCGCTGAGCGCGCACCTCGTGCTGCCCTGGGCGCTGCTGCGCCGCCTGCCCGCGCCCACCGGCACGTTGGCCGATGCGGCCTGCTGGGAGCCGGCGCAGGCCACCGTGGTGCTGGCGCGACTGGCGCTGGGCGGCGACGAGTTCGACGCGCTCGAGCGCGGCGGCGCCGTCGTTCTGCCCGGCTCGATGCGCGCGGACTGGCGCGGCGTGCTGCGCGCCGCCGGCGAGCCGGCCGACGCCGGCGCGCCTCTGCTGCTGGCGCCGCCGCAGGCGCCGCAGGTGGTGCCGCGCGAGCCCACCGTGGGCGCGCTGCCCGGCGAGCCGGGCGCCGTCGCCTGCGAGGTGCGGCTCGACGCCACGCCCCGGGTGGCGATCGAGCGCCTGGCCGGCTGGGCACCGGGCGAGATCGGCGACCTCGGCCCGCGAGCCAGCCTCTGGCGCTGCGACGGCGCCGCCCGCCGTTGCGCCCGCGGCACGCTGCTGCCGTGGGGCGACGGCTGGGCGCTGGCGCTGGAGGCCGTGCTGCCGGGCTGACCGCGGCAGCCACCAGCCACCGCGGCGCTGCGGCGCCGCCATCTTCTTTGAACCGCGCGGGTACCCCGCGCGACTCAACGGGTCATGGACCTGACCCAATTCTCTCCCTCGTCGGCGCTGCTGACCGTGGTGGTGCTGGCGTTGGCACCGTTCGTGGCGGTGATGGTGACCTCGTTCACCAAGATCGTCGTCGTGCTCAATCTGCTGCGCAACGCGCTCGGCCTGCAACAGGTGCCGCCCAACACCGTGATCAACGGCCTGGCGCTGGTGCTCAGCATCTACGTGATGTACCCCGTCGGCCTCGAGATGGGCGAGCGCGTGCAGGGCATGCAGAACATCGGCAACAGCACCCAAAGCATGCTGAAGGCCGCCGACACCGCGAAGGAGCCGCTGCGCGACTTCCTGCTCAAGCACAGCCGGCCCGTCGAGCGCGCCTTCTTCCTGAAGACCGCCCAGCGCGCGCTCAAGCCCGAACAGGCTGCCGCGCTGAGCGAGCGCGACTTCCTGGTGGTCGTGCCGTCGTTCGTGGTCGGCGAACTGGCGGTCGCGTTCGAGATCGGGTTCCTGATCTTCCTGCCGTTCCTGGTGATCGACCTCGTGATCTCCAACATCCTGATGGCGATGGGCATGATGATGCTGTCGCCGACCACGGTGTCGATGCCGTTCAAGCTGCTGCTGTTCGTGCTGATCGACGGCTGGGTCAAGCTGACGCACGGCCTGATCCTCACCTACGTCTGAGGCCGGGAGCCCCGACATGCTGCATGGCGACATCATCCAGCTCACGCAACAGGCGCTGTGGTTCGTGCTGCTGCTGTCGGCGCCGCCGATCGTGGTGGCCGCGGTGGTGGGCCTGCTGATCGCGTTCATCCAGGCCGCCACCCAGTTGCAGGAGCAGACCCTGCAGTACGTGGCCAAGTTCTTCGCCATCGTGATCACCATCTTCATCACCGCGTCGCTGCTCGGCGGCGGGCTGTACCAGTTCGGCGACCGCGTGTTCACCGATTTCGCCGGCCTGGTGCGGCGCTAGTGCGGCGCTAGGGTCCACGGCAAGCCGATGGAAGCGCTGGCGCTCTACGGCAACCTGCGCGATGTGGCGCTGCTGCTCGGGCTGTCGGCCACCCGCGTCGCGGTGGCCTTCCTGCTGGTGCCGCTGTTCACCAACCAGTTGATCCCGGCGCTGGTGCGCAATGCGATGTTCGTGGCGATCGCGCTGCTCAGCCTGATGCTGCAGCCCGCGCCGGCGCCGCTGGTGCTGAACAGCTGGCAGTGGCTGGCGCTGTTCGCCAAGGAGGCGCTGATCGGCGGCGTGATCGGCTTCATGATCGCCGGCATCATGTGGGCCTTCGAGGCCGCGGGCGCGCTGATCGACACCAAGGCCGGCACCTCGCAGGCGCAGGTGCAGGACCCGCTGTCGGGCCAGAGCGTCACGCTCAACGGCGCGCTGTTCGGCCGCCTGGCCAGCTTCGTCTTCATGGCCGGCGGCGGCTTCATGGTGATGGTCGGCGCGCTGCTCGAGAGCTACGCCATCTGGCCGGTGCGCGCACCGTTCCCGTCGCTGCTGCAAGGCGGCGTGCGGCTGTTCGAATCGGAGTTCGGCCGCATCATGGCGCTCACCCTGCTGGTGGCCGCGCCGGCGCTGGTGCTGATGTACGTGATCGAGGGCGTGCTGGGGCTGATCAACCGCTTCGCCCAGCAGCTCAACGTGTTCTCGCTGTCGCAGTCGCTGAAGTCGGTGGCGGTGGTGTGGATCGTCTGGGTGCAGGTGGCGTCGCTGGTGCAACTGCTGCAGGACGATCTGCTGTCGCGCGGCGCCGTCGCACTGCAGACGCTGCGCGCGCTGTTCGGAGGCTGATGCCATGTCCGGCAAGAACGACGGCGGCGACAAGACCGAGAAGCCGACCCCGAAGAAGCTGCAGGACGCGCGCAAGAAGGGCGACGTCGCCAAGAGCAAGGACGTCACCAGCGCGGTGGGCCTGATGATCTGGCTGGTGCTCGGCGTGCTGACCGTCGGCTTCGCCGCCTCGCGCCTGGCGATGCTTTACGACAGCCTGTTCGCCACCATCGGCCAGGGTTGGCTGCAAACCGGCTTCGCCGGTGCGGCACGCACGATCGGGGCGCAGTCGGCCGAACTGGCGATCACGCTGGTGGCGATGCTGCTGGTGCCGGTGGCCGCGGTGGGCCTGCTGACCGAGTTCCTGCAGGCCGGGCCGGTGCTGAGCTTCGAGAAGCTCAGCCCCAAGCTCGACTCGATGAACCCGGTCGAAGGCGTCAAGCGCATGTTCAGCATGGACAACCTGATCGAGCTGGTGAAGTCGATCGCCAAGGCGGTGCTGCTGTTCGCGGTTGGCTGGCTGGTGATCCGCTCGTCGCTGCCGCAGATCGTGGCGCTGGCGCGCACCCCCGAACTGCCGATGACCGCGATCGGCGGCCTGCTGTGGAGCCTGACCGTCAAGCTGATGGCCTCGTCGGTGGCCGTGTTCGCGCTGTTCGCGCTGCTCGATGCGGTGTACCAGCGCTACTCGTTCGAGAAGAAGATGCGCATGAGCATGCGCGACATCAAGCAGGAGATGAAGGAGAGCGAAGGCGACCCGTACATCAAGTCGCAGCGCCGCCAGCTCGCCCAGCAGCTCGCGCAGCAGAACGCCACCCAGGCGGCGCGCGGCGCCGCCGCGCTGGTGGTGAACCCGACGCACATCGCGATCGCCATCGACTACGACCGCGAGACCTGCCCGGTGCCGACCATCGCCGCCAAGGGCGAGGACGAGGTGGCGCGCGCGATGCGCCGCGCCGCCGAGGAAGCCGGCGTGCCGATCGTGCGCAACATCCCGCTGGCCCGCGACATGCTCGCGCGCGCCGAAGTCGGCGAAATCGTGCCGAGCGACCTGTTCGACATCATCGCCGAGGTGATCCTGTGGGCGCAGGAGGTGCGCGAGCAGGTGCAGGCGCAGCGCGAAGCCGGCATCGGCCAGCCCGTGGCGCTGCCGCCGCGGCGCCTGGCCGCGCCCGGCGAGGATCTGACCCAGTACACCGAGCCTCGTTGAGGCCGCTGCCGAGGAGACCCGAGATGGAATCGTTCGTGATGAGCTTCGCCAGCATGCTGCTGGCGCTCGGCGTGGTGATCGCCGTCGCCTGGGTCGCGCTGCGCCTGCTGCGCGACCGCCTGCAGCCGCGCGCCAAGGCCGGCGGCAGCCCCGGCGCCGACGAGACGCTGCGCTTCGTGCGCGCGCTGCCGGTGGGCGCCAAGGAGCGCGTGGTGATCGTCGAGTACCGCGGCGCGCGCTGGATGCTCGGCGTCACCGCCGGCGGCATCGCCACCATCGCGCAGTGGCCCGCCGACGCGGCGTCGCCCGCCGGCGCGCCCGGCACCGGCACGACTGCGGGTTGACGCTGCATTAGGGTCGTCCGCAACGAGGGGCGCACCCAGCTGCCGAACGCACCGACTGTTCGGTTGGCCTCGCGGCGAATTTAATTCAAACGTCCGCGGCGCGAAGCGCAACACAAACACGCAACACGCCGTCGGCAATTTGGTTCGCAACGGACCGGAGCGCCCGGCTGGTGCGTTAAGCAACTCAACCCCCCGGGGCGGCGCAACCTACGAACGCAACGCCTCATCAACCTGGAGTCAATCATGAGCTTCTTCGGAGATGTGTTCGGCGGTATCGCCAAGGTCGCTACGCAAGCCATCGAAACCGTAGCCCCCATGGCGCTGGGCGCCATCTTCCCGCCCGCCGCGATGCTGGGCCCCATCTCGAACCTGGCCACCAGCCTGCTGGGCGGCGCGCTCGGCGGTGCCATCGGTCAACTCGGCCAGCAGTTCGGGATGCCCAACTTCGTCATGAAGCAGGCGCAGAGCATGCTGCAAGACGTGGTCTCGAAGCTGCTGAAGCCGGCCGACCCGCAGTGCATGGATCACGTGGCCGACAAGGCCGGCGGCGCGATCAAGGACCTGATCGGCAGCATCATCAGCGACTTCAAGGACGTGTTCCAGAACTACGTCAACGATTCGCACAAGAGCGGCGAAGGCAAGGGCTGCGGCAAGGGCGGCAAGGCCGGCGGCGGCGGCGCGATCGGCTTCCGCGAACTGGCCGCGATCCTGGCCGAACTCGAGCAGAAGCAAGCCAAGAACGTGCAGGACGCCGCCAAGAAGGTTTCCGACGCGCTCGGTGTCGACAAGAGCGAGAAGGGTGCCGAGGCGAAGCAGTTCGAGGCGATGGAAGCGTCGAAGGCGGAAGCCCAGATCTTCCAGGCTCTGTCGAGCGCGATCTCCGAAATCATGAAGAACTTCGGCGGCTCGCTGAACACGGCAGCGCGAGGCTGAGCTCCAACGAGTCTCGCATCGAGGGGCGCCCTTGGGCGCCCCTTCTTGTCCCCCGTTCGCACAAGGGGCACCCATCATGCTTCAGATACCACCGAACTACTTCGTCTCCATGCAACTGGTTCCGGTCTTCGAGTGGGAGCGTGTCGATCAGGCCGACGACGCACCGGCTCCTGCGCCGGCAGCCGGTGCGGGCCCGACGCCTGCAGTCGAAGGCTTCGTGGCGCCGCCACCGTCCCCGGACCCGCCATCGGCGGATCTACGATTGGTCTTCAAGGGCTACGAGTGGCGCCCGATCTCCGAGCGCACGGTCTTCTCGCGTGCCGACTGGGAGAGCGTCTACTGCAGCGAGGCCGACGTTCGCGAGGAAGAACGCGACCCGCATCGCAACGAATCCGCTCGTCGCCAGACGGTGCCGCCGCCGAAGGCCGCGCACGATCCGTTCGCGGACCTGCAGGCGCACCCTGGCGCCGACAGGACCGACACGTCGGAGCCATGATCCTCGATTGGGAGCGGCCCTAGCTGGGAGGCGCCGCACTGGCGTGCGGCGCCTGCACTCTGTAGGCTGTCAGTTCAACAACACCGCTTGCGACCATGATCCGCGCCAACGAGTTCAACCATGTTGCCGTGCCTTGGGCAGGCCCACTGCCGGCGGTTTCACCGCGCGCCGACGCGCGCGACGGCGCGCTGTGGTTCGACGCTGGCGACAGCGGCGCGTCGGTCATCGGCGATCACCTGGCGCCGGCGGCGCGGGGCTTGTCGGCCGAGCAACACGCCGCCCGGGTGCTGATGCACCTGCGCGACGGTGACCATCGCGCCTGAGTGTCGCCAGCATGATCGCGTCAGGCCGCTTCCGTGCGCGAGTCTCATGGCACGTCGTGCGGAGATCGAGCCCTTGAGCGCCGTGCTGATGGCCGAACCGCGCTGGGCGCAAGCCGCGCAGGCGCTGGTCGATGGCTGCATCGATCTGCCGAGCGACGACGAACGCGTCGCCCTTCTGGCCGTCGTTTGCGACAGCCTCGGCGATGAGCTGTATCCGGCCTTCCTGCGCCTGCTTGCGTTGATCGGCCGCCTCGGCAACCACGCCGCGCGCGCTGCAGTTGCGCAGGCCCTCGTGCATGCGTTGCGCACCGGGCGCCTGCCCAGCGGCCGGCGCAGCGCCTGGGGCGCCGAAGCATCGAGCGCACCGCCGCCCGCCTACGGCCACACGCGCAGCCTCGGGCCGCTGGAATACCTGTGCGCCTGGCATGCGCAGGCCGATGCCGCGCACGCGCTGGGCGTCGAGCAGTTCCATGTCGCGGCGCACTCGCTGATGAACCTCATCGCCAGCAGCGACGACGCGCGCAAGCTCTACTGCGACAAGCTGCTGGCCGACGTCGACGATCCGATTGCCGGCGCACTGAGCCGCCCGACCCGCCATGCGCTGCGCGAGCTGGCGTTGGCGTGGGCGGCCGGCGCCGATGCGCTCGACGCCAGCACGCGCTTCGTCAACGCCTTGCCGCCGAGCCGCGAAGCCTCGCTCGCCTCGCGCATTGCGCAGCCCGCCTACGCGCTGCGTTAGGCGCCTGTTCACGCTGCAGGGGTGTCGCTCACCGCGGCCGCGTCGCCGGCGCGGCATCGGTCGCCGGGACACTGCCGCTGCCGCCAGCGGCTCGGCCCCGTCCAAAACGAACAGAGCGGCCCGCAGGCCGCTCTGAAACACCGCAATGCGGTGCTGCCGGATCAGTACTGCTTCCAGTCGAAGCCGGGCCCGCCGTGCAGCGTATCCCAGCCGCGGCCGCCGCGCAGCACGTCGTTGCCGCGCCCGCCGTCGAGGTGGTCGTGGCCACGCCCGCCTTCGAGCCAGTCGCTGCCGTTGCCGCCGTCGACATGGTCGTTGCCGTTGCCGGCATCGACGTAGTCGTTGCCATTGCCGGCGTTGACGTAGTCGTTGCCGTTGCCGGCATGCACCACGTCGCTGCCGTTGCCGCCGTAGATGCGGTCGCGGCCGTTGCCGCCGTCGATGTGATCGCGGCCGTTGCCGCCGCTCAGCAGGTCGTTGCCGCGGCCGCCGTCGACGTGGTCGTTGCCGCCGCGGCCGAAGATCGCATCGTTGCCGGTGCCGCCGTGCAGGTCGTCGTTGCCCTTGCCGCCGACCATCAGGTCGTTGCCCGACCCGCCGTTGGCGTGCACGTTGGCGGAGACGTTGCTGTCGACGACCAGCGTGTCGTTGCCCGAGCCGAGGTTGAAGTTGGTGTTCTCCAGTTGTTGCTTGGTCATGTACTGCGTCTGGCCGTTGACGTTGACTTCGTACAACCCGAGCAGCCCGGCCAGGCCGCTGGCCTTCGAGATGTGCACGTTGTCGTTGCCGCCGCCGGTGTACAGGTTGTTGCCAATGGTGATCGATTGGGGAATCATGGTGAGCGCTCCTGCGTGGATTGAGTTGATGCGACACGGTCTTCAGAAGACGTCCGCATCGCTGAGTTGCATTGAACGCTCACAGGTGCAAGCTTCCAAGCCGGCACGTTCGCTAGCTGGGGGCACCCGCAATTGGGGTCAGCCGCAGTCGCCGCTCGTGGCGGCGCGCCGTGTTCAGCCCTCGGCCACCACGCAGCGCACGTCGGCCTCGGCCAGCAGTGCAGCGAACGTTGCGGGCGGTGTGCGGTCGGTGAACAGGCGGTCGATCTGGTTCAGGTGCGCCAGCTCGACCATCGCCGGCCGGTTGAACTTGCTGTGGTCGGCAGCCAGCCACACCTGGCGCGACTGCTCGATGATCGCGCGCGCCACCTTGACCTCGCGGTAGTCGAAATCGCGCAGCGTGCCGTCGGCCTCGATGCCCGAGATGCCGATCAGCCCGATGTCGACGCGGAACTGGCCGATGAACTCCACCGTCGCCTCGCCGATGATGCCGCGGTCGCGCGAGCGCACCACGCCGCCGGCGACGATGACTTCGCAGTCGGGGTTGTCCGACAGGATCGCCGCGACGTTGAGGTTGTTGGTGATGACGCGCAGGCCCTTGTGCTGCAGCAGCTCGCGCGCGACCGCCTCGGTGGTGGTGCCGATATTGATGATCATCGAACTGCCGGGGGGCACCGCCTGCGCCACCGCGCGCGCGATCTGCCGCTTGGCCGCCTCGTTCAGGTGCTGGCGCTGGCGGTAGCCGATGTTCTCGGTGGTCGAACTCGGCACGCGCGCGCCGCCATGAAAGCGCGCCAGCAGCCCCGCGTCGGCCAGCAGGCCGACGTCGCGGCGCACGGTCTGCAGCGTGACGCCGAAGCGCTCGGCCATCGCCTCGACCGTCATCACGCCTTGCTCGCGCAGCACAGCCAGCAGTTCGCCCTGCCGCGGGTTGGGCGCGAACGGGCGCGCCGCGCGCACGCGCGGGCGAGGCGTGGGGCGTTGGCGAACCATGCGGCAACCCGGTTCGGCACACCATAGGCGCGACCGGCGGCGGCATCTACGCACGCTTGCCCGGCTTGTCGCGGGCCGCCGGTTCGGCTAAAACGAACTCAATCGAATCAAAACGAAGGAATGCAGCAAGCCACCACGATTCCCGCCGAGGTCGACGTGCTGGTGGTGGGCGGCGGCGTCAATGGCGCGGGCATTGCACGCGACCTCGCCGGCCGTGCGCTGTCGGTGCTGCTGGCCGAGCAGCACGACCTGGCGGCGCACACCTCGTCGGCGTCGACCAAGCTGATCCACGGCGGCCTGCGTTACCTCGAGCACTACGAGTTCTCGCTGGTGCGCAAGGCGCTGGCCGAGCGCGAGGTGCTGCTCAGGAGCGCACCGCACATCATGGCGCCGCTGCGCTTCGTGATGCCGCACGACCCGGCGATGCGCCCGGTGTGGATGATCCGCGCCGGCCTGTTCCTTTACGACCATCTGGCGCGACGCGAATGGCTGCCGGGCTCGCGCGCGGTCGACCTCGCGCGGCATCCGGCCGGCGCGGCGCTCAAGCCGCAGTTCAGGCGCGGCTTCGTCTACTCCGATGGCCGCGTCGACGACGCGCGGCTGGTGGTGCTGTGCGCCCTCGACGCGCGCGAGCGCGGCGCCTGCGTGCTCACGCGCTGGCGCTGCGAACACGCGCGCGTCGAGGCGGGCCGCTGGGAGGTCGAGCTGCGCAGCGCCGACGGCGCCACGCGCAGCGTGCGCGCGCGCGCGCTGGTCAACGCCACCGGCCCCTGGGCGGCCAGCTTCCTGCACCAGCAGCTCGGCACGCCGCGGGCGCAGGCGCTGCGCCTGGTCAAGGGCAGCCACATCGTCGTGCCCCGGCTGTTCGAGCACGACCACGCCTACATCTTCCAGAACGCCGACCATCGCATCATCTTCGCCATCCCCTACGAGGGCGAGTTCACGCTGATCGGCACCACCGACGTCGAATGCCACGGCGATCCAGGCGATGTGCGAGCCGACGCGCAGGAGGTGGCCTACCTGTGCGAGCAGGCCAGCCGTTACCTGGCGCGCGCGGTGCAGCCGTCGGCCGTGGTGTGGAGCTACTGCGGCGTGCGCCCGCTACTCGACGACGAGAGCGGCGACCCGTCGGAGCTGACGCGCGACTACCAGCTCGAGCTGACCGCAGCGCCTGCGCCGCTGCTGTCGGTGTGGGGCGGCAAGATCACCACCTTCCGCAGGCTTGCCGAGGAGGCGGCCGACCAGTTGTGCAGCGCGCTGCAGGTGCGCGCCACCGGCTGGACGCATGGCGCACTGCTGCCCGGCGGCGACCTTTCGGCGTGGATCGCGCCCAGCGGCCGGCCCGACACCGACATCGCGCGTTTCGAGCACACGCTGCAGTTGCGTCACCCCGATCTGCCGCCGGCGTTGTGCCATCGCTGGTCGCGCAGCTACGGTTCGCTGGTGCAGCACCTGCTCGACGACCCCGCAGGGCTCGGCCCCGAGGTGGCGCCCGGGCTGCACGAGGCCGAGCTGCGCTACCTGTGCCGCCGCGAATGGGCGCGTGCCGTCAACGATGTGTTGTGGCGGCGCAGCAAGTTGGGGCTGCACTACAACGCCGAGCAGCGCGCGACGGTCGCACGGTGGCTCGACGAGCACGCCGAGGCAAGCGGCGCAACTGTTCGTTTAGCCGCGAAATGATCGGGCGTTTCGCCGATTGACATTCGTTTTGTTTCGATCACACGATCGCCGCGCGGTGCCATGGACCGCGAGGGATTTCAAACCGACGAGGAGCAGCGATGGATAGGAGACCGGTTCTGACGGCAGTGGCCCTGGCGGCCACGGTGGTCCTGATGAGTTGCGGCAAGAAAGAGGAAGCACCCGCGGCCGCCGCGCCCGCGGCAGCGCCGGCGGCCACGCAGGCACCGGCCGCGCAGGGCTCGGAAGAAGCCGCCAAGCGCTGGATCGACAGCGAGTTCCAGCCCTCGGTGCTGTCGAAAGAAGACCAGCTCAAGGAGATGCAGTGGTTCATCGCCGCGGCCAAGCCGTTCGCGGGCATGGAGATCAACGTGCTGTCGGAGACGATCCCGACGCACGAGTACGAGAGCAAGACGCTGGCCAAGGCGTTCCAGGAGATCACCGGCATCAAGGTCAACCACCAGTTGCTCGGCGAGGGCGAGGTCGTGCAGGCAGTGCAGACGCAGATGCAGACCAACCGCAACCTCTACGACGGCTACATCAACGACTCCGACCTGATCGGCACGCACTCGCGGCTGCAGTCGGCGGTCAACTTGAGCGACTGGATGGCCGGTGAAGGCAAGGACGTCACCAACCCCGGCCTCGACATCAAGGATTTCATCGGTATCAGCTTCACCACCGGCCCCGACGGCAAGGTGTGGCAGCTCCCCGACCAGCAGTTCGCCAACCTCTACTGGTTCCGCAAGGACTGGTTCGACAAGCCCGAGCTGAAGGCCAAGTTCAAGGCCAAGTACGGCTACGAACTCGGCGTACCGGTGAACTGGAGTGCCTACGAGGACATCGCGCACTTCTTCAGCGTCGACGTGAAGGAGATCGACGGCAAGCGCATCTACGGCCACATGGACTACGGCAAGCGCGCGCCCGACCTCGGCTGGCGCATGACCGACGCCTGGCTGTCGATGGCCGGCGCCTCGAGCAAGGGCCTGCCCAACGGCCGCCCGATCGACGAGTGGGGCATCCGCATGCCCGAGGGTTCGTGCAACCCGCAGGGCGCGAGCGTGTCGCGCGGCGGCGAGACCAACGGCCCGGCGTCGGTGTACGCGATCGCCAAGTGGGACGAGTGGCTGCGCAAGTACGCGCCGCCCGGCGCCGCCGACTACGACTTCTACCAGTCGCTGCCCGCGCTGGCGCAGGGCAACGTGGCGCAGCAGGTGTTCTGGTACACCGCGTTCACCGCGTCGATGGTGGCGCCCAAGAAGGACGGCAACAACACCGTCGACGACAACGGCAACCCGCTGTGGCGCATGGCGCCGAGCCCCAAAGGCTCGTACTGGGTCGAAGGCATGAAGCTCGGCTATCAAGACGCCGGCTCGTGGACGCTGTTCAAGAGCACGCCGACGGCGCGCGCCAAGGCGGCCTGGCTGTACGCGCAGTTCGTGACCAGCAAGACCGTCGACACCAAGAAGAGCCACGTCGGTCTCACCTTCATCCGCGACAGCACGGTGCGCCACGCGTCGTTCACCGAGCGCGCGCCCAAGCTCGGCGGCATGGTGGAGTTCTACCGCTCGCCCGACCGCGTGATGTGGACGCCCACCGGGATCAACGTGCCCGACTATCCGAAGCTCGCGCAGCTCTGGTGGCAGCAGATTGGCGACGTCAACTCCGGTGCGTTCACGCCGCAGAAGGCGATGGACCGCCTGGCCGAAGAGATGGACCAGGTGATGGCGCGCATGCAGGAGGCCGACGAGAAGGCCAAGACCTACGGCGGCTGCGGGCCACGGCTGAACAAGCCGGTCGATCCGAAGCAGTGGCTCGGCAAGCCCGACGGTCCGAAGGCCAAGCTCGCCAACGAGAAGCCCAAGGGCGTGACGATGGCGTACGAGGAGATCGTCAAGCGCTGGGCGGCAACCAAGTAAGGCGACACCGGCTTCCGGCCCGAGCCACGAGGGGGCGCGCTGCGCCCCCTCGCCTCGAACGGCCGGCTGCCGCCCACCACCGTGCGACCACCCGTGCCTGTCGTGCCCGCACCGCCATGACGCTCGCTCTGCGCCAGGTCGCGCTGCAGGTCGGCGGCGACGTCCACATCCACCCCACCGACCTCGCGTTGGGCGAGCGCGGCTTCAACACCCTGCTCGGCGAAACGCTTGCCGGCAAGACGACGCTGCTGCGGCTGATGGCCGGCCTGGTCAGGCCGACCAGCGGCGAGGTCTGGTTCGACGGGCGCAACGTCACCGGCCAGCCGGTGCAGCGCCGCCGCGTGTCGATGGTGTACCAGCAGTTCATCAACTACCCGAACCTGAGCGTGTTCGAGAACATCGCGTCGCCGCTGCGCGTGACGCGCACGCCTGCAGCCGAGGTCAAGGCGCGTGTCGGTCGCATCGCCGAGCTGCTGAAGCTCGGCCCGCTGCTCGATCGCAGGCCCGCCGAGCTATCGGGCGGCCAGCAGCAGCGCACGGCGCTGGCGCGTGCGCTGGTCAAGGACGCCGACCTGGTGCTGCTCGACGAGCCGCTGGCCAACCTCGACTACAAGCTGCGCGAGGCGCTGCGCGACGAGCTGCCGCGGCTGTTCGCCGATCGTGGTTGCACGGTGGTGTACGCCACCACCGAGCCCGGCGAGGCGCTGCTGCTCGGCGGCCGCGTGGCCACGCTGCACGAGGGCCGCGTGACGCAGTTCGGCCCGGCGATCGGCGTCTACCGCGAACCCGCCGATCTGACCAGTGCGCGCGTGTTCTCCGACCCGCCGATCAACGTGGCGCGCGCCACCAAGCACGGCGCGCAGATCGCGCTCGGCGACGCGGTGCGCTGGCATGCACCGCCGGCGCTGCAAGCCGTGCGCGACGGCGACATCACGGTCGCGCTGCGGCCGCACCACGTGCGCCCGGCTGGCGGTCGTGGCGTGCCGGTGAGCGGGCCGGTGCTGATCAGCGAGATCTCCGGCTCCGAAAGCGTGATCCACTTCGGCCTCGCCGGCGGCACTTGGGTGTCGCTGGCGCAGGGCGTGCGCAGCCACACCGTCGGCGAGGCGGCCACGTTCGCGCTCGACGTCGAGCACTGCCTGTACTTCGACGACCAGGGGCGCCGGCTCGCGGCCTGAAGGAAGAGCGCACGCATGGCCGCCATTCACCTCGAGCAGCTCCACCACAGCTACCGCGCGGGCCCGCGCGAGTCGGTCGACGCCGACTGGGCACTGCGCGGCATCGACCTGCGCTGGCGCGACGGCGGCGCCTACGCGCTGCTGGGGCCTTCGGGCTGCGGCAAGACCACGCTGCTCAACCTGATCTCCGGGCTGCTGCGGCCGACGCGCGGGCGCATCCTGTTCGGCGAGCGCGACGTCAGCGGGCTCGAACCGGGCGAACGCAACATCGCGCAGGTGTTCCAGTTCCCGGTCGTCTACGACACGATGACCGTGTTCGACAACCTGGCGTTTCCGCTGCGCAACCGCGGCGTCGCCGCGAGCGAGGTCGAGCAGCGCGTCCGCGAGATCGCGGCGATGCTCGACCTGCAGCCGACGCTGATGCAGCGCGCCGCGGGCCTCACCGCCGACGGCAAGCAGAAGATCTCGCTCGGTCGCGGCCTGGTGCGCGCCGACGTGGCGGCGATCCTGTTCGACGAGCCGTTGACGGTGATCGACCCGCACCTGAAGTGGCGCCTGCGCAGCAAGCTCAAGGAGTTGCACCAGCGCGTCGGCCTGACGATGGTGTACGTGACGCACGACCAGACCGAGGCGCTCACCTTCGCCGACCAGGTGGTGGTGATGCTCGACGGCCAGGTGGTGCAGGCAGGCACGCCGGTGGAGCTGTTCGAGCGGCCGCGCCACACCTTCGTCGGCCACTTCATCGGCTCGCCCGGGATGAACCTGCTGCCGTGCGAGGTCGACGCCGGCGGCGTCGCGCGCATCAATGGTCACGCGCTGCCGGTTGCCTCGCGCAACGGCCTCGGCGCCGCCCGCGGCAAGAAGACCGAGATCGGCGTGCGGCCCGAGTTCGCGCGCTTCGCCGACGACGGCGCCCTGCCCGTGATGATCGAGCGCGTCAGCGACATCGGGCGCTTTCGGATCGTCGACGCGCGCTGCGGCGAGCACGCCGTCAAGGCCCTGGTTGCCGAGGGCGAGGCGGTGCCCGCCGAGCGCGGCCGCCTGGCCTTCGACCCCGCACACACGCAGCTCTACGCCGACGGCTGGATCGTCGACTGAACGGCGCGTACTTCGCATGGCCTCGATCAAGACGCAGAACCAGAAAGCCTGGTGGCTCGTGCTGCCGGTGGTGCTGCTGGTGGCCTTCAACGCGGTGATCCCGCTAATGGCGGTGGTCAACTACTCGGTGCAGGAGACCTTCGGCAACAACCAGTTCTTCTTCGAGGGCGTGCGCTGGTTCCAGCAGGTGATGCAGTCGGCGCGCTTTCGCGAATCGCTGCAGCGCCAGTTGCTGTTCACCGCGATCGTGCTGGCGATCGAGTTGCCGCTGGGCGTGGCGATCGCGCTGGCGATGCCGCGCAAGGGGCTGGGCGTGTCGATCTGCCTGGTGCTGATGGCGATGCCGCTGCTGATCCCGTACAACGTGGTGGGCGCGATGTGGAACATCTTCGCGCTGCCCGACATCGGGCTGATGGGCTGGGGGCTGAATCGCATCGGAATCGACTTCAACTACACGCGCCAGCCCGTGGCGGCCTGGATCACGCTGGTGACGATGGACGTCTGGCACTGGACGTCGCTGGTGGTGCTGCTCACCTACGCCGGGTTGTCGGCGATCCCCGACGCGTTCTATCAGGCCGCGCGCATCGACGGCGCATCGAAATGGGCGATCTTCCGCTTCATCCAGCTGCCCAAGTTGAAGCACGTGCTGCTGATCGCCGTGCTGCTGCGCTTCATGGACAGCTTCATGATCTACACCGAGGCGGTGGTGCTCACCGGCGGCGGCCCGGGCAACGCCACCACCGTGCTGTCGATCGACCTCGTGAAGATCGCGCTCGGCCAGTTCGACCTCGGCCCCGCGGCGTCGATGTCGCTGATCTACTTCCTGATCATCCTGTTGTTGTCGTGGCTGTTCTATACGGTGATGACGAAGGACGACGAGGCATGAGTGATTTGAGTTTGGCGCGGCGCGGTGAGCGGTACCCGATGGGGGCTCCTACTGTGGCGGTCGGCCCTGCGGGCCGACTGCGCTGCGATGCTCGCATCGCAAGGGCGGCTGCGGTACCGCTCGTCGTGGCGCTGAACGCGCCACGACTTCACGGCTCCTCGCCGGTCCGGCCCTTGCGGGCCGGACTTCCCCTTGCGCTGCTCCGCTTCTCGCCGCCCCACAAGTCGCCCCCACCGGGTACCGCCCACCGCGCTGTGGCGCTCGTGGTGTTTGTCGACGCATGCCACGGTGGTGCCGGCAAGGCTGCGGGCGGGCAGGCCGGGGCGCGCTTGGAGGGCGCCGAGCAGCGCAGCGGACCAAGGGGCATCGCGACGCGCCCAAGCGCGTCGCGACGGCGAGCATGTCGAGCTCCGAGCATAGGCACGCTGCGCGAGCAGCGTGCCGGCCATGCGAGGGCGAGGGGCGGAGCCGCCCTTGGGCCGCGAGCAGCGCAGGGGACCTCGGCCCGCAGGGCCGAGGCGCCCGTGGTAGCGCGCGCCGGCCTGCCCGCCCACAGCCTTGCATGCTCTGCTCTGCGCATGGAGCACCCGCACGAGCGTCGGCGCATACCCGCTGTCGGCTTTGCCTCCCTCGGCCGGTGCAGTGGGCGCGGAACTCGCAAGGAGGCCTGACGTGCAACGCCTCAAATCCCTCGTCCCCACGCTGTACATCGTCTTCCTGATGCTGCCGATCTACTGGCTGCTCAGCATGTCGTTCAAGACCACCAACGAGATCCTCGGCGGGTTCTCGGCGTGGCCGCAGCAGTTCACGCTCGAGAACTACCGCAAGATCTTCACCGACCGCACCTGGTACATGGGCTACGTCAACTCGCTGGCCTACGTGGTGATCAACACGGTGATCTCGGTGACGGTGGCGCTGCCGGCGGCGTATACGTTCTCGCGCTACCGGTTTCTCGGCGACAAGCATCTGTTCTTCTGGCTGCTGTCCAACCGCATGGCGCCGCCGGCGGTGTTCGCGCTGCCGTTCTTCCAGCTCTACTCGTCGCTCGGACTGTTCGACACCCACATCGCGGTGGCGCTGGCGCACTGCCTGTTCAACATCCCGCTGGCAGTGTGGATCCTCGAGGGCTTCATGTCGGGCGTGCCGCGCGAGCTCGACGAGACCGCGTTCGTCGACGGCTATCCGTTCTGGCGCTTCTTCGTCAAGATCTTCCTGCCGACCATCGTCGCGGGCATCGGCGTGGCGGCGTTCTTCTGCTTCATGTTCTCGTGGGTCGAGCTGCTGCTGGCCAAGACGCTGACGTCGGTGGACGCCAAGCCGATCGCCGCCACGATGACTCGCACCGCCAGCACCTCGGGCTACGAGCTGGGGCTGCTCGCCGCCGCCGGCGCACTGACGATCGTGCCCGGCGCGGTGGTGATCTACTTCGTGCGCAACTACATCGCCAAGGGCTTCGCGCTCGGGCGGGTCTGATCAGCAGGAGCAGGTGTGCAACCCAACGTCGGTGCCGGACTCAGCTGGATGGCCTGGACGTGGCAGACCGCGGCGTTCTTCGGCGTGATCGCGCTGCTGCTGCTGATCATGGCGGTGTGGGAGTGGCGCGTGCCGGGCGGCGCACCGCGTCGCGGCGTGCTCGGCCTGCGCACCACGCGCGGCGACCGCCTGTTCATCTCGCTGCTCGCGGCGGGTTACCTGCACCTGCTGTGGCTGGCGCTGGTGCCGGCGCCGGTGTGGGGTGCGACGATGGCGTCGATCGTGCTGGCGCTGCTGGTGTTTCGCTTCGTCTGACGCGCGCGCGATCGCGGCGGCCTGCGCCGCCGGGCGTTGCTGCGCTCCTCGCCCACCCGCGGTGCGTGCACGACTGCGCATCCCGTCCACACGGTCGACACCGACCTGCCTCGGCCTTGCCAATAATGCAGCGCCCTCGCCTCGAGAGCCGATGCGCAACGCCGGATTCACGCTGATCGAATTGATGGTCGCCGTCGCCGTGCTGGCGATCCTGGCGACGCTGGCGCTGCCGAGCTTCCAGGGGCCCATGGTGCGCCAGCAGATCGTCGACTCGTCGGCCTTGATCAACGTCGCCAAGACCGCCGTGTCTGGCCGCTGGTCGGCGACGCAGACGCTGCCGGTCGACAATGCCGGCGCGGGGCTGCCCGACGCGGACAAGCTGGTCGGCAACTACGTGTCGTCGATTCGCGTCGAAGCCGGCGCGGTGCACGTGGTGTTCGGCAACCAGGCCAACGGCGCCCTCAAGGGCAAGACGCTGAGCTTCCGTCCGGCCGTGGTCGACGCCGCACCGATGGTGCCGATCGCGTGGGTGTGCGGTAGCGCGCCGGTGCCGGGCAACATGAGCGCCAAGGGCGCCGACCGCACCGATGTCGCGGCCAAATACTTGCCGCTGAACTGCCGCGCCGGCTGACGGGCGCGCACTTCCAAAGCCAGGTCAGGCGCCGCGATCGCGCGGCGCGCGGTCCCACAGCTGGGCCGCGACAGCCTCGCCCCAGAGATCGACCGTGACCGGCGTGCCGCCGTGCGCTTGCTGCGCCGCTGCGCCGCGCACGTAGCCGAGGCTGGCGCACGCGCCCGCGGCGAGGCTCCAGCCCGCCGACGACAGCTCGCCCACCGGCTCGCCGTCGAGGTGCACTGCCTCGCCGCCCCAGGCGTAGACCGAGGGATCGTCGAACACCACGCTCACCAGCTTCTTGCGCGGAGCTTTCTCGCGCGCGGCCAGCAGCGCCTCGCGGCCGATGAACGCCGCCGGCTTGTCGAGCTTGACCGCGAAGCCGAGGCCGGCCTCCCACGGCGTGTCGTCGGGCCCGAGTTCGGCGCCCCAGGCGCGCCGGCCCGCCTCGATGCGCAGCGCGTCGATCGCGTAGTACCCCGCGTCGGTCAGGCCGAGATCGGCACCCGCCTCATGCAATGCGAGGTAGACATGGCGCGCCATCTCGATCGGCACATACAGCTCGTACCCCGGGCCGCCGACGTAGCTCATGCGCGCGGCGCGCACGCGCGCCAGCCCGACGTCGACCTCGCGCGTATGGGAAAACTTCAGCCCCGGCAGGTCATCGGGGCAGACGCGGCCCAGCAGCTCATCGGCGAGCGGCCCCATCACCGAAAGCACCGCGGTCAGCGCGCTGACGTCGGTGACCACCGCGTGCTCGTGCGGCTCGATGTGACGCTCGATCCAGTCGAGGTCGCGCTGCGGCTGCGCCGAGCCGGTGATGAGCTGGAAGCGCTCCTCGCCCAGCCGCAGCACGGTGAGGTCGCTCTCGAAGCCGCCGCGTGCATTGAGCATCGCGGTGTAGACCATCTTGCCGGCCGCCACGTCGACGTCGTTGGCGCACAGCCGCTGCAGCAGCGCCGCCGCGCTGCGCCCCTGCACCAGCAGCTTGCCGAACGAAGTCTGGTCGTAGATCGCTACCGCCTCGCGCGTGGCGCGCTGCTCGGCCTGCACCCATGGCAACCAGCCGGGCACGCCGAGGGTGTGCGGTGGCCGGGCTGCCGTGTCAGGCTCGAAGTAATTGACGCGCTCCCAGCCGTTCTTGCTGCCCCACTGCGCGCCCTTGGCGTCGAGCAGGTCGTACAGCGGCGAGGTGCGCAGCGGCCGTGCCGATTGCAACTCCTGCCGCGGCCAGCGCATCGCATAGTGCAGGCCGAGCGTCTCGGCGGTGCGCTCGGCGAGCGCCTTGCGGTTGACAGCGAACGAGCCGAAGCGCCGCAGGTCGACGTCCCACAGGTCGCCCGGCGCCTCGCCGTCGACGATCCACTGCGCGATCAGCCGCCCCGCACCGCCGGAGTTGGCGATGCCCGCGGAGTTGAAGCCCGCGCAGACGAAATAGCCGCGCAACCCCGGCGCCTCGCCGACGATGAAGTTGCCGTCGGGGGTGAAGCTCTCGGGGCCGTTGAGCAGCATCTTGACCCGCGCGCTCTCCAGGCACGGGGTGCGGTGGATCGCGTTGGTCATCAACGGCTCGAACTGATCCCAGTCTTCGTCGAGCAACTGGAACTGAAAGGTGCTCGGGATCGGGTCGACCCGCCACGGCTTGGCCTTGGGCTCGAAGCCGCCCATCAGCAGGCCGCCGACCTCCTCCTTGTAGTAGATGCAGCCGTCGGGGTCGCGCACCACGGGCAGCATCGGATGCACGCCGTCGATCCGGTCGGTGACGATGTAGAAGTGCTCGGCCGAATACAGCGGCACGCCGACGCCGGCCAGGGCGCCGAACTGCCGCGCCCACTGGCCCGCGCAGTTGACCAGCACCTCGCAGCGCACGTCGCCCTGCGCGGTGCGCACGGCGGCGACGCGGCGGCCGCTGCCGTCGCGCTCGCTGCTGACGCCGGTGACCTCGATGCCTTCGACGATTCGCACGCCGCGGTTGCGCGCGCCCTTGGCCAGGCTCATGCACAGGTCGGCCGGGTTGGCCTTGCCGTCGCCGGGGATCCACATCGCGCCGTGCAGGTCGTCGGTGCGCATCACCGGCACAATGTCGCCCGCCTCGCGCGGCGTGATCAACTGCACCTCGACGCCGAAGCTGCGCGCCAGCGCCGCCTGCTTCTTCAGCACCTGCCAGCGCTCGGGCGTGGCGGCGACGTTGACGCTGCCGCATTGCTTCCAGCCGGTGGCCAGCCCCGTCTCCGCTTCGAGCGTCGAGTACAGCTCGATGCCGTACCTGCTCATCGCGGTCATGTTGCGGTTGGGCCGCATCTGGCCCACCAGCCCGGCGGCGTGCCAGGTGGTGCCGCAGGTGAGCCTGCCCTGCTCGAGCAGCAGCACGTCGCCGATGCCGAGCCGGGCGAGGTGGTAGGCGGTCGAGCAGCCGGCGATGCCGCCGCCGACGATGACGATGCGGGCACACGACGGCAGCGTCATGGGTCTACGGGGCAACTCACCTCGGGCCGATCCGCAGCTTTGCACAATTCACGCGCTGGATTTCAGCACGCTCGAAGCCAATGGCAAAGCAAAGCGGCCCGGGACGACCGGGCCGCTCGTTGCGGACTGAAAGCGTCGGTGTCAGATCACTCGCTCTTGCGGCGGCGGCCGACCAGTCCGGCAACACCCAGCGCCAAACCCGCCAGCACCAGAGTGGCAGGCTCCGGTACACGCTGGCTGGGCGGGGTCGTCGTCGGCGCGCCGATGTTGGTGAAGTCGCCGTGGTGGTGACCGTATTCATCGTTCGCGCGAAAACGCAGATTGGTGGTGAACGCACCCAATCCAGGGTTGACGCCGGCGATGACTTCGGCGTTGGTCGTGTTGTATCGACCGATACCGAGCCAATAGTCACCCGCCCCGCCCGCGTAAGACAAGAGAGATTCGAGACCGGGCCCTGAATCGTCGTTGTTCGCCAATACCGAGGTTCCAGCCCAATTGAGCAGGAAGAGCTCCGGATCGGCCGAACTGCCGAAGGTGCCGATCCGGAAGCCGTCGTCATCACCGTTCCAGTGGAACGAAAGGTAGGTGATGTCGTTTGCAGCGATCCCGATCCCGTTGACCGTCTCCGTCGGGGCGGCATACGCAAACCCAAGTGCTGCCGTCAGTGCTACCGCAGTTGCGAGCTTCTTCATTTGTTCCACCCCGTTCGATGCTGACAAGCAATTGAACCAAAGCATGGTTCGTGCCAGGCGATCATTGGCCTGTGATTAACGCCAGAGAATGCAGGCCGTATCAAGCACTTGGAGAATAGCCCGATCGGTGAGAACCCTTAGCCTCAAACCCCGGCCAGGGATGGATCGTAAAGAATTCCGACAGTCTCGACCTGCCAACGAGCAGCCGATCGCTGGCCGCCTTACCAAGGCAGCGAATACGTCTTCACGTTGGTGAAGCTCTTGCAGGCCTCCTGCACGCCCTCCTTGTAGCCGAGGCCGGAATCCTTGATGCCGCCGAACGGCGTGGATTCCAGGCGGTACCCCGGCACCTCCCAGACGTTGACCGACCCCACGTGCAGTTCGCGCACGAAGCGCATGATGTCGTCGAGCCGGTTGCTGCACACGCCCGACGACAGGCCGAAGGCGGTGGAGTTGACCTGGGCGATGGCGTCGTCGACGTCCTTGAAGGTCATCACCGGCGACACCGGGCCGAAGGTTTCCTGCTGCACCACCTCCATCGCGCCGCGCACCTGATCGAGCAGCGTCGGTGCGTACAGCGCACCCTCGCGCTGGTTGCCGTGCAGCAGCCGCGCGCCTTGCGCCACCGCATCGGCAACGCGGCGCTCGAACAGCATCGCCGCACGTTCGTCGATCACCGTGCCCATGTCGACCTTGGGGTCCAGCGGGTCGCCGTGGCGCCACGCCCGGGTGCGCTCGAGCAGCGCCTGCGTGAAGTCGTCGGCCAGTCGCTGGTGCACGAAGATGCGCTTGACCGCGGTGCAGCGCTGGCCGCTGTTCTTGTACGAGCCGCTGGCGGCGAGGTCGGCCGCCTTGTTGACGTCGGCGTCGTCCATCACCACCAGCGGATCGTTGCCGCCGAGCTCGAGCACCTGCCGCTTGTAGACCGCACGCGCCGCGATGTGCTTGCCGATCGCCACGCCGCCGGTGAAGCTGACGAGGTCGACGTCGGGGTGCGTCAGCATCTCGTCTGCGATCTCGGCGGGCTCGCCGGTCACCACCGACAGCATCGGCGGCGGCAGCCCGGCCTCGTACAGGATGTCGGCCAGCGTCAGCGCCGCCAGCGGCGTCTTCTCGCTGGGTTTGAGCACCATGCGGTTGTTGGTGGCCACCGCCGGCGCCACCTTGTGGATCACCTGGTTCAGCGGGTGGTTGAACGGCGTGATCGCGCTGATCACGCCCTGCAGCGGCTCGCGCATCGTGTGCACGCGGCGCTGCTTGCCGTGGTGCGTGAGGTCGCAGGCGAAGCTCTGGCCGTCGTCGACCAGCGCCTGCTGCGCGGCGAACAGCAGCACGTCGCTGGCGCGGCCGACTTCGTAGGTCGAATCCTTCAGGCACAGCCCCGATTCGAGCGTGATCTGCCGCGCGATCGCGTCCTTGCGCTGCGCGATCAGCTCGCCGGCGCGCATCAGGATGCGGTAGCGCTCGTGGCGCGTCAGCCTGGGCCGGTAGTCGCGCGCGATGCGGATCGCGCGGCGCACGTCGTCGACGCCGGCGCGCGGCACGGTGGCGACGATCTCGCCGCTGTACGGGTAGTGCACCGCGATCACGCGCTCGCTGTGCACCGCGTCGCCGGCGATGCGCATCGCCTCGCGTCGCACCTCGGCGCCGAGCTCCTTGGCTGCAGGGGATGTCGCAAGCTTCATCGCGGGGTCAGGCCGTGCCGTTGATCGCGAAATCGAAGATCTGCCAGCTCTTCAGCCGCTGCCCCGCGGCCTTGAGCTTGTAGGCCTCGGTCAGCGGCCGGTTGAGGATCAGCGGCACCTGGGTCTCCGATACGCCGCCGTGCGTGCGCAGCCGATGGCCCTCGAGCCCCGACAGATCGTGCGCCGACGCCGAACTGCCGATGCAAACGTCGTGGCGCGCCACCACCGCCACGTCGCCCTCGCGGTCGACCGGCATGTCGAAGCGCGCGCACACGGCCTCGCGGTCGAGCGCCATCTCGATGCCGTCGATGCCCGCGATGTGCTCGATGATCTGGCGCGCGCTCACCGCACCGCGGCTCCACACCCGCACGAAGCCACCGAGCGCGCCGTGGTGGCCGACGAAGGCGTCGGTGATCGGGCAGATCACGGTGGTGGTGCCGGCACCGAACCTGGCGTCGAGGATGTCCTGCAGCCAGATCACGTTGGGTTCGCCGGCGGCGTTGCTCTTGTCGCTCATGCCGTGGTCGGCGGTGAGCGCCACCGTCGCATCGAGCGCGGCCAGGCGGCCGAAGGCGTCGTCGAGCGCGCGGTAGAAGCGCAGCGCCTCGGCCTCCTCGGGTGCGTACTTGTGCTGCACCCAGTCGGTGAGCGACAGGTACAGCAGGTCGGGCCGGCGCTGCGCGAGCAGCTTCACGCCCGCCTCGAGCACGAACAGCGACAGCTCCATCGAGTACATGCCGGGCTGCGGCATGCCGACGAACTCGAGCACGTTCTCGATGCCGTTGTCGGCCAGCGTGCAGCTGCTCGCGTACTCCGACGAGAACGACACGTGGCCCTGGCGCACGTCGAGCCCCTTGCCGAGCTGCCTGCGCAGCTTGTCCTTCGCGGTGATCGAGACCACCTTGGCGCCGGCGTCGGCGAACTTCGCGAGGATGGTGTCGCCGCGCAGCAGCTCGGGGCCGGTCATCACCACCGGCTGCCAGGTGGCGGTGTCGAGGTAGAAGTTGCCCGAGATGCCGTGCTTCGAAGTCGGCGTGCCGGTGATGATCGACATGTTGTTCGGGCAGGTGAACGACGGCATCGAGCCGTCGGCCACGGTGCCGAAACCCTCGGCGACGAAGCGCGCAATGTGTGGCAGCGCGCCGTCGTCGAGAAAGCGCCTCAGGTACGCCGGGTCGCCGCCGTCGATGCACACCACCACCACCGGCCGCCGCGGCCAGCGGTAGGCAACGCCGTTGACGGTGACCGAAGATTGCTCGCCTGCCATCGCATGCTTCCCGGAAGATTGATTGCGCGCGCTCACGACGATTCGACGCGTGCCGCGCGCGCCGGCTTGGCCGCCAGCGCGCCGTGCAGGCGCTCGCGGCTGAGCAGCACGTGCTCGACCAGCAGCCGCTCGGCCTGCCGCTCGTCGCCCTTGGCCAGCGCGGCGACGATCGCCTCGTGCTCGCGCGTCGACACGCCGATGAGCTCGCTGTTGCGCGTGAGCGTCTCGCGGCGGTACAGGCCCAGCTCGTTGACCACGCGCCGGTAGTGCCGCAGCAGCGACGCGTTGCGCGCGGCGCGCGCCACCAGCTCGTGGAACTCGAGGTTGAGCGCGAAGTACGCCTCGGCCTTGCGCGATTTGTCGAGCGCGGCCATCTTCTTGACGATCGCGCGCAGCTGTTCGAGCTCGTCGGCGTCGATGCGCTGCGCCGCCAACCGGCCGATCAGGCCCTCGAGCGCGGCGCGCACCTCGTAGATCTCGTTGGCCTCCTGCAGCGACACCTGGCGCACGAAGACGCCGCGATTCTTCTCCACGCGCACGAGGCCGGCCTGGTCGAGGGCGCGGAACGCCTCGCGCACCGGGCCGCGCGAGACGCCCAGCGTCTGCGCGATCTCGACCTCGTTGAGCTTGGCCCCGACCGCCAGCTCGCCGGCCACGATGCGCCGCTCGAGTTCGCGCTGCGCCAGCATCGCCAGCGAGTTCTCGCGCAGCAGCTCGATCGCCGCCGCCGCGGGCGCGCGCTTGCTGGGGTCGGCAGAGCTGGGCATCGTCGGTCGGGAGGCGGTAGCGGCCGAGCGTAAGGGGCAGTTTGCAGATTGTCAACAATATACCCAGTGCGGCGGTCTGCCCCGTCGGGGCCGGCACCCGCCTCAGAAGCTGTGAATGAATCGGCCGCGCCCGAGCGGCGCGCCAGAGGGCGCCCGATCTAGGCGCAAAGCGCAGCCATATCGCGGGATATGGCGAGCATTTGCAACGACGAGCGGGCGCCCTCTGGCGTGACGAGCGGGTGTGGATGATTCGTTCACAGCTTCTCAGCCGAAGCGCAACGCCACGACGCCGGCCACGATGACCAGCGCTCCTGCCAGCCGCTGCGCGCCGAGCCGCTCCTTCAGCAGCCATGCGCCGAGCAGCGTGGCGAACAGCACCGAGGTCTCGCGCAGCGCCGACACGGCGGCCACCGGCGCGCGCGTCATCGCCCACAGCGCGATCGCGTACGAGCCGATCGACGCCGTGCCGCCGAGCGCCGCCAGTGGCCAGCGCCGGCGCGCGTAGTCGAGGATCGCGCGCCGCCCGACGGCGTTGCGCCGCAACACCACCATTGCCGGATACGGAATGGCATCGAGCACGAACAGCAGGAACACATAGCTGGCCGCGCTGCCGCCGGCGCCCACCGCGGCGCGCACGCCGCTGCCGTCGATGAAGGTATAGGTCATGATGATCACGGCGTTGGTGAGCGCGAAGCCGAGCGCGCGGCGGTGGTGCAACGCTTCGCCGGGATGCGCCAGGCCGACCATCGCCACCCCCGAGGTCACCCCGGCCACGCCGGCCCAGGCCAGCGGCGACAGCGATTCGCCGAGCACCACCGAACTGCCCAGCGCCACCAGCAGCGGCGCGCTGCCACGCATGATCGGATACGTCAGGCCGAGATCGCCGTGCTTGTAGGCGCCGGCCAGCGTCACGTAGTACGCGACGTGCACGACCAGCGAACTGGCAATGAACGGCCAGGTGGCGGCCGGCGGCGCACCCGTCGCCAGCAGCGCCGGCAGCGCGACTGCACCCCCCAGGAAGTGCACCAGCGCGGTGTCGAGCTCCTTGTCGCCGCTGGACTTGACCAGCGCGTTCCAGCCGGCGTGCAGCACGGCGCCGATCAGCACCGCCAGCACGATGGGCCAGGTGAGCGTCATGCGCGGCCCGCGGCGAGCCGCTCGGCGCTGCGGTACGCCCCGGCCGAGGCGCACATCGGGACCCGCCGGCCGCGCCGCGCCATCGCCGGCTTCAGCTGTCGCCCAGCTTCTGCAGGTCCGACTCGCCCGGCGTCAGCACCGAGGCGCGGATGCGCGTGGCGGTGAGCGCGCCGGCCGATTCGAGGATCGGGTAGGCGATCGAGCAGATGTGCGAGTTGATGCGCTTCAAGTCGCTGATGAGGTCGAGGTGCAGCGAACTGGTCTCGATGCTCTGCGGCGTGTTGTCCTGCAGCCGCGCGATGTGGCTGGCGGCGTACTCGTGCTGCAGGTCGCGGAAGCGCGCCTTCTCCTCGAGCAGCTTGCGCGCGTCGCGCACGTGGCCGTCGAGGAACACGCTCATCGCCAGCCGCAGGTTCGCCACCAGGCGCTCGTGCAGGTGACAGATCTCGCCCATGCCGGCGTCCGACAGCCGGCGGTTGGGGCGGATCTTCTTGTCCTCGATGTCCTGCAGCACGCGCTCGATGATGTCGCCGATCTGCTCCATGTTGATGGTGAACGACATCACGTCGGTCCAGCGTCGGCCTTCGCGCTCCGACAGCGCCTGGCGCGAGATCTGCGTCAGATACAGCTTGATCGACGTGTAGAGCTCGTCGACCGTGTCGTCCATCTGGCGCAGTTGCTCGGCCAGCGCGAGGTCGTTGCTGCGCAGCACCGGCACGATGCCGCGCAGCATCGTCTCCACCACGTCGGCCTGGTACAGCGCCTCGCGCGCCGCGCAACTGATCGCCAGGCTCGGCGTGGTCAGCGCCGATGGATCCAGATGCCGCGGCCGCTGCGCCGTCGCGCCCACCCGCGGCTCGGGCAGCAGCTTCAGCAGCAGCTTGGCAGCCACCCCGGTGAGGCCGATGAACACCAGCGTCAGCACGATGTTGAACAGCAGGTGGAACAGCACCACCTGCTGGTGCACCTGGTGGCTGACCAGCCGCAACGCATCCTGCGCCACCGGCAGCAGCGGAATCGCGCACAGCGCGCCAACCAGCTTGAACAGCAGATTGCCGATCGGCAGGCGCCGCTCGACGAGCGCCGACTTCGACGTCAGCATCACCGCCAGCAGTGCGCTGCCGAGGTTGGCGCCCAGCACCAGTCCGAGGGCGATCGGCACCGTCACCGCGCCCGACACCGCCAGCGTCGCCACCAGCAGCACGATGGCCAGGCTCGAGTACGCCGCCACGGCGAGCAGGGCGCCCACCAGCATGTCGAGCATCACGTCCTGCGGCAGCGCCTCGAGCAGCACGCGCACCGCGGGCGACTCCACCAGCGGCCGCGTTGCGGCAACGATCAACTGCAACGACAGCAGGATCAGCCCGAGCCCGATCGCCACCCGGCCGAGCTGCCCGAACGTGGTCTTCTCGCGCGAAATGAAGGCCACCACACCGCCGAAGATCAACAGCGGTGACAGCCACGACAGGTCGAACGAGAACACCACCGTCATCGCCGCGCTGCCGACGTCGGCGCCCAGCATCACCGCCAGCGCCGCCGGCAGCGTGACCAGCGCACGGCCGAGGAACGAGGTGGCGATCAGGCAGGTGGCGGTGGCGCTCTGCACGAGGCTGGTCACGCCGATGCCGGCCAGCATCGCCTGCACCCGCGTGCGCATGCCGACGGCCAGCACATGACGCAGGCTCTCGCCGAAGACGCGCAGGATGCCGGTGCGCACGATCTGCGTCCCCCACACCAGCAGGGCGATCGCAGCAAACAGATTGAGCAGATGAACCATGAAATCCGATAGTCGCGCCCGTCCGGCTCGCGATGCCGGCCGGACCGCGGCCATTGTGCGCGTTGCGCGAGTCGCTCGTGCCGGCGGCAACCACCCTCTGTGTGCCAAGCGCACGGCCGCGCAGCGAGCCTCTCCCCCGCGGCCCCGATTGAAGCCGCGGTTTTGCACATTGTCAACAATCGGCAAAATACCGTTGACACCACGAAACGTGGCGCGTTAGCGTGACGGCCCGGAGGAAACGGGCGTCGGACACCGGGTTGTCATGCCTTGCGTGGCGCCGCCGCAGCCGTAACCTGCCCTGTCCACCGCCATACCGAGGAGAAGATCCATGCGCATTCCGGGCATCGCCCCCCTGCTGGCCGCCGCCACCCTGGCCTTCGGCGGCAGTGCGTTCGCACAGAAGACCAGCCTGCTCGTCTACACCGCGCTCGAGACCGACCAGATCAAGGCCTACCAGGACGGCTTCGCCAAGGCCCAACCGAACATCGAACTCAAGTTCGTGCGCGACTCCACCGGCGTGGTGATTGCCAAGCTGCTGGCCGAGAAGTCCAACCCGCAGGCCGACGTCATCTGGGGCGTGGCGGCATCGGGCCTGGCCCTGTTCGATCAGCAAGGCATGCTCGAGCCCTATGCGCCGCTGAATCTCGACGCCATCATGAGCCAGTACCGCGACAAGAAGAACCCGCCGGCGTGGTGGGGCATGGACGTCTACGGCGCGGTGGTGTGCTTCAACACCATCGAGGCCAAGAAGCGCAACATCCCCAAGCCCGAAGGGTGGAAGGACCTGCTCAAGCCCGTCTACAAGGGCCAGGTGGTGATGCCCAACCCGGCCAGCTCGGGCACCGGCTACTTCGACGTCGTCGCCTGGCTGCAGATGTGGGGCGACGACGGCGGCAAGGGCGGCGGCTGGAAGTACATGGACGGCCTGCACGAGAACATCGCGCAGTACACGCACTCGGGCTCCAAGCCGTGCAACATGGCCGCCGCCGGCGAGTACGTGGCCGGCATCTCGTTCGAGTACCGCGGCCACAGCAACAAGAGCAAGGGTGCGCCGATCGACCTCGTGTTCCCGAAAGAAGGCCTGGGCTGGGACCTCGAGGCGTTCGCGATCCACAAGGGCACCAAGAAGCTCGATGCCGCCAAGAAGCTGGCCGACTGGGCCAGCAGCAAGGACGCGATGATGCTGTACGGCAAGAACTTCGCGATCACCGCGCAACCCGGCGTGGCGCCGAAGCTGGCCAACATCCCCGCCGACTACGAGTCGCGGCTGATCAAGATGGACTTCAACTATTCGGCCAGCAACCGCGAGCGCATCCTCGCCGAGTGGAACAAGCGCTACAACGCCAAGTCCGAGAAGCGCTGACGCGGGCGCTGCGCACCGCCGCGGCGCCAGCGGCGCCCGGCGTGCGTGCGCGCCGCCTCGGCACTCACCCATGAGCCCCGACCACTCGATCGAACTGCGCGGCATCCACAAGGCGTTCGGCAGCTTCGTCGCGCTGCGGCATATCGAGCTGGGCGTGCGCAAGGGCGAGTTCATGTGCTTCCTCGGCCCCTCGGGCTGCGGCAAGACCACGCTGCTGCGGGTGATCGCCGGGCTCGAGGTGCAGACCCGCGGCGAGATCTGGCAGAACGAGCGTGACATCTCGCGCCTGCCGCCGGCGCAGCGCGACTACGGCATCGTGTTCCAGAGCTACGCGCTGTTTCCCAATCTGAGCGTGGCCGACAACGTGGCCTACGGGCTGGTCAATCGCAAGATGCCCAAGCCGCAGATCGCGCAGCGCGTGGCCGAGTTGCTGCGGCTGGTGGGGCTGCCCGGCAGCGAGCGCAAGTACCCGGCGCAGCTCTCGGGCGGCCAGCAGCAACGCATCGCGCTGGCGCGCGCGCTGGCCACGTCGCCCGGCCTGCTGCTGCTCGACGAGCCGCTGTCGGCGCTCGACGCGCTCGAGCGCGTGCGCCTGCGGCAGGAGATCCGCGCACTGCAGCGCAAGCTCGGCGTCACCACCATCATGGTCACCCACGACCAGGAAGAGGCGCTGTCGGTAGCCGACCGCATCGTGGTGATGAACCACGGCGTGATCGAGCAGATCGGCACGCCGCTGGAGATCTATCGCGAGCCGGCGTCGCCGTTCGTGGCCGATTTCGTCGGCAAGGTCAACGTGCTGCCCGGCCAGGTGCGCGCCGGTCGGCTGCACGCCGGCACGCTGAACTGGGGCGCCGACGGCGCCGACCGCGAGGTGCGCGTCTACCTGCGGCCCGAAGACGTGCTGGCGCGGCCGATCGCCGACGACGACCCGCTGGGATTCGACGCGGCGATCGAGAAGATCGAGTTCCTCGGCTCGTACTGCCACGTGCACGTCGCCTCGCCGGCGTTCGCGCCGCACCGACTCACCGTGTACCTGTCGCTGAACTACCTGGCCGAGCAATCGCTCGCGGTGGGCTCGAACCTGCGACTGCGCCTGCTGCAAGAGCGCGTGCGGGTGTTCTGAACATGGCTGCGGTACTGCGCAGACAGCCGGCCGCCCTGCGACTGAAGCTGCACTGGAGCGACCGCGCGGCGCAGGCGGCCATCGTCGCCATCCTGGCGGTGCTGGTGGCGTTCCTGGCGCTGCCGCTGCTGGCGATCCTGCGCCAGGCGGTCGAGGACGACACCGGCCGTTTCGTCGGCGCGGCCAACTTCGTCTCCTATGCGCGCACGCCGGCGCTGCTGCAAAGCGTGTGGAACAGCCTGTGGGTGTCGGCCACGGTGACCGCGATCGTCGTGCCGCTGGCGTTCGGCTTCGCCTATGCGCTGACGCGCTCGTGCATGCCGGCCAAGGGGCTGTTCCGCGGCATCGCGCTGGTGCCGCTGCTGGCGCCGTCGCTGCTGTCGGCGCTGTCGCTGCTCTACTGGTTCGGCAACCAGGGCGTGCTGAAAGACGCGATGCAGGACCTCGGCATCGATCAGATCTACGGCGCGCCGGGCATCGTGCTGGCCGAGAGCCTGGCGACGTTTCCGCACACGCTGATGATCCTGATCTCGGCGCTGGCGCTGGCCGACGCGCGGCTGTACGAGGCGGCCGACGCCATGGGCACTACGCGCTGGCGCAAGTTCTTCACCATCACGCTGCCCGGCGCGCGCTACGGCCTGATGTCGGCCGCGCTGGTGACCTTCACGCTGGCGATCACCGACTTCGGCATCCCGAAGGTGATCGGCGGCAGCTTCAACGTGCTGGCCACCGACGTCTTCAAGCTGGTGATCGGCCAGCAGGATTTCTCCGGCGGCGCGGTGGTCGCC
This sequence comes from Ideonella sp., assembly GCA_015075545.1. Lineage (GTDB taxonomy): Bacteria > Pseudomonadota > Gammaproteobacteria > Burkholderiales > Burkholderiaceae_C > JAEUPI01. The sequence continues at coordinate 105,228 of JABTUC010000005.1, read as the reverse complement.
ATCCTGCTGCTGGCGCCGGCGGCGCTGACCTTCGGTATCGACTATGTGGTGCAGCGCCGGCAGACCGCGATGCTGACCGCGCGCGCCGTGCCCTACGTGCCGCGGCCGTCGCGCGGCTTCGACGCCGCGATGACGGCCTTCTGCAGCGTGATCGCGCTGCTGATGCTGGCGATGCTGGCGATGGCGGTGTTCGCCTCGCTGGTCACCTTCTGGCCCTACAACCTGACGCCGAGCCTCAAGCACTACATCTACGGCCTGATCGACAACGATGTCGCCACCGGCTTCCTCAACAGCCTGAAGATGGCCGCCGGCACCGCGCTGGCGGGCACGGCGATGGTCTTCGTCGGCGCCTACCTGCAGGAGAAGACGCGCGGCCTCGACGGCCTGCGCGGCGCGCTGCGCATGCTGGCGATCACGCCGATGGCGGTGCCCGGGCTGGTGCTGGGGTTGGGCTACATCTTCTTCTTCAACGCGCCGGCCAACCCGCTCAACGGCCTGTACCACACGCTGACGCTGATGACGCTGTGCACCGCGGTGCACTTCTACACCACCGGCCACCTCACCGCGGTGACGACCCTGAAGGCGCTCGACACCGAGTTCGAGGCCGTGTCGGCATCGTTGAAGGTGCCGTGGTATCGCACCTTCTGGCGCGTGACACTGCCGATCTGCACACCGTCGCTGGTCGATATCGCCCGCTACTTCTTCATCAACGCGATGACCACGATCTCGGCGGTCGTGTTCCTGTATTCGCCCGAGACGCGGCTGGCGTCGATCGCGATCCTCAACATGGACGAGGCCGGCGAGCTGAGCCCCGCCGCGGCGATGGCGGTGCTGATCGCCGCGGCCTCGGCGATCGCCACCGTGCTGTTCACGTTGCTCGGCCGCTGGATCGACCGCCGCACGCAGGCATGGAAGCAGCGCTGACAGCGGGGGCGCTCGCGGCGCGGCCGCGCGTTCAGGCGGTCTTGGTCTCGGTGAGGCCGAGTTCGCGCACCATCTGCTCGCGCATCACGAACTTCTGCACCTTGCCGGTGATCGTCATCGGCATCTCGGCCACGAAGCGGATGTGGCGCGGTACCTTGTAGTGCGCGATCTGGTCCTTGCAGAAGTCGCGGATCTCCTGCTCGGTGCAGGTGACGCCGGGCTTCAGCGTGATCCAGGCGCACACCTCCTCGCCGTACTTGGCGTCGGGCACGCCGAACACCTGCACCGCCTGCACCGACGGGTGGCGGAACAGGAACTCCTCGACCTCGCGCGGGTAGACGTTCTCGCCGCCGCGGATCAGCATGTCCTTGACGCGGCCGACGATGTTGCAGTAGCCCTCGGCGTCGAGGGTGGCGAGGTCGCCGGTGTGCATCCAGCCGTCGCGCACGGCCTCGGCGGTTCGCTGCTCGTCGCGCCAGTAGCCCTTCATCACCGCGTAGCCCCTGGTGCACAGCTCGCCCTTCTCGCCCACCGGCACGATGCGGCCCTCGGCGTCGACGATCTTCACTTCCAGGTGCGGCTGGACGCGGCCCACCGTGGACACGCGGCGCTCGAGCGGGTCGGCGGTCGAACTCTGGAACGACACCGGCGAGGTCTCGGTCATGCCGTAGGCGATCGTCACCTCGCTCATGTGCATCTCCGAGACCACGCGCTTCATCGTCTCGATCGGGCACGGCGAGCCGGCCATGATGCCGGTGCGCAGGTGCGACAGGTCGAATTCGGCGAAGCGCGGGTGGCCGAGCTCGGCGATGAACATGGTCGGCACGCCGTGCAGCGCCGTGCAGCGCTCCTCGGACACCGCCTGCAGCGTGGCCAGCGGCTCGAACGACTCGCCCGGGAACACCATGCGCGCGCCGGTGCAGGTGCACGCGAGCACTGCCAGCACCATGCCGAAGCAGTGGTACAGCGGCACCGGGATGCACAGCGAATCGGCCTCGCTGAAGCGCATCGCCTCGGCGATGAAGCGCGCGTTGTTGACGATGTTGTGATGCGTCAGCGTGGCGCCCTTCGGGTTGCCGGTGGTGCCGCTGGTGAACTGGATGTTGATGGCGTCGAGGCAGTCGAGCGTGGCGCTGATCGCGTCGAGCCTGGCAACGTCGAGCCCCTCGCGGCCACGCGCCACCACGTCGCCGTAGTTCAGCATGCCCGGCGTTCGCGCCTCGCCCATGCGGATCACGAACTGCAGCGCCGGCAGCTTCGCGGACTTCAGGCTTCCCGGCGTCGCCGCGCGCAACTCAGGCGCGAGCTTGGCGATCATCTCCAGGTACATCGAGGTCTTCAGCTTCTCCGCGGCGATGATCGCGCGGCAGCCCGACACGTTGAGCGCGTACTCGAGCTCGGCCAGCCGATACGCCGGATTGATGTTGACCAGGATGAGGCCGATGCGCGCGGTGGCGAACTGCGTCACCAGCCACTCCACGCGGTTGGGCGACCAGATGCCCACGCGATCGCCGCGCTGCAGTCCGAGCGCGGCCAGGCCGGCGGCCAGCGCGTCGACCTCGGCCGCGAACTCGCGCCAGGTGAAGCGCACGCCCTGCTCGCGGAAGCACACCGCCGGCCGTTCGCCGAAGCGGGCCACCGTCTGCGCCAGCAGCGCCGGGATGGTCAGCGTCCACAGCGCGGCGGTTTCGCTGCCGCGCACGTGCGACAGGCCGTCGCGGGGCACGATACCGAGGGCAGGTGCAGCGGCAGGGGTCATCGTCGTCTCCTCGTGTGCGGGTCAACGCGGCCGACGATCGGGTGCAAGAGCCGCCTCGGCCGCCGGCACCCGTCGGGCCAAAAGCATACGCTTGACAACCGATTCATACGCAGCTGCGCGACCATTGAGCGACCGCGCCGGGGCGTGCCGCTTCGACCAGGAAGCCTGACTAGAATTCCCCGCCCGCTGACGGGAAGTTCGACGGTCATTGACAGAAGCTGCACTGCGGCGGCCGGCCGGCGCAGCCAGCCGCCCGACATCCAAACCCGCCGAGACTTGCGTTGATCAACCGCGTTGGCGACCCCGACTTCTCCGCGTTGCACGCAGCGATGCAGCGCTGGGTCGACGCCGACCTGCTTCCCGGCGTATCGGTGGCGGTGCTCACCGGCGACGGCAAGGTGCACACGCACTGCACCGGGATGGCCGACCGCGAACGCGGCCTTGCGTTGCGCGAAGACCACCTGTTTCGCGTTTTCTCCAACACCAAGCTCGTGACGAGCTGCGCCGTGCTGTTGCTGCACGAGGACGGGCGCTTCGATCTCGACGAGCCGGTCGAGCGCTTCCTGCCGGCGCTGGCTCACCGCCGGGTGCTGCGCCATGGCGCCCGCAGGATCGACGACACGGTGCCGGCACGCTCGCCGATCACCATCCGCCATCTGCTCACGCATACCGCCGGCCTCAGCTATGGCATGTTCGATCCCGGCACCACGTTGTTCACGGCTTATGTGAAGCAGCGCGTGCTGGCGGTGGACACCACGCTGGCACAGATGGTCGATGTACTGGGCGGCTTGCCGCTGGCCTTCGAGCCCGGCACCGACTGGATGTACTCGGTGGCCACCGACGTGCTGGCCCGGCTGGTCGAGGTGTGCAGCGGGCAACGCTTCGACCGCTTCATCGACGAGCGCATCCTGCAACCGCTGCACATGACCGACACCGCCTTCGTGGTGCCCGAGGGCGAGCGTGAACGGCTGGCGGCACTGTACGTCGGTGCCAGCCTGACCGACCCGATGCGACCCGGTCTCGAGCGCGCCGAGCGTCTGCTCCCGCCGCAGGCCAACCTGCGGCCGGTGGCGCGGTTGTCAGGCGGCGGTGGCCTGGTATCGAGCCTGGGCGACATGGTGAAGCTGCTGCGCGCACTGATGCCCGCTGCAGCATCGCGCGCGTCGACGCTCCTGAAGCCGTCGACCTTCGAGGCAATGATTCACAACCAGCTCCCGCCCGGCAGATTCATCGCCTTCCCCGGGGTCGGCGAACTCACCGGCAAGGGCTTCGGCCTGGCTGGCGGTGTGGTCGTGACGCCGGCGGCCAGCGAACACCCCGATTCGACTGGCGAGTGCTATTGGGGCGGCGTGGCCGCAACGCAATGGTGGATTTCGCCACGCCACCGCCTGGCCGGCGCGCTGATGACGCAGCGCTGGTTCGGCTACGCCGACCCGTTCGTCGCTGACCTCAAGCGCGAGGCGTACCGCGCCGTGCTGCGACGCTGACCACCCGGACACCGCAAGAACCACCGAACGACATCGAAAGGCCTGCATCGATGGACCGCGACCGCATCCTGCTCACCCCCGGCCCACTGACCACCACGCTGCGCACCAAGCTCGCGATGCTGAAGGACTGGGGCTCGTGGGACGCCGACTTCAACGCCGTCACAGCCGCGCTGCGCAGCCGGCTGCTCGACATCGTGCACGGCCACGACAGCCACGTGCTGGTGCCGCTGCAGGGCAGCGGCACCTTCAGCGTCGAGGCCGCGGTGGCGACGCTGGTGCCCAAGGCCGGCCACGTGCTGGTGCCCGACAACGGCGCGTACTGCAAGCGCGCCGCCAAGCTGACGCAGATGATGGGCCGCAAGGCCACCGTGATGCCGTTCGCCGAGGACGCGCCGGTGGCGGCCGCCGCGGTCGACGAGCGTCTGAAGGCCGACCCGTCGATCACCCACGTGGTGCTGGTGCACTGCGAAACAGGAACCGGGGTCGAGAACCCGCTGGCCGAGATCGCGCAGGTCTGCGCAAGGCACGGCAAGGGGCTGATCGTCGACGCCATGTCGAGCTTCGGCGCGCTGCCGATCGATGCGCGCCACATCCGCTTCGATGCGCTCGTCGCCGCCAGCGGCAAGTGCCTCGAAGGCGTGCCGGGCATGGGCTTCGTCTTCATCCGCAAGGCGGTGCTCGAAGCCTGTGCCGGCAACAGCCAGAGCCTGGCGATGGACCTGCACGACCAGCACGTCTACATGGAGAAAACCGGCCAGTGGCGCTTCACGCCGCCCACCCACGTGGTGGTGGCGCTGGCCGAAGCGGTGGCGCAGTTCGTCGAGGAAGGCGGTCAGCCCGCGCGGCTGGCGCGCTACGCCGGCAACTACCGCACGCTGGTCGACGGCATGGGCGCACTGGGCTTCAAGCCGTTCCTGAAGCCCGAGATCCAGGCGCCGATCATCGTCACCTTCCACGCCCCGGCGCACCCGTCGTACGACTTCAAGCGCTTCTACGCCGCGGCCAAGCAGCGCGGCTTCATCCTCTACCCCGGCAAGCTGACGCAGCTCGAGACCTTCCGCGTCGGCTGCATCGGCGCGATCGGGCACAACGAGATGCAGCAGGCCGTCGCCGCGGTGGCCGACACGCTGCGCGAGATGGGCATTCCCGACGGTACACCCGCGCTCTAGAAGAAGCAGACGATCGACCATGGCCACCCAGAAAGAACATCCGGCGCTCGACGCCATCCGCAAGTCCGGCGCCCGCAAGGTCAAGGTCGCGGTCAGCGACATCGACGGCATCCTGCGCGGCAAGCTCCTGCACGTCGACAAGTTCCTCGGCGCCGCCGAGCCGCACCCCAAGGGCGGCTTCGGCTTCTGCGACGTGGTGTTCGGCTGGGACTCGCACGACCAGTGCTACGACAACACGCAGGTCACCGGCTGGCAGCACGGCTTTCCCGACGCGCTGGCGCGGCTCGACCTCGACACCGCGCGCACGGTGCCGTGGGACGGCAACGTGCCGTTCTTCCTCGGCGAGTTCGTCAACGCCGACGGCACGCCGTACCCGGTGTGTCCGCGGCAGATGCTGAAGCGTGTGCTGCAGCGCGCGCGCAAGCTCGGCTTCGAGGTGATGGCCGGTGTCGAGTTCGAGTGGTTCAACTTCGCCGAGACACCGGCAAGCTGGGCCGCCAAGCAGGGCATCAACCCCACCACGCTGACCCCGGGCATGTTCGGCTACTCGCTGCTGCGCATGGGCGACAGCCGCGAGTTCTTCAACGCGCTGATGGACGAGATGCTCGCGTTCAAGGTGCCGATCGAGGGCCTGCACACCGAGACCGGCCCCGGCGTCTACGAAGCGGCCATCGCCTTCAGCGAGGCGCTCGAAGCGGCCGACCGCGCGATCCTCTTCAAGACCGGCGCCAAGGAGATCGGCAAGCGCTTCGGCATCATGCCGAGCTTTATGGCCAAGTGGAGCCAGCGCTACCCCGGCTGCTCGGGCCACATCCACCAGAGCCTGTCCGACGGCAAGCGCAACCTGTTCTTCGACGAGAAGAGCAAGCGGCGCATGAGCAAGCTGTTCGAGAGCTACCTCGCCGGTCAGGTGGCGTGCCTGATGGAGTTCGCGCCGATGTTCTGGCCCACCGTCAACAGCTACAAGCGGCTGGTCGACGGCTTCTGGGCGCCGGTCAAGCCGACCTGGGGCCTGGACAACCGCACCGCGAGCTTCCGCGTCATCGCCGCCAGCCCGAAGAGCACGCGGCTCGAAACGCGCTGCCCCGGCGCCGACATCAACCCGTACCTGGCGATGGCCGCGGTGGTGGCTGCCGGCATGCACGGCGTCGAGAAGGGGCTGAAGCTCACCGCGCCGCCGATCACCGGCACCAACGAAGGCAGCGAGCACATCCCGCGCGCACCGCGCTCGCTGCTGCGCACCACGCACACCTTCAAGGAGTCGGCGATCGCGCGCGACTGGCTCGGCGACACCTTCGTCGACCACTTCGCCGCCACGCGCCAGTGGGAGCACCGGCAGTGGCAGGACGCGGTGACCGACTGGGAGCTCAAGCGGTATTTCGAGATCATTTGAGGCGCCCGGCACCGTAAGGCACAATGCCACAAGCGCCTTACCGCATCCCCGGCATGGAAACCGCCACCATCACCAGCAAGAGCCAGATCACCCTGCCCAAGGCCGTGCGCGAGGAGCTGGGCGTGGGTCCGGGCGACAAGGTGCAGTTCGTACCGACGCACGACGGCTACCGCCTCGTGGTGATCAAGGGCGACGTGACCGCCCTGCGCGGGATGTTCAAAGGCCGGCGCAAACGAGCGCTCTCGATCGACGAGATGAACCGCGTCATCGCAGGCATGGGCAGCCGCAGCGAAGCGCAGATGCGGCGCGAGGCCGGATCGAAAGCCAGGCGGCGGTGATCGGGCTCGACACCACCGTGCTGCTGCGCTACTTCGCCGACGACGATCCGGCGCAGTCGCGCACCGCGGCCAGGCTGATCGATCGCACGCTGGGCCCGGAGGCTCCTGGCCACGTGTCGCTGATTTCGCTGGCCGAGCTGGTGTGGGTGCTGCGTTCGTCCTACGCGGCCGACCGTGCCGAGGTCGCAGCGGTGGTGACCCAGTTGCTCGTCGGGCCTCAGTTCGTCGTGCAGGAATCCGAAGCCGTGTGGATCGCGGTGGATACCTTCGAGCAGACCGGCGTCGACTTTTCCGACGCCTTGATCGCCGCGCTGGACCGACGCAGTGGCTGCGACCACACGGTGAGTTTCGACCGCCGCGCGACCAAGATCCCCGGCATCGTCATGCTGAACTGACTCATGTCCATCACCCGATTCGCCTTCCCCACCCCGATCCACTTCGGCACCGGCGCGCGCACGCTCGTGGCCGCGCACGTGCTCGAGCAGGGCCTGAGGCGCCCGCTGATCGTCACCGACCGCGCGCTCGCCGCGCTGCCGGTGCTGGCCGAGTTCAGGAGCCACCTGCGCGAGCTGGACGTCGCGGTGTTCGACGGCATCCACGGCAACCCGACCTGCGCCATGGTGATGGCCGGAGCAGAGGCATTCAAGGCACACCGCGCCGACTGCGTCGTTGGCTTCGGCGGCGGCGCCGCGCTCGACGTGGCCAAGGTCGTCGGCGTGATGGCCACGCACGACGGCGACGTGCTCGAGTACGTGTGGGATCACCCGAACGTGCGGCCGATCCGCCACGCGCTGCCGTACTTCGTGGCGCTGCCCACCACCTCGGGCACCGGCTCCGAGGTCGGCCGCTCCGCCGTGGTGTCGGAGAACGACACCCACCGCAAGCGCACCGTGTTCGACCCGAAGATCCTCGCCCGGGCGGTATTCGCCGACCCCGAGCTGACGCTGGCACTGCCCGCGGCCGTCACCGCAGCCACCGGCATGGACGCCCTGACGCACAACATCGAGAGCTACCTGTCGCCGGCGTACCACCCGCTGTGCGACGGCATCGCGCTCGAGGGTCTGCGCATCGGCGCGCGCGCGCTCGCCACCGCGGTGCACGAGCCCGGCAACCTGGCCGCGCGCGCCGACATGATGATGAGCTCGATGATGGGCGCCATCGCGTTCCAGAAAGACCTCGGCTCGGTGCACGCCTGCGCGCACGCGCTGGGTGCGGTGTGCGACCTGCACCACGGCCTGGCCAACGCCCTGATGATCGACACCGTGCTCGACTGGAACCGCGAGGCGGTGCCCGCCAAGTTCGCCGAGCTGTCGCACGCCGCCGGCATCGGCCCCGACGCCGACGGTGCAGGCTTCATTGGCTGGCTGCGCGCGCTCAAGCAGCGCATCGGCATCGCCGGCGGGCTGGCCAGGCACGGCGTCACCCGCGCGCACCTGCCGCAGCTGGTGCCGCTGGCCGCGCAGGATTTCACCGCGCAGACCAACCCGCGGCCCACGGTCGAGGCAGACTACGAGCGCTTCTTCCTCGCCGCCATGTGAGCATGTCCGACCGCCTCAAGATCGCGATCTCGGCGTGCTTCTTCCACGCCGACGCGCAGCGCCCGATCTTCACCGGCAAGACGCTGCAGTACATCGAACAGTCGGTGGCGCACTGGGTGGCTTCGCAAGGCGCGCTGCCGGTGATGGTGCCCTCGCCGCTGGGCGACACCTCGCGCGGCACGGTGGGCTTCGACGACTACGCGGCCTGGCTCGACGGCCTGGTGCTGATGGGCGGCTCCGACATGTGGCCCGGCCACTACGGCGAGGAGCCCCTGAAGCCGCAGTGGGCGGGCGACCGCGTGCGCGACGAGTATGAGACCGCGCTGGCACGCGCCTTCATCGCCCGCGCCAAGCCGGTGTTCGGCGTCTGCCGCGGCCTGCAGGTGCTCAACGTCGCTTTCGGCGGCACGCTGCTGCAGGACATCGCCTCGCAGCAGCCGCAGTCGCTGGCGCACCGCAATGCGGGGCTGTACGACCAGCACTTCCACGCGGTCGAGTTCGTGCCGGGCACGCGGCTGGCGAACCTCTACCCCGGCACCTCGCGCGTCACCGTCAACAGTGTGCACCACCAGGGCATCGCCAGACTGGCGGGCGACTTCGTCGTCGAGGCGCGCTGCCCCGACGACGAGTTGATCGAGGCGGTGCGCTGGCGCGGGCCGAGCTACGTGGCGGCGGTGCAGTGGCACCCGGAGTTCCACAAGCCGGCCGAACAAGGCGTGATCGACGACGCACCGATCCTGAGCGACTTTCTGAGCGCGGCGCAGACCGCCCGCGCCACACCATGAAGGGCCGGCCCGAGCGCCCGCTGCTGATCGGCGTTTCGGCGCGCATCTACATGCCGGGCACCGCCGGCATCCAGATCAGCGGCATCTGGGCCAAGAACCTGCACTACCTCGAGCAGTCGGTGGCGCACTGGGTGCTGTCGGGCCACGCGATGGCGGTGATGATCCCCGCCGTCACCAAGGACAGCATCGTCACCCGCAGCGACCTCGACCTCGACGACTACGCCGCCACGCTCGACGGCCTGCTGCTGCAAGGCGGCAACGACGTCGCCCCCGAAACCTACGGCGAGACGCCGCTGCACCCCGACTGGGCGGGCGACCGCGTTCGCGACCGCTACGAGATCGAGCTGATCGACGCCTTCGTGCGCGCCGGCAAGCCGGTGTTCGGCATCTGCCGCGGCCTGCAGTTGCTCAACGTGATGTACGGCGGCACGCTGCTGCAGGACATCGCCACGCAGCGGCCGGCGTCGCGCGCACACCGCGACGGCTCGCGGTTCGAGCGCCACTTCCACGACATCGAGCTGGTGCCCCACTCGCGGCTGGCGCAGTTGTACCCCGGCGTACACCACGGCATCGTCAATTCGATCCACCACCAGGCAATCAGGGATCTGGCGCCCGGCTTCGTGGTCGAGGCCTGCTGCCCCGACGACGGCATGATCGAGGCGGTACGCCGCAGCGGGCCACCGTACGTGGCCGCGGTGCAGTGGCACCCCGAGTTCCACACGCCGGCCGACAATTTCGACGATGCCCCTTTGCTGCACGACTTCCTGCTCGCCGCCCGGCAGACCCGCGCGCAACACACGGCCTGAACGATGCCCACCCTGACCATCCACAACCCCGCCACCGGCGCCGTCGTCGGCGAGCGCGCCACCGACGATGCCGCCTCGGTGGCGCGCAAGGCCCAGGCCGCGCGCGCCGCGCAGCCCGCGTGGGCGGCCATGCCGCTGCGCGAGCGGCTGGCGGCGATCGAACGCTTTCGCGCCGCGCTGGTGGCGCAGGCCGACACGCTCGCCGTCACGCTCACCGCCGAGGTCGGCAAGCCGATCACGCAGTCGCGCAACGAGCTCAGCGGCCTGCTGCCGCGCATCGACTTCTTCCTCGCGCAGACCGAGCGCGCCATCGCCGACGAAGCGGTGTTCGACGACGCCGGCATGCGCGAGCGCATCGGCCACGTGCCACTGGGCGTGGTGGCCAACATCTCGGCGTGGAACTACCCGTACTTCGTCGGCTGCAACGTGATCGTGCCGGCGCTGCTCGCCGGCAACGCGGTGCTCTACAAACCCTCGGAGTTCGCCACGCTGAGCGGCATGCACATCACGCGGCTGCTGCACGAGGCCGGCGTGCCGCGCGAGGTGATGCAGCCGCTCGTCGGCGCCGGCGAGGTCGGCGCTGCGTTGCTGGCGCAGCGCATCGACGGCCTGTTCTTCACCGGCAGCCACGCCACCGGCGTGCGCATCGCGCAGGCGCTGGCGCCCAGGCTCGTGAAGCTGCAGCTCGAGCTCGGCGGCAAGGATCCCACCTACGTTCGCGCCGATGCCGACGCCAAGGCCGCCGCCGAGAGCCTGGCCGACGGCGCGATGTACAACACCGGCCAGAGCTGCTGCTCGGTCGAGCGCATCTACGTGCACGAGTCGCTGCACGACGCCTTCGTCGAGCACTTCGCCGCCACGGTGCGCGGCTTCAAGGTCGGCGACCCGATGGCGCCCGACACCTACATCGGGGCGATCACGCGCGCGCCGCAGCTCGCAGTGCTCGATGCGCAGGTGGCCGACGCCAAGGCCAGAGGCGCCCGGCTGCTCACCGGTGGCCGGCGCCTGCCGGGGCCCGGCAACTGGTACGCGCCGACGGTGTTCGCGCAGGTCGACCACACGATGGAGCTGATGCGCGAAGAGAGCTTCGGCCCGATCATCGGCATCCAGAAGGTACGCGGCGACGACGAGGCGGTGGCGCTGATGAACGACACGCGCTACGGTCTCACCGCCGGCGTGTACACGCGGGACGAAGCCAGGGCGCGCGAGCTGCTGGCGCGCGTGAACGCCGGCAGCGTCTACTGGAACTGCTGCGACCGCGTCAGCCCGCGGCTGCCGTGGTCAGGCGTCGGCGACTCCGGTATCGGCCTGACGCTGTCGACGCACGGCATCCGCGCCTTCACGCGCACCAAGGCCTGGCATCTCAGGCTCCCCCCCGATGCGGCCTAGCGGCCGCCTCCCCCCCAAGGGGGCGACACCAGCGACCCGGCGAAGCCGGTTCCGCGGTGTCCGCTTGACCTTGCGTTGAGCGCCGTGGTGCGGTTGCTTCCTCTCACGCTGTTCGACCTCGATCACACGCTGCTCGACGGCGACAGCGACGTGCTGTGGTGCGACTTCCTGTTGCGCCGCGGCGAGCTCGAGCGCGGCGCGTTCGAGGCACGCAACCATCGCATGGAGGCCGAATACCGCGCCGGCACCGTCGGCGCAGCGGAATTCTGCGCGTTCTACGTCTCCACGCTGGCCGGCCGCACGCCTGCGCAGTGGGAGCCGCTGCGCCGCGAGTTCCTCGAAGGCGTGGTCGCCCCGCGTATCGGCGCGGCGGCGCGAGCCCTCGTCGAGCGCCACCGCGGCGCCGGCGATCTGCTGGTGCTGACCACGGCGACCAACCGCTTCATCACCGAGCTGACGGCAGCGCAGCTCGGGATCCCGCACCTGATCGCCACCGATTGCGAGGTCGATGCCGACGGCCGCTTCACTGGCCGCATCGCCGGCACGCTCAACATGCGCGAAGGCAAGGTGACGCGGCTGCACGAGTGGTTGTACGGGCAGGGCATCGCCCTGTCCGATTGCCGGAGCACCTTCTACAGCGACTCGATCAACGACCTGCCGCTGCTGCAGGCGGTGCAGCACCCGGTGGCAGCGAACCCCGACGACCGGCTGGCAATGATCGCTGCCCAGCACGGCTGGCCGGTGCTGCGTCTTCGCGAACGCATCGCCTGACGCACCCGGGCGCGCACCGCGCCTATCATGCGCGGCCATGACCACGCGGGTGAAACCCGAACCGACAGCCAGCGAAGGCGACACCAACGCCTCGCCGCTGCGCTCGCAATGGCAGGCCGAGCACCTCGATGCCGCCACCCGCGCCCTGCTGGCGCGCGATGCGGCGGCGTTCCTGCACCAGTCGGTGTCGACGCCATGCCTCGATGCCGTCGCCAAGGCCGAGGGCATCTGGATCGAGGACACCGCCGGCCGCCGCTACATGGACTTTCACGGCAACAACGTGCACCACGTCGGCTATGCGCACCCGCACGTGCTGGCGGCGATCAAGCGGCAGCTCGACGAGTTGAGCTTCGCGCCACGGCGCTTCGCCAGCGAGCGTGCGGTCGAACTGGCCGAGGCGCTGGGCGCGCGGTTCCGCGCCCTCACCGGCCACGACGCCAAGGTGCTGTTCACCACCGGCGGCACCGACGCCGTCGAGGTGGCGATCAAGCTGGCGCGCGCGGCGACGGGACGCTTCAAGACGCTGAGCTTCTGGGATGCGTTCCACGGCGCCGGGTTCGGCGCGTCGAGCGTCGGCGGCGAGTCGCTGTTCCGCAGCGGCCCGATCGGGCCGCTGCTGCCGGGCAGCGAACACGTGGCGCCGTTCGGCTGCTACCGCTGCCCGTACGGGCACCGAGTCGATGCCGACAACCAGCCACGGCTCGATCAGTGCCAGCTCGCGTGCGCGTCGATGGTGCGCTACGTGCTCGAGCGCGAGCGCGACGTCGCCGCCGTCATCGCCGAGCCGGCGCGCGCGGTGCCGTACCTGCCGCCGCCAGGCTACTGGCAGGCGGTGCACGCCACGTGTCGCGCGCACGGCACGCTGCTGATCTTCGACGAGATCCCCACCGGCCTGGGCAAGACCGGGCGTTTCTTCGCCGCCGAGCACGACGCCGTGGCGCCCGACATCGTGGTCCTCGGCAAGGCGCTCGGCGGCGGTGTGCTGCCGATCGCGGCGTGTGTCGCACGCGCCGACCTCGACGTCGCCGGCGACTACGCGTTCGGCCACTACACCCATGAGAAGAACCCGGTCACCGCCGCCGCCGCGCTCGCCACGCTGCAGGTGATCGAGCGCGAAGGCCTGGTCGAACACGCGGCAAGAATCGGCGCGCACGCCCTGCAGCGCCTGCACGAGCTGCGGCAGCGCCACACTCTCGTCGGCGACGTGCGCGGCCGCGGCCTGCTGCTCGGCGTCGAGCTGGTGCACGACCGCTGCGCCAAGACACCCGCTCCCGATGCGGCCGACCGCGTGCTCTACCGCGCGCTGTCGCGGGGCCTGTCGTTCAAGACCACGATGGGCCACGTGCTGACGCTGACGCCGCCGCTGATCACCACGCGGGCGCAGGTGGACGCCGCGATCGACATCCTCGACGCCTGCCTGGTCGACGAGGGCTGACGCGCGCGTCGAAGACCGTTCGTTGCCGAATGCGACGCGCGATGGACGCCGTGCCGATCGGCGGCCTCGCGCGCTGAACTCAGCGTCGACGCGCGACAGGCGTGGCGCCTACCCGCGGTCGCGCCACGCGAACTGGGCCGGATCGTAGAAGAACTGCTCCTGCGCGATGCGCTCGCCGCGCCAGCGCTGGTAGGCCAGTTCTTCGAGCTCGCGCACGCGGCCGTCGAGGCCCTCGAAGCGGAAGATCCAGCGCACGACGACGACGTCGCCGTCGACGAGCAGCGGCCGCACGCAGCGCGAGTGCACCGATCGCACGCGAGCCAGCACCGCACGCTCGTGGGCCGCGAGCGCGTCGCGGCCGCTGCGCGGCGGGTCCATGTTCTCGCGCATCGAGGCATCCTCGGTGTAGAACTCCTCGATCGCCTCGGCGTGGGCATTGCTCTCGACGCGGGCGATGAAGCGCTCCAGGGTTTCGCGGCTCGGCATGGGCAGAGGCTCCGGTCGAGGGGCCCTCAGCTATGGCGCCATACCCTGCAGCGACGCGCGCAGCGCGGCGCGCGCCAGCAGCCGCGTGGAGTCGAGCGTCGGCAGGCTCGAGTTGGAGTCGCCGAGCACGAGCGGCAGCTCGGTGCAGCCGAGCACCACCGCGTCGCAGCCGCGCTCGCGCAAGCGGTCGATCACGCGCCGCAGCGCAGCCACCGACGCCGGCGCGAACACGCCGTTGACCAGCTCGTCCATGATGATGCGGTGCACCTCGTCGCGCTCGGCCGGAGCCGGGCGCATGCAGGCGTCGGGGTACACCGCGCTGTCGACCAGCCAGCGGGTGCCGGTGAGGCCAGGGCGACGGTAGCCGCGCGCCGCGGCCTCGGCCATCACCACGTCGGCGATGTGCAACCACGGCCGCGGCGTGTGCGGCAACACCAGCGGCATTGCCTGGTGGATCGTGTTGTCGGGACAGATCAGCAGTTGCGCACCGATGGCCGTCAGCTTGCGCGCCGAATCGAGCATCAGCTCGGCGACGCCAGCCCAGTCGCCGCGATCGATTCGGCGCACATAGCCGGCCAGCGCGTGCGAGTGCATCGCCACCTCGGGATGCGCGTGCGCGCCCATGCGCTGCGCAGCCTCGACGCACACCGTGCGATAGCACAATGCCGCGCCTTCGGCCGAGCAGGCGACGATGCCGATCGGCAAAGGCAGGGCGTTTGCGCTCATCGCGGGCTCGCTGGCAGAAGACGCTGGTCGGCTTGCGAACAGTGCGGCCACTCGAGCGCCGGCCTCAAGGCCGGCCACCGGACTGCGCCGGCGCCACGTCGCGCCCGCCGAAGCGCAGTGCCGCGCGGGCTCTTGCCTTGGCGACCTCGTCGTCGCGGTTGCGTGGCGGCGCGTGGGTCACGAGCGACCCGATCAGCTCGCGCGCCGCGGCGGCCACCTTCTGCACGGCCTCGTCGAACGCTGCCTCGTTGGCCTTCGACGGCACCGCGAAGCCGCTCAGCTTGCGCACGAACTGCAGCGATGCGTCGCGGATCTCCAGCTCCGTGGCCGGTGGCTCGAAATTGAACAAGGTTCTGATGTTCCGGCACATGCGCCCTACCCCTTCAACTCGACCTCGGCCTCGATCTCCACCGGAATGTCGAAGGGCAGTTCGGCCATGCCCACGGCGCTGCGCGCATGCGCTCCTCGCTGCGGGCCCCACAACTCGAGGATCAACTCCGAGAAGCCGTTGATGACGGCGGGCTGCCGGTTGAACCCGGGCGCCGAATTGACCATGCCGAACACACGGCACCATTGGTGCACGCGATCGAGATCGCCCAGCGTGCGTTGCAGACTGCCGAGGATGGTGAGTGCGACGCAGCGCGCCTGCGCGTAGCCCTGCTCCAGCGTCAGTTCGCGGCCTACCTTGCCCAGCGGGGCGGCGATCGAGCCGTCGGCGTTCTGCGGCCCGTGGCCCGAGACGAACGCGCGGCTGCCCACCACATGCACGAACTGAAACGGCAGCTTGATGCCCGCGGGAGACTGCAGCGGCCCCGGCAGCTTCAAGCCCAGGGCGGCGATTCGAGCTTCGATGGTCGACACTGAAATGACCTTTCTCGGGATGACAAACGAGGCACCCGCTCCGCAAACCCTAGAGAGTGCCGAGCGAGGTATCGCTCGGCGCGCGCGCATCGCCGACGAACACGCGCAGCACGGGCGATTGCCCGTCGTGCTCCCACACGCGCGCCCGGACCGCGAACTGCCGGCCGCCGAATCGCACGACGTCGCCCACCACCGGCACTGCGCCGTGTCCGTGCCAGAAGCGCGGCACCGCGATGCCTTCGCGCCGGATCCAGGCCTGATCCTCGGCACCGAAGACCAGGCTCACCTGCAAGCCCTGAACCGACATCGTCTGCACCTCCTGAACGCGGATGATCGCTCATTCATCGCTGGGCACGATTCGCGCTGCGCGCGCCAACATCAGCCTTCCGGCGCGAGAATGGCCATCGTGATGCGCGACACGCAGACAAGCTGACCGTTGTCGTTGCTCAGATCGATGTGCCACACGTGCGTGCTGCGGCCGCGGTGGATGGGGCGGCTGATGCCGGTGACCCAGCCGTCGGTGACGCTGCGCAGGTGGTTCGCGTTGATGTCGAGACCTACCGTGCGGTACTGCGGCGACATCGAGAAGGCGGCACCGCACGACCCCAGCGACTCGGCCAGCAGCACCGAAATGCCGCCGTGCAGGATACCCATCGGCTGGATCGTGCGCGCATCGACCGGCGCGCGCGCGCGGATGAAGTCGTCGCCGACCTCGAGGAACTCGATGCCCAGGTGCGATACCGTGGTGCCGACATGCAGCGCGTTGAGCAGTTCGACCGAGATCGGTCGCTTCCATATCGACGCCATGGGCTTCGTGTTCGGATGATCGGAGGAATCGCAGTGTGACAGAGACGCGAACGCCTCCCGGCAACCACACTCCCACGCGGCGCGACCGCCCTTCTCCGTGGCGCGCGCCCTCTGACACCGCTGGCAGGGACTCGGAACACCGGTGGGTTGCACGGGCCGCCGACCTGGACGACACTGCACTCCCAACCAGGCGCAACGCAGGACCGATCTATGCGCTCTGTCGAGTTCTTCACTTACCTGCTGCCGAGCGACCACGTCGGCGGCGAGCCGCACCCCTCGCGCTCCAAACTCACCCCCTGGCAGGCCATCGCTTACCCTGGCGCCACCCGCGTCGATGCATCGCGCGAGGTGCGCATGGTTCCCGAGTCGCCCGCCGAACGCGCGCTGCTCGGCGTACCGGGGCTCAACGACGAGGTGAGCGCGAAAGCCTGAGCCCGGCGACGAAAAGGGCGCGCGTCCGGGCCCACCGCGGCGATTCGAGCCTGGGGGCGGCGCCCCGCGACCTGCGGGGCTGTGGTGGCGGAGACGGTGGGATTCGAACCCACGATGCAGGTTTTGCCCGCATACTCCCTTAGCAGGGGAGCACCTTCGGCCTCTCGGTCACGTCTCCAATGCCAGCGCGCGGATTCTACGCCGCGCGTCGAGGTGCGGCCCGGCCTCAGGCGGCTTGCGGCTGCTCGAGCTCGAACGCCTTGTGCGCGCGCGCACCGCGAGCTCCATGTACTTCTCGTCGATCACCACCGAGATCTTGATCTCCGAGGTCGAGATCATCTGGATGTTGATGCCCTCCTCGGCCAGGGTGCGGAACATCTTCGCGGCGATGCCGGCGTGCGAGCGCATGCCGACGCCGACCGCGGACACCTTGGCGATGCGGTCGTCCCCGGTCACCTCGCGGCACTTGATGTGCGGCTGCACCTGGTCGCGCAGGATCTTCAGCGCGGCGGCGAGGTCGTTGCGCCCGAGCGTGAACGACAGGTCGGTCATGCCGTCGTGGCCGACGTTCTGCACGATGACGTCGACCTCGATATTGGCGTCGGCCACCGGGCCGAGGATCGCGTAGGCGATGCCGGGGCGGTCGGGCACGTCGTGCACGGTGATCTTGGCTTCGTCGCGGTTGAACGCGACGCCGGAGATGACGGCTTTTTCCATCGCCATGTGCGGGTCTTCCTCGAAAGTGATGAGCGTGCCGGCCTGCGCCTCCTCGGCCACCGGCAGCAGGGGATCGGTGAGGCTGGAGAGCACGCGCGTCGGCACCTTGAACTTGCCGGCGAATTCCACCGAGCGGATCTGCAGCACTTTGGAGCCGAGGCTCGCCATCTCGAGCATTTCCTCGAAGGTGATGGTCGTCAGGCGCCGCGCCTCGGGCACGATGCGCGGGTCGGTGGTGTAGACGCCGTCGACGTCGGTGTAGATCAGGCACTCGGCGGCCTTCATCGCCGCGGCCACCGCCACTGCGCTGGTGTCGGAGCCGCCGCGCCCGAGCGTGGTGACATGGCCTTCGCCGTCGATGCCCTGGAAGCCGGTGATGATCACCACCTTGCCGGCGGCAAGGTCGGCGCGCACGCGCGCGTCGTCGATGCGTTCGATGCGCGCCTTGGTGTACGCGCTGTCGGTCTCGATCGGCACCTGCCAGCCGGCGTAGCTCACCGATCGCACGCCCTCGGCCTGCAGCGCCAGCGCCAGCAGCCCCACCGACACCTGCTCGCCGGTGGCGGCGATCATGTCGAGTTCGCGCATCGCCTCGGAGGTCATCTTCTCGGGCGACACCTCCTTGGCCAGGGCGAGCAGCCGATTGGTCTCGCCGCTCATCGCCGAGGGCACCACCACCAGCTGGTGCCCCGCGCGCACCCACTTGGCGACGCGCCTGGCGACATTGCGGATGCGCTCGGTCGAGCCCATCGAGGTGCCGCCGTACTTGTGAACGATGAGTGCCATGACCGTGATGCGCCGCGCCGGTCGGCGCGGTTGCGGGCCCAGAGTTGAGAGCGCCCCGCGACCGGGCACGATCCGCCACGGGTGTTCGGGAGCCGGTGGATTTTATCCGCCGGGTCTGGTGCCGTCGGCGTGCCAGCGCAGCGCCAGCGTTCCGCGGCGTCCAGGTGCCCGCACGCGTGCATCGAGCCCGAGCCCAGGCACGAACAGCAACCGATCCGCTGCGTAGACCAGCGGGCCGTCGCGCTGCGCGGCGGGAATGGCCGCCGCCTGGTACTGCTTCTTCAGGCTGCGCGGCACGCTGCGCGGCAGCGCCTGCCAGCGCTCGCCACCCTGGCGCGCCACCACGCGACACGAGCGCAACAACGCGGCCGGCACCCCATCGGCTGCACGCGCGACCTCCAGCGTGCCGCGAAAGCCGGGCAGCGCATGATGCCCCGGGCGCGAAAGATCGAGCAGCAGCTCGCCCGGCGCCGCGCCCGTGCGCCGCGGCGCCGGCGGCGTCACCGCCAGGCGAGCGCGGTAGAGCATCAGCTCGCGAGCACCGTCGGCCGGCCAGCGCGCCTGGCGCACGCGCAGAATTTCCACCAACAGGCGCTCGACCAGCGACTCGGGAGGGCCGCGCCCCAGCGCGGCGTGCAGCCAGGCGCGCAGCGCGTTGGCGCGTCGGGCGGCGCTCAGCACACGCCAGCGCGCAACGTCGAGCCGCCCCTGGTCGTCGGTCATCGTGGCAAGGTCGCTCGACGCCACTTCGCACAGCAGCGCTTTTGCCTGCTGTGCGCGGCGCGCGACGGCCACGAGCGCGACCTCGGTGTCGCCGAAGGCCTGCGTCAGCGCGTCCCACACGGCCTCGCGCAGACGGCCGCGCGCCAGCCGTCGATCGGCGTTGGAGGCATCGTCGACAAAGCGCAGCCGGTGGGTTCGCACGTATGCTTCGATCGCCTCGCGCGGCTGCTCGAGCCACGGCCGCAGCCACCACAGGCCGTCGCGTTCGACCGCGCGCGGCATTGCTGCCAGCCCCGCCGGCCCCGCGCCACGCAGCGCCTGCAGCAGCACCGTCTCGGCCTGGTCGCGCCGATGGTGCGCCAGCAGGATCGCGCCGGCAGCCTCGTCGCGCGCCATCCGCGCCAGCGCCATGCGGCGCTCGCGGCGCGCCCACGCCTCGACGCTATCGCCCTTGGCCGGCTTGCCCGTCAGGCGCGTGGATACCAGGCGCACCGGCAGTCCCGCCTTGCGCCAGCGCGCCACTTGCGCCGAAGCGAACTCGAGCCAGGCATCGGCCTGCGGCATGAGCCCGTGGTGGACGTGCAATGCCACCACCTCGACGCCGAGATCGCGCGCGGCGTGCGCCGCGGCGTGCAGCAGCGCGGTGGAGTCGCGGCCGGCGCTGTAGGCGACCGCGACCACCCGCCGCTGCCGCGAAGTCACCGCCTCAGCGCCGCGAGGCGCGGCAGCGCAGCAACGCGATCACCGATGCACGCGAGCCCGAGCGGGCAACGCGGTTCGAGCTTCGGCGCCGCACCGGGAGGCAGCCGCCGAGACGCATCGGGGCATCACCGGTCCTTGGTGTCGGTGAAGCGGCCGTAGGCCATCAGCCGCTCGTAGCGGCGCTTCAACAGCGCCTTCGCGTCGAGGTCGGACACCTGACGCAGCGCATCGCCGAGCGCGCGCTTGAGCTGCGCGCTCATGTGCTTGGGGTCGCGGTGCGCACCGCCGACCGGCTCGTTGACGATCTTGTCGACGATGCCCAGCGCCTTGAGCCGGTGCGCGGTGATGCCCAGCGCCTCTGCGGCGTCGGCCGCGCGCTCGGCGCTCTTCCACAGGATCGACGCGCAACCTTCGGGCGAGATCACCGAATAGATCGAGTACTGCAGCATCACCACCTGGTCGGCGACGCTGATCGCCAGCGCGCCGCCGGAGCCACCCTCGCCGATGATGGTGCTGACGATCGGCACCTTGAGCTGGCTCATCTCGTAGATGTTGCGGCCGATCGCCTCGGACTGCCCGCGCTCCTCGGCGCCGATGCCCGGATAGGCCCCTGGAGTGTCGACGAAGGTGAAGATCGGCAGACCGAACTTTTCGGCCAGCTTCATCAACCGCAGCGCCTTGCGGTAACCCTCGGGCCGCGGCATGCCGAAGTTGCGCAGACCGCGCTCCTTGGTGTCGCGCCCCTTCTGGTGGCCCACCAGCATGCACGACTGGCCGTTGAAGCGTGCCATGCCGCCGACAATCGACGCGTCGTCGGCGAACATGCGGTCGCCGTGCAGTTCGGCGAAGTCGGTGAAGATCTCGCCGGCGTAGTCGAGCGTGTAGGGCCGCTGCGGATGACGCGCGATCTGCGTCACCTGCCAGGGGCTGAGGCTGGAGTAGATCTCCTTGGTGAGCTGCAGGCTCTTCTTGTCGAGTCGATCGATCTCCTCGGAGATGTCGACCGCCGACTCGTTCTGGACGTAGCGCAGCTCTTCGATCTTGGTTTCGAGTTCGGCGATCGGCTGCTCGAACTCGAGGAAGTGGCGCTTGCTCATCGATGGGGTCGAGGCTCGCGAACCATCAATAGTCCACGGGCAGCGGGTCGAGGCTGCGCCAAATGTACCACGTGGCCACCGAGCGGAATGGGCTCCACGCCTCGCCGACCTCGCGCACCTCGGCCCTCGAAACCGGCTCACCGCTGAAGTAGTTGACGCTGATGCCCTTGAGCAGACCGAGGTCGTCGAGCGGCAGCACGTCGGGGCGCATCAGATGGAAGATCAGGAACATCTCGGCCGTCCAGCGGCCGATGCCGCGGATCGACACCAGCTCGTCGACGATCGCCTCGTCGTCCATCTGTTGCCACTGCTTGACGTGGACACGGCCGTCCTCGAAGTGGCGCGCCAGATCCGACAGGTACTCCACTTTGCGCGCCGAGAGCCCCGCGGCACGCAGGATCGACGTGCTGGCCTCCAAGACCGCACCCGGCGAAACCCGTACCGACGGCGTGCCGATCGCGGCGACGAACTTGTCCCATACTGCCTGTGCCGCCTTCACCGAGATCTGCTGGCCGACGATCGAACGCGCCAGCGTCGTGAAGGCGTCGCCCCGACTTTGCAGTCGAGCCTCGCCGAACTTCGGAATCAGCTTGCGCATCACGCGGTCGCGCTTGCCGAGGTGCCGGCAGGCGTCGTCCCAGTAATCGGGTGCGGCGGCGGCGCTGGCGCGTGCCATCGTGCGAACCCTGCCCCGATCAGGCCCGGACCCAGGTCGTGCCCTGAGCCGAATCCTTCAGCACCACGCCGTGCGCGGCCAGTTCGTCGCGAATGCGATCGGCCGCCGCGAAGTCGCGCGCCGCCTTGGCCTTCGCACGTTCTGCGATGCGCATCTGGATGACCGCCTCGTCGAGCGTGACGCCGCCTTGCAGGTAGGCGCGCGGCTCCTGCTGCAGGAAGCCGAGTGTTCCTGCGAGCTGCCGCATCAGCGTGCTGGCGGCGCCATCGCGTGTGCGATTGGCCTCGCCGGCCAGCTCGAACAGCACCGCCAGCGCGGCGGGCGTATTGAAGTCGTCGTTCATCGCCGCGCGGAAGGCCGCGGCGCGCGGGTGCGACCAGTCGAGCGCGGCATCGTTCGGCGGCACCGATTGCAGCGCGGTGTACAGCCGCGTCAGCGCGGCGCGTGCGTCGTCGAGGTGCGCATCGCTGAAGTTGAACGGGCTGCGGTAGTGCGTGCGCAGCATGAAGAAGCGCAGCGTCTCGCCGTCGTAGCGCTGCAGCACCTCGCGGACGGTGAAGAAGTTGCCGAGCGACTTCGACATCTTCTCGTTGTCGACGTTCAGAAAGCCGTTGTGCAGCCAGTAGCGCACGAACGGCTTGCCGAAGGCGCCTTCGCTTTGCGCGATCTCGTTCTCGTGGTGCGGGAACTGCAGGTCCATGCCGCCGCCATGGATGTCGAACACCTCGCCGAGCAGCGCGCAGCTCATCGCCGAGCACTCGATATGCCAGCCGGGGCGACCCGCGCCGTAGGGGCTCGCGAACTGCGCGTCGGCCGGCTCGTCGGGCTTGGCGGCCTTCCACAGCACGAAGTCGAGCGGGTCGTCCTTGCCCTCGGCGACCGCCACGCGCTCGCCGGCGCGCAGCTCGTCGATCGACTTGCCCGAGAGTTTGCCGTAGCCAGGGAACTTGCGCACCGCGAAGTTGACGTCGCCGCCGGGCGCCCGGTAGGCGAACCCCTTGCGCTCGAGCGTGCCGATCATCGAGAGCATCTGCGGCACGTAGTCGGTGGCGCGCGGCTCGTGCGTCGGCGCGGCGGTGCCGATGGCGGCAAGGTCGCTGCGCATCGCGGCGATCATCTCGTCGGTGAGCGCGCGGATCGTGATGCCGCGCTCGAGCGCGCGCCGGATGATCTTGTCTTCGATGTCGGTGATGTTGCGCACGTAGGTGACCCGGTACCCGAGCGCAAGCAGCCAGCGGTAGACGACGTCGAACGCCATCATCATGCGCGCGTGCCCGACATGGCACAGATCGTAGATCGTCATGCCGCAGACATACATGCGCACATGGCCCGGCTCGAGCGGCACGAAGGGTTCGACGCGGCGCGTCAGCGTGTTGTAGACGTTCAGGCTCATGGGCCCCGTTCGGCAGACGCGCCACCCTCGTACAATCGAATCGAGTATAGCGGCGCGACGCTGCCGTGCCACCGCAATCGAACGCCTTCGTGCAACCTCTCTGGCGCCACGTCGCCACCGCGACCTTCGCTCTGGTGTCGATCGCACCGCGCGCGCAGGAGGCACGCGAGATCGACAAGCTGTTTCGGGCGGGCGACGCCACCCTGGCGATGCAGCGCGTCGACAAGGCGATCGCCGACAAGCCGCGCGACGCGGCGCTGCGCTTCCAGCGCGCAGTGATGCTCGCCGAGTTGGGCCGCGCCAGCGACGCGATGGCTGCCCTGAATGCGCTGATCGAGGATTTCCCCGATCTGCCCGAGCCGTACAACAATCTGGCGGTGCTGCTGGCGGCGCAGGGGCGCATCGACCGTGCCCGCGAGTTGCTCGAGACGGCGCTGCGCTACAACCCCGGCTACGCCGTGGCGCACGAAAATCTGGGCGACGTGTACATTCGCCTGGCTCAGCGCGAGTTCGACCGCGCAGGTGCCGCGGGCCGCAGCGGCGAGGCGCTGCAGCGCAAGCTCACGCTGACGCGCGAGATGGTGGCCGCGAGCCAACCTGCCAGACCTTGAACCCTGCCGATTCGATCGGCATCGATCACACCGTACGAGGGCCCGAGATGACGAACTTCTTCCGCTGGCTGATGACGTTGCTCATCGCCGTCTTCGCCTGCCACCCTGCGTTGGCACAGAAAGTGAAGTTCACCACCAGCATGGGCGACATCGTCGTCCAGCTCGACGCCGCGAAGGCGCCCAAGACCGTGGCCAACTTCGTGCAGTACGTGAAGGATGGTCACTACGACGGCACCGTGTTCCACCGCGTGATCGCCACCTTCATGATCCAGGGCGGCGGCTACGACGCCGAGATGCGCGAGAAGCCCACGCGCGCGCCGATCGCGCTCGAGAGCCGCAACGGCCTGAGCAACATCCGCGGCACCATCGCGATGGCTCGCACCAACGTGCCCGATTCGGCAACCGCACAGTTCTTCATCAACGTGGTCGACAACGCCTTCCTCGACGCTGCCAATGCACGCGACGGCAACGGCTATGCAGTGTTCGGGGCGGTGGTGTCCGGGATGGACGTCGTCGACAGGATCCGCGCCGTGCCGGTGAGCAACAAGGGCCCGTTCCAGAACGTTCCGCAACAACCGGTGGTCATCCGCAAGGCCGCCTTGGAGAGCAGCAAATGAGCAAGACGGTCGAGTTGACCACCAGCGAGGGCACGATCCGCATCGAGCTCGACGACGCCAAGGCGCCCGTGAGCAGCGAGAACTTCCTCGCCTACGTGCGTGCCGGACACTACGACGGCACCGTGTTCCACCGTGTGATCAAGGGCTTCATGGTGCAAGGCGGCGGCTTCGAGCCGGGCATGAAGCAGAAACCCACTCGCGCACCGATCGCCAACGAAGCCAACAACGGCCTGAAGAACGCGAAGCACACCCTGTCGATGGCACGCACCTCGGCGCCCCACTCGGCGAGCGCGCAGTTCTTCATCAACACCGTCGACAACGAGTTCCTCGACTTCCGCTCCGAGACGCCGCAGGGCTGGGGCTACGCGGTATTCGGCCGCGTGATTGCGGGCAACGACGTGGTCGACCGCATCGAGGGCGTGGCCACCGGCCGCAAAGGCATGCACGACGACGTGCCGCTCGCCGACGTGGTGATCATCAAGGCTGTCGAGCTGTAGCCGAAGCCCGAAGGCAGTGATGCCGGCCGCCGCAGCGCTGACGCTGCACCGCTTCGACGCGCCGGCGCAATGGCGCACGATCGAGCTGCTGTCGGATCTGCACCTGCAGCCCGAGGCGCCGCGCACGTTCGACGCCTGGCGCGAGCAGATGCAGCGCAGCGACGCCGACGCGGTATTCATCCTGGGCGACCTGTTCGAAGCCTGGGTCGGCGACGATTCGCGCAGCGACGCCTTCGAGCACCGCGTCGCCGAGGTGCTGCGCGCCACGGCGGCGCGCAAGACGGTGGCCTTCATGCCGGGCAATCGCGATTTCATGCTCGGCGAGGCGATGCTCGCGCATTGCGGCATGCGCGCGCTGCCCGACGCCACCGTGCTGCATGCATTCGGCCGGCGCACCGTGCTGAGCCACGGCGACGCGCTGTGCCTCGAAGACGTGGAGTACCAGCGCTTTCGCGCCATGGTGCAAGACCCGGCCTGGCGCGCCGCGGCGCTGCAGATGCCGCTGGCCGAACGGCGCTCGCGCGCGCGCTCGATGCGCGACGCCAGCACCGCGCACCAGGCGCAACGATCGCCCGCGCTGTGGGCCGATGTCGACGCCGCCGCCGCGCTGCAACTGCTCGGCGCCGCGGGCAGCGACACGCTGATCCATGGCCATACCCACCGACCCGGGTGTGTGCCGCTGTCGCCGGCCGCGGTGCGCCACGTGCTGTCGGACTGGGATTTCGACGGCGCGGCGCCGCGCGGCAACGTCATCCGCCTCAGCGCACAGGGCGTGGAGACGGCCCCCGCGATCGCCCTCGGCGCGGGCCCGCGATGATCACTCGCTGGCTCGGCCGGCTGCGCGCGCGGCGCGAGCAGCGCATCGTGCAGCGCCGCGCGATCTCCGACGCGTTGTGGCTCGAGGCGCTGGCGTCGCTGCCCTTCCTGGCGCGGCGCAGCAGCGACGACCTCGCCGAACTGCGCCGGCTGGCCAGCCTGTTCCTCGACGAGAAGGAGTTCAGCGGCGCCGGCGGCCTCGTGGTGACCGACGCGATGGCGCTGCACATCGCGCTGCAGGCGTGCCTGCCGGTGCTGCGCATCGGGCTGGCGCCGTACCGTGGCTTCGTCGGCATCGTGGTCCACCCCGACGAGGTGGTTGCGCCGCGCGAAGTGGTCGACGACGACGGCGTGGTGCACCAATACGACGAGGTGCTGAGCGGCGAGGCGATGGGCGGCGGGCCGCTGATGCTGTCGTGGACCGACGTGCGCGATGCAGGCGTTTCGGCCGACTGGGCGTACAACGTGGTGATCCACGAGTTCGCGCACGTGCTCGACATGGCCGACGGCGAAGCCGACGGCGTGCCGCCGCTGCCCAACGTGCAGGCAC
Organism: Ideonella sp.; assembly: GCA_015075545.1. Classification (GTDB taxonomy): domain Bacteria; phylum Pseudomonadota; class Gammaproteobacteria; order Burkholderiales; family Burkholderiaceae_C; genus JAEUPI01. The sequence continues at coordinate 78,937 of JABTUC010000005.1, read as the reverse complement.
GCGAACGATGGCTCGACGTGCTGCAATCGGAGTACGAGCGATTTTGTCGCTGGGTCGAGCGCGGGCGCGACACGGTGCTCGACCCCTACGGCGCCGAAAGCCTCGACGAGTTCTTCGCAGTGGCCGCCGAGGCGTTCTTCGTCGCCTCGTCGGAGATGCGCCGCGAGCAACCCGCGCTGTACGCGATGTTCGCCGAGTACTTCCGACAGGACCCTGCCGCGGCCTGAAGCGAAACGGCCCACCGAAGGCGGGCCGCTCGTGTGGGCGGCGAGGCTCTTACACCTGGGTCGTCTCGGTCTTGGGCTTGTCGCTCTTGCGCGGCGGCTGGATGTCGAGCAGCACCTCGCCCTTGTCGTCGATGTCGACCGTCAGGCGGCCACCGTCGACCAGGCGGCCAAACAGCAACTCGTCGGCCAGCGCGCGGCGGATCGTGTCCTGGATCAGGCGCTGCATCGGGCGCGCGCCCATCATCGGGTCGAACCCCTTCACGGCCAGGTGCTTGCGCAGGCCGTCGGTGAAGGTGACCTCGACCTTCTTCTCGGCGAGCTGGCTCTCGAGCTGCAGCAGGAACTTGTCGACCACGCGCAGGATGATCTCGTGGTCGAGCGCGCGGAAGCTCACCGTGGCGTCGAGCCGGTTGCGGAACTCGGGCGTGAACAGCCGCTTGATGTCGGCCATCTCGTCGCCCTGCTCGCGCTTGGTGGTGAAGCCGATCGTCGCCTTGCCCATCGTCTCGGCACCCGCGTTGGTGGTCATCACGATGATCACGTTGCGGAAGTCGGCCTTGCGCCCGTTGTTGTCGGTCAGCGTGCCGTGGTCCATCACCTGCAGCAGCACGTTGAAGACGTCGGGGTGCGCCTTCTCGATCTCGTCCATCAGCAGTACGGCGTGCGGCTTCTTGCTGATCGCCTCCGTCAGCAGGCCGCCCTGGTCGAACCCCACGTAGCCCGGCGGCGCGCCGATCAGCCGGCTCACCGCGTGGCGCTCCATGTACTCGCTCATGTCGAAGCGGATCAGCTCGATGCCCAGGATGTAGGCGAGCTGCTTGGCGACCTCGGTCTTGCCGACGCCGGTGGGGCCCGAGAACAGGAACGAGCCGATCGGCTTGTCGGGCTTGCCCAGGCCCGAGCGCGCCATCTTGATGGCAGCGGCGAGCGCTTCGATCGCCTGATCTTGGCCGAACACCACGCTCTTCAGGTCGCGGTCGAGGTTCTTCAGCTTGCTGCGGTCGTCGCTGCTCACGCTGGCCGGCGGGATGCGAGCGATCTTGGCGACGATCTCCTCGACCTCGCTCTTGGTGATCGTCTTCTTGCGCTTGGCCACGGGCAGGATGCGCTGCGCGGCACCGGCTTCGTCGATGACGTCGATCGCCTTGTCGGGCAGGTGGCGGTCGTTGATGTACTTGGCCGAGAGTTCGGCCGCGGCCTGCAACGCGCCGAGCGCGTACTTGACGCTGTGGTGATCCTCGAAGCGCGTCTTCAGGCCCTTCAAGATCTCGACCGTCTGCTCCACCGTCGGCTCGACGACGTCGATCTTCTGGAAACGCCGCGACAGCGCGGCGTCCTTCTCGAAGATGCCGCGGTACTCGGTGAAGGTGGTGGCGCCGATGCACTTCATCGCGCCGGTCGACAGCGCGGGCTTGAGCAGGTTGCTCGCGTCGAGCGTGCCGCCCGAGGCGGCGCCGGCGCCGATCAGCGTGTGGATCTCGTCGATGAACAGGATCGCGTGCGGCTGGTCCTTCAGCGACTTCAGCACGCCCTTCAGGCGCTGCTCGAAATCGCCACGGTACTTGGTGCCGGCCAGCAGCGCGCCCATGTCGAGCGTGTACACGGTGCTCTGCGCCAGCACTTCGGGTACGTCGTTCTGGGTGATGCGCCAGGCCAGCCCCTCGGCGATGGCGGTCTTGCCGACACCGGCCTCGCCGACCAGCAGCGGGTTGTTCTTGCGGCGGCGGCACAGCACCTGGATGACGCGCTCGACCTCGGCCTCGCGGCCGATCAGCGGGTCGATCTTGCCGTCGCGCGCGAGCTGGTTCAGATTCTGCGTGAACTGCTCGAGCGGCGAACCCTTGCCGTCGCCGCTCTCTTCCTTCTCGGTCTCGGCGCCGCCTTCACCGCTCTTGGGGGTTTCGGGCGGGTCGCTCTTCTTGATGCCGTGGGCGATGTAGTTCACCACGTCCAGGCGCGTCACGCCCTGCTGGTGCAGGTAGTACACCGCGTGCGAATCCTTCTCGCCGAAGATCGCCACCAGCACGTTGGCGCCGGTGACTTCCTTCTTGCCCGAGCCGGTGGACTGCACGTGCATGATCGCGCGCTGGATCACGCGCTGGAATCCGAGCGTGGGCTGGGTGTCGACCTCTTCGGTGCCGCCGACCGTGGGCGTGTTCTCCTTGATGAAGGTGGTCAGGCTCTTGCGCAGGTCTTCGATGTTGGCGGCACACGCGCGCAGCACCTCGGCGGCCGACGGGTTGTCGAGCAGCGCCAGCAGCAGATGCTCCACGGTGATGAACTCGTGGCGCTGCTGCCTGGCCTCGACGAAGGCCATGTGCAGGCTGACTTCCAACTCTTGCGCGATCATGCAGCCTCCATAATGCACTGCAACGGGTGGCCTGCGCGGCGCGCCGCCGCCAGGACCAGTTCGACCTTGGTGGCCGCCACGTCCTTGGAGTAGACCCCGCAGACGCCGCGCCCTTCGTGGTGGATCTTGAGCATGATCTGCGTGGCCGTCTCCAGATCGCGCTTGAATGTCTGCTGCAACACCATCACGACGAACTCCATCGGCGTGTAGTCATCGTTCAGCATCACCACCTGGAACATGCGCGGCGGTTTGGTCTTGGCCGTCTTGCGCTCGGCCACGGCCGCCCCCTGCCCGCCGCTCTGACGCGTGACGGACGGCGCTTTGGGGGGCAGTTTCGGGGTCTCCGGAGGCATGGGTCATTCTATCGAGTTGCCCTTTATGGCGTTGTCCAGGCCGACATGTTGTGCCGCCGAGCCCGCTGTCAAGCCGTGAAAAGGGCTACAGGCAGGCGCTCTGTTTCGCCGACCCGAAATGGGCGGCGAGTCGCGCCGCATCGGGGTCCGCCCCGTCTTGACACGTTTGGGAACGCCCACGAAGAATTTGCGTTTCGGCCACGCGGTTGAACTCGCAGGCCAAGACGCGATCGGAGGGGGACTGACATGCCGACAGGCACAGTCAAATGGTTCAACAATGCCAAGGGTTTCGGGTTCATCGAACCCGAAGGCGGCGGGCCTGATGTCTTCGCGCATTTCTCGGCCATCCGGATGGAGGGCTATCGCACGCTCGAGCAGGGCCGTCGCGTGCGCTACGACCTCGTCGAGGGGCCCAAGGGCTCCCTTGCGCAAGGCATCGAACCGGTCGACAGCAGCGACGCCGGCTGAGCGTTCGCGCTCCTCGGGTGCGCTGTCGCGCCGCCGGGGCACGGCGCACCGCCCACGGCCCGCACCAAGGGGTACCCGATGGCGGCCCGAGCTCATGCGCTCGACAGACTGATCGGGGCGGAACTGCCGCGCTTTGGCACGCTTGCCGATGTGCAGGCGTTCGAGGCGCAGGCAGCTTACGCAGATCGCATCGCTGCGCGCAGCACCTACGAGGCGCTGCAACTCGGCGCAGCGCTCGACCCGGCGGCGCCGGCCATCAGCTTTCTGCCCAACGCCGATCCAGGCGAGAACGCGCAGACGCTGAACCACGAGCAGTTCCTGCGTCGCGTGACGCAGGCTGCCAACCTGTTCCACAGCCTCGGCTTGGGCCGCGACGGTGCGGTCAGCTTGTTGCTGCCGCTGCTGCCGCAGGCCTTCGTGGCGTTGCTCGGCGCGCAGGCGGTCGGAGTGGCCAACCCCGTCAATCCGATGCTGTCGGCCGGGCAGATTGCCGACATCCTGCGCGCCGCCGGCACCCGCGTGCTGGTGACGGTGGGACCGGCCGCGGGCGCCGACATCTGGGGCAAGGTGAACGCGATCCGGCGACAGCTGCCAGGCTTGAAGTCGGTGCTGGTGGTCGGCGGGCGTGCCAACGCCGAGACTGTGGCCGACGACTTCGACGCGCAGGTCGACTCGCAACCCGCGACGCAACTCTCGAGTGGCCGCCTGCCCGCGTCCGACGAGACTGCCGGCTACTTCCACACCGGCGGCACCACCGGCACGCCGAAGCTGGTGCGCCACAGCCATGCCAATCAGGTGTCGCAGGCGTGGGCGCTGCGCCTGATGGGGCTGGCCGAGCCTGGCAGCAGCATACTTTTCGGGCTGCCGCTGTTCCATGTGGGCGGCGCACTCACGCAGGGGCTGGCCACGCTGGCAAACGGCGGACACATCGTCGTGCTCAGTGCGGCGGGCTGGCGCGAGCCGCGCGCAGTGCGAAACGTGTGGGCGCTCGTGCAACGCTACCGTCCCAGGGTGTTCGGCGCAGTGCCCACCGTGCTGGCCGCGGCACTCCAGGTGCCGCGCGACGGCTGCGACACCAGCAGTCTGCGCTACGTGTCGGGCGGCGGATCGGCGATTCCGGTGGCGGTGATCCGCGCCTACCAGCAGCAGTTCGGACTGCCGGTGCTCGAGGTCTACGGCATGACCGAGACCTCCAGCGTGCACGCGATGGGCTACCCCGACATGCCATGCCCCGCCGGTTCGGTCGGATCGCCACTGCCGTACTCGCGCACGCGTGTCGTCAAGCTCGATGCCGATGGCAGGCTGCTCGGCGATTGCGCGACCAACGAGATCGGCGTCGTCGCGATGGCCGGACCTGGTGTCTTCGGCGGCTACCTGAGCGAGGCGCACAACCGCGACGCCTTCGTCGAACCCGGCTGGGTCGACTCGGGCGACCTCGGCCGGCTCGACGAGCACGGCAACCTGTGGATCACCGGTCGCGCGAAAGACCTGGTCATCCGTGGCGCGCACAACATCGATCCGGCGCCGCTCGAAGAGCTGCTGTACCGTCACCCGGCCGTCGCGCTGGCCGCGCTGGTCGGGCAGCCCGACGCCTACGCCGGCGAGCTGCCGGTGGCCTACGTGCAACTCAAGCCCGGCGCAACTGTCCTGCCGGCTGAGCTGATCGATTACCTGCGCGAGCACACCCCCGAGCGCGCCGCGGTGCCGGTAGCCCTGCACTTCGTCGACCCGATGCCGCTGACCGCGGTGGGCAAGATCTTCAAGCCGGCGCTGCGCGTCGATGCGATGAAGCGGGCCGCCGGGCACCTGCTGCAGGGGCTGACCGATGGTGGCGATCCATTGCACGTCGAGGTGGCGAGCGACGCTACGCACGGCCACTTGATCCGCGTGACGCTCGGCGCTTCGCAAGGCGCCGAGCGCGCACGCCTGACCGCCGCTGTGCACGAGCGGCTGGCGCCGCTGACGGTACGTCACGAAGTGGCCTGAAGGCCGCCTGCAGCCGACGCGCCGCGGTGGCCGGCGGCGCATGCCGGCACCCGTCGCCAACCGAGCAATCATCGGCAGGCCGGACCCTGTGCGCCGCACGAGGCCGCCGGGTCACCCCAAGGGCGAGTGTCGGAGGGCGCCGCCCGAAGGTATACCAGTGAGCGAGATGCCGCCGCGCGCGCTTCGGCTCAGACGCTTCAGGCCGCCGAGGCCTCGCCCGACTTGACGACGAGAACCGGGATCGGCGAGAGCTGCAGCACCTTGGTGGCCACGCTGCCGAGCACCAGCTTGGCCACCCCGCTGCGACCATGCGAGCCCATGACGATCAGGTCGGCACCGATCGATTGCGCCGTCTCGACGATGCCTTCGGCCGCGCGCGAGTGCTCGACCGTCAGCGGCTCGCAACGTACACCTTGCGCTCCGGCAAGACGTTCGATGCGCTCGAACCCTATTGCCGCCGCGCGGCGCGAGGCCGCCATGTAGTCGTCGAACCCCGCCGGCCGCGCCACTCCGATACCGGTAAACGGGTACGGTTCGACCACGTACACCGGCTGCAACGGCGCCCCGCCGAGCTTGGCCATCGTGATGGCGGCATCGGCCGCCGAAAGGGAGACGTCTGAGCCATCGGTGGGAAACAGAACCCGACTGAACATGGTGTTCTCCTTCGGCAGATCGCCAAGGATATCCGCACTGGAACGAACGGCGCGCAGCCTCGTTGAAGTCGATCGGCCCCTTTGGCGTGCTGATCGTGGTCGTGCTGGGCGGGATCTATTCGGGCCTGGTCACCGTCAACGAAGCATCGGCGCTCGGCGCGCTGGCAGTTGTCGTTCGCGCTCGCGAAGCTCTGGACGCCGTGAGCTGGAATCTGAGTTCATCGCCGATCATCACTTCCCGATCCTACGCGGAGGCGCATGGATGCTCGAATTCGACTGACAGCCCTGTGCGGCGTGGCCCGGTCTTTGGCCCCGATCTGAGCGCCGTCAGACGGGGCCACGCAAGCCCCGCCCGAGCGGTGCTTGGAGACCGGAGCGCTGCGAAGGCTGCGCTTCAACAAGGCTCGGACGCGCCACTGCGTTGACCGCGTCGCACGCAGGTATTACGATACGCTCTCTCGTAATTCTTGGAGCTCGATATGGCTGACGCCACCACGATGACGACCAAGGGCCAAGTGACGGTGCCGCGGGAGATTCGCGACCGGCTCGGGCTCAAGTCGGGCGACAAGATGGCCTTCACGATGCTGAGCGACGGCACGGTCGTCATGCGGCCGAGGACAAGGCGCTTGGCGGACTTGGCGGGCTCGCTCACGCGCCCTGGGCAGCCCAAGGTCGCCATCGAGGACATGAATCCGTTCAAGGCGAGCGCAGCGAGGAAGTCAACGCGGGCGACGAAGCGGCAGGCGCGATGACTCCCTACCGGGTCGCCGCACAAGTCGTTCGGATCGCCGCGGGCAGCGCAAAGGTGATGGAGTGACCATCGCCATCGACACCAACGTGTTGGTGCGCCTCCTCGTTCGCGATGACGAAGCGCAGTACGCCGCCGCTCAACGCTTAGTGGACCAGGCTTCCGCCGCTGAAGAGCCGGTGCTGATCGTGCTCGGGGCTCTGCTCGAAACCGAATGGGTGCTGCGCAGCCGCTACAAGCTCGACAAGGCGAGCATCGCCGACGCTTTCACCGGGCTGCTCGAAAGCAATGATGTCGAGTTCGAGCACCCACCCACCGTCGAAGAGGCGCTCTACGTCTGGGCTCAGCACCCCGGCGCCGACTTCGCCGACTGCCTGCTGACGGCGCGCGCCGCCCATCTCGGCCGCAGCCGTTTCCTGACCTTCGACGCCGGTGCGGCTCGTTTGCCTGGCGTGGAGTTGCTCACGTGACCTCTTCAGCGCCTGAAGGTCATCGCGAACGCATCCACCTGCTGCTGCTCGACGACGCGGAGCGCGGCCTGGCCGACATCGCGGCCGGGCGGACGGAGGACGCGGACACTGCCATCGCCCGGCTCCAGCAGCGGCGCAAGGCCACGAGTAAGACGAGCAAGACGAGCAAGACGAGCAAGACGCGCGCGCGGCGTGGCTGACTCCCGCAATCGGCCGAGGCCCTGGCCCAGCTCGCCGCGCTGTCCAGCGGTGCCGCCGACGCGCTTCGCGAGTACCTGCACGGCGACTACCTCATCCTCTACACGCTGACGGGCTCGACGGTCCATCTGCTGTCGATCCGGCACCACCGGCAGTGGTCGTTCGCGTTCGCGAGGCTCTGGGCGCCGTGAGGCCGGCCCGCTGGAATCGCGGCTGAATCCAGCGGCCATGACATCGGCTCGCGCGCCTAAAGTGTTACGACGAATCAGCTCGAAAAGTCGTCGCGCCGATACGGCGCGACGGCGCCTACGCTTCGCTGGACAGAGAACACGCATGAATCGCGTTGCATCCGCCGCTTCCCGCGCCGCTACTGGCGCGACGCCGCTGTTCGCACGCCTGCCCGCCGTGATGCAGACCACCGGCCTCGGCCGATCGACCATCTACCGCCTGGTCGCAAGCGGCGAGTTCCCACGTCCTGTGCACCTTGGCCCACGGGCCATCGCGTGGCGCTGGTCCGACCTCGAGCAGTGGAGCGCCACGCGCGACGCTGATCGCCACTGAGCGCGGCGCCGGTACTTCGCGCGGTGCGGCGGGTCAAGGGCGGGCGCAGCCCGGCGCCAGCGCACCCTTGACGCGGCGCGACGTGCGCTGACGCTCGGCGCGGCGGGCAGGCGGCTGTTCAGCGGCCTGCCCGGCGAGCCCGTCCGGCGGCGAGGACACCCCTTGTCGGTCTGACTACCGCTCCATCTCGGGCCCGGGTCGCGTTCGCTCGACGACTTGTCGCGTGCGCTCCATGCCCACAAGCTCGCGTTGCCTGTTTGCCGGCTGGGCGCGCAACCAGGCGATGGCCGCCGGCATGCGGTAGAAGTACCGTGTGATCGCCTGCGCCAGCTCCCTGTCCTCCGGTGCTGCCGACTCGGCGAGTGCGCGGCCCATTCGGGCCCAGGCCTCCACCGACAACTTGGGCAGTGCTGCGCCCTTCGTCGGCTCAGGGCCCGGCAAGGGCCGCCGCAGTCGCCCTTCGTCACGCGCCCATGTCTGCCACAACTCGCGCTGGGGATGCAGGTCTCCGCGCGTGACCTGCCGTGTCGCGTCGGCGCGTAGGCCATAGCTGCGCAGTTTCTCTGCGAAGGTCTCGCGCCAGCGGTGCAGGTCGGCCTTGCGCGGATTGAGTCGCTTGCCGTGGCGCGACTCGGCGCGCACGCTCAGGTGCACGTGCGGGTTGGCCTGGTGCTCGTGAAGCACCATCACGTAGCGGTGGTCGGCGAGTTCGGCCTTGGCGAAGTCGCGGGCCGCACGCAGCACGAACTGCGGGTCGGTGCCACGCGGCATCGACAGCACGATGTTGAACGCTTCGCGTCGTTCGCTGTGCTGCGGGATCAGCGAACCCGCGTAGCGCCACTGCTCGGCGACCTCGGCCACCGCCTCGCGGCCTTCGCGGATGACACCCCGGTCGTCTTCCATCTGCAGCCGGCCGCGCTTGCTGATGTAGCGGAAGTGCGCCGCGATGGCGCCCATACCCCGCCCGCCGCCGGTGACCTTGACCATCACCTGCGGGGAGCGGCACAGCGTGTTGCGAATCTTCTGCCGCACCGCCGCGGCGCGGTCGCCGAGTGGTAGGCGAAGGCGAGCCTGCGCCGCCGGCGTTACGCGGCGGTTGCCGGGATAGAACAGGCGCTCGCCCCACTCGACGAGCACGCCGTCGATCGTCCGCGGATCGTTCATCTCTCGCCTCCGTTTCGGGCGACCACGCGAGAAGCCAACTCGAGGTGGCGGCGCACGTCGTCAACCAGCGACTCGGCTGACGCGCGGTAGCCCGCTGCGCCCTCGCCGTCGCCCCGCTTCAGCATCCTGATCAGACTCGCCAGGTCAGCGCTCAGCGTCGCCAGGTGGTCGCTCGACACGATCAGTGCCTCGCGGTCCTTGACCCGTTCGGCCAGGGGCGCTGGCAGCGGCATGCCCCGCAGCAGCCGTGCGACGAAGGCGCCATACGACAGCCCAACGTGTGCCGCGCCAAGCAGCAGCAACTCGGCGTCGAGCGGGTCCAGCCGAAGCGTCACCTTCATCACGGCGTCAGCTCGTTCGATCGGTGCGGCCGGCGGCAGCGCGGCAACCGGCTGATCTGAGGCCTCGGCGAGTGCCAGGCGTGCGTAGGCCGCGACACACATGCGCCGCGCGCTGGCAGCGGCGCGCACCGATGGGCCGATGCCGCGCAGGTCGATCGTCACGCGGTCACGCGATGCGCTCGTCATGCCGAACCTCGCGGCGCGGGAGGGATGGCATCCATTCACCGGCGTGCAGCCTTTCCTGCCATCCATCCTTCTCGAGGCTTCTCCATCTCCACTCTCGATCGAGGCTGCGTCTGAACGGCGGGGGGTCGGACTGTCCGACCCCTCAGGGCAGTCGACTGCCGAGGTTTGCGACCCGCTGCTTCAGCGCTTGAAGGTCGGTGTCCGCGACACGAGGATCGGCAGAGGCGACCTGGTCGAGCGCAGCTTCCAGGCGCGCGCAGGCGGCCTCGGCCCGTGCAAGGCGAGCCGCTTGTGGCTCGGCTTGTCGAAGCTCCCGCCGGGGTGCCGTGACCCTGGAACGAACCGCGTTGACCGCACCGCGGGTGATCTGGTGGGCGCCGTCGAGAAGCGCCTTCACCTGCTCGGGCTGCTCCTCGTGCAGCTTCTTCAGCTCGAAGAGCGTGCGCGGCGACGTGCAGCGCCCGGACTGCATGGCGTCGCTCAGTTCGCGCGGCAGGTCTAGCAAGGCAAGGTGATGCGCGATCGTCGTCTGGTCGATGCCAAGGAGCTTGGCGATCGTCGCGTTCGAATCGCCGGCGTCGGCCTGCCGACGAATGAGTCGCGCCAAGTCCATCGGCGTGAGACCGTGCCGCTTCTGGTTCTCGGCGGCCTGCGCGTAGGGATCGGGCGGCGCGTCGCTCACGACGACCGGGACTTGGCTCAGCCCAGCAAGCCGCGCGGCGCGACTGCGCTTGGCGCCGTGAAGGATGCGGTGGCGTCCGGTTGCGTTGGCCGGCGAGACGACGAGCGGCTGCAGGATGCCGTGCTCGCGCATGCTGTCGGCCAGCTCGTCGATCTCCGCTTCCGGAAACTCGGTGCGCGGGTTGTTCGGGTCCTCGATCAGCCGATCGAGCGGCACGAGCAGGGCGCGCCCGGCGCCGGCTTCATCCTCGATCGAGCGCTTCGGCGAGCGCATGGGTGCAGCTTGTCGCGCGGGAGCCTGCTTCGTGCCATAACCAAGCTCGCACGGCTGCGCGGGATCCGCGTCGAGAAGCTCGAGCTGATCGACCTTGGATCTTCCCCACGGCAGCAGGCGCATCGGGCGATCGTGCCGCTCTCATGCCGATCGCGGAAGAACCCGCCGACACCGGGCATCCGGTTCCTCGAAGTGCCGTGCCGTTCCGCCCGATGCCAGGTCTTCCCGAGAGGCGCGCCATCACGTCACGCATCGTTGCAACCTCGTCCGCCGTGCCCGAGCCGCAGCGACGGCTCGCTTACTTCGACGGGAGTTGCGGTTGCGCCACCGACTCAAGCTGTATAAAATCTTATACACATGGCTTCGGCGACGGACGACAAGGAGATTCGTTGGGTGGGCTCGTCGTACACCGACCTGCTGGCGTTTCCGAAGCAGCCTCGGCGCGAGGCGGGTTTCCAACTCAGCAGGGTGCAGGCCGGACTCGACCCGACAGACTGGAAGCCGTTCGACGAGGTCGGCGCCGGCACGCGCGAGGTGCGAATCAGCGATGCCAAGGGCATCTTCCGCGTGATGTACGTCGCCAAGTTCGAGGAAGCGGTCTACGTCCTGCACTGCTTCCAGAAGAAGACGCAGGCCACGTCGAAGCAGGACAAGGACATCGCCGCGACGCGCTACCGCGCCGTGGTGAACGCGAGAAGGGGCAAGCGATGACCATCGACACCGAAGTCCGCCACGTCACCAAGCCGGGCGCGAACGTCTTCCTCGAACTGGGCTTCTCGGCGGCGGAGGCGAAGAAGCTGCATGCCGCTTCGCGCAAGCAGATCAACGACACGCGGCTGCTCAAGCAGCAGCTCATGGCCGAGCTGTCGAACTGGATCGCCGAGCATCAGTTGCGCCAGGCTGACGCCGCCCAAATCCTGATGGTGTCGCGTCCTCGCGTCTCCGATGTCGTGAACCAGAAGACCTCGAAGTTCACGATCGATACGCTGGTCGAGATGCTGAGCCGCGTTGGAAAGCCGGTTCGCCTTGCGGTGGAATAGTCAGCCCGCGATCCAGCAGGCCTCCGGCTAGCTAACGCCTGACCAGAAAGACGTACAGGTAGCCGTTGTCGGTCAGACGGTCGGCACCAGTGCCGCGCGCCGCAGGTTCTTGCCGCTCACGAACACGGGCGCGTCCAGCGCGAGGTGGCGGTCCGTGCCCTGGGCATCGACCCGCTCGATCGCCACCGACAAGAACTGCGCGTCGCAGCAGTCGACCTCGACCCAGACCACCGCGCCGTCGAGTGCGCTCTCGAGCGCCTCGGCCTGCACCCGCGTGGCGTAGAGCGCGGCCTGCGTGCGCTCGCTCGGGTCGGCAGGTACCGTGCCGGGCACCGCGGGCTGCGGCGTGCCGTCGGCGCCTAGCAGCGGCGGCGGCTTGGCGGCGCTGGCCACGGTGCCCGGGTCGACGTAGCTTGGGTCGTCGAGCGCCCGGACCCAGAACGCTGCCGCGAGTACGACCGCAAGGGTCGCCGTGCAGAGAAAGATTGCAGCGCGCATCGGTGTCTCTGCCTGACGATGGGTCGATGCGATGCCGGGCTCCCTACCGCAGAGTCCATCGGCGCGCGCGCGAACGGCGCTGCTGCGCTCGATTCGCGCCGCCGCCCTCGCATGAGCGGCCATGCGCTTGGCGAGCGCCAGCACGATCACCGCGCAGCAAGCCAGCATCGACAGTGCGAACGACACGGCGAGCAACGTGTCGCCGACCACGACCATGCCGTAGGCCGTGCCCAGTCCATTGGTCAGCGCCCACATGGCCCAGGTGGAGAGCGCGATGTCGCGCGCGCCATCCACGCTGCGCGCCACCGCGACGATCTGCGGCAGGTAAAACACGACGCGGATCGAGTTGACCGCGGCGAATGCGGTGGTGATCCAGTGCGGGTCGAGAAAGGCGCTCATGCTATTGCCTGCGTGGCGGAACTCAGCGACTGTCCACACGCGCCTCGATCACCGACATCGCACCGCGGGTGGGCGTCAACGCGGTCCATCGCATCCCGGCATTCGGCGTCGACTGGCCGCGTAGGCTGAAGCGAAGCGTCATGTTTCCGGCGTAAATCCTGTCGCCTTCACCAGCGAGCCCCAGAACGCGTGCTCCTGGCGCATCGTCGCCGCCAACTGCGCCGGGCTGCTCGACGCCGGAAGCAGGCCCGCCTGAGCCCAGGTCTCTTGCACTTGGCCATCTTGAAGTGCAGCGTGCAGCACGCGCGCGGTGGATTCCACGGTCGCCGTCGGCGTCCGCGCCGGCGCGAGTACGCCGAACCACTCGCTCACCGTCAACGCGGCGAGACCCTGTCCCGCGAACGTAGGCACCGAAGGGAAGAACGGCGAACGCTCGCGCCCGCTGGTCGCCAGCACCCGCAGGCGTCCGCTTTGATCGAGGGCACGCGCTGCCGCTTCGGTGGCCAATGCTGCGGTCACCTCGCCCGCAGCTGCCGCCTGCATCGCCAACTGCCCACCCCGATACGGGATATGGCCGAGATCCAACTTCAATTCGCGGGCGAGCAACAAGGCCATGAGGTGCGGCATCGAGCCGGCGCCGGCGTTGCCGCACTGCGCGGCCGCCGGGTTGGGCTTGCACCAGCGAGCGAAGCCCTCGACCGTTGTCACGCTCTGCGGAACGCGCGCGCCCACGGCCAGCGCAAAGGCACTAGTGCAGACCGGCGACACAGGCACTAGATCGGCGAAAGGGTCGTAGGCGAGTTGCCGATAGACGTGCGGGTACATGGTCACCACCGATGCCGGCGTCAGCAGGACGACGCTGCCGTCAGGCGTGGCGCGTCGCACCTCATCCACCGCGAGCCGGCCGGCGGCGCCGGGCTTGTTATCCACCAGCACCTGTCGAGCGTGGTGCGGCGCCAGCTTCTCGGCCAGCTTGCGGGCGATGAGGTCGAGCGTACCGCCCGCCGGGTAGCCGACGACGAAGCGCATGGCATCCATGGCCGGCTCGGCCAGCGCCTGGCGCGTCGAAGCCAGCAGAGCGAGTGAGAACAGAACGCAGCGTCGGTTCGTCATGATGGTCTCCGGCATGGCAAGGTCCTCTCAGCCGCGGCGCAACACCGCGGTCCATTCGAGCACCAGTCGGTCCGCGCCATCGGCGCGTACCGTGGGGATGAGCAGGCGCGCATCGAGCGCGGCACGAAACCACGGGTCGCGGGCGTTGTCGCGGCGGCCCGGCAGGAAGAGCTGCGTCACGAGGCGGTCGAATCGGCCGCTGATCTGCAGATGCAGGTGCGGTGCCCGCCGCGTCGAAGCCTCTTCGTAGCCGCCCGGGACCAGCGTGTCGAAAGCAAAGCTGCCATCGTTGGCGCTGCGCACGCGGCCGCAGCCTGCGAAGCCCGGCAGCACCAGCGCCATTTCGGGCGCGCTCGGATGGCGGTATCGGCCGGCAGGGTCCGCCTGCCAGAGTTCGATCAGAGCACCCACCACTGCCGCGCCCTCGACGGTGACGATCCGGCCTTGCAGGCGCAGCCGCCGCGCGCCATCCGGCGGTGCGTCGCCTTTGCCACAGCAAGCCCGACGCACGGCGCCCGGGTCGCAGGGGGTAGTACGGGCCCATCGGAAGCGTGGGCGTGCGCCGCCGTGTGATCCCCCGCAGACCTGACGCTTGGTCCATGAGGCCCGGGACGCTGGCGTGCTCCATGACCGACAAGGTAGTGGATCGATCGATCGTCGAAAAGCGATACTTCGCCATCGGGTGATCCATGTTCGTGATCACCTCACACGACGCTCATGACCGACAAGACCCTTGCCCAGCGCCGCCGGCGCGTGCGGCTGCGCGACCTGGAGACCTTGCTCGCCATGGTGCAGGCGGGTGGACTGCGCAAAGCCGCGGGCGCGCTGCACCTGTCGCAGCCTGCCATCTCCAAAGCGATGCGCGAACTCGAAGACGCGCTGGGCGTGCGTCTGCTCGAACGCGGCCGCCGCGGCACCGAGCCCACGATTCACGGCGAGGTGCTGGTCCGGCGCGCACAAGCCATGCTCGACGAGCTGCACAACGCGCTGTTGGAGCTGGACTGGTTGTCCGACCCCGAGGCCGGCGAGGTGCGCGTGGGCGGCGGCGACGTACAGCAGGCCGGCATCCTGGCGATGACGGCGCAGGGCCTGCTCGACAGCCACCCGCACATGCGCATCACTTTCGAGGCTGCCCAGTCGCGCGAACTGATCGAGCAGATGCTGCCGCAGCGTCTGGTGGACTTCGCGGTCACCCGCCCTGCCACACTGCCCTTGCCTTCCGACATCGAGGCCGAGCCGCTGTACTGCGAGCGGCTGCACATCGTGGTCGGCAAAGCGCATGCGCTGGCCGGGCGACGCAAGCTGACGCTGGCGGCGCTGCAAGGCGAGCGCTGGATCCTCTCGCGCAACGAGCTGATGGCCGGTTCGCCGCTGCTCCAGGCCTTTGCCGATGCGGGCCTGCCGCTGCCGGCGCGGCGCGTCGAGTCGAGCACCCTCAGCCTGCGCCAGCGGCTGCTCGCCAGCGGACATTTCGTCACCTGCGTGCCGCACACGGTGCTGCCGTTCCTGCGCCAGACCACCAGCCTGCGCATGTTGCCGGTGTCGCTGCCGGCCTGGGCCACGCCGACGATGCTGTTCAGGCTGCGCGGCCGAGTGGCGAGCCCGGCGGCCGATGTGTTCATCGACGTGCTTCGCGAGAAGGCATCAGTGCTTCGGACCGATGCCGAGGGCGCGCCCGCATGAACACAGCTCGTTTAGAGAGCGCAAGTGCGATGACCGTGCAACAGACGACCGCCGAGAGCGCAAACGGGATGGCGAGCAACGTATCGCCAACCACGACGGCCCCGTAGGCCGCGCCCAGGCCATTGGTCAAGGCCCACAGGGTCTACGTGCTCAAGGCCAAGTCGCGAGCACCATCCACGCTTCGTGCCACGGCCACGATCTGCGGGATGTAGAACACGACGCGGATCGAGTTGACGGCGGTGAACGCGGCAGCGATCCAGTCCGGATTCAAGACCATGCTCGTGCCTCAATCAACTTGCGCACGCGCCTCGATCACCGACATCGGGCCGTGCGTGGGCGCCACCGTCGCCAGGCGCAGGCCGGTGGCATGCAGTAGCGCGCGGTACTCGTCCAGCGTGCGCTCGCGTCCGCTCAGATTGGCGAGCATGTTGAGGTCGGAGCGGGCCGCGTCGCGATCGGCTGGCGAAGGGCTTGGCTCGGCCGCCATCACGCGCTCGATCACGAGCAGCCGCGCGTCGGACGCCATCGCCTCACGGCAGCGGCCAAGCAGTGCGATGCAGCGCGCATCGTCCCAGTTGTGCAGCACGCTCTTGAGCAGATAGACGTCGCCCCCCGCAGGCACGGCATCGAAGAAGCTGCCGGCGACGAACTCGCAACGCGCCTCGACCCCGCCGCGCCGCATGCGTTCGGGTCCGTGCGCGACGCCGTGCTGCTGGTCGAACAGCACGCCTCGTGCGCTGGGTTGGGCAACCAAGAGCGCCGCCAGCAGTTCGCCGCTGCCGCCGCCGACATCGACGACGCCGCGTGCAGCGCTCAGGTCAACTGCATCGAGCACATCGGCCGCCACGCGCCGCGTCAGCTCGTTCATCGCGCGGTGAAACTGGGCCGCCTGCTCGGGCTGGCGCGCCAAGGCATCGAAACCCGGCTGGCCTTCGTGCCGCTCACGCCAGCCGCGCCTGATCGCCGCAATACCCTGGTGCCAGGCCAGCAACGTGTAGCCATCGGGCGCGGCGCGGGCCACTTCGGCCGCGCCGACGTTGCCGCCCGCCGCCGCGTTGTTCTCCACCACCACCGGCTGCCCGAGTGCGGCCGACAATCGCTCAGCCAGCCAGCGGGTGCGAATGTCGGTGACGCTGGCAGCGCCGCCGGCAACGATGCGCACGGGCCTGCTCGGCCACCCGCCTTCGGCCGCGGCGAGCGCCGGTGCCTTCAGACAGGCGGCCGCGCCATAGACGAGTGCGGTGCGACGGCGGATGTTCATGGCGGGTCTCCCAGTGGATGCCTTCACTGTAGGCAGCGCGTGGCCGCGATGGAATACTCCGCGCGTTGCCGCCGACGTCAACCAACGGTTGAACCCTCCTGGCGGCGAGCCGAGGGACGAACGATGGACAAGCTGCGGGCCTTGCACTACTTCGCTGCGGCGGCGGAAGAGTCGAGCTTCTCGGCGGCCGCGCGGCGCTTCGGCGTGAGCACCGCGGCGGTAGCCAAGCTCGTGGGCGCACTGGAGTCCGAACTCGGGCAGCGGCTCTTCGAGCGCAGCGCGCACGGCCTCGCGCTCACTGCCAACGGTGCGGCCTACCTCGAAGCCTGCACGCCCTCGCTGAGCCAGCTCGCCGAGGCCGATCAACTGGCCGGCGCAGCGCTCAGCCGCGCCAGCGGCACCATCGTCGTGGGCGTGCAGCCTGTGATCGCGCAGGAGTGCCTCACCGCTGCGTTGCCGCGCTTCCATGCGCGGTACCCGGACATCCAGCTCGACATCCACTACTTCATGCGTCCGACCGAAGATCAGGTGCGCGGCCTCGACGCCATGCTCGTGATGGGATGGCCCAAGAACGTCGGCGATCTGGTGCACCGCCAGCTCGGCGCCTCGAGCTTCGTCGTCTGCGCCGCGCCCTCGTACTGGGCGGCGCATGGCATGCCCTCTCACCCCTCGGAGCTGGAGCATCACAACTGCCTGTGCATCCGCTCCAACACCGGCGTGCTGATGGATCTGTGGCACTTCAAGCGTGGCAACGAGGAAGTGTCGGTCGCGACGCGCGGCAGCGTGATTGCCGACAACGTGCACCGCGACATGGTGGTCGATCTGGCGATCGCGGGCGTGGGCGTGGCCCGCATCCTCGAGTGGGACACCGAACGCGGCCGCATGCCGGCCGGCGGCGCCTTGGTGCCTGCCCTCACCGACTGGCACCACACCGAAGTGCCACCGATCAACCTGCTCTACCCGGCCAGTGTGCGGCGCATTCCGAAGGTTCGGGCGTTCATCGACTTCGTGACCCTGCTCTTTCGCGACATCGAATCGCGGCGCCGCCTGCGTGCACCGCCCAGCGGGCAGCCGCACTGGCTGCGTGCGCAGCGCCTGCGCGCGTCGGCGGCGATGATTCGGGGCCGAGCGTGACCCTGCCACAGGGCGCGTCATGATGGTCCGACCTGCCCGCCGCGAGGCGGCAGTCGAAGGAACGAAGCGACCGCTGCGTTGAACGCCCTCGGATTCTCGTTGGCCGCGCCGTGGCCGGCGAGCGGTATCTCGATGTACCTCGGCTCACGCATCACGCGGCTCAGTTCGTTCATGACGCACCGGTGCAGCGGGCTCGTGTGAGCCCCCTGCAGCAACAGGGTGGGCAGGCCCAAGGTCGCGGCGGCGGATCGATCGAACTCCGGGAACGGATCGTGCGACCGTGTCAGTGCATCCATGGCCGTTGCGTTGCGCATCACGGCCGCGACGCGGTCGCAGGACCATGAACCGAACACCGGCCGACCCCACATGCCGTCGGTCAGCAACTGCATGGCGCGTTGCCTTTGGCCGCGGCCAAAGGCGTCCGCGGCGGCCTGCCAGACGTCTTCGATGAAGGCTCGGTACAAGCGCACGCCGGCCTCGGTGGCACTGGCCCAGCGAAGCAGCGGCGGCTCGGCGAGCACCAGGCCGAGAACCCGATCCGGCGCACGCAGCGCCGCGCCGAGCGCCAGCAGGGCGCCATACGAGGTGCCGATCAAATGGGCCGGATCGAGATCGAGCTGGCTCTGGAGCGCAAGCAGGTCGTCGATGTCGTCCTCGACGCAGTCGGCAAAGCGTGCGCGGTGCGCCTCGCCGTTTCGGTTCGGGTGGCTGTGCCGGCGGCTGTAGGCCACGACGCGGTGGTGTGGCGACAACGCACGGATCTGGTGGGGCCACGACTCGAGATCGCCCGCGCCGCCGTGCAACAGCAGCGCCGCTGTTTGGCTTTGCGCGTGGTACCCGGTATCGCTGTAGTGAAGCTCGACGCCATTGACGCGAGCCGCTCGCACCGTCATTCGAGTCGCAGCCCGGCGTCGCGGATCACCGCGGACCACTTGCGGTGCTCGTCCCGGATCAAGCTGCCGAACGCCTCGGGCGTCGAGCTCAAGGTGCGGAAGCTGAGTCGGGCCATCGCGGCACTCATTTCGCTCGACGACACAATGGCGCCGACTTCGCGATTGAGCCGTTGGACCACGGCTGCGGGCGTGCCGCGGGGCGCGACCAAGCCGATCCACGCCTCGCCCTGGACGTCGAAGCCCGCTTCTGAGGCCGTCGGCGTGTTGGGTAACGCGGGGTCGCGCTGCCGTCCCGTGACGGCAAGCGCCTTCAGCTTGCCGGCCTTGACCTGGTTCGAGATGATCGTCGGCGCGTCGAACAGCAGGGCGATCTCACCCGACACGACAGCGTTGACGGCATCGGCGCCCGACTTGTGCGGCACCATCGTGACGTCGATGCCGGCGGCGCGGTTCAACAGCAGCGCCACCACGTGCGGCGGCGAACCCGACTGCGGAATGGCGATGAAGAATTTGCCCGGCTGCGCTCTGGCCTGTGCCACGAACTCGCCCAAGGTGCGGGCCGGCAACGAGGGATGGGCGGCGAGCGCCATCGCCCCGGTGACGAGCGGCGCGACCGGTTCCAGGTCACGCAACGGGTCGTAGGGCAGCTTCGCGAACAGGTAGGCGTTGAACACCGCCTGCGACATCGTCGCCAGCGCCAGCGTGTGGCCGTCGGCGGCGCTCTGGAGCAGCGCCGACATCGCGACACTTCCCGCGGCACCGGGCCGGTTGTCGACCACCACCGGCTGCCCGAGCGCCGCCGACAAGCGCTCGGCGATCGGCCGCACCATGATGTCGGGCACGCTGCCGGGGGCGCCGCCGACCAGCAGCGTCACCGGCCGGCTGGGGTACGACTGGGCCAGCGCGTCCACCGCGCATGTCGTCAGTGCCCCAAGGCACAGGGTCTGCAACAACTCGCGTCGCATCATGGTCGGCTCCTTCGGGTTGGATCACCAGGGACGATGGACCTAGGCTAGCGGGTGGACCGGTGTCGAGTAAGCCGCCCGCTGGAACATCATCCGTTCCGCCACGGAACCGGCCGGCCACCGAGAATGACCGCAAGACAGCGACGATGGACAAGCTTCGAGCGATGACCTTCTTCTGCCGTACGGTCGAAGCCAAGAGCTTTGCCGCTGCGGCGCAGGCGTTGGGCATGGTGCCGTCGGCGCTCAGCAAAGCGATCGCCGCGCTCGAGCACGAGCTTGGGTTTGCGCTGCTGAACCGCTCCACTCGCGGCCTGGCGTTGACCGACGAGGGTGGCCGGTACTACGAGCAATGCCGGCAGATCCTGTCGGACATCGAAGACGCCGAGGGCACGGGCCGGCGCGGCGGCACGCAGGCACGTGGAACTCTGCGCGTGGGCATGCACCCTGGTCTGCGCTACGCCGTGATGACCACGCTGCGCCCCTTCCTCGGCGAGCACCCCGATCTGAGGATCGAGACGCTCATCACCAACACCGCCGCTGCCGTGGTTGACGAGGGCCTGGATCTGGTCCTGTGTATCGGCGCGTTGGCCGACTCCAGCATGATTGCCCGGCCGCTCGGCTGGACGCGACCCATCGTCTGTGCCACGCCGGACTACTTCACCTCACACGGCGAGCCGCATCATCCGAGCGAACTCGCCCAGCATAGCAGCGTGATCTACGCACGCCGCGACGAGGCACCGAATACGCGATGGCGCTTCGCCAAGGGCGGCGAAACCTGCGAGGTCGACGTGCCGGTGCGTGCCGTCTCGCGCGACGGCATCGGCCTGGTCGATGCCGCATTGAGCGGATGCGGCGTGGCGCGGCCACTTGAGATCGCCGCGCGCCATTGGGTGGTTGCGGGCCGGCTGCGCGAAGTCTTGAACGACTGGACCGGCGAGCCTCAGGCCATCGCCGCCGTGTCGCCGCCGCAGAGCCGCACCGCGCCAGCGAAGGTGCGGCTGTACATCGAGTACCTCGCCTCGATGCTCGCTGCTTGATGTGGGCCCGCTGCGCGAAGCGCCTCATTCAGGCGGTGCGGTGCCGCAGCGTCCGCTTGTGCAAGATCAACGCTATCGTGACCAGGCAGCCGGGAAGTGGCCGCGCGTCACCGATCGAATCGATGGTCATGCCGCCCGCAGCGGAGAGACGTGCGCGCCGCAAGCCAACGCCTCAACCCGATCCGCCAAGAACTGCAGCGCCCTCTTCCTCTCCGCCGCCAGCTCGATGTGGCTGTAGGCCGCTACTGTCGCGTTCTTCTCGCTGTGCGCGAGCAGCAGCTCGACCACGTCGCGACCGAACCCATGCTCGCGCAGCAGCGTCGCCGCTGTCCCTCGTAGCCCATGGGGGCTGAAGTCAGGCACGCCGAAGTCGATGCGCTTGAAGAAGTGGTTCAGCGTCACGTCGCCCATCGGCACGCTACCGTGGAAGATCGACGGCAGGACGTACTCGCCATGCCCGCTGATGTTGTGGACCACGCGCAGCCACACGACCGCTTGGCGCGAGAGGAAGACCCGGTGCGGCTTGCCCATCTTCATACGCCCGGCAGGGATGTCCCACTGCGCCGCGTCAAGGTCGAACTCGGGCCACTTCGAGCGCAGCAGTTCGCTCTTGCGCGTCATCGTGTAGAACAGCAATCGGGTCGCCGCGATCGTCGTTATGTGCGCGCCCTGATCGTCGAGCTTGCGCCAGAAGGCGCCGAGCTGCTTCTCGTTCAGGTGCTTGTGATGCTGCACCGGCGGCCGGGCGATGGCGCCGCGCAGCGGCTGCGCCGGGTTCGTCGTGACGATCAGGTTGCGGATCGCGTGGTTGTAGACCTGCTGGATGATCACGCGGATGCGCTCTGCCGTGCCCGGGTTGTGCACTCGGCCCTTGATGATCGCGAGCACGTCGCCGGGCTGAACGTCGCCCATCGCCATGTCGCCGATGGCCGGGTTCACGTAGGCATCGAGCCAGCGCACGATCTGCGCGACGTAGCCGGCTGAGCGGTAGAACAGCGTCTCCTCGATCCACCGCTGCGCGAACACGCGGAAGGTGATGCGGCGCTCTTCGGCGGTCTTGCGTTCCACCACGGCCGCCTGCTTCGACTTCGCCGGGCTCTCGCCGTGCGCGACCATCGCGCGCAGTTCCTCATGCCGATCGCGCGCCTGCTTGATGGTGAACGCCGGGTACGAGCCGATCGTCACCTTCTCGCGCTTGCCGTTGAGGTGGTACTTGTAGCGCCAGGTCTTGGCGCCGGAGGGCATCACCTCGATCAGCAGCCCGTCGCCATCGGTCAGCGCATAGGCCTTCTCGCTATGGCCCCGTTCGGATCGGCAGTCAAGAAACGGCGCTGGACGCCAGGAAACAAAGAACCCCAGTCGAATCAACAATCTGGGACTCTTTCTGAAACCAGATTGGACGTCCCGGGACGCTCTGAAATCCTAGTTCATCGAATCGATCATCACCTGCCCGAACCCCGAGCACGATACCTGCGTGGCGCCTTCCATCAGCCGCGCGAAGTCGTAGGTGACCTTCTTGCTGGCGATGGCTTTCTCCATCGAGGCGATGATCAGATCGGCGGCTTCTTTCCAGCCCATGTGACGCAGCATCATCTCGGCCGACAGGATCTCGGAGCCGGGGTTGACGTAGTCCTTGCCCGCATACTTGGGCGCCGTGCCGTGCGTGGCCTCGAAGCACGCCACGTCGTCGGACAGGTTGGCGCCCGGCGCGATGCCGATGCCGCCCACCTGCGCCGCCAGCGCGTCGGAGATGTAGTCGCCGTTCAGGTTGAGCGTGGCGATCACCGAGTACTCGGCCGGCCGCAGCAGGATCTGCTGCAGGAAGGCGTCGGCGATCATGTCCTTGACGACGATGTCCCGGCCGGTCTTGGGGTTCTTGAACTTGCACCACGGGCCGCCGTCGATCGGCTGCGCACCGAACTCCTTCTGAGCCAGCGCGTAGCCCCAGTCGCGGAACGCACCTTCGGTGAACTTCATGATGTTGCCCTTGTGCACGAGCGTGACGCTGGGCTTGTCATTGTCGATCGCGTACTGCAGCGCGCGGCGCACCAGGCGCTCGGTGCCCTCGGCGGAGACCGGCTTGATGCCGATGCCCGAGGTGCCGGGGAAGCGGATCTTCTTGACGCCCATCTCGTCTTGCAGGAACTTGATCAGCTTCTTGGCCTTGTCGCTCTCGGCGGCCCACTCGATGCCGGCGTAAATGTCTTCGGAGTTCTCGCGGAAGATCACCATGTTGACCTTCTCGGGCTCCTTCAGCGGCGAGGGCACGCCCTTGAAGTACTGCACCGGACGTAGGCACACGTAGAGATCGAGCTCCTGGCGCAGCGCCACATTGAGCGAGCGGATGCCGCCGCCCACCGGCGTGGTGAGCGGGCCCTTGATCGAGACCACGTACTCGCGCAGGATCTTCAGCGTCTCGTCGGGCAGCCAGACGTCGGGGCCGTAGACGCGGGTGGCCTTCTCGCCGGCGTAGATCTCCATCCAATGGATCTGGCGCTTGCCCTTGTACGCCTTGGCCACCGCCGCGTCGACCACCTTGATCATCACCGGCGTGATGTCCAAGCCCGTGCCGTCGCCCTCGATGTACGGGATGATCGGCTGATCGGGCACGTTCAACGAGTAGTCCTTGTTGACGGTGATCTTCTGCCCGCCCGCGGGCACCTTGACGTGTTGCACCATGGCTTTCCTGCACTTTCGTGAGCCGATGATTCTAGGCCAGCACCTCGGGCGTCAACGTGCTCGCGCAGCGCGGCGTTGCCTGCGCAGGCACAATGGCCGAAGCGCACCACGCATGGCATGAATCCTCTGCTGAGCCTCATCACTGCTGGCGTCCTGGCGTTGGCGGGCACCACCGGCCATGCCGAGGGCGAGCCGCAAGATCTGCCCACCGCCACGCTGCATGTGGGCATGCACAACATCCGCGCCCAACTGGCGACGACGCCGCTGCAGCGGCAGATCGGGCTGATGTACCGCCGCAGCATGCCCAACCAGGAGGGGATGCTGTTCGTGTTCGAGGTGGCGAGTCCCCAGTGCTTCTGGATGCGCAATACGCTGATTCCGCTGTCGATCGCCTTTCTCGGCGACGACGGCACGGTGGTCAACCTGGCCGACATGCAACCGCAGAGCGACGAATCGCACTGCTCGGCCAAGCCGGTGCGCTTTGCGCTCGAAATGAACCAGGGCTGGTTCGCCAGGCGCGGCGTCAGGCCGGGCATGCGCATCAGCGGCGAGCCCTTCGCCAGGTGACGCCGCGGGGCGCAGCGCAGTGCGTGCGGCGCCACAGGCCTCGTGTTCCCCTCTCGACGGCGCGGGCCGTTTGGCTATAGTCGCGCCCATTCTCGACAACGAGGGGCAAGAGGATGGGCGCGATCCTGCAATCGCTCGGCCGCACGGTGATCGCCGGCGTCGTGCTGCTGGTGATCCTGGTGCTGCTGGCGAACACGGCCAAGTTCGATCACGCCTGGAGCGCCTTCTTCATGCGCTACCTGCACGTGCTGAGCGGCGTGATGTGGATCGGCCTGCTGTGGTACTTCAACTTCGTGCAGATCCCGTCGATGCCGAAGATCCCCGACGAGCAGAAGCCCGCGGTGGGCAAGGTGATCGCGCCGGCCGCGCTGTTCTGGTTCCGCTGGGCCGCGCTGTCCACCGTGGTCACCGGGCTGCTGCTGGCGTGGATGAACGGCTACATCGGCAATGCGCTGTCGCTGCAACGCCCGCAGACCGCGATCGGCATCGGCATGTGGCTGGGCCTGATCATGGCGTTCAATGTCTGGTTCATCATCTGGCCGAACCAGAAGAAGGCGCTCGGCATCGTCACCGTACCGCCGGAGGAGAAGGCCAAGGCCGCCCGCATGGGCATGCTGACCTCGCGCGTCAACACGTTGTTGTCGATCCCGATGCTGTATTGCATGGTGGCACAACAGAACGGCGGTCTCTGAGCGCTGCCGCGGCCGACCGTGGCGGCGCTCAGTCGACGCGCGGCTTGACCTCGCGGGCGATCAGGTCGGCCCGGCCCTGCGCCAGGCTGATGGTCAGCCGCTCGCCCGCGCGCAGTTGTGACGGTGCGGTCACCACCTGCCGCGCGGCGTTCTCGACCAGCGCATAGCCGCGCGACAGTACCTGTTGCGGGTCGAGCAGCGCTAGACGGTCGGCGAGGCTGGCCAAGCGTGTGTTGCGACGCTCGAATCCCGCGCTGGCGGCCCGCTGCCAGCTCGCACTCAGGTGCGACAGCGACTGAGCCGCGGCGTGCAGATGCTGCCTCAGCGCAGCCTGACCGCGCTGCGCCAGCAGTTCGAGCCGCTGCCGCTGTGGGCGCAGCGACGCCATCGCATGCGCCAGCCGCGTCGCCAGCAGATCGAGACCTTGCGCTTCGCGGTCGATGCGCTGGCGCTGCGCGCGCTGCAGTCGACGTGCCTGGCCCGCGAGCGCCTGCAGCAATTCGTCGCGCGCCGGCGCAGCCAGTTCGGCCGCCGCGGTCGGCGTGGCCGCGCGCAAGTCGGCCGCCAAGTCGGCCAGCGTGACGTCGGTCTCGTGGCCGACGCCGCACACCACCGGCAGCGCGCTGGCGGCGATCGCGCGCACCACCGCCTCGTCGTTGAACGCCCACAAGTCCTCGATCGAGCCGCCGCCGCGGCAGACGATCAGGGTGTCGACTTCGCGCCGCTCGCCGGCGCGCTGCAGCGCCTGCACCAGTTGCGCCGGCGCCTCGGCGCCCTGCACCGCGCTCGGGTACACGATCACCCGCACCTGCGGCGCGCGCCGCGCCAGCGTCGTCAGCACGTCGTGCAGCGCAGCGCCGGCGGTCGAACTGATCACGCCCACCGCTCGAGGGTGCGAAGGCAACTGCCGCTTGCGCGCCGCGTCGAACAGGCCCGCGGCCTCGAGCCTGGCCTTCTGCCGCAGGAACAATTCGTAAAGCGAGCCGGCGCCCAGCGGCAGCATCGCCTCGACCACGCACTGCAACTCGCCGCGCGGCTCGTAGATGGCGATGCGGCCGCGCACCTCGACCTGCTGCCCGTCGCGCGGGCCGAAGTCGAGCAGCGACGCCGCGCGACGGAACATCGCGCACCGCAGCAACGCATTGGCGCCATCCGAATCCTTGAGTGCGAAGTAGCAGTGGCCGCTGGCCGCGCGCGTGAAGCCCGACAACTCGCCGCGTACCGCAACGGCGCCGAGTCTCGACTGCAGCGCATCGGTGGCTGCCAGCAGCAGCGCCGCCACGCCGAGCGCACGAGGGGCGGCATCGCCGCCACCGACGTCCGCACTCATCGCCTTGCGTTCGCGCGCCACGCGGAGGGTTCGGCCGCGCGCGCAGGCGTCAGTGGCAACGCACGGGTTCGCATCGTGCTGCTCCTCGCACGCTCAGTGCTCAAAACTCGGGCAATCCAACGCGAAGCGCCAAAACATGCGCCCTCGCGCACCCCGGCTCGCGCTTGCCCACAAGCTTTTCCACAGAAGCGGTGGATTGTTCGGGGCGCGGCCGCGAAATCGTTCGCGCCATCGTTGTCGTACTGCGTTCACCGGCAGCAACGCACGCGGCAGGACCACGCACAAGCTCGGCCATAATCGGCGCCTCGCGAGCGCGCCCAGGGCAACGTGGTGCCTCGCGGTTCAATCAGAGTCCTTTCTTGTTTTCGATCATACAAGCCGCGGGCTGGCCGATCTGGCCGCTGCTCATCTGCTCGGTGGTGGCGCTCGCGCTGGTCATCGAGCGCTTCGTCAGTCTGCGCGCCGCGCGAGTCGCCCCATTGAAGTTGCTCGACGAGGTGCTGTCGGTCACCCGCCAGAGCCTGCCCGGGCCCGACGTGGTCACCAAGCTGGCGGCCAACTCTGAACTCGGCTCGGTGCTGGCCGCCGGACTGCGCGCGGTGATGGGCGACCCGCGGATCCAGGAGGGCGCCCTGCGCCAGGCGTTCGAGATCGCCGGGCGCGGCACGGTGCACCGGCTCGAGCGCTACCTCAACACGCTGGGCACCATCGCCGCCGCGGCCCCACTGCTCGGCCTGCTGGGCACGGTGATCGGCATGATCGAGATCTTCGGCTCGCAGCCGCCGACCGGCGGCTCCAACCCCACGCTGCTGGCGCACGGCATCTCGGTGGCGCTGTACAACACCGCCTTCGGTTTGATCATCGCCATTCCGGCACTGATGTTCTACCGCTACTTCAGGCGCCTGGTCGACGAGTACGCGCTCGGCATGGAGATGGCGGCCGAGCGCATGGTGCCGCACCTGATGCGGTTCGTCGTCCGGCCGACCTGACATGAATGACCCCCTTGCTCGCTGCGCTCGCGTCCCCCCGAGGGGGATCAGGCCCCTTCGGGCGGCCGCGCGGGGCCTGACATGACCCCCTTGCTCGCTGCGCTCGCGTCCCCGGGGATCAGGCCCCTTCGCGGCGCGCGGGGCCTGAGATGCGCTTTCGCCGCCACCGCTCCGAGGAACCGGAGATCAATCTGATCCCGTTCATCGACGTGCTGCTGGTGATCCTGATCTTCCTGATGCTGTCGACCACGTACTCGAAGTACTCGGAGCTGCAGATCACGCTGCCCACCGCCGACGCCGAGCGCA
The DNA here is from genome assembly GCA_015075545.1 of Ideonella sp. GTDB lineage: Bacteria > Pseudomonadota > Gammaproteobacteria > Burkholderiales > Burkholderiaceae_C > JAEUPI01. The sequence continues at coordinate 51,691 of JABTUC010000005.1, read as the reverse complement.
TCCGCGAGCGGCCGGCCGAGATCGTGGTCAGCGTCGCCGCCGACGGCCGCTACCTGGTCGACAAGAAGCCGGTCGAAGGCCGCAGCGTCGAGGTGCTCACGGCCGAGCTGCAAGCGGCCGCCAACGCCCGACCCGACGTGATGGTGATCGTCTCGGCCGATGCGCTCAGTGCGCACCAGGCGGTGATCAACGTGCTCGACGCGGCGCGCCGCGCCGGCATCGGCCGGCTGAGCTTCGCCGCGCAGGTGCCCAACAATTCGCGCTGACGCCGCCCTCGTCGCATCGTGGCAGCGGCCGCGGCCCGATGCGCTGGCGCGCGTGCTGCAACCGCTGTCGTGGCTGTACCGCGGCGGCGCGGCACTGCAGCGCGTGATCGACACCCGGCTGCGCACGCCGCAGCGCGCGTCACGGCCGCTGGTGGTCGTCGGCAACCTGGTGGCCGGCGGCGCCGGCAAGACACCGACCGTGATCGCGCTGGTCGCGCTGCTGCGCGAGATGGGCTGGCGACCCGGCGTGATCTCGCGCGGGTACGGGCGGCGCGACGACGATCGCGTCCGCATCGTCGATGCGCACAGCGATGCCGCCGAGGTCGGTGACGAGCCGCTGCTGATCCGCCTGCGCACGCGCGCGCCGGTGGCGGTGGCACGGCGGCGCATCGATGCCGCCCGGGCGCTGTGCGAGCGGCAGCCCGAGGTGACACTGCTCGTCGCCGACGACGGCCTGCAGCACCACGCACTGGCGCGCGACGCCCAGGTCATCGTGTTCGACGAGCGTGGCGCGGGCAACGGCCTGCTGCTGCCGGCGGGCCCGCTGCGCGAGCCGCTGCCCACGGAGCTGCCCGCACGCACGCTGGTGGTTTACAACGCCGCGCAGCCGAGCACGCCGCTGCCCGGCACGCTCGCGCTGCGCGCGCTGCCCGGGCCGATCGAACTGGCGCGCTGGTGGCATGGCGAGGCTCCGGGCGCAGTCGACTGGAGCGCGCTGCGCGGGCGCCGCATCTTCGCCTGCGCTGGCACCGCGGTGCCCGAGCGCTTCTTCGCGATGCTGCGCCAGCAGGGCCTCGACCTCGTGCCGATCGTGCTGCCCGACCACGCGCCGTACACCCACCTGCCCTGGCCGGCCGACGCCGCCGATGTGGTGCTGACCGAGAAGGATGCGGTGAAGCTGCGCCCCGAACGCACTGGCCACACCCGGGTGTGGGTAGCACCGCTAGACTTGCAGCTCGACGCTTCGCTCGGCCCGGCGCTCGCGCGCTGGCTGCCGGCCCCACGATGAGCCGACGACGATGGACCACCGATTGATCGACCTGCTGGTGTGCCCGCTGTGCAAGGGGCCGCTGCGCGCCGAGCGTACGCCGGGCCAGCCGCTGCGCGAGCTGGTGTGCCCGGCCGACCGGCTGGCGTTTCCGGTGCGCGACGGCATCCCGGTGATGCTCGAAGGCGAAGCGCGCGCACTCGAAGCGACCGCCGCCCCTGCGGCGCGCGAGTGAGGCTGCGGGCGACCCCGCGCATCCGGGCCCGGGCGAGCCGGCACGCCTGACGAGCACGCGCGCATGAGCTTCACCGTGTTGATCCCGGCGCGGCTGCGTTCGACGCGGCTGCCCGACAAGCCGTTGGCCGACATCGGCGGCGCGCCGATGGTGGTGCGCGTCGCGCAGCGCGCGGCGTGCTCGAGCGCTGCCCGCGTGGTGGTGGCCGCCGACGACGCGCGCATCGTCGACGCCTGCCGCGCGCACGGCGTGCAGGCGCTGCTGACGCGCAGCGACCACGCCAGTGGCAGCGACCGCTTGGCCCAGGCCTGCGAGCAACTCGGCCTCGATGGCGACGCGACAGTGGTGAACGTGCAAGGCGACGAGCCGCTGATCGCCACCGCGATGATCGATGCCTGCGCCGCGCTGCTGCGCCAGCGGCCCGACTGCGTGATGGCCACGGTGGCGCATGCGATCGACGACGCCGCCGAGTACACCAACCCGAACGTCGTCAAGGTCGTGCTCGACGCCGCCGGCCGCGCGCTGTACTTCTCGCGCGCGCCGATCCCGTACTGGCGCGACAGGCCGCACGGCACGGCAGCGGCACTGCCGGTGCCGCTGCCGCTGCGCCATGTGGGGCTGTATGCGTACCGCGCCGCGTTCCTGCGGCGCTTCCCCACGCTGCCGCCGGTGCCGCTCGAGGCGCTCGAGGCGCTCGAGCAACTGCGCGTGCTGTGGCACGGCGAGCGCATTGCGGTGCACGTGAGCAACGAGCGCCCCGGCCCTGGCGTGGACACGCCGGCCGACCTCGAACGCGTGCGCGCGCTGTGGCCACGCGCGGGTTGAGACCGCCCGCGGCGGACGAACCGCGCGGGTGCGCGTGCTAAGCTCGTTTCGACGAGCGAGACGTGCCCGAGCGGCCGAGGAGACGCGATGAAACTCATCCTGTTGGGTCCCCCCGGCGCGGGCAAGGGCACGCAGGCGGCGACGATCTGCAAGCACTACGGCATTCCGCAGATCTCCACCGGCGACATGCTGCGCGCGGCCGTCAAGGCCGGCGCGCCGCTCGGGCTGGCGGCGAAGAAGGTGATGGACGCGGGCGCGCTCGTCAGCGACGACATCATCGTCGGCCTGGTGAAAGAGCGCATCGTGCAGCCCGACTGCGCCAACGGCTTCCTGTTCGACGGCTTCCCGCGCACGATCCCGCAGGCCGAGGCAATGAAGGCCGCCGGCGTCAAACTCGACTTCGTGCTCGAGATCGACGTGCCCGACGACGCCATCATCGAGCGCATGAGCGGCCGCCGCGTCCATCCGGCGTCGGGCCGCACCTACCACGTGAAGTTCAACCCGCCGAAGGTGGCCGGCCGCGACGACGTCACCGGCGAGCCGCTGATCCAGCGCGACGACGACCAGGAAGCCACCGTGCGCAAGCGGCTCGAGGTCTACCAGAGCCAGACACGGCCGCTGGTGGCCTACTTCGATGCCTGGGCGGCCACCGGCGATGCGCAGGCGCCGCGCTACCGCAGGATCGAAGGCGTCGGCAGCGTCGACGAGATCGGCGCGCGCGCACTCGCCGCATTGCGCGGCTGAAGCAACCCACCACGACACGAGACGACAGCGAGGCAACTCACCATGGACATTTCAGGCAAGGTCTTCATCGTCACCGGCGGCGCATCGGGCCTCGGCGAAGGCAGCGTGCGCATGTTCGCGCGCGAAGACGCCAAGGTCGTCATTGCCGACGTGCAGGCCGACAAGGGCGAGGCATTGGCTAAGGAACTCGGCGCCGACAAGGCCGCGTTCGTGCGCTGCGACGTCACGCAGGAGGCCGATGCGAAGGCGGTGGTCGCCAAGGCCACGTCGATGGGCAAGCTGATGGGCCTGGTCAACTGCGCCGGCATCGGCCCGGCGGCCAAGACCGTCGGCAAGGACGGCGCGCATTCGCTCGAGCTGTTCACCAAGGTGATCCAGGTCAACCTGATCGGCAGCTTCAACATGATTCGCCTCGCCGCCGAGGCGATGAGCAAGAACCAGCCCGAATCCACCGGCGAGCGCGGCGTGATGATCTCCACCGCCAGCGTGGCCGCCTACGACGGCCAGATCGGCCAGGCCGCGTACTCGGCGAGCAAGGGCGGCATCGTCGGCATGACGCTACCGGTGGCGCGCGACCTCGCGCGCAACGGCATCCGCAACATGACGATCGCGCCTGGCATCTTCGGCACGCCGATGCTGTTTTCGATGCCGCAGGAGGTGCAGGACGCGCTTGCCGCGTCGGTGCCGTTCCCGTCGCGCCTGGGCAGGCCGGAGGACTACGCCAAGCTGGTGCAGCAGATCGTCACCAACGACATGCTCAACGGCGAGGTGATCCGGCTCGATGGGGCGATCCGGATGGCGCCGAAGTAGGCTCTGCCTGAGTAAATGTGTCGACGGCACTGTGCTCGCGGGCGATCTGCCGCGCGCCAAGCTCCGTCTCGTTCAGGCGTGGATCGAGATCCACCGCGACGAGTTGACGGCTGACTGGGAACTCGCCACCACAGGTCAACCACCATTTCAGATCGAGCCGCTTCGCTGAACCGGAAACCATGGACACACCACGACTCATCGGCGTCCGCGCAGAGGCCGACTTCAAGCTGCATCTGACCTTTGCGTCCGGAGAAACGCGCACTTTCGACTGCACGCCGTATTTGCATCGCGGGGTGTTCACGCGCCTGCGCGACCCGGCATTGTTTGCGCAGGTTCACGTGCAGGCCGACACAGCATGCTGGCCGGGTGGCCTGGACATCGCCCCCGAAACCCTGTTCCTGCGTTCGGTGCCGACCACACAGGTAACGGCATCATCGGCCTGACGCTGCCGATCTTGTCCCCTCGATACCCAAGGAAGCGCAGGATGCGCTCGCGGCGACGGCTACAGCAGCTTGACGGTCGGTAGGCCGCGCATGCCGCGGTCGAAGGTGGCCACATGATCGCAGCCTGCTGCTGCGGCCTTGGCACATAGCAGGCAATCGGCGAAATCGGCCGGGCCCTGCTCGAAGATGTCGATCGCCGCGGCGACCTGCAATGCCGACTCGAGCGACACGGTCGCGTTGTCACCCAGGGCACGAAGCGCGATGACGATGTCGGCCCGGTCGCGACCGTAGGCACGCGACAGAGTCCATGCGAGTTCGACCAGCACCGTATCGCTGATCCAGACCAGCCGGCCCTGCGCTGCCGCGCGGTCGAACAGCTGTTTCGCCCTGCCGGCCTGATCGGCGTCGTCGCCAACCAGCAAGCGCACCAGGACGTTCGTATCGACGGCGATCAACGGCCGCGTCTCGCGCGCGCTCGGACCACCCGCGTGACCGCGCCGTCCATCTGCTCGATCGACTTGGCGGCTTCTCCGGGCCTGGCAAGCAGCCCCAACAACGCGCCCGCGCCCTTGACCAGCACCTGTGCTCGCAGACTGCCATCGGGCGAAACGCTGAACGCCAACCGCGAGCCCGGCCCTATGCCGAGGCGGTCGCGCAGGGTCTTGGGCAACGTGACTTGCCCCTTTTCCCGGACCACGGCTGTGCTGGACATCCAAATCCTCCTAGGCTATTGAAGTCGGAACCTGCCTGGATTGTACGACCGCAGCACGGCAGTTGTACCTGGATACCTGAACTCACACTATTCACGGACGATCGCGCCGGGGCATCTTCGGCACGCCGATGCTGTTTTCGATGCCGCAGGAGGTGCAGGACGCGGTCGCCGCGTCGGTGCCGTTCCCGTCGCGGCTGGGCAAGCCGGAGGACTACGCCAAGCTGGTGCAGCGGATCGTCACCAACGACATGCTCAATGGCGAGGTGATCCTGCTCGATGGCGCGATCCGGATGGCGCCGAAATTGGCACGACGTCTGCAGCGGTTTGACGGCCGGCAGGCCGCGCCCGCAAGCGTTGCATCAACTGCACGTCGCTTCGGCCCGTTCGATCCCAAGAGAACGCGGGCCCGCCCGCCTCACGGCGGTCGGGCCCGTTGTGAGGACAACAGCCGGTCAGAACTTGTATTGCAGGCCGAACAGGTAGTACCGCCCCATCGGCTCGCCAAGCTGCGGGTTGTAGCCGGCGTTGGAACCGCTGCTCTCGTCGTCGAACGACGGCGCACGGTTCAACACATTGTTGATCTGTAGCCGCAAGGTCAGGTTCTTGATGCCCTTGAATGCGACGCCGGCGTTCCAGACCACTTCCGGCGCTACACGCACCGTCTGGCCCAGGCCATCGTAGTTGCCGATCGAGTTGCCGCCGACATCGAACTCCCAATTGCCACGGTCCAGCGCGAAGTCCCAATTCATGCGCCACCGCGGCTGGTTGTACGTGCCGTTGTAGTTCTGCAGCACCTGGTTGCGACTGGAGTCGACGGTCGTGAACTCGTACTTGTGCACGTACGTGATCCCGAACTTGGAGTTCAGTCGCCCGATCTCGCCGAGGTTGGCCTTGGTGGTCAGCTCCAGGTCGATCCCGCTCGTGCGCGTGCCGTTGAGCTGCACGGGCACGGTGTTGATCTGCTGGACCACACCGGCGTTGTTGCGCACCACGATGGTCGGATCGTTCGGGAACAAGTCCAAGAGCGTCTGGGCGTCGAACGTGCCGATCTCGTCCTTGCGCTTGATGCTCCAGTAGTCCACCGTCAACGCGGCGGCGTCGCTCGGCTCGAACACGAATCCCAGGGTGTAGATATTGGTCTTCTCGGGCTTCAGGTTCGGATTGCCCTGCTGCACGGTGCGCACATCCATGATGCAGTTCGGATTGTTCTGGTCGAAGACCGGGCACAGCACGGGATCTTGAAGGCCGAAGTCGAACGCGGTCTGCTGCGCCGGCGTGGTTTCGAACAACGACGGCGCGCGGAACGCCTTCGACGCCGTGGCGCGCAACACCAGCTGCCTGACCGGTTGGTAGCGAACGCCGAACTTCGGTGACGTGTTCGAGTACTTGCCGTTGCCGGTGAACCGGTCGTAGCGCACCGCTGCGGTGAGCTCCAGCGCCTTGGTGATCGGCGCGCCGATCTCCGCGTAGACCGCAGACGCCCTGCGTTCGCCAAACGCCTGTGCCGCGCTGATGGCCAGCGTGTCACCCGTCTGCAGTTGGGTGTCGGGAATGTCGCTGACCTTCTCCTTGCGTGTCTCCGCGCCGATCGCCAGGCCCAGCGGCCCGCCCCCGAGCTGCGTCAGCTCACGAGACACCTTGAAGTCGAAGCCATCTTGCTTCGAGCGGCCCGTGCGAGTTGCGTCGTGACGCAGGTAGCTGGCCGTGCCCGGGTTGTTCGCTGCCGGATTGACGAAGTTGTAGTACCCGAACGTCGCGAATGCCGTAGCGCACTTGGCCAACTCGTTCCTGAAGTACGCAGCGTACGGTGGGTTGGCCGCGAAGATCTGATCCAGAGTGCCGAGGCCCAGCGGGTCGCCGCCGGCCGCATACGAAGCCGCGGCCGTCGGATTCATCAAGCACATCAAGCGCGAATTGAGCGCATTGTTCGTCGCGACGTTGTCGACGTTGATGCGATTCAGGTTGGCAGCGCCTTCCCAGTCCCAGCCGAAGTTCCTGCCCTGTACACCGAGTACCAGCCGCTTGTTGTCGGAGGTACCGTCGTCACCACGGTTGCCCACGTCGGCGAAGCGGTAGCGGATCTCGGCGTCGTTGGGGAACGGGTTCGACGGCGAGCCGGCCGGGATGAAGAAGGTGCCGATGCCCACGTCGTCCGTGGAACCGGCGGGCCACGAATGCGAGAGGTATTTGTTGCGGGTGAACAGCAGTTCGGCGAATGCGGTGATGTCGGGGGTGATCGCGAACTGGCCCTTCGTGAAGACGCCGATCTTCTCCGACTCGGGCATCAGCGAGCCCAGCTGCGACCGGTCATAGCGGCAGAAGCCACCCCGCACGCTGCTGCCGCCGCGCTGGCTGGCCGGCCCGCAAGTGCCGCCCACATCGAACAGCTTGTCATCGGTCACCATATCGGTGATCGTTCCCGGTGTCCCGTAGGAGGAACGATTGTCGCTGCCGCCGCGATTGCGCAAGTCTTCGGTCCGCGCCCAAGGCCGATCGATCGAGCGCACCTCGTCACGCTTGGACAGGTTGACGCCGATCAGCACGTTGTAGCGGTCGCTGCTCAGCGAACCCTTGCCGGCGGCGAGGTTGGCGCCGAACATCTTGCCGTCGGAGAACTTGGAGATGCCAGCGATCCCGCCCACCTCGAGACCGCTGTAGTCGTTGCGCATGATGATGTTGACCACGCCGCCGACCGCATCGGCACCGTAGACCGCCGACGCGCCGTCCTTCAGGATCTCGATGCGATCGACCGCGGCGATCGGAATGTTCTGCAGATCGTTGAAGCCCTGCGAGCCGGTAGACAACTGCTGGGCGAACGGATAGGTCGCGACCCGGCGGCCATTGATCAGCACCAGCGTGCTGTTGAAACCCAGGTTGCGCAGGTTCAAGCCCCCGGCACCCGGCGCAAACCCGTTGGTGATGCGATCGTCGATGCCCGCACCGTTGGCCGAGATCCGCTGCAACAGGTCGTTGATCGTCGTCGCGCCCGAGCGCTCGATCTCCGCCTTGTCGATGCGCTGCACCGGGCTCGCGGTTTCCAGGTCAGTGCGCTTGATGCGCGAACCCGTCACCTCCACACGCTGGGAGGTGTCCTGTGCCCAGACATTCGCGGTGGCCACTACGGCAAGACCCGACACGACCAATGCCGCAGCCTGGCCGACCCTGCTTCTCCTGAACCTGACCATTGGGTACTCCTCGAAACTAGACGGTTGTTTGCCTGTGCCCGCCGGGATCCACCATCCGCTCCCTGTAGGAAACGAACCTGCAACCCAACAGGCATGAAACTGGATTGTCAGTTTCCGTTGTGGGGCCGGAACAGCGGGGAAGTCCTCGTACGACGGCGGTCGATACGGCCCTCGCCATCCAGCCAGCGTCGGCAACACCGACATCCCTCGGAGCGAGGGCATCCGATCCCCGGGTGCTGCGCGTGCAGCGCGCGGGCAGGCAGGGAAAGCCCTATGGGTGGCTCGGGGTGTCGTTGGCGAACGGCAACGCCGCGGGGTGCGCCCGGATTGACGTCTGACGTTTCGATCAGGCGCTTTACGCGCGTCAACTCGAACCACGGGCTGGAGGACCGCAAAGCGAACAGCCAAACAGATCAGTCAGTGCTGGCGATCGGTCGCGCCAGATCGCGAATCCGTCAAAGCTGATTCGTCATCGAGTGCCCGCGGTGGCGCCGGCGTGGGAGGAGTTGTCGTTGCGAGGCTCTCGCCACACCTCCTCGCATCGGCAACGATCGCCCGAAGGAGCGGCTACGGCGCAGCCTTTCGGAGACGCGGCACCGCGCGCAGCAACTCGGCGGTGTAAGCGTGCCGCGGCCGGGTCAGCACTTCGCCGGCCGCCCCCTGCTCGACGATGCGTCCCTCGCGCATCACCGCCACCTCGTGCGCCAGATACTCGACCACGCCGATGTTGTGCGTGATGAACAGGTACGCCACGCCGAGCTCGCGCTGCAGTTCGCGCAGCAGGTTCAGGATCTGCGCCTGCACCGATACATCCAGCGCCGAGGTCGGCTCGTCGCAGATGATCAGCCGCGGCTGCACGGTGAGCGCGCGCGCGATCGCGATGCGCTGGCGCTGGCCGCCGGAGAACTCGTGCGGGTAGCGCGCCAGCACATCGGCGCGCAGGCCCACGCGCTGCACCAGTTGCGCCACGCGATCGCGGCGCTCGTCGTCGCGCATCTGCGGATGCAGCGCTTCCAGGCCTTCGAGCAGGATCTCGCCGACGCGCATGCGTGGGTCGAGCGACGAGAAGGGATCCTGGAACACGAGTTGCACGCTGCGCCGCACCTGACGCAGCGCGTCGCCTTGCAGCGCGAACAGATCCTGGCCGTCGAAGCGCGCGTCGCCGCTGCAGCTGGCCACGCGGCGCAGCAGTTGCGCCACCGCCTTGCCGGTGGTGGTCTTGCCGCAGCCCGATTCGCCCACCAGCGCCAGCGTGCGGCCGGCGGCGATGCCGAAGCTCACGTCGCGCACGGCGTCGAACCAGCCCACGGTGCGCTGCAACAGCCCGCCGCGGATCGCAAAGCGCACATTCAAGGCCCGCACATCGAGCAGCGGCTGCGCCGCGTGGGTGCTCGGCGCTTCGGGCGGCGGCGTGCTGGCGGTTGTAGCAAAGCCGGCCGTCGCAGGCTGTGCCGACTGCTGCGCAACCCCCGCGGCCGCCGCTTCGACTGACGACGGCGCGAGTTCCGGATCGTCGACGCGCACGCAGCGCACCCACGCGCCCTGCCGTTCCAGCAGCACCGGCGGCGCGGCGCGGCAGCGCTCGATCACGAATGCGCAGCGGTCGGCGAAGCGGCAGCCGGTGAAGCGCTGCGTCAGCGGCGGCACGCTGCCGGCGATGGCCTCCAGCGCCTGACCGCGCCGGCCCGCGTCGGGCAGTGCGCGCAGCAGCGCCTGCGCGTACGGGTGCCGCGGCCGCGCGAAGAACGCCTCGGCGCTCGCCACCTCGACGATCTCGCCGGCGTACATCAGCGCCACGCGGTGCGCCATGCCGGCCACCACCGCGAGGTCGTGTGTGATCAGCAGCAGGCCCATGCCCTGCTCGCGCTGCAGCTCGCGCAGCAGATCGAGGATCTGCGCCTGGATCGTCACGTCGAGCGCGGTGGTCGGCTCGTCGGCGATCAACAGCTTGGGGTTGCACGCCAGCGCGATCGCGATCATCACGCGCTGGCGCATGCCGCCGGAGAACTGGTGCGGGTAGTCTTGCACGCGGCGCTCGGGCGTGGGGATGCGCACCCGCTTGAGCATCTGCACCGCGCGATCGAGCGCGTCCTTGCGCGACAGGCCCTCGTGCAGGCGCAGCACCTCGGCGATCTGCTCGCCCACCGTGTACACCGGGTTGAGCGAGGTCATCGGCTCCTGGAACACGATGGCGATCTCTTTGGCGCGCACCTTGCGCATCTCGTCGGCCGCCAGCGGCACCAGGTCGCGCCCCTGCCACATCACGCGGCCGGCGGCGATTCTCCCCGGCGGCATCGGCACCAGCTTGAGCACCGTCATCGCGGTCACCGACTTGCCGCAACCGCTCTCGCCGACCACGCACACCGTCTCGCCGCGGTCGACGTCGATGTCGACGCCGTCGACCGCGTGCAGCCAGCCGTCGTCGGTCTTGAAGTGGGTCTTGAGCCCCTGGATCTCGAGCAAGGCCATCGCGCCGGCGCCTCGCTACATCACTTTGCGCGGGTCGAGCGCATCGCGCAGGCCGTCGCCGACGAAGTTGATCGCCAGCACCGTCAGGAAGATCGCGCCGCCGGGAAACAGCGCCCAGTGGGGAGCGATGTCCATGTGGTCCTTGGCGTCGAACAGCAGGCGACCCCAGGTGGGGATGTCGGGCGGGAAGCCGAGGCCGAGGAACGACAGCGTCGACTCGAGGATGATCGCTGCCGCGACGTCGATGGTGCCGGCCACGATCACCGGCCCGAGTGCGTTGGGCAGGATGTGGCGCACCACCTGCCGCTGCGTCGAGGCGCCGAGCGCGCGCGCGGCCTCGACGAACTCCTTCTCGCGCAGCGAGAAGAACTGCGCGCGCACCAGCCGCGCCACCGGCATCCAGCGGAAGATGCCGATCACCGCGACGATCAGGATGAACACGCCGACCTCGGCGCCGAGCAGCGATTTCAACTGCTCGCGGAAGAGGTAGCTCACCAGCAGCAGGAACGGCAACTGCGGCAGCGCCAGGAACAGATCGGTCAGCCACATCAGCGACGCATCGACGCTGCCGCGCGAGATGCCCGCGATGGCGCCGATCACCACGCCGACGCAGATCGCCATCAGCATCGCCGTCAGGCCCACCGCCAGCGAGATGCGGCCGCCGTAGAGCATGCGCGCGAGCAGATCCTGGCCGAGATCGTCGGTGCCCATCGGGTGCGCCAGCGACGGGCTCTTCAGACGTGCGGTGAAGTCGATGTCGTTGATCGCCACCTTCCAGACGAGCGGGCCGAACACCACCGCCAGCACCAGCACCACCAGCACCACCAGCCCAACCAGCGCGAGCTTGTGGCGGCGGAAGCGCCGCCACGCCTCGCCCCACGGCGAGACGCTGCGCGTGCGCGCGCCGCTAGCGGTAGCTGATGCGAGGGTCGAGCCAGCCATAGAGCAGGTCGGCAATGAGGTTGAACGCCACCACCAGGCACGCGAACACGAAGGTCACCGCCATGATCACCGGCGTGTCGTTGCGCAGGATGGCGTCGATCAGCAGCGAGCCGATGCCCGGCACGCGGAAGATCTGCTCGGTGACGATGGCGCCGCCGAACACCGCCGGCATCTGCAGCATCACCAGCGTCACCACCGGGATCAGCGCGTTGCGCACCACGTGCTTGAGGATCACCACGCGCTCGGCCAGCCCCTTGGCGCGCGCGGTGGTCACGTAGTCGAGCCGCACCACGTCGAGCACGGCCGCGCGCACGTAGCGCGTCCAGCTCGCGCCCTGGAACAGCCCGAGCACGGCCACCGGCATGATCGATTGCTTGATCTGCTCCCACCACCACTGCCAGCCGGTGGCGCTGAGCTCGGTGCGGAACACGAACGGCAGCCAGTCGAGCTGGATCGAGAACACCAGGATCAGCAGGATGCCGGTGAAGAAGGTCGGCAGCGAGAAGCCAATGAACGCCAGCGAGCTGGCGATGCGGTCGAACCAGGAGTACGGCCGCATCGCCGACAGGATGCCCACCGGCAGCGCCACCGCCAGCGCCAGGATCTGCGAGGCGCCGATCACCGCCAGCGTCACCGGCACGCGCTGCGCGATCAGCGTGTCGACGTCGACGCGGCTGATGAACGAGAAGCCCCAGTCGCCGTGCGCCATCGCGCTGGCCCAGTGGAAGTAGCGCAGGTACACCGGGTCGTCGAGGCCGAACTTCTGCCGCAGCGCCAGCTTCACCTCGGCCGGTACGTTGGGGTTGGTGGCCAGCTCCTCGAACGGATCGCCGGGCGCCAGCGCCAGCACGGCGAACAGCACCACGCTGATGCCCAGCAGGCTGGGCAGCGCGATCAGCAGGCGCCGCAGCAGGTAGGAGCCCACGGCTCGTCAGCTGGGAAGAATCTGCCGAATGGGCCGCACTGACTGGCGCAACGGTGCGTGTTCGCGGCGCAGGCGCCTTGCCCAGCCGCAACTTGCGCGTCGCACGCGCCACTCCAGCGTCGCATCCCCACGCGAACACCGCGGAAAGAAGGCCGCGGCTCCGAGCCGACCTGCGTCAGCTCGGACGGCCTGAGCGCCCGCCGACTCTGGCGGCAGGCCCGGCTCCGCCGCATCGGGGGTGGTCACGCTTCCCGATACCAGTTGTGCAGGGTCGAGAGATCGAGGTCCCAGCCGGTGGACTGGTACGCCAACTTGGTGACTGCGCCGTGCACGCGCGGGCGGCTGATCAGCGGCACCACGATGTGCGCCTGCACCGGCAGGTCGTTCATCCGGATGAACAGCGCAGTGCGTTTCGCAGGGTCGACCTCGGATTGAGAGGCGCGGAATGCCTTGTCGTACTCGTCGTTGACCCAGCGCGTGATGTTGCGGCCCTGCCACTTGTTGGCCTTGGACGAGACCTCCCACGATGTGTACTGGTCCATGAAGCGCTCGGGGTCGGGTTGCGGCATCGTCGTGGTGTACATCTGCATGTCGCAGTAGAACTTGCCGTAGGTGTCGGGGTTGGCGACGTCCGACGAGAAGAACACGCTGGCGGTCACCGACTTCAACTCGAGCTCGACGCCGGCCTTCTGCGCGCCTTGCTTGACGACGGCCTGCTCCTTCTGGCGCAGCGGATTGACGCTGGTCTGGAAGACGAACTTCAGCTTCTTGCCGCCCTTCTCGCGCACGCCGTCGGACCCCTTCTTCCAGCCTGCCGCTTCGAGCAGCTGCGAGGCCTTCTCGACGTTGAACTCGATCTGGTTGTTGGGCGAGCGATACCGCGGCGGGTTGTTGAGAAAATTCGCGGTCGCGATGCCGGTGCGGCCGTAGAGGAACTCCTGGATGCCCTTGCGGTCCGAGACCAGTGCCATCGCGTGGCGCACCGCCGGGTCGCTGAACGCGAAATGCTTGGTCTTCGGGTTCGAGCGTTCGCCGTCGACCTCGGTCCACGGGTCGGTCGGGTTGAGTTGGATGAACTCGATGTTTCCGCCGTCGACCACACCGATGCGCCCCTTGCCGCTGTCTTCCATGCGCTTGAGGATTTCGTCCTCGACCTGCAGGTTCCAGGCGTAGTCGTACTCGCCGGTCTGCAGCACCGCGCGCGCCGCCGAGGTCGCGTCGCCGCCGCCCTTCATCTCGATGGAGTCGAAGAACGGCCGGTTGGGCATGTGGTAGTTCGTATTGATCTCTCCCTTCACCAGATCGCCGGGCTTGAACTCGACGAACTTGTACGGCCCGGTGCCCACCGGCTTCAGGTTGTTCGGGGCCTCGCGGCTCTTGGCGCCGGCGTACGGCCCGAACAGGTGCTTCGGGATGATCATGCCCTCGGCGGCCACGAACGCCCGCGCCCAGAACGGTGTGGGTTTGTCGAAGATCACGCGGATGGTGTGCGAGTCGACCTTCTCGGCCTTCACTTCCTTGTAGATGCCGCCGGTCACTGCGGCGGTCGCCGGGTCCCTGGCGTACTCCCAGGTGAAGATGCAGTCGTCGGCGGTGAACGGCTTGCCGTCGTGCCAGGTGACGCCGCGCTTGAGCTTCCAGGTAACGCTCTTGCCGTCGGCCGCGAGGCCGCCGTTCTCGCGCGTGGGCACCTCGGCGGCGAGGATCGGCAGCAGGTTGCCTTCGCTGTCCCAACAGGCCAGCGGCTCGTAGAAGATGCGCGAGCCCTCCTGGTCCTTGGTGCCGTTGGCGAAGTGCGGCTGCAGCAGCGTGGCACCTTGCCACCACAGCACCTTGAGCGCGCCGCCGCCGCCGCGCTTGGTGGGCTTGTACGTGAACGCCGGCTGCGCCTGCGCGACGCCGTAGTGCATCAGCATCATCGACGCCATCGGCGCGGTCAGGCCGACGCCCACCATGCGCTGAATGAACGCCCGTCGCGGCAGCTCGCCGCTGCGCACCTGTTCGACCAGGTCGCGGATCTCACGCTCTTTCATCACGGCCTCCGAAGTTCGTGACAACGAACCATGGCGCATGCTAGCGGCCGCGGCCCGGTACCCGCATTCGGGTCCACCCGACCCTGCCGGGGTGGCAGATACTCGGGCCCATGCACGAAGAGCTCCTGATCGTCCACGGGCCGAGCGCGCCGGCGCAGCCGCTGGTGCTCGACTCGCCGCACTCCGGCCGCGGGCGGCCGGCCGACTTCGGCAGCATGCTCGACGACACCGCGCTGCAGACCGCCGAAGACAGGTCGACGCGCAGCCTGCCAGCCACGCAGCGCGGAGCGCCGCTGCTGGCCGCCCAATGGTCGCGGTGTACATCGACGCTAACCGCGAGGCCGACGACATCGACCCCGAGTTGCTCGACGCACCGTGGCCGGGCGGCGGGCAGCCAGCTTCAGGGCGCTGCTGGGCAAGGCGCTGGTCTGGCGCACGCTCGACGACGGGCGCCCGGTTTACTCGCGGCGGCTGACGGTGGCCGAGGTGCAGCAGCGCATCGCGCGCTACCACGCCCAATACCATGCCCGGCTGCGCGGCCTGCTCGACGCCTCGCACGCGCGCTTCGGCCGCGTGGTGCACATCAATTGCCACCGATGAACGCGGTGGCCGGCGCCAACGCGTCGGCGGTGCCGGCACCGCGCGCCGACTTCCGTGCTCAGCGATCGCCACGGCGTCACCTGCGACCCGGCGCTGACGGCGCTGGTGCGCGACACGCTGGCGGCGATGTGGCTGCGACGTCAAGGTCAACGATCCGTTCCAGGGCGCGGCGCTGGTGCAGACCTTCGGCGACCCCGCGCACGGCCGGCACAGCCTGCAGATCGAGATCAACAAGCGGCTCTACATGGACGAGGCGACGCAGCAGCGGCACGCCGGTTTCGCGCCGCTGCAGCGCAACCTGATGCGGCTGATCGACGCGCTGATCGAGCGCTTCGGCGTGCCGGCGGCACGCTGAGGCCGCCGCCTTGCGCTTCGGCGCAGCGCGCTTCGCCGCATGGCGCTTCAGCGTGCCGCGCGACGAGCGACGTGCCGCATCAAATCGCGCACGCCGTAGCGCCACGGCGCGAGCCGCTCGCTGTGCTCGACACGGTTGACCAGCTCGCCCAGGCGCGCGCTGCGGATTCGCACCACGTCGCCCACCTGGTGGGTGAAGCCGCTGCCCGGTGCGCCGCGATCCTGCGTGGGCGCGAACAGCGTGCCGCAGAACAGCACGAAGCCGTCGGGGTACTGGTGCATCGCGGTGGTCTGCGCCACCAGATCGAGCGGGTCGCGGCTGATCTCGCGCATCGTGCTGGCGCCTTCGAGCACGAAGCCGTCGGCGCCGGTGACGCTGAGCGCGAGGTCGGCGCGGCGCACGTCGTCGAGCCCGAAGGTGGAATCGAACAGGCGGATGAACGGGCCGATCGCCGTCGAGCCGTTGTTGTCCCTTTGCTCTGCCCAGCAGCAGCGCTGCGGCCTTCAGTCGCGCAGGTTGACGTCGTTGCCGAGCGTGGCACCGACGATTCCGCCGCGGCTGTTCACCGCCAGCACCACCTCGGGCTCCGGGTTGTTCCACGCCGAGTCGCCGCGCACCCGATCGCCACCGGTGCCGAGCGCCGACAGCAGCGGCGCCTTGGTGAACACCTCGGCATCGGGGCCGATGCCCACCTCGAGGTACTGGCTCCACGGCCGCGCGCCTGCAGCGCCGCCTTCAGCGCCGCGGCCTGCGGCGAGCCGGGCTTCACCGCGGCGAGGTTGGCGCCGATGGCCCGCTGCACTGGGCGCGTACGGCGTCGGCGCGCGGTCGCCTTTGGCCTGCTCTTCGATCACGCGCTCGAGCAGGCTGGTGGCGAAGGTGACGCCGGCGGCCTGATGACCTGCAGGTCGATCGGCGCCAGCAGGTGCGGCACGGCCGCGTCGCGCTGCGCGCGGCCCGTGTTGCGCAGGATGTCGGCCAGCGCGCCGAGCCGTGTCCCGGACACGGCCTGCACGGCACGCGCCGGGTCGCTCTCGTCGAGCAAGTCGCTCACCGTGGCGAAGCGCGCCGAAAGATCGAACACGCCGTCGGCGCGCACCGCCACCACCGACGGGCTGGCCCTGCGCCGGGCACCCAGCAGCGCGACCGCAGCGTACGCGGTGCCGTCGTCGGCAGGCAGCTCTGCGGTCGAGTTCGAGGTCGGCGGTCACGTCGTGTCTCCCAGCGAGGGAGACGCGGATCCTGCAGGTCAGGCCGCGAGGCCCCTCGAAAGTGGCGCCGCTACACGCTCGTAGATGCCAGCCGCGCCCTGCCCCATGCCGACGCACATCGTGACCATGCTGCACTTCAGGTTGGTACGGTAGCGCGTGGATCGTCGTGGCCGAGCGGATCGCGCCGGTGGCGCCGAGCGGGTGGCCGAGCGCGATCGCGCCGCCCATCGGCTGACGCGCTCCGGGTTCAGGCCGACGGTGTCGATCACCGCCACGATTGCGCGGCGAACGCCTCGTTGAGTTCGATCCAGCCGAGGTCGTCGATTTCAGGCCGGCCAGCTCGCGCGGCCGGAATCGCCTCGATCGGGCCGATGCCCGCGATGTGCGGCGGCACGCCATTGATCGCAAAGCCGACGGCGCGCCAGCGGCTTCAGATCGAACTGTTTCACCGCCTTCGCTGGCGAGGATCAGGCAGCCCGCGCCATCGCTGGTCTGGCTGAGTTGCCGGCGGTCACGCTGCCGAAGCCGGTGGCCCGCGGGTCAGGCGCGGCGAATATCGGCTGAGCTGCCCAGCGCCCTCGAGCGAGGTGTCGGCGCGCGGGCCTTCGTCGGGCGCGACGCTGCGCTGGCTCACCACCACACCTCGCCGCTGGCAGGATCAGGCGTACGGGTCTCGACCTCGATGGGCGTCATCTCGGCCGCGAACTCCGCCCGCCTGCTGGGCCTTGATCGCCCGCTGGTGCGACTGCAGCGCGAAGCGGTCCTGCCTCGCGGCTAACCCACCGCACGCCACCTTCTCGGCGGTGAGCCCCATGCCGTAGGCGATGCCAATATTCTCGTCGCGCTCGAAGATGTGCGGGTTGAACGACGGCGTAGCGCCGGTCATCGGGATCGCGCTCATGCTCTCGGCGCTGCCGGCGATCAGCACGTCGGCCTCGCCGACGCGGATGCGGTCAGCCGCCATCTGCACCGCAGTGAGGCCCGACGCGCAGAAGCGGTTGATCGTGACGCCCACCGTGTGCGGCAGCCCCGCGAGCAACGCCGCGATGCGCGCCATGTTCAGCCCCTGCGGCCCTCGGGCATCGCGCAGCCGACGATCGCGTCTTCGACGGCCTTGTCGAGCGACGGCACCTGCGAGCGCGTGCGGATCGTCGCCACCAGCAGGTCGTCGGACGCGTGTTCCGGAACACGCCGGCCAGGGCCGATCGGCGTGCGGGTGGCGGCGACGATGTAGGCGTCTTGGAACTTGTCTGTTCTCATGGTCATCCCGCGAGGCTCTTGGCATTCACCGCCGCGTCAACACGCGCGTTAGCGGTTGCAGGCCACTTCGCACTGCACGTGCGCTGGCGTCGGATCGCTGCACGTCGGCTTCCTGTCTTCACGCTCGCGGTGCCGATCGAGCAGCCGGGCGATCCAGAAGTGCGGGCGCTCGGCGTGGCACGCAGGTACCGCCCCCCGTCACCAGCGACCCCGCGTCGACGTCGCCGCCGCGCACCACGTTCTGAGCGTATCAGGCTCGCGGGAGGTGGGTCGTGCGCGGCGAAGCCGCCGTCGCGCAGGCCCACCAGCGACGCCTTGATGGTGGCGATCCGTTGCGGCCGGCCACCGGAATCAGGCGGCTGCGGCGCACGCCAGCCGGAGTCGGCCATCGCGCTGGCCTGCGCCAGCGCGACGGTGAGCAGCTCGTCCTTGTGCGGCACGATCACGTCGTCGGCGCCCAGGTAGCTGAGCGCACGGCTCTCGATCGCACTGGTGCCCACCTTGCCATCGCCGCGGCATGAACGGCCTTGAGGAACGCGCAGGTCGGTGCCAGCGCCGCGGCAGCGGCCTCGGCGGCCTTGCGCGCGATCGCGGTCAGCCTGCCGCCGGTTGGGATCAGCCACGCCGACTTCGACCAGGCCGACGTAGGTTTCCATGTGCGCAACGCGCCGGCGCTGCAGCGCCAGCTCGCAGCCACCGCTGAGCGCAGCCCGCGCATCGCGCTCACCATCGGCACCTGCGCGTAGCGCATGCGCAGCATCAAGTCCTGCAGCTTTGACCCGGCGCGATGCCTTTGACCCGACTTCATGAACACCGGCATCAGCGCCTCGAGGTTGGCGCCGGCCGAGAACACGTCATCGGGCGACCGACCACCAGCGCCTTGAACTGCGACTGGCGAGGTCGAGCGCCTGGCGACCTCGATCACGCGGGCTGATCAGGCGGCTTGGCGGTGATGTTGCGATCGCCACGTCGTCGCGCGTCCAGACGCGGTCTCGTTCTAACAGCTGGTCCGCTCTTCAGTGGCGCTGCGGCGCAGCCGAACACCGCCCGGGAACGGCTGGCGTGCGTACACCGGCAGCGTCGAGCGCGGCAGTTAGCGCCTGGCGCTCGGCCCGAGCCCTCGGCGGTGTGCACGCCCTGGTTGGCGGCGACCGGCCTGTCGGTCACCCACGCTGGCAGCGGCGCGCCTCAGCGTCTTGCCGGCGGCGATGTCGTCGGCGATCCACTGCGCCACCTGCTTCCAGCCGGCCTCCCGCCACAGCTCGAACGGGCCCTGCTTGAGGCCGAAGCCCCAGCGCATCGCGAAGTCGACGTCGCGCGCGCTGTCGGCGATCGACCCAGGTGCACTGCGGCGTAGTGGAAGCCGTCGCGCAGGATCGACCACAGGAACTGCGCCTGCGGGTGGTCTGATTCGCGCAGCAGCTTCAACCGCTCGGGCGCGGGCTTCTTCAGCATGCGCTCGACGATCGGCTTGGCCTTGCTGCCGGCGGCGACGTAGTCGCCCTTGGCGGGGTCGAGGCGCAGGATGTCCTGCCCACCTTCTGTAGCCGGCGCCGCTCTTCTGACCGAGCGCGCCTTGTCGATCAGCGCGGCGAGCACCTTGGGCGTCGCGAGTGCGGGTAGAACGGGTCGCCGCGCAGGTTGTCCTGCATCGTCTTGATCACGTGGGCCATGGTGTCGAGGCCCACCACGTCGGCGGTGCGGAAGGTGCCGAGCTGGCGCGGCTGAGCTTCTGCCGGTGAGGTCGTCGACCACGTCGGCCGAGGCTGAACCTCGGCCTCGACCATCGTGGCCAGCATGCCGGCGATGCCGACGCGGTTGGCGATGAAGTTGGCGTGTCCTGGCGCACCACGCCTTGCCGAGGCCCGGTGGTCACGAAGGCCTGAGCCGGTCGAGCACTCGGGCTTCGTGGTCGGCGTGGGAATCAGCTCGACCAGCGCCATGTAGCGCGGCGGGTTGAAGAAGTGGATGCCGCAGAAGCGCGGCTTCATCTCGGCCGGCAGCGCCTGCGACAACTGGGTGATCGACAACCCCGAGGTGTTCGACGCAAGAATCGCATGCGGCGCGACGTGCGGCGCGATCTTCTTGTAGAGATCGAGCTTCCAGTCCATGCGCTCGGCGATCGCCTCGATCACCAGGTCGCATTGCGTCAACAACCCGAGGTGCTCGTCGTAGTTGGCCGGCTGGATCAGCGCCACGTCGTCGGCCACGCCGATCGGCGAAGGCCTGAGCTTCCTCAGGCCGTCGAGGGCCTTGGTGACGATGCCGTTCTTGGGGCCGTCCTTGGCAGAGAGATCGAACAGGACGACCGGCACCTTCACGTTGACCAGGTGCGCCGCGATCTGCGCGCCCATCACGCCGGCACCGAGCACCGCCACCTTGCGCACGTTGAACTTGTCCATCAATGCTCCAGAGTCGGCCGCAATCTGTGCGGCCGCGTTTTCATTCGACCCGTTGCCACACCTGCGTGCGGTAGAAAGGCCCCAGGTAGCCGCGCATCTGCAGCTGCTTTCCGCCGTCGATCGGCTTGATCCGCGCGCGGTAAGTCTTGCCGTTGTTGGGGTCGAGGATCTCGCCGCCGGCCCAGACTGACCGGTCGTCGGGATCCTGCTTCATGTTGCGCAGGATCACCATGCCGAGCACCGGCTGGTCCTTGCGGTCGTCGCTGCACTTGTCGCACTTGGAGTCCTGCTTGGCGGGGTCGAAGATCTTCTCGATCCTGCCGCTCAGCACGCCGCCGGCATCGGTGATGCGCACCAGCGACTTGGCGGTCTTGCCGTCGTCGTCGATGGTCTTCCACACGCCCACCGGGGTGTCCTGCGCCCAGGCCGACGCCGCGGCCAGCACCAGCGCGCCGGCGACGATTGCTGCTTTCATGTCTCGCTCCTTCGTTCGATTGCGGCGGCCAAAGTTCTAGAACAAGGCCTCGTCCATCGCCATCAGCGGCTGCAGGCCGGCGCGCGCGCTGCGGATCAGCCCGGCCGTCTCGGGCAACAGCTTGGCGAAGTAGAAGCGCGCGGTCGCCAGCTTGGCCTTGTAGAACGGGTCGCCCGAGCCTTGCTTCTCGAGCGCGATCTTGGCCATGCGCGCCCAGAAGTAGGCGAACGTCAGGTGGCCGAGCACGCGCAGGTAGTCCACCGCGGCGGCACCCACCTCGTCGGCGTTGCCCATGGCCTTCATGCCGAGCTCGGTGGTCAGCTTGGTCACCTTGTCGCCCAGATCGGCCAGCGGGTTGACGAACTCCTGCATCGCCTCGTCGACGCCTTCGTCCTCGATGAAGGCCTGGATCTTCTTGCCGAACTTCTTCAGCTTGGCGCCGTTGTCGCCGAGCACCTTGCGCCCCAGCAGGTCGAGCGACTGGATGGTGTTGGTGCCCTCGTAGATCATGTTGATGCGCGCGTCGCGCACGAACTGCTCCATGCCCGACTCGCGGATGTAGCCGTGGCCGCCGAACACCTGCAGGCAGTGCGAGGTGGCGATCCAGCCGTTGTCGGTGAAGAACGCCTTGGCGATCGGCGTCAGCAGCGCCACCTCGTCTTCGGCGGCCTTGCGCTCGTCGGCATCGTCGCTGGCCAGCGAAACGTCGAGCAGCGAAGCGATGTGCACGCCGAGCGCCCGGCCGCCCTCGGCGTATGCACGCGCGGTGAGCAGCATCTTGCGCACGTCGGGGTGCACGATGATCGGGTCGGCGGGCTTGTCGGGTGCCTTCGGGCCCGACAGCGCGCGCATCTGCAGGCGCTCCTTCGCGTAGGCGACCGCGTTCTGGTAGGCCACCTCGGTCAGCCCGAGCGACTGGTTGCCCACGCCCAGGCGCGCCGCGTTCATCATCACGAACATCGCCGGCAGGCCCTTGTTGGGCTGCCCCACCAGCCAGCCGGTGGCGCCGTCGAGGCTGATCTGCGCGGTGGCGTTGCCGTGGATGCCCATCTTGTGCTCCAGGCCGGTGCAGTAGATGGCGTTGCGCGCGCCGAGCGAGCCGTCGGCCTTGGGCACGAACTTCGGCACCACGAACAGCGAGATGCCCTTGCTACCGTGCGGCGCGTCGGGCAGCCGGGCGAGCACGAGGTGCACGATGTTCTCGGCCAGGTCGTGCTCGCCGGCGGAGATGAAGATCTTCTGGCCGCTGAGCTTGTAGCTGCCGTCGGCCTGCGGCTCGGCCTTGGTGCGCAGCAGGCCGAGGTCGGTGCCGCAATGCGGCTCGGTCAGGCACATCGTGCCGGTCCACTGTCCACTGGTCAGCTTGGGCAGGTACAGCGCCTGCTGCTCCTGGGTGCCGTGCGCATGCAAGGCAGCGTAGGCGCCCTTGGAAAGCCCGGGGTACATCGTCCACGCCTGGTTGGCGGCGTTGAGCATCTCGTCGAGGCACTGGTTGAGCACCACCGGCAGGCCCTGGCCGCCGCAGGCCGGGTCGGCCGACAGCGCCGGCCAGCCGCCGGCGACGTACTGCGCGTAGGCCTCCTTGAAGCCGGCGGGCGTCTTGACCTCGTGCGTGGTCTTGTCGAGCGTGCAGCCCTGCTGGTCGCCTTGCTGGTTCAGCGGTGCGAGCACCTCCGCGGCGAACTTGCCGGCCTCTTCGAGCACGGCATCGATGGTCGCCACGTCGACGTCGGCATGCCGCGGCAGCTTGTTGAGGCGATCGACCACCTGGGTCAACTCGTGCAGCACGAACTTCATGTCGCGCAGCGGGGGCGTGTAGTGCGGCATCGGCGGACTCCTTGTGGCCGGGGGAACTGGCTTCAGCGGCGCGCGACGCGCTTGCGCGCGGCCGGCACCGGCAGGTGGTGAGACAACATGCGCTCGAAGGCGCGGCGCGCGCGGTCGAGCGCGCCCGGCAGCCTGAGAAAGCGCGCGTCGTGGTGCAGCGACAGGATCAGGCCGTGGATCTCGAACAGCAGTTGCAGCGGGTCGGTGTCGGCGCGCAGGTGGCGCTCGTCGATCGCCAGGCGGATCGCCTTCTCGAGCGTGGCGTGCCAGGTCTGCACCATCTGCGCCAGCGCGTCGCGCACGGGCCCGGGCCGGTCGTCGAATTCGACCGCGCCGCTGATGTAGATGCAGCCCGAGTCGATCTCCATCGAGACGCGGCGGATCCAGCGCTCGACCAGCGCGCGCAGCCGCGGCAGGCCGCGCGGCTCGTGCATCGACGGGTGGAACACCTCGTCGGCGAAGCGCTGGTGGTACTCGCGCACGACCGAGATCTGCAGTTCCTCGCGCGAGCCGAAGTGCGCGAACACGCCCGACTTGCTCATGCGCATCAGCTCGGCCAGCGCACCGATCGACAGGCCCTCCAGGCCGCTGTGCGACGCCAGCCCGAGCGCCACGTCGAGGATCGCGGCACGTGTCTGCCGCCCCTTGGGCAGCGGGCGCAGGCGCGGGGCGGTGGTGGCGGTCAAGGTTCGGCGGCCGTGAAACGAACGATCGTTCTATTCTGACCGATTGCGCCGTCGCCTGCGCCGTCGCCGGGCGGCGATTTGTAGGCTGCCACGCCTAGGCGACCCCCGCCGCGGCGTGGCCCGCCCGGAGTGCTACGCTTGCAGGCCTGTGGGTTCGATGGAGGTTGCTGCCTACCGTGGATGTGCTGCAACTCGACGTGTCCGGCCGACCGCAGGCCTGGATCACGCCGCGCGAGGCGGCGGTGCTGTACGCCAGCGAGGGCGTGGCCTGGACGCTGGGCCGCACGTTCCACGTGCTGCGCGGCGGCATCCAGCGCACCACCGGCCTGCAATCGCGCATCGAGGTGCACCCGATCATCGCCGTCAAGGGCGCGGTGCCGAGCCGCGCCTGGCGCACCGTGCCGGCGCTGACCAACCCCAAGCTGTTCAACCGCGATCGTCACGTCTGCGCCTACTGCGGCCGCCGCTTCGCGTTCGACCTGTTGACGCGCGAGCACGTGGTGCCGGTGTCGCGCGGCGGCCGCGACACCTGGATGAACTGCATCACCGCCTGCCGCGGCTGCAACGGTCGCAAGGGCAACCGCCTGCCGCACGAGGTGGGCATGGAGATGATCTACGCACCGTACGTGCCCAGCCTGCACGAAGACATGATCCTGCGCGGCCGCCGCATCCTGGCCGACCAGATGGAGTTCCTGCTGGCGAGCGTGCCGCGCTCGAGCAGGCTTCATGCGTAGCGGACGCGAAGGCGCCGTGCGGTGCGCACCGAGGTGACCCCCGCGGCGGTGTCGATTTCCCCGGCAGGGGCAACCGCACCGCTGCGCGCGGCAGGCGCCGCCGGCGTTCACAATCCGAACCATGCCTTCGACATTCAGGGAGCGGCGCTCGCCGCTGCGCAGCGATGAACCGGTGCCCGGGTTCTACCGGGTGGGCATCGGCTCGCTGGTGGAGGTCGGCGACCAGACCCTCGACGAACGCGGGCGGCCGCGCCCGATCTCGCTCGACGAAGTGGGTCGTGTCGTCACCGGGGAGCGCGTGGTCCTGCGCATCGAGCGGCGCCACCCCGCCGGCTGAACCAGGCCGATGAGCGCGCAGCCCGCCTATCCGAGCGGCGCGCTGCGGGTGCACGCGCTGCGCGCGCTGGCCCGCGGGCCGAAGCTGATCGTGCTCGGCGCGGTGCACGGCAACGAAACCTGCGGCACGCGCGCGATCGAGCGCGTGCTGGCCGAGTTCGACGCCGGCGCGTGGTCGCTGGCGCGCGGCAGCGTCACCTTCGTGCCGGTGACCAACCCGTTGGCGTACCA
The DNA here is from genome assembly GCA_015075545.1 of Ideonella sp. Lineage (GTDB taxonomy): Bacteria > Pseudomonadota > Gammaproteobacteria > Burkholderiales > Burkholderiaceae_C > JAEUPI01. Next base: position 26,997 of record JABTUC010000005.1, on the reverse strand, counting down.
GCGCAACCAGCGCGCCGGCGAGCGCAACCTCAACCGCAACCTGCGGCCGAACGACAACCCGCTCGACAACGAAGACCGCATCGCCAATGTGCTGTGCCCGCTGCTGGCCGAGCACGACGTGCTGCTCGACCTGCATTCGTACCAGTCGCCCGGCGAGCCGTTCGCGCTGATCGGGCCGCCCGACAACCATGGCAGCCTCGAGCCGTTCGCCCACGCCGCCGCCGAGGAGGCGCTGGCGTTGCGCCTGGGGCCGCGGCGCATCGTCGAAGGCTGGCTCGAAACCTACGCCGCCGGCGTCGCCAACCGGCTGCGGCGCTTGGGTGCGCAGCTGAGCGCGCGCGCGCAGTTGCTGAACACCGACGCCAGCTACGGCATCGGCACCACCGAGTACATGCGCTCGCGCGGCGGCTACGCGGTCACTCTGGAGTGCGGCCGCCACACCGACCCGCAGGCCGACGAGGTGGCATACCGCGCGATCCGCGCCACGCTGGCCCACCTCGGCCTGGTGGACGAGCCCGCCCCTGCGGCGCGCGCCGACTACGAGCTGCTGTGCCTGAACGAGGTCAGCGACAGGCTGCATGCCGACGACCGCCTCGTGCGCGAATGGTCGAGCTTTCAGCCGCTGCGCGCAGGCGAAACGATCGCGCAACGCGCCGACGGCGCAGAACTGCGTGCGCCCGACGACGGCTTCATCGTGTTCCCGAATCCGAACGCGCTGCCGGGCAACGAATGGTTCTACTTCGCACGGCGCAGCGCGCGGCGCCTGCGCGCGCAGGGCGCTGCGCGATGAGCCGGCTGGTCGGCGGCGTGGTCGGCGCGGCGGTAGTCGTGGCGCTGGGGTTCGCGCTCAACCCGTCGCCCGAGCGGCATCGCGAGCGCATCAAGGCGGTGATCTCCGAGCGCAGCCTGCTCGCCAAGACGCTCGGCGTCGGCGCGCTGACCGCGTTCGTCTCGACCTACAACTCGCTCGGCGTGGCGTCGTACACCACCGTCAACGGCCGCACGGTGTCGATCGGTGCGCTCGGCTTCGTCTACGTGCGCGACCCGCAGGACTGATACCAAGTAGCATTCAATAGATTAGATATGATGCTCATCCACGGACTTCAAGGAGCCGTGGATGAAGAGCTTGATCGTAGGCGACAAGCCGACCGTGCGGCGGTTGGCGGAGCGGCTCAAGCGAGCCGAGACTCATTCGGAGTACCAGCGAATCCAATGTGTGCTGATCCGGGCCACTTTGGGCAGTTCGGCGGCGCAGATTGCGCAGCTATTGGGCTGGTCGGTGGCTACCGTGCACGTGATGCACTCGCGTTGGGCCAAGGAAGGCGAGGCGATCTTCGAGCTGCATGGTCGAGGCGGCCGACATCACCAGCACCTCACGCCGCAACAGGAGCAAGAGGTGCTGGCACCGTTCGTACGGCGTGCTCAGGCCGGTGGGATGCTGAAGGTGGCGGAGATCGAGCAGGCGTACCGAGAGCGCACGGGCAAGGCCGTGGCGCGCTCGACGATCTACCGGCTACTCGAGCGCCACGGCTGGCGCAAGGTAGTTCCTCGTCCGCGACACCCGAAGGCCGACGTTGCAGCGCAAGCGGCGCTAAAAAAAACTTCGCCGAGCGGTACGCCACGAGGTCTTGCGCCAGGCTGAGCAGGGCCGCCGGGTGCGGCTCATGTTCCAGGACGAAGGCCGCTTCGGCTTGCTGGGCACGCCGCGGCGCTGTTGGGCCCCACGGGGCACGCGCCCCGTGGTCGGCGCGAGGCTGGAGCGCAAGTACCTCTACGCGTTCAGCGCCGTCAGCCCGCATGACGGAATGCTCGACAGCTTGGTTCTTCCGTGGGTCAACGCCGAAACGATGTCGCTGTTCCTGGCCGAAGTCGCCCAGCGCCACGCCGACGAATTCGTCTTCATGGTCATGGACCAGGCCGGTTGGCACCTCGCCGGCGACTTGATCGTGCCGACAAACATGCGGTTGATGGTCCTGCCGCCGTACAGCCCGGAGCTCAACCCGGCCGAGCACCTGTGGGAAGCGCTGCGCGAGAGCTGCTTCGCCAACCACGTCTTCCGCGACCTGCGCGCCGTCGAACGAGCCCTCACCGCAGGACTCCGAGCACTGGAAGCGGATCCCCAGCGAACCCAGTCAATGACCGGGTTCAACTGGATCACTTCTATATCTTTGAACGCTACTTAGTATCAATGACCGGGTTCAACTGGATCACTTCTATATCTTTGAACGCTACTTAGTATGAGCACGCACCGACCGCACCCTCGTGCGGCCCGTTGCCGAGAGCGTCGACGCTACGCCGCTTGCGCGTCGTCGCGCGGCGGCGCGCCCGAGCCCGCCGCCAGCACGGTGCCCTCGCAGGGGCCGAAGCCGATGCGCCGCCGGCCGGCCTGCTGGCAATACCCCGCCAGCCGCACGCTGTCGCCGTCGAGCAGAAAGGTGCGCTGCTCGCCGTTGCTCAACGTGATCGGCCGCTTGCCGCCGTCGGTCAGCTCGAGCAGCGAGCCCGCCTGCTGCGGCTGCGGCCCCGACAGCGTGCCCGAGCCGAACAGGTCGCCGCTGCCGAGCGCGCAGCCATTGACCGTGTGGTGCGTGACGAGCTGGCTCACCGTCCAGTAGGCCGCGTCGGCGAAATTGGAGCGGGCGATGCAATCGCCCGCATGACCGGCCTTGCGCATCGCCGCGGTCTGCAGCCAGACCTCGAGCTGCACGTCGAACGCGCCGCGCTCGCGCAGCTGCGGCGAATCGAGATACGGCAGCGGCTCGGGGTCGCCCGCGGGCCGCACGAACGGCCGGCGAAACGGCGCCAGCGCGTCGAGCGTCACGATCCACGGCGACACCGTGCTGGCGAAGCTCTTGGCCAGGAACGGCCCGAGCGGCTGGTACTCCCAGGCCTGGATGTCGCGCGCGCTCCAGTCGTTGAACAGCGCAAGGCCGAACACGTGGTCTTCGGCCTCGCCGATGGCGATCGGCTGCCCCTGCGGGTTGCCGCGGCCGACGAAGATGCCGACCTCGAGCTCGATGTCCAGGCGCTGCGAAGGTGCCAGCCGCGGCCGCTCGTCGTTCGGCCCCTTGATCTGGCCGCTCGGACGCACGAACGGCTGGCCGCTGACGTTGACCGTCGAGGCGCGGCCGTGGTAGCCGATGGGCACCCACTTGTAGTTCGGCAGCAGCGGGTTGTCGGGCCTGAACTGGCGGCCCACCGCCATCGCGTGGTGGATGCCGACGTAGAAGTCGGTGTAGTCGCCGATGCGGCACGGCAGGCCCATGCGCACGCGCGCCATCGGCACCAGCGCATCGCGCCAGCGAGATTGCTCGGCGCTGCCCTTGGCGAGCCCGCGCGACAGCGCACGGCGCAGCTCGCGCCGCGCCGCCGGCGCGAGCTGCAGCACGCGGCTCATGTCGTGGTCGGGCACCAGGCCCGCGGCGCGCAGGTCGAGCACCTGGTCGCCGATGGCCACGCCGATGCGCCACGCGGGCTCGCTGCCGGTGCGAAAGCGCCCGAACGGCAGGTTCTGGATCGGGAAGTCGCTGGCCGGATCGTTGGCCGAGTCGACCCAGCTCGCGAGGGCCGGGTCGTGCGTGTCGTCGATGGGCATCGTGGCGAGGTCGGTCGGCTGCTTGCGCGTGAGGCGCCATGATGCCCCGGTGCGGCGGTCGCTGGCAAACGCGGCGCCTGTCGCCGGCGCGGTCGCAGCCGCACCACACGACACCGCGGCCGCAGCGCAGGCGTCGCCCGCCTGGGCCGACAATGGCGCGAACGCGATGGATCCGTCCGGCACGCCCCCGATCCAACTGCAGTCGGAAAGCGACGCCGACGTGCTGTACCTGCAGGGCTCGTGGCGCCTGGAGCAGGCGAGCGCGATCGCCGCCGCGGTCGCTGCGCTGCCGCTGCGCCCGGGACGCGCCTGCGTGCTCGACGGCAGCCGGCTGCGCGAGCTGGATACTGCCGCCGGCTTCGTGCTGTTCCATCGGCTCGACGAGCTGGGCTTCGCCGCCGCCAGCATCGCCACGCGCGGCATGAACGAGGCCCACGCGCGGCTGCTGCGGCTGGTGCACGAGCGCATGCGCAGCCCGCCGGTGGCCGCGCCGATGGCGTCGCCCAACGCGGTGCAGCGCGTCGGCAAGGCCACGCTGCGCATGCTGCGCGACTTCGCCGAGCACGTCGGCTTCGTCGGCGAGACCGCGCTCGACCTGCTGGTGCTGCTGAAGCGGCCGCGGCTGTTCCGCCTGCGCGAGACGGTGTCGCAGTTCGAGAGCACGACGATCGACGCGATCCCGATCGTCGTGCTGGTGACCTTCCTGATCGGCGTCGTGCTCGCCTACCTGCTGGGCGTGCAGGCGCAGCGCTACGGCGCCACCATCTTCGTGGTCGACGGCGTCGGGCTGGCAATGTGCCGCGAGCTGTCGCCGATCCTGGTGGCGGTGGTGATCGCCGGGCGCTCGGGCGCCGCCTTCACCGCGCAGATCGGCTCGATGAAGGTGCAGGAGGAGATCGACGCCATCCGCACGCTCGGGCTGTCGCCGATCCAGGTGCTGGTGATCCCGCGCCTGGTGGCGCTGGCGCTCGGGCTGCCGATGCTGGTGTTCGTCGGCGACCTGGCGGGCATCGCCGGCGGCATGCTGATCAGCACCGTGCAGCTCGGCATCTCGATGCCGTCGTTCGTCAGCCGGCTGCACAACACGCTCGACCTGAGCGCGGTGGTGATCGGCCTGGGCAAGGCACCGGTGTTCGCCGTCTTCATCGCCACCATCGCCTGCCACATGGGCATGTCGGTGTCGCGCGATGCGCGCAGCGTCGGCGATCACACCACCGCCACCGTGGTGCAGAGCATCGTGTGGGTGATCATGATCGATGCCGCGTTCGCCATCGTGCTGCAGGCGCTGGACATCTGATGGCCGACACCGTGCTGCAGATCGACTCGCTGGTCACGCGCTTCGGGCGCAACCAGGTGCACGACGGCGTCAGCCTGCGCATCGGCCGCGGCGAGGTGGTGGCGCTGATCGGCGGCAGCGGCACCGGCAAGTCGGTGCTGCTGAAGGAGGCCATCGGCCTGCTGCGGCCGACCGCCGGGCGCATCGAACTGCTGGGCCAGGATGTCGGCCGCGCCGACGAAGCGCAGATGAACGCGCTGCGCCGCCGCTTCGGCATGCTGTTCCAGGACGGCGCGCTGTTCTCCTCGCTGAGCGCCGCCGAGAACATCGCGGTGCCGTTTCGCGAGCACACGCACCTCGCCGACGCGCTGATCGCGCCGCTGGTGGGCTTCAAGCTGTCGCTGGTGGGGCTGGCGCCCGACACCGGCAGCCGCATGCCGGCGCAGCTCTCGGGCGGCATGCGCAAGCGCGTGGCGCTGGCGCGCGCGCTGGCGCTCGAGCCCGAGGTGCTGTTTCTCGACGAGCCGACCTCGGGGCTCGACCCCATCGGTGCGCGCGCGTTCGACCGCCTGATCCGCGCGCTGGCCGACAGCCTCGGCCTCACGGTGCTGCTGGTGACGCATGATCTGGATACCCTGCTGTCGATCATCGACCGCGCGGTCGCGCTGGCGCACGGCAAGGTGATCGCCGACGGCCCCGTGCCCACCGTGGCCGCCAGCGACGATCCGTGGTTGAAGGCGTACTTCGCGGCGCGCGCACCCCCAGGAGGACCCCATGGAACCTAAAGCCCGCTACACGCTCGTCGGCACCCTCGTGCTGGCGCTGCTGGCCGCCATCGCGGCGAGCATCGTCTGGCTGACGGCCACGCGCTCGACCCACGAGCGCGTGCCGTACAAGGTGTACTTCGCGCGCCAGTCGCTCGAAGGGCTCGAGGTGCGCAGCGACGTGCGCATGCGCGGCATCCGCGTCGGCTCGGTCAGGAGCTTCCGCTTCTCGACCGAGCGGCCCGGCACGGTGGAGGTGACCTTCGGCGTCGACACCGGCACGCCGGTGCTGCAGAGCACGCGCGCGGTGGTCGACCGCAACTTCATAACCGGGCTGGCCAACATCCGGCTGCAGAACCTGACCGACGACAGCCCACCGCTGAAGCCCACCGAGAACGGCGAGATCGCGGTGATCGCCGAAGGCTCGTCGCAGCTCGAGCAGTTCTCCGACAGCGTGAACCAGCTCGCGCAGCGCGCCGACGAGACGCTGCGGCGCATCAACAACACGCTGTCGGACAAGAACGTGGCGGCGTTCGGCGAGACGCTCGAGCAGCTTCGGGTGGCCACGCGCGGCGGCGCGGCCACCATCGCCAGGTTCGACAGGTCGCTGGCCGCGCTCGACGGCGCGAGCGACTCGGTGCGCCAGGCTGCGGCGGGCATCGACGCCGGCGCACGCCGCCTCAGCGAGCGCTACGACCAGCTCGGCGCGCAGGCCGCCACGGCGGTCGGCGACACGGCGGCCACCGTGCGCCAGGTGCGCGCCGACCTGCTGCAACTCTCGCAGCGCGCCGAGCGCCTGCTCGAGGTGAGCGACTCCGAGATCCGGCTCACCGCGCAGGACCTGCGCGCGGCCAGCGACGCGGTGGCGGTGGCAGCGCGCCATTTCAACGACCCGCGCGCGGTACTGTTCGGCCCCGGCAGCGCGACCCTCGGCCCCGGCGAAGGCAAGCGATGAGGCGGCGGCTCCGCATCGCGCTGCTCGGCGCCGTGCTCGCCGGCTGCGCGGCCACGCCCGACCAGCCGCAGCGCTACTTCGTGCTCGACGAGGCTGCGGCGCGGGCGGCAGCACCCGCCGCGAACGCCAGCGCGCCGCGCGACCTCACGCTGCTGGTGGCGCCGGTCGGCGCCGCCAGCTTCTACCGCGTGCGCGACATCGCCTACAGCCGCGCCGCCGGCGAGCGCAGCTACTACGTCTACAGCAGTTGGACCGAGCCGCCCGCGGTCGCCGTGGGCACCGCGTTGCTGGCGCGGCTCGAAGCCAGCGGCAAGTTCCGCCGCGTGCTGCCGGCGGCCGCCGGCGTCGACGGCACGCTGGTGCTGCGGGTGCACCTCGACGAGCTGTACCACGACGCCGCCACCGTGCCGGGCGTGGCGCGCATCGCGCTGAGTGCGCAGATCGGCGAGCCGCACAGCGGCATGCCGATCGCCAAGCGCAGCTTCGCCGCCTCGGCGCCGGTGGCCAGCTACGACGCCGACGGCGCGGTGGCCGGCATGCGCCAGGCGCTCGACCGGGCGCTCGCCGAGCTGGTGGCCTGGGTGGCCACCGTGCAGCCGCCCGCGGGGGCGCGCGCGGCGGGCGGCGCGCCGCGCTGACGCACCGGCGGCGTCAGTCGCGCCAGCCGAAGTGGCGCGGGCGCGCCTGGTCGGGGCGGCTGTAGTCGCACACCCCCTGCGGAAAGATCTGCTCGAGCTTGGCCACCGCCGCGGCATCGGGGAGCCATGGTGCGTAGGTGCCGTCGCGCAGTGCGCGCTGCACGCTCTTGAGCGCGCAGCGGTAGATGCCGCCCTCGAGCGGCGCGCCGGCCACGGTGCGCGAGGTGCCGAACAGCGGGAACGCGCGCGTGCACGCGCCCTTGGGTTTGTTGTCGATGATGCCGTCCCAGACGTCGGGGCCGGCGAACATCAGCTTGCCGTTGACGTCGAAGCAGCTGTCGACCACGCGCGCCGGGCGGTTGCCCGCCACGCCCTTGCGCGGGTTGGCGCGGATGTTGGCCATCCACTCGTCCATCACCGCCAGCGCCTCCAGGCTCTGGCTCGCCTTGGGCAGGCCGGGCATCGTGTCGGTGAACCAGATCACCAGGTGCTCGCTGGTGCCCATGCGCTGCAGCACGCGCTTGCGCACCGCGAACGACTGGTGCACGTTGTGCATGTCGAGCTCGCGCTCGAGGTACTGGCGGTGGTCGATGGTGGGCAGAGGGATGTCGCCGCTGAACACCATGCCCGAGGTGTACGCCGCGCGCATCGCGATCGGGTCGCCCTGCGTGCGCGGCGCGGGCCGGTCGGGCGCGCTCTGCAGGTTCATGTTGCGGCTGCTCCAGGGGTCGAACAGCGCCGGGTTGCCGATCACCATCGCCGGCGTGATGCCCGGCAGCAGCGGAAAGCCCTCCTGCACCATCTCGCGCGGGTGCTTCCAGCCGCCGACCTTGAAGTTGACGTCGAGAAACTCCTGCGGCGTGATGGCGCCCTTCTTGAGCGACTCCAGGCCGTACTGCACGCCGACGTTGTCCCAGGTGGGGCGCGCCCAGCCGTCGGCGTCGGTGCCGTAGATGTTGATCAGGTCGTCGTAGTGGGTCCAGCGGATCGCCGCGATCGCGCTCTGCGGGGCGTAGTTCTGCTGGTTGGGCGCCTGCCCGTACAGCGGGTTCATCGCCAGCGCCGACAGGCCGCGCCACGAGCGCACGCACTCGGTCGAGCCGGTGCTCATGCTGGGGCCGGCCAGGCCGATCAGCGGCTTGATCTGCGACATCGGGTCGACCACCGCCTGCTCGCCGTTGAAGCCCACCAGCAGCGAGCGCGCCTTGGCCTGCGACCAGCGCGGGTTGTCGCGATCGGTCACGTCCATGTAGTGCTCGAGCAGCTCGCAGTCGCCCACGTGGATGGTCTGCGTCACCATGTCGGGGTACGACTGCACCGGCAGCGCCGCATCGAGCACGCCCGGGTTGTTCTGCGCCAGGATGTACTGCTGGATCGCGCCGCCCGAGCCGCCGAGGCCCACGGTGTACAGCGGCACGCCGTAACGCTCGACGAAGCGCTCCTTGGTCATCATCGCGGTCTCGCCGGCCACCTGCAGGTTGTAGTGCGTGCCGGTGTTGTTGCCGCTGGAGTGCGCGATCGCGTAGCCCTGGCGCAGCACGTCGGGGTCGAGCGAGCGGCTGTGCACCGAGCCCTGCGAGTGGCCGATCGCCACGCCGCCCTGGAAGTAGTACTCGAGCCTGCCGTTCCACAGGCTCAGGTCGGCCGCGGCCGGGTTCTCGCCGCGCGGTGCCAGCATCGCGAAGCTGTAGAGAAAGCGGTTGATCGTGCCGACCTCGCGGCGCACCACGAAGTCGACCGTGCGGCCGTCGGGCAGCGTGACCTGCGTCATGTCGGCCGGCGTCGAGCCGTCGGCCGGCAGCGGCTTCCAACTGTTGTTGGCGGCTCGGTAGAGGTAGCTGACGAAGGTGTCGATGCTGCAGTTGCGGCTGTAGCCGGCGATCGCGCCGGCGGCGTCGCGCACCACGTAGCCGGGCTCGGTGGCGGCGTCGACCTTGGGCTGCAGGCCGAACTGGTTGGTGGTGCAGACGAAGGGGTGCTGCTGCGGGCCCGAGAGCATCGGCCCGGTGATCGGGTAATTGTTGATGCGCAGCGACGCCAGCACGCGCGGGCCGTGCCAGCGGCCGCGATCGTCGGCGTCGGACAGGCGCACCTCGAGCCGGTTGGCGCCGTCGGCGAAGCCGCTCACCACGCCTTCGAGGCGCTGCTTGCCGTCGGAGGCGAGCGCCTGCGCCGTCTTCGCGCCGTTGATCCAGATCTCGAGCCGTTCGTGCAGGCTGCGCGGCGCGCGCACCTCGATGCGCGCATCGCCGCCCGACACCCACTGCGGCGCGCTCGACAGCACGCGCAGCGAGACCGCGCCGTGGCCGTGCCAGCCGCCACCATCGCGGTCGCCATCGCCGCCATGCTGCGGCGACTCGCGCAGCGCAGCGATCGGTTCGCTGCCGCTGCCGCCACCGCAGGCGGCGAGCAGGCTCACGAGCAAGGCGGCCAACGCGGGCCGGGCGAGGTACGGTCGGGTCATGGGGACTCCTCGGGGCGGGCCGCTGCCGTCGGAGCGCAGCCCTGCGGTTCGTCACCGCACCCTAGGGCCGGCGCGGTAAATGCGACAGTCGGGTTAGCCCGGAGAGGCTCGCAGAGGATCGGTCGTCCTGCAAGACGGCCCTCCTATCGCGTGTCGATCGACATCCCTAGCGCGAGTGCAGCAACCGCAAGTCCACGGCCACCGAGGAGAGGCGCTTGTCGCGCGTCCACAACCCGGCCCCGGCCAGCGCGGCAGAGGCGAGCAAGTGCACGTCGACATACCCCACTCCCCGCCCCGCCAGACGGTGGCGCTCGATAAAGCCCAGCGCCTCGTCGGGGTTGGCCACGGGTGCGACGGGCAGCGCGCGCAGCAACGCGAGCGTTTCGCTCCTTCGTGCCCACGAGCCGCAGGCGATTTCGCCAACGACGAACGGATGCGCCAGCACCAAACCGGCCGCGAGGGCATCGGCCAACGCCCGATCGCCACGGCGCAGGTGGTCGACCCACACCGAGGTGTCAACCAGGATCACTTGCGGCGCACCGCCGCGCGCTGGCGCTTGGCCGGCGCAGCCGGTGGGCGCCGCCGCACAGGCACCGTCAGGCCGGGCGCGCTCCCGCCGAGCCGGGCCAACCTGCGCGCAGCCTCGCGCTCGATGAGCGACCTGAGCCCTTCGTGCAACACCAGCGAACGCTCCTTGATGCCGATGGCCGCGCTGGCGGCCTCGAGCAAATCGTCGTCGAGGGTGACGGTGGTGCGCATGGCGGTTCCCGGTGTTGGTTGCCAGTGTACATCTGGTAGCGCATCAAATGATGCATGAAGCGATGTCGACACATCCTGCGTTGCTGGGCCGCTCGCGGGGGGTGCCCCAAGGCGTGGCCTTTGATGGGGTGGCTCACGCCTTGAGCCAGTAGCCGCCGATGCTGGCGCTGCCGGGGTCGTCCCGGTGCCTGCCAACGGAGCCTTTGCCATGAGCGCTGTCCAAGCCACCCTGCCCCTGGAGTTCAACCGTCCCGCCGCGCCTGCCCTGCGCTGGGCCGACGCCGGCGGCACCGGCTTCGAGATCGGCTGGGACCACGCGCAGCATCGGCTGACGCCGCCGGTGGCGCACCTGCAGGCCGGCAGTCCGGTGCGCCAGGGCTGGGAGGCCGGCCGCATCGTGTTCGGGCCGCGCACGCGGCCCGCCACGCCGCAGGTGCGCAAGTGGCTGCAGTTGCGCCTCAGCGCCTGGCAGCGCGGCCGCGCGTTCGAGGGCGTGCAGGTCACGCCGGCATTCCTGCGCCGCATCGACGTGCCGGTGTGCCCGATCGTGCGCGAGCCGCTCACCCGCGGCACCGGCGGGCCGCTCGACGCCTCGGTCGATCGCGTCAACAACGACGCCGGCTACGCCGCCGGCAACCTGGCGCTGATGAGCGTGCGCGCCAACGCCGCCAAGGCCGCCTATGCGTGGGACGACGCGATGCGCTTCGTGCGGCAGATCGAGGCCGGCGCGCTCGGCACCATCGACGGGCTGGAGGCCGCGCAGTGGGCGCGGCTGGCGGTGCTGATGGCGTACGCCACGCCGCTGCCGCACGCGGTGGCCGCCGCGCTGCCGATGCTGGTGCTGCCGCCGCCGCGGCTGCGCCTGCTCAACGCGGTGCAGTGCCTGCAGGCGCTGCTGACGCTGCAGTTCACGCGCGAGGGCTACACGCAGCGCATCGCGGCGCTGGCGACGCTGATGCCTTGCACGCACACGCAGGATGCGTTGCGCGGCTTGATGCACACGCTGCTGGCGCGGCGCATCGCCGCCGGCTTCGGCAGTGACCAGATCACGCTGCGCCGCACGCTCGAAGACCTGTGGGCCGACCCGCTGGTACTGCGGCGCTGGCAGCGGCTGGCGCTCTCGCTCACCGAGGCGCAGTGCGAGCGCATCGCGCGCGAGGCGATGCGCCGCGGCCTCGCGGGCGCCCAGATACGCTGGCTGCCGCGCGAACTGGCCACCGAGGGCTGGGCGCTGGAATCGCGCGGCTACGTGCCGATGGCGCAGGTGATCGAGCCGCTGCACCCCGCAACGCCGCCGCTGGTGGCTGCCGATCCGCATCACCAGCGCGAGCCCATGCCGCTCGGTCTCGCCGCCTGAGCGCGCGCGCCGCACGGGGCCGGCCGCCCGTGCCGCGGCCGGGCCCGCGGCGAGACCCACCCCTACATTCAACCTATCGGTTGACAAACGCGGCGATGCACCCTATATTCAACCACATGGTTGAACATTCGAGCCCGCGACTGAACGCCGTGTTTCACGCGCTGGGCGATGCCACGCGGCGCCAGATGCTGCGCAACCTCGCGGCGGGCGAACGCACGGTCACCGAGCTGGCCGAGCCGTTCGACATGTCGCTGGCGGCCGCCTCCAAACACATCAAGACCCTCGAAGGCGCCGGCCTCATCCGCAGGGAGGTACGCGGCCGCACCCATGTGTGCCGCCTCGATGCCGCGCCGATGTCCGAGGCGAACGAATGGCTCCGCTTCTACGAGCGCTTCTGGAACGCCCGCCTGGATGAACTCGAGCGCCTGCTGCGCGGCGGCAAGCCGAAGGTCGTCTCCAACCAGAGAAAAGGAAAGTCCCGATGAGCACCATCCAGATCGAACCTTCGCCGTACGGCGTACTCGCCGCGCCGGCCACGCTGAGGCTGCAGCGCACCCTGCCGGGGCCGATCGAGCGCGTGTGGGCCTACCTCACTGACGGCGACTTGCGCCGCCAATGGCTGGCCGCCGGCGCGATGAACCCCGCACCGGGCGCCAGCTTCGAGCTGGTGTGGCGCAACGACGAACTGTCGGCATCGGCCAGCGAGCGACCGGCGGGCTTCGCCGAAGAATCGCGCGCGAGCTGCGAGGTCACCGAGGCCGACCCCCCGCGCAGGCTCGGTTTCCGCTGGCCGGGCGTGGGCGAGGTGACGTTCGAGCTCGAGCCGCTTGGCGCGCAGGTGCTGCTGACGCTCACGCACCGGCAGCTGCCCAAGACCCTGTCGGCGATGGTCGGCGCCGGCTGGCACATGCATTGCGACATCCTGGCCGCCCGCATCGCAGGCGCGAGGCCGGGCTCGTTCTGGGCCGGCTGGACGCGCCTTCGCAAGGAATACGAGCGCCTGCTCTCCGCTTGAACAACCCAGAGGACTCACCCATGCGCAAGTTGATCGCCGCTTTCAAGACCTCGGTCGACGGCAAGATCGAGGGGCCCGCCGGAATCGCCGACTGGGTCGAAGCCTGGTCCGAAGACTACGGTCTGTCGTCGCAAATCGATGCCTGCCTGCTGGGCGGCACGATGTACCCCGGCTACGAGGCCTACTGGTCAGCGATGCAGCGCAACGGCCCCGGCCAGCCGCTGCCGATGACCGGCAAGCTGCCCGCACCGGCCGAGCTCGAGTGGGCGCGACTGTCCGCACGGTTGCCGCACTATGTGGTGTCGAACACGCTGACGACGGCGCAGTGGCCCGGCACCCGGTTCGTTCGCAAGCTGGACGACGTGGCCGACCTCAAGCGCCAACCCGGCAAGAGCATCTACCTGATGGGCGGCGCCCGCCTGGCGACCAGCCTGCTCGACGCGGGGCTGGTCGACGAGCTCCGGCTCATCGTCTACCCGCTGATCGCCGGCGAAGGCATGCCGCTGTTCGCGGCGAGCAAGGTCCGGCGCGCGCTCGAGCTGCGCAACCACCAGGCGCTCGACAGCGGGCGTCTGGCCTTGATCTACACCTTGCGCTGAGCGTCGGGGCGGGCCCGCGCTACTCGGCGTCGGGCTGGTTGGCCGGCGCGGCCCGGCGAAACGCGTCGAGCGCTTCGCACGCCGCGACGATGCGCGCGATGGCCGGCTTGTCGTCGAGCCGGGCGCCGACGCGGCGCGCGTTGAACACCTGCGGCACCAGGCAGCAATCGGCCAGCGTGGGCGCGTCGCCGTGGCAGAAGCGGCCGCTGCGGGGGTCATCGGCGAGCAAGCGCTCGACCGCCGCCAGGCCGCTGTCGACCCAGTGCCGGCTCCAGGCGTTCTTGCGCGGCTCGTCGATGCCGAGTTCGCCGCCGAGGTACTGCAGCACGCGCAGGTTGGCGAGCGGGTGGATGTCGCAGGCGATCGCCTGCGCGATCGCGCGCACCCGCGCGCGGCCGCCGCGATCGGCCGGCAGCAGCGGCGGCGACGGATGCGCCTCGTCGAGCCACTCGACGATCGCCATCGACTGCGTGAGCCAGCCGTCTTCGGTGTGCAGCACCGGCACCAGCGCCTGCGGGTTGCGCGCAAGGTGCGCACCTTGCCGCTGCTCGCCGCCCCCGCGCAGCAGGTGCACCGGGATCGCCTCGTACGGCAGCGCCTTGAGGTTCAGCGCGATGCGCACGCGATAGGCGGCCGAGCTGCGGAAGTAGGTGTACAGGGCAAGCGGCGGCGCCTGCCGCGTGCCCGCGGCATCGCCCGTGCTCGAAGGGTGTTCGCTCATGCGCTCGGACTCTCTTCGATCGTCGCCAGCGCCGGCCGCGCATCCATCACTTGCGGATCTTGGCGACTTCGCCGGTGACCTCGCGGGTCAGGTCCATGCCGACTTCCTTGGAGAACTCGTCCCACACCGGCTTAACCTTGGCGCGCATGCGCGCGGTTTCGGCCGGCGTGACCTCGTTGACCTGCATGCCGGCCTTGGCGAGCGCGGCCTGCGCGCTGCGCGCCTGCTCGCGCGCCACCTGGCGCTGGTAGCTGCGCGCCTCGACCGCCGAATCGACCAGGATCTTGCGGTCGGCCTCGGAGAGCTTGTCCCAGAACTTCTTGGACACCAGCGGCACGAACGCGCCGTACGAGTGCTTGGTGATCGACAGGTACTTCTGCACCTCGCCGAGCTTGAGCGCGGCGATCACCGCGGTGGGCGTGCCCTGGCCGTCGACGGTGCGCGTTTCGAGCGCGGTGTACAGCTCGGGCACCGCCAGCGGCACCGGGTTGGCGCCGAGCGCGCGGATCGTCTCCTGCGTGATCTTGGCCTGGATCGAGCGGAACTTCAGACCATTGAAGTCTTCGACGCGGGCGATCGGGTGCTTGCTGTTGGTGGCGTTGAAGAAGCCGTTCTCCCAGTAGGCGAGGCCGACCAGCCCCTTGGCGGGCAGCATGTCGAGCAGGCGCTTGCCGATGGGGCCGTCGAGCACCGCGTCGACCTCCTTCTCGCTCTCGAACAGGAACGGGAAGTCGAGGATCTCCATCTCCTTGACCATGCCGGTGAGCGTGGTGGTCTGCGGCACCGTGAACTCCACCGTGCCGCCCTGCAGCGCCGAGGTCACCTGCACGTCGTTGCCGAGCGCGCCGCTGTAGAAGCCCTTGATCTTGATGCGGCCCTGGCTGTGCTTGTCGACCAGCTCGATGAAGCGCGCGACGCCCTGCCCCTGGTGCGACTTCTCGGGCAGCGTGACGGCGAACTTGCCGGTGATCTGCGCGCTGGCGGCGCCGGGCAGCAGCGCGGCGGCGGCGAGCACGAACAGGGTTTCGACGAACTTGATTCTCACGATGGGCTTCTCCTCGAGGGTTGTGAAGGGACTACCGCCACCACCCGGCCGGTACCTGCACCAGGGATGGAAAAAGAATGATCGCCACCAGCACGATCAGCTCGGCGACCATGAAGGGCAGCACGCCGCGAGCGGCCTGCGCGAAGCTGATCTTGCCCACCGAGCTGACGACGTTGAGCACCACGCCGACCGGCGGCGTGATCATGCCGATCGAGCAGTTCATGACGAACACCACGCCCAGGTAGACCGGGTCGACGCCGGCGGCCACCGCGATCGGCAGGAACACCGGCGTGAAGATGAGCACGATGGGGATGAAGTCGAGCACCATCCCCGCGAAGAAGATCGCCACCATCATCGCGGCCACCAGCAGCACCTGGCTGCCGGCGAACGCCGTCATCCAGCCGCCCACCTGGCCCGGGATGTCGGCCACCGTGATCATGTACGAGGCGACCATCGCGAACGCGGCGAGGATGAGCACCACCGCGGTGGTGCGCGCGGTGAGCAGCAGGCAGCGGTAGATCGACGCCAGCGTCAGCTCGCGGTAGACCGCCGCGCCGACGAACAGCGCGTACGCCGCAGCGACCACCGCGGCCTCGGTGGGCGTGAAGACGCCGAACTTGAGGCCGCCGACGATGATCACCGGCATCAGCAGCGCCCAGAAGCCGCGGCCGAGCAGCACCACGCGCTCGCGCAGCGGCACGCGCGGCGCCAGCGCCGAGTGCTCGCGGCGCGACACCAGCCACCACGCGATCACCAGCGACAACCCCATGTAGATGCCCGGCGCGATGCCGGCCAGGAACAGCCGCGTGATCGAGACGTTGGCCACCACGCCGAACAGCAGGAAGCCGATCGACGGCGGGATCACCGGCGCGATGATGCCGCCGGCGGCGATCAGCCCGCAGGCGCGCTCGGGGTTGTAGCCGGCCTTGCGCATCATCGGCATCAGGATCGCGGCCAGCGCCGCGGTGTCGGCCACCGCCGAGCCCGACAGGCTCGCCAGCAGCACCGCGGCGACGATCGCCACGTAGCCGAGGCCGCCGCGCAGGTGGCCGACGAAGGCGCCGACCAGATCGACGATGCGCTTGGAAAGGCCGCCGGCGTTCATCAGCTCGCCGGCGAGGATGAAGAACGGCACCGCCATCAGCACGAAGTTGTCGGCGCCGCCGATCGCGTTCTGCACGATGATCTGCGAGTCGAACTGGCCGAGCTGCAGCATCACGCCGATGCCCGCGAACAGCAGCGCGAACGCGATCGGCATGCCGAGCGCGATCGCACCCAGCAGCACGGCGAGGAAGATCGCGGCGGTCAACGCCTCAGTCCTTGCCGCGCTGGCGCGCGGCGAGCTGGTCGACCTCTTCGGCAACGCGCGTCTCGAGGTTCTGCGTCAGCACGAGGTCGGCGGCGGTGGGGCGGCCGAACAGCACGTCGCGCACGTTGAGCCCGATGCTCACCGCCAGCCCGAGGCCGAACACCACGGCCACGGCGTACAGCCAGGCGTAGGCGATGCCGAGCACCGGGTAGCTGTTGCCGAGGTTGATCTTCGTCTGCTCCCAGCCGCCGATGACGAAGAACACGCACGCCGTGAGCATCAGCGCCGCGTTGAGCAGGATCACCGCCTTGCGCAGCCCTGGCGGAAAGCGCGCGAGCAGACTGTCGAAGCCCAGGTGCGCGTGCTGCCGCGAAGCCAGGATCGCGCCGAGAAAGATCAGCCACACGAAGAGCAGCCGCGACAGCTCCTCGGACACCTCGAGGCTGGAGGCGAACAGGTAGCGCAGCACGACGTTGCCGAACACCAGCACCGCCATCACCGCCAGGCAGGCGACGATCGTGCCCTCGAGGACGCGCGTCACCCAGCGTTCGAGCGTCGCGCCCACGTGCGCAGTCTCGGGGTGTCGGGCTCTGAGGCTCGGCGGCGCTCGGGGTCTGCGGCGCGCGCGCTCAGGCGGCGAACTCCTTCTCGTGCATCCAGGCGGCGTGCTTGGGCGCCTTCTTGGTGCGCGACCACTCCTCGAGCATGGCCCACTTCACCTCGTCGAGCTTGCGCGACATCTCGGGCGTGGCGGTGTTGAACGCCAGCTCGAGGCGATGGCCGTTGGGGTCGTGGAAGTAGATCGACTTGAAGATCGTGTGCTCGGTGGGGCCGACCACCTCGATGCCGTCGGCCTGCATGCGCGCCTTCACCTCGTGCAGCCGGTCGATCGAGCCGACCTCGAAGGCGAGGTGCTGCGTCCACGCCGGCGTGTTGGGGTCGCGGCCCATCGGCGGCTTGGTGGGCAGCTCGAAGAACGCCAGGATGTTGCCGCCGCCGGCGTCGATGAAGACGTGCATGTACGGGTCGGGCGCCTTGGTCGACGGCACGCGGTCTTCGGCGATGGCGAGCACGAAGTCCATGTCGAGGTACTTGCGGTACCACTCGACGGTTTCCTTCGCGTCGTTGCAGCGGTAGGCGACGTGGTGGATCTTGCTGACGATGCTCATGAGCGACTCCTCGGTTCGGCGTGGCAGGCACGAAATCGGCGCGATTAGATGCGCCGCCGATTTATCGTACAAACGCTTTTTTGGCATGGATTGATCGGGGCAGCTCATGAATGTCACCCTTCGCCAGTTGCGCGCCTTCGTCGCCGTGGCGCGCGCGGGCAGCTTCACGCTGGCCGCCGAAGGCCTGTTCGTCACGCAGTCGGCGCTCAGCGGCCTGATGCGCGAGTTCGAGCAGACGCTCGGCCTGCGGCTGATCGACCGCAGCACGCGGCGCATGCAGCTTTCGGACGTGGGGCGCGACCTGCTGCCGCTGGTGGAGAAGATCCTGCACGACCTCGACGGCGCGCTCAACGAGGCGGCCAACCTCAAGGCACTCAAGCGCGGCACGGTGCGCGTGGCGGCGCCGCAGTTGATGTCGTGCACGCTGCTGCCCGAGGTGATCGCGGCGTTCGCCGCGCAGCACCCTGGGGTGCGCATCGGCCTCGTCGACAGCCCGGTCGAGAACGTCGCGGCGCGCGTGCTGTCGGGCGAGGTCGATCTGGGCATCGGCCCCGAGCGCGACCCCAACCCCCACGTCGAGGCGACCACGCTGTTCGAGCTGCCGTTCATGGCCGTGATGCCGGCCGATCACGCGCTCGCCCGGCGCGCCTCGCTGCGCTGGCGCGACCTCGCCGCCTCGCCGCTGATCTCGCTGGGCGGGCCGTTCGCCGAGCGGCTGGCGGCCGACCTGCACGGCGCCGCGCGCGACTTCACGGTGGAAGCCAAGGTCTCGTTCATGTCGACCGCGCTGGCGATGGCGAGCGCCGGCCTGGGGATCACCGTGTGCATTCCCTACGCGGGCTCGCTGGTGCGGCTGTACGGCCTAGTGATGCGCCCGCTGGTCGACCCCGTTGTGACGCGGCGCTTCTTCGTGCTCAACCGCAGCGACCGCTCGCTGTCGCCCGCGGCGCAGGCGTTTCGCGGCTTCCTGATCGGCGAGATCGAGCAGCGCACCGGAGCGTGGACGCGCCCGCCGCGCGGGCGCGACGCCAAGGCCCCGCGCCGGCACGCCGCGTGATGGCCATGCCCCCGAGCACGGTGCTTGACAGCGCGTCGCACAGATGATTTCCTGCGCTGCGTAGCCGTCAATCTGCCCGCGAACGAGGCCCCTCCGTGCCAAGAGTCTATGTGGTGACTTCACTGCCGATGATCAAGGTGTTGCATTCGGTCGACCAGGCCGTTGGCCCGGGTTGCCCGAACGAGCGACGCGACGTGATGCTGGTGCAGTTCTTTCTGCGCGCGGCGACGAAGCCTGCCGGCGGGCTGCCGGCCGTTCAGCCACCGGGCCAGGCGGCCCTCACGGTCGACGGCATCTTCGGCCCGAAGACCGCTGCCTACATCAAGCACTATCAGGTCACGGGCGGTTCCACCGCCTACGCCGACGGCAAGGTCAGCCCGGTCCAGGGAGGCTCGGCCGTCGGCGCGATCCATGAGAAGTACCTGACCATCGCCCACTTGAACGTCGGCTATGCCAAGCGATTCGGGATCGACCGACATCTGCGCATCGATCAGGATCCCGACTTCCCGGCAGGCCTGCGGGGTGCGCTGTTCGTCTGACGGAGCTCGAACGCCAGTGGCCAAGAACAGAACCGCGCAAGCGCGGCAACGCTCGGATCACGCCACCGCCCACTGCGCCGACAACGCCTCCGCCTGCTTGAGCACCGTCTCGGTCGCCGCCTCCTGCTGGTCGGGCGGGTACTTGTAGCGCCGCAGCAGGGTCTTGACCATCACGCGCAACCGAGCGCGCACCCCCTCGCGCCTGGCCCAGTCGACGGTCACCGACTTGCGCAGGCTCTGCGTCAGCTCGACCGCGATCTTCTTCAGCGTGGCGTCGCCGAGCTGGCGCACCGCCGCCTCGTTGGTCGCCAGCGCGTCGTAGAACGCCATCTCGGCGGCGTTGAGGCCGAGCTGCTCGCCGCGCTGCGCGGCCTCCTGGAACCGCCGCGCCATCTGGATCAGCTCTTCGATCACCTGCGCGGTCTCGATGGCGCGGTTGCGGTAGCGTGTGAGGCTCTGCTGCAGCAGCTCGGAGAACTTCGCGCTCTGCACCACGTTGGTCTTGAAGCGCGACTTGATCTCGCCCTTGAGCAGGCGCTCCAGCAACTCCACCGCCAGGTTGCGCTCCTTCATGTGGCGCACGTCGTCGAGAAACTCGTCGGACAGCACGCCGATGTCGGGGCGCTTCAGGCCGGCCGCCGCGAAGATGTCGATCACCTCGTCGCTGACCACCGCGCGGCTGATGATCTGGCGCAGCGCGTGCTCCTTCTGCTCGTCGCTGAGCTTCTTGTCGGTGGCGGCGTGCTTGGTGAGCGCCGCCTTCACCGCCTGCAGGAACGCCAGTTCGTCGCGGTGCGCCAGCGCCTCGTCGAGCGTGCAGCACAGCGCAAAGGCCTTGCTCGCCGCCAGCACGGCGTCGGCAAAGCGCTGCTTGCCCTCAATCAGGCCCAGCACGTGGTCGGCCACCGCCGGCAGCCGCTGCCAGGCACGGGTGCGAAAGTCCCCGTACGCCACGCCGTGCAGCAGGTCGTGCAGCACGTCGATCTGCTCGCGCAGCACCGCCAGCGCCTCGTGCGCGTCGATGGTCGGCCGGCCGCGGCCCTTGGCCTGGGTGTAGTCGGCCAGCGCGGCCTTCAGCTCGTTGGCGATGCCGATGTAGTCGACCACCAGGCCGCCGGGCTTGTCCTTGAAGACGCGGTTCACGCGCGCGATCGCCTGCATCAGGTTGTGGCCGCGCATCGGCTTGTCCACATACATCGTGTGCAGGCTCGGCGCGTCGAAGCCGGTGAGCCACATGTCGCGCACGATCACCAGCTTGAAGGGATCGGCCGGGTTCTTGAAGCGCGTTTCCAGCCGCTTGCGCACCTCCTTCGGGTGGATGTGCGGCTTGAGCATCGGCTTGTCGGAGGCCGAGCCGGTCATCACGACCTTGATCGTGCCCTGCATCGGATCATCGCTGTGCCACTGCGGGCGCAGCGATCGAATTGCGTCGTACAGGTGCACGCAGATGTCGCGGCTCATCGCCACGACCATCGCCTTGCCGTCCATCGCCGCGAGCCGGTTCTCGAAGTGCGCCACGATGTCGGCGGCCACCTTCTGGATGCGCGGCGGCGCGCCGACAAGCTGCTCCAGCGCGGCCCAGCGGCGCAGGCGGGCCACCTTGGCGGCGTCGCCTTCTTCGTCTTCGGTCAGTTCGTCGACCTCGCTGTCGAGCAGCGTGACGTCGGCCTCTTTCAATTCGAGCTTGGCGAGCCGGCTCTCGTAGTAGATGGGCACCGTGGCGCCGTCTTTCACCGCCTGCTCGATGTCGTACACGTGCACGTAGTCGCCGAACACCGCGCGCGTGTCGCGGTCGTTCAGCGACACCGGCGTGCCGGTGAACGCGACGAAGGTGGCGCCCGGCAGCGCGTCGCGCAGGTGCTGCGCATAGCCGTAGCGCACGCTGCTCGTAGCCGGTGCCGGGGCCAGCGACGCTGCCCCCTTCTCGGCCGCCTGCAGCACGGTGGCCTGGTTGGCGGCGTTGCGCGCCCGCGCGGGCTTGCCGCGCACCAGCCGCGCCTCGAAGCCATATTGGCTGCGGTGCGCCTCGTCGCAGATGACGACGATGTTGCGCCGGTCGGAGAGCACCGGGTACGCGTCTTCGTCTTCGCCCGGCGTGAACTTCTGGATCGTGGTGAAGACGATGCCGCCCGACGGCCGGTTGGCCAACAAGCGCCGCAGCTCGGGCCGCGTGTCGGCCTGCACGGGGGCTTCGCGCAGCAGCTCGCTCGCGCCGGCGAACACGCCGAAGAGCTGGTTGTCGAGGTCGTTGCGGTCGGTGACCACCACCACCGTCGGGTTGCCCATCTGCGGGTGCGCCATCAACGCGCCGGCCAGGCACGTCATCTCGATGCTCTTGCCCGCACCTTGCGTGTGCCACACCACGCCGCCCTTGCCCTTCAGCCGAGGGTCGCCGCCCGGTGCGGAGGCCTGAAGCACGCTTTGCACCACCGCGCGCACGGCGTGGAACTGGTGGTAGCCGGCCACCTTCTTGACGAGCCGCCCGTCGTCCTCGAACAACACGAAATGGCGCACCACCTCCAGCAGCACGTCGCGCCGGAACAGGCCGAGCACCAGCGTCTCAAGCTCGCGCATCGCGCCCAGCGGGTCGGTGGCCACGCCGTCGATGGTGCGCCAGGCCATGAAGCGCTCGCGGTCGGCAGTGAGCGAACCCATGCGCGCGTGGACGCCGTCGCTCACGACCTGCAGCGCGTTGGCGTGAAACAGGTCGGGGATGTCCTGCTGGTACGCCTGCAACTGGTTCCACGCCGCCCAGATGTCGGCGTCTTCGTCGCCGGGGTTCTTCAGCTCCACCACGACCAGCGGCAGCCCGTTGACGAACAACACCACGTCGGGCCGGCGCGTGAGCTTGGGCCCTAACACGCTGAACTGGTTGACGGCCAGCCAGTCGTTGGCCGCCACGTCGGCAAAGTCGAGCAGGCGCACGCGGTCGCCGCGCGTCTGGCCGTCTTTCTGGAACTCCACCGGCACGCCGTCGACCAGCCAGCGGTGCAACTGGCGGTTGGCGTTGACGAGGCCGGGCACGTTGGGGTTCAGCACGCGGCGCAGCGCGTCGTCGCGCGCGCCGGCGGGCACCTGCGGGTTGAGCCGCGCGATCGCGTCGCGCAGCCGCTGCGCGAGCACCACGTCGCGGTAGCTCGCACGCTCGGTGCCCGGCGTCTTGGCATCGGGCGGCGAGATGTCGGGGCCGTGCGCGGTGGCCCAGCCGAGGCCGGCCAGCCAGCGCAGCGCGGCCTGCTCGACGTCGTTCTCGCTGACGGCGGCCGATTTCATGGCGTGTCCGGCTCGGCCAGCGAGGCGGGGATGTCGTTCGCCGCGTGCAGCAGGCGCGCCAGCTCCACCGCGTCGTCGTGCTCGAAGTAGAAGAGCAGGTACGGATAGCCGGTGAGCGACCAGCAGCGCAGGCCCTCGACGTTCAGCTCGTGCGCCCAGCGCGGCGAGCCGATGCCGGGCTGGCGCCCGAGCAGGGTGGCCGCCGCCTCCAGCGCATCGAGGAAACGCTCGGCGACCGCAGCGCCGGCCTCGCCCAAGTAGTAAGACCAGGCGTCATCGATGTCGCGCAGCGCCCGCCGACTGGGAATGACGGGCTTGGGCACGCCGGGGTCAACCCTTGCGCACCGCTTTGCGCACCGGCTTTGCGCGCGCCGCCCGCTGCCTGACCCGCTGCCGCAGGCCATCGAAGTACGCCTTGTCGGCCACCACGCCGCCGCGCCCCGACGCCGCGCCCTCCAGGATCAGCGCGCGCAGCTTCTCCTTGTCCTGCTCCTTGCGGATCAGCTCGCGCACGTACTCGCTGCTGCTGGTGTAGCCGCGGCTGCCGACCTGGCTGTCGACGAAGGCCTTGAGTTCGTCGGGCAGCGAGATGTTCATCGTGCTCATGGCGGCAGCGTAGCGGGCTTGGCAAAGATTGGCAACCACCGGGCGCCGTCGAAGGGTGGCGGCCTACACTCGGCGATGCTTCCGAATGCCGCAAGGGCGGTGGTCGACCCCGCGAAGGTGCGCGACTACCTGCTGTCGTCGAGCCATCCCGTCGGCCGCTTCAAGGCCGCCGTCTTCACTGCCCTCGGCTACACACGGCAAGGCTGGCCGCGGCTGCAAAGCGACCTTCTCGCCCATGCGGCATCCGCCGAGGCAGCACATCAGGAGAGCGGCCCGTACGGGCAGAAGTACACGGTCAGTGGTACCCTCATCGGGCCGAACGGGCGCGCGGGTCGATTCACAACTGTCTGGCTGGTCGAGAATGACACTGCGGCGCCGCGATTCCTGACCGCATACCCGGAGTAGCTGATGTTCAAGTTGCTCGACACTGTCGCACTCACGCACGACATCCCCGCTGCCGGGCTGAAGCGTGGCGACCTCGGCGCGATTGTCGAGTTGCATTCGCCCGCCGCCATGGAAGTCGAGTTCGTCGCCGCCTCGGGTCGCACCCAGTCGCTGCTGACCCTCGAGGCGAAAGACGTGCGTGCGGTCGGCGACCAGGATCTCATTGCGGTCCGGTCACTGGCCGCGAGCGGCGGCTGACCCGTCGTTGTACCGTACGTTCGCGAGTCGCTGCTCGGCCTCGGCCAGCAGGCTCTCCAATGACAACTGCCGGCCATTCGCCAGATGGCCGGCCGCGACCTCCACCAGCGTCGAGCGCCGTTCCAGAAAGTCGTCGAAGTCGCGGACGAGGCGCGCCTTCAGCGCGTCGCCTTCCAGCGGATTGCCGTTGTCCTCGTAGGTGGCCGCCGCGAGCCGCTTGTAGTCGAGCAGGTGCGTGCGCAGGCGGTGGCTCACGCTGTCTTCGTCGGCCCACTCCACGCGGTCGCGCAGGTAGGCGAGCGGATCCTTGCGCCCGATGCTGCGGTTGGTCTTCCACGTCACCAGCGCGCAGTTCAGCGCCAGGAAACTCTCGATGCCAGCCTCGGACAGCAGCGCGTCCGGGAAGATGTGGTGGTACTCGCGGTGCCGCAGCGAGTCGAACGACACCGGCTGATCGTCGGCGAAGTCGCGCGCACCGAAGTACAGATTCACCGCCAGCACGGCACGGGCCAAGCGATCGGGGCCCTTGGGCCAGCCCACGCGAGCGAGCTGCTCGGCGGTGGGCAGCGGGTAGTCGATGCGGCGCAGCACCGGCACGTGCTCGTAGTCGGCCGCGCCGAACTGAGACCGCGCCAGCAGTTCGCTCAAGGCCTTGAAGTCCTGGAACGCGCGGGTCGCCGCGGCGCCCTCGTAGCGCGTGGTGAAGAAGCACGACCACATG
The DNA here is from genome assembly GCA_015075545.1 of Ideonella sp. Taxonomy (GTDB): domain Bacteria; phylum Pseudomonadota; class Gammaproteobacteria; order Burkholderiales; family Burkholderiaceae_C; genus JAEUPI01. Next base: position 2,493 of record JABTUC010000005.1, on the reverse strand, counting down.
TAGGCGCGCAACAGTTGCTCGGCGCGGCCCAGCGCATCGCCATCCTCGGGCACCTTGTCGAAGCAGGCGGCGATCACGGCGAGCACCGGCGATGACGGCAGGCGCTCCTCGTCGCGGATGTGCTGGCGCGCGAGGAAGTTGGCCGTGCGCACCAACGCCCGCTCGATGCGCGGCCAGCTCGACACCAGCAGCTTCATGTCGAGCGCGCCGACGCCGCCGCGGTTGGGCATCTTGCCCTGCATCAGCGCCGCCGTGGTCAGCAGCATTGAGGACGTGTCGCCATAGTGGGTCAGCTCGACGTGTCGCGCCTCGGTTGCCTCCTGCAGCGCATGCAGTGACTCGCCGGCCGCGCTCTCGGTCTTGGCGACGGTGAGGTCGTACATCGACAGCGGCTTGCTGTTGGTGTTCATGTTGACGAACACCTGCAGCGCGACGTCGGCGCTGGTGCCCACCGGCAGCGCCAGGAAGGGCAGATTGAAGTGCGTCACGCGCTCGCGCAGCGTGTTCAGCGCCGAGCGCAGCTCCAGCCGCTGCTTCTCGAGCGCGCGGTACCGGGCCAGCGCATCGGGCGCATCGTCGGCAGGCTCGAACTCGGCCGTGGCGCCGGCGATCCACTGCTCCACCCGTGCCGCATGATCACCGGGGCACAGCAGATCCACCGGCACCAGCCCACGCTCCAGGCAGCGCGCGGGCGAATCCGCCCACACCGGGTAGCGCAGGCCGGGCTCCTTCTTCTTCGCCCAGCGCGGCTGGCAGTGAACGGTGATCTCTTCATACGTGATGCCGTCGTCGACGTGGTGGTCGAAGTCGGGCAGGTACACGTAGTAGGTTTCGCCTTCGTAGTTGTTGTGCATCGCGCGCCAGAACGCCGTGAGGCGCTGCTGGCCGTCGAGCAGATGCTCGGTCACGCGGCCGGTGGTCTCGGGTGCGGTCGCGATGTAGCGCGAGATGAACTGCTCCCTGTCGCCGACCTGGAGCAGCAGCGTCACGCCGACCGGCAGGTTCTGCACCACCGTGTTCAGGAAACCGGCGACGCGCCAGCGATCCCACGCCTCGAAGCGCTGGAAGCGCGGCAGCTTGAGCGTGCCTGAAGCGATCTGCACGTACCAGGTGCCCAGCGTGCGGTCCTGCGCCTTGCTGGACTGTTGAAGAATGGTCACGCGGCCGCTCCCTCGAGTTGTTCTTGGGCTTCGGGCAGGCGGAGCTTGCCGGAGATCAGGCGGGGCAGCAGCGCGTCTCGAAGCTCGGTGAGTTGGTTTGCCAAGCGCTCGTTCTCGCGCACCCGCCGAAGTAGAGGAACCACGCGGCTCGCGAACAAGAGGAGTGTGTCGTCACCGGGCCTGCAGACTGGACACTCGCCTACAGCGGCGGGCGGCAATGCGAGCACCGTCGTCCCCGTGGCAAACCCAATAGCCCGTTCACGAAACGCCGGCTGTTGGAACGCAAAGAGAAGATAGACCCGAATCGCCTCTGCGACTTCGGAAGTCCGCGCCTTGGGAACTACCTTGAAGACATGGTGCGAGATGAATCCCGGTTCAAAACCATCGGGCACAAATGCAGGGCGCCCGAGGATGTCGCGCGCTTGAGTCATGTCCGTGTTGGCCATGATGAGGTCGCCTGGGACCACCTCATGGCGAGGTCGGTACTCACCTGTATAACGCTTCACTCTCTCGGTCGCGAAGACTCGATGCGCATTGAAGCATCCCAGGTTGAACATGTATGCGCCGTCGGTGTCCGACAAGCCGTCTCCCTTGTACGAGCATCCTTTGGTTAGGGAAGGTCTGAACAACGTGCAAATGCGAGCGCGTTCGACCTGCCGAGCCGCGGCGACCGCGCGAACAGGCTCGGGGCAGAGCGTTTTGAGCGGCCTTGGCCGCTTTCTTCGCGCCTTATGGGCTTCGCGGACGGACTGCGGCCATCGCCATCAACCGTCGTCGCGCCATCCACAGGTTCGATAGCGCGAACAGCGTGACCACGTGCGCGGTGTTCTTGACCAAGCCGCGGAAGCGGACCTTCATCAAGCCGAACTGACGCTTGATGACCCGGAACGGGTGCTCGACCTTGGCTCTCACGCTGGCCTTGCGGTGCTCGCGCTTCTGGGCCGCTGTCTTCTTGCGCCCCTCGGGCAGCTTGGCGATGTCGCTCGGGCGGGAGGCGATGTGCCATTGCAGGTCCTCGCGCTCCACGCGGGCCTGCGCGCCACGGTAGCCCGAGTCGGCCCAGACGTGTTCTTCCTTGCCGTGCAGCAGGTCGGCAATCTGCTCGACGTCGGACTCGTTGGCCGCCGTGGTGGTGACCGTGTGCACCAGCCCGCTGGCGGCATCCACCGCGATGTGCTCCTTCATGACGAAATGCCACTGGTTGCCCTTCTTGGTCTGGTGCATCTCGGGGTCACGCTCTCCCTCGGCGTTCTTGGTCGAGCGGGGCGCGGCGATGATCGTCGCATCCACGATGCTGCCCTTCTTGAGCAGCAGACCCTTGCGCTCCAGGTGC
>JABTUC010000004.1 GCA_015075545.1 Ideonella sp. | reverse complement strand
TCGCTCCGACCGTCGATCCGCTTTCGGTCACGCGCAATGGTGCAGCACTCTTCGCCGAAAGCTTCGATAGTCGGACCGCGCCGCCCAGCGGGGTGTCAATGGCGCGAGAGAACCAAACTAAGGAGAACCAAGAGACCTAATACGGAGTGAAACGACATGCGAAACCTTCGGACGAGACGCGCATGGCTGTTATGCATCGCGCTGGGATTTCAGGGATTGTGCGCTACGACCGCACATGCGGTGGTCGTGATCGGCGAGTACCCGATCAGTTACATCTACCACTCCCTGGCCAGCAACGCGGCCTACGCCCCCATCAATCCCGTTCAATACAGTACGGGACTGTTCAGCGCGCCGGTCATCGTGCCCCTTGCCACGGGGAACTACCAGCTGGAGCTCGTCGCAGGCAGCGAGTCGGGCAACCCGGTAGATCAGTCGGTCTTCGACACGGCGGTAGGCCCCGGGGCTCTCGACGCCTTCTGGTCGAGCCTGGTCACCGTCAACAACCCGGGTGCTCCCAAGTACCAGTCCGGCTTCGATGGCGGGGCCACGAACCCGAGCAACTTCCCGGACGCGTGGTTCCATGCGGTGACCTTCTGGGTGGGCACCTCCGAAGCCACCGGTGCGGGGAACCGGTTCTTCGGACTCGGCAGCGCCACGAACATCACGGTCGCGCCCGGTGAGCAGCTCTGGCTGTTCTGGAACGACAGCTACACGAAGGACAACCTTGGCGGCTCGACCGTGAAAGTCTCATTGCTGGAGTCTGTCCCCGAACCTGGGACCTACGCGTTGTTGCTGGCGGGCTTGGGGCTGCTTGGATTCGCGGCACGTCGCCGCAAATCCCACTGAATCGCACCTAGCGCAACAGCCCCCCGCCTGCGTGGCGGGGTTTTCGTCTGTGGATTTGCGGACTCGTTGGCCCCCCCGGCAGGAATCGAACCTGCATCTAGCGCTTAGGAGGCGCTCGTTCTATCCATTGAACTACGGCGGGCAGTGCGCGATTCTCACATGCCCGTGCAACGGTGGCCCGATGCGCCGAAGGTGCTTGCCGAACGGCCGCGCGCGCTTTGCGCGCATCGCCGCGGCGCGACGATTTCATCGGTAATGCAACACGATGCGCGCCGAGGAGGCTAGGGGGTTGACCGGCGCATCGCGCTGCAACTAGAGTGCGCACCTTCTGAACTTTCATTCGAGCACTCCGCATTTCGATCACGAGGTCCAGCCCATGAATCGCCACCCCATCGTCACCGACGCGCGCGCCCTGAGCGGCGGCGTTGCGTTCGTGCGCGTCGGCGTGGGCCTGGGATGGCTGCAGGCCATCGCCGGTGTGCGCAGTCCGGGAGAGGGAGTTCTCGCGTCGCCTTGAGGCGCGCAGCACCCTCGCAGCTCTGATTCCAGAGGCCCGGACTCCGCAAGGATCCGGGCCTCTCGCTTTGTTGTCCATGGATGTCTCGAGAAACGACAAACCGGCCGCAGCCATGGGGCGGCTCCGGAACCCGTCACCGGAACGTGTCCACGCGGCCCGCCGCACGAGGGCCGCGCGGCGCCACGGGCGCAGGGCCCGCGGCGCTGGTTCGATGGTTCGTGTGCATCGTTTGCCGATTGGAGAAGCATCATGTCGCTGTTCAAGCAAGCCAGGCTCGCCGGGCGGTCGTTGGCGGCCGAGGTGGCCGCCGTACTGGCCGCCGCGCTGGCGAGCGTGCTGTCGTTCGCTGCCGTCGTCGTGCTGTTCGCGTCGTCGTCCGGCGAACTCGGGGTCGTCGTCGCCAAGGTCCGCGCCGCTCCGGCGGCCAGTGCCGCAGCGGCGTCGGTCGCGGTGGCGCGCAAACCCGAGCCCGGGTGATGCGCGCGGCCGCGGAGGCTGCAGCTTCGCCTGCAGCCTCCCCGCGCCGTCATGCAACCCGGTCGGCTCGAATCGCCCGCAGCGGCGGCGCGGCGGGCCGCGCCTACCAGCGCCATTGCCAGATGAAGTCCAGCGCGTTGTCGGCGCCGGCCTGCGCACGCACGGTGAAGCGCTGCGCGATGCGGTAGATGAGTTGCCAGCTCCCGGTGGTGGCGTTGACGCTGCGCTCGTAGCCGACGTACCAGCGCTGCGACAACTGGCGCCCCAGCGAGACGATCGACTCGCGCGTCTCGCTGTCGCTCTGCCGCACCGAGAAGTCGGTCAGACCGAGCTGGTGCAGCAGCTGATCGGTCGGGCCCTGCTCCTCGCCGGACAGCAGCGCCACCGCCGCGCGCTGCAGCAGCGCGGTGTCGTTGCGGCCGAGGCCGTCGCTCGCGCGCCCGAGCAGCAGCCACGACAGCTTGTCCATCTCGGCCATGTCGGGCTCGCTGTACAGGCGCACGTGCACGTTCTGCAGCGTGCCGGTCACCGCGACGCCGACGCGCACGTCGAGGTTCGGACGGATCGCGAGGATGTCGACGCGCGGGTTCTGCGGCGCGCCGGTGAACACCAGCTCGCCACGCTCGATCACCAGCCGTTGCGCATAGGCGACGTAGGTGCCCGACGCGGTGCGCACGGTGCCGTTGAGCGCGGGGCGGCCGCCCGGCGTGCTGAGCCGCAGCTCGCCGCGCAGGTGCGCGTCGAGGCCGTGGCCGCGGATCTGCAGCTTGTCGCCCAGCGACACCGCGAGGTTGACCTGCGCGTTGCGCAGCGGTGCCGGCAGCGTCTGTTGCGCCGGTGCGCGCGGGCTCGACGCGGCGCCATTGCCCGGTGCGGCGGCGCGCACGACGGTGACGTCGCTGTCCAGGCTCGGCGCGCTGGCCTTGCTGAAATCGATCAGGCCTTCGTCGACCGTGAAGCGGCCGTCGAGCTGCAGACGAGCGCGATCGAGCTGCAGTTGCGCGGCGCCGCTCGCCACGAGGCGGCGATCGATGCGGCCGAGCAGCCTGAAGTGCTCGGCCGTCAACTGCAGCTTTGCGCTCGGCGCCGCGCCGAGCTGCGCTTCGCCGCTGAGGTCGAGGCGGCCGTCGCCGCCCTTGAACGACAGGCGCTGCACTCGCGCCACCTCGCCCTCGAGCGAGGCGCTCAGCTCGCCATCGCTGAAGCCCACGCCTTGCAGCACGTTGCGCACCGACAGCTCGCTGCCCTCCATGCTGCCGCGCAGCTGCGGCGCGCCGAAGCGGCCACCGAGCGCCGCGGCGACCCGCAGGTTGCCGCCCAGGCGCCAGCCCGGCGGCACCCAGACGCCCCAGGCGCCCAGGTTGGCCACGTGCATCTGCAGCACGCCATCGAGCGGCGCGCCGGCGCCCGGCCAGCGCGCACGCGCGTCGGTGCGAACCACCTGCGCGCCGGCCATCTCGCCGATCTGCGTGCCCGCCAGCCCTTGCGCGAAGCGCCAGACGCCGTCGTGCACCGAGAACGCCAGCCGCAGCTCGCCGATGCCCAGCGCCTGCGCACCACCGCTCTCGTCGGCGATGCGCAGGTCGCCGCCGGTACGCGCCAGCTCGATATCGGCTTCCAGCCGTTGCGCGGCGTGCACTTCGATGCGGCCCGCCACCGCGAGGTCGCCGTCCCAGCCGATGTCGGGCTGCAACCGCGCCAGCAGCGGCGCCAGCGCCAGCGGCTCGACCTCGCCGCTGAGGTCGAACTGCTGGCCCTGGGCCCGCCACGACGCCTGGCTCCAGCGCAGCGCGGCGCCGCCCGCGAACGACGCCCTGCCGGGCGACAGCTGTGCCTGGGTCAGCGCGCCGTGGCCGTCGAACACCAGCTCGGCGCGAAGACCCTGGGCGTCGAGCCACGAGCTGCCCTTGCCGTTGCGGGCATCGATGTGCAGCGCCGCGGCGTCGGCCAACCAGCGGCCCCCGCCGCCCGGCGCGGCGCGCCAGGCGCCGCGCGCGTCGAACGTGACGCGGGTGCCGCTGCCGCTGCCGCCCACCAGGGCCTCGCTCCACGCCGGCGGCCGCGCCGGCGTCTGCGCGCGCGCGCTGATGCGCTGCGCGCGCAGCGTGCCGTCGACGCCCACCTGCAATTCGTCGAGCCGCAGCGCGCCGTGCTGCAGGCCCTTGGCGTCGAGCGTCAGCTCGAGCGGCGCGTCCTCGTCGCCACCGAAGCGCCAGCGCGCATGGCCTTCGGCCAGGGCATCGTCGCCGGCGTGCACGCCGCTGGCCTGCAGCGAGCCGCTGCCGCCGCGTAGCCGTGGCCACCGACCTGCGAGTTGGGTATCCAGGCTCAGGCTGCCGGCGCTCGGCCACGGTGCGGCAGGCGCCAGTTTCGACCACGGCTGCAGCGCCGCCAGCGCCGGCAGTGCGGCCTCGATCCGCCAGCGATCCTGCGCCGCGTCGACGGCGAAGCGCCCGTCGAGCGTGGCTGCGTTGCCCGCCGCCGATGCGCTGGCACGCACAGCGAGCGCCTGGCCGTCGCCACGCACGTCGGCCTGCGCTGCCAGCGGCAGCCCCGCCAGCACGCTGCCGGCGAGGTCGAGTTGCAAGCGGCCGCGCAGCGCCGCGAGCGCAGCCGCTGGCTGCCGTCGAAGCTGGTCGGCGAGCGTCGCCGGCAGCTTCGCGTCGAGCTGCCAGCGGCCGTTGACACGGTGCGGGCCGCGCGCCCACGGCGAATCGGCCGGCAGTGGCCACCAAGGCAGCGGATCGACCTGGTGCAGCTCGCCGGTACCGTTCAGCTGCCAGATCGCTGCGCTGCCGTCGCGCAGCCGCTGCGCGTTCAGCGTCGCCTGCACGCTGGCCTCGCCGGCGCTGATGTGCGAGCGCACCAGCTCGAAAGTGTCGGCGCTTGCGGCAGCCTCGAACTGCGCATGCAGCGGCCTGGCCGATGCACCCAGCGTGCCGTCGAGTGCGGCCTGGGCACGCAGGTGCCAGACCGGCGCGGTGCGCGCTGCGGCGCCGGCCGGTGCGCTGCGCGTCGGGGTGCTGGCCGCCGTGCTGCCGGCGCTGGCCGTTGCCGGCAGCGGCATGCCGGTGAGTCGCAGCGACACGCTGCCGCCTGCGCGCAGCACCGGCGCGGCGCCCAGCAGCCGCGCCGGCTCGACGCCGCTCAGGTGCAGTTGCAGTTGCAGCTCACTGGCGGTCCATTGCCCGCTGCCGCTGAGGCGACCGGCATCGCGCTGCTCGTCACCGAGCCGGGCTTCGAGCTGCCGGATGTCGATGCGATCGAGCCGGCTCGGCGTGCCCGCCAGATCGAGCTGCATTTCGCGCACCGGCAACCGGCCGGCATCCCAGCGACCGGGCGCGTGGTTGCGCAGCCGCAGCGACGCCTGCGCCGGGCGGTCGAGTCCGCTGCTGCGCACTTCGGCCTCGGCGTCGATGCGCGTGTGCGGTGCCGCGCTGCTGAGCGCAGCCAGGTCGAGCGCACGCGTCGACAATTGCAGCGCGGCCAGCGGCCAGGCGGCGAACGGCGTCACGCGCGCCAGCGCGTCGAGCTGCGGCGCGCCGGAGTGGCCCTCGTCGCTGCGCAGGTGGGCGCGCAGCGTGAACCCGGCCAGCGGTCCGTCGGCCTCGATGCTCGCCTGCCACGGCGTGCCCTGCAGTGGCGCCGCCTGCAGGTGCAAGGTCAGTGCGTTCGGCGCGGCAGCGCCGAGGCGGGCGTCGCCGCGGATGCGCAGGCGGTCGTTGTGCAGCGACAGGGCCTCGACGCGATGCTCGCTGCCCGCCTCGCTGCCGATGTGCAGCGCCGCACGCACGTCGCGCCACGGCGCGCCGTCGTCGACCTGCAGCTCGCCGATCGACAGCGCATCGATGTCGATCGCCAGCGGCAGCCGCAGCGGCGGTGGCGCCGTCAGGGCCGTGGGCTCGCGCGGGGAGTGCCAGACCAGGCGCGTCACGCTCAGCGACGGTGCGGCGAGCGACACCCAGCCGCCGGCAAACGGCAGCAGCCGCCACGACGGCCGCATCAGCGCCATGCCATCCACCTGCAGCGTCGGTTGCGTCGCGTCACCCTCCCAGCGCAGCGACGCGATGCGCAGCTCGTCGCCGAACAGCGAGCCTTGGATGCCGCTGGCCGTGAGCCCGGGCACCCTGGCGAGCAGCCAGCGCGTACCGACCTCGGTGCGCGCAGCGTGCACCAGCAAGACCAGCGCGCTCGCGGCGACCACCAGCGCCAGCAGCGCCATCACCAGCGCGAGCCAGGCGCGGCGCGGCGCAGTGGACGGTGGCGGGTTCGGGCTCACGGTGACTGGCCTGGTATGACCGCTTGAGCGCAGGGTTGGATCGGGCTCAGTACGCGATGCCCACCGAGACGTGCAGGCGCACCTGGTGCAGCTCCTGCCCGTATGCGAGGTCGGCGCGCAGCGGGCCCACCGGGCTGCGCCAGCGCACGCCGACGCCGTAGCCGAACGCCGGCTTGAAGCCCTTCCAGCTCAGCGCCGCGCGGCCGGCGTCGACGAACACCGCCCACCATACGCTGGGCAGCCGCTCGAACGGGCGCGCCACTTCCACGCTGGCGGTGGCCAGCACGTTGCCCCCGATGATCGCGCCGTCGGGGCCGATGGGTGCCAGGGTGCGGTAGTCGTAGCCGCGCACCGACTCGTCGCCGCCGGCGCGAAACCCCAATGCGTCGGGCACCGCGACGCTGTCGCGCTTGAAGATCTGGCCCAGCTCCAGGCGGCCGATGCTGTACCACGACTGTCCCAGCGGCAGATAGCCCGTGAAGCGACCGTACAGGCGCGCAAAGGGCCCACTGTCGGCGAAGTTGCTGATCGCCCAGCCGGCACCGCCCTGACCCGACAGGGTTGCGCCGCGCGTGGGCAGGATCACGTTGTCGAGATCGCGCCAGATGAAGTGGTGGTTGAGGCTGAACGCGCTGGCCTCCTTGATCTGGCTGGTGGCGTAGACGGTCTGCGTCGAGCGGTCCACGCCCACGAAGTACAGCCGGTCGATGCGGTTGGTGTCCTGCGTGCGGCCGACGCGCAGGCGCTGCGACAGCACGTCGTCGAGGTCGGTCTGCTGCCGCTCGGCCTGCACGCCGACCATGTTGCTGTAGAAGCGCTCGCCCGGATGCGTGCTCAGCTCGGCGTCGACCGACTGCTTGTCGCGACCGTACTCCACCTTGGCGTGGAAGGTCACCGGTTGGTCGAAGACGCGGCGGTGTGTGAACTCCGCGGTCGCCCGCGGCCCGGTGTTGGCGCTGACGCCGACGCCGAGCGTCAGCGCACGCAGCGGCAGCTCGTGCAGCATCACCGTCACCGGCGCCGCGGCGGCGTGCGCCGGATCGGTGTCGAAGGTGATGGCGATGGTGTCGAACAGGTTGGCCTTGCGCAGCCGCTCCTGGTAGTCGAGCAGCAGTTGCTCGGTCAGCGGCGCGCCCGCGCCGAAGCCGGCGAGGTCGCGCACCGTCGACTCGTCCTGATGGCTCAGGCCCAGGATGTGCAGCTCGCCGGCGCGATACAGCGGCCCGCTGTCGAGCGCCAGCGCCAGCGTGACCCGACTGTGCTCGGCGTCGACGTCCGCGGCGCTGCTGGCGATGGTGGCATTGGCGTAGCCGGCGGCGCGCAGCCGCACCAGCGCGCCGCTCTTCGCGGCGCTCCAGTCGGGATTGCGGAACACGTCGCCGGGCGGCAGCGGCCACCAGGCGTGCAGCGCCTCGATCGCCTCGCGTGCCTCCGGATCGCCGCTGTCGGCACGTTCACGCAGCACGCCGCTCACCGACAGCGCCACCTCGTCGATGCGCGCACGCGGGCCCGGCTGCACGTGCACCGACAACACCTGCGGCGGCCCGCGCTCGCGCTGCACCTGCACCTCGGGGTGGAAATAGCCTTCGGTCTCGAGCAGCTCGCGCACCTGCGCCGGCGCCGCCGCCACCAGGCGCAGCCACTCCACCTCGTCGGGGGCCTCGGCTTCGGGCAGCGCTGCCAGGCGCGCCAGATCGAGGTTGGCCCGCAGCAGCGGCTGCAACTCGGCCGGCGCGTCGATCACCAGGCCGTCGGTCGAGGCCGCGCCGGCGGACGCCGGCGGGCCGTCGCCGGCACGCACGGGAGGCGGCTCGGTGCCCGCCGCGGCCGGGCGCGAGGCCGCACCGTTCGGAGCTGCGCAGCCCGCCAGCAGCAGCGACAGCAACAGCCCCGCAAGGCTGCGCCGGCACCGCCTCACTTGCTGAGCAGGCGCATCGCCGATTCGAGCCCCTGCAGCGTGAGCGGGAACATGCGCTGGTGCATCAGCTGCTGGATGATCGCGATGCTCTGGCGGTATTGCCACACGCCTTGCGGCTCGGGGTTGATCCAGGCGTACTTCGGGAACGCGCGCGTGATGCGCTGCAGCCACTCGGCGCCGGGCTCCTCGTTGTTGTATTCGACGCTGCCGCCGGGCTGCAGGATCTCGTACGGGCTCATCGTCGCGTCACCGACGAAGATCAGCTTGTAGTCCTTGTTGTACTTGTGGATCAGGTCCCAGGTCGGCGTCTTCTCGGAGAAGCGGCGGCGGTTGTTCTTCCACACGAAGTCGTACAGGCAGTTGTGGAAGTAGAAGAACTCGAGGTGCTTGAACTCGCTCTTGGCCGCCGAGAACAGCTCCTCGGCGCGCTGGATGTGCTCGTCCATCGTGCCGCCCACGTCCATCAGCAGCAGCACCTTCACCTTGTTGTGCCGCTCGGGGATCATCTTGATGTCGAGCAGGCCGGCGTTGGCGGCGGTGCAGTGGATGGTGTCGTCCAGATCCAGTTCGAGGTCGGAGCCCTCGCGCGCGAAGCGGCGCAGCCGGCGCAGCGCGACCTTGATGTTGCGCGTGCCCAGTTCGAGCGTGTCGTCGTAGTCCTTGTAGGCGCGCTGGTCCCACACCTTCACCGCCGAGCGGTTGCGGCCCTTGTCCTGCCCGATGCGGATGCCCTGCGGGTTGTAGCCGTAGGCGCCGAACGGGCTGGTGCCGCCGGTGCCGATCATCTTGCTGCCGCCTTCGTGGCGCTGCTTCTGCTCTTCGAAGCGCTTCTTCAGCGTCTCCATCAGTTCGTCCCAGCCCATCTTCTCGATCGCCGCCTTCTGCTCGGGCGTGAGCTCGAGCTCGAGCGTCTTGCGCAGCCACTCGAGCGGGATGTCCTGGCTGAAGTCGGTGAGCAGCTCGACGCCCTTGAAGTACGCCGAGAACGCGCGGTCGAACTTGTCGAACTGCGCCTCGTCCTTCACCAGCGAGGTGCGCGCGAGGTAGTAGAACTCGTCGACCGACGGGCCGATCACGCCGGCCTGGATGGCCTCGAGCAGCGTCAGGTACTCCTTGACCGAGACCTTCAGCTTGGCGGCGCGCAGGGTGTAGAAGAAGTCGATCAGCATCGCAGCGCAAGCATAGCCGGGCTCGGGCGCGACCGCGCGGGCCTCAGCGCGCGGGCATGCGGCCGTTGGCGTTGGTAAGCGCCGGCGGCTTGAAGACAAGGCCGCGCGGTTCGCTGCCGGCCGCCAGCGGCGCGGTGCGGCGCGCCATCGCCAGCGGTGGACAGGCCGGTGCCCCGGCGTCGATGCTCGCGCGGTAGGCCAGCGCCACCGCGAGTTGGCCCTCGGTGGTGTCGCCGAGGGCGTGGTCGAGATCGTCGTCGGCGGCGCACCCGGGCACGCCGCTCGCACCGCCGCCGCCGGGGACGAAGCCGTCGGCGTAGTCGCCGAACCCCTTGGCGTTGACGCCCTGGAACTCGATCGGGAAATAGGTGATGCCGCAGTTGTCCTGGCCGAAGAAGCCGTACGGCTTGCCGCAGGTGGCGCTGCCGATCAGCCGCACGTCGATGTCGATGCCGCGCAGGCCGTTGACGATGGCCTCGCTGGCCGAGCAGGTGTTGCCGCTGACCAGCACGTAGACGCGTTGCAGGGCCAGCGTCGGCAGCGGCGTATTGGTCGTGCACACGAGGCGGCCGTTGGAGGCCGCGGCATTGCACGAGCGGCTCTCGAATGCCGCGATCTCGTTCTCGGCCTTGCGCTTGTCGCTGAAGATCGTCTGCTCGAAGGGGCGGCCACTGATGGCGCCTGCGCCGGCGATCATGTAGGCGAGCTGGCTCGCGATGTACAGGTAGCCGCCGCCGTTGTAGCGCAGGTCGAGCACGAGGTCGCGCACGCCGGCGGTGTTCATCGAGTCCACCGCCGCGGTGAGCCCCGCCTCGGCGTTGGCCAGGTGGTCGTTGAACAGCAGGTAGCCGACCTTTTGCCCGCCAACGTCGAGCGTTCGATAGCGGGTGGTCGTCAACGTGACGTTGGCCGACGTGGCGCGCCTGGTCAACTGCGCAGCGCCGCGCTGGACGACGAAATCGACCGTCCGGCCTGCGGCAGGGTAGAGCCGGTCGAGCAGCGCGTTGTACTGCGTCGGATCGTTGGTGGCCGACGCGAACAGGCCGTCGATCGAGACCAGCCGATCGCCGCGTTGCAGGCCGATATCCGCGGCAGGCGACGCGTCGTGCACGAACGCGATGCGGATCCCGTTCATCGTCCCCGTCGTCGAATCGACCGTGTCGTAGTGCCATTCGACGCCCCAGCCCGCGGTGGAGCCGCCGTTGATCAGCGCGTCCCAGGCCGCGGTGGGGTAGGTGAAGCTGAACTGATCCTTGCGCTTGCCCGACGCGGTGATCGCCGGCGTGAGCAGCGCGTCGAAGTAGTTCTCGATCGACGCGTAGAAGCCGTTGGCGGTGTCATTGCTGTACGGCGCGGCCGAGGCGTCGACGCTCGGGACTTCGCGGTACCACAGGTAGTCGCGATCGATGTAGTCGCGCAGCCAGGCCTTCTCGGTGCCGAGGGTGCCGGCGCGGGTGGCCGACTTGGCGTCGCCGCGCATCGGGTTGTTGGGCGAGCAGGTCTGCGCGTCGACGCCGGCGACGCGTGGGGCGTCGCTGCCGCCGCCGCACGAGCCGAGCACGACGCAGGCGGAAGCGGCCGTGAAGGCCCGCACGCGACGCATCGAGATGCCCATGGCTCCAGCCCTTCCGACGGCGGATTTCTCCACCGCGCGGCATTGTAAGAACGCCGCGGTCGGCGCGGCGTTACCGAATGCCGGTGACGGAAACAGGTGCGCCGTCAGGCGCCGCGGGCATCAAGCCGGCTTCGACGGCGCGGGCATCAACTTGGTGCCATCGGGGTTGACCTTGTCCCTGTCGATCCACAGGTGCTCGACCGCCCTGCGCACCTCGGGCCCGTGCTTGGCGAACAGCTCGAGCCCGCCGAGGTTGTCTTCGAGCTGGCTCAGCCTGCGTGCACCGAACAGCACGTTGGTCACCGCCGGATTGGAGAGCACGAAGGCGATGCCGAGCTGCGCCGGCGTGGCGTCGAAGCCGCGCGCGATGCGCGTCACCTCGTCGGCGGCGTCGACGATCGCCTGGCGGATGCCGCCGGGGTCGGCGCCGATCTGGCGCGTGGTGTGCTTGTTGCCCGCGAGGATGCCGCCTTCGAACACGTCGGAGGCCTGCAGCCCCAGCTCGCCGCGGCGAAACAGCCCGCCGTAGTGAGGCCCTTCGGCCATCGCGCGGCGCGCGATGCCGTACTTGAGCTGCACGAAGCTCGGCTGCGGCAGGCCGTGCCGCGCGGCGTACGCGCGTGCGGCCTCGAAATCGGCGAACGGCCAGTTGTTGGTGCCCCAGCTGCCGAGGCGCCCTTCGGCGATCTGCCTGGCCACGTCGTCGACGACGGCGGGGATGTCGATCGACTTGTAGTCGCCGATCACCGCGGTGTCGGCCTTCTCGATGCCGACGCGGTCGAGCGCCACCTTCAATTGCTGCGTGAAATCCTGCGCCGGGTAGTCCCACAGCCAGAGCTTGCCGCAGAACACATAGTCGTCGCGCTGCAGGCCCGCCTCGCGCACCGCGCGCGCCCAGATGAGGTCGGTGGGCGAGTCGTCGGGGTGCGGCCCCATGTTGTAGTAGGCGACGTCGAACAGGTTGATGCCCGCATCGACGGCGCGGCGCACGAGCGCGACGGCCTCGCCGAACTCCACACGATCCCAGATGTGCCACGAGCCGAGCCCGAGCGGCGACACCTGCGGGCCGCGTGGCCCGAGCGGTCTGCGTGGGGGAAGCGATCGAATCAAGGCTGCTCCTGTGGTGAACCCGGTGATGCCGACTTCGGCGCGTGCATGCTAAACCGAGCTCGGTGTCCCTTTCGAGGTCGCAGGCGCTCGCGCGGCTCGGCGCGCCAGCGCCATGCACGGTGGTTGTTCGGATATCGATCGCCTGCTGTGCCGGCTAAGATGACTCGATTCATCGATGTCTCGACAGAGGGGAATCTCATGCCGCTTGGGCACAGGTTGGTGGTCATGGCCGCGCTCGCAACTTCGGCTTTCTTGTGCGCGCCGGCCCGCGCGCAGGCAGCCGACGCGGGCAAGCCGGTGGTCGGCGGCACGCTCACGGTGGCAGCGCCCGGCGACCCGCGCTCGCTCGACCCCGTCGCCGCCCCCGGCCCGCTCACCGACCGCTACGCCGAGGTACTGTACGAGGCGCTGTTCGCCAGCGACAAAGATTTCGTGCCGCGTCCGATGCTCGTCGAGCGCTACGACGTGAGCGGCGACAAGCTGACCTACACATTCCACTTGCGCAAGGGCGTGCGCTTCCACGACGGCAGCGCGCTGAGCGCGAAAGACGTGGTCGCCAGCCTGAACCGGTTTCTCGCCGTCACCGCGATCGGCAAGCAGGTGGCGCACGACGTGAAGTCGCTCCAGGCCTCCGGCGATTCGACGGTGGTGCTCACGCTCTCGCGTCCGCGCTACCCGCTGTTGTCGGAGCTGGCCACCACCGCGGCCGACATCTTCAAGGCCGACATCGTCGCCGGCCTTCCCGCCAGCGGCTTCAGCGGCGAGCAGGCGATCGGCACCGGCCCCTACAAGCTCAAGAGCTGGAAGCCGGGCCAGGAGATCGTGCTCGAGAAGTTCGACGGCTACGCCTCGCGCAGCGAAGAGAACTGGGGCGGCTTCGCGGGCGCCAAGCACGCGTACCTGCAGACCATCGCGTTCCCGATCGTGCGCGACGCCAATGCGCAGGTCATCGGGCTGAAGAGCGGGCGCTGGGATTTCGTCGAGCCCAACATCGACCAGTACGACGTGCTGAAGAGCGATTCCAAGCTGGTGGTGCACCCGCTGGCCGGCGCGAACCTCAACGTCTTCGTGCTCAACCAGAGCCCGGGCACGCTGTTCGCCAACGTCAAGGCGCGCCAGGCGCTCAGCCTGCTGATCGACCGCAAGGCTATCGGCGCGGCGATGGGCGCCAACAAGGACATCCTGGAGAACACGCCTGCCTACGTGATCAAGGCGATCAAGCACATGTACTCGTCGGCGGGCGAGAAGGACTACACCGCGCACGACCCGAAGAAGGCGAAGGCGCTGTTCGCCGAGGCGGGGCTCAAGCCCGGCGACACGATCCAGATCATGACGATCAGCACCTTCCCCTGGATGCAGCAGATGGCCACCGTGCTGCAGGCCGAGCTGAAGGCGATCGGCATCGAGTCGAAGATCAGCACCTACGACTGGCCCACGGCCGCCAAGCTCGTGCAGAGCCCCACCGGCTGGGACATCCAGACGGTGTTCTACAACGCGGTGTCGACTTCGCCCGCGGGGCTGCGCGTGCTGTCCAACCCGTACAAGAACCGCTTCGAGACCGAGAAGGGCAACCAGCTCAAGGCGGCCTACGACGCGGCGCAATCCGACGCCGAGGCGGCCAAGGCGCTCGATGCGATGCAGCAGTACTTCTGGGACGAGTACGCCAACGTCACGGTCAACATCACGCACGAGTTCGCCGCCTACACGCCCCGGCTCAAGGGCTACGGCCACTTCTACCGCGTGTTCTGGAACTCGTGGCTGGCGAAGTAGCGGTTCGCTGACTGCGGCTGCGCTGGCGCGGCCCGGTCGATCACATCAGGGCAGGGCCCACGCAGCCATGGCACTCCTGTTCCTGCGACGGCTGCGCGATCTGCTGATCGTGCTGCTGATCGTCGGCACGGTGATGTTCTTCATCATCCGGCTGATCCCGGGCGATGCCGCGCTCGCGCTGCTCGGCAACGACGCCACCCCCGAGCAGATCCAGGACCTGCGCGCGTCGCTGGGGCTGGCCGGGCCGATCCACGAGCAGTACCTGTTGTGGCTCGGCCGCGTGCTGCGCGCCGACCTCGGCAACTCGATCACCCTGCACGCGCCGGTGTGGCAACTGATCCTCGAGCACAGCGTGCCGACGCTGGCGCTGGCCATCATCTGCACCGTGCTCGCCTTCGGAATCGCGGTGGCCATCACCTGCTGGAACGCGGTGCGCCCCGGCAACCCGGTGGCGCGACTGCTCTACCGTTCGACCTCGTTGGCGATCGCGATCCCCGAGTTCTGGATCGCGCTGGTGCTGATCTACGTGTTCGGGGTCGTGCTCGGCTGGCTGCCCACCGGCGGCTACGTCAACCCGTTCACCGACCCGATCGGCGCGCTGCCGTACTACGTGCTGCCGGCGGCGTCGATCGTGCTGGGGCTGTCGGCGATGTACGTCCTGATCCTGCGCGAGAGCGTGCTGCGCGAGATGACGCGGCTGTACCTGCGCACCGCGCGCAGCAAGGGCCTGGGCGAGCTGGCGGTGGTGTTCGCTCACGTGCTGCGCAACGCGATGCTGCCGTGCCTGACCGTGATGGGCACGAGCTTCGCGCGCATGATCGGCGGCGTGGTGCTGATCGAGGCGATCTTCGTCATCCCCGGGCTCGGCTCGCTGCTGCTCGAGGCCATCGGCTCGCGCGACTATCCGCTGGTGCAGGGGGTGACGATCTTCATCGCCTTCCTGTTCGTTGCGGTCAACATGCTGGTCGACCTGCTGTACGTGTGGCTCGACCCGAAGCTGCGCGTCTCATGAGCGGCAACGACTCCGCGCAGGCTCCGGCAACGTCAGTGCCTGCGGCGGCCGCAGGCTTCAGGCGCTGGCTGCGCGCCAACTCGACGCTCGCCGCCTCGCTCGGTGTGCTGTCGCTGATCGTCGCCGCCGTGCTCGTGCTGCCGCTCGTGCTGCCCGACCCGAACCTGCCCGACCCGATCAACCGCCTGCTGCCGCCGTCGGCGGCGCATTGGCTCGGCACCGACAACTACGGGCGCGACGTCTGGAGCCGCCTCGTCTCGGGCGGGCGCGTCAGTCTCGGGCTGGCGGCGGCGGTGACGATCGCGGCGACGATCGCGGGCTCGCTGGTCGGGCTGGTGAGCGGCTTCTTCCGGCCGCTCGATGCCGCGCTGATGCGGCTGATGGATGCGGGCCTCGCGTTCCCGGGCATCGTGCTGGCGATGGCGCTGGCCATCGTGATGGGCGCGGGCGCGTGGTCGGAGTTCATCGCGCTGACCGTCATCTTCACGCCGACCACCGCGCGCGTGGTGCGCTCGCGCGTGCTGAGCCTGGCGACGCGCGACTTCATCGCCGCGGCGCGCGCATCGGGCATGGGCCCGGGGAAGATCCTCGTCAAGCACGTGATCCCGCACACGCTGCCGCTGATCCTGGTGCAACTGGTGATCAAGGCCGCGCTGGCGATGCTGATCGACGGCGGCCTGAGCTACCTCGGCCTCGGCGTGGCGCCGCCGACGCCGACCTGGGGCAACATGATCGCCGAGGGGCGCGCCTTCATGACCAACGCGCCGCTGCTCATCATCGCCCCGGGCCTGGCGATCGTGCTGTGCGTGGCGCTGCTCAACATCGCCGGCGACGAGCTGCGCCTGATCGTCGACCCGGATGCCCGCGCGCTGCGCGCACTCGAGCGGCTGCGCTCGCGGATGCGGCGCGAGCCGGCAGCGGCGCGTGCGGCCGTCGTCGACACCGCGGCGCGCAGGCCAGGGCCATGAACAGCGCGCACGCATCGACTGCCGCGGTCGCGAGGGATGCGATCGATGCCGCGAGGCGAGGCGTGCACGTTGCCGGCAGTGCTGCCACCAAGGGTTCGCTTCGTGCCGCTGCTTGAACTGTCGGATCTGACGATCCACCTCCACACCGACGAGGCCGAGGTCGCGCTGGTGCGCGAGCTGTCGTTCACCGTCGAATCGGGCGAGACGCTGTGCGTGGTCGGCGAATCGGGCAGCGGCAAGAGCGTGACCGCGATGTCGATCATCCGCCTGCTGGAGTTCACGGCGCCGGTGCGCACCAGCGGCTCGATCGCGCTGGCGGGCACCGACCTGACGCGGCTCTCGGCGCAGCAGATGCGCGCCTGGCGCGGCGCGCGCATCGGCATGATCTTCCAGGAGGCGCTCGACTCGCTCAATCCATCCAAGCGCATCGATGCCCAGCTCGTCGAGGCCTACCGGCCCGAGGGCGCCGCGAGTCACTCGATCGCGCAGCGGCTCGGCAAGGCGGGCAGGGCGCAGGCGCTGCAGCGCGCACGCGGCCTGCTGGCCGAGGTGGGGCTGCCCGACACCGAGCGCATCCTCGCGTCGTACCCGCACCAGCTCTCTGGCGGCATGCAGCAGCGCGTGATGATCGCGCTGGCGCTGATGTCGAACCCGCAGCTGCTGATCGCCGACGAGCCGACCACCGCGCTCGACGTCACCACGCAGGCCGAGATCCTGAAGATGTTCCGCCGCGTGCAGCGCGACCACCGCACCGCCTGCGTCTTCATCACGCACGACATGGCGGTGGCCGCCGAGATCGCCGATCGCATCGCGGTGGTCTACGCCGGCCGGCTGGTCGAGGTGGGGCCGACTGCGCAGGTGCTGGCGTCGCCCGCGCACCGCTACACGCGCGCGCTGCTCGAGTGCGTGCCGCGCATCGGCGTGCGGCAGACCGACGGGCTGCCTTCGATCAGGGGCGCGGTGCCCGGCCCGGCCGACGAGATCCCCGGTTGCCGCTTCGCGCCGCGCTGCGGCTTCGCGGTCGAGCGCTGTCGCACGGTCGAGCCCACGCTCGCACCGCAAGGCAGCGGCAGCGTGCGCGCCGCTTGCTGGAACCCTGGTGCGGGTGCGGTGCCGTTCGCCGGGGCGGGCGCCGGGCTCGCGCTGGCGGGGCCCGGGTTCGACGGCGTGCCTGCAGGCGGTGGCGCGCACGCACCCGATGGCACGCCCGCGCCGATTCTCGCCATCGACCGCGTGTCGAAAATCTTCGCGTCGCCTGGCGGTGCGCTGCGCCGCACCGCCGTCAAGGCGGTCGACGACGTGTCGCTCGCGATCCGGCCCGGCGAGTTCTTCGGGCTGGTCGGCGAATCGGGTTCGGGCAAGACCACGCTCGGGCGCATCGTCACCGCGCTCGAGCGCCCGAGCGACGGCAGCATCCGGCTCGGTGCGCACACCTTCGGCCCCAAGGGCCTCACCGGGCGCGACCGCGAGTTCCGGCGCCTGGTGCAGCCGGTGTTCCAGGATCCGCTGGCGTCGCTCGACCCGCGCTACACCGTGGCCGAGATCGTGGCCGAGCCGCTGCGCGAGCTCACCGCGCTGCGCGGGCACGGCCTCGCGCAGCGCGTGGCCGGGCTGATGGCCGAGGTCGGCCTGGCGCAGGCGCTGCTCGAGCGGCGGCCGTCGCAGCTCTCGGGCGGGCAGCGCCAGCGCGTGGCGATCGCGCGCGCCATCGCGCCCGAACCGGCGCTGCTCGTCGCCGACGAGCCCACCTCGGCGCTCGACGTGTCGGTGCAGGGCCAGGTGATCAACCTGCTGCTCGAGCTGCGCCGGCGCCGCAAGCTGAGCATCCTGTTCATCACGCACAACCTGAGCCTGATCCTGTGCGTGGCCGACCGCGTGGGCGTCATGCAGGCCGGCCGCCTGATCGAAGTGGACTCCCCGGATGCGATCACGCGCCGCCCGGCGCACGCCTATACGCAGGCGCTGCTGAGCGCCAACCCGGTGCTGCCCGACTACGCCACCGCGCCGGCCCGAAGCGCTGCGAACCTCACCTGACTTCAAGATCGAGAGGACACCCATGGAGCATGCCGCACCCGGCCTCGAGTACGTGATGACCGTGCACCTGACGATGGTGCCCGGCAGCCTGACCCGCATCACCGACCTGCCCGGCGGCGGCGCGCGCTGGTCGATCAACGTCGGCGGCGGCAGCTTCGAAGGGCCTGCGTTGAAGGGCCGCGTGCTGCCTGGCGGGATCGAGAACCCGCACTTCCGCCCCGACAACGTGCTGATGATCAACGCCCGCTGGCTGCTCGAAACCGACGACGGCGAGCGCATCTACGTACAGAACCGCGGTATCCGCCGCGCCTACCACGACCCGGCCAAGATGACCGCGTGGATGACGAAGTCGGCAGCGGTCACGGCGTCGGACTTCTACTTCAGGGTGGCGCCGGTCTTCGAGACCAGCTCGGGCAAGTACGACTGGCTGACGCGGTTCCTCTTCGTCGGCATGCTGATCGACGCCGACAAGACGGGCCAGGCGCTGCCGGGCCCGAGCATGCGCTACTTCAAGGTGCTGTGAGCGCGCCGATGCCACCGCTGCGCTTGCTGCACGTTGCACATGCCGCTGCGGCCGGCAGCACGGGCGGGCCGCCGGTGCTGCTGATCCACAGCTTCCCATCGAGCGCGGCGGCCGACTGGGGCGGCTGGGTCGAGGCGCTGGCTGCAGTGGGCCGCGAGGCCTGCCTGGTCGATCTGCCCGGCCATGGCGCCGGCGCTACGCCGGGCGATGCGTCGGCGGCGGCGACGAGCCGCATCGTCGACGAACTGGACGAGGTGATCGGCGCGCTCGGTGGCAGCGCCGACGTCGTCGGCTACTCGCTCGGCGCGCGCCTCGCGTGGGAGCTGCCGCGGCGCGGCCACGTGCGGCGGCTGGTGCTCGGCGGCATCGCGCCGGTCGATCCGTTCGCCGACCTCGACCGCGCCGCGCTCGAGCGCTTCGCCGCCGGCGGGCCGCTGCCGAGCCACCCGTTGACCGCGCGCCTCGCGGCGAGGATCTCGCAGCCCGGGTTGAACACCGTGGGGCTCGCACGCTGCATGATCGGGCTGGCGAGCGAACCGTTCGCGCCGGCGCCGCACACCGCGCCCGCGGTGCCGACGCTGTTCGTGGTCGGCGAAGACGACGCCATGATGCGCGACGGGCTCGACGCGGTGATCGCCGTCGTCGCCGGTGCGCGGCTCGCCGTGGTGCCCGGCGACCATCGGGGCGCGCTGCTGCACCGGCGGTTCCGCGACGCGGCGCTGGCGTTCCTCACGACCCCTTCAACGCCGTGACCTCGATCTCGATCTTCATGCGCGGGTCGGCGAGGCCGGCGCTGATCATCATCGCCGCGGGGCGGATCTTGCCGAAGGCCTTGCTGAGCACCGGCCAGCAGCGCTCGAACTGCGAGCCGTCGGGCAGCACGTAGGTGACGCGAACGACGTCCTCCAGGCCGGAGCCGGCCTCGCGCAGCGCGGCCTCGATGTTCTTCAGGCACTGCTCGGTCTGCGCCACGAGGTCGTCGGCGATCGACATCGTCGAGTAGTCGAAGCCGGTCGTGCCCGACACGAAGATCCAGTTGTCGACGACCACCGCTCTGGAGTAGCCGATCGTGGCTTCGAAGGTGGAACCCGAACTGATGAGCTTTCTGGGCATGGCGTGTCTCCTGTTCGTCAGCGCTCTGTGGAACCCGTCGCATCCGCGCGCCGTGCCGGCAGGGGCGGGAATCGGGCGCCGTCGGGCTCCAGCGGCAGCCGCAGCGCATTGGTGAGCACGCTGACGGTCCGGTAGAAGCACGCGAGCAACAGAAGCTCCAGAAGAGCTTCTTCGGAATGCACCTGCCGCAACCCGGCCCACAGCGCGTCGCTCACCGTGGCGGTGGCATGCAGCTCGTCGCACAGGCACAGCAGCAGCGCCTCCGCTTCGCTCCAGCAGGGGTCCGAGGCGTCGCCGTGCACCAGGGATTCGAGCTGCCGGTCGGCGAAGCCGACGCGGCGTCCGAACAGGGCGACGTGGATGCCCCACTCGTACTCGGAGCGGCAGCGCGCCGTCGTGCGGTCGATGACGATCTCGCGCTGACGCAGCGTCAGGTGCCCGCGATCGAGCAGGCCGCCCGCGAAGAACCTGCCGAACAGCCGCTCGTCGCGGGCGAGCGTGGTGAACAGCACGAACGGGATCCTGCCCTCGGGCATCGTCCGATCGAGCCATTGCTGCACGGCCGGGCCGAAAGGTGCCTGGGCTGGGGCGATCCTTGCCGTCATCATCTTGCTATCCTTTGCGTAGCATGCTAGCCTGTGCGCTATGAAAAGTAAAGCGCCGGTTCCGCGCCCAGGCGCTGCGGTGCGAGGCTCGCGCACCGGGCGGCCGATCATGGCCGCCATGGATCTGCTCGGCCGCCGCAGCGCGCTGCGCATCCTGTGGGAGCTGCGCGAAGGTCGCCAGTTGACCTTTCGCGAGTTGCTGGAGGCCGCCGCCACGAACCCGAGCCTGCTCAACACCCGCCTCGCCGAGTTGCGCACCGCCGGCCTGATCGACCACCAGGGCGAGGGCTACCTGCTGGCCCCGATGGGGCAGGATCTACTGGCGGCGCTGCGCCCTTTCGCCGACTGGGCGGGCCGATGGGCGCGGCTGGGTCGCACGTAGCCGCTCGGGCCTCGCGCCCGCGCTCAGCAGGTCGTACAGGTGCTGCGCCGCAGGCGCCAACGGCCGGCCGCGGCGGCGGATGAGGCCGATCGTTCGCGTGACGCGCGGCTCGACCAACGGCACGGCGACGAGCCGCGACGAGCGCCGCGTCGGCAGCGCGATCTTCGGCACCGCGGCCACGCCGAGGCCGGCTTCGATCAGGCCGAGCAGCGACGAGACGTGCCGCACCTTCGGCGATCCACGTCGACGGTGGCCAGCACATGTTCGGCTAGTGTTCCGTTCCGCTGATTCGTTCGCAAAGTCTGCCGAGCGTGGCAAGGATCGAATCGGCGGTGGCGGTCCAAGTGAAGGGCCTGCAGTTCTGGTTGCAGTGGGCGACGAAGTGATCGATCTTGGCCACCAGCTCCTTGACCGAGGCGAACGAGCCGCGGCGGATCGCCCTGGCGGTGATGCTCGAGAAGAAGCGCTCGACCTGGTTCAACCACGAGCTGTAGGTGGGGATGAAGTGCATATGCCAGCGCGGACTCGCCGCCAGCCAGGCCTTGACCTTGGGATGCTTGTGGCTGGCGCAGTTGTCGACGATGCAGTGCACGTCGAGTTCGGCCGGCACGGCCTTGTCGATCGAGCGCAACCTGCGCGCGGCTGTAGCCACTCAGCCGCTGCATGTACGCCAGCACCGCTCCCCGATCCGCACGCCGCAGCTGACGGTACTCCAGCCGCCACAGCACCGCATCGATCCACCGGTAGCGGCCCTGATCGTCCTCGGCAGCCCGAAACTCCAGCGCCTGGGTCCCCTGCAGCACCTGCCGCACCTGTTCCACGGTGCGCACCTGCGCCTCGTTCATATCGATCACCATCGATTCGATGATCGACACGCCGCGCCGGCAGCTGCCCGTAAGCCGCTCAACCGCCCCTCCCAGGCCGTCCAGGCTCATTCCTCGTTGGAATCGCGAGCCCGGCTCCAGGCTCATACCTCGTTGGACAAGACTGTCGATTGACGCTGCGCCGGCCGCCGCTTAGCATGGTTCGGGCGGGACGGCGGGTTGTTCTCGCAGCCGGCCGGCGGATCGGAGGGGCCCATGAGACTTCGGCTGGGCGTTGGCCTGCTGGCCGCGACGCTGTGCGCAGCGACGAGCGCGCTCGCTCAGGATGCCTGCCCCGAGCAGAGACTGGCCTCGCCCGACGGGCCCGGGGTGCGCGTCGGCAAGGACTGCCTGCGTGAGGAAGGCAGCTTCCGCGGCGGGGCGCTGTGGGGACAAGGCAAGGTCACCGCGCCCAGCGGCATCGTCTCGGAAGGTCAGTTCCTCAACGGCCGCTTGTTCGGGCCCGGCAAGGTCACGCGGCCCGACAAGCGGTGGCACGAAGGCTGGTTCCACGACGGCGGGGCGTCGGGCCCGGGCACCTACCGCGACGAGTGGGGCATCCTGTGGAACGGCATGTTCTACAAGGGCTACCTGCACGGCGTGGGCGTGCTGACGTTTCCCAATGGCGGCCAGCTGATGGGCGAGTTCCGCAGCACCATCGGCGGCCTCGGCCCGATGACCGCCATCTACCCC
Organism: Ideonella sp.; assembly: GCA_015075545.1. Lineage (GTDB taxonomy): Bacteria > Pseudomonadota > Gammaproteobacteria > Burkholderiales > Burkholderiaceae_C > JAEUPI01. Next base: position 378,915 of record JABTUC010000004.1, on the reverse strand, counting down.
GACGGCAAGGAGGAGACGGGCGAGTACCGCGACCTGCGGCAGAAGCTGCTGTACTTCAAGCCTGCGGCCGGCGCGCCGGCCAAGAAGTGAGGCACGCCATGACGACTTCCCTTGCCCGGCGTTCAGTGGTGTTGGCGTTCGGACTGGCCGGCGCAGCGGACGCGGCCGCGCAAGCCTGCGACTGCAAGGACGTGATCGACCTGCAGGCGCGCTACTGCCAGGCCAAGGCCGCCGTCCGGGAGTGGGACCGGCTGATCAACTGGAGCACCGGCAGGGTCGAACGCAACCAGACGATCGAGCGCTACACCGTCACCGGCAAGAGCGAGGTCGAGCAGTGCGTCGACGAGGCGATCGGCATGGTGCGCAACGAGTTCACCGGCAACGGCAGCAGCAAGATTTCGACCCCCAAGATGTCCGCCGAAACCGACAACAGCAACTGCAACGTCAAGGTCAACGCGCCCACCGCCTGCCTGCGCGAGGTCCTGGGCAAACACGAGCAGCTGCACCAGAACGTCTGCCAGAAGGTGAAGAGCGGCGACCCGACCGGTGGCAAGGACTTCGGCTACGTCCAGAACTTCATCGTGCGCAACGTCAATTGGCGGCTGGCGTATTCGCTCACCTCGTACATGGTCGAAGAACACTCTGCGTACTCGGCCGAGATGGCGGACACGCTGAAGAAGCTGGAGCAGCTGTCCAAGCGCTGCCCGTCGGCACCGTTCGAGCGCAAGACGCCCAAGGGCATGGTGCTGTCACTGACGCACTGCCCGAGTCCGGACCCCGAGGGTTATCGCAAGCAACGCCAGTGCAAGCGCCTCTGACCGGGTCGGCGGCGCGCAGGCCCCGCCACTGGGCGCTGATCGCCGCACTGCTGGCCGGCGTGGTCGCGTGCTACGTGCCGGCTCTGCCCGGGCCGTACCAGTTCGACGACAGCATCGGCATCGCGGTGGACCCCGCGGCGGCGTCCCTGTCGGTGTGGTGGCAGGCGCCGGCGAGCCACGTGCGTCCGCTGTCGAAGGCGAGCTTTGCCGTGTCGCACGGGCTCGGCGAACGGCTCGGGCATGCGCCCATGGGCCACCGATTGGTCAACGTGACGATCCATCTGGCCGCCATCGCACTGCTGTGGCGCCTGGCGCTGCAGCTGTCGGCGACGTGCCTGCCACGCACCCGCGCACGCGACGCCGCGGTCGGCGCAGCGCTTGCCGCGGCGCTGTTCGGCCTGCATCCGCTGGCCACCGAAGCAGTGAGCTATCTGTCCGGGCGTTCGATGGCACTCGGCACGGTGCTGGCCGGAACCTGCCTGCTCGCCTGGATCCGGGCGCGCACGCTCGGCTCGCGCGGCTGGAGCGTCGCCGCGCTGGGCCTGGCCGTGCTGGCCGCGCTGGCGCGCGAAAGCGTCGTGTTCTCGATCCCGCTGTTGGTGGGGGCGTGGGAGCTGCTGCGCCGCGATCGGAGCGCCGCCCACTTCGGCGCAAGCCCGCGTGCCTGGCGGGCAGCGGTGCCGTTGGCTGCCGTCGCCGTCGCGGCGCTGCTCGCGATGAGTTGGCACGACCGCTATGCGGAGCTGCTGCGCATGTCGGCATGGATCGCCCAGGTGCGCCGCCACGACGCTTCGCTGATCACGGCACTGGGCTACTTCGGTGGCGCACTGTCGCTGCTGCGCGCACCGACCATCGACCCGGACGTCAGCGCCGCGCTTTCGGGCGCGATCCGTTGGGCTGCCGGCGCGGGGCTGATGGGCCTGCTCTGGTGGGCCTGGCGCGTGCGCGAGCGCCATCCGCAATGGCTGCTGGCCGCCCTATGGGTGCTGGCCTGGCTGCTGCCTCTGTATGCCTGGCCGGTCCGGCACGACGTCGTGTCGGAACGTCACTTCTATCCAGCGCTGTGGGGCGTGGCTTGGGCGGTCGGCGTCACGCTGGCGCCGGCGCTGCAACGCGGGACGACCGATACCGCGCGCGCTGCCGCGGTGCGCGGTGCGGTGGGCACGTTGATCCTTGTGTTGTCCGCGCTCACCGCCGCGCGCAACCTCGACTACCGCAGCGAGGTGTCGCTGTGGGAAGCCGCCGAGCGCAGTGCGCCGCGCAAGGTGCGCGTGCTCAACAACCTCGGCGTGGCCTACATGGAGGCCGGTCGCTGGGACGAGGCGGCCCGCGTGTTGAACCGGGCGCTGCTGCTGGACCCGCAGCACGGCACGGTGCCATGGAACCTGGCCGCCGCGCGCCGGCGCGACCTCGGCGTGTTGCGCGAGCCGGTGCTGCTGGACTGGCCGCAGCCGGTGCACACCGATACCGACCCGGCGCCGCGTTGAGGTCGGGCAGTGTCGCGTCAGCGCGCAGCGGCGCTCTGCAAGAATGGCGACCTGCCGCACTACCGAGCGGATCGACCCCGGAGCCGCGATGCCCACGATCTACGAGAAGCGGGCAGATGTCGGAGGTGATCCGCCTGTACAGCACGCCGGGCTGGCCGGCGCTGCAGGCGGGCGGCTTCGACCCACGGCGGCGGGCGTCGCGCTGGTGCCATGCTGCGCGGGCCCGAGGCGGGCGACTTGGCCCGATCACTTCCACGCGCTTTTCAGCGCCGATCTTCCCGCCTTCAGCCTATCGGCCATGTGCGTCCGCTTTCCGAGGAGCGGGTGCAGATCAACGCCGCCGGCCAGGTCGAGCTCAAGCTCAAGACGCCGTGGCGCGATGGAACCACGCACCTGGTGAGCCCGCTGGAGTTCATGCAACGGCTGGCGGCGCTGGTGCCGCGGCCGCGGTTGCATCTGATCATGTTCCACGGCGTGCTGGCGCCGAACGCCAAGCTGCGGGCGCTGGTGGTGCAACGCCAAACCGCAGCCGGGACGGCGCTGCGCGTCGCGTCAGCGCGGCGCCATCGGAATCAGGGTCAGCCCTGAGGATGTGGTCAGCCGCGAGCGCTATCAGCGCTGAAGGGCCCGCCGAAGCAGCATGGCGCGACGTCACGGTCGACAAATCCAAGCGCGTCGACCGCACCAGAACCACCAGAACCGTCACAGGTCGACCCCGAGGGCCTTTGAACCTACTATGCCCCGCCAGCCAGTCGAACGTCGCGTTGAACGGCTGCGTGTCGCTGTACGCGTCGGCCGCCATCACGGACCTGCTGCCGCCGTCGACCAGCACCAGCAGGCGCTCGACGTGCGGGTTGCCGCGCGTGTCGAACACGGTCACCTTGCGCGTCGCATCGCCCAGTTCGAGCGTGCCGTTGACGAGGGCGAACTTGAGTGCCGGCGCGGGCTGGTCGACGACCGATACCGTGCGTGCCTGCACCACGGCGATCTTGCACACGACGTCCTGCGCGTCGGCGGCGGTGACGAGCGTGGCGCCCGCTTCGGCGAAAGCTTTCACGCCGCCCACGTGATCGTTGTGAATATGGCTCAGCACGACATGCGAGATCGGTTTGGCCGCCACCTTTTCGCGCAACTTCTTGATGACGGCGCGCATCTCGGTCGGCGATACCGGCGCGCCATACGCGATCAGGCGGTCCGCCAGTTCGATGAACTGCATGCGGTAGTTGCCCTGTCCGGCGTTGGCGACTTCCCACAGTCCCGGCTTCACCTCGGCGATTTCGAGGCCCGGCGCGTCGAACGGCTTGTACATCGGGTCGAGCGCAAAGTCGGCATCGGCGAGCTTGGCGTTTTCGTCGAACTTCGCCGCCGTGATGCGGATGTCGAGGACGTTGATGCCGCGCCGGCCGACCGGAAAACACGACGCGAGGCACCGCACTCTTGGCGCCCACGCTCGGCGGGCACACAATCCCGTTGGCCCTTCGCAGCGGGACTGGTCATGCAGCGGCGCAATCAAGGCGGGACCGGATGGCTCATTCTCATCAGCTTGGCACTTGTTGCCTGTGCCGGCACCCCGCGTGCGGACGTCGACAGCAAGGATCCCTCCGCGCGGTGGCGCGCGGTCCACGACGCAACGCCGGCTGAAGTCGCCGCGCTCGCACGCACCCATCAGTCGGCCGAGGTGCGTGCGCTCGCCGTGGTCCGGCTCGACGATCAGGTGATGCTGCAGCAGATCGCGCGCGATGACATCGATCGCGACGTTCGCCGGGCCGCGATCAATGGCATCACCGACCTGGGAGCACTTGCCACGTTCGCCGCCACCGAACGCGATCCGTCGCTGGTGGACTTCGCGCGGATCGTGATGATTCAGAAGACGTCCGATCCCGCCGCGCTGGAACGTATCGCGCTGGACGATCCGGACCCGGTGCTGCGCAAGCTCGCCGTCAAACGCCTGGCCGACCCGGCGCTGCTTGCACGCATCGCGCGCAGCGATCCAGACCGCAAGGTCCGCCGCGCCGCGCTCGACCGGGTGCGCGACGGCCAGCTCCTGGTGCCGCTATTGCTCGAATTGCCGCGCGAGGAAGCCATCGAGTTCGTTCGGCAGCTCACCGATCAGGACGTGTTGCGTCAGGTCTGGAGCGGGCACGCCGACGCCGATGTCCGCCGGGCGGCGCTGGTCAAGCTCACCGACTCGAACCTGCTGATCGACGCCGCGCTGAACGCGCCGGATTGGGCCACACGGGAAGCCGCCGTGGATGCCCTGCGCGACCCGGCGGCGCTTGCGCACGTGCTGCTGGAGACGCGCAACATGGGCATACGCAACCGCTTGCTGCAGCGGGTGCGCGACCCGCAGGTCCTGGCCGCGCTGGAGCGCAAGGACGCCGAACGTGTCGTCGAGCGCGAACTCGCCAACCGCAGCGATACGCCGGGGACCACCCCGGCGCGCAGCGCCGAGCGCGGCGTCCTGTGCCGCAGTGTGGCCAGGTCCGACGACCGCGAAGCGCTGCGGCAGATCGCCGACGAGAACGTGAAGCGCGAAGACGCTTACCTGCACGCGGTTGCCGCGCTACGCCTGCTGTTGCTCGAGAGCCGCATCCGCTCGTCCATCGCGCAGCCTTCACTCGAATGCAAGGCCGCCTTGACGTCCAGGAGATACGGGCCGGGCAGCCACGACGTGTTTGGCGAGAGCGTGAGCATCCGTGTGCTGAGCGCGGGCGAGGAACTGGCCAAGGAGACCTGGGCGGTGAAGTTTCCGTACATGCTGACCGGCATCCCGCGCAAGCCGTTCCTGGTGTCGGTGGACATGGTGAACGTGATCCTGAAGGTCGTGGACCGCGCACAACTGGACGAGTCGGAAGTCAGGTCCCTGCTGTTGACATCACCCGCGGCCGACATGCGCCGGGCTGCCATCGCACGCCTGAGCGACACGGCGCTGCTCAGGCGAATCGAGCGGACAGATAGCGGGCGGGGCGTCAAGGCCGCGGCAAGTGTCCGGCTGAAGGCGTTGGCTTTGCCGTGAACTTCGTGCCGCTCTTCGTTCACGGCTCGGCGTCATCGAGCACTTCGATCGCGTCGAACAGAAACGTGTGCCCGTGAGCGATTCCGTCGGCACGCACGCGCCGGCCTTCGAGCGCTTCGATCTCGGGGTCGTGGTGCGGATTGCCCCCGCTGCGCCGGAGAACGAAACGGCGCTTGTTTTCGGTGCGCAGATATACGGCGCCGAGGCGTTCGCTTTTCGACCCCACGGCGAAGGTCCCGCGTTCGATCCTGCCGACGACGCGCATGGCGGCTACCGGCTGACAAGCCGGCGCGTCACGAGTTCGCCGGCGACCGCGTAGGCGAGCAGGCCCTCGTATTGACGCAGGCAGATCGCCGCAGGCTGCGCCGTCGAGCTGCAGCCGCCGGTGGCGCTGCGCCGTTTCAGGGCGACGCTGCCGAAGGCAGGGTCAACCCGCCAGCGCGTCCGCACCGTCGTCATGTACCTGAACACACCCGAAGGCGGCGGCGCGACCACCTTCCCCGACGTCGGCGTCGAGGTGGCGCCGGTGCGTGGCAATGCGCTCTTCTTCAGCTACGACCGCGCGCATCCCTCGACCCGGACGCTGCACGGCGGCGCGCCGGTGACAGCCAGCGAGAAGTGGGTCGCGACCAGGTGGATGCGCGAGCGCGTGTTCGTCTGAACCGAGTCTGCCCTCGACGAGCGGGGATCGCACCTGCTCGTGTCGATCTCGAACCACCCGGCCCGGATCCGCACTGCCCTGCCGGCGTCGCCGGGCCAGCCGTTCACCCCCTAACCTGAACTGCCCCGCGCAGGGCGGTCACCCGACTTGCGCTATTGACAGCGGCGGGCCACCGTCCATACCCTGCCCTCGCAACGAGGGCTTGTCGGGGGAGGGCAGCATGAAGCTTGTGCGGCGGTTTGCTGCGCTGGTCATCGCGTCGGGCTTGTCGCTGTTCGCCTCCTGTGGCGGCGGCAGCTCCGACAGCGACGGCGGCGGCGGAGGGCCGAACGACACCGTCGTCTCGGTCACGCTGACCCCCGGTACTGTCGCGCTCGACGTGGGGGCCACGGCTGGCTTCGTCGCGGTGGCCCGGGACTCGAACGGCAATGTCGTCGCCAGCGCGACCTTCACCTGGGAGAGCAGCAACCCCGCGGTGGCCAGCGTCGCCAACGGCCTCGCCACCGGCGTCGCCGCGGGCTCGGTGACCATCGTCGCGCGTGCAGGCAACGTCGCCAGCAACGCCGCGGCGATCACCGTCAACGTCGGCGGACCCGTCAGCGGGTCGCGCCCGGCCTGCGGGCCGGGCAGCGGGAATTGGGTGAGCGTGACGGCCGCAGTGGCCAACGTGCGGGTCTGGTACGACTCGACGCGCGCGACCGACCAGGCGCAGGCGCAGCAGGTGGTCGCCGCGATGGACAACCAGATCTGGCCCACCTTGATCAGCACGCTCGGCTTCAAGGCACCCTTGGCCGACACCGCCGTCGCCTGCAACGGCGGCGACGGCCGGCTCGACATCTACGTCGTCGCGAGCCTCGCCGAGCGCGGCCAGACGACGCCGGGCAACGCGACCGGCAACGCCAGCGAAGTCTTCATCTCGATCCGGGACGGGCTGGCCGGCAACGCGCTCGAGTACACGCTGGCCCACGAATTCATGTTCGCGGTGCAGTGGTCCTACGCCATGGCTGCGCCGCAGCCCAGCTACGGCTGGATGCGCAATGCGATGGCCAACTGGGCGGTCGAGGCGGTGTATCCGGGCAACCCGCTGCTGCTCGCCGATGCCAACTGCCACATGAACTCCAACTTCCTGTCGATCGATCGCCAGGCAGCGGGCGCGTGCACGGGCAACACGGCGCGCACTCGCGACCATGGCGCCTACCTGCTCTACCAGTACATCGGTCGCACCGCGGGCAACACCATGGTTCGCGATCTGCTGGCCGCCACGACGACGGTGACCAGCGCGCTCGATGCCATCGAGGCCACCCTCCCCGGCGGCCTGCGGGCACTATGGCCGCAGTACGCGAAGGCCCTGTGGAACCAGGCGCCCGTCATCGACCCGGGCGAGCCGGCGTTCCTCAACTGGGACGGCCTGGCGGACGTTCCGCAACTCGCGCCCGACCACCCGACCACCGTCGACGGCGACCTCGGCGGCACGACCGAGAGGTCGACCGAGCTCGATCCGTCGGTCGACAACGTGTCGACCCGGTTCTATCGCTTCACCCTTTCGGCCGTCGAGACCCGGTCGCTGATGTTCCACAACACCTTCTACCCCCTGTACAAGGCCGCGAAGAAGGTCAGCGTGCAAGCCCTCTGGAAGACCGAAGACGGCACCTGGGTCGAGGAGGACTGGACCGCGAAGGAGTGGATCGGCCTGTGCCGCGACGTCAAGGCGCAGCGCGTCGCCGAGCTGGTGATCGTCGTTGCCAGCGGCGAGACCGGCATCGTCACCGGGGTCGTCGCTGCCGAGCCGCCGACCTTCAAGCGCAACAACATCGGCTGCTGGGGCTTCTCGGGCACCGCCAAGCGCACCGACATCCACGCCTCCTGGTCGAGCGGAACCATCGTGTTGAGTTCGACCTTGCTGTTCGACTACAAGCCGAACGGGATGGACTCGCTGCAGTACAACGACGCCGCCACCGGGCGCCTGCGGGTGCCGATCGCCGCGCCGTTGTTCAGAAGGGCCGACTGGACACTCGCCGAGGCGTACTCGGAGGGCGGCTGCAGCTATCAGCTCAACATGTCCGCCACCGACACCACGATCGTGCTCGGCGGCCTGGGCTTCGGCTCGCTCGTGATCAACAACTTCTCCGAGTCGCTGCCGGCGAGCTTGCGCCAGCCCCAGGAGCAGGTGGTTGGCACCGAACGCGGCGCCTTCCACATCGACGCGGGCTCGCAGCGTTTCAATCTGCTGGGCACGGTGAGCGGCCCGCAGCCAGACTGCGGCACGCAGTACGAGTCGGCGCTGGGCATGTTCGACCTGACCAACGACAGCCCCGCCGCCGCGCCGGTGATCGGGTCCGACGGGCGCCTGAAGGGGACGTTCAGCGCCGGCGCGGCCCCTGATTCGGTGATCTACGAGTGGAACCTCGCCCCGATGCGCGAGCCTTGATCGACCTGCAGCTTCCACTGCGCGACGAATCCCGTCCCTCGGGGCGGGGTGAAGCGCCGGCGCGGCGAGCCGCGACCGCACGCCACCTCCGTCGCTCGCGCCGACCTCGAGGCGCAGACGGTGCAGGTGTTCGATGTCGTGCGCAAGGTGCGCGACCGTTACGTCAACACCAGCCACCCGCCCACCGCCACCGCGGTGGCCGTGGTGCAGCTGGCGCAGAAGGACTATCTGATCGAAGTCGAGGCGGTGGCCATCGTGTCGCGAGGCCGATCGGGCGGCGTCGGGCCGCCTGCGCGCGGCGCGTGTCTGGCGCGGCGCTGCAACGTCAGTCGCCCGACCGCGCCCGGGCATTGCGCCCCGGGTCGTGCTTCTCGAGCCAGGCGAAGAACTCCCCGTACCACAGCTTGCTGTTGCGCGGCTTGAGCACCCAGTGGTTCTCGTCGGGGAACCACAGCAGCCGCGCCGGCACGCCGCGCGCCTTCAGCGTGTTGTAGTAGGCCAGGCCCTGCGCGTCGGGCACGCGGTAGTCGAGCGCGCCGTGCACCACCAGCGTCGGCGTGTCCATCGTGGCGGCGAACGCGTGCGGGCTCTGCGCGTGCACCTTGGCCATGTCGTCCCAGTAGGCGGCGCCGAGCTCCTTGGCGAACCAGGTGTAGGCGTCCTCGGCGAACATGCCCACCCAGTCGAAGCAGCCCGCGTGGCACACGTACGCGGCGTAGCGCCCCCGCCTGGCGCGCGCGTTCATCCACGCCACCATGAAGCCGCCGTAGCTGCCGCCGGCGGCGAACACGCGGCGCGGGTCGAGCCACGGCTTCTTCAGCAGCCAGTCGGTGGCCGCTTCGACGTCCTTCAGTTCCAGCTCGCCCCAGCGGTGGGTGATCGAGTCGAGGAACGCGTAGCCGAAGCCCGACGAGCCGTGGTAGTTGACCGCGGCCACCACGTAGCCCTGCGCGGCGAACACCTGGCTGCACCAGCGGTAGTGCCAGCCGTCGCCGAACGCGGTGTGCGGCCCGCCGTGGATGACGTGCAGCAGCGGGTAGTGGCGCTTCTTCTTCGCATCGAACCCAGGCGGGTAGAGCAGCCACATCTGCACGCGGTCGCCGCGCGCGCCCTCGAACCACACTTCTTCGCTGCGGCCGAGGTCGAGCGCGGCCAGCAGCTTGTCGTTGAAGCGCTCGATGCGCAGCGGCGCGCGCCCCGGCACGTGCGCGGTGGCTCGCGCCGGGTGGTCGGCGGCATCCGCGATCGTCACCAGCGTGCCGGCGCGCTTGTCGTAGCCGAGCACGGTGCCGCCTTCGACGACGACCTCGGCGCGCCGGTCGCCGCGGTCGAAGCGCCACAGGTGCGTGCGGCCCTTCTGCTCGGCCGTGAACAGCAGCCCCTGGCCGTCGGCCTCCCACTGCAGCGGCGCGATGACCTCGTGGTCCCACTGCGCGCTCTCGACCTCCCAGCGCCGGCTGCTGCGCTCCCACACCGCGAGCTGGTTGGGCATGGTGTGCTTCAGGCCGTCGTGCCGCGCCAGGAACGCGATGCGCTCGCCGTCGGGGCTGTAGCGCGGTGCACCGACGCTCCAGTTGGCGTCGTGCACCAGCACGTCGAAGCGCCCGCTGCGCAGGTGCAGCTCGGCCAGCGCGAAGCGGTTGTCGAGCCGCTTCTCGTCGGCCGGGTCGTAGGCGAAGGCGATGCGCTGGCCGTCGGGCGAGATGTCGAAGCTGTCGGCGCCGGGCTCGGCGCGTTCCAGCTCGTAGCCGCTGCCTTCGAACAGGTTGCGCACGCGCCCGCTGGCGATGTCCATTGCGTGAAGCTGCGGCACGCGGCCCATCGGCAGCGAATGGTCCCAGAAGCGGTACAGCGCCTCGCCGGTGGTGTAGCCGGTCTCCTTGCGCTCCTTGAAGGCCTTCATCCGTTTGGCCTGCGCGGCCTCGCCCTTGGCGTCGGGCCACACCCACGAGACGAACGCGATGCGCTTGCCGTCGGGGAACCAGCGGAACGCATCGACGCCGGTGGCCACGCTGCCGACGCGGCGCGCCTCGCCGCCGTCGGGCGCGATGACGTAGAACTGCGGCTGCTCGTCCTTCTTGCCCTGCTGCTCGCGCTTGGCGACGAAGCCCACCGCGTCGCCGCGCGGGCTGAACGCGGGCTGGCCGTCCTTGTCGCCGCACTGCGTGAGCGCGCGCGGCTCGCCGCCGAGGGTCGACAGCAGCCAGATCGACGCGTGCGAGGTGTTGTCGTGCATCGAGTGGCGCGACACCGCGAGCGCGGCCTGCGCGCCGTCGGGCGACAGCGACACGCTGCCCAGCCGTTCGATCTTCCACAGCGCGTCGACGTCGATCTTCTTCTTCGCCATGGGGGCCTCCGCCGCGTCGGGCAGTGGGGAAGGGCTTGCGCGTCAGCGCGGCTTGCCGAGCTGCCAGTCGAGGTGCGTACGCACGGTGGGCCACTCGGCCGCGACGATGCTGTAGACCGCGGTGTCGCGCAGGTTGCCCTGCGCGTCGCGCTGATGCGAGCGCAAGATGCCGTCGAGCTGCGCCCCCAGCCGCTCGATCGCGCGCCGGCTCTGCGTGTTGAAACGGTGGGTGCGGAATTCCACCGCGATGCAGCCGAGCGTCTCGAACGCATGCGCCAGCAGCAGCCGCTTGCACTCGGTGTTGAGCGGCGAGCGCTGCACGCGCCTGGCGTACCAGGTGGAGCCGATCTCGACGCGCTTGTTCGCCGCGTCGACGTTCATGTAGGTCGTCATGCCGGCGATGCGGCCAACGGCGTCGAACACCGTGAAAGGCGTCATCGACCCCTTGGCCTGCAGATCGAGCCGGCGCGCGATCTCCTTGGCCATGCTCTCGGGCGACGGCACCGCCGTGTACCAGAGCCGCCAGAGCTCGCCGTCTTTCACGGCGTCGATCAGGCCGGGCTCATGCGCCGGCGAGAGCGGTTCGACGCGGACGTGCGTGCCGCGCAGCGTGACGGGGGCGGGCCAGCTCATCGTTCGATCGCTCCTTGGTGATGCAGACACGCCGCGTATGCTCAACTCTTGCAAGCGTTTGCGCGGCGCGGTGGGCGGTGCCCGATGGGGGCTCCTACTGTGGCGGTCGGCGCTGCGCGCCGACTCCGCTGCGATGCTCGCGCCACGAGGGCGGCTGCGGTACCGCCGTCCGCGGCGCTGAACGCGCCGCGAACTTCACGGCGTCCTCGCCGGTCTGTCGCCTGCGGCGCCAGACTCCCCCTCGTGCCGCTGCGCTTCTCGCCGCCCCACAAGTCGCCCGCCCCGGGCACCGCCCGCCGCGCAGCGACGCTCGTGGTGTTTGCCGACGCATGCCATGGTGGTGCTGGCAAAGCCGTGGTCGGGTGTGCGCCGGCAGCGACATTGCGCGGCGCTGAGGAGCGCAGGGCCGAGGCGGGCGCGCGCGCAGCGCGCGCATCCACTTCTGACTCGCCGCGATTGTTCGAGCGCAGCGAACGAAGTGAGCGTAGCGAGTTTCGCGGCGCCGCCTCGGGCCGAGCACCGGAAGGGAGCCAGCCCGTAGGGCTGGCCGCCGTGCACGAGCGCCGGCGCATACCCGGCCGCGGCTTTGCCCGCTCAGATCTCCTAGCGAATTCGCAACCGACGATCACCGGTTATGCCGCTGCATGAACACCAGCTTTTCGAACAGCGTCACGTCTTGCTCGTTCTTCAGCAGCGCGCCCACCAGCGGCGGCACGGCGACCTTCTCGTCCTTGCTCTGCAGCGCTTCGAGCGGGATGTCTTCGGCCACCAGCAGCTTGAGCCAGTCGAGCAGTTCGGAGGTCGAAGGCTTCTTCTTCAGCCCGGGCAGGTTGCGCACGTCGTAGAACGTCTTCAACGCGGCGCCGAGCAGCTCCTTCTTGAGGCCGGGGAAGTGCACCTCGACGATGCGCTTCATCGTGTCGGCGTCGGGGAACTTGATGTAGTGGAAGAAGCAGCGCCGCAGAAACGCGTCGGGCAGCTCCTTCTCGTTGTTGGAGGTGATGAACACCACCGGCCGGTGCTTCGCTTTGACGAGTTCGCGCGTCTCGTAGACGTAGAACTCCATGCGGTCGAGCTCGCGCAGCAGATCGTTGGGAAACTCGATGTCGGCCTTGTCGATCTCGTCGATCAGCAGTGCCATCGGCTGCTCGGCGGCGAACGCCTGCCACAGCGTGCCGCGCACGATGTAGTGGTGGATGTCCTTGACCTTCTCGTCGCCCAACTGGCTGTCGCGCAGACGGCTCACCGCGTCGTACTCGTACAGGCCCTGCTGCGCCTTGGTGGTGCTCTTGATGTGCCACTGCAGCAGCGGCATGCCGATGGCGCGCGCCACCTCCTCTGCGAGCATCGTCTTGCCGGTGCCGGGCTCGCCCTTGACGAGCAGCGGGCGCTTCAGCGTGATGGCCGCGTTGACCGCGAGCATCAGGTCTTGCGTGGCGACGTAGGTGTCGGTGCCGTTGAATTTCATGGCGGTGTCGAGGGTGCAAACCCAGTATAAGGGCGCCCCTATAATCGCCCGCCGTGGCAGCGTGCCCGTGTGCCACCCTTCGAACAACACCCGTTTGCCATGAAGAACACGCTGCTGCTTTGCCTTGCCCTCATCGCCGCACCGCTGGCCGCGCAGGCCGCCGACGTCAAGGGCGATGCGGGCGCCGGCGCCAAGAAGGTGGCGATGTGCTACGGCTGCCACGGCATCGCGCGCTACCAGACCGATTTCCCCGAGGTCTACAAGGTGCCCAAGATCGCGGGCCAGAACGCCAAGTACATGGTGGCCGCGCTCGACGAGTACCGCAGCGGCGATCGCAAGCACCCGTCGATGCAGGGCATCGCGGGCTCGCTGTCCGACCAGGACATCGCCGACGTTGCCGCGTACTTCGCAGCGCTGGGCGAGAAGGCCGGCGGCGCGCCGGTGCCCGAGACGCCGCCGGCACCGCCGCAGGCGCTGGCGGCGCGGCTCGCGGTGTGCGAGGCGTGCCACGGCAAGAACTTCAACAACACCACCGACCCGGGCTACCCGAAGCTGGCCGGCCAGTACGCCGACTACCTGCTGGTGGCGCTGAAGGATTACATGATCGACAACAACCCGCGCGTCGGCCGCGGCAACGCCATCATGCGCGGCATGATCGCGCCCGAGGTCGACGGCAAGCCCAAGCCCACCTTCACCCCGGCCGAGCTGAAGCAGGTGGCGCGCTACCTGTCGAGCCTGCCTGGCGACGTGAAGACGGTGCCCGAGTCGCGCTTCCACGAGGCCCGCGCGCGCTGACCTGCGGTGCCTCGGGCAACAAGGCCGCTCGCGCGGCCTTTTTTCATGGGTGCATCAGACGCCGGCCAGGTCGTCGAGGATCGGGCAGTCGGGCCGCGCGTCGCCGGCGCAGCAGTGCGCCAGGTGCTTCAGCGTGCGCTGCATCGACTGCATCTCGTCGATGCGCCGCTGCAGGTCGGACACGTGCGTCAGCGCGATGCGCTTGACGTCGGCGCTGGCGCGGCGGCGGTTGCGCCACAGCCCGAGCAGGGTGGCGATCTCGGGCAGCGAGAAGCCGAGGTCGCGCGCACGCCGGATGAAGCGCAGCGTGTGCACCGTGGCGTCGTCGTACTGCCGGTAGCCCGACTCGGTGCGCGGCACCTTCGGCAGCAGGCCGAGCGACTCGTAGTGCCGGATCATCTTGGCCGACACCGACGAGGCGGCGGCCGCTTGCCCGATGTTCATCGTGTGCCTCCCGCGGCGTTGTGCCTCGTCGGCCGCCAGCGCTTGAGCAGCAGCGCGTTGCTGACCACGCTGACGCTCGAGGCGGCCATCGCCGCGCCGGCCAGCACCGGGCTGAGCAGGCCGAACGCGGCCAGCGGAATGCCGATCACGTTGTAGGCGAAGGCCCAGAACAGGTTCTGCCGGATCTTCGCGCTGGTGCGGCGCGACAGTTCGATCGTCTGCGGCACCAGCAGCGGGTCGCCGCGCAGCAGCGTGACGCCGGCGGCGTGCATCGCCGCGTCGGTGCCCAGCGCGCGGCCGGCGTCGTCGATGCCGCCCATCGCGATGCCCACGTCGGCGGCGGCCAGCGCGGGCGCGTCGTTGATGCCATCGCCGACCATTGCCACCGTGCCCGAGTGCGCTTGCGAGCGCAGCGCCGCCACCACCTGCGCCTTGTCGCCGGGCAGCACCTCGGCGCGCACGTCGTCGATGCCCAGCGCATCGCCCACCGCCTGCGCGGCACCGCGGTTGTCGCCGCTGATCAACAGCGTCTTGACGCCGAGCCGCTTGAGTTCGGCGATCGCCGGCCTGGCCGATGCCTTCAGCGTGTCGCCGAAGGCCAGCAGCGCACGCACGCGAGCGCCGTCCCCGTCATCGACCTGCGCCAGCCACGATACCGTGCGACCCTGCCGCTGCAGGGCCAGCGCCTGCGCCTGCCACGGGGCGGTGTCGGCGCCTAACTCCTCCATCAGGCGCGTGCTGCCCAGCCGCAGCGTGGCGCCGTCGACGATGCCGCCGACGCCGCGCCCCGCGATGGCCTGCACGTCGCGTGCCGTGGCCGCCGTCGCACCGGGCGGCAGCGCCTGCAGCACCGCGCGCGCCAGCGGATGCTCGCTGCCGGCCTGCAGCGCCGCGGCCTGCGCGAGCGCCGCGTCGCGCGGCACGCCGTCGGCGGGGCTCAACTCCACCAGCACCGGGCGGCCTTCGGTCAGCGTGCCGGTCTTGTCGAACGCCACCGTGCGCAGCGCGTGCGCGAGTTCGAGCGCCTGCGCATCCTTGATCAGGATGCCGTGGCGCGCGGCCGCGCCGGTGCCCACCATGATCGCCGCCGGTGTCGCCAGCCCGAGCGCGCACGGGCAGGCGATCACCAGCACCGACACCGCGTGGATCAGGCCGTCGCCCCAGGCACCGGTGGCCAGGCCCCAGCCGAGCCAGGTGACCGCCGCCACCGCCAGCACCACCGGCACGAACACTGCGCTGACGCGGTCGACCAGGCGCTGGATCGGCGCCTTGTTCGCCTGCGCCGACTCGACCAGCCGCACGATGCGTGCCAACGTCGACTCGGCACCGAGCGCGCTGGCGCGCACGCGCAGCAGCCCCTCGGCGTTGACGGCGCCGCCGGTGACGCGGTCTCCGACTTGCCTGGCCACCGGCAGGCTCTCGCCGGTGATCAGCGATTCGTCGACGTGGCTGGCGCCGTCGACGATCTCGCCGTCGGCCGGAATGCGTTCGCCCGGGCGCACGACCAGCACGTCGCCGATCTTCAGCATCGCGGTCGGCAGTTCGACCTCGATGCCGTCGCGCAGCACGCGCGCGGTGTCGGGGCGCAAACCCTGCAGCGCGCGAATCGCCTCGGTGGTCTGGCGCTTGGCGCGCGCCTCGAGCCACTTGCCGAACAGCACCAGCGTGATCACCACCGCCGCCGACTCGAAGTACAGCGGCACCATCGCGCCGGCCTCGGCGCGCAGCAGCAAGTACACGCTCAACCCCCAGGCCGCGCTGGTGCCCAGCGCGACCAGCAGATCCATGTTGCCGGTGCCGGCGCGCAGCGCCTTCCAGCCGGCGACGTAGAAGCGTGCGCCGAGCCAGAACTGCACCGGCGTGGCGAGCGCGAACTGCCACCAGCCGCCGAGCATCCAGTGGCGGCCGAACAGATCGCCGAGCATCGGCACCACCAGCGGCAGCGACAGCAACGCGGCGGCGATCACGCGCGCGCCTTCGCCGAACGTGCGCGCCGGTGCGGCGGCTTCGCCCCCGCGGGCGAGGTCGCGTCCGCCGTAGCCGGCGCGCTCGAGCGCGGCGAGCAAGTCGGCCGTGGCCGCCTGGCCCTTCCAGCGCACGACCTCGGCGCGTTCGGTCGCCAGGTTGACCTGCGCGGCCACCACGCCCGGCACGCGCTGCAGCGCGCGTTCGACGCGGGCCACGCACGACGCGCAGGTCATGCCGCTGATGCCGAGCGCCACCGTCTCCTGCGGCACCGCGTAGCCGGCCTTCAGCACCGCGGCGGCCAGCACCGTGGCGCCCACTGGCGCGGCCATCTCGACCGCGGCCGATTCGGTGGCCAGGTTGACGCTGGCCGAGCGCACGCCGGGCACGCGTGCGAGGGCCTTCTCGACGCGCGCGACGCACGATGCACAGGTCATGCCCTCGATCGGCAGCGAGACGATGGCGGGGGCGGCAGCGGTGGTGGTGTTCATGCCGGCACTCTAAACCTTGCCATCATGGCAGGGTCAAGCGGCGCCGGTGGCAGTGGCGCGAGCCATGCGACCGGCCGCTGCTGGCGCCATGCGTCGCCCGGTCGGCGCGCAGCCGGGTGGACGCCAGCGCGTCGCCCCGAAGGGTGCCCCCATCGGTCTCGCCCCACAGCGGGTTTCGCGTTGCACGGGTCATCCGAAGAATCCTCCCCAGCCCGGCATGTCGCCGGGCCTTCACCGATAGGAGATCCATCATGTTTCGTGTGCTGATCGCTTCCCTGCTCGCCGCCTTCGCGCTCGCCGCGCAGGCCGGTGTCGATGTCAACAAGGCCAGCCAGGCCGAACTCGAAACCGTCAAGGGCATCGGCCCGGCGTTGTCGACCAAGATGCTCGACGCGCGCAAGGCCGGTGAGTTCAAGAGCTGGGCCGACATGGTCGAGCGCGTCGGTGGCGTCGGGCCGGGCAACGCCGCGCGCTTCTCGCAGGCCGGGCTCACGGTCGGCGGCGTCGCGTACAGCGCCCCGGCCGCCGCCACGAGAGCACCGGTCACGAAGCCGGGTGCCGCAGCCAAGGGTGCCACCGGGCGCTGAAGACAGCAGGCGAGGTCGAGGATGGGTTCGCGTACGTCGCCGCGCGCGCAGCGCGCGTAGAGTGCGCGCATCCATCCCGACCCCATCCCGACCAGGAGTGCGCGTGCAGGTGATCGAACGCCGGCCTTTCGCGAGGTCTGTTTGCCGGAGGTCCGGCGTTGCGAATCGCGCCAGGATGCGGCGCTGCGACGTGCAATGAATCGTGCCTGGTGGCTGACGCTCGCGCTGGCGAGCCTCGTCGCGCTGGCCGCGGCGTGGTTCGTCCACGCGCGCTTCGCGCGCGACCTCGCCCGCGCCGCCGAACGGGCGGCCGAGGGCAGCACGGTGGTGGCCACGCGCTGCGGCCCGATCGAGGTGCAGCAGGCCGGTGCCGGCGTTCCGCTGCTGGTGATCCACGGCAGCGGCGGCGGGCACGACCAGGGCATGGCGTTCGCTCGCGGGCTCGTGCCGCGCGGCATCCGCGTGATCGCGATGTCGCGCTTCGGCTACCTGCGCACGCCGCTGCCGGCCGATGCCTCGCCGGCGGCGCAGGCCGACGCGCACGTGTGTCTGCTCGACGCGCTGGGCATCGAGCGGGCGGCGGTGATGGGCATTTCCGCGGGCGGCCTGTCGGCGATGCAGACCGCGATCCGCCACCCGGAGCGGGTGACGGCGCTGCTGCTGGTGGTGTCGCTGGCGTGGCGGCCGCCGCAGCAGGCGGCCTCGGTGCCGCCGCCCTCGGCGCTGGCCGAGCGAATCCTGCTGCGGCTGGTGGGCTCCGACTTCGTGTTCTGGGCGGCGCTGCAACTGGCGCCCGACCAACTGATCGCGCGCGTGCTGGCCACGCCACCGGCCGCGGTGCACGCGGCGAGCCCTGCCGAGCGGGCGCGCGTGCAGGCGATGCTGCGCAGCATCCTGCCGGTGTCGGCGCGCGCCGACGGCTTGCGCAACGAGACGCGGATCGCGAAGGCCCTGGGGCCGTACGCGCTCGATGCGATCCGCGCGCCGACGCTCCTGATCAGCGCGCGCGACGATGGCTACGGCACCTTCGCCGGCGCGCAGTACACCGCCGGGCGCATCGCCGGCTCGAAGTTCGTCGGCTTCGACGACGGCGGGCACCTGCTCGTCGGCCACGACGAGCAGGTGCGCGCCGAGATCGTCGAATGGGTGAGCCGTGCGGCGGCGCGCTGAGCCTGCGCGATCCGCGCAGCGAGGTCGCGCGCCGCTTCACGCGCTCGCCCGCCGCTGCACGCATTCGAGGTAGGCCTGCCCGTCGGGCGGCGTGCCGTTGCGCTGCGAGCGCCAGATCATCTCGCCCAGACACTCCATCGCCTGGTGGTGCGCCTCGTGCAGCGAGTCGAGCCGCGCCGCCAGCGCCTCCACCGCGGCACGAATGCCGGTGGGCTGGTCGATCGAGCACTGCTCGCTGATCGACAGGTGCATCGACAAATGCAGGAACGGGTTGGCGCGCCCGCCCTCGACGCGGTAGTCGGCGGCGAGCGCGGCCTCTTCGTCGCTCAGCTCGCTGTCGTACTCGGGATGCTCGGCGATCCACATCGCGGCGAGCGTCTCGATCGGCGTCATCGGCGTGCCGTCGCGGCGCTTGCGCCAGGCGCCGCACAGGAAGCGCCGCACGTCGTGCTGGGAGGGCTGGAACACCGCCCGATTGTCGTGCCGCCCGAAAGGCCGGGCCGGCGGCGTGCGCGCGGCCGCGAGCTACCGCGGCGCCAGATGCGGCTGCAGCCGCGAGGCCAGTTCGCGCAGCCGCTCGAGCCCGGGCTCCTTGCGCGGCCAGACCAGCCCGACGCCATCACCTTCGAAGCGCGGCAGCACGTGCAGGTGCAGGTGCGGCACCGTCTGCCAGCCGGCCGGGCGGTTGGCCTGCAGCACGGTGATGCCCTCGGGCGCGAACGCCGCCTGCACCGCCAGCGCCATGCGGCGTGCCGTGCGCATCAGCGCTGCGGCCTCGTCGTCGGTGCAGTCCATCAGCGTCTCGCGCGGCGCCCTGGTGGCGACGATGACGTGGCCGTCGTTGACCTGGCCGGCATCCATGAACGCGAACACCAGGTCGTCTTCGTAGACCTTGGCGCAGGGCAGGGCGCCGGACAGCAGTTTCTCGAAGATCGTGGGCATGGCGGCAGCGCTCGTCGTGGATGCGCGCCGATTGTCGCGCCAACCATCGCCGCGGGCGGGCGACGCTGCACAATCGCCATCGGCCTCGCGCCGCGAGGCACAGGCGGTCCGTGATGATCGAGTGGAGGACGCCATGAACGCTCGCGCCTTGCTGTTCGTCGCGGCACTGCCCTTCGCCGCTGCGCATGCCGGTGGGTCGAACTACGGCGTCGCGCCGGGCGTGCCCGCGGGCTTCGCCGGCAAGGTGAGCGAGTGGCCGGTGCCGACGCCGCGCTTCGCGCGCGACCCTGCGGCCGCGCCCGACGGCAGCATCTACATCGCGGTGATGAACGGCAACAAGGTCGCGCGCTTCGACCCGAAGACGCAGAGCTTCAAGGAGTGGGCGCTGCCGCCCGGGCACCGCCCGCACGGCCTGCTGGTCGACCGCCACGGTATGGTGTGGACCAGCGGCAACGGCAACGGCACGATCGGCCGACTCGACCCGGCGACGGGCAAGGTGATCGAGTACCCGACACCGTCGGGCGGCGGCGGCCCGCACACGCTGGTGATCAGCGACGACCAGCGCACGATCTGGTTCACGATGCAAAGCGGCAACAAGGTCGCGAGCATCGACACCGCCAGCGGCAGGATCGCCGAGTACCCGACCTCGGGCGGCCCGTACGGCCTGGCGCTCGATGCCGCGGGCCACGTGTGGTTCTGCCGCATGGGCGACAACAAGCTCGGCCGGCTCGATCCGCGCAGCGGCGCGATGACCGAGGTCGACACCGGCGCCGGGTCGCGCCCGCGGCGCATCGCTGCCGGCCGCGACGGCATGCTGTGGGTCACGCTGTACGGCAGCGGCCGGCTCGCCAAGGTCGATCCGCGCGCGATGAAGGTCGTGCAGACGATTCCCTTGCCGGGCGGCAATGCCGGGCCCTACGCGGTGACGGTCGATGGCGCCGGCACGGTCTGGGTCAACGAGATCGAAAAGGACACCGTGGTGCGCCTCGACCCCAAGACCGAGAAGACGCAGGTCGTCGCGCTGCCGACGCCCAACACCGGCATCCGCAAGATGGTGGTCGATGCGAAGGGGCGGCTGTGGTACATGGGCAGTCACAGCGGGCGCCTCGGCCTCGTGGAGTGACTGCGTCGCAACCCGCGAATCGACAGCGGGCACTGCGCCCGCCAGCGCGGCAGGCAGCGCAGCGGCTGCACGGCGGTCGGCTGCAGCAACACAACTTTTCGTCTGCATTCGTGCCGGCGGTCAACTCGACCCGCTGCGCCCCCGTTGGACCACACGAACCTGCGGAGGTGGGCATGCGTGAAAGCAGCGCGGGCACGGCGCGAGCCGTGCCGACGAGATGGCTGGGCCTGGGCAAGCTCCGATCGATGGCGTTGGCCATGGCATCGGCTGCAGCGATCGGCCTGGCCGGCTGCGGCGGCGGCGTCGAGCTCTACGGCGACGGCTTCAGCATCGGCGTGTCGATCGACGGCTATCCGCAAGGCGGCCCGATCGAATCGGGCACGCACCAGGACGTCAGCATCTGGGCCGGCGAGTCGGTGGCCTTCGACGCCAGCGAGCCGGTCGAGTGGACACTCTACGCCGGCGGCGCCGCCATACCGGCCGACGGCAGCACGGTGTTCTACCGCGGGGCGAGCATCCGCGCCACCGCGGTGAGCCGCTCGCGCATCGTGGTCGACACCGCGGCCCCCGACCGCCTGCTCGACCCGGTGCTGATCACGCTGGTCGCCACTTCCACCTACGATGCCGCGGTGGTGGCGACGATCGACGTCTTCATCTACTGACCGGCCGCGCGGCGGCGCGCCGTCGCGGCAGTTCCCGGACAATGGCCGCCGCGGCGCATGCGCGCGCCGGGCCGCTCCCCGCAGCACGCAGGGCGAGGGTTCCGGTGGGCGCGATGCGCCAGGGGAATCCATTGCCGTTGCCGCTCATCACCGACCCCGCGTTCTACGCCGCTGCGATTCCCGCGGCGCTGCTGGTGGGCATCGGCAAGAGCGGGGTCGCGGGCGGCTTCGGCATCCTGGCGGTGCCGCTGATCGCGCTGTCGATGCCGGTGCCGCAGGCGGCGGCGATCGTGCTGCCGCTGCTGACGGTGGGCGATCTGTTCGGGCTGGCGGCGCTCGTCAAGGCGCGCGACCGTGCGCTGCTGTGGCTGCTGTTGCCCGCGGGGCTGGCGGGCATCGCGGCCGGTTACGCGCTGTTCGACGTGCTGGCGCCGAAGACGGTGTCGGCGGTGCTCGGCGCGATGACGCTGCTGTTCCTGGCGCAGCGCGCGTGGTCGCGGCATGGCGCGTCGATGCGGGCGGTGCCCAAGTGGTTCACCGTGCTGATGGGCGGGGTCTCGGGGGTCACCAGCTTCGTCGCGCACGCCGGCGGGCCGCCGATCTCGATCGCGCTGCTGCCGATGGGGCTGGCGCCGGCGGCGTTCGCGGGCACCACGGCGGTGTTCTTCACGGTGATCAACGCGTCGAAGTGGCTGCCGTATGCATCGCTCGGGCTGATCGACGCCACAAACATGCTCAGCGCCGCGGTGCTGGCGCCGTGCGCGGCGCTCGGCGTCTGGCTCGGCGTGTCGCTGCTGCGCCGCATGCCGGCGCTGTGGTTCTACCGGCTGGTGTCGGCGGGGTTGCTGATCACCGGGATCAAGCTGATGTGGGACGGTCTGCGCTAGCGGCGCCGTCGGTGGCCGCATCGACGTCGCCGCTGCGCGTGCGCCGCGCCAGCTCGCGCTCCTGCGCCAGCAACTGCTCGAGCTGCTGGCGGCCGGCCTTGCTCAGCGCCACCAGCCGCGCCTGATCGCCCAGGTGCGGCGCCATCGTGACGAGCTGCTCGATGCTGTGGCGGCGAAAGCGCTGCGCGATGGTGCGCGCGCGGTGCGGTTCATGGCCGAGCAGCTCGAGCACGCTGCGCCCGCTGCGCAGCGCGGCGTCGAGCGTCTCGCGTTCGATCAGGCGCACGCCGCGCTGGTACAGCCGCGACCAATGCCGCGCGTCGCGCGCACGCGCCACGATCTGCAGCTGCGGGAAGTGCTCGCGCGCCAGATCCACCAGCGCGAGGTTGCGCTCGACGTCGTCGATCGCCACCACCAGCACGCTGGCCGCGTCGGCGCCGGCGGTGCGCAGCAGGTCCAGCCGCGTGGCGTCGCCGTAGTACACGCGCCAGCCGAAGCGCCGCGCCGCCTCGACCTGCTCGGCGTCGTGGTCGAGCACGGTGACGCGCACGCCCACCGAGAACAGCAGCCGCGCCAGCACCTGCCCGTAGCGGCCGAAGCCGGCGAGGATCACCGGCGCGTCCTGCAGCGCATCGAGCCGGCTCTCGGTGGGCTCGACGCGGTGCGCGCGCAGGTGCGCGGCCCACCAGCGGTCGCTCGCCTTCAGCAGCAGCGGCGTCAGCAGCATCGACACCGTCACTGCCGCCACCAGCAGCGAGGCCGCCTCGGCGCCGATGACGCCGCCGTGCTCGGCCGCCTGGAAGACCACGAAGCCGAACTCGCCGCCTTGCGCGAGCAGCACCACGAAGGGCGGCCGCTCGGCCAGCGGAATCGGCATCGTGCGCACCATCACCCACAGCACCAGCGATTTCAGCGCCACGAAGCCCGCCACCAGCGCCACGATCAGGCCCGGGTGCTGCATCACCACGCGGAAGTCGATGCCCATGCCCACCGCGATGAAGAACAGCCCGAGCAGCAGGCCCTTGAACGGCTCGAGGTCGGTCTCGAGCTCGCGGCGGTACTCGCTTTCGGCCAGCAGCACGCCGGCGAGAAATGCGCCGAGCGCCATCGACAGCCCCACCGACTGCATCAGCGCCGCGGTGGCCACCACCAGCAGCAGCGCCGCGGCGGTGAAGATCTCGGGCGTCTCGCTGCGCGCGATCCAGCGCAGCGTCGGGCGCAGCAGCAGCCGCCCGCCGAGCACGATGATCGCGATCACGCCGAGCGCGCGCAGCGCGCCGAGCCAGAACGGCAGGCCGCCGTCGTCGTGCGCGCCGCCCACGGCCAGCAGCGGCACCAGCGCGAGGATCGGGATCGCGGCGATATCCTGCAGCAGCGCCACCGAGAGCACACCCTGGCCGGCGGTGGTGTTGCCGAGGTTGCGCTCGGCCAGCACGGCCAGCCCGATCGCGGTCGACGACATCGCCAGGCCGAGCGCGGCCACCAGCGCCAGGCGCCACGGTGCGCCGGCCAGCACGCCGGCGCCCAGCATCATCAGGGCCGAGCCGATCAACTGCGCGCTGCCCCAGCCGAAGATCGGCCGCCGCAGGGCCCACAGCCGGCGCGGCTCCAGCTCGAGCCCGACGAGAAACAGCATCAGCACGACGCCGAACTCGGCGAAGTGCAGCATCGACTGCGGGTCGCTCACCAGCTCGAGGCCGAACGGCCCGATCGCCACGCCCGCGACGAGGTAGCCGATGATCGAGCCGAGGCCGACGAAGCGAGCCAGCGGCACGGCGATCACCGCGGCGGCGAGGTACACCAGGCCGAGCGTCAACCACGGCGGCATGCGCGGCTCCCTCGCGTGCGACTCGCCAGCGGGTGGTTGGTCATCGGGCAGTGGCCGCCGGCGATCGGTCGGCGGCGTCGCCCGCATCGACGACCGGCGGGCGCTCGCCGGCGGGCGCCTCGCCCTGGATGCACGGCATCAGGTCGGCGATCTCGGGCCAGTCGGGCCAGCGCCGCAGGTGATCGATCAGCGTCTCGACGTGCGCGGCGATCTCGGCGCGCGTGGCCTGGTGCGCGCCGTGCAGCACCAGCGGCGGCAGGAAGCGCATGCCCGCCAGTTGCGCGGTCTGCTCATACGGTGGCCAGAAGGCGTCGATGAAGAAGCGGTTGTGGCCGTCGGGCCGATAGGAGCGTTCGGTACCGCCAGTGGACACCACGAGCCACAGGTCCTTGCCGGCGAGCTGCGTGCCGCCCGGCCCGTAGGCCCAGCCGTAGGCGAACACTTCGTCGAGCCACAGCTTGAGCAGCGCGGGCATGCCGTACCAGTGCAGCGGATGCAGCCACACCACCAGCCGCGCGCGCAGCAGCGCGGCCTGTTCGGCGGCGACGTCGATGTCGTAGTCGGGATACAACGCGTACAGGTCGCGCAGCTCCCAGCGCGCATCGGCACCTTCGCGCCGCAGGCCCTGCCGCAGCGCCGCGTGCACGCGCGAGTGCGCCAGATCGGGGTGCGCGAGCAGCAGCAGGACGTCGGGCATCGGCGCCAGTGTGCACGATGGTGCCGTGGTTTGCCCGGTGCCGGCGGCGGGCAGCGCGCGGCTACCATTGCCGCCACAAGGCCGCCGAAGGCGCGGCGAGACGGCGTTTCTTGCGAGGAGGGATGCATGCCGGTGATCGTCGTCGCCAACCCCAAGGGCGGGGTCGGCAAGAGCACGTTGGCCACCAACATCGCCGGACTGTTCGCGCGCCAGGGCCATGCCGTGATGCTGGGCGACGTCGACCGCCAGCAGTCGTCGCGCCAGTGGCTGGCGCTGCGCCCCGCGGCGGCGCCGCGCATCCAGGGCTGGGACGTGATCGGCGAGTCGACGCTCAAGGTGCCCAAGGGCGTGACGCACGTGGTGCTCGACACGCCGGCGGGCCTGCACGACAAGAAGCTCGACGCGGTGATGCGCATCGCCGATCGCGTGCTGATCCCGTTGCAGCCGAGCCTGTTCGACATCCAGGCCACGCACGCCTTCGTCGCCGAACTGCGCGCGCACCGGCGCGGCGGCGACGTCGCACTGGCGCTGCTGGGCATGCGCGTCAAGGAGCACACCATCTCGAACGACCAGCTTCACCAGTTCGTGGCGACGCTGAAGCTGCCGGTGCTGGGCTACCTGCGCGACACGCAGAACTACGTGCACGTGGCCGCGCGCGGCCTCACGCTGTGGGACGTGACGCCCAGCCGCGTCGAGCGCGACCTCGAGCAATGGCAGCCGCTGGTGAAGTGGCTGAACGGGGCATGATCCGCATCGACCATCTGGCCAGCCTGCGCGATCGCGTGGGCCAGGAGCTGGCCGTCGGCGAGTGGGTCGTCGTCGATCAGCCGATGATCGACAAGTTCGCCGAGGCCACCGGCGACCACCAGTGGATCCACGTCGACCGCGAGCGCGCGGCCGCGGGCCCGTTCGGCACCACGGTGGCGCACGGCTTCCTCACCTTGTCGCTGCTGCCCAGGCTGGCGGCATCGGCCTTCGAGATCGCCGACGTGCGCATGAGCGTCAACTACGGGCTCAACCGCGTGCGTTTTCCCGCGCCGGTGCCTTCGGGCAGCCGCATCCGCGCGCGCTTGAAGCTGCTGGCCTACGAGCCGCTCGACGGCGGTGCGCAACTGGTGACCGAGGTGACGATGGAGCGCGAAGGCAGCGACAAGCCGGTCTGCGTGGCCGAGAGCGTCGCGCGCCGATATCTATGACCCACCCCCGATGCGGCCTTGCGGCGTTCGCTGGCGGGCGACAGTCCACCGGACTGTCGCCGTCCCGCTCACCCCCTCGAGGGGGGCACCACCAGCGGACCGGCAAAGCCGGTTCCGCGGTGTTCGCTGGGTTCGACCGGTAGCGTGCTCGAGGATCGCGCTTGGCCTCAGCGTCGCCTTGCGGATAGCATCCTGACATGCGAGATGACCGATGAAGGTGCTGCTGGTCGATGACCATCCGCTGATCCTCAGCGCGCTGCAGGCGGTGATCCAGGGCCTGGGCGACGACGTCAGCGTGTTCGGCGTGGCCACTGCCGAGGAGGCGCGCGCGGCACTGCAGCGCGACGCCGGCTTCGACCTCGCGCTGATGGATCTCGGCCTCGGCGCCGAAGACGGTTTCGCGCTGCTGGCCGAGGTGCGTGCGCAGTACCCGGCGCTGCCGGTGGTGGTGGTGTCGGCCACCGAGCGCCAGGCCGATGTGATCCGCGCCATCGACATGGGGGCGATGGGTTTCGTGCCCAAGCGCGCCTCGAACCGCGACCTGTTCGAGGCGCTGCGCATGGTGATGTCCGGCGGCGTCTACATCCCGCCGATCATGCTCGGGCTGCCCGCGCCGCCGCCGGGCGGCGACACCGTGCCGGCGGTGATGCGGCCGAGCCCGCCGGATCAGCCGCTGCCGGCGCCCGAGCCCACGCAGAAGGTGCGCAGCTTCGAATCGCTCGGTCTCACGCCGCGCCAGGCCGAGGTGCTGGCGCTGCTGCTCAAGGGCATGCCCAACAAGCTGATCGCGCGCGAGCTGTCGCTGTCGGTCGAGACCGTCAAGGACCACGTGGCCGCCGTGCTGCGCGCACTGGGAGTCAGCTCGCGCACGCAGGCGGTGCTGGCGGTGAGCCAGATGACGCAGGCCAACCCGGGCCTGGCCGCCTGGCGCAGCACGTCGCAGCGTTAGCCACGGCGATGGCTGCGCCCGCCGACCGCGCTGCTGCGGCCTTGCCCGCGGCAACGCCGAGCACCGACGCGGCGGGCCCGCTGGCCGCGGCGCTGGCCGCACCCGGCGCGCTGACCGACCGCGTGCACGCGCTGTATTCGTACGCCACCACCAGCAACCTGAGCTACACGCTGGCGGCGGTGATGTTCGTCGTGCTGTTCCACGGCAGCGTCGCCACGGCGCTGCTCGGCGGCTGGGCCGCGTTGTTCGTGCTGGTGATCGCCGGGCGCGCGTGGACGGCGTGGTCGTACCGGCGCGCCGCGCCGAGCGACGATGCGGTCAGCCTCGTCTGGCTGCGCGCATGGAACGCCGGCACGCTCGCCTCGGGTGCGTTGTGGGGCGCGGCGGCGTGGCTCTTCTACGGCCGCGGCGAACCGCTGCACCAGTTGGCGATGGTGCTGGTGATCTACGCCTTCTGCGTCGGCTCGACGCCGCTGTTGGGCTGGCAGCGCACGATCTTCTTCGCCTACATCGGGCTCAGCCTCGTGCCGACCATCGCCAAGGTGTGGCTGGTCGGCGGCCCTGGGAGCCACGGCCTCGCCGCGGTGGCAGTGCTGATCCTGGCGATGACGGTGCGGCTCGGGCGCAACTACCGCGACAGCTTCGGCGAACTGGTGGAGTTGAAGGCGCGCGCGCAGCGGCTGGCGGCGCAGTTGCGCGCCGAGACCGCGGTGGCCGAGGCGGCGCGCCGCGAGGCCGAGCTGGCCAACCGCGCGAAGACCCAGTTCTTCGCCGCCGCCAGCCACGACTTGCGCCAGCCGCTGCACGCACTGGGCCTGTTCGCCGAGGCGCTGCGCCAGAAGAGCAAGCGCGACGACGAGACCACGCAGTTGATCAACAGCATCAACGCCAGCGTCGACGCGCTCGATGGCCTGTTCTCCGAGCTGCTCGACATCACCAAGATCGACAGCGGCGGCGTCGAGGCGAGGCCCGCCGACTTCGCGCTCGACGAGGTGTTTCGCAAGATCAAGCTGCATTTCGAGCCGATCGCCTTCGAGAAGGGCCTGCAGTTGAAGGTGCGCGGCGGCCACCGCCATGCCCACGCCGACCCTCTGCTGGTCGAGCGCATCGCGCGCAACCTCACCGCCAACGCGATCCGCTACACCAACGACGGCGGCGTGCTGGTGTGTGCGCGCACGCGCGGGTCGAAGCTGCTGCTGCAGGTGTGGGACAGCGGCGTCGGCATCCGCGAGGCCGATCGCGAGCGCGTGTTCGACGAGTTCGTGCAGTTGCGCGACGCCGGCGTCGCCGCCGATGCGCAGCAGCGCAAGGGCCTCGGGCTCGGGCTGTCGATCGTGCGTCGGCTGTCGGCCTTGATGAATGCACCGCTGTCGCTGCGCTCGCGCTCGGGCCACGGCACGGTGTTCACGCTGGAGCTGCCGCAGGGCCGTGCGCGGCCGGCGGCCGAGCCGCAGCCGCGTTCGAGCGCGCCCCCAGGCCTGACGCTCGAACGACGCCTGGTGGTGATGATCGAGGACGATCCGGCGGTAAAGAGCGGGCTCGAGGTGCTGCTCGAGAGCTGGGGGGCCAGCGTGATCGCCTTCGACAGCCTGCAGGCGTGCCGGCAGTGGGCGCAGGCGGCCGAGCCGTCGATGCTGCAGCCCGACCTGATCATTGCCGACTACCGGCTCGAGTCGGGCCACACGGGCATTGAGGCGATCCGCGCGCTGCGCGAGATGGCGGACCGGCCGATCCCGGCCATCGTGGTGACCGGCAGCGTGTTGTCGAGCCACGAGCGCGAGGCCGGCGAGCACGACTTCCACCTGCTGGTCAAGCCGGTGGTGCCGGGCAGGCTGCGCGCGATGATCGCCTTCAAGCTCGGGCTGCGCTAGCGGGCCTCGCCCGCGCGGCTCAACTGCTGCAGCCGCAGCCGCCGGCCTGCGGCGCCTTCGCGGGCGCGGGCGTCGACTCGAGCTGCACCGGGGTGTAGCCGGCTTCCGTGATCGCCTGGCTGAACTCGGCCGCGTCGGCGCTGGCGGGTTGGATGCGCACGAGGTGCGCTGCGATGTCGACTTCGACCTTGGCGCCGGCGTCGACGTCGCGCACCGCGCGCGTGATGGTGCTGGCGCAGTGGCCGCAGGTCATGTCTTCGACTCGGTAGGCGAGCATCGGGAGGCTCCTTTCGCTTTTCGATGGCGCAACTATCGACCTTTCCACCGTGGGAAGGTCAAGCCCCACTGGCGCCGGTCGACGCATGGGTCTAGCCGGGGAGTTGGCGAGCCTGCATCACGCCGGGGTTTGGGTAAACACTCATATCGGAGTGCGAAGCTCTTGATATAGATTATTTTTGGTCCTCGAAGTCCGTGCGCCCACTGCCAACGCTGCCAGTCGGGCGCTCAGGCAAGAAAGCCTGAAGCCGGTTGATTCCGGCTCGGGCTTTTTTTGCGTCTGTCATTCCTAGGTTTTCTTTTTTCGATCGGGTGCGTCGACTCCGAGGGACGGGTGTTGCCTGCTTTCCGGTCACATCACAGGAGCGGATCCATGAGCGTCGAATCGACACGGGAGCATGCACTGGACGAGCTGGAGCACGTGCTCGGCGACGAGTACGAGCACAAGTCGGTGCCGGCGCACGCGCGCCGCAGCACGTTCTCGGTGTCGATGGTGTGGATCGGCTTCCCGATGATCATCACCGGAGCGATGACGGGCTCGATCCTGGTGGCCGGCATGGGATTCAGCCGCGCCTTCTGGGCCATGCTGATCGGCAACCTGCTGATGTTCGCCTACGTCGGCGCGCTGGGTGTGCTGGGCACTGCGCGAGGTTTCAATTTCGCGCTGCTCGCCAGCGTGGTGTTCGGCAAGAAGGGCTATGTGCTGGCATCGAGCCTGCTGTCGACCCTGTTGCTCGGCTGGTATGCCGTGCAGACGGGTATCACCGGCAACCTGATCCACACGGCATTCCAGTTCGACTATTTGGTGATGACGGTGATCGCCGGTGTGCTCTACCTCGGGATTACCTTCGTTGGCGTGCGCGGCCTGCATTGGATCGGCGTCGCGTCGGTGCCCTTGTTCGTGATTCTGGGCCTCTGGGTCGCATTCGACTCGGTCAATAGCGTGGGTTGGGACAAGGTGGCGGCTTACGCCGGCACCAAGCCCGAGATGCCAATGGCATTCGGCATCGGCCTGACGATCGTGCTCGCCCTGTTCATCGATGCCGGCACCGTGACGGCGGACTTCAACCGTTGGGCTGCCACCACGCGCAGTTCACTGATCGCCACCTTCTGCGCGTTCCCGTTCGCCAACATGGTGGCCATGCTGGTGGGCGGCCTGATGACAGCGGCGCTGGCGGTGCCTGACCCGCAGCCGTTCGGACTGGACAACATGTTCGGCTACATGCTGGCGCAAAAGCAGACCTGGCTGTCGGTGATCGCGTTCGTGTTCCTGTTTCTGAACCTGGGTTCGGTGTGCGCGCACTGCCTGTATAACGCTGCCGTCGGTTGGTCGCGCATCGCCAAGAGCAAGATGCGCCTGTTTGCCGTGCTGCTGGCGGTGGTGGGTATCGTGGTCGCCGCGGCCAACGTGTGGGCGTTGTTCATCCCGTGGCTGTCGCTGCTGGGTATCTTGGTGCCACCGATCGGCGCGGTGATCATCGTCGATCTGTTTTACCTGCGGCCGAGCGCCGAGATCGAGGTCGACTGGCGGCCCAAGGCGTTCGTCGCATGGGCCGTCGGATCGGTGGCCGCGTTCATCGTCGAGCACTACGCGCCGCAACTCTCCACCGCGATCGCGGCATTCGTGGTCGGCGGCGCCTGCTATCTTCTGCTGGGCTTGTCGGATCGCGCCAAGTCGAGCACATTGGCCGCCCGGGGTCGAGCCTGAGAGTGTGAGCGAGACCTTTTGGATTGGCCGCAATTTTTTCGGGAGACTGAACGATGGACTACGAAATCTTCGATCTCGGGAACGCCAAGCTCTTGCGCGGTGCGACGCTGCGCAACGCCAAACTTGCCTACAAGACGTACGGCAAACTCAATGCGAGCAAGAGCAACGTCATCGTCTACCCCACCTGGTACTCGGGGCAGCACTACGACAACGAGTGGCTCATCGGCAAGGGCATGGCGCTGGACCCGGACAAGTACTTCATCATCGTGCCCAACATGCTGGGCAACGGTTTGTCTTCGTCGCCCAGCAACACGCCGGCGCCGTACGACCGCGCGCGCTTCCCCAACGTGACGCTGTACGACAACGTCACCTTGCAGCACCGCCTGGTCACCGAGAGGTTCGGCATCGAGAAGATCAAGCTCGTGGTCGGTTGGTCGATGGGCGCCCAGCAGACCAACCAGTGGGGTTGCCTGTACCCCGACATGGTCGAGCGCATTGCGCCGTTCTGTGGGTCGGCCAAGACGGCGCCGCACAATTTCGTGTTCCTCGAAGGCGTAAAGGCGGCGCTGACCAACGACGTGGCGTGGAACAACGGCTGGTACGAGTCGCCGCCCACCAAGGGGCTGCGCGGCGTCGGTCGCGTGTACGCCGGCTGGGGTCTGTCGCAGCCGTTCTACATGCAGGAACTGTGGCGCGATATGGGTTACTCCTCGCTGGAGGACTTTCTGGTGGCGTTCTGGGAGGGGTTCTTCCTGCCCAAGGATGCCAACAACCTGCTCGCCATGCTCTGGTCGTGGCAGAACGGCGACATCAGCGACAACCCCGTGTTCAAGGGTGACTTCAAGAAGGCGCTTGGCGCCATCAAGGCCAAGGCGGTGGTGATGCCCGGCGAGATGGATCTGTACTTTCCGGTCGCCGACAACGAGTGGGAGGTCAAGCACATGTCCAACGCGGTCTGCAAGCCCATTCCCGGCGTGTGGGGCCACTTCGCCGGCGGCGGCGCGAACCCCGTCGACACCAAGTTCATCGACGACAACCTGAAGGCGCTGCTGGCGAGCTGAGGCGAGGCGTGGCAGGCACCGGGGCGGCAGCGGCAGGCCCCGTGTCCCTTCAACGCATCCGGCCCGCCATCTTGCTGGCGAGCGCCCGAAACGCCCGGCTCACGCCGGAGTCGGCGGTGACGCGCTCCCAGAACTCCCGCGCGATCGGCCTGGCCGCGCTCGCCAGGTCGGCGGGGTCGGGCGTGAGCGGCAACAGGCCGATATCGCCCGAGATCGCGTCGGGCCGCCAGTGCATCGGCAGCATGTCGTACAGCGGCGCCAGAGTGAAGCGGCCGCGTGCCACGTCGCCGGGTTCGACGAACAGACTCAGGTTGCCGAAGTGCATGTCGCTGTTGCCGATCAGCCGGCCGAACTGCAGCAGCGCTCGCGCCTGCGCGGGCGTGTCGGCCTGCACGCGCTGCTGCGCCGCAAGCGCTTCGAGGGTGGCGTTCCAGTGGCGCCAGCTGCCGGGCACGAAGGCGTCGTGCACGGCGTCGAGCGCCACCACATGGCGCCTGCCGTGCCGCCCCACGCGATCGAAGCGGGCCGACTCGCCCATCAGAAGAGACGGGCCCCGCAGGGCCCGTTCATCGGAGCGAGCGCGGATCTCAGCTCACAACAGCCCCGCCCCCCGCGCCCACTTGTACTTGGCCCCGAGCACCGCCACCGGAATCTCGGTGGAGTAGGCGTACGCCGGCACGCCGTGCTGGTACAGGTATTCGGCGGCCTCCTCGACCTGCACGTCGCCGGCCAGCGAGGCGACCATCGGCTTCTTGATGCCCTGCGCCTCCATCTCCTGCTTGACCTCGACGATCAGCTTGGCGAACACCATCGGCGGCGTGATGATGGTGTGCCAGTAGCCGAGGATCAGCGAGTGGATGCGCGGGTCCGCGAGGCCCAGCTTCACCGTGTTCTTGTAGGTGGTCGGCGGCTCGCCGCCGGTGATGTCCACCGGGTTGCCGGCGGCGCCGAACGGCGGGATGAACTTGCGGAACGCCGCGTCGAGGTCGGGCGGCATCGCCATCAGCTTCAGGCCGTTGTCGATGCAGGCGTCCGACAGCAGCACGCCCGAGCCGCCGGCACCGGTGATGACGAGCACGTTCTCGCCCTTGGGCGTGGGCAGCACCGGCACGCCGCGCGCGAAGTCGAGCAGGTCGCGCAGCGAGCGCGCGCGGATCACGCCGCTTTGCGCCAGCACGTCCTCGTAGATCTTGTCGTTGCCGGCCAGCGCCCCGGTGTGCGAGCTGGCGGCCTTGGCGCCGGCGGCGGTGCGGCCGGCCTTCAGCACGATCACCGGCTTCTTCTTCGACACCCGCTTGGCCACCTCGGCGAACGCGCGGCCGTCTTTCAGATCCTCGCAGTGCTGCGCGATCACCTGCGTGTTGTCGTCCTGCTCGAAAAAGGTGAGCAGGTCGTCCTCGTCGATGTCGCTCTTGTTGCCCAGGCCGACGATCGCCGACACGCCCATCTTGGCCGAGCGGCTGAAGCCGATGATCGCCATGCCGATGCCGCCCGACTGCGACGACAGCGCCGTCGAGCCCTTGACGTCGTAGGCGGTGCAGAAGGTGGCGCACAGGTTGGAGTGCGTGTAGTAGAAGCCGTAGATGTTGGGGCCCATCAGGCGCACGTTGTACTTGCGGCCGATCTGCTGGATCTCCTTCTGGCCCTCGACGTTGCCGGTCTCGGCGAAGCCCGAGGGGATCAGCACCGCGCCGGGGATCTTCTTCTCGCCGCACTCGACGAGCGCCGCGGCCACGAACTTGGCAGGTATCGCGAACACCGCGACGTCGATCTCGCCGGGCACCTCCTTCACGCTCGGGTAGGCCTTGTAGCCGAGGATTTCGCTCGCCTTCGGGTGGATCGGCAGGATCTGGCCCTTGTAGCCGCCGTTGATGAGGTTCTTCATCACCGAGTTGCCGATCTTGCCGTCCTCGGCCGACGCGCCGATCACCGCCACCGACTTCGGCTTCATGATGCGGTTCATCGCCACAACGATCTCCTGCTGCGACGGCCGCCAGCGCTGTTCCTTCGGTTCGAAGTCGCAGACGATGCGCACGTCGGCGGCGGTCGCGCCCTTCGCGGTGGCAAACACCGGGTTCAGATCGAGCTCGGCGATCTCGGGGAAGTCGTTCACCAGCTCGCTGACGCGCACGATCAGGCCGGCCAGCGCCTCGCGGTTCACCGCCTCGCCGCCGCGCACGCCCTTGAGCATCTCGGCAGCGGCGATGCCGTCGAGCATGCTCAGCGCGTCGCTCGTCGTGGCCGGCGCGAGGCGGAAGGTGATGTCCTTCAGCACCTCGACCAGCACGCCACCCAGGCCGAACGCCACCAGCTTGCCGAAGCTGCCGTCGGTGACCGCGCCGACGATCACCTCCTGCCCGCCACCGAGCATCTGCTGCACCTGCACGCCGACGATCTTGGCGTCGGCCTTGTACTTCTTGGCGTTCGCAAGGATGGTGTCGTAGCCCCTGGCCACCTCGTCGGCGCTCTTCAGGCCCACCAGCACGCCGCCGGCCTCGGTCTTGTGCAGGATGTCTGGCGAGACGATCTTCAGCACCACCGGGCCGCCCATCTTGCCCGCCAGCGCGCTCGCCTCGGCTGCCGAGTGCGCCACGCCCTCCTGCGGCACCGCGATGCCGTAGGCGTCGCACACCAGCTTGCCCTCGGGTGCAGTGAGCGCGTTGCGCTGGTCGGCGCGCACGCGGTCGAGGATCTGCCTCACGGCGGCCTTGTCGTATGCCATGGTTCGTCTCCGTTGGGAATGCGTCGTTCGGGCGGCGGAGGACGACGCCTCGGCCTGCCGTCAAAATTCTCCGTGTTGGCTTTGCCGGTGGCGCTTGACTGTGGTCAAGTTTCCGGAATCGAAAGCTGGCGCGCAAGTCCGGCCGGGGCGCGGCACTTCATAGAATCGTCCGGCAGTCCACTACACATCGGTGCTCGCGCCGCCCCAGTCGCGGCCGCCGCAGCATCGAGGGAGCCATGAAGATCGCGATCATCGGGGCCGGCGCCATCGGCGGCCTGCTCGGCGCCAGGCTGGCGTTGGCCGGCGAAGACGTCACCTTCGTCGTGCGCGGCGCCAACCTGCAGGCCATCGGCGAGCACGGCATCAAGCTGATCGAGGCCGACGGCCGCGAGCAGGTGGCGCGCAACGTGCGCGCCACCAACGATTACCGCGCCGCCGGTGCGCACGACCTCGTGGTGCTGGCGATGAAGGCACACCAGCTCGGCGCGGTGGCCGCTCAGGTGCCGCTGCTGTGCGGGCCCGACACCGTCGTCGTGCCGATGCAGAACGGCATCCCGTTCTGGTACTTCCACAAGCTCGCCGGGCCGTTCGAAGGGCGCACGCTCGACAGCGTCGACCCTGGCGGCGCCATCGGCCGCGCGATCGCCCCCGAGCGCGTGATCGGCTGCGTCGTCTACCCCGCCAGCGAACTGGTGGCCCCGGGCGTGGTGCGCCACATCGAGGGCGACCGCTTCCCGCTCGGCGAGCTCGACGGCTCGACCAGCGCGCGCGCGCAGCGCGTCAGCGATGCCTTCGTTCGCAGCGGCCTGAAGGCGCCGCTGCTGGCCGACATCCGCTCCGAGATCTGGCTCAAGCTGTGGGGCAACCTGGTGTTCAACCCGGTGAGTGCGCTGACGCGCGCCACGCTGGCCGACATCTGCCGCTTCGCGCCGACGCGCGAGCTCTCGGCGCTGATGATGGCCGAGGCGCAGCAGGTGGCCACGAAGCTCGGCGTGACCTTCCGCGTCTCGATCGACAAGCGCATCGCCGGCGCCGAGCGCGTCGGCGCGCACAAGACCTCGATGCTGCAGGACGTCGAAGCCGGCCGCGAACCCGAGATCGAGGCGCTGATCGGCTCGGTGGCCGAGCTGGCGCGGCTCACCGCCACGCCGACGCCGCACATCGACACCGTTTACGCGCTGACGCGGCTGCTCGCCCGCGGGGTCACCGCCGCGGCGTGAGCGCGCCCTCGGGCGACGGGCACGACGGGCCGACGCAGGGCTCGAGGCGGCTCGCGCGTCAGCGCTTCGTGGCGCTTCGCGCGAGAATCGCGCCGTGAAAGCATCCGACAAGCCGAGCCACGATGGCCGACCCGATGACAACGGCGGCCTGAGCTACCCCTGCGGCACGCCGCCCGAGCCGGGCCACGGCCGCGAGATCCGCCCCGGCGTGCGCTGGCTGCGCATGCACCTGCCGTGGGCGCTGACGCACATCAACCTCTATGCGCTCGCCGACGATGACGGCTGGGCGATGGTCGACACCGGCGCGCAGACGCGCGAGACCCTGGCGAGCTGGACGCGCGCGCTGGCCGCCGAGGACGCCCTGGCCGGCAAGCGCATCACGCGGGTGTTCGTCACCCACATGCACCCCGACCACGTCGGCATGGCCGGCTGGCTGACCCGCCGCTTCGACGCACGGCTATGGATGACGCGGCTGGAATACCTGACCTGCCGCACGCTGGTGGCCGACACTGGCCGCGAGGCACCCGACGACGCCATCCGCTTCTACCGCCGCGCGGGCTGGAAGGACGACGAGATCGAGCACTACCGCGCGATCTTCGGCGGCTTCGGCCGCGTGGTCTACGCGCTGCCCGACAGCTTCCGCCGCCTGCACGACGGCGAGCGCGTGCGCATCGGCGCACACGAGTGGTGCGTCATCGTCGGCAACGGCCACTCGCCCGAGCACGCCTGCTTCTACTGCGAGGAGCTGAAGATGTTGATCTCGGGCGACCAGGTGCTGCCGCGCATCTCGTCGAACGTGTCGGTGTTTCCCACCGAGCCCGATGCCGATCCGCTGGGCGACTGGATCGCCTCGATCGCCAAGCTGCGTGCCGCCGTGCCCGACGACACGCTGGTGCTGCCGTCGCACGGCGAGCCGTTTCGCGGCCTGCACGCGCGGCTCGACCGGCTCGCCGCCGGCCACGAGAAGAGCCTGGCGCGGCTGCGCCGCGCGCTGGCCGAGCCCAAGCGCTCGATCGATGTCTTCGGCGCGCTGTTCGCGCGGCCGATCGAAGGCGCGCAACTGCTCGGCATGGCCACCGGCGAGAGCCTGGCGCACCTCAACTACCTGGTGGCGCGCGGCGAGGTGGTGCGCGAGAGCGGCGACGACGGCGCCTCGCGCTACTGGCTGAAGGCCGCCCGCATGTAGGGTGCGCCCCGGCGCGGCAGGCAGCGCGACCCGGCGCGGGCAACCCTCTGCGCCGCCGAGGTTCCTAGGGAAGTCCCGGCGCGCCGCGGCGGCGTGCGCAGGCATGCTGTGCGCCATCCAACAGGGCCGCGGCGCCCGAGGGCAGACGTGACGGCCTTTGCGCAACTGCTGATCTCCGGAGTCTCGCTGGGCTGCATCTACGCGCTCATCGCGCTGGGCTTCGTGCTGATCTACAAGGCCACCGAGACCGTCAATTTCGCGCAGGGCGAGCTGATGATGCTCGGCGCCTTCCTCGGCCTGGGGCTGATGGATGTGGCGCACCTGCCGTTCATCGTCGCCGTGGTGCTGGCGCTGGCGCTGATGGCGGGCTTCGGCGTGCTGCTCGAGCGGGTGGCGATCCGGCCGATCCTCGGGCAGCCGCAGTTCACCGTGGTGATGCTGACCATCGGGCTGGGCTTCATGGCGCGCGGCCTGATGACGATGGTGCCGAGCTACGGCTCCGACACCCACGCGCTGGCCACGCCGTACCGAGGCCAGGTGTGGAATTTCGGCGCGCTGGTGGTCAGCGTCGAGCAGGCGGTGGTGATCGTGATCACCGTCGTGCTGTGCGCGCTGCTGTGGGCGATGTTCAGCTTCAGCCGCATCGGCATCGCGATGCAGGCGGCGTCGCAGAACCAGCTCGCGGCGTACTACATGGGCATTCCGGTGCAGCGGCTCAACGGCCTGGTGTGGGGCCTGTCGGCCGGCGTCGCCACGCTGGCAGGGCTGCTGCTGGCGCCGTTCACCTTCGTGCACGTCAACATGGGCTTCATCGGGCTGAAGGCGTTCCCGGCCGCGGTGGTCGGCGGCTTCGGCAGCCTGCCGGGGGCGATCGTCGGCGGCCTGATCATCGGCGTGATCGAGGCGCTGGCGGGCTTCTACCTGCCCGAGGGCTTCAAGGACATCGCCGCCTACGTGGTGGTGCTGGTGATGCTGGTCATCAAGCCCAACGGCCTGTTCGGTGGGTCGACGCGCAAGAAGGTGTGACATGAGACCCCCACGCTCACGTCCTTGGCTCCGGCCGGCGCACTGCGCCTTGACTTCGCTGACGCGAAGTCAGCCTCGCCGCAACGGCCGGTTGGCCGTTGTCGCTGCTCCCCTAGGGGGCCCTTGCCGCGGACCGGCAAAGCCGGATCCGCGCAAGACCTTGGCTGGCGAGGTTGGCCCGCCTTGCGCAATGCTCGAGCGCATCGCCTTCTGACATGCGATTCGTCTTCAAGACCGACTACGACCAGGACATCCGCCTGGTCAAGCACGGCGGCCAGGCGTTCTGGTACGGCCTGCTGATGCTGGCGCTGCTCGCCGCGCCGTGGAGCGTCGGCGACTACTGGCTGACGCAGCTCGCGTTCATCCTGATCTACTCGATCGCCGGGCTCGGGCTGATGGTGCTCGCCGGTTTCACCGGGCTGGCGTCGCTCGGCCACGCCGCGTTCCTCGGCGTCGGCGCGTACACGCAGGCGTTCCTGCTCGGCCACGGCTGGCCGTTCGTGCTCTCGCTGCCGGCCGCGGCGGCGCTGTCGGCGGCGGTGGGCGTGGTGGTGGGCCTGCCGGCGCTGCGCGTCAAGGGCATCTACCTGGCGATCGCCACGCTCGCCTTCGGCTTCATCGTCGAGGAGGTGCTGGCGCGCTGGGAGAGCGTGACCGGCGGCAACTCCGGGCGCAACGTGCCGGGGGTGTCGCTGTTCGGCTGGCAGATCGGCTCGGGCGCCGGCTTCTACTACGTGTGCCTCGTGCTGTGCGTGCTGGCGACGCTGGGCGTGCTGAACCTGCTGCGCTCGAACACCGGCCGCGCCTTCATCGCGATCCGCGATTCGGAGATCTCGGCGCAGAGCATGGGCATCGCGCTGGCGCGCACCAAGACGCTGGCCTTCGCGATCTCGGCAGCGCTCACCGGTGTGGCGGGTGCTCTGTACGCGCACAAGCTGGCGTTCATCGCGCCCGATCAGTTCGGTGCGCTGCAGTCGATCGAACTGCTGCTGATCGTGGTGGTGGGCGGCCTCGGCTCGCTGCACGGCGCGTTCCTCGGCGCGATCTTCCTGATCGCGCTGCCGCAGCTGATCGCCATCGCCAAGGACTGGCTGCCGCCGGCGATCGGCCAGGCCAGCGGCCTGCAGGCGCTGATCTACGGCGTGGTGCTGGTGGGCATCGTGCTGTTCGAGCCGATGGGCCTGTACGGCCGCTGGCTCAAGATCCGCACCTACCTGCAGTTGTTCCCGTTCTACCGGCGCGGTCTGTTCAAGCGGCAGAAGGCGTTCGCCAAGTCGGAGCAGGTGCGGTGAGGCGGGTGGCGGTGACGCCCGGGGCGTGTGGCGGCTGGCAATACTTGCAGCGAACCGCGCGGCGCGGTGGGCGGTACCCGCTGGTGGCTCCTACTGTCGCGGTCGGCCCTTCGGGCCGACTTCGCTGCGCTTCTCGCAGCGCGCTCGCGCGGCGAAACTCGCGCCGGTCCCTGCGGTGCGCGCGCCGGCTCGATCAATCGCCGCGCGGCCAGATCTGCTCAACAGCAGTCCTGCTGGACTCGCGCTCGTCGAGCGCGCCGCCGCGATCGCTCGCCGCGCCACAAGTCGCCCCCTGCCGGGCATCGCCCACCGCGCTGTGGACGCTCGGGCTGTTCGTCGATGAATGCACCTCGGTGCCAGCGCAAAGCCGTGGGCGGGTGTGCGCCGGCAGCGACATTGCGCGGCGCTGAGGGCGAGTGTGGACGGGCGAGAGTCCCTGCGGACTCTCGCTCGCCTCACGAGCCGGCCCGGCCTGCAGGCCGGGCCGTGGAGCGCAGGGCTCGTGGCCGCGCGCGCGCAGCGCGCGCATCCACCACTGACTCGCGGCGATTGTTCGAGCGAAGCGAACGCAGTGAGCGTAGCGAGTTTCGCCGCGGGCCACGAGACCGAGCACCGGAAGGGAGCCAGCCCGCAGGGCTGGCCGCCGTGCACGAGCGCCGGCGCATACCCGGCCGCGGCTTTGCCCGCGCGGACTCGGCAGCAGAGGTTTCGGCATGAGCGGCACAAGCACCCCGCTGCTCTCCGTGCGCGACCTCACCGTGCGCTTCGGTGGCGTGGTGGCGGTCAACAAGGTCAGCTTCGAGGTCGCGCGCGGCGAGGTGTTCACGATGATCGGGCCCAACGGCGCGGGCAAGACCACCGTGTTCAACCTGATCAGCCGCATCTACGACCCGAGCGCCGGCGAGATCTGGTTCGACGGGCAGCGCATCAGCGACCTGCCGCCACACAGAATCGCCGAGCTGGGCATCGCGCGCACGTTCCAGAACATCGAGCTGTTCGAGCATGCCTCGGTGCTGCAGAACCTGCTGATCGGCCACCATGTGCACCGCAGCAGCGGCTTCGTCGCCAACCTGTTCTTCCTGCCGGCGGCGCGTCGCGCCGAGCAGGAGGCGCGGCTGCAGGCCGAGCGCGTGATCGATCTGCTCGACCTGCAGCACCACCGCGATTCGCTGGTGCACGGGCTGCCGTACGGCGTGCGCAAGGTGGTCGAGGTGGCGCGGGCGCTGTGCATGGGGCCGAAGCTGCTGCTGCTCGACGAGCCGTCGTCGGGGCTCAACGTCGAGGAGACCGACGACATGGCCTGGTGGATCCGCGACATCCGCAACGAGCTGGGCATCACCGTGCTGATGGTCGAGCACGACATGAGCCTGGTGTCGCGCGTGTCCGACCGCGTGCTGGCGATCAACCAGGGCGAGGTGCTGGCGCTCGGCACGCCCGCCGAGGTGCAGGCGCACGCGGGCGTGATCGAGGCTTACCTCGGCTCGGCCGACGACGTGTCGGGGCTGCGCAGGAAGACGGCATGAACGAAGCGCAGGAAGCGGTGCCCGAGCTGCTGGTGCTCGCCAACGTCGAGAGTGCGTACGGCCCGATCCGCGCCGTGCGCGGCGTCAGCCTCAGCGTGCGCCGCGGCGAGATCGTCACCGTGCTCGGCAGCAACGGCGCCGGCAAGTCGACGATCCTGAAGACGATCTCGGGCGTGCTGATGCCCACGCGCGGCAGCGTGCACTTCAAGGGCGCCGACATCACCGGGCGCGACCCGGCCGACATCGTGCGCCGCGGCCTCGTGCACGTGCCCGAAGGGCGCGAGGTGTTCCCGCTGCTGTCGGTGCACGACAACCTGATGATGGGCGGCTACACGCGCCGCGACCGCGACGCGCTGCACGGCGACCTCAACGCCGTCTACGGCTACTTCCCGATCCTCAAGGAGCGCGATCGCCAGCACGCCGGGCTGCTGTCGGGTGGCCAGCAGCAGATGCTGGCGATCAGCCGCGCGCTGATGGGCTCGCCCGAGCTGGTGCTGCTCGACGAGCCGAGCCTCGGCCTGAGCCCGAAGCTGACGCGCGAGATCTTCGAGATCGTGATCCGCATCAACCGCGAGCGCGGCACCACGATCCTGCTGGTGGAGCAGAACGCCAACATGGCGCTCAACGTCGCCGACCGCGGCTATGTGCTCGAGAACGGCCGCATCGTGATGGAAGACACCTGCCAGCGCCTGCTCGAGAAGGAAGACATCCGCGAGTTCTACCTCGGCATGAAGGACGCCGGCGTGCGCGGCGAGCGGCGCTGGAAGAAGAAGAAGATGTGGCGCTGAGCGCGCCCGGTCGCTGCGACGCGCGCATCGCGCGGCGCGCAGCGCCCGCGGTCGCCCACAATGGCGGCGCGATGAACCACGACGACCCCGCGGCATTCGAGCGCGCGAAGGTGCTGTTTCTCGAAGGCGTCGCGCACGCCGAGGCCGGCGACGCGGCCTCGGCCGAGGCCCGCTTCGAGGCCTCGCTCGCGCTGCTGCCCGAGCGCGCCTCGACGCTCGCCAACCTCGGCACCGTGCGGCTGGCGCTCGACAAGACCGAGGCGGCGCTGCACGCGCTCGAGCGCTCGCTCGCGCTCGACGCGTCGCAGCCCGACGCCTGGTGCCAGCGCGGCCTCGCGCTGGCACGGTTGCAAAGGCTGGCCGACTCGGTGGCGAGCTTCGAGCGGGCGCTGGCGCTCGACGAGCACTACCGGCCGGCGCTGTTCCATCTGGGCTGCATGCTCAACGAGTCGCGCCGGCACGCGCAGGCGCTGCAGGCGTTCGAGCGCCTGCTCGCGCTCGATGCCGACAGTGGCGCGGCGTGGTTCCGCCACGGGCAGACCTTGCAGGCGCTCGGCCGCCCCGCGCCGGCGCTGGCTTCGTACGAGCGCGCGCTCGCGCTCGACGCCGCTCAGCCGCAGGCGTGGATCAACCGCGGCGGCATCCTGCGCGAATCCGGCCGTGTGGCCGAGGCCGCGGCGGCGTACCGCAGCGCGCTGGCGCACGGCGGCGACGCCGAGATGATCGCGTTCTGCCTCGCCGCCGTCGAGCCGGGCCGGGCAGCGCCCGCCGCGCCACCGCGCGACCACGTGCAGGGGCTGTTCGACGACTATGCGCAGCAGTTCGATGCGCACCTGGTGCAGGCGCTGCACTACCGCGGCCACGAGGCGCTCGTCGACGAACTGCGCCAGGCCGCCGGCGAGCGGTGGTTCGGGCGCGCGCTCGACCTCGGTTGCGGCACCGGCCTCGTCGGCGAGCTGCTGCGCACGCGGGCCACGCGCATCGACGGCGTCGACCTGGCGGCCGGCATGCTCGACGCGGCGCGCGTCAAGGGCATCTACGACCGGCTCGTGCAGGCCGACGTCGCGACGTTCCTGGCGACCACCGACGATTGCTACGACCTGGTTGCCGCGGCCGACGTGTTCACCTACCTCGGCGCGCTCGACGCCGTGTTCGCCGGCGTCGCGCGGGTGCTGCTGCCCGGCGGTCTGTTCGCTTTCTGCTGCGAGGTCGCCGACGACGACGGCGCGGCCGACGTCGTGCTGCGAGCGAGCCTGCGCTTTGCCCACTCGCGCGCCTACCTCGAACGCCTGGCGCGCGAGCACGGCTTCGCGGTGCTGCGGCTGGTGCGGCGGCCGTTTCGCGAAGACCGGCAGGTGATGCTGAACGCTTGGTACGGCGTGCTGTCGCGTTGAGCGCGGCGGCGCGCGCGCCTACACTGCTGCGGTGTCGCACGCCAGCAAGCTGATCGAGGGGCCGGTGTCGGTCACCGCGCACCGCTGCGACGCCGGCCCGCAATCGCGCGCCTACTGGGAGCACCACGAGGGCTGGTCGGTGTCGTACGTGCAGCGCGGCAGCTTCGGCTGCCGCTGCGGCGGCCGGCTGCACGAGCTGGTGCCCGGCTCGGTGCTGGTGCTCAAGCCGGGCGACGACTACCAATGCACGCACGAGCACCGCGCCGGCGGCGACGATTGCCTCGCGGTGGGCCTGGCGCCCGAACTGGTCGACGAACTGGCGCCTCGCCGCGGGGCGTGGCCTTCCGGCGCCGTGCCGCCGCTGGCCGAGCTGATGGTGCGCGGCGAGCTGATGCGCGCGGTCGCCGCCGGCGACAGCGACGTCGGGCTCGACGAGGCGGCGCTCGCCTTCGCGGCGCGCTTTGCCGCGGTGGCCGACGACGGCTCGCGCCCGCGCACACCGGCCGGCGCAGCGGACCGCCGGCGCGCGGTGCGATCGGCGCTGCGCATCGACGCCCAGCCCGATCAGGCGCTGACGCTTCAGCGGCTGGCCGCCGACTGCGGGCTGAGCGCCTACCACTACCTGCGGCTGTTCGCGCAGGCGCTGGGCGTCACGCCGCACCAGTACCTGGTGCGCAGCCGCCTGCGCACCGCTGCGCGCCTGCTGGCCGAGTGCGAGCGGCCGATCACCGAGATCGCGCTCGATGCGGGGTTCGCCGACCTGTCGAACTTCGTGCGCAGCTTCCGCCGCGCTGCCGGCGTGTCGCCGCGCGGCTTCCGCCGCGCCGCACGCGGCGACCGCAAGATTGTCCAAGAACGCCTGCGCCCGCTTGCCTAACATCGCCCGCAGGTGAGCCGCATCCCGCGGCTCCGGGCATGCGATGGAAGGACAAGCTCGTGTTCGATCACGTCGGTTTGAAGGTTTCTGATCTGGCGCGCAGCGTGCGCTTCTACAAGGCCGCGCTGGGCACGCTGGGTCACGAGCTGGGCAGCGAGGGCGATGGTTACGCCGGGCTCGGCCCGAAGGGCGCCCCGGCGCTGTGGCTGCATGCGCACAACGGTGCGATCGGCCCCGGCACGCATCTGGCTTTCAGCGCGCGCAGTCGCGACGCCGTGGCGCGCTTCCACGCGCAGGCGCTGGCCCACGGCGGACGCGACAACGGCGGCCCGGGGCTGCGCAAGGACTACGGCGACAACTACTACGCCGCGTTCGTGCTCGACCCCGACGGCCACAACGTCGAGGCGGTGTGCTTCA
Source organism: Ideonella sp. (assembly GCA_015075545.1). Classification (GTDB taxonomy): domain Bacteria; phylum Pseudomonadota; class Gammaproteobacteria; order Burkholderiales; family Burkholderiaceae_C; genus JAEUPI01. Next base: position 334,960 of record JABTUC010000004.1, on the reverse strand, counting down.
ACTGAACGCCTGCTGATGCTGGTCGAATCCTGAAGCGCATCGAAACAGTTCTTTGCGTTGCGGCGGTTTGCCTCGCCGGCGCGGCGGCGTAAGGTGGCGCACATGAGCACCGAGACGCCTCATGCGCTGCAAGACGACGCGGCCGGCGCTGCCGCTGAACGCGATGTACCGGGCCTGGTGGCCGCGCTGTACGACGAAGCCCCGCTGGCGTTGCGCCAGCGGCTGCTGAACCACCTGCTGCGTCCGGTGGGGCCGCTGGCGCTGGTGGCCGTGGCCGCGGGCGCATTCGCGCGGCTGCTGCCCGAGGGCCGCTGGAGCGCTGTCCAGGTGCGACTCGACGATGTGTGGACGTTCAGGCCCGAACAGGTGCTCGACCTGGCGAGGTACGTCCAGCAGAAGGCTCCCGAGATGCTGTGGGGGTTGTCGGACATCCTGGCCGCCAACCCGATCGTGCTGGGCACGCTGAGCGGCGCGCTGCTGCTGGTGGCGCTGCGCCGGGCGCGGCGGCGCGCGGGGCCTGCGCCGCACTGAGCGCCGGCTGCGGCGGGGGCGCCGCGTCCGCCCGGGCGGTCATCATGCGACGGGCAGTTTCTGGCGCAGGCGCAGGCCGACGCGTGTGACGACGCCTTCCTCGATCTCGCGCACCACGAGTTCGGCGCCGCCCAGGGTCACGCTGTCGCCCACCCCGACCCTGCCGTGGAAGGTGTCGGCCAGGTATCGGGCGAGCGTCTTGTCCTGCACATCCTCGGGCACGCTGAAGCCATAGACCACCGCCAGATCGCCGGCGACGGCGTCGCCGTTGAGCACGAAGTCGCCGAAGTAGTGGTGCGCCTCGAGCCGCGCCGGTTCGAGGTGCGGATCGAACAGCTTGCTCAGGTGCGCGAGGTCGTCCGCCTGAGCAAGGAGGTAGACGTGGTCTCCCGCGGCAAACCGGGCGCCCGGCTGCACCGGCTGCGCCTGGCCTTCGCGCATGATCGCCATCACCTGCACCCCCTGAGGCAGCACGAGGTCGACCAGGGCGCGCCCTGCGATCCGACTGCCCGAGCGCACCTGGTAGCCGAGGATCTCGTGTTCGTAGTGGCCGGGCACGTCGAGCGTGATGCGCTGCAGCGGCTCGGTCGACGGTGGAGCCTCGAGCTGGAGCCAGCGGGCCGCCGGCGCGATCGTCCAGCCCTGCAGCAGCAGCGACACCAGCACGATGAAGAACGCGACGTTGAAGAACAGTCGCGCGTCGTGTGCACCGTAGATGATCGGAAACATCGCGAGCACCACCGGCACGGCACCGCGCAACCCCACCCAGCCGATGTAGACGTGTTCGCGCCAGGGGAAGCGAAACGGCAGCAGGCACAGCGACACGGCCAGCGGCCGCGCGACGAGCATCAGGAACGCCGAGATGGCGAACGCCGGCAGCGCGACGTCGATCAGTTGCGACGGCGTGAGCAGCAGACCGAGCAGCACGAACATCGTGATCTGGGCGAGCCAGGCGAGCCCGTCGTGCACGCGCAGGATGTTCTGCCCGGAGCGCAGGCGTGAGTTGCCCAACACCAGCCCCGCGAGGTAGATCGCCAGGAAGCCGCTGCCGCCGACTCGCGCGGTGAGCGCGAACACGACGAGTCCGCCGGCCGCCGCGAGCAGCGGGTACAGGCCGCCGACGAGCGTGAGCCGGTTGATCAACTGCACCAGCAGCCAGCCGCCGGCCAGGCCCAGCACCGCGCCGATGCCGAACTGCTTGACGAAGGTGACGAGCACCGCCGCGTCGAGCGAGGTGCCGCCGGCGACGAGCACCTCCAGCAGCGCGATCGTCAGGAAGATCGCCATCGGGTCGTTGCTCGCCGACTCGATCTCGAGCGTCGAGGCGATGCGCTGCTTGAGCGTGGCCCCCGCCGTGCGCAGCAGCGCGAACACCGCCGCGGCGTCGGTCGAGCCGACGATCGAGCCGAGCAGCATGCCCTCGAGCCAGCCGATGCCCAGCACCCAGGCGGCGAAAACGCCGAGCACGGCGGCGGTGCCCACGACGCCCACCGTCGCGAGCACGACCGCCGGCGCCAGCGCGACCCGGAAGGTCTCTTTGCGGGTGCGCAGGCCGCCGTCGAAGATGATGACCGCCAGCGCCAGGGTCCCGACGGCGTACGAGGCGTCGAAGTCGTCGTAGCGGATGCCCCCCGGCCCGTCCTCCCCCGCGAGCATGCCCAGCAGCAGGAACACCAACAGCAGAGGCACGCCGATGCGCGACGAAAGGTCGCTCGCCACGATGCTGACGAGCAGCAGCAGCGCGCCGACGAGAATGGCGAGGTTCCAGTACTCCACGCGCGCCGAAGGTAGCAGACATCGCGCGCCGGCCTCGACGTTCGAGCCGGCGGCGACAGCGCGCTGCTATCGGCGCCGTCGCGCGGCCCGGCGCAGCAGCTTGCGCAGCTCGGTGATCCACAGCACGGTGCTGGCCATCGCAAAGCAGGCCAGCCACTGCGATCCGCTCAGCGGCACGGTGTCGAAGGCGACGTTGAGCCACGGCAGGTGCACCACCGCGGCCTGCAGCAGCAGCGACAGCCCGATCGCGCCCCACAGCCAGTGGTTGTCGAACACGCCGCGCCAGGCGCTGGCCGACTCCGAGCGCGCACTGAGGGCGTTGAAAAGCTGCGCCAGCACCAGCACCGTGAAGCCCGCGGTGCGCGCGTTGGCCAGGCTCTGGTCGCCCTCGATCAGGCCGCCGGGCAGATAGAGGTCGATCGTCAGCAGCGTGGCCAGCGCCATCACCAGCCCCACTTCGATCACGCCGACCCACATGCGGGCATCGATCACCCGCTCGGCGAGGCGGCGCGGCTTGCGCGCCATCACGTCGTCGCCGGGCGGGTCGACGCCCATCGCCAGCGCGGGCGCCGAGTCGGTGATCAGGTTGATCCACAGGATCTGCGTGGCCAGCAGCGGCACCGCCACGGCGGCGCCGCCGCTGTCGAGCCCGATCACGGCGGCGCCGACCACGCCGAGGAACACCGTCAGCACCTCGCCCATGTTCGACGACAGCAGGTAGCGCAGGAACTTGCGGATGTTGTCGAAGATCGCGCGCCCTTCGCGCACCGCGACGACGATGGTGGCGAAGTTGTCGTCGGCCAGGATCATCTTGGCGGCCTGCTTGGCGACCTCGGTGCCGTTGACGCCCATCGCCACGCCGATGTCGGCCGCCTTCAGCGCCGGCGCGTCGTTGACGCCGTCGCCGGTCATCGCCACCACCTCGCCGTCGGCCTGCAGCGCGTCGACGATGCGCATCTTGTGCACCGGCGCCACGCGCGCGTAGACCGCGGTGGTGCGCACCGCCTGCGCGAGCGCGGCCTCGTCGAGCGCGTCGAGATCGGGCCCGGCGAGCACCGCCGCACCCGGCGGCACCAGGCCGAGGTCGGAGGCGATGCGCGCGGCGGTGCGCGGATGGTCGCCGGTGATCATCACCACGCGGATGCCGGCGCGGTGCGCCTCGGCGATCGCCGAGGCCGCCTCCTCGCGCGGCGGGTCGACGATGCCCACCGTGCCGACGAAGATCAGGTCGCGCTCGAGACGGTCGGCGTCGGCATCGTGGTCCTCGTCGGGGGCCAGCGGCCGGTAGGCCACCGACAGCGTGCGCATCGCCTCGCCCGACAGGCGATCGACGTCGGCCAGGATGCGCGCGCGCGCCGCCACATCGAGCGCGCGCGTCTGCACGCCCTCGCGCAGGCGGGTGCAGCGGCCGAGCAGCACGTCGGGCGCGCCCTTGCACACCAGCACCCGCGCGTCGCCCTGTTCGTGGTCGATCTCGACGGTCGACATCATCTTGCGTTCGGAGGTGAACGGCAGCTCGCGCACGCGCTCGAAGCGCCGCGCGCGCCGCTCGTGGCCGCCGAGCTTGCGCTCGGCCACCAGGAACGCCGCCTCGGTGGGATCGCCCTGGATCTCCCACACGCCGGCGCCGCCCTCGCGCAGGTCGGCGTTGCCCGCCAGGCTGCCGCCGCCCAGCACCACCAGATGCTCGGCGCGCATCGCCGCATCGGGCGCCGCGCCGCCGCGCTCGCGTTCGACGCGACCTTCGGGCGCATAGCCCACGCCGGTGACGCGCGCCGCGCCGGCAGCGGTGACCACGCGCTGGATCGTCATCTCCGAGCGTGTCAGCGTGCCGGTCTTGTCGGAGCAGATCACCGAGGCCGAGCCGAGCGTCTCCACCGACGACAGCTTCTTCACGATGGCCTTGTTGCGCGCCAGGCGCTGCACGCCCAGCGCCAGCACCACCGAGAGGATCGCCGGCAACCCCTCGGGCACCGCGGCCACCGCCAGCGAGACGCCGAGCAGCAGCACGTCGACCAGGCCGGACACGCTGCGCGCCGGCGAGAGCGCCAGCACGGTGGCCACCACCACCGAGGCGATCACCAGCACCGCGATACCGAGCATGCGGCCGATGCGCGCGATCTCGACCTGCAGCGGTGTCGGCGCCTCGACGGTCGCCTCGAGCAGGGAGGCGATCGAGCCCATCTGGGTGTGCATGCCGGTGGCGGTGACCACCGCGCGGCCGCTGCCTTGCACCACCGCCGTCCCCTTGAACACCATGTTGAGGCGGTCGCCCAGTGCAGCGCTCTCGGGCAGCACGGCGGCGTCCTTCAGCACGGCCTCGCTCTCGCCGGTGAGCGAGGCCTCCTGCACGCGCAGGCTGGCGCAGCTCACGAGCCTGGCGTCGGCGCCGACCGCATCGCCCTCGGCCAGCAGCAGGATGTCGCCGGGGACCAGCTCGCTGCTCGGCACGCGTTGCAGCCGGCCGTCGCGCTGCACCGCCGAGGTCACGGCGGTCATCTTCGCCAGCGCAGCCACCGCGCTCTCGGCCTTGGCCTCCTGCACGAAGCCGAGCACCGCGTTGAGCACGACGATGAGGCCGATCACCAGCGCGTCCACCGGCCAGCCGTGGGCGCCCTCGATCCACCAGGCGAGCAGCGAGATCGCGACCGCGCCGATCAGCAGGTAGACCAGCGGGTCGTGCAATTGCGCCAGCAGGCGCCGCCAGGCCGGCGTCGGTGCGGCGGCGCGCAGTTCGTTGGGCCCGTGGGAGGCCTGCCGGCGCGCGACCTCGGCCGCGCCCAGGCCGTCATCGACATCGGTGGCCAGCGCCTGCGCCACCGCGCCGGCATCGCGGGCCCATGGCGTGGCGGCCGGCGCCGACGCGGCGATCATCGCGGGCGACCGCGGTCCGCGTGGGCAGCGATCGCGGCGCCCGCCGGCGGCGGAGATCCGTCGCTGCGTGTCGCCCGTGGCCGCGCGATGGCCACCCGGATCACGCGGTCTGCGAGGTCGACACCAGCACGTCGGCGCTGCATTCGGACAGCACCATGCGCGTCGTGCTGCCCAGCAGCAGATCCTCCAGCGCGTGGCGGCCGTGCTTGCCGATGGCGATCAGATCGCAGTCGTGCTCCTGCTCCTGCTGCGCGATCAGCATCCACGGATCGCCGCCTTCGACGACGATCGTGCGCAGCCGCTGCGACGGCACGCCCGAGCGCTCGGCCATCTGCTGCAGCCGCTGCTGCGCCTCGCGGCGCGCCTGCGCGCGGTAGCGCGCGACCACGCTGCCGTCGACGCCGGCCAGGCGAAGCTTGCCCTCGTAGGGCAGCTCGACCGCATGCATCAGCAGCAGCGTGGCGTGCGGCAGCACGCGTGCCGCGGTGTCGAGCGCCGCGGCGCTCCAGGGCGAAAAATCAACCGGCACCAGCACGTGGCGATACGGTTCGTGCGCCACCTGCCGCACCATCAACACCGGCCGCTGCGAGCGCCGGGCGAGGCGCTCGGCGGTGGAGCCGATCACGACGCCGCGCAGAAAGCCCGCGCCGCGCGTGCCGGTGACCAGCAGGTCGGCCTGCAGTTGCTCGGCTTGACGCGTCAGCGCGTCCACAGGGTGGCCAGCCACCAGATGCTCGTTCACGGCGCTGCCGTGGCGCAGGGCCAGTTCGCTGGCCTGCTCGTGCAGGCGCTGGCGCGCCTCGTCGTCGGGTGCGGGCAGCGCATCGGCAGCGGCGCCGAGCCAGCGCTTCAGGTCGTCGAGCGCACTGCTGCCCAGCACGTGCACCAGGTGGACGGCAGCATCGCTGCCCTGTGCCAACTGCATGGCACGGTCGGCGGCATGGCGCGACGGTGCCGACAGGTCGGTGGCGGCAACGATCGATCGCAGCGGCTCCATCGGAATCGGATCTCCCGGCTCGGCGAGTGGGTGGGGCGAGCCCGATGGTAGTGCCGGTTCGCGGCAAGTGCGCGTCGTGGCGCGGCTTCAGCGCTGCTCGTCGCTCGCGCCCAGCGGCGGCGGCAGCGCGTCGCCGGCCTGGCGTCGGCGGAACAGTGCCGCGCGCGCCAGCACGATGGTGGTCACCGGCGCGGTGATCGACAGCACGATGATGACCAGCCACGGGTGCAGCACGAGGCCGCTGCCACGGCCGCTGAAGTGCACGATCGAGGCCAGCGTCACCGCCCAGGCCGCCAGCGTGGAGGCGAGCGCCGGCGCATGCATGCGGACGAAGAAGTCGGGCAGCCGCAGCAGCCCCGTCGCCGCCGTCAGCGCGAGCACCCCGCTGCCCAGCAGCAACAGCGCGATCAGCGCCTCGGCCCACGGCAGCGCGGTCGATGCGGCGCTCACTCGATCACCTCGCCGCGCAGCAGGAACTTGGCCAGCGCCATCGAGCCGACGAAGCCGAACAGCGCCATCAGCAGCGCGCCTTCGAAGTACATCGGGCTGTCGTAGCGGATCGCCAGCACCAGCATCAGCAACATGCCGAGTACGTAGGTGAAATCCAGCGCCAGCACGCGGTCCTGCGCGCTCGGGCCGCGCAGCAGGCGCACCAGCGCGAGCGCCATCGCCAGCGCATACATCAGCAGCGTGGCGGTGACGGCAGCCGACAGCAACGAAGTCATTCGAAGACCTCCTTCAGCGGGAGTTCGTAGGCGGCCTTGAAGTGCGCCAGGAAGGCCGCCTCGTCGGGCAGATCGAACACGTGCAGCAACAGCACGCTGCGATCGGGCGCCAGTTCGCACCACACGGTGCCCGGAACCACCGTGACGATCATCGCCAGCGCCGCCAGGCTGTGCGCCTCGCGCAGCTCGAGCGGCACGCGGGCGAAGCCGGGGCGCAGCGGCCGGCGCGACAACGCGAGCACGCCCAGCGCCACCTCGATCCCCGAGCGCACCACGTCGCGGCCGACGCGCAGCACCAGCCGCGTCAGCGTGCCCCAGTGGCGCAGCGGCCCCGTCGCGGGCCGCAGCGGCGCCATCAGCAGCGGCAGCGCCAGCGCCAGCGCGGCCCCCAGCAACCACTGGGCCGCGTCGAGCCCGTCGTGCAGCAGCAGCCAGCCGCCGAGCAGCGCGAGCGACAGCCACGGCGAAGGAAGCCACCGCTTCATCGCGAACCCTCCGGCTTGCGCAGCCGCGGTTGCGCGCCCATCACCGCCTCGATGTAGCGCTCGGGCGTGTGCAGCGTCTGCGCGGTGGCGTGCGTGTAGGCGAGCACCGCATCGCCGCGCGTCACCAGCAGCAGCACCAGCGCGAGCAGCCCCGCCACCGGCACCGTCTCGGCCACGCGCAGGCGCGGCGCGGGGCGCTCGCCGCCGGTCCAGAAGTGGGTGATGCCCACGCGCATCAGCGCGATCGCCGCCAGCAGCCCGCTGACGATCAGCAGCGCGAACAGCATCCAGCCGGCGTGGCCGCCGCGCAGATCGAGCAGCGCGCTCAGCATCGCGAGCTTGGCGACGAAGCCCGCCAGCGGCGGCATGCCGGCGATCGTCATCGCGCACAGCGTGAAGGCCACGCCGAGAAACGCCAGCGCGGCGGGGATCGCGCGGCCGGCCAGCACCTGCTCGTCGTCGTCGAGGTTGCTGCCTGGTGGCGGCTCGCCGCCGATGAACGCCGGCAGCGCGTCGCCGTGGTCGATCTCTGTCGGCCCGAGATCGACCTGGCGGCTGCGCTCGAGCAGCTCCACCAGCAGGAACAGCGCGCACGCGGCCAGCGTCGAGCTGGCCAGGTAGAACAGGGCGCCGCCGGTGAGCGCGGAGTCTTCGAAGCCGATGGCCGCGACCAGCGTGCCCGACGAGGCGATCACGCTGAAGCTCGCCAACCGCGCGAGCTGCTGCGAGGCCACCATGCCGAAGGCGCCGAACGCCAGCGTGGCCAGCCCGCCCCATACCAGCGCGCTGCCGCCGAACCCGGACGAGATGCCGGCCGATGTGCCGGCAACAGCCGGAAAGCAAAGCGTCCACAGGCGCAGCACCGCGTACACGCCGACCTTGGTGAGCACGGCGAACAGCGCCGCTGCCGGTGCGCTGGCCGCCGCATACGCCGGCGGCAGCCAGAAATTCAGCGGCCACAGCCCTGCCTTGACGAGGAAGGCGATGCCCAGGATCGCGGCCCCGGCGTGCAGCAGGCCGCGATCACCGGCGGGGATCAGCGGCAGCGTGCGTGCGATGTCGGCCATGTTCAGCGTGCCGGTGACCCCGTAGATCACCGCCACGCCGATCAGGAACAGCAGCGACGCGGCCAGGTTGATCGCGATGTAGTGCAGCCCGGCGCGCACGCGCGCGATGCCGCCGCCGTGCAGCAGCAGGCCGTAGCTGGCCGCCAGCAGCACCTCGAAGAACACGAACAGGTTGAACAGGTCGGCGGTGAGGAAGGCGCCGTACAGGCCCATCAACTGCAACTGGAACAGCGCATGGAAGCTCACCCCGGCGTGCTGCCAGCGCGGCAGCGCGTAGGCCAGCGCGGCCAGGCCGGCGCAGCCGGTGAGCACCGCCATCAGCGCCGACAGCCGGTCGGCCACCAGCACGATGCCGAACGGCACCGGCCAGTTGGCGGTCAGGTAGACGCCGAACGCCGCCGGGCCTTGCGAGTCGACCGAGCGCAGCAGCAGCAGCGCGATGGCCAGACCGATCGCGGTGGACGCCAGGTTGAGCGTGCCCTTCAGCACGCGCCGGTCCTCGCGCAGCATCAGCATCACCGCCGCGGTGCCCAGCGGCAGCAGCACCGGTGCCACCACCAGGTGCTCGGCGCTCACAAGGCACCCCTGGCGCTTCGCGCCTCCCCGCCGAGCGGGGGCTGAGCCCCTTCGGGCGGCCGGGCGGGGCTCATGACGGCACCCCTGGCGCTTCGCGCCTCCCCGCCAAGCGGGGGCTGAGCCCCTTCGGGCGGCCGGGCGGGGCACATGACGGCACCCCTGGCGCTTCGCGCCTCCCCGCCGAGCGGGGGCTGAGCCCCTTCGGTCGGCCGGGCGGGGCTCACGGCAGCTCCTCCTGACCGTCGACGTGGTCGCCGCCCGACAGGCCGCGCAGCGCGAGCAGCACCACCAGGAACAGCGCCGTCGTCGCGAAGCCGATCACGATGGCGGTCAGCACCAGCGCCTGCGGCACCGGGTCGGTGTAGTTCGACAGGTCGGCGGCCAGGCCGGGCTTGACGATCGGCTCCTCGCCGATGGCCAGGCTGCCGACGCTGAAGATGAACAGGTTGACCGCGTACGACAGCAGCGACAGTCCGATCAGCACCTGAAACGTGCGCGGCCGCAGCACCAGCCAGACGCCGGCGCCGCCGAGCACCCCGATCGCCACCGACACCACGGCTTCCATCAGGGATCCTGCGCCTCGTCGGCGGCCTGCTGACGGCGCGCGCGCAGCGACTGGTGGGCGATGCCGGTGAGCATCAGCAACGTCGCGCCGACCACCACCGTGAACACGCCGAGGTCGAACACCGCCGCGCTGGGCAGGCTCACGGTGCCGACCCGCGGCAGCACCGGGTGCGCGGTGTGCGAGGTGAGAAACGGAAAGCCCAGCAGCAGCGCGCCGAGCCCGGTGGCCAGCGCCAGCAGCAGGCCCGAGGCGATCCAGCGCTGCGGATTCAGGTGCAGCCGCGCCTCGACCCAGCGCGTGCCGCCGACCATGTACTGCGCGATGAAGGCGCTCGCCACCACCAGAGCGGCGACGAAGCCGCCGCCGGGCTCGTTGTGCCCGCGCAGGAACAGATGCACCGCGAACAGCGCGGCCAGCGGCAGCAGCAGCCGCACCAGCACCGCCGGCACCTCGAGGTAGTCCTGCAGTCGGTCGACATCGTCGGCGCGGTCGGCGAGGTCGCGACCCATGCCGCGCACGCGCTGCTGCAGCGGCGCTTCGATGGTCTCGCGCGGCGGCCGAAAGCGCCGCAGCAGCGCGTACACCGTGACGCCGACCAGGCCGAGCACGGTGATCTCGCCCAGCGTGTCGAAGGCGCGGAAGTCCACCAGCATCACGTTGACCACGTTGCTGCCGCCGCCGGCGGGCAGCGCCTGCTCGATGAAGAACGGCGCGATCGACAGCGGTGCACTGCGCGTCAGCAGCGCGTACGAGAGTGTGGCCAGGCCGGCGCCGATCAGCACCGCGAGCACCAGGTCGCGGCGGCGACGCCACCAGGTGCGCGCCGCGGTGCGCGGGTCGTCCTCTTGCACGCGCTTGGGCAGCCAGCGCAGGCCGAGCAGGAACAGCACCAGCGTCACCACCTCGACGGCAAGCTGCGTCAGCGCCAGATCGGGCGCCGAGAACCAGGCGAAGGTGATGCACACCACCAGGCCGACGATGCCCAGCATCGTCAGCGCCGCCAGGCGGTGGAACTTGGCCTGCTGCGCGGCGACGATGGCACAGGTGCCGGCGATGACCCACAACATCACGAACACCGGCGACGCCGGCACGCGCGCGCGGTCGCCCCAGCTCAGCGGCACGATCAACGCCGAGCCCAGCCCGGCCAGGCCCGCGATCACCACCATCGCCAGCAGCTGCGGTTGCAGCCGCCGCGTGGCCAGGTGCCGCAGCACGCGGCGCGATGCCGCCGTCAGCGCTGCCAGGGCGCACTCGAACAGACGCTTGCCGTCGAGCGCCGTGAGCAGCGGCGCGCCGCGGCCTCGCCGCTGCCGCAGGCGCTCGGCGAACAGCCCGTAGGCCGCCAGCCCGACGACGGTGGCCACCGCGCTCATCGCCAGCGGCGTGGTGAAGCCGTGCCACACCGCCAGGCTGTATGCGGGCAGCGCGCCGCCGACCACCGGGCGCGCCGCGGTGGCCAGCAGCGAGCCGATCGACCACGCCGGCAGCGTGCCCACCACCACGCAGGCGAGCACCAGCAGCTCCACCGGCACGCGCATCCAGCGCGTGGGCTCGTGCGGCTGGCGCGGCAGATCGTGCGCCGCTGCGCCGAAGAACACGCCGTATCCGAGCCGCAGCGCGTACACCACCGCGAACGCGCCGGCCAGCGTGGCGGCCGCCGGCAGGCCCACTTGCACCGCCGGGATGGCACTGATGAACACCGTCTCGGCGAAGAACATCTCCTTGGAGAGAAAGCCGTTGAGCAGCGGCACGCCGGCCATCGCGGCGCTGGCCACGATGGCCAGCGTGCCGGTGATCGGCAGCGCGCGGTACAGACCGCCGAGCCGGCGCATGTCGCGCGTGCCGGTCTCGTGGTCGATGATGCCTACCGACATGAACAGCGACGCCTTGAACGTCGCGTGGTTCATTGTGTGGAAGACCGCGGCCACCGCGGCCAGCGGGCTGTTGAGGCCGAGCAGCAGCGTGATGAGTCCGAGGTGGCTGATCGTCGAGTACGCGAGCAGGCCCTTGAGGTCGTTCTGGAACATCGCTGCGTAGGCGCCCAGCAGCAGCGTCGCGAGGCCGGCGCCGCCGACGATCCAGAACCACGCCTCGCTGCCCGCCAGCACCGGCCACAGCCGCGCCAGCAGGAACACGCCGGCCTTGACCATGGTGGCCGAGTGCAGGTACGCCGACACCGGCGTCGGCGCCGCCATCGCGTGCGGCAGCCAGAAGTGGAACGGGAACTGCGCGCTCTTGGTCAGCGCACCGAGCAGGATCAACCCCAGCGCCAGCGGATACATCGCGTGGCTGCGCACGCGCGCGCCGGCGGCGAGCACCGCGTCGAGCTCGAGGCTGCCGACGATGTGGCCGAGCACCAGCACGCCGGCCAGCAGCGCCAGCCCGCCGCTGGCGGTGACGGTGAAAGCCATGCGCGCGCCGCGGCGCGCGTCCTTGCGGTGCGTCCAGTAGCCGATCAGCAGGAACGAGAACACGCTGGTCAGCTCCCAGAACACCACCAGCTGCACCAGGTTGCCCGACACCACCACGCCGAGCATCGCGCCCATGAAGCCCAGCAGCAGCGAATAGAAGCGCGCCGCGGGGTCGTCGGGCGACAGGTAGTAGCGCGCGTAGACGATCACCAGCAGCCCCATGCCGGCGACCAGCATCGCGAACATCCAGGCGAAGCCGTCGAGCCGCACGACGATGTCGACGCCGAGGCCGGGCAGCCAGGCCAGACGCTCGGCGAGCACCGCACCGGCGCTGACCTGCGGGTACAGCAGCCCCAGCGGCACGGCCACCGCCAGCGCCACCAGGGCGGCGAACAGCGACTCGAGGTTGCGCGCGTTGGTCGGCAGCAGCGCCGCGACCACGCAGCCGGCAAAGGGCAGCAGCAACAGCGCGAGCAGCGACATCGGGCGGCAGTCTAAGGGACCGCCGCGGACGCGCCTCGCGTCTGGCCGCTACACGCCCCGCGCGCGCGGCGGGAGATCTACCGCCGCACGTCGACCACCGTGCGGCCGCGCACCTGGCCCTCGATCAGCCGCGGCGCGTAGGCGATCGCCTCGCTCAGGCCGATCTCGACGGTCATCGCGTCGAGCTTCTTCGCGTCGAGGTGCTGCGCCATCAGCGCCCACGCCTTGGCGCGCTCGGCGTTGGGCACCAGCACGCTGTTGATGCCGTACAGCGTGACGCCGCGCAGGATGAACGGCATCACCGTGGCCGGGAAGTCGCCGCCACCGGCCAGTCCACAGGCCGCTACCGCGCCGAAGAAGCGCGTCTGCGCGCAGGCGTTGGCCAGCGTGTGGCTGCCCACCGTGTCGACCACGCCGGCCCACAGCTCCTTCTGCAGCGGCTTGCCGGCGGCCGCCAGCTCGGCGCGTGCGACGATGCGCGCGGCGCCGAGGCGCTTCAGGTAGTCGGCCTCGTGCGGCCGGCCGGTGGAGGCGACCACCGTATGCCCGAGGCCTGCCAGCAGCGCCACCGCGATCGAGCCGACGCCGCCGGCCGCACCGGTGACGAGGATCTCGCCGTCACCGGGCTTGCAGCCGTGGCGCTGCAGCGCCATCACGCACAACGCGGCGGTGAAGCCCGCAGTGGCGATCGCCATGGCGTGGCGCGCGTCGAACGGCGCGGGGATCTTCAGCAGCCAGCCGGCGTCGAGCCGTGCCTTCTGCGCCAGGCCGCCCCAGTGGTTCTCGCCCAGGCCCCAGCCGGTGACCACGACCTTGTCGCCGACCTTCCAGTCGGCGCTGCGGCTCGCGCTCACCGTGCCGGCGAGGTCGATGCCCGGCACCAGCGGCCAGGCGCGCACCACCGCGCCGCGGCCGGTGATGGCCAGCGCGTCCTTGTAGTTGAGCGTCGAGTACGCCACGTCGACCGTCACGTCGCGATCGGGCAGGCGCGACTCGTCGAGGTCGAGCAGTTCGGCGCGGGTCTTCTTGTCGTCGGTCTGCGACAGCAGGATGGCTTTGAACGTCATGGTCATCTCCTTCAGGCGTGGCGCTCGGCCCAGCGCCGGATGATCGCATGCAGCGCGTCGAGCCCGTCGGTCAGCGCCGCCGGCCCCGGCTGCAGGATCAGCGGCGACTTGATCTCGTGCAGCTCGCCGTCGCGCACCGCGGCAATGGCGGCGAAGCCCGGGCGTGCGGCCACCCGCTCGGGCCTGAACTTCTTGCCGCACCACGAGCCGATGACGAGGTCGGGTGCGGCGCGCACGATCTCGGCCGGGTCGGCGACGATGCGATCCTTCGCCAGCGAGGCCGCCGCGCGCTGCGAGAAGACGTCGTCGCCGCCGGCGATACCGATCAGCTCGCTCACCCAGCGGATCGCGCTGATCGCCGGCTCGTCCCACTCCTCGAAGTAGACGCGCGGCCGCCGCGGCAGCTTCGCCGCGGCGGCGCGCACACGATCGAGATGCGCCTGCAGTGTGTCCACATACCGGCGTGCACGATCGACGGCGCCGACCATCGCGCCCAGCCGCAGCACGTAGCCCATGATCTGCTCGACCGAGCGGTGGTTGGCGATCCACACCTCGACGCCGGCCTTGACCAGCGCCGCCGCGATCTCGGCCTGGATGTCGGAGAAGCCGATCGCGAGATCGGGCTTCAGCTCGAGGATGCGCTCGATCTTCGCGCTGGTGAAGGCGCTGACCTTGGGCTTCTCGAGTCGCGCTTCGCGCGGCCGCACCGTGAAGCCCGAAATGCCGACGATGCGCCGCTGCTCGCCCAGCGCATACAGCACCTCGGTGGGCTCCTCGGTCAGGCAGACGATGCGTTCGGGCAGCGTGGTCATGCGGCGTGCCTGCGAGCGTAGCCGGGGTGTCGAGAGCGAGACGGCGCGATGGACATCGCGCCATCGGCGGGCAGGCAGCGCTCGTCGCGCCGCGCGCCTTACGCGCGCCGCGCGTCCGACGGCAGCGCGATGCCGCGCGTGTCGAGCACCTTGGCCACCGCCCCGCGGGTGATCGCGCCGAGCAGGATCTCGTTGCAGCCGGCGAGCCCCGCGCGCACCCGGTTGGTCGGCGTCAGTTGATCGGCCACCAGCACCAGCACGGGCTTCAGCACGCCGGGCAAGCGGCTGCGCTCGCGCACGTCGTTGCACAGGTCCATCGCGTCGCCGCCGTCGACGGGGTGCAAGGCCTGGTCGACGAACACCGCGACGAACGGCCACGGCGCCGGCAGGTCAGGCGGCTGCGACTGCACCTGCACGTCGAAGCCGAACGCCCTGAGCTGCTCGTACAGCGGGTCGGGTTCGTTGCCGGCGGGGCGCAGCACGAGGATCGCCGGCGCCGCCGGCTTGGCCACCGCGGGCGGTGCCGCCGTCGGTGTGGGGGCAGCCTCGGCTGCCGGCGCGGCACCGGCCGTCGCTGCTGCCGCCGGCTGCACGCCGGGCGGCATCGAAGGTGCGGCCTGTGGCGTCATGTCGGGCGGCGTCTGGACCGGCGAGTCGTTGCGTTCAGCAGGCGGTGCGGCCGGGATCGGCGGCAGTTCATCGGTCAGCGTCGGCAGGGGAATTGCGCTCGGTGCTGGTCGCGGCGATGGACTGGGCGCCGCCGCGGGCGCTGCGTCGAGGTCGCCCGCCGTGGTTTCCTGCCCCACGTCGCGCAGCCGGTCCTTGCGCACTTGCGCGCGCCGTGCCGCGCGCTGCGCCGCGCGTTCGGCCTCGGGGTCGCCGAGCCAGGGCGCGCGCCGTGCCTCGGGGTCGGAGACGATGAATTCCTCGCTGGCCGGTTTGCTGGGTGCCACGGGCGCTTGCGGGACCTCGAGGTCGCGCAAGGTGATCGACAGCGGCGGCGCCTCGGGCTCCGAGGCGCGCTTCGGCTTGGCCTGCGGGTCGGCCAGCTTGCCGGGCCGGGTGCGGCGGTCGGTGGGTCGTGTCACCGTCGTCAGGCTGGTTGAGGTCCGAGGTAGGCTTCGGCGATGCGCACCCAGTAGCTGGCGCCGGTGGGCAGCACGCGGTCGTTGAAATCGTAGCCCGGGTTGTGCACCATGCAGCCGCCCTCGCTGCCGATGCCGTTGCCGATGAAGACGTAGCAACCGGGCACCTGTTCGAGGAAGAACGCGAAGTCCTCGCTGCCGCTCACCGGCTCGGCATTGCCCAGCAGCGCATCGTCGCCGAGCCAGTCGCGGATCACCTGCTTGCAGAACTCGGTTTCGCGCGCATGGTTGTTGAGCACCGGGTAGCGGCGGATGTAGTTCACGTCGGCGCTGGCGCCGTAGACGGCCGCCTGCGTGCGCGCGATCTCGCCGATGCGCTTTTCGAGCAGGTCGCGCACGTCGGGGCGGAAGGCGCGCACGGTCAAGCGCAGTTCGGCCTCGTCGGGCAACACGTTGGGCGCCTCGCCGGCGTGGAAGGCGCCGACCGAGACGATGCCGGTGTGCAGCGGGTCGACGTTGCGCGAGACGATGGTCTGCAACGCCATCACGATGCTGGAAGCGGCGACGACGGCGTCCACCGCCTTGTGCGGTATGGCGCCATGGCCGCCGACGCCGCGCACCTTGATGATCGCGGTGTCGCCGCTGGCCATCGCGAAGCCCGGCACGGCGCTGAACTTGCCCTCGGGCAGGCCCGGCATGTTGTGCATGCCGAACATCGCTTCGCACGGGAACAGCTTCAGGAAGCCGTCGTCGAGCATGCGCTTGGCGCCGGCCAGGCCCTCCTCGGCGGGCTGGAACACCAGGTGCAGGTGGCCGTCGAAACGGCGCGTCGCGGCGAGGTGGCGCGCGGCCGCCAGCAGCATCGCGGTGTGGCCGTCGTGGCCGCAGGCGTGCATCTTGCCGAACACCTTGCTCGCCCACGGCTTGCCGCTGGTTTCGGCGATCGGCAGCGCATCCATGTCGGCGCGCAGGCCCACGTGCCGCCCGGACGTGCCCGCGCGCAGCGTGCCGACGACCCCGGTGCCGCCGAGGCCGCGGTGCACGGCGTATCCCCAACGCTGCAATCGTTCGGCCACCAGGTCGGCGGTGGCGTGCTCTTCGTACGCCAGCTCGGGGTTGGCGTGGATCTGGCGCCGCAGCGCGACCATTTCGTCTTCGTGCTGGCGGATCTCGTCGAGCGCGGGCAGGGGGAGCGGGGCGTTCATGGTCGTGCGGTTGTCGTGGTGGTGGTGATTGTCGTGCTCAGGCGCGACGAACTCCCAACGACCGGACCCGGCCGCAGCGAGCATGGTAGCCGCGTCGGCCGGCGAGGCCACCTGCAGCGCCCGCGGTCGCGGTGGCGAAACCTGCGTGCCCAGGCCTATCGCGCCGTTGCACGCCGCAGCTCGAGCTGGGCGAACGCGTGCTCGCGGTATGGCAGCGCGCCGATCTCGACCGTGCGCTGGAACATGCGGCGCGCGCCTTCGGCGTCGCCGCTGAGCAGCAGTTGCTGGCCGAGGTAGAACCACGCCTCCGACAGGTTCAGGCGCTCCATCTGCTTGTCCTTGCGCGCCGAGCGCAGCAGGTCGTCGCGCGACAGCCGGCCGGCGAGGTAGTGCACCACGGCCGCGGGCCAGCGCTGGGCGTCGCTCTGGTCGAGGAACGGCGCCACCGCGTCGCGACCCTTGCCGCCGTTGTGTTGCGCGGCGAGGAACAGCCAGATCAGCGCGAAGTCGCGGTCTTCGCCGCTGGAAGCCTGCGCCGCGTCGCGGAACGACGCCTCGGCGTCGGCATAGCGGCCCTGGTAGTACTGCGCATTGCCCAGCCCCTTGGCGGCCAGGGCATCGCCGCCCGGCTCCATGGCGCTGCGCATCGCCGCCGCCGCCTCGTCGGCGCGGCCGAGCGACAGCAGCGCCAGGCCGCGCGCGGACCACAGCTCGCTCGAGCGCGTGCTCAGCGGCAGCGCACGCTCGACGTCGGCCAGCGTGGCGTCGAAGTGGTTGAGCATGTTGTTGGCCTGCGCGCGCCTGGCCAGCACCGGGCCGGTCAGCGGCGAGTGCTCGCCGCTGACCTTCAGCAGTTCGGTGGCGAGCGCCACTTCGAGCTCCTGCTGCACCACCAACTCGCGCAGCGCGTCGGCATCGGAGCCGTAGCGGCGCTGCACGCGGCGCTCGATGTCGTCGAACACCCCGCGCAGGCGATCGGCGTCGAGCAGCGGCAGCCGCAGCGTGGTGCCGCTGATGCGGCGCGCGGCCTGCAGGTGCTCGCGGTAGCTGGCCAGGTCGCCCGGCAGCACCGCGTCGAGCTTGCGCGTGTAGCCCAGCAGCAGCGTGAACTGGTTGCCGCTGACCTCCATGCGCGAGGTCAGCGCGAAGTGCTTGTCGTTCACGTCCTGCGGCGCCGGTGGCCGCGACTGGAAGCGCAGCGGCGCGATCACGCGCACGCGCTGGGTCAGCCGCCGCGGCTGGTCGACCAGCCACGGCATGTCGCGCCGTGCCTCGCGCGGGCCGACCATCGCGTCGATGATCTCGAGCGCCGGCACCTCGACGGTCAGCATGCCGCGCTCGTAGCTGCCCAGGCCCGGCACCTCGTAGTGCAGTTCCAGCTCGAAGCGGTTGGCCTCGCGGTCGTCGCGCACCTGCGGCGGCGCGGTCTGCCTGATGCCGGGCATCACGCGCGCCCACGTGCCGGCCAGGTTCTCGGCGATGCGCTCGGTGCCGCCGGCGGCCACTGCGTTGCGCCACGCCTCGGCGGCCTTGCCGTGCAGCCGCACGATCGAGGTGAGCTGCGCCGCGCGCGTCAGGTCGGCCAGGTTCCAGGTCTGGTCGAACTCGGTGGCGTCCGATGCGCTGGCCGGCGCCTCGACGCGCGCCAGCGCCTGCGTCTGCGGCGCGACCACCAGCGCCATGCCGTAGTCGGCCTGCCCGCGGCTGTCGAGCCGGCGGCCCTGCAGTTGCAGCGTGGGGTCGAGCCAGTAGACCTTGTCGTCGATCTGCAGCCGCGTGATCACGTGGTCGAACTGGTCGTGCCCGGGCAGGTAGTCGGCGAGGCCGCGCTTGCGCTGCACCGACACCAGGGCAGGGCGTGCATCGAAGCCCAGCCGCTGCAGCACGGCGTCGAGCAGCGCGACCTTGTCCTTGCAGTCGCCCAGCCGCTCGGCATACGTGCGCGCAGCCGGCTTGGGCCGGTGCGAGCTCTCGCCCAGGCTGGCGCTGAAATAGCGAACTTCGTCCTGCACCGCCTGCAGCACCTCGGCGGCCAGACGCTCGCGGGGCAGCCCTCGGCCGCGCCAGGCGTCGATGCGGGCTTCGAGCTCGGGGCCGAGCGGGCTCGCATCGTCGAACAGCCCTTCGGCCCAGTGCGCCACCTCGCCCCAGTCGGCGTATTCGCTGATGTGCACCGACGGCCACACCTTGAACCATGGCGGCACCCGCTCCTCGGCGCGCACCATCGGCACGTTGCGCCGAACGATGCGCAGGCTCTCGCGGTCGCCGTCGCGGCTGACCTCGGGCACCGCCTCGTTGCGGATGCCTTTGACGCGCAGCGCGCGCGCGGCCGGATGATCGACGCGCACCTGCACCACGTCGGCCGGAGCGCCGAACGTCAACTGGAAGTTCTCGGCGAAACGCCCCCCGAAGATGGGGTTGGCGCCGCGCAGCGTGTAGGCGATGTCGACCGCGTCGCCGATGCGCACGTCGCTGAGCACCACCAACAGCGTCTGCAGACCGGTGAGCGTGCTCTGCTCGAGCCGCTCCTCGCGGCGCAGCAGCTCGATGCGCGCACTGGCGAGCCGGTCGTGGCGCACGCCGTCGCGCCACAGCGCCACCTCGTGCAGCGTCAGCGTCTGGTACGCCGGATTGAAGGGCAACTCGGCCTTCGACACCTCCGGCAGCGCCGCGCTCTCGGTGGCCACCAGGCGCGAGCGCACGTACTGCTGCTGCTCGCCCGGCGCATCGAGCCGTGTCTGCACGTCCGACAGCAGCACGCGGTAGCCCGGGCCCTTGCCCGCCGCGATGTCGGCGCGCTTCGGCGCATCGATGTCGAGCACCCACGATGGCGTCGGCGCGATGCGGTAGCCGCTGGCCGACGGCGGCGCCGTTGCCGTCGCCTCGACTGCCCGTGCCGCCTTGCCGGCCGGTGGGGCGCCTTGCGCCAACGCGCTCAACGCGATCGCCGCGCCGGCTGCCAGCGCGCGGCCGATGCGGCCGAAGCGATGGATGGGAGCAGCCGGGTCGAACATGCGAAGGCCGTGCGGTTGCGCCGGATTATCCGAGCGCACCTGCGGCGATCACGCCCCCGACGCCGGGGGGAAGACGGTAACGACGCTGCCGTGCTCGCGGCAGCGTCGCCACACGGTCAAGGGATGAAGTTCAGTTGTTCGGGCAGCGCGCCGCCAATCGGCACTTCGAACAACGGGCCGACGCCGTCGGGGTCGATCACCGTGGTGCCATGGCTGGCGAGGAAGGCGGCGATCTGGGTCTGCGCACCGATGGCCACCGTCGGGCCGAGGCCGCCGGCGGCGATGTTGGTGAGGAAGGTGTGCGGGTTCTTCGGCGTCGCCGCGTCGGCGGCGAACGCCAGATCGTTGCGGAAGTAGGTGGCCCGGTCGGCCAGGTCGCCGGCGCGGATGAGTGCGCTGGTCGTCGGGTTAGGTACGGTCATGTCGCCCTTGGCGAACTGCACGATCACCGGCTTCGGCGCGTTGCCCGGCAGCGGCTGCTTGCGGATGTGCTGGGCATAGCTCACCGGGTTGCCGGACTGCTGCACCCACTGGAAGCGGTCGAGCGCCTGCTGGATCGCCATCGCACCGGGTACGCTGTTCACCAGGGCCGGCTGATCGCGCAGCGGGATGTTCTCGACCGCGTACACCGGCGGCGCTGCGTTGAGCAGGCCGCGTGCGGCCAGCGCCAGGATCGTCAGGCCGCGGAACGACGGGCTCAGGCGCGCGATCTCGGTGATCGAGCCCCCCGGCACGTTGACGACGCCGGCCTTCAGGCTGCGCTCGACGCCCATCACGATGGTGCCGTAGATGCCGCCGAAGCTCTGCCCCGCGTAGTAGATGCGGCCGGCGTCGAGATCGATGCTGCCGTCGCCGTCGATATCGACGCCGGCCTCGATCTGGCGCACCAGTTGCATCAGATCGACTACCGTCTGGCGCAGGCCGTCACGGCTGCCGATGATGTTGCGCGCGCCCGTGGCATTGACGCCTTCAGTGGAGTCGATGGTGCCGTTGCCGTCCTGGTCGATGCCGCGACCGCCGGCGGGCACGACGACGGGCGCGTGGCCGTTGCGCAGCACGGCGAGCGTACCGAGGGCGCCGCCGCCGTGGCCGACGACGTTGATCGATACGGTGGCGATGCCGTGTGCGGCGTACACCGACGCCTGGGTCCACGGCGCACCGTACATGCTGTCGGTGAAGCCGTGGCCGAAGATCGCCACCGGCCAGCCCGCGGCGGGCTTGGTGCCGGCCGGCAGGAACATCTGCACGATGAGCCCTCGACTCCCTTGCGGTTGCGGGCGGCCGCCGAGCGTGTCGCTGGGCGGGATGTACTGGCCGGGCACCTCGTAGTTCGGCGACGCGAAGCGCCCATAGGCGATGGCGCGTACCGCGCCCGGAACGATCGACAGTGCCGGAGTCGGCAGGTAACTGCTCGATGGCGCTCCGGATGTGGTGGTCTGGCGGTTGAACTGGATCGCCTGGATCTCGGGCAGCGCGAACACCGCACGCGTCGCCACGCCGGCGGCGTCGCCGATGCCGAAGTCCACCGGTGGCGGCCGCGAGCGCTTGATCTGCTGCGCGATCTTCTGCAGGTCTGCGGTGATGGTCTGCGTCGTGAACAGGCTGGCCGCGACGATGCGCTGGCGGTGCCAGCCTCCACGCATGCCGTCGCGCAGGTCGCGGTCGTACTCGTGGCCGCCGCGGGCGTTGTCGTCGTGGAAGCGCCCGGACTCGATGCGCCGTCCATCGGCATCGCGCACGCCGTTGGTCACCACCAGCAGGTAGCGCGAATGCTGCTGCAGCAGTTCGTCGGGCTGCAGCGCCAGCGTGTTGGTGGCCATGTCCCACACCACCTGGTTGATGCCCACGCGAGTGCCGAAGCCGCGCAGGCTCAGCGTATCGCCCAGGTTGACGAGGTAGACGCTGTCGCTGGTGACGCTGGCCGGGTCGATCGCCCCGGTGAACGGGATCGTGATGCGAGGCTGGGTCGAGAAACCGTCGAGTTCGTTGATCACCGCCAGGTCGGCGCATTCCGCTGCCGCCGCGCCGCTGCAATCGGCCGGCAGCGGCAGGTTGACGCGGCGGAAGGTGGTGTTGCCCCAGTCGCGCACCGTGAAACGGTCGCTCGGGAACAGCGTGGCCGAAGGATCGGTGCTGCTGAATCGCACGGTGACGCCGGCGACGGCACCCAGCGCCGCACCGAGCAGCAACGCGGCCACTGCGAGCCGCTGCCATGTGAACGCGATCATGCGGGTCTCCGTGGGGTTGGAGCGGGCCACTCTAGGCGGCCCTGTCGCGCGCAACAACCCGGTGGTTTCGCCAACCCGCGGACTCGGAAGCTGACGCGCAGCTGAGTGCGCCCGCGCGCCGCGGGTTCGACGCGGCTCAGGTCGACAGCAGCGCGGCAGGCTCAGCGCAGACCGGCGTGGTCGCCTGCCTGGGCGCGTGCTCGAGCAGCGCGTAGAGATCCTTCGGGTCCACGAGCTCGGGCACCAGCGCGGCAGCCGAACCGAGCCCCAGCTCGAGCGCGCTGTCGCGCAGCCAGCGCAGCGCCGAGAAGTCCTCGAGCGCGAAGCCGACCGAATCGAACACCGTGACCTGCTGCGCGTGTTCGCGGCCCGGGGCGCTGCCTTGCAGCACCTGCCACAGCTCGGTCACTGCGAAGTCGGACGGCAATTGCTGGATGTCGCCTTCGATGCGCGTCTGCGGCTCGTACTCGACGATCACCCGCGCGCGGCGCAGCACGTCGGGGTGCAGTTCGGTCTTGCCGGGGCAATCGCCACCGATGGCATTGACGTGCATGCCCGGCTCGACCATGTCGGCGCGAACGACCGCGGCGCGCGTCTTGTCGGCGGTGGCGGTGGTCACGATGTCGGCGCCGCGCACCGCCTCGGCGGCGCTTCCGCACGCGCGAACACGCAGCCCGCGCACAGCTTGCAGATGCCGGCGCAGCTTGGCCGTCGCTGCGGGGTCGATGTCGAAAGCGCGGATCTCGTCGATACCCAGCAGGTGGTGGAACGCCAGCGCCTGGAACTCCGCCTGCGCACCGTTGCCGATCAGCGCCATCGTGCGGCTGCCGGGCCGCGCCAGCGCGCGCGCGGCGAGCGCCGAGGTGGCCGCGGTGCGCAGCGCGGTGCTGATCGTCAGCTCGCTCAGCAGCACCGGCGCGCCGGTGGCGACGTCAGCGAGCACGCCGAAGGCCATCACCGTGGGCAGGCCCAGGCGCGTGTTGCCGGGGTGGCCGTTGACGTACTTGAAGCCGTAGCGCACGCCGTCGCTGATCGGCATCAGCTCGATCACGCCGTCGCGCGAATGGCTCGCCAGGCGAGCACTCTTGTCGAATGCGGCCCAGCGGCGGAAGTCGGCCTCGATTGCGCTGGCCAATCGCTGCAGCGCGCCGGCGAGGCCCTGCGCGCGCACGATCTGCGCGACATCGCGAGGGGTCAGCAACAGCATCATGGCGGCACGCATTCCATAGCGTCGGTTTCATTGTTTCGCGCGGTCGCGGCAACGAAAAGCGCTGACAATGCATCTAACCCGAGTGCTTCTTGACAAAGTGACATGAGAATTTGACACTTTGATCGATGGACGACCTCGATCGCCGGCTGATCGCGCTGCTGCGGCAGAACGCGCGCAGCACCGTGGCGACGCTGGCGCACAAGCTCGGCGTGTCACGCGGCACGGTCAAGAACCGCATCACGCGCCTCGAGGACGACGGCGTGATCACCGGCTACACCGTGCGCCTGAAGCCCGACGTACAGCCCAACGAGATCAAGGCCTGGACCAGCATCGCGGTCGAAGGCAACCAGATGCGCAAGGTGATCGCGGTGCTGCTCGGCGAGCCCGGCGTCGCGTCGGTGCACGACACCAACGGCCGCTGGGATCTGCTGGCCGAGATCCGTTCGTCCAACCTCACCGAGCTGGGGCAGGTGCTCGAGCGGCTGCGCCTGATCAAGGGCATCGGCGCCACCGAGACCAGCATCCACCTGATGACCTACAAGGTGAGCTGAGGCGAGCGTTCGAATCGATCAGTGCGGGGCTTCCTCGGTGCCGAGCGCCAGCACGCGACTGCGGCCGCGCTGCTTGGCGGCCAGCAACTGGCGGTCGGCCGCCTGCAGCAGCATCTGCGCAGACAACGGCGCGCGGATCGAATCGGAGATGCCGGCCGAGAAA
This sequence comes from Ideonella sp., assembly GCA_015075545.1. Lineage (GTDB taxonomy): Bacteria > Pseudomonadota > Gammaproteobacteria > Burkholderiales > Burkholderiaceae_C > JAEUPI01. The sequence continues at coordinate 311,135 of JABTUC010000004.1, read as the reverse complement.
CTGAGGCCGCGCAACGCGTCGCCGTCGATCTCGAAGCGCTGCTGCCGCCACAGCGCCAGCAGATGCGACACCTTGCGTTGCGCGGTGGCGGCGTCGGTGCGCGGCAGCAGCAGGCAGAACTCCTCGCCGCCGTAGCGGCACGCGATGTCGCTCTTGCGGCAGTGCGAGGCGAGCAGACGCCCGAACGCCGCCAGCAGCGTGTCGCCGGTGCCGTGGCCGTAGCGGTCGTTGACCGCCTTGAAGTGGTCGAGGTCGATGATCGCCACCGCCAGCGCCTGATGCTCGCGCTGCGCCAGCGCCAGCGCGGCGGGCAGCGCCTCGTCGAGGTAGCGGCGGTTGAAAAGGCCGGTCAGCGCGTCGCGCACCGCCTGTTCCTTCAATGCCGACTGCAGCGTCTGCACCTCGACGATCTTGTTCGACAACTGCGCGTTGGCCGCCTCGAGCTCGGCCTTGGCGCGCTCGCTGCGGCGCCGCTGCGACGCCTGCTCGTCGAGCTTGTGCTGCAGGCGCATCAACTCGGTCTGCAGCGCGGCGGCCTGGTAGCGCGCGCGCGACGCCAGGTGCGCGCGCGCCACGTGCAGCTGCTGCCAGATGCGCATGTGCACCAGCGCCTGCGCCGCGTCACCGAGCTGCTCGTGGATCTCGGATCGCAGCAGGAAGTACATGCAACGCACACGCAGGCTCAGCCCTTCGGCGGCGTCGGCATCGTCGGCGCCCACCAGCGGCAGCACGTGGTCGAGCGCCTGCAACGCCTGCGCCCAGCGGCCCTGCTGGCCCTCGAGCAGTGCCGATGCGATCGCCAGCTCGACCTGCTCGTCGGGAATGTCGGCACGCAGCGCCGCCTGTGCCAGCTCGAGCAGCTCGCGGCCGGCCTGCAACTCGCCGGCACGCAGTGCGGCGATGGCCAGCGTCTCGAACCCGGTGGCCATGGTGCCGCGGCCCGACGGGCCGGTGGGCAGGCTGCGCACCTGCAGCACGTCGAGCATGGCTTCCTGGGCGCGGTCGAGCTCCGTGAGACAGATGATGCGGTTGACCAGCAGCACCGACAGCAGCCGCGGGTTGCTCAATTCGTGGCAGCGCGAGATGCCCTGGTCGAGGTAGCGCAGCGCCTCGTGGTAGTCGCCGATCTGTTGCAGCTCGTGCGCGAGGTTGCAGTACAGCACGGCGTCGAAGCCGCGGCCGTGCGTCGGGCCGGAGTCGCGCAGCGCCTGATACATATACGCGAAGGCCTGCTCCGAGCGGCCCTGCGCCGAGTAGCAGCCGGCAATGGTGTTGAGCAGCACGCCGCGCTGCTCGTGCTGCAGCACCTGCAGGCCGGGTTCGCGCAGCGGCAGCACCAGCTCGAGCGACGCCGCGAACCTGCCCTCGCGCCACAGGCAGCGCGCCAGGCCGGTGCCGGCCAGGATGAAGCCTGGCTGCTCGTCGAGCCGCTCGAACTGCGACTGCGCGGCGCTCAGCTCGACGCGGGCCTCGGCCGGCGTGCCGAAGTACAGCAGGTGGTAGCCGATGGCCAGGCGCGCCCAGGCCTGGCCCTGCGCGTCGTCGTGCGACAGCGCCTCCTGCAACGCCTGGCGTGCCAGATCGACCGAGCGCGCGGAGTCCTGGTGCAGCAATTGCCAGGCCTTGCGGGCCAGCCGCAGACCCTTCGATGTTGCCGACGCAGCCCCCGGACGCGACATGCGTCGATTATCGAGTCGGCGCTGCGCGCGCGCCAGCGGCAACGCGTTGCGCTGCTAGGGGGATCCGGTGGCGGCGGCGCAGCGCCGCGCTACATGCTGCGCCGGTACTGCCCGCCGACCTCGAACAGCGCCGAGGTGATCTGGCCGAGCGAGCAGCAACGCACCGCCGCCATCAGCACCTCGAACACGTTGCGCTCGTCGATCACCGCCTGCCGCAGCCGCTGCAGCATCGCCGGCGCCTCAGCGGCGTGGCGCTGGTGGAAGTCGTGCAGGCGCTTCAGCTGCGACTGCTTCTCCTCCTCGGTCGAGCGCGCCAGCTCGATCGACTCGGGCACCGGGTCGCCGTGCGGGTTGCGGAAGGTGTTGACGCCGACGATCGGGTACTCGCCGGTGTGCTTGAGCATCTCGTAGTGCAGGCTCTCTTCCTGGATCTTGCTGCGCTGGTAGCCGGTTTCCATCGCGCCGAGAACGCCGCCGCGCTCGGTGATGCGCTCGAACTCGGCCAGCACCGCCTCCTCGACCAGCTCGGTCAGCTCGTCGATCACGAACGAGCCCTGGTTCGGGTTCTCGTTCTTCGCCAGGCCCCACTCGCGGTTGATCACCAACTGGATCGCCATCGCGCGGCGCACGCTCTCCTCGGTGGGCGTGGTGATCGCCTCGTCGTAGGCGTTGGTGTGCAGGCTGTTGGCGTTGTCGTAGGTGGCGATCAGCGCCTGCAGCGTGGTGCGGATGTCGTTGAACGCGATCTCCTGCGCGTGCAGGCTGCGCCCGCTGGTCTGGCAGTGGTACTTGAGCTTCTGGCTGCGCTCGTTGGCGCCGTAGCGGTCGCGCATCGCCACCGCCCAGATGCGGCGCGCGACGCGGCCGAGCACGGTGTACTCCGGGTCCATGCCGTTGCTGAAGAAGAAGCTCAGGTTGGGCGCGAAGTCGTCGATGTGCATGCCGCGCGCGAGGTACGCCTCGACGAAGGTGAAGCCGTTGGACAGCGTGAACGCGAGCTGGCTGATCGGATTGGCGCCGGCCTCGGCGATGTGATAGCCCGAGATGCTCACCGAGTAGAAGTTGCGCACGTCGTGGTGCACGAAGTACTCGGCGATGTCGCCCATCACCTTGAGGCTGAACTCGGTGGAGAAGATGCAGGTGTTCTGGCCCTGGTCTTCCTTGAGGATGTCGGCCTGCACGGTGCCGCGCACGTTGGCCAGCGTCCATTCGCGGATCTTGGCGGCCTCGGTGTCGGTGGGGTCGCGGCCGTTGTCGTCCCTGAACTTGGTCGTCTGCTGGTCGATCGCGGCGTTCATGAACATCGCCAGGATCGTCGGCGCCGGGCCGTTGATCGTCATGCTCACCGAGGTGTTCGGCGCGCACAGGTCGAAGCCCGAGTACAGCACCTTCAGGTCGTCGAGCGTGGCGATGCTGACGCCGGAGTTGCCGACCTTGCCGTAGATGTCTGGCCGCGGGTCGGGGTCGGAGCCGTACAGCGTGACCGAGTCGAACGCCGTCGACAGCCGCTTGGCCGGCATGCCTTCGCTCACCAGCTTGAAGCGGCGGTTGGTGCGGAAGGCGTCGCCTTCGCCGGCAAACATGCGCGTCGGATCTTCGTTCTCGCGCTTGAAGGCGAACACGCCGGCGGTGTACGGGAAGCTGCCCGGCACGTTCTCGAGCAGCAGCCACTTCAGCAGCTCGCCGTGATCCTCGTAGGCCGGCAGCACCACCTTGCGGATCTTGTTGCCCGACAGCGTGGTGTGCACGAGCCGCGTGCGCACCTCCTTGTCGCGGATTCTCACCACGTACTCGTCGCCGGCGTAGGCCTTGCGCATCTCGGGCCACATCGCGAGCAGCTTCTTCGCCTCGGGGGCGAGCCGGGCCTCGCGCGCCTGCGCCAGCGCCAGCACGGTGTTCTTCGCGCCGTCGCGCTTCGGGTCGTCGTCGTGCAGCATGCGCGCGGTCTCGCGCAGCTGCTGCAGCTCGCGCGCCACGCGCGCCTGCTCGCGCGCGCGCCGCTTGTAGCCGCGCACGGCGTCGGCGATGTCGGCGAGGTAGCGCGTGCGCGCTGCCGGCACCACCGGATGCTGGTGCGTGCTGTGGCGCGTGGCCACCGGCGGCAGCCGGCCTTCGGCCAGCGGCAGGCCCAGCGCGGCCAGGCGCGGCTTCAGCGCCTGGTACAGCGCGCTGACGCCGTCGTCGTTGAAGCGGCTGGCCATGGTGCCGAACACCGGCATCGTCTCGGGCGGCTTCTTGAAGGCCTGCCGGTTGCGCTGCACCTGCTTGGCCACGTCGCGCAGCGCGTCGGCGGCGCCCTTGCGGTCGAACTTGTTGATGGCCACGAACTCGGCGAAATCGAGCATGTCGATCTTCTCGAGCTGGCTGGCGGCGCCGTACTCGGGCGTCATCACGTACACCGGCACGTCGACCAGCGGCACGATCGCGGCGTCGCCCTGGCCGATGCCCGAGGTCTCGACGATGATCAGGTCGAAACCCGCGCACTTGCAGGCGGCGATCACGTCGGCCAGCGCCGCGCTGATCTCGCTGCCGGTGTCGCGGGTGGCGAGGCTGCGCATGTAGATGCGCTGGCCGGGCAGCCCCGAGCCGGCGGGCGTCTTCTCGGGGGAAGCCGCCGCGGCGCCAGCCGCGGGCGAGGGGGCCGATTGCCCCCACGGCCCGATCGCGTTCATGCGGATGCGGTCGCCGAGCAGCGCGCCGCCGCTCTTGCGGCGCGACGGGTCGATGCTGATCAGCGCCACGCGCAGGCGATCGTCCTGGTCGAGCCGCAGGCGGCGGATCAGCTCGTCGGTGAGCGACGACTTGCCCGCGCCGCCGGTGCCGGTGATGCCGACCACCGGCACTTTCGCCGCCTGGGCCTGCGCGCGCAGCGCCTTCAGCAGCGCGGCGTCGGCGGCACCGTTCTCGAGCGCGGTGATGAGTTGCGCCAGCGCGCGCCAGGCGGCCCCCGAATGGCCCTGCAGTGCGGCGATCGACTTCGGCGCGTGCGACGACAGATCCTTGTCGCAGCGCATCACCATCTCGCCGATCATCCCTTGCAGCCCCATGCGCTGGCCGTCTTCGGGGCTGTAGATGCGCGCCACGCCGTAGGTCTGCAACTCGCGGATCTCGGCGGGCACGATGACGCCGCCGCCGCCGCCGAACACCTGGATGTCGGCGCCGCCGCGCTGGCGCAGCAGGTCGACCATGTAGCGGAAGTACTCGACGTGGCCGCCCTGGTAGCTCGACACCGCGATGCCCTGCACGTCCTCCTGCAGCGCGGCGGTGACGATCTCGTCGACCGAGCGGTTGTGGCCGAGGTGGATCACCTCGGCGCCCATGCCCTGCAGGATGCGCCGCATGATGTTGATCGCCGCGTCGTGGCCGTCGAACAGGCTGGCGGCGGTGACGAAGCGCACCTTGTGGGTCGGGCGGTACTCGGCGAGGGCCTTGAACTCGGCGGACAGGTCGGTCATCGGTGCCTCCGGCGCCGCGGGCCCGGGCGCCTGCGGCGAGACCGGCAGTCTAGGCCCGGCCGCGCGCCGCCGCGATGGCCGAATCGCTCGGCCCTCTGAGCGTATTTGCCAGAATCGCGCCATGCCCCCGTCCGCCAGCCAGGCCGCGCACACGGTGGCCGGCGCCTTCGTGGCCGGCGCGGTGCTGCGCCTGGACATCGAGACGCGCGCTCGCGTTCTGGCGGCTTGCGGCGTGAATCCGCTGGTGCTGGAGTCGCCCGGTGCGCGGGTCGATGCTGCCGCTTTCGGCCGGCTGTGGCTGGCGGTGGCGCGCGAGCTCGACGACGAGTTCTTCGGCCTCGACTCGCGGCGCATGAAGGTCGGCAGCTTCGCGCTGCTGTGCCGCGCGCTGCTGTCGCACCAGAGCGTGGGCGGGGCGCTGCGCGAGGCGCAACGCGGCTTCGCGCTGTTCCTCGACGACGTGCGGGTCGAGCTGACCGCCGAGCGCCGGCGCGCGAGGCTGGCGCTGCACAACCGCATCGCAGCGCCGGCGGCGCGCCGTTTCGCCGACGAGGCGTTGCTGGTGATGCTGCACGGTCTGTTGTGCTGGCTGGCCGGGCGGCGCGTGCCGATCCGCGCCGCGCACTTTGCCTGGCCCCGCCCGCCGCACGCCGCGGAGTACCGGCGAATGTTCGGCCCGACGCTGCGCTTCGAGGCGCCGCTGACGACGCTCGAGTTCGACGCCGCGCTGCTGGCCTCACGCCACGCCGCCAGCGCAGCGACGCTGCGCGAGTTCCTGCGCGATGCGCCGCAGTCGGTGTTCCTCAAGCAGGTGGGCGGCGCCAGGTGGGCGCAGCGACTGCGTGCGCGGCTGCGCCGCGGCGGCGACTGGCCGAGCGTCGAGGCCGTGGCCGCCGAGTGGGGTGTCTCGGTGGCGACCCTGCGGCGCCGGCTGAGCGCCGAAGGCACCGGCTGGCAGCCGGCGATCGACGAACTGCGGCGCGACCTTGCGCTGCGGCTGCTGGCCGACGGGCGCCATAGCATCGAAGCGGTGGCAGTGCAGCTCGGCTACGTCGATGCGCGGTCGTTGCAGCGGGCGTTTCGCCGGTGGACCGGGTCTGCGCCGGGGGGCTTCCGGGGCGCCCGAGCGGACCAATGACTGGTGCAACCCCGATGGGCCTGCGGGCTGGCCCTCCGGGTCGATCCGACCCTCAACCCCGGGGTGGTGGCCGGTCGGGCCATCGATAGCATCGTGACATCCTTCACACCGTCCGATCCGCCGCGCCCGGCCATTTCCCGGCGAGCGCCGACAAGGCCACCGCGTGCGACCCACCACCGACCTCCTGCCTTGGGCGCTGCTCTCGATCGCCGCGTTGGTGATGTCGGGTGCCGCGGCTGACGCGCTGCGCAAGGCGGCATCGCCCGAACTGCAGGCGATCGAAGCCAAGGCCTGCGATACCCCCGGCTGCGCTGCCACCAAGGAGGCGCCGCGCCGCTACGTGCTGCCGGCAGACGCCTTTGCGCTCGATTCGGCCGAGTTGCCGAGCGTGCTGACGCCACCGCTCGACGAGGTGGCCGCTGTGCTGCGCACTCCTCAGCCGCATGCGATTCGGATCGAAGTGCACACCGACGCCTCGGGGCCACCGGAGGCGCGGCGCGCGCTGACCCAGCGGCGTGCCGACGCCATCAAGGCCTACCTCGTCGAGCATGGCGTCGATGCCACCGTGCTGCATGCAGTGGGCATGGGTTCGTCGTCGCCCAGGCCGGGCCTCGATCCGTATGCCGCGGCCAACCGCCGCGTCGAGATCGTGCGCCTGTAGCCCGCCGTGGCTACCATCGGTGGCCATGAGCAAGGCTTTCACCCGCGAAGCCGATGGTGAAGACGACGAGGCCGACGCCAGCGTGGCACCGTTGCCTGCCGGGGCCAAGAACTACATCACCGTGCAGGGCTACCAGCGGTTGCGTGCCGAGTTGCTGCAGTTGATCGACCAGGAGCGGCCCAAAGTGGTCGAGGTGGTGTCGTGGGCGGCGTCCAACGGCGACCGCTCGGAAAACGGCGACTACCTCTACGGCAAGAAGCGGCTGCGCGAGATCGATCGCCGCATCCGCTTCCTGACCAAGCGGCTCGACATCGCCGAGGTGACCGATCCGTCGGTGCACCACGGCCGCGATCAGGTCTTCTTCGGTGCCACCGTGACCTACGCGAACGAGCACGGCGACGAACGCACCATCACGATCAAGGGCATCGACGAGGCCGACAGCCTCGCCGGTGAGGTGAGCTGGGTGTCGCCGATCGCGCGTGCACTGCTGAAGGCGCGTGCGGGTGACGAGGTGCGGCTGGCCACGCCCGGCGGCATGGAGACGATCGAGGTGCTCGAGGTGCGGTATCCGGTGCCGCAGAAGAACCACTAACGCTGCGCGTTAGCGCGCGCGTTCATCAAGCGGACACCGCGGATCCGGCTCCGCCGGTCCGCTGGTGGCGCCCCCTTCGAGGGGGAGGCGGCCGCCAGGCCGCATCGGGGGTGGTCAAGATTTCACGCGCCACACGCGCAGCACGGGCGGACAGCGACGCACCGTGCGCAGCACGTCGGCCAGGTGCTGGCGGTCGCGCACGGCGATCAGCAGCCGCAGCTCGGCCGCCTCCGATGCCGGCGCTTCGCCCATGTCGATATGGGTGATGTCGGCCTGCGCAGCGCTGATGGCACTGGCCACCTGCGCCAGCACGCCCTTGCCGTTGCGCACCAGGATCGTGACCGCGGTCTCGAACGGACGCGTCGGCTCCTCGGCCCATTCGACACGCATCCAGCGCTCGGGGTCTTTCTCGGCCTGCTTGCGCGCGACGCGGCATTCGACGGTGTGCACCAGCAGCGCCTCGCCGCGCCCCAGGTAGCCGACGATCGCGTCGCCCGGAATCGGCCGGCAGCAGGTCGCCAGGTGCAGCGACGCACCCTCGCTGCCGTCGACCACCACCAGGGGTTGGCCGGGACCGTCGTCGCTGGCATAGCGCCCCAGGGTCAGCATCACCGCGTCGGGCCGGGTGCCCTGTTCGAGCATGAACTTCGACAACTGCTTGGCGACGATGGTCGCGATCTTGCGGCCGATCGCAATGTCGGTGAGCAGCTCGCCGCGCGCGCGGTTGCCGCTCCAGCGCAGCACCTGCTGCCACAACGCCTGGTTGGCCGCATCGTCGGGGGGCAGCCTCAGGCCTTCGGCGCGCATTGCCTGCGTCAGCAGGCGCTCGCCCATCGCATGCGACTCCTCGATCTCCATCGTCTTCAGGTGATGGCGGATCTTGGAGCGCGCGCGACCGGTGCGCACGAAGTTGAGCCAGGCCGGGTTGGGCCGCGCGCCGGCGGCAGTGATCACCTCGACCACGTCGCCCGAGTGCAGCTCGGTGCGCAGCGCCACCGGCTCGCCATTGACGCGCGCGGCCACCGTGTGGTCACCGACATCGGAGTGGATCGCGTAGGCGAAGTCCACCGCCGTCGCGCCGCGCGGCAGCGACAGGATCTTGCTCTTGGGGGTGAACACGTAGACTTCGTCGGGCACGAGGTCGATCTTCACGTGCTCGAGGAACTCGGTCGCGTCGCGCGTGTCGTCCTGGATGTCGAGCAGCGACTGCACCCACATCGTGCCCAGGCGCTGCGCCTCGTCGGAATCCTTGTCCTTGGCCTTGTAGAGCCAGTGCGCGGCGATGCCCGACTCGGCCACCGCGTGCATCAGCCCCGTGCGGATCTGGAACTCGACGGCCGTGCCCAACGGGCTCACCAGCGTGGTGTGCAGCGACTGGTAGCCATTGAGCTTGGGAATCGCGATGTAGTCCTTGAAACGCCCGGGTACCGGCTTGTAGAGCTGGTGCAGCACCCCCAGCGCGAGGTAGCACTCGTTGAGCGTGCCCACCACGATGCGAAAGCCGAAGATGTCGCTCACCTGCGCGAAGCTGGTGTGCTTGTCGCGCATCTTGCGGTAGATGGAGTAGACGGTCTTCTCGCGTCCGCCCACCTGCACCTTGATGCGCGCGGTGGCGAAGGCGCGCAGCACGTCCTGCTCGACGCGCGCGACGATGTCGCGGCGGTGGCCGCGTGCGCGCTCCAGCGCCTTCGCAAGCGCCGCGTGCCGCCATGGGTTCAGGCAGGCGAACGACAGTTCCTGCAGTTCGCGGAAGGCCTGGTTCAGGCCGAGGCGGTGCGCGATCGGCGCATAGATCTCGAGCGTCTCGCGCGCCATGCGCGCTCGCCGCTCGGGTGTGATCGCCTGCACGGTGCGCATGTTGTGCATGCGATCGGCCAGCTTGATCAGGATGACGCGCACGTCGCGCGCCATCGCCAGCAGCATCTTGCGGAACGACTCGGCCTGGCCTTCCTCGCGGGTGGAGAAACGCAGTTTGTCGAGCTTCGTCAGGCCGTCGACCAGATCGGCCGTCGGCGCGCCGAAGCGCTCGATCAACTGCGTCTTGGTGATGCCGCAATCCTCCATCGCGTCGTGCATCAGCGCGGCCATCACCGCCTGCGCATCGAGCCGCCAGTCGGCCACCAGGCCGGCCACCGCGATCGGGTGCGTGATGTAGGGCTCGCCGCTGTCGCGGAACTGACCGAGGTGTGCCTCGTCGGCGAACTTGTAGGCGTCGCGAACCAGCTTCAACTCGGGCTTGCCGAGGTACGACAGCTTGTCGAGCAGGGCCGCGAACGATGCCGCCTGGGGTTTGGGCGCTACCGGCGCCGCGGTGGTCACGCGTTGCAGCCCCTGCAGCGCCGATGGCAGCAGTTCGGCAGCGAACGAACGAATGCCCATGCCTTCACTTTAGCGCGGAAGGCCCTGGTGCGTGCCCTGCATCGCCACGACCGCGCGCACTGCGCATGAAAAGGGCGCCCGCAGGCGCCCTCGTCAGGTGGCGACGCGCGCCATCAGATCGGTACGCGGCGCAACATCTCGACGCCCACCTCGCCGGCCGCGATCTCGCGCAGCGCGGTGACGCCAGGCTTGTTCTTGCTCTCGATCTTGGGGGCGTGACCCTGGCTCAGCATGCGCGCGCGATAGGTGGCGGCCAGCACGAGCTGGAAACGATTGGGCACCTTCTGCAGGCAATCTTCGACGGTGATACGGGCCATGGGCTGGAGTTCCTCGGAGCGTGGGCTAGAGCAGACCGAGCGCCTCGAACACTTGCGACTTGCTGCGCCGCTGCGCGGCGAACTTCAGCCGCTGCGAATGGACGATCGTCTTCAGATCGAACAGCGCGGTCTCGAATACGCCGTTGATTATAACGAAGTCGAACTCCATGGCCTGCGCCACCTCGACGTGTGCATTGGCCATTCGCGCCTCGACCACCGCCGGCGCATCCTCGCCACGGCGCAGCAGCCGTTGGCGCAACTCCTCCCAGCTCGGCGGCAGGATGAAGACCAGCACCGCGTGCGCGAACAAGCGCTTGATCTGCAGCGCGCCCTGCCAGTCGATCTCCAAGACCACGTCCTCGCCCGCCGCCAACCGCGACTCGATGGCCGAACGCGAGGTGCCGTAGAGGTGGCCGTGCACCTCGGCCCATTCGAAGAACTCGCCGCGCGCCACCATCGAGCGAAAGCGCGCCTCGTCGACGAACCAGTACTCGCGGCCGTCTTGCTCCTGCCCCCGCGGCGCGCGCGTGGTGTGCGACACCGAGAGCGCCAGATGCGCATCGAGCGCGAGCAGCGCATTGACCAGGCTCGACTTGCCGGCGCCGCTCGGGGCGGCGACGACGAACAGGTTGCCCGGGGTTTCGATCCGGGTCTCGGTGCTGGCGGCCTTGCTCACGCCGCGCAGTGTAGGGCCCGGGCGAGGGCGGCCTGCAGGTGCCGCGGCACCCGGAGCGAGAAGGCGTGCACGAGCGCGCAGCCTGTTCATCGTGCGACGCCGCCGGCAACCGATGACGTGGATCAAAGCCGATCTTGCGGCGGTTTGTACGATCCAGCGGTGACAACTGGAGCGCCCCGATGAGGCAGGAAATCGTGATCGTGGGCCGCGGCGGGCAGGGCGCCCAGACGGCTGGCAACCAGCTCGCGCAGGCCTTCTTTGCCGAGGGCAAGCATGTGCAGAGCTTCGCCACCTACGGCGGCGCACGGCGAGGAGGCCCGGTCGCGTCGTCGATCCGTGTCGACGACAAGCCGGTGCGGGTACGCTGCAACATCGAGCGCGCGAGCGCACTGCTGTGCTTCGACAGCTCGCTGCTTGATGCGGAGCTGCTGAAGGTGGCCGACCGCGAGACGCGGATCGTCGTCAACACCACCAAGCCGAAAGAGGCGTTCGGGCATCTCGGGGACTACCGGATCATTCCGGTCGACGGTCTGGGGATCGCGATCAAGTTCGGCGTCGGCAAGTTCGTCAACTCGTCGCTGCTCGGTGCGCTCGCCGGCATCCTCGACGACCCGGGCCTCGACACCCTGTGCGAGGTGATTGCGCAGACGGCGCCGGGCAAGACGGAGCAGAACCTCGCGGCCTGCCGATACGCGTGCGATGTCGCGCGCACGGCCAACTAGACGGACATCGCTGCCATGAACCAAGCCTCGTTGCCGACGGTTTCGCCCTCGCTGTGGACGACGCGCTCCTCGCTCGTGCGCAAGACGGGAACCTGGCGCACGGCCGCACCCCACTACCACGCCACGGCGGCGCCGTGCCTCGCCGCGTGCCCGGTCAACGGCCGGATCGCCGAGTGGATCGGCGAGATGCGCAACCGCAACGTGCGCCGCGCCTGGGAGGTGCTGGTCGACAACAACCCGTTCCCGGCGATCGCCGGGCGCATCTGCCACCACCCTTGCGAGAGCGCCTGCAACCGGCAGTTCCACGACGAGGCGGTGAGCATCTGCGCGCTCGAGCGCGTGGCCGGCGACACGGCACTGGCCGAAGGCTGGCGCTTCGCTGCGCCGGCCGAGGAGCGCCGCGAGCGCGTCGCCATCGTCGGCGGCGGGCCGGCGGGCCTGTCGGCGGCCTACCAGCTGCGCCGCCGCGGCATTCAGGTCGCGCTCTACGAATCCAGGCCGATGCTGGGCGGCCTGCTGCGCTACGGCATCCCCGACTACCGCCTCGACAAGGCCGTGCTCGACGGCGAGATCGGCCGCATCGTCGACCTCGGCATCGAGCTTCACCTCGGCCACGCGGTCGACAGCGCCGAGGCGCTGCGCTCGCTGCGCGCGAGCCACGATGCGGTGTACCTCGCCACCGGCGCGTCGCTCGCCAAGCGCCTGCCCGGGCTCGACTACGGCCAGCCCTGGCTGATCGACAGCGCCGATTTCCTGGCCGCCGCGAACTCCGGCAGCCCGGCGGCCTGCGGGCCGCGGGTGCTCGTGATCGGCGGCGGCAGCGCGGCGATGGACGTGGCGCGCACGGCGCGCCGCCTCGGCAAACAGGTTACCGTCCTCGCGCTCGAGCCCGAGGCCAGGCTCCCGGCGCAGCGCGTCGAGGTCGACGAGGCGATCGAGGAGGGGGTCGGCTTCGTCTGCGGCGCGATGCTGCGCTCGACGCAGGCCGGCGCGACGGGGCTGCGACTGCAGTGCGTGCGGGTGCATTTCGAGCCCGGGCCCAAGCGCGGCGAGTTCAGCGTGACGCCGGTGGCCGACTCGGCCTTCACGCTCGAGGCCGACGCCATCGTGCCCTCGATCGGGCAGGATGCCGATGTCGCGCGCTGGAGCGCAATCGTCAGCGCCGAGGGCCGCTTGCTCGGCACCGATGGCGCCTGGCGCACGAGCGCCGACGGCATCTTCGCCGGCGGCGATGTCGCGAGCATGGATCGCTTCGTGACCCAGGCGGTGGGCATGGGCAAGCAGGCGGCGATCGAGATCGCACGCTACGTTTCGGGCGAGGCGGCGGGCGGCGGCTTCGCGGTCGGCGCGACGGTGCCGTTCAACGACATCAACCCGCACTACTACCCCGAGGCGGCGCGCAACGACCCCGCGACAGCGGCGCTCGCCGAACGCCTGCAGGGCTTCGGCGAAGTGCAGCGGGCGTTGTCCCCGGAAGAGGCGCTCGCCGAGACGCAGCGCTGCTTCAGCTGCGGCACCTGCACCCATTGCGACAACTGCTTCTACTACTGCCCCGACATGGCGATCACGAAGACGGAAACGGGCTACGCGGTGAAGTACGACTACTGCAAGGGCTGCGGCCTGTGCGTCGAGGAGTGCCCGACCGGCTCGGTGACGATGCGCGCCGAAGCCATGCTCTAGAGGAAACGGCCATGTCCCCCAACCCCAGTGTCGTCCTGCTGAGCGGCAACCACGCGGTGTCCAACGCCGTGCTGCTCGCGCGTCCCGATGTGGTGCCGGTCTATCCGATCACGCCGCAGACGCCGATTCTCGAACGCATCACCGAGCTGCAAAGCGAGGGGCGGCTGAAGACCGAGCTGCTGACCCCCGAGTCCGAGCACTCGGCGATGGCCGCCTGCATTTCGGCGTCGGCCACCGGCGCGCGCGTCTTCACCGCCACGTCGTCGCAGGGGCTGATGCTGATGCACGAGCTGCTGCACTATGCCTCCGGCGCGCGCACCGCGATCGTCATGTGCAACGTCAACCGCACGCCGGCCGCGCCCTGGGGCTTCTGGCCCGACCAGACCGACAGCCTGGCGCAGCGCGACACGGGCTGGATCCAGGTCTACAGCGAAAGCCCGCAGGAGTCGCTCGACAGCGTGCTGCAGCTCTTTCGCGTCGCCGAGGAGGCGCGGGTGCCTGCGATGCTCAGCCACGACGCGTTCTACGTCTCGCACGCGCTGGAGCCGGTGAGCGTGCCGTCGCAGGAGACGGTCGACGCCTTCCTGCCGCCGTTTCAATCGGAGTTCTCGCTCGACAACGCGCTCGCGCTGTCGCTCGGTGCCCCGGCCAACCAGGAGAACTGGCGCCGCACGCGGGTCGATCTCGACGCCGCGATGGCGCGGGTGCCGGGGCTGATGCGCGAGGCCGGCCGGCTCTGGGGCGAGCTCACCGGGCGCAGCTACGACCTCGTCGAGCACTACCGGAGCGACGGCGCGAGCGTCGTCCTCGTCACCATGGGGTCGATGGCCGGCACGGTGCGCGACGCGGTGGATGCGCTGCGCGAAGAGGGCATCGCCGCCGGCATGCTCAAGGTGCGGCTGTTTCGCCCGCTGCCGGCCGACGCGCTGCGCGAGGCGCTCGCCGGCGTGCCCTGCGCGATCGTGCTCGATCGCAACTACTCGCCGGGCACCGGCGGCGTGCTGCACCAGGAACTCAAGAGCGTGCTCTTCGGCATGGCCAACGCGCCGCGTGTCCACGGCGTGCTCGCCGGCGTCGGCGGCGTCAACGTCTCGCCGGCGCGCATCCGCCGGCTCGTCGCGGAGTACCGCGACCGGGCGGCCGAGAACGGCCCGGTCTGGATGGAGTGAGGCATGAAGTACATCGACTACGAAGACAACGGCCTGTTCAATTCCGGGCACGTCGCCTGCCCCGGGTGCAGCGAGCCGCTGTCGATGCGGGTGATCCTCAACGCCATCGGCGAGGACGCGATCGGCGTCGTCGCGCCGTCGTGCTCGGCGATGATCTGCGGCGGGCACCCGATCTCGTCGGTCAAGGTGCCGATGCTGCACACCACGCTCGAATCGGCGGCGGCATCGGCCAGCGGCATCAAGCGCGCGCTCGTCGCCCGCGGCAAGCCCGATACGACGGTGTTCTGCTTCGTCGGCGACGGCGGCACCTACGACATCGGCCTGCAGGCGCTGTCGTCGGCGGCCGAGCGCGACGAGGACATCCTCTACGTCTGCTTCGACAACGAGGGCTACATGAACACCGGCGGGCAGAAGAGCTCGTCGACCCCGCTCGGGGCCGTGACCGGCAGCACGCCCGGCGGCAAGACGACGCGCAAGAAGAACATCATCGAGATCCTCGCCGCGCACCGCATCCCGTACATCGCCACCGCGAGCCCGTCGCATCTGAACGACCTGCGCGCCAAGTTCGACAAGGCCAAGGGCATCCGCGGCACCAAGGTCATCATCGTCCTCGTCCCCTGCCTGCCCGGCTGGGGCGTGGCCGACGATGCCGCGGTGCGGACGGCGCGCAAGGCGGTCGATGCCGCCGTCTTCCCGCTGTTCGAGATCGAGGACGGCGTGCACTACCGCATCAATGCCGGCAAGAGCGCGGCCGGCGAGCGCATCGAGAGCTACCTCGGGGAGCAGAAGCGCTATGCGCACCTCGACCCGTCGCAGGTTGCCGAGTTGCAGGCCGAGATCGACTTCCAGTGGGATCGCTTGCGGCAGCGTGCCGCGCCGGCGCAGCGCGCCTGACGCCGGTCTGCGAAACCCTACTCGATGTTCTGCACCTGCTCGCGCAACTGCTCGATCAGCACCTTCATGTCCACCGCGATCGTGGTCAGCTCCAGAGTCGCCGACTTCGAGCCCAGCGTGTTGGCTTCGCGGTGCAACTCCTGGATCAGAAAGTCGAGCCGCTTGCCGATCTCGCCGCCGACTTTCAACAGGCGCTCGATCTCGTCGAGATGCGCGCCGAGCCGCCCCAGTTCCTCGGCGACGTCGATGCGC
Organism: Ideonella sp.; assembly: GCA_015075545.1. Lineage (GTDB taxonomy): Bacteria > Pseudomonadota > Gammaproteobacteria > Burkholderiales > Burkholderiaceae_C > JAEUPI01. Next base: position 295,521 of record JABTUC010000004.1, on the reverse strand, counting down.
AGCGCGTAGGCAGCGGCCTCGCCGAGCGCGCGCTCGCGCGGCGACTCGGTGTCGGCTGCGCCGGCAGCCGCCAGCGCCTCGTTGAAGCGCTCGATGAAGCGCTGTTGCTGGCGTTGCACCAGCGCGGGCACCAGCGGCGCGGCCTGCGCCGCCAGGGCGCGCAATCGCTGTACCCGCTCGAGCAGCACCGCTGCCAGCCGGTCGCCTTCGCGCGCGCGCGCCTCGCGCAGGCCGGCCGTGCCGTCGCGTGCCGCCTGCAGCGTGCATGTCTGCATGTCTTCGTCGACCCCGGCGCCGCGGCTCCACTGCAGCACCTCGGCCACGCTCAACGCGCGTGCGGCCGGAAGCCAGGTCTGCACGGTCGATTCCAGCCGCGCGAGCCGGCTCAACTGCTCGGGCGCGGGCGTCGGCGGCCCCGCATCGGCGTCGCGATGTGTGACCACGCGCAACTCGATCTTGCCGCGACGCACGGCCGCGGCGACGATCTCGCGCAGCGCCGGTTCGAGGCTGCGCAGTTCGTCGGGCAACCGCAGCGACAGGTCGAGGAAGCGGCCGTTGACGGAACGCAACTCCACCGTGACGCCAGCGCGTGAACTCGTGCTGTCTTGCGTGTGCGCAGGCGGTGTCGCGTGGGCGCTCGCGAAACCGGTCATGCTGTAGACTGCCATCGCCTTATCGCGCCGCCAAAATTCGATTATGTCAAAGCCGAAACCAGCCCCGTTGCCGGCCGGCACCGTGGTTGGCGGCTATCAGGTAGTGAAGAAGTTGGCAGCCGGCGGCTTCGGCGTCGTCTATCTGGCCGAAGACGAGAGCCGCCACCTGGTGGCAGTCAAGGAATACCTGCCGGCCTCGCTGGCCGAGCGTTCACCGGGCGAGTTGACCCCACGCGTCAAGCCCGAGAAGCAGCCGCTGTACCGCCTCGGGCTGAAGAGCTTCTTCGAAGAAGGCCGCTCGCTGGCGCAGATCTCGCACCCGAGCGTGGTCTCGGTGCTGAACTTCTTCCGCGAGAACGAAACCGTCTACATGGTGATGAACTACCTGCAGGGCGACACGCTGCAGGACTTCATCGTCACCGCGCGCGACCTCAAGCGCGACAAGGTGTTCCGCGAATCGACGATCCGCTCGCTGTTCGACGAGATCCTGCGCGGCCTGCGCATCGTGCACCAGCACAAGATGCTGCACCTCGACATCAAGCCGGCCAACATCTTCATCACCAACGACAACAAGGCGGTGATGCTCGACTTCGGCGCCGCGCGCGAAGTGCTGAGCAAGGAGGGCAACTTCATCCGCCCGATGTACACGCCCGGCTTCGCGGCGCCCGAGATGTACCGCCGCGACGGCACGCTCGGGCCGTGGACCGACATCTACGCCATCGGCGCCTGCATCTACGCCTGCATGCAGGGCTACCCGCCCAACGACGCGCCGCAGCGCATCGACAAGGACCGCCTCGCGCTCAGCCTCTCGCGGCTGCGCAACGTGTATTCCGACAACCTGATCGAAGTGACCGAGTGGTGCATGTCGCTCGATCCGCTGTCGCGTCCGCAGAGCGTGTTCGCGCTGCAGAAAGAGTTGGCGCGCGAGACCGAGCGCCGCTACACCAAGCTCAGTTTCGGCGAGCGCTTGAAGCTGCAGCTCGAGAACCTGAAGACCGGCGTCAAGCCTTAACCGTTCAGCCAGAACGAATCGCATGCGCTTCTCCGTCTACCAGGTCAGCCGCAAAGGCGGCCGCGAGAAGAACGAAGACCGCATGGGCTATTGCTACACGCGCGACGCCGGGCTGTTCGCGCTGGCCGACGGCATGGGCGGGCACCCCGAGGGCGAGGTTGCCTCGCAGATCGCGCTGCAAACGCTGGCCGCGCTGTTCCAGCGCGACGCCAAGCCCACGCTGGCCGAGCCACTGCGCTTCCTGCACGAAGCGATCATCGCCGGCCACCACCAGTTGCTGCGCTACGCCACCGAGAAGGCGCTGATCGACACGCCGCGCACCACGGTGGTGGCGTGCCTGATGCAGGGCAACGCGGCCTACTGGGCGCATTGCGGCGACTCGCGCCTGTACTTCGTGCGCGGCGACAAGCTGATCGCGCGCACGCGCGACCACTCATACTCCGAGCTGCAGGAGACGCTGTCGCAGGTGGTGCCGGTGGGCGAGCGCTTCAACCGCAACGTGCTGTTCACCTGTCTCGGCTCACCGGGCAAGCCGGTGGTCGATACCGCCGGGCCGCTGCTGCTGCAGCCGCACGACCGCGTGCTGCTGTGTTCCGACGGCCTGTGGGGCAGCGTCAGCGACGCGGTGATCACCGAGCACCTGGCCGCGCGGCCGATCTCCGACGCCGTGCCCGAGCTGGTCGAGCTCGCGCTGCGCACGGGCGGCGCCAAGAGCGACAACGTCACCGTGCTCACTGCCGAGTGGGAGGCCGCCGAAGACGCCGACGGTGCCGCCGAGGTGCAGACGCAGGCGCTCGGCGAAGAGGTGTTCGCCTCGACCATCCAGGCCAGCCTGATCGGCGAGCAACCCGTCGACGAACTCGACGAGGCCGAGATCGAGCGCTCGATCAAAGAGATCAACGAGGCGATCAAGCGCTCGTCGCAGAAGAAGTCGTAGCGCATCTGCCCGGCCTGCCGGTGGGGCGACCGGCGTTCGACGAGAATGGCGCCATGACCTACCTTCGCAGCCAGGGGCGCGCAGCCGATGCGCTGCGCCCGGTGCAGATCGAGCGCGGCTACACCTGCCACGCCGAAGGTTCGGTGCTGGTGTGCTTCGGGCAGACCAAGGTGCTGTGCACCGCGTCGGTCGAAGACAAGGTGCCGCCGCACAAGCGCGGCAGCGGCGAGGGCTGGGTCACCGCCGAGTACGGCATGCTGCCGCGCGCCACCCACACGCGCGGAGACCGCGAGGCCGCGCGCGGCAAGCAAAGCGGCCGCACGCAGGAGATCCAGCGCCTGATCGGTCGCGCGATGCGCTGCGTGTTCGATCTGGCCGCGCTCGGCGAACGCACCATCGTGCTCGACTGCGACGTGCTGCAGGCCGACGGCGGCACGCGCACCGCGGCGATCACCGGCGCGTACGTTGCCGCGCAAGATGCCGTGAACTGGCTGCTGCAGCAGCGCAAGATCGGCGCGACGCCGCTGCGCGACCAGGTGGCCGCGGTATCGGTGGGCATCGTGCAGGGGACGCCGCTGCTCGACCTGGAGTACGCGGAAGACTCCGCCTGCGACACCGACATGAACGTGGTAATGACGGGCGGCGGCGGCTTCGTCGAAGTGCAGGGCACCGCCGAAGGCCGCAGCTTCTCGCGCCCCGAGATGGATCGCCTGCTGGCGCTGGCCGACAAGGGCATCGGCGAGCTGCTCGAGGCGCAGCGCACCGCGCTGCGATCGCCGAAGTGACCGCAGCGCTCGCGGCTCGCAGGGGCCGCCGCGGCGGGCGTCACCCCAGCCGGTGCGGCGCGCTGCGATGAAGCTGGTGCTGGCGTCGCACAACACGAAGAAGCTGGTCGAGCTGCAGGCGTTGCTGGGCGGGCTGCCGGTGCAGTTGCTGCCGCAGCCGGCGCTGCGGATCGCCGAGGCGCAAGAGCCCCACGGCACCTTCGTCGAGAACGCGCTGGCCAAGGCGCGCCACGCGGCTGCGCACTCGCAGGGGCCGGCGATTGCCGACGACTCCGGGCTGTGCGTGGATGCACTCGGCGGCGAGCCGGGGGTCGCGTCCGCGCACTACGCACCGGCAGTTGCCGACGAGGGCGACCGCGAGCAACGTCGTGCGCGGCAGGATGCCGCCAACACTGCGCTGCTGCTGCAGCGCATGGCGGGTGAGGCCGACCGGCGCGCCCGCTTCGTCAGCACGCTGGTCGCGCTGCGCCACGCGCTCGACCCCGAGCCGCTGATCGCCTCCGGGCGCTGGGAGGTCGAGCTGCTGCAGGCGCCGCGCGGCCGCGGTGGCTTCGGCTACGACCCGGTGGTGCTCGTGCCGAGCCACGGCTGCAGCGTGGCCGAACTCGACACCGCATCGAAGAACCGCATCAGCCACCGCGCACTGGCCGCACGGCAGATGTGCGCACTGCTGCGAGAGGTGTGGCGCCTGCCATGACCAGCCCCGAAGCGGGCCGCCGAGCGAGATGACCGCCACCGTCGAGCATCACCTGCGCCCCGGCACGCTGCAGCTCGCGGCGTTGCCGCCGCTGGCGCTGTACGTGCATCTGCCGTGGTGCCTGGCCAAGTGCCCGTATTGCGACTTCAACTCGCACGAGATCGCAGCGGCCGCGCTGCCCGAGTCACGCTATCTGCAGGCGCTGCGCGCCGACCTCGAGGCGGCGCTGCCGCTGGTGTGGGGCCGGCCGATCGTCAGCGTGTTCATCGGCGGCGGCACGCCGAGCCTGTTCTCGCCGGAAGGCATCGACAGGCTCCTGTCGGACGTGCGGGCGCTGCTGCCGCTGGAGCCGGCGTGCGAGGTGACGCTCGAGGCCAACCCCGGCACCTTCGAGCGCGAGCGCTTTCGCGCCTTCGCACGCGCCGGGGTGAATCGCCTCTCGATCGGCGTGCAGAGCTTCGACGATGCGTTACTGGCGCGCATCGGCCGCGTGCACGACGCGCAGCAGGCGCACGCGGCGGCGCAAGAGGCGTGCGAGTCGTTCGAGCGTTTCAACCTCGACCTGATGTATGCGCTGCCCGGTCAGACTCTGGAGCAACTGCGCGCCGACCTCGACTGCGCGCTCGCCTTCGAGCCGCCGCACCTGTCGGTGTACCACCTGACGATCGAGCCGAACACCCGCTTCGCGCTCGACCCGCCGCCGCGACCCGACGACGACCTGGCCAGCGACATGCTCGACACCATCGTCGAGCGCACCGCGCGCGCCGGCCTGGCGCGCTACGAGGTGTCGGCGTTCGCGCGGCCGGGCCGCGAATGCGTGCACAACCTCAACTACTGGCAGTTCGGCGACTATCTCGGCATCGGCGCCGGCGCGCACAGCAAGTTGAGCTTCCCGCACCGGGTGGTGCGCCAGCAGCGCTGGCGCGAGCCGATGGCCTACATGACGCACGCGCTCGAAGGTGCCGCGGTGAGCAACGAGCACGAGGTGGCGCGCGACGCGCTGGCGTTCGAGTTCATGCTCAACGCGCTGCGGCTGCGCGAGGGCTTTCCCGCCAACCTGTTCGCCGAGCGCACCGGCCTGCCGCCGTCGATGATCGAGCCCGGGTTGCAGCAGGCGCGCGCGCGCGGCCTCATCGAGCGCGACGCTTCGTGGCTGCGGCCGAGCGCGCACGGCTTCGATTTCCTGTCCGACCTGCAGCAGCTGTTCCTGCCGGCGCGCTGAGCGGCGGCACCTGCGACAGCGGCGACGCGTCGCTGGCCGACCAGGCGCGCGACGAGGCATCGATCTGCTCGTGCAGCCAGCGGCGCAGCGATGCCAGCGGCCGCCAGCCGTGCAGCGCCGGTGGGTAGACCAGCCAGTAGGCGTCGACGGTGGCATCGCGCAGCGCCACGCTGGACAGCCGGAACAGCCGCCGCTCGCGCAGTGCATCGGCAGCCAGCACTTCGCGCGACAGCGAGATGCCGAGGTTCTGCTCGGTGGCCTGCAGCATCAAGCCCGCGTCGTTGAACGACGCCACCGGCTTGACCTGCACCTTGAGGCCCGACAGCGCGAACCACTGCGCCCAGGCGTCGGCGCTGCCGAGCAACGGTTCGCGCGCCAGCGCCGATACGTCGCGGCCGAGCAGGCGCTGCGCCGCCGCGGGCGCGCCCACCGGAACCTTGGGTGAATCGATCAGCAGTTCCGCGCGCAGCCCGCGCCACTGGCCTGCCCCCTGGCGGATCGCCGCATGGAAGCCCTCGCGCTGCAGGTCGACCACCTGCTGCGACGCATCGAGCTCGACTGCGATGTCGGGATACCTGGCGTGCCAGTGGCCCATGCGCGGCAGCAACCAGCGCTGCGCGAACGACGGCAGCAGGGTCACCCGCAACCGCGTCTCGGTGCCCGCGGCGGCGGCTGTGGCCGCGCGCACGCCGGCGTCGATCTGGTCGAGCGCGGGCCCCACCGCCTGCAGCAGCGCAGCGCCCGCGGCGTTGAGCACGATGCGGCGCGCACGGCGGTCGAACAGCTCGACGCCGAGCGCCGACTCGAGCTGCCGCAACTGCTGGCTGACCGCGCTGTGCGTCAGGTGCAGCTCTTCGGCGGCGGCGCGCAGGTTGCCGGTGCGCGCGATGACGCGGAAGCTGGGCAGCGTGTGCAGCGGCAGGCGCGACATCCTGCTGTGCAGCATAACTTACCAAGTCGTCGAAAACAAATCGATTCTCTAGGGTCGGTTGGCAATCTATGCTTTCCACCGCCGATCAAGGAGCTTCGTCATGGAAACCAGCCTGTGCCGTCCGGTCCCCGTCTCGCGCGCCGTCTGGCTGCGCCTGGGCGACGGCGTGTTCGATGCCACGGCGTGGCCGCGTTCCGTGCTGCGAGCGCTGTGGGTGCGCTGGCAAGCCGAGCGGCGGCAAGCGGCCGAGTTCCGTGCGCTGCGCGAGCTGAGCGCGAGCGTGCTGCGCGACATCGGCGTCGATCCCGAGACGATGCATCGGGTGCGCCACAGGCGTCAGCAGGACGAGCTGGTGCGCGACAGCTTCCTGCGCGCGCCCTGACGTTCTGCCGCGGCGCGGCTCAGATGCGGTGGGCGATGGCGCCAGCGCTGCGCTCGAGCTGCTCGATCAACGCCGCGGCGATGCGCTCGAGCGGCAGCACCTCGTGGGCGGCACCCAGTCGGACCGCCTCGCGCGGCATGCCGAAGACGACGCAACTGGCCTCGTCCTGGCAGATGTTGTAGCTGCCGGCGTCGCGCAGCAGCCGCATCGCCTGCGCGCCGTCGCTGCCCATGCCGGTCAGCATCACGGCCAGCGCGTTGCGGCCCACCACCTGCGCCGCCGATTCGAACAACACCTGCACCGACGGCCTGTGGCGGTTCACCGGCTCGCCGTCGTGCACCTGGGCGACGTAGTTGGCGCCGTTGCGGCGCACCGCGAGGTGGCGGCCGCCGGGCGCGAGATAGGCGTGGCCGGGCAACAGCCGCTCGCCGTCGGCCGCCTCCTTGACGCGGATGCGGCACAGCGCGTCGAGGCGCCTGGCGTAGCTGCTGGTGAAGCCCGCGGGCATGTGCTGGGTGATCAGCACGGCCGGTGCGTCGGCAGGCAGCTGCGCCAGCACCACCTTGGTCGCCTCGGTGCCCCCGGTGGAGGCGCCGATGAGAATCAGCTTCTCGGTCGACAGCCGGCCCGGCGACGCCGCCGGCGTGACCGGTTTGGCGCCGACCCCGGCCACGAGCCGGCTCGGCAGACGGTGCACCTTGGCGCACGCCGCGGTGCGGATCTTGTCGGCGATGTCTTCGGCCAGTCGTTGCAGGCCTTCGGCCACGCCGATGCGCGGCTTGGCCACGAAGTCGACCGCCCCGAGTTCCAGCGCGCGCAGCGTCACTTCGGCGCCGCGCTCGGTCTGGGTGCTGACCATCACCACCGGAGTCGGACGCAGCCGCATCAGACGCGCCAGGAAGTCGATGCCATCCATGCGCGGCATCTCGACGTCGAGCGTGATCACGTCGGGGTTGGCGGCGCGGATCAGTTCGCGCGCGGCCAGCGGATCGGACGCCGTGCCGACGCACTGCATGTCGTGCTGCCGATCGATGATCTCGGCCAGCAGCTTGCGCACCAGCGCCGAGTCGTCGACCACCACCACGCGGATCGGGGCTCTGCTGTCCATGCCTGTGGCTTCGGCCGTCAGAACAGATCGACCGTGCCGCCGCGGCGGGCGTGCGGCGCGGCCCTCTCGGCGGCTTCGCGCTCCTGTGCGGCGAGCGCGGCGGGGTTGGCCGGCGTCAGCCGCTTGACCAGCGCCTTGCCGCTGGCTGCCAGCAGGCAGACCTTGCGCACGCAACGGTCGAGCACGTCCTTGCTGACCAGCGGGATGCGCTCGGCGCTCAGGTAGTCGAACACGAACCGCGTGTTGCGCTCGCCGACGTTGAGGCTGGCCATCTCGGCGATCACCGCGCCGCCGCCGAACACCTTGGCCTCGAGGGTGGCGCGCGTCGCACCGCGCTTGAGCAGACTGTTGATCAGCATTTCCATCGCGTACGAGCCGTAGCGGCCGCCGTCGCCATCGGGCAGCATGAAGTGGTTCATGCCGCCGATGCGGCGCTCGCGGTCCCACAGGCACGCGGCGATGCACGAGCCGAGCGTGGTCACGATCAGCATGTCGTGCTGCGAGACGAAGAACTCGCCGGGCAGCACGCGCACGGCGTCGCGGCCGAAGTTCGCGTCCCAGTAGAAGAACGAGGCCTCGCCCGGTGTGCGCGGCGCGGCCCGCAGCTGCGCGAGCCGCGAGCCGGGCGGCGGCGCGGGTGCGGGTGCGTTCGCGGGCGACGACATCCTCAGGCCTTCGCGTAGATCGTCTTGCCGCGCAGCCGGAACCACTGGCGTGCCTGCACGAAGCTCTCCGCATGACCGGCGTACAGCAATCCGCCGGCCGCCAGCACGCCGTGCAGCCGCTGCAGCACCGCCTGCCGCGTGGCGCCATCGAAGTAGATCATCACGTTGCGGCAGAACACGATGTCGAACGGTGCGCCGGGTGGCCACTGCGGATCGACCAGGTTGAGCGTCCGAAACTGCACGCGCCGTGCGAGCGCCGGTCGTACGCGGATGCGGCCTTCGTTACGGCCTTTGCCGCGCAGGAAGTGCCGCTGCAGGCGCGCCGCCGACAGGCCGCGTGCGTCGGCGTCGTAGATGCCGCGCTGCGCGCTGGCCAGCACCTCGGCATCGATGTCGCTGGCGACGATCTCCACCGTCGCGCGCGTGCCCAGCGTCTCGTCGACCACCATGGCGATCGAGTACGCCTCTTCGCCGGTGGAGGCCGCCGCGCACCAGATGCGCAGGTCGCGGCCCTCGCGCTCGCGCAGGTCCTGCGCCAGGCAGTCGAAGTGGTGTGCCTCGCGGAAGAACGATGTCAGGTGGGTCGTCAGGCCGTTGACGAACCGGGGCCACTCGGCGCGCGCCGCGGCGTCGCGCGCCTGCTGCAGCCAGGCCAGGTAGTCGGCGAACGATCGATGGCCGGTCTCGCGCAGCCGCCGCGACAGCCGGCTGTAGACCATCGCCTGCTTGCCGTCGTGCAGGTGAATGCCGGCGTGCTCCTGGATGAGACGGCGCACGCGATCGAAGTCGCGCATCGAGAACGCGAACTCGGGCTCGAGATCCGAGTGGATGGAGGCGGGGCTGGTGTCGCGAACGGCGGCTGGCATGGACTGCAGGACCAGTGGCCGGCCGATCTTGCCGGCGCACGCGGCCCGGCTCGCGACGAGATGCACGGGCTTTGACGCCCAATTCGCGGCCCCGTCCGCGCTCGGGCCGCTAGACTGGCTGCCCACAACACCAGCCGCGAGAGCCGCCGCCAGCGACGTGGACCCGCCCGCCAGGCCAGAGCCGCCGCACCCGCCGGGTGCGGTGCCGCTGCGTGCCCTGAAGCCCGACGTGGCGCTGCAGTTGTTGCAGCAATCGGGTCACCCCGGGTTGCCCGGCGAGCCGATGAGCGATGCCTGGTTGCAGGCGCTGGTCGATGCGCTGGTCGACCTGTCGAGCCGCGATGCGCTCACCGGGCTGGCCAACCGCCGCAGCTTCGAGCTGGCGCTGGCGCGCGAGATCGACCGCGTCGCGCGCTCCGGCGAGCCGGCGCTGCTGCTGACGCTGGACATCGACCACTTCAAGAAGGTCAACGACACCCATGGTCACGCTGCCGGCGACGTGGTGATCCAGGCGGTCGCCCGCGCGCTGGCCGAGACGGTGCGGCCGATGGACCTGGTGGCACGCGTCGGCGGCGAGGAGTTCTCGATCGTGCTGCCCAACTGCCCCGCCGCATTCGGCACGCAGGTGGCCGAACGCATCCGCCAGCGCGTGGCGCGCGCGCCGGTGGCGATCGCGCCCGGCGAGTCGGTGAGTGTCACGGTCAGCGTGGGCGGCGCGTTCGCGCCGCAGTGGGTGCGCACCACCGCGCGCATCTGGATGGATCGTGCCGACCTGCAGCTCTACCGCGCCAAGAGCGAAGGCCGCAACCGCTGCTGCCTCGAGCCGACCGCGGTGCCGCTGGTCAGCGCCGAAGAGAAGGGGCTGCTGTTCGCCAGCTCGTCGTTTCAGGATTTCGCATGACGCCCTCCGCATGAGCCCCACCGATTCCGAATCGCGCGCCGACGGCACGCCTGCAACCGGCGGCGCGTGTATCACCGCCATCACCAGCGGAAAGGGCGGCGTCGGCAAGACCTTCGTCGCGACCAATCTGGCCGCCGCGCTGGCGCGTCAGGGCGAGCGCGTGCTGGTGCTCGATGCCGACCTCGGGCTGGCCAACGTCGACGTGGTGCTCAACCTCTACCCGAAGCTCACGCTGCACGACGTGTTCACCGGGCAGACGCCGCTCGAAGAGGCGATCCTGCCCGCGCCGGGCGGCTTCTCGGTGCTGCTGGCCGGCTCGGGAATGATCGAATACTCGCGGCTGACGCCGACCGTGCGCGAGCAGCTGCAGGAGGTGATCGATCGCGTGCGCCCGCGCTTCGACCGCGTGCTGCTCGACACCGGCGCCGGCATCTCCGACGTCGTGCTCTACACGATCTCGCTGGCCGACGAGGTGCTGATCGTCTGCACGCCCGAGCCGACCTCGCTGACCGATGCCTACGCGACGATCAAGGTGCTGGCCACCACGCAGCCGCGGCGGCTGATCCGGCTGCTCGTCAACCAGGTGCAGCGCGCCGGCGAGGCGCGCGCCATCCGCAAGCAGTTGCAGCTGGTGGTCGACCGCTACGTCAACACCGGCCTCGACAAGCCGGTGATGATCGAACTGCTCGGCGAGGTGCCACTCGATGTGGCAGTGCGCGAGGCGGTGGTCAAGCGCGAACTGCTGCTCGAATGCGCACCCGGTTCGGCGGCCGCCCAGGCCATCGTCGCCGCGGCGGCCAAGCACATCGCCGGCTGAAGCGGTCAGGGCGGCGGCGGGATCTTCAGCCCGCGCGCCACCGCCGGCCGTGCCAGGAACGCGTCGAGCGCACGCTGCACGTGCGCGAACTCGTCGAAGTGCACCAGCTCGCGCGCGCCGTAGAAGCCCACCAGGTTGTTGACCCACGGAAAGATCGCGATATCGGCGATCGTGTAGTCGGCGCCGGCGACCCACTGCTGTTCGGCAAGCTGGCTGTCGATCACCGCGAGCAGGCGCTTGGCCTCGGCCACGTAGCGGTCGCGCGGGCGCTTGTCTTCGTAGTCCTTGCCGGCGAACTTGTGGAAGAAGCCCACCTGGCCGAAGAAGGGCCCGACGCCGCCCATCTGGAACATCAACCACTGGATCGTGCGGTAGCGCGGCGCGCCTTCGCGCGCCAGCAGCTTGCCGGTCTTGTCGGCCAGGTAGAGCAGGATCGCGCCCGATTCGAACAGCGGCAGCGGCTCGCCACCGGGCCCCTGCGGATCGATGATCGCCGGGATCTTGTTGTTCGGGTTGAGCGACACGAACTCCGGCGACAACTGATCCTGGCTGTCGAAGCTGACGCGGTGTACCTCGTAGGGCAGGCCGGTTTCCTCGAGGAAGATCGACACCTTCACGCCGTTGGGGGTGGGCAGCGAATAGAGCTGCAGGCGATCGGGGTGTTTGGGCGGCCACTTCCGCGTGATCGGAAAGGCCGAAAGCGAATGACGGTTCACGACAAACCTCTGCGAGACTGCGACAACCTGGGGTCGATTGTCGGCGGCGCTGCGCGGCCTCGTGCGAGCGTGTCGCCAAGACCTTATCGACGCGCGGTCATCGCACCGCGCGGCGCGAGCAGCACCAGCAGTGCACCGGCGCCGCCCTGCGCGCCGCTGGCCTGCACAAAAGCGATCACCTCGCTGCGTTGCGCCAGCCAGCGCTGCACCTTGTCCTTCAGCACCGGCTGTCGCCCCGGCGAACCGTGGCCCTTGCCGTGCACCACGCGCACGCAGCGCTGGCCGCGTCGATGCGCCTCGCGCACGAACGCCACCAGCGCCTCGCGTGCAGCTTCGCGCGTCAGGCCGTGCAGGTCGATCTCGGCCTGCAATGCCCACTGACCGCGGCGCAGTCGCGCGGGCACGTCGGGCCCGATGCCCGGGCGACGAAAGCTCAGGCCGTCGTCGGTGAGCAGCAGCGATTCGACGTCGACCTCGTCGGACAGTGCCTCGCGCATCGCCTGCCGCTCGTCGGCCTCGCGCTGACGCGGCTGCGGCTCCGGTCGCTGGCGCGGCAGGTGTGCGCGGTCGCGCCGATGCAGCGCGCGCACGGGCCCCACGGCGTCGGCAAACAGCCGGTCGTCGGCCGCCTCGCGAGCGGCGGGCTCGAGCGCACGCTCGGCTGGCGCGTCGTGCGCAGCCCGTTCGCGCTGCATGCGCTCGCGCAGCGCCTTCAGTTGCTCCAGGCTGTCGGCCTTCACAGCAAGCCCCGCTCGGCGAACGACACCACCTCGCCGCGGCCGACCACCAGGTGGTCGAGCACGCGCACGTCCACCAGTTGCAGCGCGGCCTTCAGCGACTGCGTCAGCAGCTCGTCGGCGCGCGACGGCTCGGCCGCCCCCGAGGGGTGGTTGTGCGCGAAGATCACCGCCGCGCTGTTGAGTTCGAGTGCACGTCGCGCCACCTCGCGCGGGTAGACGCTGGTGTGGCTCAGCGTGCCGCGGAACATCTCCTCGTGCTCGAGCAGCCGGTGCTGGTTGTCGAGAAACAGCACCGCGAACACCTCGTGGCCGAGCGCGCCGAGCTGCAGCGCCACGAACTGCTTGGCCAGCGCCGGCTGGTCGAACACCGGCACGTCGGCCAGTTGCTGCGCGACGGCGCGGCGCGCGATCTCGAGCACGGCGCCCAGCTCGGCACGCTTGGCCGGCCCCAGGCCCTTGATGCCCGCGAGCTTGTTGGCATCGGCGCTCAGCAGCCCGGCCCAGCCCTTGCATTGCACGAGCACCGCACTGGCCAGCTCGAGCACGCCCTGGCCCTTGACCCCGGTGCGCAACAGCAGCGCCAGCAACTCCTCGTCGGCCAGCGCCTGCGCACCCAGCGCGAGCAGCTTCTCGCGCGGCCGGGTGGCGGCGGGCAGCGTCTTGATCGACATGGTCTCGTGGCGCCCGTCGAATGGGGCGTTTTCGGTGGGCCCCTTAGAATCGACGGCAGTCTAGTCGCACCGCCTGCCGCTGGCGGGCCTTCGAGCGTGAAACCCGCCGACACCGGGTCGTTCCTGACCCTGCACTATCGCCTCGCCGGCCCCGATGGCGCCGACGTCGTCAACACCTTCGGTGCGCGCCCGGCCACCCTGTCGCTCGGCCAGGGGCAGTTGGCACCGGCCGTGGAGGCGCTGCTGTTCGGGCTTACCGCGGGCCGGCACGAGATCTTCGAGCTGGCACCGGGGGCCGCCTTCGGCGAGCGCAACCCCACGCTGGTGCAGCGCGTGGCGCGCACGGCGCTGCGGCAAGGCGGCGCCGACAGCGCAGGCTTCGAGGTCGGCGACGTCGTGCAGTTCGCGCGGCCCGACGGCGAGCCCGGTTTCGCCGGCGTGGTGCGCGAGTGCGACGACGACTCGTTGCTGTTCGATTTCAACCACCCGCTGGCCGGGCAGCGCGTGACCTTCGAGGTCCAGGTGATCGAGGTGCTCTGATGGACGAAGGCGCACACCCCGCGCTGACCGATGTGACGCTGGCGCAGCCGCGCGGCTTCTGCGCCGGCGTCGACCGCGCGATCGAGATCGTGCGGCGCGCGCTCGAGCGCTTCGGCGCGCCGATCTACGTGCGCCACGAGATCGTTCACAACTCCTACGTGGTGGCCGAGCTGAAGGCCAAGGGCGCGATCTTCATCGAAGACCTGGCCGACGTGCCGCCCGGCGCGACGCTGGTGTTCAGCGCCCACGGCGTGCCGATGGCGGTACGCGAGGAGGCGCGCGCGCGCGGTTTCCGGGTATTCGACGCCACCTGCCCGTTGGTCAACAAGGTGCACATCGAGGTCGCCAAGCTGGCGCGCGAAGGCTACGAGTTCGTGATGATCGGCCACAAGGGGCACCCGGAGGTCGAGGGCACGATGGGTCAGTTGAGCGAAGGCATCTACCTGGTCGAGAAGGTGGCCGACGTGGCCAACGTGCGGCCGCGCGGCGACAAGATCGCGGTGGTCACTCAAACCACGTTGTCGGTGGACGACGCAGCCGAGATCCTGGCCGCGGTGAAGCGGCGCTTCCCGCAGGTGCGCGAGCCGAAGAAGCAGGACATCTGCTACGCCACGCAGAACCGGCAGGACGCGGTGAAGCTGATGGCGCCGCAGGTCGACGTGGTGATCGTGGTCGGCAGCCCCACCAGCAGCAACAGCAACCGCCTGCGCGAGTTGGCGCAACGGCTGGGCACGCCGGCCTACATGGTGGAGGCCGCGTCCGACCTGCAGCCGCAGTGGTTCGAAGGCCGGCCGCGCGTCGGCCTCACCGCCGGCGCATCGGCCCCCGAGGTGCTGGTGCTCGAGGTGATCGAGCGGCTGCGCGCGCTGGGCGCCACCAGCGTTCGCACGCTCCCCGGTGTGCAGGAGACGGTGCGCTTTCCGCTGCCCAAGGGCCTGGGCGACAAGTCGATGCAAGAGGTGGCGACGTCGCGATCGTGACGAGGCGGCGGCGTCTTCGACGTCGCCGAACACAGCCCCGCACTGCCAACGACCGAAGCCGTTCACCATGCTCGACATCGCCCAACTGCGCCGCGACCTGCCCGGCGTGATCGCCCGTCTGGAGCGCCGGCTCGCGCCGCAACCGTTCCTCGACAGCGCGCGCTTCGGCGCGCTCGAGGCCGAGCGCAAGCAGTTGCAGGTGCGCACCGAGGAGCTGCAGGCGCGTCGCAACGCGCTGTCCAAGCAGATCGGCCAGCTCAAGGGCCGAGGCGGCGACGCGTCGGCGCCGCTGGTCGAGGTGAACCGCATCGCCGACGAACAGAAGGCGGGCGCCGCGCGGCTCGAGTCGATCCAGGCCGAGTTGGGGGCGATGCTGATGTCGGTGCCCAATCTGCCGCAGGACGACGTGCCGCAGGGCAGCGACGAGAAGAGCAACGTCGAGGTGAGACGCTGGGGCGCGCCGCGCGAGTTCGGCTTCGCGCCGAAGGACCACATCGACCTCGGCGCCGCGCTGGGCATCGAGTTCGAGACCGGCGCGCGGCTGTCGGGCTCGCGCTTCACCTTCCTGCGCGGGCCGGCGGCGCGGCTGCACCGCGGGCTCAGCGCGTTCATGCTCGACCTGCAGACGCGTGAGCACGGCTACACCGAGTGCTACACGCCGTACATCGTCAACCGCGAGATCCTCGAGGGCACCGGGCAGCTGCCGAAGTTCAAGGACGACATGTTCTGGGTCCTGAGGGGCGGCGACGAGGACCACGCCGAGCAATACCTGATCTCGACCTCCGAGATCCCCCTGACCAACACCGTGCGCGAGCGCATCCTGCGCGCCGACGAGCTGCCGCTGAAGCTCACCGCGCACAGCCCGTGCTTCCGCTCAGAGGCCGGCAGCGCCGGCAAGGACACGCGCGGCATGATCCGCCAGCACCAGTTCGACAAGGTCGAAATGGTGCAGGTCGTGCACCCCGATGCCAGCGCCGCCGCGCTCGACGAGATGGTGGGCCACGCCGAGCACGTGCTGCAGGCGCTGGAGCTGCCGTACCGCGTGGTGCTGCTGTGCGGCGGTGACATGGGCTTCGCCGCGGCGAAGACCTACGACCTCGAGGTCTGGCTGCCGGGGCAGGGCGCGTACCGCGAGATCAGCAGTTGCTCCAACTGCGAGGCGTTCCAGGCACGGCGCATGCAGGCGCGCTTTCGCAACGCGCAAGGCAAGACCGAATTCGTGCACACGCTCAACGGCTCGGGGTTGGCCGTCGGGCGCGCGCTGATCGCGGTGGTCGAGAACCACCAGCGCGCCGACGGCAGCATCGCGCTGCCGGCTGCGTTGCGGCCGTACTTCGGTGGTGCCGAGGTGCTGCGACCCTGAGCTGCCGGGCTAGAATCGCGGCCCTCGCCCGTCGACCCGAGCGTGTGAGCGAAGCCGCGGAGAGATGGCAGAGTGGTCGAATGCGCCGGACTCGAAATCCGGTTCACGGGTTCTCCCGTGACGTGGGTTCGAATCCCACTCTCTCCGCCAGGACGCCCTATCCCCAAGGTGCACGCAAGGTGCAGCACAGTGCAGGGTACTCGAGCCTAAGCCGTTGATTTGACGTCGCTTTCTGCCTCTAGCACGCTGCATAACGTGCGCCGACGTGGCGTGCACGTGCACCGCACTCGCACGTCAAGAACGGTGACTGGGCGGTGACTGGAAAGAGGGATTCAAACCATGGGCAAGGGCAAAGAGCCGCTGAGCGCGCGCGAAGTGCATGCGGCTCGCGAGGATTTGGACGATGGCGGCGGGCTGTTCCTGCGCCTCGCGGGCACGGCTGCGAAATGGTACTGCGCTACACCGCGCCGAGCGGCAAGCGGCGCGACATGGGACTCGGGCCGGCGCATCGCGCGAGTCTCAAGCAAGCCGGTGAGTCGTTGACGCTGGCGCGCACGGCGGCAAGCGAGGCGCGCGCGCTGCTGGCGCGCGGCGTCGATCCGCTGCAGGCGCGCGATGAGCGGCGCACGGCCGAGCGTGAGGCCGAGGCGGCACGCAAGGCCGACAAAGCCTTCGAGCGCTGGACGTTGGCGCGCTGTGCGCGCGACTATCACGCGCGGGTGATCGAGCCGAACCGCAAGGCGAAGCACTCGGCGCAGTGGATCTCGAGCCTGGAAAACCACGTGCCCGCTGCGCTGTGGCACGCCCCTATCGACGGCATCACTGCGCGCGAGTTGCTGGAAGCGCTGCGAGCGGCGACCCTGCACGAGCGCGCGCGCAACGCCGGCGACCTGGGCGAGACACTGCGCCGGGTGCGCCAGCGGCTCGATTGCGTGTTCGAGGATGCGCAATTCTTCGGCCGCTGCACCGTCAACCCCGCGCAGGCCATCAACAGGCCGGGCAGGATGCGCGCTACGTGTTCGCCCCGAACATGAGCGAAGGCAGGCCGCTGTCGAATATGGCGCTGCTGGCCGTGCTCGACCGCATGGGGCTGCGCGAGCGAACCACGGTGCACGGGCTGCGTTCGGCGTTCAGCACGTGGGCCAACGAAACCGGCGCGGCGCGGCCCGACGTGATCGAGGCCTGCCTGGCGCACCGCGAGGCCGACCGCATCCGCGCGGCGTACAACCGCACCGAGTTCGCGGCCGAGCGGCGCGCGCTGCTCGCGGCATGGGCCGACTATTGCGGCCGGCCGGCGCTGACGCTGGCGGCTTGAGGGGATACACGATGGACGACGAAACGATGCGCGCGCGCTGACGCTGGCGCCGTCAACCATGGTTGACACAGACCTGTCAGTTAACTATAGTTAACAATGTGGTCGAGATTCGCAAGACGGCGCTCTACGTCCGGTGGTTCGAGTCGTTGCGGGACCGGCAAGCGCGGGCGCGCGTCGATGTGCGCGTGTTCCGCCTGGCACACGGCAACCCGGGACAGCATCGAGTGCTGACCGACGGCATCGTCGAGATGAAGATCGACTACGGGCCCGGCTACCGGGTGTACTTCACGCGCCGCGGCGCCGAGCTGGTGTTGCTGCTGGCCGGAGGCGACAAGGCCAGTCAGCAGGACGACATCGAAGCCGCGATCCGCCTTGCCAAGGAGCTTTCGTCATGAGCGTTGAAACCATCCGCTGGGACGTGCAAGACGCGCTGCGCTCGCCCGAGGATTGCGCCGCATTCGTCGAGGCGGCGATCGAGGAAGCGGCCGACGATCCGGCCTTTATCGCGCTGGTGCTGGGCGAGGTTGCGAAGGCGCGCGGAATGGCGCAGACGGCACGCGATGCGGGCATGACGCGCGAAGGGCTCTACAAAGCGCTGTCACCGCAGGGCAACCCGAGCTTTGCGACCGTGCTCAAGGTGCTGGCCGCGCTGGGCCTGCGGATGCACGTGGCGCCGGTGTGAGGGCCGATGCTGTAGTCGATTCGACACGCCGCGCCTGGGCAGATCCTCGAAAACCCGCTCGCCTCGCGGGCTGGCGCGGCGACCTTGTTCGAGGTTGCGCGAGGTGGCGCATGCAATCGTTCGACCCGTTCACGGCTACCCTTGAGGAAGCCGAGGGACAGCCCGACGCATACGACACGCGCGGCGCAGTCTGGCGTTGGGCGGGAGCGCTAGACCTGATGGGTGGGCGCGCGTTCTACGAAGTGTGGGAGGCGTTCGATGCCCGCCGCGATGAGAAGGTGGCCGTGGCAGCCGACATCGCCGAGCGCGCGCGCGATATCGGCGTCAAATCCACCAAGGCGCAGAGGCTTTACTGCGAGGCCGCCCGTACCTTGGAAGGCCGATCTCTCCGCCAAGGCGCCAGTTGCCGCGATCGGTGTGCGATCGCGCCTCAGGTGCGCGTGAACCACAGGCCGGCAGCGGCCGCCGCGATCACGGCCAGCAACGCTAGTAGGGCCTTGAGCCTCATCCTCAGGCGCCGCTGCTCCCGACGCTCGCGTACGCGGTCGATCGCCAGGCTCGGCATATCGAAGGTGGAATGCTCGCTCATCGCCCACGGTGTGGGTGCGGTGTACTGCGAGGCGATGCCCGAAGGGCCGAAGCTCGTGGTGCGAAAGTCGGTGGGCCGTTCGTCAGCGGGCTCGGCCTCGTAGCCGAAGACGTAGTCGCTGCGTGTCATGCGGTGATCTTGCGCCGCAGCACAAAGACGCAGTAGCCACCGCTTCGGGGACCATCGCCGCCGCGAGCGTGACGGATTGCTCGCTGCGCGCCATGGCTCAGACGTCAGCGCCGTGCAGCAGCGTGCAGCGGCCGCGTGACGGCGAAGCGCACGCCGCCGCCCCGCAACCCGGGGGCGCACCGTGGGCTCGAGCCGGCATACAGTCGACTCGCCTGTTGCTGTTCCATGGCCTGAGTCTCCTTCCTCCGGCAACAGGTTTGGCCCGGTGCATCGCCGGGCCTTCTTCTTGGCCGCGGCCTACCGGCGTCGGCGGTTCAAGACTTGGCCGTGTCGGCCGTCGTCACGACCTTGCCGTCCTTCACCGGCAACGTCGCACCAGGCTTGGACGACATGCGCACGACGCCGTTCTTGCCGTCGAGGCGGTAGGTCACGTCGTAGCCGAGCAGCTTCTCCGACTTGTCGTGCACGGTCTTGCAGCGGCGCTCGGTGGCGGTGACCGTGTCCTTCTGCTGCATGTTCTTCTGC
The DNA here is from genome assembly GCA_015075545.1 of Ideonella sp. Taxonomy (GTDB): domain Bacteria; phylum Pseudomonadota; class Gammaproteobacteria; order Burkholderiales; family Burkholderiaceae_C; genus JAEUPI01. The sequence continues at coordinate 276,295 of JABTUC010000004.1, read as the reverse complement.
ACCTGGTTGCCGGCGTAGCCTCCCGCGGCGGCGCCGGCGACGGTGGCCAGCGTCTTGCCCTTGCCGCCACCGACGGTGCTGCCGATCAGGCCGCCGGCCACCGCGCCGATCGCGGTGCCGGCCAGGCGATTCTTGTCCTGCACCGGGGCCTGCCGCTGCACCTGCACGTCCTGACACTCCTCGCGCGGGGTGACGACGGTCTGCGTCACCGCCTTCACCGCAACGACGTCGGCGAACTTGGGCTTGGTCATCGTCTGGTAGCCGACGGCGCCGGCTCCCAGTACCACCATGGCAACGCCACCGATCACGAACCCCTGGACCATCGACTTGTTCACTGCAACCTCCTGCATCTGACGGTGTGCCCGATGCGTCGATGATAGTCAGCAGCCCTGTGACCGAATGTTCCGCAGCGTGATCGCCCGCACTCGAAGTGGGCCTCGGCAAGATTGCGTGAAGCGCGCCCCGCGAGCACGGGCCGGCCCCCGCTTCGCGGCAGCCCCGCGCCACCAACGCCGCCCTGGCCGGCGCTAGAGTGGGGCCATGCCCGATCCGCTCGCGCTGGCCATCGTCAACGAGTCGCAGGCGCTGCGTCGCTCGCATGCGCGAGCCAGCGCGGCCGACGTGCTCGACCTCGTGATGCAGGGGCGGCACGAGCGGCTGATCGACTTCGGCGACCACATGTTGCCGCCCGCGCCGTTCGCGCTGCTGGTGGCCGAGGCGCTGGGCGACCCCATGTCGGCCGCCGAGTGGGCTGCATTCACCGGGCCGAAGGCCGACGCGCGCCTGCGTGCGACCCTGCAACTGCAGTACGCGCTCAACGTGTGGCCCAGGTTCCTCGAGCGCTACCGCATCTCGTAGCGCAGCTCGGCGGTCCGGTGCGCGCCGGCAGCGCGGCGTCGCCCGGCCGGTGTGCGCGCTGCGTGTGCGATCATGGATCGCGTGTGCACCCGCTACATCAGCCCCGACGCGGCCGCCATCGAGCGCCAGTGGCACGTCGGGCGCGGCGATGCATGGCGCGGCGACGAGCTGTTTCCACGCTCGCGCGGGCCGTTCATCCGCGCGGCGCGCGAGGTCAGCGAGCCCGCGCGCGAGCTGGTGTTCGGCCAGTGGGGCCTGGTGCCTTGGTTCGCGAAATCGCCGCGGCTGACCTACGCCACCGTCAACGCGCGCTTCGAGGAGGTGGCGAACAAGCCGTCGTTCAAGGACGCCTGGCGCCACGGCAAGCGCTGCCTGATCCCGGCGTGGTCGTTCGACGAACCCAACTGGGAAAGCGGGCGCAACGTCTGGTGGCGCTTCCGCCGCGCCGACGGCACGCCATGGGGCCTGGCCGGGTTGTGGAACACCTGGGTCGACCGCGCCAGCGGCGAACTGCTCGAGAGCTACACGATGCTCACCATCAATGCCGACGACCACCCGCTGATGCGGCGCATGCACAAGCCCGATCCGCGATTGCCTGCGCAGCAGCAGGACAAGCGCAGCGTGGTGGCGATCGAGCCCGAGGACGTCGACCGCTGGCTGCACGCGCCGGCGGCCGACGCGGCGACGCTGGTGAGTCCGCCGCCGATCGAGTCGATCGCCGCGGCGCCGGCGTGACGCGGCCGGGCGCTACCATCGGCACGCGACGCCGAGCCGCCATCCCGTGACCACCCGTTTGCGCAGCCGCTGTCTGCCGGCCGTCGTGCTGATGTGTGCGGCAGCAGGTTGTGCCACGCGCTCGGTCGACGTCGTGCCGCAGCCCGCCGACCCGGCGCGCTATGCCGGCTGGGATTGCGAGCGCCTGTTCGACGAGGCCGACCGCGTGCAACTGAAAGCCGCCGATGTGGCGTACGCGGTCGACGAACGGGTCGGCAGCAACGTCGTCGCCCTCGGTCTGGGCGTGACCGTGTTCTGGCCTGCGCTGCTGGCGATGCGCCCCGACGGCCCCGACGCGCGCGAGCTGGCCCTGCTGAAGGGCAGCTTCGAGGCGCTGCAGCAGGCGGCGCGGCAGCGCCACTGTCCACCGCCGCCGATGGCGATGAGCGCCGCACGTGCGCAGGCGCTGCCGCTGCGTGTGGGCGAGCGTTTCGTGTACGAGCGCCGCGTCGGGCGCAGCGCATCGCCGCAGGAGCTGGGCCTGCGCGTCGTGGCGCTGCTGCGCGACCGCATCGAGTTCGCCGCCGACTTCGCGGGGCGGCCGCAGCCGGGCCCGTGGTCGCAGGATCTGGCGGGCAACACGCGCGCCGACAGCCACGCGCCGCTGCTGTCGTGGCGCCGTCTGCTCAAGCCCGATCTGCAACTCGGGCAGGTGCTGGTGGGCGATCTCTATGCAGCCGACCCCGGCGCCGTCGCGCCGGCGCGCGTGCGGGCCCAGGTGGTGGCGCAAGGCGTGCAGTGGATCGCCGGACGCAGCTTCGATGTCGCGGTGATCGAGCTGTTCGGCGATGCCCCCGGCATCGACGGCGGCTTCGTGCGGCTCAACGGCGTGATGGCGGTCGACCGCGCCAGCGGCCTGCTGTTGCGCCTCGAGCTGTCGTGCGCCAACCCCGACTTCGCGCTGCGCAGGCGGCTGACGCGGGTGGAGGCGGCGAGCGGTTAGACCGGTCGCCGTCGGCCTTTACGCTGCTTTACCGCCGGCCCATCGCCGGGCAACCCGCGGCCGGCAGCATGTGGTCATCCCAATGCAGTCCACGAGGACACACCATGCCAGTCAAGACCCGATCCCTCACTCCGATGCGCGGGGCACGCCTGTTCGGCGCCGCGCTGTTGGTCGCATTGAGCGGCGCCTACGTCGGCGTGGCCCACGCGCAGCCGATGATGGCGCCCGCTGCGGGACCGATGATGTTCGGCCACGGCGGTCCGCACGGCGGCCGCGGCTTCGAGCGCATGCTCGACGGCGTCAACGCCACCCCCGAGCAGCGCAGCCGCATCCAGGAGATCATGAAGGCGGCGGCCACCGATCTGCGCACCCAGCGGGAGGCCTCGCGCAACCTGCGCGAGCAGGCGATGACGCTGTTCGCGCAGCCCACCGTCGACGCGCGCGCGCTCGAGGCGCTGCGCCAGCAGATGCTGCAGCAGCACGACGCCACCAGCCGGCGCTGGACGCAGGCGATGCTCGACGTCAGCGCCGTGCTGACGCCCGAACAGCGCAAGCAGATGGTCGATCGCATGCAGCAGCGCCGCGACATGATGCAGCGCCATCAACAGGAGCGCCGCTCGTTGCAACAGCCCAAGGGTTAAGCTCGCACGCGCCATCGCGCCGGGCCGCCCGATGACGGCGCCCGGCGCAGCCCGTTCCCAGAGCCATCCGAGCCGACCACCATGAGCACGCGCCTGCTGCTGATCGACGACGACGCCCGGCTGACCGCGATGGTGGCCGACTACCTGAGCGCCAACGGCTTCGACGTGCAGGCCGCCGGCTCGCTGGCCGCAGGTCGCGAGCTGCTGCGCCAGGGTCCGTTCGATGCGCTGCTGCTCGACCTCATGCTGCCCGATGGCGACGGCCTCGATCTGACGCGCGAGCTGCGCGCCGATGCGCGCACGCGGCGGCTGCCGCTGCTGATGCTCACCGCGCGCGGCGAGCCGCCCGACCGCATCGTCGGCCTCGAGATCGGCGCCGACGATTACCTGCCCAAGCCGTTCGAGCCGCGCGAGCTGCTGGCACGCGTCAAGGCGCTGCTGCGTCGCAGCGCCGCGCCGCTCGGCGACGACGAAGTGCTGCGTTTCGGCCGGCTCGAGATCGACCTCGGCGCGCGCCAGGCGCGCATCGACGGCAAGCCATGCGACCTCACGAGCCACCAGTTCGACCTGCTGGTGGTTCTGGCGCAAGGCGCCGGCCGCGTGCTGTCGCGCGACCAGATCATGGACGGCCTGAAGGGCCATCCGCTGGAGGCCTTCGACCGCAGCATCGACGTGCACGTGTCGCGCATCCGCGCGGCCATCGAAGACGACCCCAAGTCGCCCAAGCGGCTGCTCACCGTGCGCGGCGTCGGCTACGTGTTCGCGCGCAAGCAGGACACCGAGGCTTGATGCCGGCGTTACGCGCCGCGCGGTGCACGGCATGAGCTCGCTGTACCTGCGCATCTGGCTGACGGTGGTGAGCGTGCTCGGCGCGTTCGCGCTGGTGTCGGGCTGGTTCGTGCAGCGCCACCTCGAGAACGAGCGCCAGCGAATCGAGGGCGTGGCTTCCGAACGGCTCGATGCATGGGCCGAGCTGGTGCAGCGCTCGTTGCCTCCGGCCGATGCCCCGCCCGACGAACAGGCCGCGGCGCTGCGCGACTGGTCGCTGCGGCTGCGCCTGCCGATGGCGCTCGACGACACGGCCGGCCGCCGCATCGGTGCGGCCGACAGCTACCTGCGCCGTGAAGCGGACAGGGGCCGCCGGGGCGTGCCAGTGCGGCTCGACGACGGCCGCACGCTGTGGGTGATGCGCCCGGGCCTCGGGCGCGCGTTCGCCAACCAGCCGCGCGATGCGCAGCGCGAGCACGAGATGCCGGCGCGTGCCGGGCCGATGCATCCGGCGGCGCACTGGCCGGCGGCCTGGTTGCCGCCGCAGTGGCCGCCGGGCGTGGGTCTGCTGGTGCTGCTGGCCTTGCTGTTCATCGCGGTGGCCGCCGGCGCCTACCCGGTGGTGCGCGGTCTGACGCGGCGGCTCGAAGGGCTGCAGCGCGGCGTCGAGCGCTTCGGCGCCGGCTCGCTCGGCCAGCGGGTCGACGAGGCCGGGCGCGACGAGGTGGCCGCGGTGGCGCGCAGCTTCAACCGCGCCGCTGCGCGCGTCGAAGCCCTGGTGCGCTCGCACCAGAACCTGCTGGCCAACGCCAGCCACGAGCTGCGCTCGCCGCTGGCGCGGCTGAAGATGGCGGTGGCGATGCTGCCGCAGGCCGACGGCGCGCAGCGCGACCGCCTGCGCCGCGAGGCCGAGGCCAACATCGCCGAGCTCGATGCGCTGGTCGAGGAGGTGCTGCTGGCCAGCCGGCTCGATGCCGACGCCTGGATGCTCAAGCGCGAGCAGGTCGAACTGCTCGGTCTGGCCGCCGAGGAGGCGGCGCGCGTCGACGCGCAGGCCAGCGGCGTGCCGTGCACCGTGGCCGGTGACGAGCGGCTGCTGCGCCGCGCGCTGCGCAATCTGCTCGAGAACGCGCGCCGCTACGGCGCCGGCGAGATCGAGGTGTTCGTCGAGCGCGAAGGCGCGGCCGCGCAGTTGCGCATCTGCGATCGCGGCCCCGGCGTTCCCGAGGCCTACCGCGAACGCATCTTCGAGGCCTTCTTCCGCCTGCCGGGGCACGCCGAGCGCGAGGGCGGCGTCGGGCTCGGCCTGAGCCTGGTCAAGCAGATCGCCGAGCGCCACGGCGGCAGCGTGCGCTGCGACGCGCGCGAAGGCGGCGGCAGTTGCTTCGTGGTGACGCTGCCGGTCTAGCCAGGGTTCGCTGCGCGCTGGGGAGCGGCGGTTCCGACGGCGTGCGCCTCGCGGGCGCGCTGCCGCTGCATCCACAGCAGGAACGCCGTCAACACCAGCCCCGCGCTGAGCAGGCCGCCGGTCGAGGCGACCCAGAAGCCGGTGGCGCCGCGCCACGACGGCGGCGCGATGCCCCAGGCGTCGAACGCCAGCACGTAGCCGCCGCCGAGCCCGAGGCCCCACATCGACAGCGCGAACACCACCAGCGACACCACCGTGATGCGCCAGGCGCGCAGCACGAACTGCGCCAGCGTCTGCAGCGCGTCGCTCAGGTGAAACAGCGTCACCCAGCTCAGCAGCGTCAGCGCCACCGAGGCGACCGCCGCGTCGGCGGTGTACAGCCGCACGATCGGCGCGCGCGCCAGGTACACCAGCGCGCCGAGCAATGCTGCCATCGCCAGCGTGATCTGCAGGCCGTGCAGGCCGAGCCGGCGCGCGTCGCCCACGCCGGCGGCGCCCAGGCGCTGCGCCACCAGCGTCGAGGTGGCGTTGGCCAGCGCCATCGGCATCATGAACATCATCGACACCAGGTTCACCGCGATCTGGTGGCCCGCCACCGGCGTGGTGCCCAGGCGCGCGATGAAGATCGCCATGAAGGCGAAGCCCGTCACCTCGATCAGGATCGTCAGCCCCATCGGCACGCCCAGGCGCAGCAGCGCGGCGAGCGGCTCGCGTCGCGGCCGGTCGAGCGGGCCGCGCAGCGCGAAGCGGTCGTAGAAGCGGTCGTTGCGCAGCACCACGTAGGCGGCGATCGCCTGCGCCCACATCGCCACCAGCGTCGACACCCCGCAGCCGGTGACGCCGAGCGCGGGCAGCCCGAGCGCCGGCACGCCGGACACCAGCGCGGCGGACAGCGGCACCTTCAGGCCCAGGCCGGCGAGTTGCAGCGCCATCACCGCCTTGGGCCGCGACACCGCGTTGTTGAACCCGCGGTAGGCGGTGAACAGCAGCGACGCCGGCAGCGCGAACGCCAGCGCCAGCAGGTAGGCTCGGATCTTCTCGGCCACTTCCGGGGTGGCACGCGACATCGCCAGGAACGGCGCCGGAAACACCAGCAATGCGCTGCCGATCACCGACAGGCCGAGTGCGAGCCACACGCTCTGGTGCAACTGGTGTCCGGCTTCGGCCAGCCGCCGCGCACCGTAGAGCTGGCCGACGATCGGCCCGATCGCCAGCACCACCCCCATCAGGCCGATGAACACCGTGATGTAGGCCGCCGAGCCGACGGCCAGCGCCGCCAGATCGGTGGCGCTGGTGCGGCCCACCAGCACGGTGTCGACGGTCGAGAAGCCGAGCACCGCGAGCTGGCCGATCAGCACCGGCCACGCCAGCGCGGCGATCTGCCGCGCATCGTCGCGCCACAGCGCGGCCCCCGACGGCGCGGCGCCGCCCGCTTGCGGATTCGTCACGGCGCGCGCTTGGTCACGGGCGCGCCGGCGTCGCCGGCTGGCGCTGCGGGTGATCGACGCCGCTGGCGGTACGCGCGCGTTCGGCGTAGCGGTTGAAGCGCCAGGCGGTACCCTGCAGCGTGATGCGGCGCCAGACGGCGCGCTTGTCGGCCGGCGACATCAGCGGCCAGTGCTGCACCTCGTGCTCGGTGCGGCCGCAGCCCTTGCACACCGCATCGCCCTGCGCGGTGGAGCAGATCGCGATGCACGGCGCGTCGGGCGTGTGCGCGTACCAGTGCAGCCAGGCGTCGCGCGCCGCGGCGGAGAACGCCGCCTCGTCGGCCTCGGGCTCGTGGCGGTAGACGAGCCGCGCATACACCTCGGCCAGCGCGCGCACCTCCGCGCACGCGGTGATGCCGTCGGGCGACGGCGAGCGTTCGCGCCACCAGTTGATGGCGGCTTCGATGTCGGTGATGTGGATGGCGGCCATGCGGGGCGGCAAGAATACCTGCATCGGTTACCGTCGTGGTGCCGCGGCGGACGCCGTAAGAAGCCGCGTGCGAGTCCGACCCATCCGCTGCCGCGCCGTGTGCGCGCGGCTGATTCGATCGGGAGAGAGCCCGCATGAAGCCACGTCGCATCCTGTCGGCCTGTGGTGTCGTGTTGCTTCTGCTCGGCGCTGCCGTCGCGCCGCGGGCGCAGACCTGCAGCGCCGAGTCGGGCGCCACGGTGCCGACGCTGGTCGAGCTGTACACCTCGGAGGGCTGCAGTTCGTGCCCGCCGGCCGATCGCTGGTTGTCGACGCTGAAGGACGCGCCCGGCGTCATCGCCGCGGCGTTCCACGTCGACTACTGGGACGGGCTCGGCTGGAAGGACCGCTTCGCCGATCCGCTGTTCAGTCAGCGGCAGGCGCGGCTGCAGGCCGCCGATGGCGTGCGCAGCGCCTACACGCCGCAGGTGCGCGTCAACGGCATCGATTGGCGTCGCTGGCCGCGCCTGCCGGCAGCGGCTGCCGCGCCCTCGGCCGTGCGGCTGGCGCTGCAGCGCGACGGCGATCGGATACGGATCGATGCGCAGCGCATCGCCGGCGCCGACGCGCCGCTGTCGCTGTGGTGGGCCGCCCTCGAGGACGGACACGTCAGCGACGTGCGCAGCGGCGAGAACGGCGGCGTGCGCCTGCACCACGACCGCGTGGTGCGTCTCTACGGCAGCAGCGCAGCCTGGCGTGGCGCGCTGCGCCAGGAGATCGCGGTGCCGCCGCGCGGCGAGGGCGGCCGGCCGCTGCGCGTCATCGCGGTGGTCAACGACGCCGAGGGCGTCGTCGTTCAGGCGGTGCAATTGCGCTGCGACTGAGCGTCAGGCCGCCGCGGCCTTGATCAGGTCGCTCGCCTTCTCGGCGATCATGATCGTCGGCGCGTTGGTGTTGCCCGAGACGATGCGCGGCATGATCGATGCATCGACCACGCGCAGCCCCTGCATGCCGTGCACGCGCAGTTGGGAATCGACCACGTCGAGCGCGCCCGGGCCCATGCGGCAGCTGCCCACCGGGTGGTAGATGGTGTCGGCGTGGGCGCGGATGAAGGCCTCGATCTCGTCATCGCTGCGCGCCGCCGCCGACGCCGCCAGCTCGCGCCCGCCGTAGCCGCTGAGTGCCGGCTGCGACAGGATGGTGCGCATCGCCTTGAAGCCGCGCACCAGGCGCTGCACGTCTTCGGGCTCGGCCAGGAAGTTGGGGTCGATGCGCGGCGCGGCCGTGGGGTCGGCGCTGGCCAGCGAGACGCGGCCGCGGCTCTTGGGCTGCAGCAGGCACACGTGGCACGAGTAGCCGTGGCCGAACACCGTCTTGCGGCCGTGGTCGATCAGCTTGCCGATCACGAAGTGCAGTTGCAGGTCGGGCGCGGGCATGTCCGGGCTGCTCTTGATGAAGCCGCCGGCCTCGGCGAAGTTGGTGGTCAGCATGCCGCTGCGCGTGCGCCGCCACTCGAAGATGCCGCGCAGCACGCGCACGGCGCCGGCCAGCGACAGGCCGAACAGGTCTTTGAGGTGCGGCGCATCGACCACCTGCACGATGTCGGGGTGGTCGTGCAAGTGGCGGCCGACGCCCGGCAGGTCGTGCACCACGGCGATGCCCAGCCGCTGCAGTTCTTCGCCCGGGCCGATGCCCGAGAGCATCAGCAACTGCGGCGACTGCGCCGCGCCGGCACACAGCAGCACCTCGCGCGCGGCAGCCAGCCGCTGCCGGCTGCCGGCCTGGATGAACTCGATGCCGGTGGCGCGCCTGCCGTCGCTGACGATGCGGCTGACGCGCACGTCGGTGAACACGGTCAGGTTGGGCCGCGAGCGCGCCGGCGCGAGGTAGGCCTTGGCCGCGCTGCAGCGCTCGCCGTTGCGGTGCGTCACCTGGTACAGGCCGACGCCTTCCTGCTCGGCGGCGTTGAAGTCGGCGTTGGCGGCGTGGCCGGCCTGCCGCGCGGCCTCGACGAACACCGGGCCGAAGCGGTTCGGGCTGCGCAGGTCCATCACGTTGAGCGGGCCGCCGCTGCCGTGCCAGGCGTCGGCGCCGCGCTCGTTGTGCTCGGAGCGCTTGAAGTACGGCAGCACGTCGTCGAAACCCCAGCCGGGGTTGCCTTCGGCGGCCCAGTGGTCGTAGTCGCCGCGCTGGCCGCGGGTGTAGATCATCGCGTTGACCGAACTCGAGCCGCCGAGCACCTTGCCGCGCGGCACGTAGCCGCGCCGGCCGCTCAGCCCGGCCTGCGGCACCGTCTCGAACGCCCAGTTGGCCTGGCCGTTCTTGGCCAGCACGGCGAGCCCGGCGGGGCAGTGGATGAGCACGCTGGTATCGGGCGGACCCGCTTCGAGCAGCGCCACCCGCACCTTGGGGTCTTCGCTCAGGCGTGCCGCGAGCACGCAGCCGGCGGAGCCGCCGCCCACGATCAGGTAGTCGAACGATTGCATGTGCGTTCCTGGCGTCGCACGAGGTCTCGACGTCGAGTGGCGCGCATGATATCGATTGCGCTGTGCGCCGAATTGGGGTTGCGCCTCTACTGCGCCGAGGGCCGGCGGCGCAAGGCGCCGCAGCGCGCACCCTCGGGCAGCGCATGGCGGTCGCGACAGCCGGCGTCAGCGCTGAGGTGCCGTGCGGTACGGCGGCGGCGACGCGCCGGTGCCGACCTGCAACTGCTCGATCACCATCTCGACGTCGTCGATGTTGCGCACGAGTTGCTCGAGCACCGCCTTCTGCTCGGCGCGCGCGACGCAGCCCTTGAGCCACACCCAGCGCCGCTGGCCTTCGATCCACACGCTGGTGTCGGCGAAGCGGCCGTCGACGGTGATGGCCTTGACCACGCGCGCTGCGATCTCCTTGTCGTACAGGTAGGCGTTGGGCAGTCTGCAGCGCCCGGCACGATAGCAACTGGTACCGCGCTCGGCGCGGTAGTGCGCTTCGCGGCTGCGCTGCTCGACGGTGAGCAGCGGCGGGTCGGGTGCTGGGCAGGCGGGGATCGCCGCAGTCACCTGGATGAACGGGTCGTCGAACCAGTTGCGGCGCTCGGCGGGCGCATCGTCGGCGACGGCGCCCACTGCGAGGGCGGCCAGCACGGATGCCGCAGCCAGCGCTCGACAGCGCGGTGTTGTGCTCATCGGACGCTCCAGGGCGCTGGTCGATTTGCGGCTACATTAACGGCACAGACAAGCAAGAGGCCGTTTCGCAAGGTCTTCGAGCCCGCCACCTCATTCGACGGTCGCGCGGCCCCGGTTCCCGGTTTGACGTTCCTTGAGTGTTGCTGTCCGCGCCGTGCAGACGCCGGTGCGCGTTTCAACTTCTTCGTAGGAATTTCATTCATGAGTACGGAAGGCACACAAACCGGTGTCGTCAAGTGGTTCGACGACGCCAAGGGCTTCGGCTTCATCAAGCCCGAGGGCGGCGGCAAGGACCTGTTCGCGCATCACAGCGAAATCCGCAACAACGGCGGTTTCCGCAGTCTGCAGGAGAACCAGCGCGTCGAGTTCGAGGTCAAGCAGGGCCTCAAGGGCTTGCAGGCGGCCAACATCCGCGTGATCTGAAGACGGCCAGGCGGGGTCCGCCCCGCCTGTGCAGCGACGCCATGGCCTTCTTGGCCATGGCGTTGTCGTTTCGGGGAGGGCGTCAGCCCGCGGAGGGTTCGGAGCCGGGCGGCGGCGCCGGCGTCGCGGCATCGGGCGTTGCCGGGCTCGGCGCATCGCGGTCCTGCTTGCGTTGACGCTTCTCTTCGGCCTTGCGTTTCTTGGCCAACTCGCGTTGGCGCTTCTCGTAGGCGTAATTGGGGGTTGCCAAGGACTGCTCCTGCCAGCGGCCGCCGGGACACCGCCCGGTGCCCCTTGCGCGGAGCATACGGTATGCCTTCGCAGCCGACGAGCGGCGGGTGCCGAGGCGACAGGCGACCGTGTCGCACGCCACGACGGCATCGGCGGGCGGGCGGCCGAGCCGCGCAGCCGGGCGCCGGCCATCGGGCGCGAGGGGTATTGCAAGGCTAGGCGGTGGCGCGCGAGCGGCCGACTTATCGTTGCGCGTCGCGCGGGCGGCCCCTGCGGCGCGCGGCCACGGACCCGGCGGGGCGCAGCGCCTGCCGGGGCGCGACACCCCACAGGAGGAACCGCCATGAAGCGATCGCTCATTCGCCCGCTGGTGCTGACTGCGCTGGCGCTGACCCTGCAGCAGGGCGCCTTTGCCGCCGACACGTCGTCGCCAGCTTCCGACAATCTGACGCAGGCGCGCAGCCTGATCAAGGACAAGAAGTGGGCCGAGGCGATCGGTGAGCTGAAGCGGGTCAACGACACCGGCAGCGCCGACTGGAACAACCTGATGGGCTACAGCCTGCGCAAGGCCAAGGCGCCCGATCTCGACGCCGCCGAGCGCTACTACGACGAGGCGCTGCGCATCGACCCCAAACACCGCGGTGCGCTGGAGTACTCCGGCGAGCTGTACCTGATGAAGGGCGACCTCGCCAGCGCCGAGAAGCGGCTGGCGGTGCTCGACAAGGCGTGCATCTTCGGCTGCGACGAGTACACCGATCTGAAGAAGGCGATCGAGCGCTACAAGGCCAGCGGCCACAAGGCCGCCGCCGGGCCCTACGGCGGCTGAGCCGGCGCGGCCCACGGAGGCAGCGCGCTGGCGTCGATGCGTTCGCGGCGCGGCGCTGAGCAGGCGAATCCGCTACGCTCGCGGCTTTTCGCGCTCAGGCGATGTTCTCGCGCTTCGAACGGCTGATCCATCCGTACCCCGAGCAGGCGCCCGAGCGGCCGCCGCGCGGGCTGCTGCCGTTCGTGTGGGCGTGCACGCGCGGCCTGCGCGGCTACGTCGCGGTGATCATCGTGCTGGTGGCGGCGGTCGGCGCCTTCGAGGCGCTGCTGTTCGGCATGCTCGGCAGCGTGATCGACTGGCTCGGCCGCGTGCAGCCGCAGCGCCTGTGGGCCGACGAGGGACGCACGCTGGCGCTGCTGGCCGGCGTGCTGGTGGCCAGCATCGGCGTCGTCTTCGTCTGGTGCCTGCTGAAGTACCAGGCGCTGTCGTCGAACTTCCCGATGCGGCTGCGCTGGAACTTCCACCGCCTGCTGCTCGAGCAGAGCATGGCGTTCTACCAGGACGAGTTCGCCGGCCGCATCTCGACCAAGGTGATGCAGACGGCGCTCGCGGTGCGCGACACGGTGATGATCGTGTGCGACATCCTGGTGTTCGTGACGATCTACTTCGTCACGATGGTCATCCTCGCCGGCGGCTTCGATGTGCTGCTGCTCGCGCCGTTCCTCGGCTGGCTGGTGCTGTACGTGGCGGCGCTGCGCTGGTTCGTGCCGCGGCTGGGCCGCGTGGCGCAGGCGCAGGCCGACGCGCGCTCGCTGATGACCGGCCGCATCACCGACGCCTACACCAACATCGCCACCGTCAAGCTGTTCTCGCACGCGCGGCGCGAGGCGGCGTTCGCGCGCGGCGCGATGCAGGAGTTCATGACCACCGCGTACCAGCAGTTTCGCCTCGTCACCGGGGTCGAGGTGGTCAACCACGTGCTCAGCATGGCGCTGATCCTGGCCACCGCGGGCCTCACGCTGTGGCTGTGGACGCAGGGGCGCGTCGGCGTCGGCGCGGTGGCGGCGGCCACCGCGATGGCGCTGCGGCTCAACGGCATCTCGCACTGGATCATGTGGGAGATGGCCACGCTGTTCGAGCACGTGGGCACGGTGCAGGACGGCATGAACACCTTCTCGCGCGCGCAGGCGGTGGTCGACCGGCCCGGCGCGCCGCCGCTGGCGGTGCCGCGCGGCGACATCCGCTTCGAGGGCGCGCGCTTCGCCTACGGCAGCGGGCCCGCGGTCATCGACGACTTCGATCTACACATCCGCCCCGGCGAGAAGATCGGCCTCGTCGGGCGCTCGGGCGCGGGCAAGTCGACCGTGGTCAACCTGCTGCTGCGCTTCTACGACCTGCAGGGCGGCCGCATCGCGATCGACGGCCAGGACATCGCGCAGGTGACGCAGGTCAGCCTGCGCGAGCAGGTGGGCATGGTGACGCAGGACAACTCGCTGCTGCACCGCTCGGTGCGCGACAACATCCTCTACGGCCGGCCCGACGCCAGCGACGCGCAGATGATCGCCGCCGCGCGCCGCGCCGAGGCGCACGAGTTCATCGAGGGTCTGGTCGATCCCAAGGGCCGCCGCGGCTACGACGCCCACGTCGGCGAGCGCGGCGTCAAGCTCTCGGGCGGGCAGCGCCAGCGCATCGCGATCGCTCGCGTGATGCTGAAGGACGCGCCGATCCTGCTGCTCGACGAGGCGACGAGCGCGCTCGACAGCGAGGTCGAGCAGGCGATCCAGACGAGCCTGTACTCGTTGATGCAGGGCAAGACGGTGGTGGCGATCGCGCACCGGCTGTCGACGATCGCCGCGATGGACCGGCTGGTCGTGCTCGACCGCGGCCGCATCGTCGAGCAGGGCGACCACCGCAGCCTGCTGGCGCGCGGCGGCCTCTACGCGCGGCTGTGGGCGCACCAGAGCGGTGGCTTCCTCGGCGAGGACGCCGACGACGACGAGCCGCTGCCGGCGCTGGCCGATCGGTAGCGTACGGCGCCGCGCAGGCGCTCCCTACTCGTGCAACAGGTGGGCGATCGAGTTGGCGTAGTAGCTCAGCAGCGGCGTCTCCGAAGCGCGCACCGCGTACAGGCCGTCTGCCTCGTCGACGAGGTGCCGCAGCCTCAGCATGCGCAGGCCGGCGTCGACCGCATAGTCCCAATCCTGGCGCGGCACGTACAAGCGCGCGCCGCGCGACTCCAGCGTGCCCACCAGCCGGGCCACCGCCGCCTTCAGATCGAACAGGCTGCGCGGCTGCGTCGGGTGCTCGAGCAGTGCCGTCGCCACCAGCGGCACCGGCAGCACCGGAACCAGGCGGCCGACCTCGGCCATCAAGTGGTGGCCGAGCGCGGCCACTTCGGCGTGGCGGCGCTCGCGGTCGAGCTGCTCGAAGCGGATGCCGCGCGAGCCTGCCCACGCGCGCACCGACACCGGCGTGCCGAAGTTGACGCAGGCGTAGCCCATGCGGTGCCAGCGGCTGCGCAGCAGCAGCCAGAGCTGGTTGCCGAGAAAGCGCAGCGTGTTGGCCAGCGCGCGCAGGCGCCCGCGACGCATGGCGCTGCCGGCGAGCAGCTGCGTGCGGTCTTCGAGCACGCGGTCGTAGTTCAGCCCGAGCGGCACGAACACCAGATCGCGCTCGCCGTTGTGGTGCCAGCCGCGCAGCATGTAGTCGAGCACGCCGAAGCGCGGCTCGCGCAGCCGGCCGTCGCGGGTGAGCCCGCCCTCGGGGTACACCGCCTGCGTGACGCCCGCCTCGGTGGCCATCGCGATGTAGCGTTCGAGCACGCGTCGGTAGAGCTCGTCCTTCGAGTCGCGGCGCACGAAGTACGCCCCCATCGCGCGGATCAGCTGCTGCAGCCCCCACAGCCGTGCCCACTCGCCCACCGCGTACGACAGCGCCGCGCGCTCGGCGGCCAGATACGAGGCGATGATGTAGTCCATGTTGCTGCGGTGGTTCATCACGAACACCACCGTGGCGTTCTCCGGGATCGCCGCCAGCCCCGTGTCGTCGGTGCTGCCGATGCGCACCCGGTACAGCGACTGCGACAGCTTCTTGCCGACCCAGTAGCCGATGCGGAAGTACATGTAGGCGTTGAACGCCGGCACGATCTCGCGCGCATAGCGCTGCGCCTGCGCCAGCACCACCTCGCGCGGCATCTGTTGCGCGTCGGCGAGTCCGCGCACCGCCTGCTGCACCTTCTCGTCGAAGACCAGGCGGTCGATCATCGCCTGGCGCCGCACCTGCTGGAACGGCCGGATGTGGATCGGCAGCCGCTGCGACACCTCGTCGAGCACCTTGTTGGCGCGACTGCGGATGAACCAGCGCGCGCTGGGCATCAGCAGGCGGTCGAGCAGCGCCCACAGCGCCAGCAGCGCGACGATCAGCGCCAGCCACAGCGGCACCGTGATGCTCGACGACAACGCGACCCTCCCGAAGACCCCACTGTACGTGACGAGGCCGCGATCGCGGCCGAGCCGCGCATTCGTCGGTGCGCGCCCGGCGGCGCGCGCTCAGCGGCCGACGATGCCGAGCAGTTCCACTTCGAACTGCAGCGTCGCGCCCGGCGGGATCACGCCGCCGGCGCCGCGTTCGCCATAGGCGATGGCCGGCGGGCAGGTGAGCCGGGCCTTGCCGCCGACCTTGATGCGCTGCACGCCCTCGGTCCAGCACTTGATCACGCGGTCGAGCGGAAACTCCGCCGGCTGGCCGCGCGCATACGAGCTGTCGAACTCCTTGCCGTTGGCGAAGGTGCCTCGGTAGTTCACGCGCACCTTGTCGGTGGCCTGCGGGCTCGGGCCGCTGCCTTCCTTCAGCGAGCGAAACACCAGGCCCGACGGCGTGACCACCGCGCCGGGCTCCTTCGCCGCCTTGGCGGCGAAGTCGGGCTGCGTCCAGGCCGCGGTGACGACCGCGCACGCGGCGATCGCGACGAACAACGAGCGAAGAACTGTCAAGTCAGGATCTCCAGAGAGTGAAAGTGATCCGGCGCAGCGGCCTCAGCGCGGCGCGTCGTCGTCGCGCACGAACAGCGCCGGGTCGACCATCGTGCGGTTCAGGCTCAGCGACCAGTGCAGGTGCGGGCCGGTCACGCGGCCGGTGGCACCGACCGCGCCGATGCGCTGCCCGGCCGCCACCTGCTGGCCGGGCTCGACGTCGATCGCGCTCAGGTGGCACAGCATCGACAGCAGCCCGGCGCCGTGGTCGATCCACACCGTGTTGCCGTTGAAGAAGTAGTTGCCGCGATCGATCACCCGGCCCGCTGCCGGCGCCACCACCGGGGTGCCCGCGGCCGCGGCGATGTCCATGCCGCTGTGCGGCGCGCGCGGCTGCCCGTTGAACACGCGGCGCAGGCCGAACGAACTCGAGCGCACGCCCGGCGTCGGCGGCCGC
Organism: Ideonella sp.; assembly: GCA_015075545.1. Classification (GTDB taxonomy): domain Bacteria; phylum Pseudomonadota; class Gammaproteobacteria; order Burkholderiales; family Burkholderiaceae_C; genus JAEUPI01. Next base: position 259,989 of record JABTUC010000004.1, on the reverse strand, counting down.
ATGCGCAGCGCTGCCGGCAGGTGGTCGGTGAAGGTGGCGATCACCTCGCTCTGGTGCGCGCGCTCGCGTTCGTAGCGCGCGAGGTCTTCCGGCGAGAGGTCGACCGTGCGCGGTGCCACCTTCAGGCGCTGCTCGGCGTACTGCTTGGGCTCGATCTTGTACGACACGCGCAGCTCGGCGTGGCCCGGGCCGCGCACTTCGATCGCCGCGCTGCCGGGCTTGGCCGACAGCGGAATGCCCACCAGCGCTACCCAGTTCGACGCGTCGCCGAGCACCATCAGCGGCACCTCGCCCACGTGCGCCTGCGGCCGCTGCGGCGCCGCACCGAGCGACAGCGCCACCACGCCGCCGGGCACGCCGTGCTGCGTCGGCAGTTCGGGCATCTGCGCGGCGGCGGTCAGCGGCAGCGCCAGCGACCACAGGGTCAACCGCAAGCCACCAGCGAGCGGGCGATGAGGCACCATGCGCGCGATTGTCGCCTCGCTCGCGCCTCGGCCGCATCCGATTCATATGTCAACAGACCCTAGACTGCGCGCATGACCTTGCAACGGCGTGTTGCACTGGGCCGCGGCATCGCGCTGCTCGCCCTCGGCGCGGTCGGCGCGTGCTCGAAGCGGGCTGCGCCGGTGCGCGGCCACGTGGTAAGCGCCGGCGCGACGGTGCTCGCGCTCGGCGACTCGCTCACCTTCGGCACCGGCGCCGCGCCCGAGGCCAGCTACCCGGCCGTGCTGGCGGCGCTCAGCGGCTGGCAGATGGTGAACGCCGGCGTGCCGGGCGACACCTCGGCGCTGGCGCTGCAGCGCCTGCCCGACCTGCTGCACGAGCATCGGCCGGCGCTGGTGCTGGTGAGCATCGGCGGCAACGACCTGCTGCGCCGCCTGCCCGAAGCCGACACGCGAGCCAACGTGCGGCGCATCTGCGCGCTGGCGCGCGAAAGCGGCGCGCAGGTGATGCTGTTGGCGGTGCCGCGGCCCAGCGTCGCCGCGGCATTCACCGGCTCGCTGAGCGACCATCCGATCTACGCCGAGATCGCTGCCGAGTTGCAGCTGCCGCTGCAAGCCGGCGGCTGGGCCGGCGTGCTGGCCGACGAGTCGCTGCGCTCGGATCAGATCCACGCCAACGCGCGCGGCTATGCGCAGATGGCGCACAAGGTCTACGAGGCGGCGCTGGCCAGCGGCCTGACCGTGCCGCGGTAAAGCTCGCCCGGAAGGGCTCGTGCAAGGCAGGCGCGCCTCGTCGCGGGCGCACCGCTGCGCGCAGCCTAGGTGCCCATTCGAGGGGCCAGCGTCGCGAACTGTTCGTCCTGCGGTTGCGCCGGCAGGCTGCCGGTGGCGCTGGCGTGGGCCACCACCTCGGTGAGCAGGCGAATGCCCAGTGGCGCCAGCGCCCGCTCCCACAGCTCGCGCGCACTCTCGCCGGGCTTGACGAAGCACCAGTCCTGCGCCGCGATCGCGCCGGCGTCCATGCGCTCGGCCAGGTGGTAGATCGAGCCGCCGGCGATGGCGTCGCCGCACTTGATCGTCCACTCGACCGCGGCGATGCCGCGATGGCGTGGCAGCAGCGACGGGTGGTAGCCGATGCCGCCCAGGCGCGCCAGCGCCAGGGCATCGGCGTCGATGCGGGCGTGCGTGTGTGCGCAGACGATCAATTCGGTGCCGGGGGCGATCTCGGCCGCCGGCACGTGTCGTGGGTCGTGCTGCACCCGCGTCGGAATGCCCAGGGCCTTGGCGCGCTGCGCGAGCCGGTCGTCGGCCGCCGGGGCCACCACCTGCAGCACCCGCACGTCGAGCGCCACCAGTTTGTCGAGCACGGCAGCGCCGAAGTAGCGCGAACCGACCACGGTGATCTTGAGGGGCACGTCAGCTCCGTTGATGGAAACGATGGATGGCGAGGGTCACGCGCGCGCGCACCCGGCGTGCGGCGCGGTCTGCGCGGGCGTCACTTCGACCACGAGTCCTTCAGGCCGGTGATGCGGTTGAACACCGGCGCCGCGCTCGTGTGGTCGATGCGGTCGGTGACGAAGTAGCCGTGGCGCTCGAACTGGAAGCGCCGGTCGGCCGGCGCATCGGCCAGCGACGGCTCGACCCAGCCCTGCGCCACCGCGAGGCTCTTGGGGTTGAGCAGGCGCAGGAAGTCGCGCTCGCCGGCGTCGGGCTGCGGCTCGGTGAACAGGCGGTCGAACAGCCGCAGCGTCGCCGCGACGCCGCCGCCTTCGGCCGCGGCGTGCGCGCCGACCCAGGTGATCGTGCCCTTGACCTTCACCGCGTCGGCGCCCGGCGTGCCGCTCTTGGTGTCGGGCACCACGCGCGCCAATACGGCGCGCACGCGACCGTCGGCGTCCTTCTCGCAGCCCGTGCACTCGACCACCAGACCGTACTTCAGCCGCACCTTGTTGCCCGGGAACAGGCGATGGAAGCCCTTCGGCGGTGTTTCGGCGAAATCGTCGCGCTCGATCCACACCTCGGGGCCGAGCGTGAAGCGGCGCTGGCCCAGCTCGGGCCGCTGCGGATGCGCCGGCGCCGTGCACGGCTCGCGGTGCGCGGTCGAGCCGAACACCTCGGTCCAGTTGGTGAGTTCGAGCTTCAACGGGTCGAGCACCGCCATCGCGCGCGCGGCAAGCGGTTCGAGGTCGTCGCGCAGCGCGATCTCGAGCACCGAGTAGTCGACCCAGATGTTGGTCTTCGACGCGCCGGTGTCCTCGGCCATCTTGCGGATCGAGGCCGGCGTGAAGCCGCGCCGGCGCATGCCGGCCAGCGTCGGCATGCGCGGGTCGTCCCAGCCCGAGACGTGCTTCTCGTCGACCAGCTGCTTCAGGCGCCGCTTGCTGGTGATGACGTAGGTGAGGTTCAGGCGCCCGAACTCGATCTGCTTGGGCAGCGGCCGGCGCAGCAGGCCGCCGTCGGCGAGCGCCCCGAGCAGCCAGTCGTAGAACGGCCGCTGGTCCTCGAACTCGAGCGTGCAGAAGCTGTGGGTGATGTTCTCCAGCGCGTCCTCGATCGGGTGCGCGTAGGTGTACATCGGGTAGATGCACCAGCGGTCGCCGGTGTTGTGGTGCGTGGCGCGCTTGATGCGGTACAGCGTCGGGTCGCGCAGGTTGATGTTGGGCGAGGCCATGTCGATCCTGGCGCGCAGCACCATCGCCCCGTCGGCGTGCGCGCCTGCGCGCATCTCGCGAAAGCGCGCCAGGTTCTCCTGCTTCGACCGGTTGCGGTACGGGCTGTCGGTGCCGGGCGTGTTGAAGTCGCCGCGCGTCGCGCGCATGGCCTCGGCGCTCTGCTCGTCGACGTAGGCCAGGCCCGCTTCGATCAGGTACTCGCCGGCGCGGTACATGAAGTCGAAATAGTCGCTCGCGTAGTACAGGTGGTTGATGCCGAAGGCATCCCAGCTCCAGCCGAGCCAGTGCACCATCTCTATGATCGCGTCGACGAACTCCTGCTCCTCCTTCTCGGGGTTGGTGTCGTCGAAGCGCAGGTGGCACACGCCGCTGAACTCCTGCGCCAGGCCGAAGTTCAGGCACACGCTCTTGGCGTGGCCGATGTGCAGGTAGCCGTTGGGCTCGGGCGGAAAGCGCGTGCGGATGCGCGCCGGGTCGGGTGCCCCGGCCGCGTGGTGCGCGCCGTCGCCGGGGCTACCGCCGAAGTGCCGCTGCGCATAGACGCCCGCCGCGAGGTCGCGCTCGATCACCTGGCGCAGGAAGTTGGCAGGCTTGGCCGGGTTCTCGTGCTTGGAGGGCGCTGACATCGGGCAGCCGATGCGGACTGCAGGCGGCGCGGCGATTCTATCGGCCCGTTCACAAGCCTTTACCGAATGCGCGGGCGCCGGCGGTGAACCGGATCGCCGGCTGCACCGTTGAGCCCAGCGAGGCCGCCAATCGGCCCGCGCTCGCAGGAGAACATCATGGCTTCGATCGTGGCACGCACCGCACTGATCGCCGGCACCCTGGCCGCGCTGGCCGCCGCGCCGGCCCACGCCGGCAACGTGAGCTGGAGCGTCGGCATCCAGGCGCCGATCGCGCCGGGCGTCGCGGTGGGAACCGTGATCTCCAACGGCGGCTACGGCGTCGTCGGTGCGGTGGTGGCGCCGCCGCCGGTCTACGTGCCCGCGCCGGTCTACGCGCCTGCCCCCGTCTATCCGCCTGCGGTGGTGTATGGGCCTGCGGTGGTCGCGCCGCGCGTGGTCTACGGGCCACCGGTGTGGGTCGGCGGGCGCTGGGTCCGCCATCGATGGCACCATCGGCACGCCGTCTACGCGCCGCGCCCGGCGTGGGGCCATCCGTACGGCCCGCCAGCGCGCATGCCGCGGCGCGAGATCCGCTACTGAGTCGGCTGCCACGGCGCCCAGGCGGCGCCGTCGTCGCCCCGCCGTTGCGCCGAGCGGCGTTGCGCCGCGGCGCGAATCCGCAGCGGCGGACCGTTGCGATTCGCCGCGCTGCCGAGACGCCCGCCTTCAGGCTCTCGTGAACACCAGCACGGCGTTGCTGCCGCCGAAGGCGAACGAACTGCTGATCGCGACTCTCACGCCGTGGGCGGGCCGCGACGGCTGCAGCACGAGGCGCAACGCGCACCGCGGATCGGGCTTGTCGCAGTGCGCGTTGGGCGGCAGTTGCTGCTCGCGCAGCGCCAGGATCGTGATCACCGCTTCGAGCGCGCCGGCGGCACCCAGCAGGTGGCCGTGCAGCGCCTTCGTCGAACTGACCCAAAGCTGCTCGATGGCATCGCCCCACACCGCGTGCAGCGCCGCGCTCTCGACGGCGTCGCCGATCGGTGTGGCGGTGCCGTGCGCATTGCAGTAGCCGACCTCGTGCGCGGCGACGCCCGCATCGGCCAGCGCGGCGTGCAGCGTGCGCTGCTGGCCCGCGGGGTCGGGCTTGGTCAGGTGCGTGGCGTCGCAGCCGAACGCGCTGCCGGCCAGCCGCGCATGCACGCGCGCGCCGCGTCGCTGCGCACGTGCGCTCGATTCGAGCACGACGAACGCCGCGCCCTCGCCGAGCACGAAGCCGTTGCGCTCGGCATCGAACGGCTTGCAGGCCCGCGCGGCCTGGCCGTCGGCGAACGTGGCCAGCGTCTGCAGGCCCTGCCAGGCCGACACCACGCCGGGCACGATCAGCGCTTCGGCACCGCCGGCGATGGCCACGTCGACGTCGCCGCGTCGCACCGCGCGTGCCGCCTCGGCCAGCGCCACCGCCGACGATGCGCAGGCGATCGAGTAGGTGAGCACGGGGCCGTGCACGCGCTGGCGCATCGCCACGTGCGCCGCCGCCGCGTTGGGCATGAACGCCGGCACCGTGAGCGGTGGCATGCGCTTGCCGCGCAGCCCTGCCGCGTACGCGGCTTCGAGCGCAGCGGCGCCGCCCATGCCGCAGCCGACGTAGACGCCGACGCGTTCGGGGTCGGCGTCGAGCGCGCCGGCGTCGTCGACCGCCAACGACGCTGCCGCCACCGCGAGCTGGCTGACGCGATCGACCCCGGCCAGTTGCAGCCTGCTGAACCAGCGCGACTCGTCGAATGCCACCGTCGCCGCGGCAGCGGGCCGCGCCAGCTCGGGAAACACCGGGCGCACCGCCGATTCGCCGCGCATCAGCGCAGCGAACATGCGATCGGGGTCGTCGCCGTGCGGCGAGACCACGCCGATGCCGGTGATGTCGACCATGCGAAGCGGATCCTCCGGCGCGGACGGCGCCGCGGCGCTACGCCGCTTGGCGTGCGCGCAGTCGGTCGATCAGTTCGGCCAGGCCGGCCAGGGTCTCGATCTGCTGCTGCTCGTCGGGCAGCGTCAGCCCGAGGCGCTCTTCGACCTCGAACAGGAACTCGGCCACCGCGAGGGAATCGAGCCCCTGTTCACGCATCGGCCGCCGCGGATCGAGCGCCACCGGATCGAGGTGGTATTTCTCGCGGATGATGCTCTGCAGCTCGCCGAGCGAACTCATGACATGGCCCTCGGTGACTCGCAGGTCGCGTTCGCTGGGCATTGCGCCTGGCAGAAGCCCGGCGCGCTCGTCGCTCGCCCCTGTCGGTCGGCGCGCATTCTATCGCCCGACCCGCGAGGCGACCCGTCCGCGCAGCGAGGGCAGGCCGAACGCCAGCGCCAGCAGCAGCCCGGCGACGACGTCCCACCACACATGCTGCTCGATGGCCAGCGTCGACCACACGATCAGCACGAACCAGCCGGCGTTGGCGCAACGCACCCAGGCGGGCAGCGCCAGTTCGCGCAGCAGCCGGTCGAGCCACAGTGCCGAGAACGTGGCCGCGGCCACGTGCATCGACGGGCATGCATTGCCCGCCGCATCGACGCCGCGCAGCAGATCGAAGCCCGCTTCGTCGCGCAGCGCCGTCGGCGGCACCGCCGTCGGCCACCAGTAGAAGCACGCCAGGCCCGCGAGGCACAGCGCGCCGATCCACCAGCCGTAGCGGACCAGTTCGCGCGCGCTCGACATCAACGCCGGCGGCCAACCCACGTAGAACCACAGCGACAGGTAGGGCCACAGCGCCCAGGGGTGAAAGCCGATCCAGCGGTCGATCGTGGTCAGCGGCATCACGAGCGGCGGCTGCGCCGGATTGCGCAGCAGGTGGAAGTAGCCGACGAAGAACAGCGCCATGAATGCCGCCGTGCCCACCACCTTCAGCCAGGTGCAGGTGCGCAGTCGTTGCCCCACCCGCGACCAGCCGGCGCGGGTGTGCGCGTCGCCGTGGTGCCGTGGCGGGGTCGCAGGCGCGGCCGCGATGGCCGGCAGCTCGCTGGGCATGCGCGGCAGCGTACCATCGGTTGCTCGAACGCGATCGGCTGCACGTTTGCGGCGTGACCATAATGGGGGCATGGGACGCGACCGCACCGAGCCGCCGCATCAACGGCCCGCGACGCTGCCGCCACACCCGCCGCTGCCCGCCTACTACGGCAACGAAGACGAGCGCCAGCGCTTCGTGCGCCGGCTGTTCGACGCCACCGCGCCCGACTACGACCGCATCGAGGCGCTGCTGGCGTGGCGCAGCGGCTCGTGGTATCGCCGCCAGGCGCTGCGCCGCGCCGGCCTCGCGCCCGGCATGCACGTGGTCGACGTCGGCACCGGCACCGGCCTGTTGGCGCGCGAGGCGCTCGAGCTGTGCGGCACGCACGGCTCGCTGGTCGGCGTCGACCCGAGCCCGGGCATGATGGCGCAGGCGCGGCTGCCGCGCGCGCTGCTGCAGCAAGGCCGCGCCGAAGCGCTGCCGTGCGCCGACGCCAGCGCCGATTTCGTCTGCATGGGCTATGCCCTTCGCCACCTGAGCGACGTCGATCTGGCGCTGTCGGAGTTTCGGCGCGTGCTGCGCCCCGGCGGCCGACTGCTGATGCTCGAGATCACGCGGCCGCGCGGCGCGGTGGCGACGTGGCTGCTGAAGCGCTACATGCGCACGCTGGTGCCGGTGGCCGCGCGCTTGTTGACCCACCACGCCGACACCGCAACGCTTTGGCGCTACTACTGGGACACGATCGAGGCGTGCATCGCGCCCGAGCGGGTGATCGACGCCATGCGTCGCGCCGGCTTCGTCGAGGTCGGGCAGTACCTCGAGCTCGGCATCTTCCGCGAATACACGGCGCGCAAGGAGGCGGCCGCTTGAGTTCGCACGGCGGCCCGCAGGGCGAGCGCGGGAACGCGCAGCCCGAAGCTGCCCCGGTGAACGTCGCAGGCGCGCAGCCCGAGGCCGCCGTCTGCGATGTGCTGGTGGTCGGCGGCGGGCCCGCGGGTTCGACCGCCGCCACGCTGCTGGCGCGCCAGGGCCGCAAGGTGGTGCTGGTGGAGAAGGGGCACCACCCGCGCTTCCACATCGGCGAGTCGCTGCTGCCGGCCAACGTGCAGCTGTTCGACCAGCTCGGCCTGCGCGGCGAGCTCGAGCGCATCGGGCTGCGCAAGTGGGGCATCGAGTTCGTCTCCCCCGAGCATGCGCACTCGAGCTTCCTGGAGTTCGCCGACGCCTGGGACAAGACGATGCCCTACGCGTGGCAGGTGCGTCGCTCGGTGCTCGACGAGATCGCGTTCCGCCACGCCGCCGCCAACGGCGCGCAGGCGATCGAGGGCTGCAAGGTCACGCAGGTCGAGTTCGACCCCGACGGCGTATCGGTGCGCGCGCAGATGAAGGACGGCACGGCACGGCGCTGGCGTGCACGCTACCTGCTCGACGCCAGCGGCCGCGACACGCTGCTGGCCTCCAAGTGGGGCTGCAAGCGCAAGAACGACGAGCACGGCAGCGCCGCGATCTTCGGCCACTTCACCGGTGCGCAGCGGCTGGCGGGCAAGCTCGAAGGCAACATCAGCATCTTCTGGTTCGAGCACGGCTGGTTCTGGTTCATCCCGCTGGCCGACGGCTCCACCAGCGTCGGCGCGGTGTGCTGGCCGTACTACCTGAAGACGCGCGACAAGCCGCTGCGCGAGTTCTTCGCCGACACCATCGCGCTGGCGCCGGTGCTGCAGCAGCGCCTGCGCGGCGCCGAGCTGATCGACGGCATGGTCTACGCCACCGGCAACTACAGCTACGCCAGCACGCACGCCTGCGGCGCGCGCCACGCGCTGCTGGGCGACGCCTTCGCGTTCATCGATCCGGTGTTCTCCTCGGGGCTGTACTTCGCGATGCGCAGCGCGTTCGGCGCGGCCGAGCTGGTGGCTGTCGAGCTCGACCAGCCGCAGCGCGCGGCCGCAGCAAGGCAGCGCTACGACACGCTGGTGCAGAAGGGGCCCAAGGAGTTCTCCTGGTTCATCTACCGCATGACCAACCCGGCGATGCGCGAGCTGTTCATGCACCCGAGGAACCCGCTGCGCATGAAGGAGGCGCTGCTGTCGCTGCTGGCCGGCGACATCCACGGCGGCGCGCCGATCTGGTTGTCGCTCAGCGCGTTCAAGGCGATCTACTACCTCACCTGCATCGGCAACGCGCCGCGCGCATGGCGCGCCTGGCGCGAGCGCCGTCGCAACATCGAACAGACGGGGGCGACCAAGGGGGAGAACGTCCTTGTGGAGAGTTAGCGCGGAGCCGGTCGTGTTCGTCGCCGCTTGGCTTGCGCTCGCCGGGCCGGCCCGCGCCGATCAGCCGCTGTGGGAAGCGGGGGTCGGGGTCGGCGCGTTGCGGCTGCCCGACTACCGCGGCGCCGACCACAGCCGCAGTTGGGTGCTGCCGGTGCCCTACATCGTCTATCGAGGCGACATCCTGAAGGCCGACCGCGATGGCGCGCGTGCGGTGCTGCTCGACACCGAACGCGTCGATTTCGACATCAGCGTCGCCGCCACCGCGCCGGCGCGCAGCCGCGACAACACCGCCCGCCAGGGCATGCCCGACCTGCCGGCGACGTTCGAGATCGGGCCCAACCTCAACCTGACGCTGGCGCGCGGCCGGTGGTGGAAGCTGCAGGCGCGTGTGCCGCTGCGCGCGGCGCTGACGATCGAATCGCACCCGCGGATGATCGGCTGGCGGACGGAGCCGAACCTCAACCTGGACACCAAGGTCGGTGGCTGGAACGCATCGCTGCTCGCCGGGCCGGTGTTCGGCAGCCGTGCATTCAACGGCCACCTCTACGACGTGGCGCCGCAATACGCGACGCCGGCGCGGCCGAGCTACCGCGCGGGCGCCGGCTTCGGCGGCTGGCGGCTGGTCGCCAGCACGTCGCGCCGCCTGGGGTCGTGGTGGTTCGGCGGCTTCATCGGCGCCGACAGCGTCGAGGGCGCGGTCTACCAGGCGAGCCCGCTGGTGCGCCGGCACGACACGCTGGCGTTCGGCGTCGCGTTGTCGCGGGTGTTCGCGACCTCGGCGCAGCAGGTGAGCGATGAGCACTGAGCGGCTGCCGGCGCGCGCCTGGCCGCAGCCGCTGGGCTGGCTGGGGCTGCAGGGGCTGCTGCTGTGCCTGGGGCTGATGTCGATCGCCTGGAACCTGGTGGCGCTGGTGCTGTATCCGCTGCTGCCGCGCGCCACCGGGCTGCGCATCGGGCGTGCCGGCATCTCGCGCGGCTACCGCATGTTCTGGGCGCTGGCGCGCGCATCGGGGCTGCTGCGCATGGACGCCGCGGCGCTGCAACCGCTGGCCGACGAGCGAGGCCTGATGATCGTGGCCAACCACCCGAGCCTGCTCGATGCGTTGATGCTGGTGGCGCAGTTGCCGCTCAGCGCCTGCGTGATGAAGGCCGGACTGGCGCGCAACCCGCTGCTCGGGCCCGGCGCGCGGCTCGCGCGCTACATCCGCAACGACTCGCCGCACCGCATGCTGCAGCTGGCGATCGCCGACCTGCGCGGCGGCGGTCAACTGGTGATGTTTCCCGAGGGCACGCGCACCACGCAGGCGCCGCTCAACGCGTTCCAGGGCGGCTTCGCGCTGATCGCGCAGCGCGCCGCCGTGCCGGTGCAGACGGTGTTCATCGACACCGCGTCGCCGTACCTCGGCAAGGGCTGGCCGTTGTGGCGGCTGCCGCCGCTGCCGATCGAGTTCTCGGTGCGGCTCGGGCGGCGTTTCGCGGTGGGCCCCGACGTGGCGCAATCGGTGCGCGAGATCGAGCGCTACATGGCCGCCGGCGTCGCGGCGCTGCCGCGACAGCCGCCACCATGACGACGGTGTCGACCACGCACGTGGTCGTCATTCCGAGCTACGACAGCGGCCCCCTCGTCTACGACACCGTGCGCGCGGCGCGCGCGGCGTGGCAACCGGTCTACGTGGTGGTCGACGGCAGCGGCGACGGCACCGGCGAGGGCCTGCGCGCGATGGCCGCTGCCGACCCGGGCCTGCGCGTGTGGCTGCTGCCGCGCAACCAGGGCAAGGGCGCGGCCGTGCTGCACGGCCTGCTGCAGGCGCGCGCCGCGGGCTTCACGCACGCCCTGACGATGGACGCCGACGGCCAGCATCCGGCGCAGTGCATCGAAGACTTCATGCGTGCCAGCGCCGCGCGGCCCGAGGCGATGATTCTCGGGCGGCCGCTGTTCGACGCCAGCGCGCCGCGGCTGCGCGTGCGCGGCCGGCGCGTGTCGAACTGGTGGACCGACCTCGAGACGCTCGGTGCCGGCGTCGCCGACTCGCTGTTCGGGTTTCGCGTCTACCCGATCGTCGAGTTGGTCGCGGTGATGCGGCGCCAGCGCTGGATGCGCCGCTTCGACTTCGACACCGAGGCGGTGGTGCGCCTGGCCTGGCGCGGCGTCAAGCCGATCAACCGCGACGCGCCGGTGCGCTACCTCAGCGCTGCGCAAGGCGGCGTCTCGCACTTCCGCTACGGGCGCGACAACGCCTTGCTGACCTGGATGCACGCGCGGCTGGTGATCGGTTTCGTGCTGCGGCTGCCGTGGCTGGCGTGGCGCCGTGCGCGGCGGCTGCCACCGTTTCAGCCCTGAGCGTGCTCGCCGCCGTCGCGTGCGGGGCGTCCGCGCGGCCGGCCGCAGCGCGAGCCGAGCTCAGCCCTTCAGCACCGCACCGGTCGAATCGAGCACGCGCAGCACCACCGGGATGCCCTGGCGCACGCTCTGCGTCACCGTGCAGTAGGCCTCGAAGGTGTCGAGCACGCGCTGCAGATGCTCGATGCGCGCGGCCGGCACGCCGAGCGTCAGCGTGACGTGCATCGCCAGCACGCGCAGCCGGCCCTCGGCGTTGCGGCCGACTTCGGCGGTCGCTTCGCAGCCGATGGGGTCGGGTTGCTGCTTGAACTTGCGCAGCGCGAACAGCAGCGATGCGGCCAGGCAGTTGGCCACCGCGGCGGCGAGCAGGTGCTCGGGGCTGGGCCCGCCACCTGCGCCGGTGGGCGGCGGCAGATCCGAGCGCAGCGTCGCGCCGCCGTCGCCGAAGTCGATCTCGAACTGGTAGTCGTGCTGCTGGCGCAGCTTCACGGTGTGCTGGCTCATGGCGTTGTCTCGTGCGTGTCAGCCCCGAGTATGGCCCGGCACGACACCCGCCGCGCGATGGCGGCCGCTACACCATGCCGCCGTTGATCGAGATCACCTGGCCGGTGATGTAGCCGGCCTCGTCGCTGGCGAGAAAGCCCACCAGTGCGGCCACCTCGTCGGCGCGGCCGGCGCGGCCGGCAGGAACGAGATCGGCGATCCTCTTCGCGTCGAACGCGGCGTCGGCCATCGGGCTGGCGATGATGCCCGGGGCCACCGCGTTGACGGTGATGCCGCGGCTGGCCACCTCGAGCGACAGCGCGCGCGTCGCGCCGTGCAGCGCGCTCTTGGCCGCCGCGTAGTTGACCTGGCCGCGATTGCCGGCGATCGCCGCCACCGAGGTGATGTTGACGATGCGGCCCCAGCGCGTGCGCAGCATCGGCAGCAGCAGCGGCTGCGTGACGCGGTAGAAGCCGTGCAGCGAGAGGTCGATCACCCGATGCCACTGCGGGCTGCGCAGCGCCGGGAACACCGCGTCGTCGTGCACGCCGGCGTTGTTGACGATGATCTGCACGGCGCCGTCGTGCAGCATCTGCTCGCAGGCGGCGCGCGTGGCCGCCTCGTCGCCGAGGTCGAACACGATCGGCTGCGCCCGTCCGCCGGCCGCGGCGATGTCCTGCGCCAGCTGCTGCGCCGCATCGGCATGGGCATGCGCGTGCAGCCAGACGTTGGCGCCGTCGGCCGCCAGCCGTCGCGCGATCGCGCCGCCGAGCGCCCCACTGGCGCCGGTGACCAAGGCACGCTTGCCGGCCAGCGTCACGGCGAACGCTCCGGCGGCACCGCCAGCGCGGTGCCGAACATCGCGGTGGCGCGGCCGCTGGCCAGCACGCGCTCGCGTGCATCGCGCAGTTCGAACGCGTACAGGGCCTGGCTCGCGTCGCCGGCAAGGCGCTGCGCGCGCACGCGCAATGGCGCCGGCGCATCGTCGAGCCGGCGCACGTGCAGTTGCACGCCGCGTGCGCTGGCCAGGAAGCCCGGTGTCGGAGCGTCGCGAGCCGGTGCGCACAGCGCGCCGTGCAAGGCCATCGCCTGCGACACGTACTCGAGCGCGCACGCCGTGCTCAGCATGCCGGCCAGGCGCAGCGGATGCGCAGGGTCGGTGTGGTCCGAGGCGACGCAGACGATCTCCTGCGCATTCCACGACAACAGGCGATCGAGCAGGCACATCGGGGCGCGGTGCGGAATGCGCGCGGCGATGCCGGCGTGATCGAGCGTGGCCGGCGCGTTCACGTGCGGGCTCCGACCTGCGCTGTCAGCGAGAAGCCGTCGTCGCCGAGCGTCACCGTGCCGGCCTCGTTGCGCGCCAGCGCCTGCAGCAGCGTCAGCACGCGCGCCGCGGGCACGGCGCGGCGCAGCGCGTCGAGGCCGCTGCCGCTGCACGGTGTGGCCGCCCCGGGTGCTGCGGCACGCAGCGTCAAGGGCCATGCCGCACTGTGCGCGGGCGGCACCAGCAGCAGCGCGCACGCGAACACGTCGGGCAGCGGGCGCAGCGCGTGCAGCGGCGCGGGGTACGGCATGTCGCTGGCCACCAGCAGCACCGGCGCGCCGCTGCTGGCGCACTGCGCGGCCGCTTCGAGCAAGCCGGCGGCCACGCTGGCGTCGTAGGCGGCGAGGCTGGTGGACGCCGCGCGCGACTGCGCGGCGATGTGCCAATAACCCGCCGCCGCGTTGTGCACCGAGTTCGTGAAGCGGGTCGGCGACACGAGTCGCTCGGGCTTGGTCAGTGCCTCGCAGATCACGTGGCAGGTTTCCGGGTCGCCGCTGGCCGACGCGAACACCGTGGCCACCGCGTCGAGCGCCACCGCGGCCATGGCGCACGCCTGCTCGCCGGCCACCAGCGCCGCGCGCACGCCCACCCCCGCGCGGCGCCGCTCGGCCGCCGGCAGCCGCAGCGGTGCCGGCACCACGGTGGCCGCGGGCTTCCAGTGGCCGGGCGTGCGCAGCACGGCGGCGGCTTGCGGCCAGTCGCCGAAGCCCGGGCCGAGCACGCCGATGCCGGCCACTGCCACCTGCAGCGCGGCGCCTGCGCTCATCGCGGCGCTCCGAAGATCAGGCAGGCGTTGCTGCCGCCGAAGCCGAACGAGTTGCTCGCCGCGACGGCGATGCGGCGCTGCTGCGGCTGGCGCAGGTAGTTCGCCTGCAGTGCCGGGTCGGGTTGCTCGCAGTGCAGGCCTTGCGGCAGCACGCCGTGGCGCAGCGCGAGCAGCGTGATCGCCGCCTCGATCGCCCCCGCGGCGCCGAGCGCGTGCCCGGTGTGGCCCTTGGTCGAACTGCATGCGGTCTGGCGGCCGAACACGCTGCACACCGCATGGTCTTCGGTGGCGTCGTTGCTGCGCGTGCCGGTGCCGTGCAGGTTGAGATAGTCCACTGCACCGGGCTGCAACTGCGCATCGCCGAGCGCCGCGCGCATCGCCGCCACCGCGCCCAGCCCTTCGGGGTGCGGGCTGCTCATGTGGTGGCCGTCGCTGCTCTCGCCGCAGCCTAGCAGCCAACCGGCCGCGGCCTCGCCGCCGCGCTGCAGCAGCGCGAACGATGCGCCTTCGCCGAGCGACAGGCCATTGCGGCGCGCGTCCCACGGCCGGCAGGCGCCGCCGCTCAGCAGCTCGAGGGCGCGAAAGCCGTAGAGCGTGGTCAGGCAGGTCGAATCGCAGCCGCCCACCACCGCGGCGTCGACCACTCCCAGCGCGAGCAGCCGCGCCGCCGCGGCGTACGCCTTGGCGCCCGACGAACAGGCGGTGGAGATCACCCACGCCGGCCCTGCGAGGCCGAGGGCTTCGCGCACGAATTGCGCCAGCGACGCGCTGTCGTGCGTCTCGCGGTAGTGCAGCCAGGCGGGCAGCGCGCCGTCGGGGCCGCGCTCGCGGTAGGCCAGCTCGGTCTGCAGAATGCCCGAGGTGCTGGTGCCCACCAGCACCGCGACGCGATGGGCACCGTGGCGCGCCACCGCGCGCCGCACCGCGTCGTCGAAACCGTCGTCGCGCAGCGCCAGCGCGGCCAGCCGGTTGTTGCGGCAGTCGTAGCGCGCCAGCGCGGGCGGCAGTCGCTCGTCGTCGACGCCGTCGACCTGGCCGAGCCAGGTCTCGAACGACGAGGCCTCGAAAGCCTGCGCGCGCAGGCCGCTCGCGCCGTCGCGCAGCGCGCGCGCATGCGCGGCCTGGCCGCGGCCGAGCGCGCTGACCAGCGTGAAGGCGGCGATCGGCAGCGGCGTCATGGCAGGTCGCACACCAGCAGCACGTTGGCGAACGGGGTGCCGCGGCTCATCGGCTCGGCGCGCACCGCGAAGCCCAGGCGCTGCAATGCGGTGCGCCACTGATCGATGCGGCGCCACCACAGCGGCGGCGCGCGATGGCCGCGCGCCCGCGTGACGACGTGGTCGACGCCGCGCCCGACCGCGAAGCGCAGCCGCTGCGACGGATCGCCCACGCGCAGCAGCAGCCGCCCGCGTGGCGCCAGTGCGCGGCGCACGCGCTCGAGCACGTCGTCCTGCGCGGCCGTGTCGACATAGTGCAGCACGTCGAGGATCACCGCGACGTCGCACGGCTCGAACGCCGCCTGGCGCATGTCGGCGCACACCAATCGCGGCGGCGCCGCGAGCGCGGCCAGCGCGCGCTCGGCGCGCGTCACGTCGCGTGGCATCAGCTCGATGCCGCAGTAGCGGGTAGCGATCGGCGGCGCACCCCATGCCGCCGGCCAGCGTCCCGCCGCAGCCTGCGTGGTGCAGGCCGCCAGCAGACTGGCCAGCAGCGCCTGGCCACAACCGATGTCGAGCACGCGCGCGCCCGGCGCGATCGCGGCGCCGGCGAGCAGCGCGCGGAACACCGGGTCGCGCCGCAGCTTGCCGCGCGCGAAATGGTGCGCGAACAGCCCGCACGGCCGGTCGCGCGCGCTCGCCGCAGCATGCAGATCGCGCCACGCCTGCGCGGCCTCGCCGGGCGGGGCGACGGCCGGCGCCGCGGCGCCCAGCTCTTGCGGGTGGATCGCCATGGCGTCAACGCGCGGCAGCGCGTCGCGGCGCGATGGCCTCGCGCAGCGTGGTGCCGCTCAGGCCGAGCGACGCGGCCTGCGACAGCAGGCGCGGCAGCACGTCGAGCACCACCGGCACGCCGGCGGCGCTGCGCCGCGCATGGCCGTCGTGCAGCAGCACGATGTCGCCACCGGCGAGGTTGCGTGCGAGGCGCTCGAGCACGCGCTGCGGGTCGGCCGTCGCGGTGTCGAAGCCGCGGCGCGTCCAGCTCACCAGGTGCAGATTCAGTTCGTGCAGCACCGGGTCGAGCAGCGGGTTGCGCAGCCCCGCCGGCGCACGGAAGCAATGCGGCCGCACGCCGCCGAGATCGAAGAGCACCTGCTGTGCAAGGTCGATCTCGCGGCGCAACGCGCGCCGGCCCAGCAGCGCGAAATGATGGCGGTGCGAGTGGCTGTGGTTCTGCACGTCGTGGCCGCGCGCGACGATCTCGCGCAGCAGCGCCGGGTGCGCCTGCGCGCGCGCGGCGATGCAGAAGAAGGTGGCACGCGTACGCTGAGCGTCGAGCAGGTCGAGCACGCGCGGCGTCACCTCGGGATCGGGGCCGTCGTCGAGCGTCAGCGCGAAGCGGCGCTGACGCGCAGCCGCCTCGGGCAGGCGCGTCCAGTTGGGGCCGAGCACGCGGCTGCGGGGCCACAGCCCGGCCGCGGTGAGCCCGATCTGGTTCAGCGCGATGCCGCCCAGCGCCCACCACAGCGCCCCGGGCACGAACACGGCCGCACCGGCGGCCGCCGCGTGCAGCGCGATGCTGGCGGTGACCGCGGGCGGCGCGCTCCAGCGCGGAAACGGGGCCTGATGCGCTTGCATGGCGTGGCGAACAGCGTGGCGATTTTCCCACACGCTTCTCGCGCGGTGATGCCCGCGGTCGGGCACAAGACGATGCGTGGCCCGCGTGCGCTGCAGGCAGGCGGCTCCCCCGGCTCGTCGCTGCGCCTCAGCGTTGCGCCGCGCGCGGCGCTGCATAGGCCGCCGACGCAAGCAGCGCCAGCAGCGTGCCGGGCGCCACCACGCGCCCGATCGACGACAGCGACGGGATCGCCGACAGCGCGATCAGGCCGAACGACAGCACGATCGTCAGGTTGGCCAGCAGCAGCGACGCCAGCGTGTCGTCGTCGATCGCCTCCTGATGGCGCAGCCAGTCGAGGAACAGCGAATAGTTCGAACCCACCGCCACCACCAGCAGCAGGCCCACCAGGTGCAGGATGCCGAGCTCGACGCCGGCCGCAGCGAAGCCGGCCATCGTCAGCAGCACCGCCAGCGCCAGCGGCTTGCACACCGCGAGCAGCCGCGGCAGCGAACGCAGCCACAGCGCGATCAGCAGCACCACGCCCGCGGCGCCGAGCAGCGCCTGGGCCTGCGCCTCGTGCAAGTAGTGCTCGTACAGGCGGCGCAGCTCGTCGCCGACGTTGAACGCCTGCACGTCCGCCAGGCCCGATACCGCCTGCTCGATGGCGCGCTCGGCGTCGGCGCCTTGCGGCCCCGGCGCGCGCACTGCCGGCAGCAGCGCGGTGAAGACGCCATCGCTGCCGTGCACCAGCAGCGCCGCAGCGATCGGGGCGAGCGGCGTGCCGGCGATCGACTGCAGCGTGATCGGCGCCGCGGTGCGTGCCGCCTGCACGTCGTGCACGAACGGCTGCAGCCGCTGCGCGGGCAGGGCGCCGCCGGCGGTGGCCTGTGCCAGGTTGGCGCGCAGCGTGGCCTCGTCGGGGAGCGCGCCACGGCGACGCTGCTGCGTCGCCAGGCTGGGCACGAAGCGCGTGATCGCGTCGTAGCCGACCAGCACACCGCCGTCGACCAGCTTGTCGAGCCGCCCGCTCACGGCCTCGACCTGCTGCAGCACGTTCTGCACGTCGCGGCCGCTGACCGCAACCATCGTGCGTTCGTCGCCGGCCAGCAGTTCGTCGCGCAGACGGGTGTCGAGCGCCAGCGCCTGCGCCGACAGCGGGCTGAGCGACGACAGCTCGGTCTGCCACAGCACGTCGTGACGCCACAGCAGCAAGGCGAGCGCCGCCAGCGCGAGCGCGCTGAACGCATGGCGCCAGCGCGGCAGCGCACGCACCAGCCAGCGCCCGCAGCGGCCGAGCTGGTGCCGCAGGCCGATGCCGCGCGTGCCGTCGGGCAACCACACCGGCAGCACCCAGCGCGTGGTCAGCGCCGCCGCAGCGAGGCCGGCGATCGAGAACACGCCGAGCTGCGCCAGCCCCGGAAAACCCGAGAACGCCAAGGCGAGAAAGCCGCACACCGACGTCAGCAGGCCCAGGCGCACCGTCGGCCAGCTCTCGAGCACCCAGTGGCGCCAGCCTTGCCCGGGCGCATCGGCGGCGCTGCGCCGCGCCTGGATCAGGTAGTAGATCGCGTAGTCGACCCCTTCGCCGAGCAGCGCGACACCGAAGCCGAGCGTGGCGCCGTGCACGTTGCCGAACACCAGCGACACCGCCGCCACGCCGGCCACCACGCCGGTGGCCGCGGGCAGCATCGCCGCAGCCAGCGCGCGCATCGACGCAAAGGCCACCAGCAGCAGCCCGCCCAGCAGCACGGTGCCGGTGATCGCCAGCAGGTGCGCCTCGTGCTGGATCTGCGCTCGGCTGTCGACGGCGAACCTCGGCGCGCCGCTGACCAGTAGCTCGAGGCCCGGCGCGGCCAGCGCGGCGAACGTGCGCTGCAGCGTCGCCAGCAACTGCGCCTGCGCATCGAGGTCGCTGCCGGCGGCGCGGCTGACCGACATCAGCAGCGCTTGCGTGCCGTCGCGCGACACCCAGACGCCGTCGCGCGTGCGCGGGCCGCCGCGCGCCAGCGCGCCCTCGGCGATGCGCACCGACTCGCCGGTGGGGTCGCGGTCGAGCACCGGCTTGACGAGCGCACCGGCGGGCGTGCCCAGCAGCGACAAGGTGTCGTCGATCGCCTCGCGCAGGCCCGCAGCGCTGAAGCGCTGCGCGTCGACGGCGGGGCTGAGCCGGTAGCGATGATCGAACACCCAGCGGCCGACCGCGGCGAAGGCGCTGAAGTCGCCGTTGAGCACCTGCTCGAACGCGCCCTCGGCACGCAGCCGGTCGGCCAGCGCGCGCGACGCCGTGGCGCGCTGCGCGGCATCGCCGCCGGCAATTGCCATCAGCAGCGTGCGCGAGGCGATGCCGCTCTTGAGCTGCTCGACCAGCGCACGCTGCCGCGCGTCGGGTGCCCCCGGCAGAAACGCCGACAGGTCGGTGCTGAAGCGGGTGTGCGCGATCACCGCCGCCCCGAGCAGCAGCGCCACCAGCCATGCCAGCAGCGCGATGCGGCGCGGCGACGCCGCCACGGTCATGCCGCGGGCGCCGCGCTCACGGCGTGGCAGCGCGTGCCTTGAGCGGCAGCGGCTCGATCGTCGTCACCGAGCGGTCGCCGTCGGCGAGCTGCAGATCGACCACGCGCACGTCGCCGTGCATGCCGTCGATGCGCAGCAGGCGCACGGTGCCGAGCAACTGGTGGTCCAGCGGCACCAGGGTCAGCGCCCAGCGCGCCGCGCTGCCCTGCACCGTGGTCTCGAAGTAGCGGTGCAGCACCGTGCCGTCGCCGGCGAGCGTGCCGCGCAGCGCCGCCACCATCGTCGCCATCTCGGGCAGGCTGTCGAGCGTCAGGTGGCGCACGCGCTCGCCGCGCTGCAGCGTGACCTGGTTGCCGTCGACCACGAACGACTCGCGTCGCGGCGTCAGCGTCACGCGCTCGAGCCGGTCGGGGGCGCTGAAGCTCAACGTGCCGCTGTAGCGCAGCGGCTGGTCGAGCCCCGACACCGTGCGCTCCTCGACGAAGCGCGCCTCGCCGGCCTTGCGCTGCGCCAGCATGGCCATCAGCGCGTCGAAATCGATCGCTGCCCGCGCTGGCAGCGCGGCCAGCAACGCGGCGATCGCCAGGCAGGCGCGGCGGCGGTCAGGGCGGCGCATCCTCGTTCCAGTAGTCGAAGAAGTTGAACCAGTTGGTCGGGGCCTCGCGGCACAGCGCATCGAGTCGCTGCACGTAGGCGACGAGCGCCTCGCGCAGGCGATTGTCGCGCTGCTGCACGTCGGCAAGCGGCTGCGTGAAATCGGCCAGCGGCTCGAAGCGCACGTCGTAGCGCGCGCCGCCGCGGTACAGCGCGACCATGAAGACGACGCGCCGGCGCAGCAGCATCGCCAGCCGCAGCGGGGCGTCGCTGAAGCGCGCCGGCCGGCCGAGGAACGGCAGCTCGACCGCATTGGAGCGCGGGCCTTCGTGGCCGAGCACGCGGTCGCCGAGCACGCCGACCAGACCGCCGGCATCGAGCCAGTCGCGGATCGCCAGCGTCGAGTGCGCCCGCCCGATCTCGATGATGTCGAGGTGGAAATCGGGCGCCAGCGCGCGCAACGCCTGCTGGATCAGTCGCGCGTTGTCGGGAAACATCGCCATCGCCACGCGCAGCCCCGGGCGGCTCGCGCCCACCGCGTGCAGCGCCTCGAAGCTGCCCAGGTGCGCGCCGATCAGCAGCGCGCCGCGGCCTTGCGCGACCAGCTCGTCCATCAGCGGCACGCCCTCGACGCGCAGATCGAAGTCGCGGCTGCCGCGCGCGAAGTAGACGCGGTCGAGTACGGTGGCGGCGAAGGTGAAGACGTGGCGGTAGCGGTCGCGCCAGCGTGGCGGCCGGCCGAGTGCGCGCGCCAGGTAGCGTGTGCTCGCGCGCGCGCTGCTGCGGGCGAACAGCACGAAGTACAGCGTGATTGGGTGCAGCACCCAGCGCGCGACGCGGCGCCCGCAGGACACCGCGATGAACGCCATCACGCGCAGCGCGAGCGCGCTGCCGCGTTCGCGCTCGCGCGCCCAGGCGCCGGCGTTCACTGCGCGGTGCCGCCGTCGACCTGCCCGCGCGCGACCAGCGTCGATCCGTGGTGCACGCTGAAGGCGATGGCGTCGCGCTGCGCGTGCAGGCCGATGAGCAGCGTCTGCCCCGGCCCCACCGGTGCCAGGAATTTCACCTGCTGCACCCGCCACGGCGCGCGCAGACGCTCGCGCAGCGCGGGCTGCTGCTCGATCTGCTGCAGCACGATCGCCAGCAGATAGGCGCCGGGCAGCACCGGGGCATCGGGAAAGTGGCCATCGAAGGCACGCAGACCCGCCTCGACGCGATGACTCGCCTCGAACACGCGATCGTCGTGCATCAGTGGCCGCCGGCTCGTGCGAGCGTGCGCAGCGCGAACTCGCGCAGCGCCTGCGCGGTGATCTTGCCGGTGGCGTCGCGCGGCAGCGCCTCGACGTGGACCACGCGGCGCGGCAGGAACGCGGCTTCGACGCGCGGGCGCAGCGCGGCCACGATCTCGCGCGCGCGAAGCGAGGGTGCGACCACGAAGGCGACCAGCCGCACGACGCCCTCGGGCACGTCGTCGGGCAGCCAGAACACGCCGTCGTGCACGCCGTCGATGCGGTTGAGGTGGAAGTTCAGGTGCGCCAGCGAGTTGCGCTTGCCCGCCACGTTGATCACGTCGTTGGCGCGGCCGAGCAGCCGGAAGTGCGTGGCGTCGAGCAACTGCAGCCGGTCGGCCAGCGGGGTCGGCTCGAGCACGTGGCCGCCACTGACGACGAAGCGCTCGCCGTCGTCGCCGCCGCCATGCGCCTCGATGCGCAGGCCTTCGAGCGTGGTCCAGACGTCGCCTGCGGTGGTGCGGCGCGCGGCCACCTGGCCAGCCTCGGTGCAGCCGTAGATCTCGATCAGCCGGCCGGCGAGCCGCGCCTCGGCCTGCTGTGCCAGTTGCGGCGACAGCGGCGCAGTGGCCGACAGCACCAGATCCACCGGTGGCAGCGCGGCGCCCGACCCCAGCAGCGCTTTCAAGTGCACCGGGGTCGTCACCAGCGCGCGCGGCCGCGGCAGGCGGGCCAGCGCGTCGGCGATGTCGGCGGGGTAGAACGGCCGGCCAGCGTCGAACGATGCGCCGCCCAGCAGCGCCAGCAACACCGACGACTCGAAGCCGTAGCTGTGCTGCGCCGGCACCGTGGCCACCAGGTGCAGCCCGGCGATCGTCGGCCAGCCGAGCAGCGCGCTCAGGCTGGCCGCCTCGGCGCGGACGCTGCGGCGCATGGCGTCCCAGCGCTTGCGCTGCGGTTGCGGCTCGCCGGTCGACCCCGAGGTCAGCAGGCACGCCACCCATTGCTGCGGCTGCGGCTGCCAGGCCGATGCGCCGCGCGCCGCGCCGGCGGGCCGCTCGACGAGCAGCGAAGGCAGGCCCGCGGTGTCCTGCGCCGGGTCGTCGATCAGCGCGTACGGCGGCGCGGCGGCTGCGTCGAGCTGGCGAAGGGTATGCGGCATCGCGTTGGGCGGCATCAGACTCGTCTGGCCGCGCCGCATCGCCGCCAGCAGCGCCAGCGTGAACAGGTAGCGGTCGCTGCACAGGTTCACCGGCTGGCCATGAGGAGGCAACCGCTCGGCGAAGGTGGCGGCCTCGGCCAGCCCCTGTGCGAGCGTGATCGCCTCGCCATCGCGCCAGGCCAGCGTGCGCCCCAGCGCGGCGTCGTCGAACGTGTCCGCCGCGAGGCCTGCCGTGGCGTCGTGCAACGCGGGCCGCGCGCTCATTGGGCCCTCCGCACTGCGCGCTGCGGGGTTCGCGCTCGGAAGCGGCCCGGCGCGCTCATGATCGGCGTGCTCCGCTGGGCGACAGGCGGCGATACGCGCGCAGCGCCTGCAGCATCGTCATGCGCTCGAACTCCGGGTGCAGCCGGTAGCGCAACGCGTACTCGCCGACGAACAGCCCCACCACCGCCAACGGCGTCACCAGGTTGGCCAGCAGCGACCACACCCACCACGGCGCCCAGGCGTACAGCGCGAGCGACAGCGCCGCCATCGCGAAGAAGTAGCCGACCCACAGCACGGTCACGCGCCGCGTGTAGCGCGCCAGCTCTGGCGTCATCGTGCCGCCCGCTGCGGCGGCCAGCACGGTGATGAGCGGCGTGGCACCGCGGCGCAGCGTGAGCGCGAAGGCGCAACCGAGCGCGCAGTGGATGCCCGCGTGCTGCAGCAGGTAGAGCCGGTGGATGCTGTGCGCCTGGCCCGACGTGCCGATCCACGCCAGCAGCGCCAGCGCCGCCAGGCACGCCAGCAGCGCCGGCAGATGACGCTGCTGCAGGGCCAGCGCACCGAGCGCCAGCAGCAGCGGCGCCAGCAGCGCGGCCACCGCCCACGGCTGGTCGCCCGCCCACACCATCAGCGCGTGCGACAGCAGCGCATAAGCGGTCAGTGCCGCGGCGGCCGTCATCAACCGCCAGCTCGTCGGCATCGCGCCCCCGGGCCCTATCGCGTGCGGTGTTGCGACACGTGGGCCGCCAGTGTGCGCAACGACTGGAAGATGGTGGGGTTGTTCTCGTCGTCGGCGCGCAACTGGAAGCCGTAGCGCTGCGACACCTCGAGCGCCAGCTCGAGCACGTCGATCGAATCGAGCCCCAGCCCTTCGGCGAACAACGACGCGCGCGGGTCGATCTCGTCGGCCTCGAGGTCGAGGTTGAGCACTTGCACCAGGGTGGTCGCGAGCTCGGACTCCAGCGGCGAGCGCTCGGGGTTCGCGGATGATCCGTTGGGCATGGGCACGGGCGGCGGTGACAGCTTGTGTTGCGCCGGATTGTAGGCGTCGGGGTCGCAGCGCCGCCGCGCGCCGCGGCGCGCGCTACTGGCCCTTGAAGCGGTGCGCGTACAGGCGGCTGACCGTCAGCGGCTCGGGGCGCTCGCGCAACGTCAGCGTCAGCTTGCCCGACTCGTGGCGCTGCGCGCTGGCGATCGAGCGTGCGCGCACCACGGTGCCGCGGTGCACCTGCCAGAACTGCTGCGCGTCCAGCCGTGGCAGCAGCTCGCGCAGCGAGGTGCGGATCAGGTGCTCGCGCTGCGCGGTGACCACCCGCACGTACTTGTCGGCCGCCTCGAAGTAGACGACCTCGTCGACCGGCACCAGGTGCACGGTGTTGCCCACCGCGGCCTGGATCACCTCGAGCCGCTCGGCCGACCCGCGGCCGACCGCCGCGAGCAACCCGCGCAGTTGCTCCATCGCCTGCGGCAGCGCGTCGGCCGGCGTGCGCTCGGCCAGGCGAGCGCGCAGCCGCTGCACGCACTCGGCCAGCCGCTCGCGCTGCAGTGGTTTGACCAGGTAATCGACCGCCTGCGCGTCGAAGGCCTGGAGCGCGTATTGATCGTAGGCGGTGACGAACACCAGCAGCGGAAAGGCCTCGCCGTCGGGCCAGTCCTCGGCCAGCGCCTGCGCCACTTCGAGGCCGCTGGCGCCGGGCATGCGGATGTCGAGAAAGCACACCTGCGGCCGCTGCGCCAGCGCAGCCTGCAGCGCGCTGTCGCCGTCGGCAACGGCGGCCACCACCTGCAACTCGGGCCACAGCGCGCGCAGATCGTCGCGCAGGCCCTGCAGCAGCAGCGGCTCGTCTTCGGCGATCAGCGCGCGCGCGGTCATGGGGCGGGCAGCGGCAGGCGCACGCGCGCCAGCACGCCGCCTTCGTCGTCGGCCGCGGCATGCAAGGTCAGCGAGGCGCGCTCGCCGAACAGCACGGCCAGCCGTTCGCGCACCTGCTGCAGGCCGAAGCCGCCGCCGGCCACGGTGTCGGCCACCAGACCGCAGCCGGTGTCGCGCACCTCGAGCAGCAGCGCGCCGGCATCGCGGCGCGCGCGCACGTCGATGCGCCCGCCGCGCGCCTGCGGTTCGAGCCCGTGGCGGATCGCGTTCTCCACCAGCGGCTGCAGCAGCAGCGCGGGCACCGGCAGCGCGCGCAATGCCTCGGGCAGCTCGAGGCGCACCGCCAGCCGCGGCCCCATGCGCACGGCCATCAGCGCGAGGTAGTCGTCGATGCGCGCGAACTCGTCGGCCAGCGCGTGGGTGCCGCTGCGCGACGCCGCCAGCGTCGCGCGCAGAAAGGCGATCAGCCGGTCGAGCATCGCCTGCGCGCGCGCCGGTTCGCTGCCGATCAGCACCCGCAGGTTGGCCAGCGTGTTGAACAGCATGTGCGGCTCGAGCTGCGACTGCAGCAGCCTGAGCTGCGCCTCGGCGGCGCTGCGCTGCGCGGCCTCGTGCGCGGCCTGCAGCGTGGCGAGCCTGCCGCGCGAATAGAAGAAGTAGACCGCGCTCAGCGTGAAGCCCAGGCTGAGCATCAGGATCAGCGCCAGCGGCCGCGGATCGCCGCCCAGCGGGTTGCGTGTCTGCTGCTGGCCGGTCAGCCAGTCGGCCAGCAGCGAACCGACGAAGTAGCCCGCCACCGCGGCCGCCACCGACCACGGGCCCATGAAGTGCCAGCCGGGCCAGCGCGAGCCGCTCGCCGCGCCGGGCCGTTCGCCTCGCCGCTGCCGCGCTGCACCGACGCTGCGGCCGACCTCGATCAGCAACTGAATGCTCAGCCAGATGCACAGCGAGTAGACCAGCGTGCGTGCAAACGGATCGCGAAACATCGTGCTGATGAACAGCGCGGCGACCACGGCGATCGCCAAGCCGACGCGCAACTCGTGCCACAGCCACAACAGGACGCGCCACGCCGCGGACGCTTGCGCGGCGAGCGGCGCGCCCTGCGCTGCACCCTGGGCGCTTTGCGCCTCCTCGCCGGGCGCGCAGGGCGCTGCGGGCGGCCGGGCGGTCATGGGCATGCCGCTGGCGCGTGCGCTCGGGCTGGGTTGGCGTTCGATCGGATCCATCGACGGCGCGGCCGAAGCGGCAGTGTATCGATGTGCCTCACGCGCGCTGGATCGTCGTCGCCGGACGCGCCGCGTGCAGCACGCCCCAGGCGCGCGCGGCGAACACGGCCGACAGCGCGCCGTACAGTGCCGCCATGCCCACCACCATCGCCGCGCCGTGCGCCCAGCCCGGGTGGAACACCAGCATCACCGCCACCACGTAGCGCAGCGCGAACAGCGTCCACATCAGCAGCAGCGGCAGCGGGCTCCCGGCCACGACGATCCGGCCGTCGGCGGTCGGTTCCGCCGCCGGCGACGGCCGCCAAGTGCGGCCGGCCAGCAGCACGAGCGCCGTGCCGGCGAGCCACGCCGGAGCGGCGGCGATGCCGAATGCGCTGCAGGTGGCCCACAGCGAGTACGCCGCGAACGCGATCGGTGCCAGCAGCAGCCGGCGGCGCGACGCGTCGTAAGTGCGGCATTGCCACAGCCCGAGCGCGGTGATGGCCACCAGCACGGCCCACACCCACGGCGGGGTGTGGCGCAGGATTTCGACGATCACGATCGATAGCGGCGGGGCTTGCATGGCGACTCCTGAATCCGGACTGAATTTCGATGCCGACGATCGTCGCCGAGGGTACCCGGCCGGGCCAGCGCAATGCGCCGCGTGGCAGCCGGCTGTCGCGAAGCGGCGCCGCTGCGGCGTGGAGTGGGGTCGAGGCGGCAATCACCCCACGGGGCGCGCTTTGCAAACCTTTACCGGCTGAAGGTGTCCTCCGGCGAGGCACACTGAGCCGTTGCTTACGATATGGACACGCCGATCATGAGTCGCCGCATCTCGCCCTCGCTCATCGTGAGCGCCGCACTCGCGCTGTTGCTCGGCGGTTGCGTGGTGGCGCCGCCGCGCGCCTACGCACCGGCGCCACTGCCGCCACCGCCGCAGCGCACCGTGTACTTCTACCCCGAGCTGCAGCAAAGCGAGGCCAAGCAGGATCGCGACCGCTACGAGTGCTATCGCTGGGCGGTTCGCGAGACCGGCGTCGATCCCGGCATGACCCCCGTGCGCAGCGCACCGCCGCCGCCGCCGCGCGCCGCGATGCGCGACGGAACCGAGCCCGCGGTGGGTGCGGCCACCGGCGCGATCGCCGGGGCGGCGCTCTCGTCGCCACGCCACGCCGGCCAGGGCCTGGTGCTCGGCGCGATCTTCGGCGGCCTGCTCGGCGCGGCCGCGCAGGAGGCGCGCGTGCAGTCGGCCGAACAGCGCTACGCCCGGCGCGTCGAGGCGCATCAGGCGGCGCAGCAGGTGCCGCTGGACAACTTCCACCGTGCGATGGGCGCGTGCATGACCGGGCGCGGCTACCGGGTCGGTTGATCGGCCCGTGCGGAGAACACCATGAAAGCGAATCGAGCTTCCCTCCTGGCGGGGCTGCTGTGCATCGCGTGCCTCGGCCCCACGCCGGCGCTGGCGCAGCGCCACGAGAGGCCGCCACCGGTGGCCGGCCATCACTGGAGCCGCGCGCCGGCGCCCGGCCCGGTTCCGCGTGGCCAGTGGTGGGACGGCGCCTACGGCCACCGCCACTACTACCCGGTGACCGGCTGGCACGTGCGCGCCCTGCCGCCTCGCGTGGCGTGGGTGCCTTACCACGGCGTGCGCTACGGCTACTGGGGCGGCGTCTGGTATGCGCCGTACGGCGCCTCGTGGGTCGTCGTGCGCCCGCCGGTGGGCGTGGTGATCACCACGCTGCCGGCATTCGCCACCGCGGTCACGCTGGGCGGCATCGGCTACTGGTACGCCAACGGCGTGTACTACCGCGAGTACGCCGGCGGCGGCTACACCGTGGTGCCTTCGCCGGTCGTCGGCGCGCCCGACTCGACCTCCAGTACGGTGCCGCGCACCTACGTCTACCCGAACAAGGACCAGAGCGCCGAGACGCAGGCCAACGACGAGTACGAGTGCTATCGCTGGGCGGCGAGCCAGACAGGCTACGACCCCACCGCAGCGGCCACCGGCCAGACCACGGTCTCGACCGAGCGCAGCGACTACCTGCGCGCGCAGACCGCGTGCCTCGAAGGGCGCGGCTACACCGTGCGCTGAGAAGCTGTGAACGAATCATCCACACCCGCTCGTCACGCCAGTCGCAGATCAGCTTCCTGTCCAGGGCCGCGCGCGCGGTCGTCGTTGCGGCTCGCCATATCCCGCGATATGGCTGCGCTTTGCGCCTAGATCGGCTCGCGCCCTCTGATCTGCCCACAGCCAACCAACGCGCGCGCGCGCGCCGCGCCGCTCGGGCGCGGCCGATTCATTCACAGCTTCTGAGCGTCGCGGCGCTGCCGGCAGGCGCAAGCCCTGCGGGCGCTGGCGTCGTGCCTCAGCGGCGCCGGCCGCCGCCGAAGATGCCGCCGAGCACGCCGCGAATGATTTCGCGGCCCACCGTCGAGCCGATCGAACGCATCGCCGAGCGCGCGGCCGATTCGGCCAGCCCCTCGCGCTTGCCACCGCGCGGGCCGGTGGAGCCGAACAGCACGTCTTTCAGGCCGCCGAGCACGCCGCCGTCATCGGCCGGTGCGCCGCCGGGCGCGGTACCGCGCGCGGCATTGGCGGCGGCGTCGCTGCTGGCCGCCGCGCGCCCTTTGAGCTTCTCGTAGGCCGATTCGCGATCGGCCATCTTGTCGTAGACGCCGGCCACCAGCGAGCCGGCGATCAACGCCTTGCGCTGGTCGGGCGTGATCGGCCCGATCTGGCTGCCCGGCGGCAGCACGAACACGCGCTCGGTGATGCTCGGGCGGCCCTTCTCGTCGAGAAAGCTCACCAGCCCCTCGCCGACCGCCAGCTCGGTGATCGCCTTGGACATGTCGCCCACCTGCGGGTTGGCGCGCATCGTCTCGGCGGCAGCCTTCACCGCCTTCTGGTCGCGTGGCGTGAACGCGCGCAGCGCGTGCTGCACGCGGTTGCCGAGTTGCCCGAGCACGGTGTCGGGCACGTCCAGCGGGTTCTGCGTCACGAAGAAGACGCCCACGCCCTTGCTGCGCACCAGCCGCACCACCAGCTCGATGCGCTCGATCAGCGCGGCGGGGGCGTCCTTGAACAGCAGGTGCGCCTCGTCGAAGAAGAACACCAGCTTGGGTTTGTCGAGATCGCCCACCTCGGGCAGCGTTTCGTACAGCTCCGACAGCATCCACAGCAGGAAGGTGGCGTACAGCCGCGGCGCGTTGAGCAGCTTGTCGGCGGCGAGGATGTTGACCACGCCTTTGCCTTGCACGGTCTGCATGAAGTCGCCGATGTTGAGCATCGGCTCGCCGAAGAACTTGTCGCCGCCTTGCTCCTCGATCTGCAGCAGGCCGCGCTGGATGGCGCCGATGCTGGCGGCGCTGATGTTGCCGTACTCGGTGGTGAACTGGCTCGCGTTGTCGCCCACGTGCTGCAGCATCGCGCGCAGGTCTTTCATGTCGAGCAGCGCCAGGCCGTTGTCGTCGGCGATCTTGAAGACGAGCTGCAGCACGCCGGCCTGGATGTCGTTGAGTTCGAGCATGCGCCCGAGCAGCAAGGGGCCCATGTCGGAGACGGTGGCGCGCACCGGGTGGCCCTGCTCGCCGAATACGTCCCACAGCGTGGACGGGCAGCTCGTCGGCTCGGGCGCGGCCAGGCCGCGGTCCTTCAGGATCTTGGCCACCTTGTCGGGCAGCTTGCCGGTCTGCGTGATGCCGCTCAGGTCGCCCTTCACGTCGGCCATGAACACCGGCACGCCCCGGCGCGACAGGTTCTCGGCGATCGTCTGCAGCGTGATCGTCTTGCCGGTGCCGGTGGCGCCGGTGATCAGCCCGTGGCGGTTGGCCAGCGCAGGCAGCAGGAAACACTCGATGTCGCCGTGCTTGGCAACCAGGATGGGATCGGCCATCTCTCGCCTCCGTCGTCGACGAGGGCGGTCGGGCCCTCGGAATAAAATCGCGCACATCGTAGCTCGGACACGCGCATGGCTGGACATTCCAAGTGGGCCAACATCCAGCACCGCAAGGGCCGGCAGGACGAGAAGCGCGGCAAGGCGTGGACGCGGGTGATCCGCGAGATCATGGTCGCCGCGCGCGCCGGCGGCGGTGACCCGGCGGGCAACCCGCGGCTGCGGCTGGCGATCGACAAGGCCAAGGCGGTCAACCTGCCGGCCGACACCGTCAAGCGCAACATCGACAAGGCCACCGGCAACCTCGAAGGCGTGCAGTACGAGGAGATCCGCTACGAGGGCTACGGCATCGGCGGCGCGGCCATCATCGTCGACTGCATGACCGACAACCGCGTGCGCACGGTGGCCGAGGTGCGCCATGCGTTCTCCAAGCACGGCGGCAACCTCGGCACCGAGGGCTCGGTGGCGTTCCAGTTCAAGCACTGCGGTCAGTTCGTGTTCGCGCCGGGCGCGAGCGAAGACAAGGTGATGGAGGTCGCGCTCGACGCCGGCGCCGATGACGTCGTCACCGGCGACGACGGTGCCATCGAGGTGCTCTGCGCGCCGTCCGATTTCGAGGCGGTGCAGCAGGCGCTGGCCAAGGCGGGTTTGAAGCCCGAGCTGGCCGAGGTCACCTGGCGCGCCGAGACCCCGATCGAACTCGCGGGCGACGACGCCCAGCGCATGCAGAAGCTGCTCGACGTGCTCGAAGATCTCGACGACACGCAGGCCGTCTACCACAACGCGGTGCTGGAGTCTTGAAGGTTCTCGTCATCGGCGGCGGCGGCCGCGAGCACGCGCTGGCCTGGAAGCTCGCCGCCAGCCCGAAGGTGCAGTGCGTCTACGTGGCGCCGGGCAACGGCGGCACCGCGCTCGACCCGCGGCTCGAGAACGTGCCGATCTCCGAGCCGCTCGAGCTGGCCGAGTTCGCCCAGCGCGAGAGCGTGGCGCTCACCGTGGTCGGCCCCGAGGCGCCGCTGGCCGCCGGCGTGGTCGACCTGTTCCGGGCGCGCGAGCTGCGCATCTTCGGCCCCACGCGCGCGGCGGCGCAGCTCGAGAGCTCGAAGGCGTTCTGCAAGGCCTTCATGCAGCGCCACGGCATACCGACGGCGCGCTGGGCCAGCTTCGGCGACGCGGCGGCGGCGCATGCCTACGTCGCGCAGCAGGGCGCGCCGATCGTCGTCAAGGCCGACGGCCTGGCCGCCGGCAAGGGCGTGGTGGTGGCGATGTCGCTGCCGCAGGCGCACGCGGCGATCGATGCCATGCTCGACGGCAGTGCGCTCGGCGTGCACCACAACGATGGCGGTGCGCGCGTGGTGATCGAGGAGTTCCTCGAAGGCGAGGAGGCGAGCTTCATCGCGATGGTCGACGGCGAGCACCTGCTGCCGCTGGCCACCAGCCAGGACCACAAACGCCTGCGCGACGACGACGAGGGGCCGAACACCGGCGGCATGGGCGCCTACTCGCCGGCGCCGGTGATCACGCCGAACCTGCATGCGCGGGTGATGCAGGAGATCATGCGGCCGACCGTGGCCGGCATGAAGCGCGACGGCATCGTCTTCACCGGCTTCCTCTACGCGGGGTTGATGATCGACGCGCAGGGCAACCCGAAGACGCTGGAGTTCAACGCGCGCCTGGGCGACCCCGAAGCGCAGCCGATCCTGATGCGGCTGAAGAGCGACCTTTTCGACGCCCTGATGCACGCCACCGACGGCACGCTCGATCAGGTCGAGCTGCAGTGGGATCCTCACATCGCGCTCGGCGTGGTGATGGCCGCCGCCGGCTACCCCGAGGCGCCGCGCAAAGGCGCCACGATCAGCGGCATCCCCGCGGCGAGCGACGACCTGATGGTGTTCCACGCCGGCACCGCGCGCGACGGCGAGCGGCTGAGCGTCAGCGGCGGCCGCGTGCTGTGCGTCACCGCGCTCGGGTCGACCGTCAGGCGCGCGCAGCAGCGCGCCTACGAAGGCGTCGACCACATCCGGTTCGAGGGCGCACAGCATCGCCGCGACATCGGCCACCGTGCCGTGCGCCGCTGAGGCGCCGCGCGCGATCAGCGAGCGGCCGGTGCGTCTGGCCGGCGGCAGCGCGCTGGCGCGCGCACTGCTGCGGCTGGCACGCTGGCGGGTGGCGTTCGACGGCCTGCCTGCGCGGCAGGGCGTGGTGATCGTCTACCCGCACACCTCGAACTGGGATTTCGTCGTCGGCGTGCTCGCCAAGTGGAGCATCGGCATCCCGGTGCACTTCTGGGGCAAGGCGTCGCTGTTCGAGGTGCCGCTGCTCGGCCGCTGGCTGCGCTGGCTCGGCGGCATTCCGGTCGACCGCTCGGCGCCGCAGGGCGCGGTGACGGCGATGGTGCAGCGCCTGCGCGATGCGCGCCTGCGCGACGCCTTCTGCTGGCTCGCGCTGGCGCCCGAGGGCACGCGCCGC
This sequence comes from Ideonella sp., assembly GCA_015075545.1. Taxonomy (GTDB): domain Bacteria; phylum Pseudomonadota; class Gammaproteobacteria; order Burkholderiales; family Burkholderiaceae_C; genus JAEUPI01. Next base: position 228,102 of record JABTUC010000004.1, on the reverse strand, counting down.
CACGCCGAGGGCCTGCGCAGCGGCTTCTATCACGTGGCGCTGCAGGCGGGCGTGCCGCTCGGGCTGGTGGGGCTGGACTTCGCGCGCCGCGAGGTCGTGGTGGTCGATTTCCTGCGCCTCGGCGGCGACCGGCAGGCCGATCTGGCCGCGATCGCCGCGCGGCTCGGGCATCATCGTGGCTGCCGGCCCGAACGGGCGGCGCCGATCCGCCTGCTCGACTGACCGTGTCGACCGAAGCCGTCCGCCAATACCTGCTCGCGCTGCAGCAGCGCATCGTCGTCGCGATGGAGCGGCTCGACGGTGGTGCGTTCGTCCGCGACGCCTGGACGCGCGCGCCTGGCGAGCGCCTGCAAGGCGACGGCCTCACGCTGTGCATCGACGACGGCGCGCTGCTCGAGCGTGGCGGCTGCAACTTCAGCCACGTGCGAGGGTCGCAGCTGCCGCCGTCGGCCACGCAGCACCGGCCGCAGCTCGCCGGCGCACCATTCGAGGCGATGGGCGTGTCGCTGGTGTTCCACCCGCGCAACCCGTACGTGCCCACCGTGCACATGAACGTTCGCATGCTGTCGGCGGCGCCCGCCGGTGGCGAGCCGGTGCGCTGGTTCGGCGGCGGCATGGACCTCACGCCGAGCTACGGCTTCGACGACGACGTGCGGCACTTTCACCGCGCCTGCCGCGACGCGCTGGCACCGTTCGGCGCCGCGCTGCACCCGCGCTTCAAGCGCTGGTGCGACGAATATTTCTACATCAAGCACCGCAACGAGCCGCGCGGCGTCGGCGGCATCTTCTTCGACGACTTCGCCGAGTTCGGCTTCGAGCGCGACTTCGCGCTGATGCGCGCGGTGGGCGACGCCTTTCTCGGCGCGTACCTGCCGATCGTCGAGCGCCGCCGCGGCATGCCGTACGGCGAGCGCGAGCGCGAGTTCCAGGCGCTGCGCCGCGGCCGCTACGTCGAGTTCAACCTCGTCTACGACCGCGGCACGCTGTTCGGCCTGCAGTCGGGCGGGCGCACCGAGAGCATCCTGATGTCGCTGCCGCCGCGGGTGCGCTGGCGCACCCGCTACGAGCCCGAGCCGGGCAGCGCCGAGGCGCGGCTCGCCAGCGACTTTCTGCCGCCGCGCGACTGGTGCCAGTGAGCCCAGCGCCCGGCCGCACGAAGAAGGGCTCGTCCGCCGAGGGCCATGTTGGGGCCGGTCGTGCACCCGCCACCAAGGCGCGCGGCGCCAAGGCCGGCGCCGGCCGGCGCATCGGCCTGTTCGGCGGCACGTTCGATCCGCCGCAGCTCGCGCACCTGGCGCTGGCGCGCTGCGCGCGCGACGCGCTGCCGCTCGACGAGGTGCGCTGGATTCCCGCCGGTGCGCCGTGGCAGAAGCCGCGCGACATCAGCGCGGCGCGCCACCGCGAGGCCATGGTGCGGCTGGCGATCGCGGGCGAGCGCGCGTTCGTGCTCGAACGCTGCGAGCTGCAGCGCAGTGGCCCGAGCGTGACGCTGCAGACGGTGCGCGAGCTGCAGCAGCGCGAGCCGGGACACCACTGGTTCCTGCTGATCGGCGCCGACCAGTACAACAACCTGCACACCTGGCGCGGCTGGCGCGAGCTGCTGGGCCTGGTGACGCTGGCGGTGGCGCCGCGCGCCGGCATCGCGCTGCGGCCCGATGCGGTGGTGGCCGCGGTGCCGCACCGCATGCTGCCGCTGCCGCCGCAGGACACCAACGCCACCGAGATCCGCGCGCGCGTGGCGCGCGGCGAGCCGATCGCGGGTTTGGTCGGCGAGGCCGTCGCGGGCTATATTGACCGGCACCGTCTCTACAGGAGCTGAATGGACATCCGCAAGCTGCAGCGCGCCATCGTCGATGGCCTGGAGGACGTGAAAGCGCGCGACATCGTCGTCTTCAACACCGAGCATCTGTCGCCGCTGTTCGAGCGCGTGATCGTCGCCTCGGGCACCAGCAACCGCCAGACCAAGGCGCTGGCCAACAGCGTGCGCGAGACCGTCAAGGCGCGCGGCCTGCCGGTGCTCGGCATGGAGGGCGAGGACAACGCCGAGTGGATCGTCGTCGACTGCGGCGCCGCGGTCGCGCACATCATGCAGCCGGCCATCCGCGACTACTACCGCCTCGAGGAGATCTGGGGCGGCAAGCCGGTGCGCATGAAGATCGACGGCCAGGGGGGCCGCCCGGCCCCCGCCAGCGCCAGCGCACGCGGCCGCGCGGCGAAGGGCGTGCCGGCCACCCAGGCGCCGGCCGCGCGCAAGGCGGGTGGCCGCAAGCGGCCTGCGCGCCCGCGCTGAGGCCTGCGGCCCCCGATGCGGCTGGTCATCGTGGCGGTCGGCCAGCGCCAGCCGGCGTGGGCGCGCGACGCCTTCGCCGAGTACGCCAAGCGCATGCCGGCCGACGCGCGGCTCGAGCTGACCGAGGTCAAGGCCGAGCCGCGCGACGGCGGGCGCACCGCCGAGCAGGCGATGGCCGCCGAGGCGCAGCGCCTGCGCAGCGCGCTGCCCAATGCTGCATACGTGGTGGTGCTCGACGAGCAGGGCCAGCGGCGCAGCTCGGCGCAACTGGCGCAGCGGCTGCAGGCCTGGCGCGCGCTCGGCCGCGACGTGGCGCTGCTGATCGGCGGCCCCGACGGATTGCACGCGGCGTTGAAGGCGAGCGCCGACGAGTCGCTGCGGCTGTCGGACCTGACGCTGCCGCACGCGCTGGCACGCGTGCTGCTGGCCGAGGCGCTGTACCGCGCGTGGTCGATCGCGGCCGGGCACCCCTACCACCGCGCCTGAGCCGCCGGCCGTCGCGCCTGCACGGCATCGCCCGGCCGGCCGCGCGCCGCAGGCGGCTGCGCTTTGCGCGGACAATCGCCGCCGGTTCGCCTCCGCCCACGTGAAGAGCTCATTCGTCTACCTTGCCTCGCGCAGCCCGCGCCGCCAGCAGTTGCTGCAGCAGATCGGCGTGCGCTTCGAGCTGTTGCTGCCCGATGCCGACGAAGACGCCGAGGCGCTCGAGGCGGTGCGCCCGCGCGAGGCGGCCGAGGCCTACGTGCGGCGGGTGACGCGTGCCAAGCTGCTGGCGGCGCGCGAGCGGCTGCGCCGGCGTGGCTTGCCGGCGGCGCCGATCCTGGCGGCCGACACCACGGTGGTGCTCGGCCGCTCGATCCTCGGCAAGCCGACCGACGCGGGCGAAGCGGCGGCGATGCTGGCGCGCCTGTCGGGGCGCTCGCACCGTGTGCTGAGCGGCGTAGCGGTCGGCGTGGCGGTCGGCGTGGCTGCCGGCGCGGCGGTCGGCAGCGGCGCGCGCACGCTGGCGGCGCTGCAGGTATCGCGGGTGCGCTTCGCAACCTTGCCGCGCGCCACCATCGACGCCTACGTCGCCGGCGGCGAGCCGTTCGGCAAGGCCGGCGCCTACGCGATCCAGGGCGCGCTGGCAGGCTGGATCGAGCGCATCGACGGCAGCCACTCGGGCATCATGGGCCTGCCGCTTTACGAGACCGCGCAGTTGCTGCGACGCGCGGGCGTGTCCACCGCACTGAGCCGATAGACCCAGAAGAGACTCCCCGCCGATGGCCAACCACGACATCCTGATCAACTGGGCGCCGCAGGAGACCCGCGTGGCCATCGTCGAGAACGGCGCGGTGCAGGAGCTGCACATCGAGCGCGCGCTGGAACGCGGGCTGGTCGGCAACGTCTACCTCGGCAAGGTGGCGCGCGTGCTGCCGGGCATGCAGAGCGCCTTCGTCGACGTCGGCCTGGAACGCGCGGCGTTCCTGCACGTGGCCGACCTGCACGGCAGCAACGGCACGCGCGGCGAGGGCACGCCGCCGGTGCCGATCGAGCGCCAGGTGTTCGAGGGCCAATCGCTGCTGGTGCAGGTGATCAAGGATCCGATCGGCACCAAGGGCGCGCGGCTGTCGACGCAGATCTCGATCGCCGGGCGCATGCTGGTGTTCCTGCCGCAGGACACCCACATCGGCATCTCGCAGCGCATCGGCTCGCCCGAGGCGCGCGAGCAGTTGCGTGCACGCATGCAGGCGCTGGTGGGCGACGGCGGCGGCGGCTTCATCCTGCGCACCAACGCCGAGGACGCCAGCGACACCGAGCTGGCCGACGACATCGCCTACCTGCGCCGCGCCTGGGCCACGATCCGCGAGTCGGCCACCCGCCGCGCCGCCGGCACGCTGCTGCACCAGGACCTGAGCCTCGCCGAGCGCGTGCTGCGCGACCTCGCCAACGACGCCACGCAGACGATCCGCATCGACTCGAAGCTGCAGTTCGACGCGCTGCAGGCGTTCGGCGCCGCCTACACGCCCGGCGCGGTCCGCAAGCTCGAGCACTACAAGGGCGAGCGGCCGATCTTCGACCTCTTCGCCATCGAGGACGACATCGCGCGCGCGCTGGCGCGGCGCGTCGACTTGAAGAGCGGCGGCTACCTGATCATCGACCAGACCGAGGCGCTGACGACGATCGACGTCAACACCGGCGGCTTCGTCGGTGCGCGCAACTTCGACGACACCATCTTCAAGACCAACCTCGAGGCGGCGCTGGCGATCGGCCGCCAGCTGCGGCTGCGCAACCTGGGCGGCATCATCATCGTCGACTTCATCGACATGACGCGCGACGAGCACCGCGCCGCGGTGCTGGCCGAGTTCCGCAAGCAGCTCGCGCGCGACCGCACCAAGACGGCGGTGGGCGGTTTCACCGCGCTCGGCCTGGTGGAGATGACGCGCAAGCGCACGCGCGAGTCGCTGGCGCACATGCTGTGCGAGCCGTGCCCCACCTGCGAGGGGCGCGGCCAGGTGAAGACCGCGCGCAGCGTGTGCTACGACATCCTGCGCGAGATCCTGCGCGAGGCGCGCCAGTTCAGCCCCAAGGAGTTCCGCGTCATCGCCAGCCCGGCGGTGGTGGAGATGCTGCTCGACGAGGAGAGCGCGCACCTGGCGGGCCTGAGCGAATTCATCGGCAAGCCGATCTCGCTGTCGGCCGAGAGCGCGATGAACCCGGAGCAGTACGACATCGTGCTGATGTGAATCGGCGCGCGGCCTCCTGCTGACCAGCGGATCAGCCAAGGGTCGGTTCACGCATGATTGCGGCTTCGCCGGGCGCGCCGTCGATCAGAAGCGGTAGATCGCGGCCACCCCGCTCTTGACCGGCATGCGCTCGGTCGGAACAACGACGACCTCACCGCCGCGACGGAGCACTGCCTCGGCCAGGTCGTCGAGCAGATCGTCGGTGTCGGGACTGACCAGCTCGCCGAACTGCACCGCGCCGCTATGGGGATCGAAGCGACCAGCGACCACTCGTTCTGCTTCGACGAGCAAGGTGTCGATGCGACCGGCGACGACCGCCGAGCCGATGTCGGACAGGTCGGCCGAGGCGAGCTGCCGGGTGCGCGCTGCCTCGAACGCCGCAACCAGCCCGGCGAGGCGCTCGAGATAGTAGGGCTGCACGAGCTCCCAGGCGCGCGCACGCAGTGCGTCGATCGACATCGAATCGGGATGCGCATAGAGCGCCGCCGCGGCGAGCGACCGATTGACGCTGATGCGCCGAAACAGATGGTGGTTCTCGGGCAGGGCGGCCAGCAGCAGCGGCATCGGCTGCGCCGCGCCGTGGTGCTCGAGCACCGCGCGATCGACCGCACGGAAGAACCGCTCGGTCTCGCGGTCGATGGCGTCTTGCTTCACGTCGGTGCCGTGTCGCGCGAGCTTGCCCGACACGCCCCTGCCATAGTGGCGCGTCGCGCGCTCGACGTCCCGCTCGTCGCCGACGACATCGGCCGGCGTGCGCGGCACGCCCGGCAGCAATTCGACCTCGTCGAGCGCGTCGCGGTTGCCTTCGAAGAGCTTCGCCTCGTGCCGGCTCAGGCCGAGCACCCGGTAGCGATCGGCCGACTGCAGCATGCGCAGCAGCGGCTTGACATGGAAAGAGTCTGCCACCACCGCTCGCTCGGGAACGCTGCGCTGCAGCCGATAGGCGCGGAAGAAGCCGGGCGCGCCGAGCACGGCGAGCCCGTCGAGTCCGGTGTTCCAGAATGTGCGGTTGTCGGCCAGTTCACGGAACGGCCCGAGCAGCGAACGGATCTCGCGATTCGGATAGTCGCGGCGCAGCGAGTTCTCGAGCAGCTTGATCCCGTTGCGGAAACGGATCGGATCCTGCTGATCGTCGGGGTGATTGCGGTGCGTCGGCTGGTACAGCGACAGGCAGGGGCCTTCCCGCGATTCGAGCAGCAGATCGGGAAAGTCATCCGTGAGCGATGCCATGAACGAGTCCTTCCAGGAAACTGCGGCGGATTCTCGGCGATCGTGAACCAAGGCATCATGAGCAAGGTCAACCAGGGCGCTCGCTGCCGGCCGCAAGCGCGGCACACCAGGACAAACCGATGGACCACCCGGTCGAGACCCCATTCACGCTGCGCACCGTCGTTCGCTTCACGCACACCGACCCGGCCGGCTTCGTGTTCTTTCCGCGCTACTTCGAGATGCTGCAGGCGGTGGTCGAAGACTGGTTCACCGAGGCGCTGGGCATCCGCTATTCGGAGTTCATCCTGCAGCGCCGGCTCGGCACGCCCACCGCGCGCATCGAGTGCAGCTTCGTCGCGCCGTGCCACCTGGGCGAGCACCTGGACCTCACGGTCTACCTCGAGCACATCGGATCGAGCTCGATGCGGCTGCGCTTCGTCGGCACCGTCGATGGCCAGCGCCGGCTCGAGGCGGTGTCGACGCTGGTGATCATCGGGCTCGACGACGGCCGGGCGCGGCGCATCGACGACGATCTGCGCGCGCGGCTCACGGCGTATCGCGCGGGGCAGGGCACGCCAGCGCTGCCGCCGCCGGCGCGCTGAGCTGCGCGCTTGCCCACGCGGCGTTCGCGGCCGCCGTGCAGGCATTACGCTCGGGTCTCGGGCGCGATTCGCGTGGCGCCCGCTGGAGACCGTCATGAAGATCTCGATGTACCAGGCCAGCGTACCGCGGCTGGCGAACCTGCTCGAAAACCTGTCGCGCATCCTCGACAAGGCGCAGGCGCACGTCGACGCAGGAAAGGTCGACCTGCGCACGCTGATGGACGACCGGCTGATCGACGACATGTACCCGTTCTCCAAGCAGGTGCAGATCGCCTGCGACAAGGCGCGCAGCGTGGTGGCGCGCCTGGCGGGAATGGAAGTGCCGGCCTACGACGACAACGAGCAGACTCTGGCCGAGTTGAAGCTGCGCATCGCGCGCACCGTCGATTTCATCCGCAGCGTGCCGGCCGAACGCATCGACGGCACCGAAGACCACGACATCGAGCTGCCGGTCACCGGCAAGCCCACGCGCTACAAGGGCCTGCAGTTGCTGCTGGGGCATTCGATGCCGAACGTGTACTTCCACGCGACCACGGCCTACAACCTGCTGCGCCGCAACGGCGTGCCGATCGGCAAGCGCGATTTCCTCGGCAACCCCTGAGGCGCGCGCGGTCGAGCGCGGACGCTGCACTCATCCGTTGGGCGGGCCCGACCCCAGCGGCGGCGCCACTTCCTCCAGTGGCTTGCGCTCGGCGTCGACCGCCCAGCGCCACGCCACCGCGGCGGCGCCGAGCACGAGCAAAGCGCCGACCGCATAGCCGCCAAAGACGTTGATGCGGCTGCCGGTCTCGATCAGCGCGCCGAACAGCGCCGGCGCGGCGAAGCCGCCGACGCCGGTGCCTACGGCGTAGAAGATCGAGATCGCGAGGGCGCGCATCTCGAGCGGGAACACCTCGCTGACCGTCAGATAGGCCGAACTCGCGGCTGCCGACGCCAGGAAGAACACCGCCGACCAGGCCAGCGTCTGCGTGGTGGCGTCGAGCACGCCGGCGACGAAGCCGATGCCCGTCAGCAGCAACGCGACGCCCGACAGCGCGTAGGTGGCGGCGATCATCGGGCGGCGGCCGATGCGGTCGAACAGTGGCCCGAGCAGCAGCGGGCCGAGCACGTTACCGGCCGCGAACGGCACGATGTACAGGCCGATGCGCGTGGCGTCGACGCCGTAGAAGCTCGTCAGCACCAGCGCGTAGGTGAAGAAGATCGCGTTGTAGAAGAACGCCTGCGACACCATCAGCGCCAGCACCACCGCGCTGCGCGTGCGGTAGCGCCGCGTGAGCACATGCCACACCTCGCGCAGCGACGGTGCGCCGCGGCGCGGCCTGCCGATGCGCTCGGGCAGGGCGCCGGGCTGCGCTGGAGCGGCCGAGCCCGACGCTGCCTCGATCTGCGCCACGACCCGCTCGGCCTCGTCGGCGCGGCCGTGGGTGAGCAGCCAGCGCGGGCTCTCGGGCACGTGGCGCCGCACCAGCAAAATCGCCACCGCGAGCACGGCGCCCAGCAGGAACCCGGCGCGCCAGCCCTGCGGCCCGAGCACGCGCTCGTCGAGCAGTGCCAGGCTGAGCAGCGCGCCGATCGCCGCTCCGATCCAGAAGCTGCCGTTGATCGCGAGGTTGACGCGGCCGCGCACGCGCGCGGGGATCAGTTCGTCGATCGCCGAGTTGATCGCCGCGTACTCGCCGCCGATGCCCAGCCCGGTGATGAAACGGCACACCGCGAACCAGACGAAACCGTCGGCGAACGCGGTGGCGACGCTGGCCGCCATGTAGACCGCCAGCGTCAGCAGGAACAGCCGCTTGCGTCCCAGGCGGTCGGCGGCGCGGCCGAACAGCAACGCGCCGATCACCGCACCGCCCACGTACAGCGAGCCCGACCAGCCGACCTGCGCCGCGCTCAGGCCCAGCGTGTCGGGGCGCTCGAGCACGCTGCCGAACGAGCCGACGATCGTCACCTCGAGGCCGTCGAGCACCCAGGCGATGCCCAGCGCGATCACCACGCGCCAGTGCCAGCGCGACCACGGCAGGCGGTCGAGCCGTGCGGGGATGTCGCTGCGTGGCGACACGCGGTCTATCCCAGGCGCGCCACCTGCCGCCGTTTCGAGCGCGCCGCCAGCGTCGTCAATACGTCGCGCGTCCGCCCGAGATGTCGAACACGCCGCCGGTGGAGAACGAGCAGTCCTGCGACGACAGCCAGCACACCATCGCCGCCAGCTCCTCCACCAGCAGGAAGCGGCCCATCGGGATCTTCGCCAGCATGAAGTCGATGTGCGCCTGCGTCATGGTGTCGAAGATCGCGGTCCTGGCCGCTGCCGGGGTGACGCAGTTGACCGCCACGCCGGCCTGTGCCAGCTCCTTGCCGAGCGACTTGGTGAGCGAGATCAGCCCGGCCTTCGAGGCGCTGTAGTGCGACGCGTTGGGGTTGCCCTCCTTGCCGGCGATCGACGCGATGTTGACGATGCGCCCGTAGCGGCGCGCGATCATGTGCGGCACCACGGCGCGGCAAACCAGGTAAGGCGCCACCAGGTTGACCTCGATCACGCGGCGCCAGACCGCCGGCTCGAGCTCCCAGGTGGGGCCGTTGCCGCCGGTGATGCCGGCGTTGTTGACCAGGATGTCGATCTGGCCGTGGCGCTCGAGCGTGGCCTGCACGGCGTCGGCGACGCCGGCCTCGCTGGTCAGCTCGACCACCGCGGTGGTGACGCTGCCGCGCGCGCTCAGCTCGACGCGCGCCTGCTCGAGCCGCGCGCTGTCGATGTCCCACAGCGCCACCGCGGCGCCGGAGTCGAGCATGCGTGCCGCGGTGGCGTAGCCGAAACCCTGCGCGCCGCCGGTGATGACGGCGACGCGCTCGTGCAGGTCGATGCGGTTCACGTCGGTTCCTTTTTCGATCGCGGCACGCGGCCCATCAGGTAGAACTCGTCGTTCGGCCGCATGCCGACCACGTTGGCCATGCGGTTCGACAGCCCGAAGAACGCGCTGATCGCGGCGATGTCCCAGGCGTCTTCGTCGTCGAAGCCGTGCGCGCGCAGCGCCGCGAAGTCGGCCTCGCCGATCTCGTGCGACTCGCGCGTCACCTTGAGCGCGAAGGCGAGCATCGCCTGCTGGCGCGGCGTGAGGTCGGCCTTCGCCGGGTTGACTGCGATCTGGTCGGCCAGCAGCGGCTTCTTCTCGTAGACGCGCAGGATCGCGCCGTGCGCCACCACGCAGTACAGGCAGCGGTTGGCGCCCGAGGTGGCGACGACGATCATCTCGCGCTCGCCCTTGGTGAGATGGCCGCTCTCCTTGAGCAGCAGCGCGTCGTGGTAGGCCATGAAGGCGCGCAGTTCGTCGGGGCGGTGCGCCAGCACCAGGAACACGTTGGGCACGAAGCCGGCCTTCTCCTGCACCTGCACGATGCGCTCGCGCAGGTCGGCCGGCAGGTCCTTGATCTCGGGCACCGGGTAGCGACTGATGGGTGGGCTCATGGTTTGTCTCCGGAAGCGGCCGTGCGGAACTGCAGGGCATGCAGCCGAGCGTACAACCCGCCGCGCGCCAGCAGCTCGGCATGGGTTCCCTGCTCGACCAGGCGGCCGGCGTCGATGGCCACCACGCGGTCGGCGTGCTCGATGGTCGACAGGCGGTGCGCGATCACCAGCGTCGTGCGCCCCTTCATCAGCCCGTCGAGCGCCGACTGCACCGCGCGCTCCGCTTCGCTGTCGAGCGCCGAGGTGGCCTCGTCGAAGATCAGGATCGGCGCGTCCTTGTAGATCGCGCGCGCGATCGCCAGCCGTTGCCGCTGGCCGCCCGAGAGCTGGCTGCCGTTGTGCCCGATTTCGCTGAAGAGGCCCTGCGGCAGCGACTCGACGAACTCCAGCAGGTTGGCGCCGCGCAGCGCGGCGCGAACGCGCGCCTCGTCGACCGGTGCGCCGAGCACCACGTTGGCCGCCACGCTGTCGTCGAACAGCACGACGTCCTGGCTGACGAGCGCGAACTGCCGGCGCAGCGACTCGATGTTCCACTCGCGCAGCGGCACGCCGTCGAGCCGGATCTCGCCCGCGGTCGGCTCGATGAAGCGCGGCAGCAGATTGACCAGCGACGACTTGCCCGCTCCCGACGGGCCCACCAGCGCCACCGTCTCGCCCGGTGCGATGGCCAGCGTGAAGCCGTCGAGTGCGCTCGCCTGCTCGGCCGCATAGCGCAGCGTCACCGCATCGACGTCGATGCGGCCCGCGGCGCGCGCCACGGCGTGCGTGCCGCCGCGCTCGTTGATGCCTTCCTCGACCAGATCGATGCTGCGCTCGAGCGCGGCCAGCCCGCGCAGGATCGGCGCCATCACGTCGGCCAGGTGGCGGATCGGCGGCAGCGTCATCAGCATCGCGGTGATGAAGGCGACGAAGCCGCCCACTGTCTGCCCGCCCTGGGCGCTCTGCCACAGCGCCATCACGATCACCGCCGACATCGCGCTGGCGGCGAGAATCTGCGTCAGCGGCGTCATCGTCGCCGACGCGGCCACGTTCTTCAGCAGCAGCCGGCGCAGCGCGTTGCTCAGGTGCTCGAAGCGCTGCGCCTGCGAGGGCCCTGCGCCGTGCAGCCGCACGATGCGCCAGGCCAGCACGTTCTCCTCGACCACGTAGGCCAGCTCGTCGTTGGCATGCTGGCCCTCCTTGGTCAGGCGCTGCACGCGCGCCCCCGCGGTGCGCATGACCCAGCCGATGGCCGGGAACAGCAGCGCGATCACCAGCGTGAGGGCCCAGTTGAGGTACAGCAGGTACGCCAGCAGCGCCGCCAGCGTGAGCGAATCGCGCACCAGCGTCAGCACCGAGTTGACGAGCGCCGTGGTCGAGCTCTGCACCTCGTAGACCAGCATGTTGGTCAGGCTGCTGGCCGAGTGGCGCGTGAACAGCGAGGGCTCGGCACGCAGCAGGTGGTCGAACAGCCGCAGCCGCAGTGTCTGCGCCGCCTGGTTGGCGGCCCATGTGAGGCTGTACTGCGCGATGAAGCCGGCGGCGCCGCGCAGCGTGAACAAGCCGATGATCGCCACCGGCACCAGCCACAACGGGATGCCGGCCCCGGTGAAACCCTTGTCGAGCAGAGGCTTCATCAGTGCCGGCAGCGCCGGCTCGGTGAGCGCGGCCACCAGCGAGGCCACGCCCGCCGCCACGATGCCGGCGCGCCCGCTGCGAAAATACGGAGCGATGCGGGAGACGCGCTGCAACACAGTGGCCATCGGCGGCAGGCCTTCGAGGTCGTCGGGGCGACCGCTCTGACACGACAACTGACGATTATCGGTGCCTCACCTGCCTACAATGCGCACCCAGCACGCGCGGGCCAGCCTGGAACCCGGGCCGCCGAAGCGAATCCACAACACTTCATGCCGATCTCGCCCGAGAAGCCGCTGAGCCCGTCGCGCCGTCGATGGCTGGCCGGCGCTCTCGCCGCCGGTGCGCTGCAGCGCGTGCAGGCGCAGTTCCGCGTCGAGATCTCGGGCGTCGGCGCCACCCAGTTGCCGATCGGCATCGCCAAGTTCCGCGACGAAGACAAGTCCGGTCAGTCGATCTCCGGCATCGTGCGCGCCGACCTCGAGCGCTCGGGGGTGTTCCGCGTCGTCGATTCGAGCGGCAATCTCGACGAGACCTCGCAGCCCAACTACAGCGAATGGCGCACCCGCGGCGCCGATGCCTTGGTGGCCGGCTCGGCCACGCGGCTCGTCGACGGCCGCTTCGACGTGCGCTACAAGCTGTGGGACGTGGTCAAGGGCGCCGATCTCGGCGGCCAGGCCTACGCGGTGCCGGCGCCCGATCTGCGGCTCACCGCGCACCGCATCGCCGATGCGGTGTACGAGCGGCTCACCGGCGACAAGGGCGTCTTCTCGACCCGCATCGTCTACGTCACGCGGGTGGCCAACCGCTATACGCTGCGCATCACCGATGCCGACGGCGAGGGCGGTCAGGTGGCGCTCAACAGCACACAGGCGATCATCTCGCCCACTTGGTCGCCCGACGGCAAGTCGCTCGCCTACGTGTCGTTCGAGAGCGGCAAGGCGGTGGTCTGGGTGCAGAACGTGGCCACCGGCGAGCGCCACGTGGTGGCCAATTTCCGCGGCAGCAACAGCGCACCGGCATGGTCGCCCGACGGCAGCGCGCTGGCCGTCACGTTGTCGCGCGACGGCAATTCGCAGATCTACCTGATGGACCCCAGGGGCGGCAACCTGCGCCGCGTCACGCAAAGCAGCGCCATCGACACCGAGCCGGTGTTCGCTCCCGACGGCAAGAGCATCTACTTCGTCAGCGATCGCGGCGGCAGCCCGCAGATCTACCGCGTGCCGGTGGCCGGCGGCAGCCCCGAGCGCGTGACCTTCACCGGCAGCTACAACATCAGCCCCGCGATCAGCCCCGACGGCAAGACGCTGGCCTACATCAATCGCAATGCCGGCGAGTTCAAGGTGACCACGCTCGACCTCGCCAGCGGCACCGTGCGCACCCTCAGCGACACGGTGGACGACGAGAATCCGAGCTTCGCGCCCAATGGCAAGCTGATCATCTACGCCACGCGCGCGCAAGGGCGCGACGTGCTGATGACCACCACGCTCGACGGCCGCATCCGCACCCGACTGCTGTCGTCGGGCGAGGATGTGCGCGAGCCGAACTGGGGACCTTTCGGCCGCTGACCGGCCACTACACCAAGAGGAGTGCCACCATGAAGCTGATTCGAACCTCGCTATGCGCAGTGCTGGTCGGTGTCGGGCTCGCCGGCTGCGGCTCGTCGGTCAAGCTCGACGAGGGCGCCCCGGTGGTCAACGCCAAGCCCAGCACTGCCGGCGGCGCCGGCGCCGCCGGCAGTGGTGCCACCACCTCGCAATCGCAGGTGGCCACCGTCGACGCCACCAAACTCGAAGCGTCGGCCGCCAGCCGGTTCGGCCGCGTCGTGTACTTCGACTTCGACAGCTATGCCATCAAGGACGAGTTCCGGCCGCTGATCGAGGCTTACGGGCGCGTGCTGAGCACCAACAAGAGCAAGAAGATGGTGGTCGAAGGCAACACCGACGAGCGCGGCGGACGCGAGTACAACCTCGCGCTCGGACAGCGGCGCGCCGAGGCGGTGGTGAAGGCGCTCGAACTGCTGGGCGCCGGCAACAGCCAGCTCGAGGCGGTGAGCTTCGGCGAAGAGCGTCCCGCCGTCGATGGCCACGACGAAGCCGCCTGGGCCAAGAACCGCCGCGCCGAGCTGAAGGACCGGTGAAATGGCCCACCCCCGAAGCGGCCTGGCGGCCGCCTCCCCCTCGAGGGGGGCGAGCCCGGACACGGAAGGTCCGGCGAACCTTTCGTGCCTGGCGAGCGGTCGAGCCGCGAGGCTCGACGCGGCCTGCAAGGCACACCAGCGGACCGGCGAAGCCGGGCCTGCCGTCGGAGCCGGCAGGCGCTCAGGCCGTCCAAGCCGACGCAGGTCGGCTTGGAGTCGCGGCCTTCGCTCCGCGGTGTTCGCTGGGGGGCGATGGATCGGCCCGTGGCAATCAGCGTGAGGGTGGCGAGATGAGCACGTTGGCACGTGGATTGGTCGTGGGGTTCGCATGGCTCGTGCTCGCGCTGCCGGCACGCGCCGCGCTGTTCGCCGACGACGAAGCACGCAACGCGATCCTCGAGCTGCGGCAGAAGGTGCAGCAGCTCGAGCAGGCCAACGCCAGGCAGGCCGACGCCGCGGCCAAGGCCCAGGCGCAGTTGCTCGAGCAGGTGCAGGTGCTGCAGCGCAGCGTGCTCGAGCTCAACGGGCAGCTCGAGTCGCTGCGTGGCGAGATCGCCAAGCTGCGCGGCGCCGACGAGCAGCTCACGCGCGACCTGGCCGACGTGCAGCGCCGCCAGAAAGACATCACCCAGGGCGTCGACGACCGCATCCGCAAGCTCGAGCCGGTGAAGGTCACGGTCGACGGCCGCGAGTTCATGGCCGACCCCGAAGAGAAGCGCCTGTTCGACGATTCGCTGGCGTCGCTGCGCAACGGCGACTACGACAAGGCGGCGGTACTGTTCGGCGCCTTCCTGCGGCGCTACCCCGCCAGCGGCTATGTCGACAGCGCGCGCTTCTGGCTCGGCAACGCCCAATACGGCAAGCGCGAGTACAAGGATGCGATCGCGTCGTTCCGCGCCCTGGTCGCCAGCTCGCCCGACAGCCCGCGCGCGCCCGAGGCGCTGCTGGCGGTGGCCAACTGCCAGATCGAATCCAAGGACGTCAAGGGCGCCCGCGCGACGATCGCCGAGCTGCTCAAGACCTATCCGAAATCCGAGGCGGCGCAGGCCGGCCGCGAGCGCCTGGCGGCGCTAAAGTAACGCGCCGCGAGCCGGCGGCTCGCGCAGCTCACGAGCCGGCCACGGCTCGAACAACCCTGGCCTCTTCGACCGAACGATGCTCACCGACGCGCAGGTTCAGACGCTGACCACGCAGGTGCTGTGGGCGGCGTTCGCGCTCGGGCTCGCGTTCGGCGCGATCGCCCAGCGCACGCACTTCTGCACCATGGGCGCGCTGTCCGACATCGTGGCGATGGGCGACTGGGCGCGCATGCGCATGTGGGCGCTGGCCGCCGGCGTGGCGGTGCTCGGCTTCAACGCGATGGTGGCGCTGGGCTGGGTGCAGGCCGGGCACTCGATCTACGGCGTGCCGCGGCTGGTCGTGCTGAGCAACCTGGTGGGCGGCCTGATGTTCGGCTTCGGCATGGTGCTGGCGTCGGGCTGCGGCAGCAAGACGCTGGTGCGCGTGGGCGGCGGCAACCTGAAGTCGCTGGTGGTGTTCGTGGTGCTGGGCTTGTCGGCGTTCGCGACGCTGAAGGGCCTCACCGCGGTGTGGCGCGTGAACACCGTCGACCGCGTGGCGTTCACGCTGCCCGCGGGGCAGGATCTGCCGTCGCTGCTCGCCTGGGCCAGCGGCATCGCGCGCGCAACCTGGGCGGTGGCGCTTGGGCTCGTGGTTGGCGGCGGCCTGCTGGCCTGGGCGCTGGCCCGCCCCGAAGGGCGCCGCGGCGACGTGCTGCTCGGCGGCATCGGCATCGGCGTGGTGATCGCCGTGCTGTGGGCGGTGTCGGGGCGCCTCGGCCACCTGGCCGAGCACCCGGCCACGCTCGAGGAGGCGTTTCTCGCCACCAACTCGCAGCGCATGGAGTCGCTCAGCTTCGTGGCGCCGCTGGCCTACGCGATCGACTGGCTGCTCTTCTTCAGCGACGCCAGCAAGGTGCTGACGATCGGCATCGTCAGCGCGGTGGGCGTCGTGCTCGGCAGCGCCGCGGTGGCGCTGGCCACGCGCAGCTTCCACTGGGAGGGCTTTCGCAACGCCGAGGACACGGCCAGCCACCTGATCGGCGCCACGCTGATGGGCGTGGGCGGCATCACCGCGCTCGGCTGCACGATCGGGCAG
Organism: Ideonella sp.; assembly: GCA_015075545.1. Lineage (GTDB taxonomy): Bacteria > Pseudomonadota > Gammaproteobacteria > Burkholderiales > Burkholderiaceae_C > JAEUPI01. The sequence goes on along the minus strand of JABTUC010000004.1, from coordinate 211,904 downwards.
GGCCTGTCGGGGCTGTCGACGCTGTCGATCGGCAGCGTCGTCGCGCTGGCCGGCATCCTCACCGGCGGCGTGGCCGCGCTGCGCTGGCAGACCTGGCGGCTGGAGCGCGCGGCCTGAGCACGATGAGCCCTGTGGCAGCCGCGTCGCTGGCGGCTTCGCATGGCGGTGAGCCCAACTTCGAGCGCCGCTTCGGCGGCGTGCGGCGCCTGTACGGCGACGCGGGCTACCGGCGACTGCGCGCTGCGCACGTCGCGGTGGTGGGGCTGGGCGGCGTCGGCTCGTGGGCGGTGGAGGCGCTGGCGCGCAGCGGCGTGGCGGCGCTGACGCTGATCGACCTCGACCACGTCGCCGAGTCGAACATCAACCGCCAGCTGCAGGCGCTGCAGTCCACGCTCGGCCAGGCCAAGCCGCTGGCGCTGCGCGAGCGCATCGCGCAGATCCACCCGGCGTGCGACGTGCAGGCGATCGAGGCCTTCGTCGAGCCCGACAACTGGCCCGCGCTGCTGCAAGGGCGCGCGGTCGACGGCGTCGTCGATGCCTGCGACCAGGTGCGCGCCAAGCTGGCGATCGCGCAGTGGGCTTTGCAAGCCAAGGTGCCTACCGTCTGCGCCGGCGCCGCCGGCGGCAAGCGCGCGGCGCAACGCGTCGAGGTGGCCGACTTGGCCGACGTGACGCACGACCCGCTGCTGGCCGCGCTGCGTCAGCGGCTGCGCAAGGCCGGCGCCGCGCGCAGCGGGTCGATCGGGCTGCGCTGCGTGTTCTCGCGCGAAGCGGTGGCGCGGCCCGATGCCGACGCCTGCGCCGCCGATGCGGCACCGAGCGACGGCAGCCTCAACTGTCACGGCTACGGTTCGAGCGTGGCGGTCACCGCCACTTTCGGCATGGTGGCCGCCGGCGAGTTGATGCAGGCGATCGCGGCCGCGCGCAGCGCGGAGCCCTGAAAGTGCGGTGCTAGAATCGCGCGCTCTACCCCCGGGGTCGTTAGCTCAGTCGGTAGAGCAGCGGACTTTTAATCCGTTGGTCGCAGGTTCGAATCCTGCACGACCCACCATCGGATCGAGAAGTCCGGCGCCGGTGGCGCGAACAAGGGCTCTTAGCTCAGCTGGTAGAGCAGCGGACTCTTAATCCGTTGGTCGTAGGTTCGAATCCTACAGGGCCCACCAGAATTCCTCTCTCTCGACAAGCACTTGCGCGATTCCGCGCACTGTGGCGTCGCTCGTGCTCTCTTCGGCTGTGACGGATTTGTGCCGTACATCGCGCGCCTGTGCCGCTCGCCAAGCCCGAAGCGACAAAGAATCGGCTGAGAGACGCGCGCAGGGTTGCATCATCGAACGGCTCACAGAGTCTCCGCTCGCCGTGTCGTGACGCCCGAATCCGTCTGTTGTGACGGATATGTGCCGTGACACGCGCGCGCCTGTGCCAGCTTCTCGGCCCAAGGGGCCAAGTGATCGGCTGCCAGATGCGCGTAGCGTTGGACCATCGAATAGCTCGACCAACCACCGAGTTCCTGCAGCACGTGCAGTGGCGTGCCGCTCTGCACGTGCCAACTGGCCCACGTGTGCCGCAGGTCGTGCCATCGGAAGTTCGCGATGCCGGCACGCTTGAGCGCTCGATACCAAGCCGCGGTGCTCGGCTGCTCGATGGGCTCTCCCTTGAACGTGAACACCACGTCCCGATGCTTGCCGATCTGCTTCTGCAGGATCGCCATGGCTTGGCCATTCAATGGCACCGGGATCGCCTTGCGCGCCTTCGCCTCGTCGGGATGGACCCACGCGAGCTCGATGTCGGCCAGCGCGATCAGCCGCGGCGCGCCGGCCGGCTCGGCCGGCACGTCGATCGCGTCGAGATCAAACCGCACGGCTGGCCTGCGCCGCGGTGACCATCGCGGCGATGTGCCGGATCGACGGCTCGATCTCGGCCCACGCCTCGCGCGCAGCCGTCTTCTTCATCTCCCACAGCAGCAGCCCTTCGGCCTGCGCCTCGGCGTGGGGCTCTTCAGGTCGTGAAGCACGACCTCGGTAAGCGTCCGGCGAACCCATCTTGAACGCTGAGCAGCGACGATGAAGGATGGTGTCCACGTATTGCGATAGGTGGACACGATGACAAGCGGGAAGGCCAAGACCAGGCGCAGGTACGACGCGCAGTTCAAGGCGCGGGTCTTGGCCGAGTGCGACGTCCCTGGGGCGTCGGTGGCCAAGGTGGCGATGTCGCACGGCATCAACGACAACGTCGTGCACCGCTGGCGGCAGCTGGCGCGCGAAGCTGGTGAGGTAGCCGCGCCGGTTGCTCCTGTTGCGACGACGTTCGTCCCGGTGGCCCTGCCTGCGCCTGCCAAGGTCGGCGCAGCAGGCGATGTTCGCGTCGAGCTGCGCCGCGGCGCGACCACGGTCGCGATCACCTGGCCGAGCACCGCGCTGGCCGAGCTGGCGAGCTTCACCCGCGAGCTGCTGCGTTGATCCGCCTCGACGCGGTGTGGCTCGCCGTCGAGCCGCTGGACATGCGCGCCGGCACCGAGGCGGCGCTGGCGCGCATCGTGCACGTCTTCGGCGCCGCGCGCCCGCACCACGCGTACCTGTTCGCCAACCGCCGCACCAACCGCATGAAGGTGCTCGTGCACGACGGCATCGGCGTGTGGCTGGCCGCGCGGCGCCTGCACCAGGGCAAGTTCATCTGGCCCAAGGACAGCACCGGCACGCTGAGCCTGACGCGTCCGCAGCTCGACGCCCTCGTGCTCGGGCTGCCGTGGCAGCGCATCGGCGAGGCCGGCGTGATCGCGGTGCTGTAGGCGGCGCTGTTGTAGCCGCGCACTTCAATTGCCGGATGTGCCGATGCGCGCACGCAGCCGCGTGCGGCACCATCACGCCTCGTGATCGACGAGGCACAGCTCAGGACCCTGGACGCGCAGCAACTGCGCGAGGTTGTGCGCTCGCTGATGGGCCAGATCCAGCAGCGCGACCGCGAGATCGCGTTCAAGCAGGCGACGATCGACAAGATCACGCACGAGATGGCGGTGCTCAAGCGGCTGAAGTTCGCCGCCAAGAGCGAGCACTTCAGCGCCGAGCAACAGAGCCTGTTGGAAGAGGCGATCGACGCCGACCTGGAAGCGCTGCAACGCGAGCTCGAGCACCTCGCGCCTGAAGCGCCGGCCGAGCGCGAGAAGCGATCCCCCAAGCGCGAGAAGCTGCCCGAGCACCTGCCGCGGCGCGAGATCCGCCACGAGCCCGGTAGCACCACCTGCTCCTGCGGCTGCCAGCTCAAGCGCATCGGCGAGGACGTGGCCGAGAAGCTGGACTACCAGCCGGGTGTGTTCAGCGTCGAGCGCCACATCCGCGGCAAGTGGGTGTGCGCCCAGTGCGAGACCCTGGTGCAGGCGCCGGTGCCCGCGCACATCATCGACAAGGGCATCCCGACGACGGGGCTGCTGGCACAGGTGCTGGTGGCCAAGTACATCGACCACCAGCCGCTGTACCGCCAGGAGAGCATCTTCGGCCGCGCCGGACTGGTGATCGCGCGCTCGACGCTTGCACAGTGGGTCGGCGCCTGCGGCGTGCAGTTGCAGCCGCTGGTCGATGCGCTCAAGGACGAGTTGTTGCGGCACGGCGTGCTGCACGCCGACGAGACGCCGGTGGCGATGCTCGAGCCGGGCAACGGCAAGACGCACCGGGCGTACCTGTGGAGCTACTGCACCGGCGCCTTTGAGCCGACGCAGGCGGTGGTGTTCGACTTCGCCGACAGCCGCGCCGGCCGCCACGCCAAGGCGTTCCTCGGCCCCTGGCGCGGCAAGCTCGTGTGCGACGACTACAGTGGCTACAAGGCGCTGTTCGACGATGGCATCACCGAGGCCGGCTGCCTGGCGCATGCGCGGCGCAAGTTCTTCGACCTATGGGTCAACCACAAGAGCCAGATCGCGCAAGAGGCGCTGGAGCTGTTCGGCAGGCTGTACAAGGTCGAGGACGAGGTCAGGCACCTGGAGCCCGAGCAGCGGCAGCGAATACGCAAGCAGCGAGCGCAGCCATGGGCCACGGCGCTGCATGCCTGGCTGCAGGCGCATCGGCTGAAGGTGCCCGACGGCTCGGCCACCGCCAAGGCCATCGACTACAGCCTCAGGCGCTGGAGCGCGCTGGTGCGCTATATCGACGACGGCATGCTGCCGGCCGACAACAACTGGGTGGAGAACCAGATCCGGCCGATCGCGCTCGGGCGCTCGAACTGGCTGTTCGCCGGCTCACTGCGCGCCGGACAGCGCGCCGCCGCGATCATGAGCCTGGTGCACTCGGCACGCATCAACGGGCACGATCCGTACGCGTACCTCAAAGATGTGCTCGAGCGACTGCCCACGCAAGCGGCAAGCCGCATTGGCGAGTTGCTGCTGCATCGCTGGCAAGCACCCAGCGCGAACCGAGAATGAAGAACATCGAGGCACTGATCGCCGACGGCGGCGACATCACGCTGGGAGCGCTTGCGCCGTTCGATTGCGCAGCCACCGCTGCCGACGGCAGCAATTGCCTCGCCATGCTCGTTCGGCGCGAAGGCGAGACGCTGGGCGCGCTGTTGAAGCGCCTCGACAAAGCCATCGGCATCGCTTGGTCTGACGACGTGTTCATCGACGAAGTCAACGGCGGTCGAAGCACACTCGTCTGAACTCCGCGTCCTCGGCCGCCGTCAAGATGGGATGGCCGGACGCTTACCGACCTCGATGTGGTGGCCAACGTTCGTCGCGATTTCTAGAGGGAGTTCCCTGTCGCGCTCGCCTCAGTGCATCCCTGCAACGTTTTTGCACTACGCGCAACACAACGCAGCCGGTGATCTTCTCGCACCGGGGAAGAGCGAGCGCGACGTGTTGACCTGGCATTGCAGTAGGAGCAACGCTTGCCTCATTTCTGAAAGGGTCGGAGCATTCGTGGACCGAAGTCACTCTTCTGAGGCCGAAACATGAAGCTCACCGTACCCGCGCATTTCGTGAGTCGCCGAGGTATCTGCCTCTTGGCGTTGGCGTCTCTGTGGACCGGCGTGGCCTGCGCTCAGGCGAGCTATCGGATCGCCACCGAGGGTACCTACCCTCCTTGGAGTTTCAAGGACTCGCAAGGCGCCCTGCAGGGCTGGGATGTCGATATCGCGAACGCACTGTGCGAAAAGATGAAAGCCAAGTGCGAGATCGTCGCCCAGGACTGGGACGGCATCATCCCTGGACTGATGGCCCGCAAGTACAACATGATCGTCGCGAGTATGGCGATCACTGAGCAGCGCAAGCAGCGCGTTGATTTCTCGGACAAGTACAAGGAAACGGTTTCGCGCTTCGTGTCGCGCAAAGGTGCGCCGGAGGATGTCTCGGCCACGGCCCTCGCAGGCAAAGTCATCGGCGTTCAGCGCGGCTCGATCCAGGCGAGCTATCTGAGTCAGAACTACAAGAACTCGGAGATCAAGTTCTACGACACGCCGCAAGCGGCCGAGCTTGACCTGGTTGCCGGTCGCGTGGAGTACATCCTGGGCAATATGGTGACGTACTTCGTCGGCTTCATGAAGACGCCGGCGGCCAAGGATTTCGCCTTTGTCGGGCCCGACCTGAAGGGGGGTCTGCTGGGTGACGGCAACGGCATCGCGGTGCGCAAGGGAGACGCCGAGATGTTGTCGAAGGTCAATGCGGCGCTCGCTGCAATCCGAGCCGACGGAACCTACGACCGCATCACCGCCAAGTACTTCCCGTTCAAGCTGATGTAGGGCGCGGCCGGGATGGGCGTGCTTCAGGGCTTCGGCGACCAACTCCTGCTGGGCACGCTCGCCACGGTCCAGCTTGCCGTCGTTGCGCTGCTTGTCGGAACGGTGTTCGGTGCCATTGGCTGCTGGATGCAGCTGTCGGGTATTCGCCCACTGAGGGCGTTGGGCTATCTGTACGCGGCAGTCATACGAGGCGTTCCAGATCTGTTGGTGGTTTTTGCGATCTACTTCGGCGGCTCGCTGACGCTTGCCACCCTGACAGGCCGCTACGTCGAGATCAACACCTTCCTTGCCGGCGTGGTGGCCCTCGCTCTGTCTTTTGGGGCGTATGCCGCCGAGATCGCGCGCGGCGCGCTGCAGTCGGTATCGCAGGCGCAGCGTGATGCTGCGCGCTCACTGGGATTGACCAAGCCGCGCGCATTGCTGAGCGTCGTGCTGCCGCAGGCCGCGCGTGTGGCTCTCGGGCCGTTCGGCAATCAGTCGATCGTGCTTCTGAAGCAAACGTCAATCGTGTCCATCGTTGGCTATGACGAGCTGATGCGCAAAGCCGCCGAGGCGTCGGGCGCCACCCGGCAGCCGTTCACGATGTACCTGGCCGCTGCTTGCATCTATCTGGTGCTTACGGGACTGGCGACGCTGTCCCTGGAGTGGGCGGAGCGCCGCTCCTCACGCGCATTCGCACGCTGACTGCGATGTTCGATTTCAGCGTCATCTGGTCGTCACTGCCTGCGCTTGGCATAGGCGCTGTTGTTACTTTGAAGCTCACTGTACTTGTGATCCTGCTGGGAACCGCGTTGGCGCTCCCTGTTGCGCTTTGCAAGAACTCGCGCTTCGTCGCGTTGCGCCACTGCGCCAACGCCTATGTCATGTTCTTCCGAGGTACGCCCTCGCTCGTGCAGATCTTCCTTCTGTACTACGGGGCGAGCCAGTTCGAAGCCATTCAGCGTTCGCTGGTCTGGCCGGTCCTGCGCGATCCGTTCTGGTGTGTAGTGATCGCACTGGGCCTGAATTCGGCCTCTTACACGGGCAAGACCCTGGCCTCAGCGCTTGCAGCGATCCCTCGCGGCTTTCGAGACGCGGCGTTCTCTCTCGGACTGAGCCGGACCGTGGGGTTTTGGACCGTCGACATGCCGCTCGCTATCCGAACGTCGCTCCCCGCGTTCAGCAACGAGGTCATTCTCACATGCAAGGCGACATCGCTCGCCAGTACGGTCACTTTGCTCGACCTGACCGGCACTGCCCGGTTACTGACCTCCGAGACGTATGCGCCCTACGAGGTCTTCATCAGCGCGGGCCTTGTCTACCTCGCCATCAACTACAGCCTCATGCTTGCCATGCGCCGGTGCGAGGCCAGACTGAGTCACTCGCACTAGCAGGATCGCACTTCAATGAAGTTCATAACCCTTGGGCCGGCCGGCAGCAATCACGAGTACGTGACCCGCCACTACCTGGACTTTCACGGTATTCGTAATCGCGCGCATATCGAGCTGGCAGTCGACTTCAAGGAGGGTGCCGAGGCGGTACTGCAGAGCCGAGCAGATTTCATGGTCCAGTGCGCCGTTCACCCCGCGACCATGGCCACGGTTGCGAAGTACCTGTCCGGGCTCTACGTCGTCGACACATTCATTTCGCCCAGCCAGGACTTGGCCATCATTCAACGCCGCGACGTGGAGAACCCGCGCGCGCTGGCGGTGATGAGGCCCACCCTCGACTACACCGACGCCGGCAAGTGGGACGAGATCATCTTGCTCGACACGGTGGCCGAGGTAACGCAGGGCCTCATCGATGGCAAGTACGCGGCCGGGCTGGGCTACGTCTCGGCCACAGAAGAGCGACCCGATCTACTGAGGGTTGCGGAGTTCATTGGCACGGTCGACGATGCGTGGATCGTGTACGGTCGCACGCGGATCTCGTCGAATCGTCTGGTCGCTTGGCGGGACAGCCCGGCGGCCTCCCTCTATCAACGCACGGCCTGAGCATGGATCAAACTGCGTCGCCCGAGGTGGTCTCGGTATCCGGCTTGTCGAAGCGATTCGGCACGAATCAGGTACTGGCGGACATTGATCTGGTTGTGCACGCCAAGGAGCGTGTAGTCATCTGCGGTCCTTCTGGATCTGGCAAGTCAACCTTGGCTCGCTGCATCAATGGTCTCGAGGGCTACGAGAATGGGTCCGTGACCGTCAACGGGGTTCGCATGGCGCCCGAGATGCGCCACCGCGACCTCGTTGCGGCAAACGTCGGCATGGTGTTCCAGCAGTTCAATCTGTTCCCGCACCTGACCGTGCTCGGCAATTGCATCCTGGCTCAGAAGTGGGTTCGCAATCGCCCCAAGGCAGAGGCCAAGGCGGTTGCCATGGATTACCTGGGCAAGGTTCGGCTCGCGGAAAAGGCCGACTCGTACCCGTCGCAGCTGTCCGGCGGGCAGCAGCAGCGGGTGGCGATCGCTCGGGCACTGTGCTTGAATCCGTCGCTGATGTTGTTTGATGAGGCAACGTCGGCGCTCGATCCGGAGATGGTCAATGAGGTGCTGGACACGATGACGCTTCTCGCCCGCGACGGCATGACAATGATCTGCATCACCCATGAGATGGGCTTTGCAAAGGCTGTGGCCGACAAGGTGGCATTCATGGATGGAGGTCGAATCGTTCAGATCGCCCCACCGGAAGCGTTCTTCAGCGATCAGGCCGATGCTCGCATTCGCAGTTTCCTGAGCCAAGTGCTCTGACCATCGAGAACCAGGGTACCCGTCGTGCCGAGGAAGCAAGTCGCATCTCCGTTTCCGACGAGCAGGAAGGTCCGGATTCCAGCGCTCGCCCCGAAGCCCGTTGACGCCGAGCCGAAGCGCAGCACGACTTCGTCGAGAGTAGGTGCGCAGATTCGATCGCTCAGGATTGCAGCGAACATGTCGGCGGGCTTGCTGGCCACCACTGCGCAGGTCTCACGCTCGATGCTGTCTCGGATCGAGAACGGCCTCGTGTCGCCTTCGATCGAAGTGTTGGATCGCATCGCGACGGCGCTCGACATGCCGATGTCGCGCTTCTTTGTCGACCAGGCGCGACGTCTGGATTTGTCCCATGTTGCTGCTGGCAAGGGCCTTCGTGTAGAGCGGCTCGACGCTGTCGCGGGCTACAAGTATCAGCTCCTGGGTCACCTACTATCCGGCAACCTGTTTGTAGAACCCTACCTGGTCACGCTGTCTTCGGACGCAAGGCCCTACACGACCTTTCAGCATCCCGGGTTGAAGTTCATCTACATGCTGTCCGGGCGAATCAAGTACAGGTACGCGAGCAAGACTCTAGAGATCAAGTCCGGAGATGCGCTGCTCTTCGATGCGCGTGCGCTGCACGGTGCCGAAGTCTTGCGCGAGCAGCCAATCTCGTACCTGTCTATCGTGTTCACATTGCGCGAGTAGCAGCTGCCACCTGCGCCTCGCTTATGTCGATCACCATCGATTCGATGATCGACACGCCCCGCCGACAGGCTGCCCATCAGCCCTTCAGTCGTCCCTCCCAGGTTCTGTCCAGGCTCATTCCTCGTTGGAATCATGAGCCCGGCTCCAGGCTCATACCTCGTTGGACAAGACTACCGCTTGACCTGTTGAGCATGTCGTCGTAGCATCCAAGATAGGTCTGACCTATACGAACCAGCGACGAGCAGCGCATGACTCTTGTCCGACGCAATGGGCAGCGCGAGTTTGCGCCCTCAACATTGCCGGTACACGGTGATCCGAGGCGACGCAAGGCCTACGAGGCGGTGGCAGAGGAGTTGCGGAGGCAGATCTTCGCGCGTCGACTGCAACCGCAGCACCGGCTACCCACCGAGCGCGAATTGACAGAGCAGTTCGGTACCAGTCGCACCGCGATTCGCGAGGCGATCCGTTCGTTGGAGAGCGCTGGTCTCCTGTACGTCAAGAAGGGCCCGAAGGGTGGGATCTTCGTGGCGCAGGCCTACGAGCGGCCGGTGATGAGTTCGATCGTCAATCTCCTCGCTGGCGGGGAGCTGCGACTCGAGGACTTATTCGAGGTTCGCAGGCTCATCGAACCGTACTGTGCGGCGCGCGCTACCGAGATCGCGTCGGCCGATGACCTCCAGGCGTTGTCCGAGCTTGTGCTGCCGTTGCCGCGCGAAGACGGGCGGGCTGTGCGAGCGCGCAACATCGCCTTTCACAAGCACTTGCTTCGTATGAGCGGGAATCCGCTGCTGGCGATCCTGGGCGAGGCAGTGCTTACGATCCTGAACGAGCGCATCCGCGGACTCGAGAGCCTGGAGACATCGCACGTGGCGCGCGGCATGCACCAGGAGATCGTCAAGGCCATCATGGCGCGCCAACCGGCGCGAGCGCAACAGTTGGTTCTGGAAGATCTCGCGGTCACCGGCGAGCGTTTCGCGACCTTGTCTCCTGGCGCGAAAGTCGTCATGGCGACATTTCAGTGAGTCGGGTACCGGGCGCGCGATGTTCATCAGTCGCGCGTCATTTTCAATCTGATCAACGGAAGGAGCGGGAAATGGAAGGCAGCAGAGCGCTCGAAGCTGGGAAGAAGGGCACCACCATCAAGAGCCTCGACGATTGGCTCGCACAGGTCGAGGCCATCGGCGAGCTGAAGCACATCACCGCTCCGGTGAATCCGGTGCTCGAAATGGGTGCGATTACCTACATGAGCGGCAAGACGATCGGTGGGCCGACGCTGCTCTTCGAGAATATCCAGGGTCACCCGGGCGGCCGCCTGCTGTTCAATCCGTTCGGCAGCAGCTTGAATCGCGTCGCGATTTCGATCCGCGAGCGACCCGGCCGCGACGCGATCGGGCTAACCCGCGTGCTGTCCGACAAGATGAAGCGTCGGATCCCGCCGAAGGAGATTCCTGCGGCTGAGGCGCCGGTCAATCGCAACATCGATCGCGATGGTGCCGTCGATATCACCAGATTCCCGGCGCCGAAGATGTGGCCCTTGGACGGTGGCAAGTACATCGGGACCGCCGATGCGGTGATCACGAAGGATCCGACCAACGATCGCATCAATCTGGGTACCTTCCGCCAGATGATCCAGTCGAAGAATCAGGTCGGCTTTTACGCCTCGCCTGGCAAGGATGCCGTCCTCGATCGCGAGCGCTGGTGGGCGAAGGGGCAGTCAGCACCCGTGGCAGCTGCCTATGGTCTCGATCCGCTGCTGTTCTTGTGCGCGGCCACCTCTTTCCCGAAGAACGTCTCGGAGTACGAATTCGCCGGAGGCATCGATGGTGCGCCGATCGAGACTTTCAAGAGCGATGTCACGGGGCTGCTGTTGCCAGCGCACGCCGAGTTGATTATCGAGGGCTACTCGTACCCGGATCGCACCGCCGAAGAAGGCCCCTTCGGCGAGTTCACTGGCTACTACGGGCGGCCTGGCGGCCCTACTCCGTACGTCGAGATCAAGGCCATCCGGTACCGTGACCGACCAATCGTGACGAGTGCCCTGATGGCCGATGGTCCTTCGAACGAGTGCGGCCTGATGTGGGGTATGGCAAAAGCCGCCAAGGTGTGGACCGACCTCGATGCGCTGGGAGTTCCTGGCATTAAGGGTGTGTGGTCGCCGCCCGAGGGAGCCGGTTGGGGCATGACCGTCGTCTCGATCGAACAGCGCTACGCAGGGCATGCGGCACAGGTCGGCAGCCTTGCGGCACAGTGTATGGGCGGCGCTTACTTCACGAAGTACGTCGTGGTCGTGGACGACGACGTGGATCCATCGAACATGCAGGAAGTGATCTGGGCGATGGTCACGCGCTCGCGTCCAGCGCAGTCGATTGACATCATGCGCGAAACCTGGAGCACCTATCTCGATCCGAGCCAGAACCCACCGGAGATCAGACCATGGGGATCGAAGTGCGTCATCAATGCGTGCAAGGAATTCAAGCACCTCAAGGTGTTCTCGCCGCGCAGTCTGCTGACGAAAGAGGTCTATGAGTCAGTATGCGGCCGTTGGCAGGAGCTGGGCTTCACCTCCGCGCCACCGAAGATCACAAACTTCGAACCGCACGCCGGCCAACATATTGGCTGAATAGATCAAGACCGTATCTGTTGGGCGAACGGAGACTGCACACGGCATCTGCGGTGAGCGGCGGGAGGCAGAGGCTGTCTCATGCGCGAACCAGGCAAGAGAACGAGGGGTAAGGCATGTCGTTTGGCAAGAGTTTGCGGCTTTTCATTGCCGTGATGACTGCACTTAGCATCTCCAGTGTTCTTGCGCAGTCGGAGTATCCAGCCAAGCCGATTCACGTGGTAATCACGTTTCCTCCTGGCGGAAGCGTCGATGTAGTCCCGCGGTTAGTCGGCCAGAAGCTCTCCGAGCGCTGGGGACAGGCCTGGGTATTCGAGAATCGTCCAGGCGCCGGCGGGCAGATTGGCGTTCAGGCGGTGCTGATGGCGCCGGCCGATGGCTACACGATCCTCGTGGGCCCGACCGGTGCCATATCGATCAATCCGAGTCTCTACAAGAAGCTTGCCTACGATCCGCTGAAGGATCTTGTGCCCATCGCGCCGCTGGCCAAGACGGCGATGGTGCTCATGGTGCCGGCAGATTGGTCCGGTACCGTGAAGGACCTCGTCGATCAGTCACGGGCCAGGCCCGAGGCATTCACCTTTGGTTTCGGCGGGAACGGAACGACCATGCATTTGGTCGGCGAGATGTTTCGTGCAGCGACTGGCGCGAAACTCATGCCGGTGCCTTACAAGACAAGCGGCGAGGTGATCGCTGATCTCGCAGGAGGTCGTTTGAGTGCCGGATGGGTCGACGTGAACTTTGCCCTGACCGGTATACGGTCAGGGCGTGCTCGCGCCATTGCCGTTTCTTTGAACGAGAGGCTGCCGACACTGCCCGACATTCCGACCGTTTCCGAAACGGTCCATCCCGGGTTTGATGCCGCCGGATGGTTTGGTTTGTTCGCACGCGCAGGGACGCCCCCGGAGGTCATAGCCAAGTTGAGCGCCGACACTCGCACTGTGCTGGCCATGCCGGACGTACGCGAACGCATCCTGGCCACCGGCAATGTGCCCTGGTGGATCTCTCCAGACGAATATGCTGCATTCGTGAGCGCGGAGATTGCGAAGTGGGCCAAGGCCGTCAAGGATTCAGGAGCGCAGATCCAATGAAGCCCCCGAGATTCCAAGGGGTTGTTCGCTTCACCGAGCTGCGCCAATGTGGTGACGCTGTCCGGGGCAGCGTGACTCTTACACGATGCCGTTCTCGCGCGTTCTAGTTGCCAACCGCGGCGAGATCGCGGTTCGCATCATCCGCACTTGCCGCGAGATGGACCTCGAGACGGTAGCCGTCTTTTCCGAAGCCGATCACGACAGCAGCCACGTTCGCTTGGCCGGGCGCTCCGTGTGCATCGGGCCGGCACCGGCCGCGCGATCCTATCTTCTGCCCCAGGTGCTGGTGGGAGTGGCCAAGGCAACTGGCGCGGACGCAATCCATCCTGGGTATGGACTACTCGCCGAGAACGCGGAGTTCGCTGCACTGTGCGCAGAACAGGGTCTGGTCTGGATCGGCCCCGATGCCCGCGTCATCGCCTCGATGGGCGATAAAGCCGAAGCGCGCCGTATCGCTATCGAAGCCGACGTTCCGGTCATACCGGGTTCTTCGGGCACCTTTGCAACTGCGGCGCAGGCGCGACTGGCAGCAGCCGGGATCGGCTATCCCGTGCTGCTCAAGGCAGCCGCGGGCGGCGGCGGGCGCGGCATGCGGCTCGTCGCGAACGACGCAGCGCTGGTCCCGAGCTTCGAGGAGGCAAGCAGCGAGGCGCAGGCGGCGTTTCGTGACGGTCGGCTGTACCTCGAAAAGTATCTGAGGGATGTGCGCCACATCGAGGTGCAGATCCTCGCAGATGCACACGGCGCGGTCCTTCACCTTGGCGAGCGCGACTGCAGTTTGCAGCGACGACACCAGAAACTGGTCGAGGAAAGCCCTGCGCCCATCGATCCTTTGGAGCGCAATCTGATCACGGAAGCCGCGGTGCGGATTGCGCGGCACACCGGTTACCAGGGTGCCGGTACGGTCGAGTTCGTCTTCGATCGCACAACGCGGGCAGTCTATTTCATTGAAGTGAATTGCCGCATCCAGGTCGAGCATCCGGTCACCGAGTGCGTGACGGGCATCGACATCGTGCGTGAACAGCTACGCATCGCGCAGGGCGAGGCACTCGAGCTGTCGCAGGGTGACGTGCAAGCTCGTGGACACGCCATAGAACTGCGTATCAATGCGGAGGATCCTGCTAGGAACTTCCTGCCCATGCCCGGTGTGCTCAAGGAATTCACGCCGCCTGGTGGCCCGGGTGTGCGCATCGATACGCACTGCCGGCCCGGCTATGCCATTCCGCCGTATTACGACTCGCTGATCGCGAAGCTAATCGTGCACGCCCCCGACAGAAATCAAGCGCTGGCGCGCGGACGACGTGCGCTCGCGGAGTTCGAAGTCGGCGGCGTGCCAACGACGATTCCTTTCCTGGCACGGGTGTTGGCTCATACCGACTTTATCGACAACCGTGTTCATACTCGCTGGGTCGAAGAAGAGTTCATTCCGACATCTCGGGGGGAGCCGTGACGGAACAAAAATTTGCCTATTCCTTGAGTTTCGCGGACGTCATCGGCATCCTCAAACTCATCGACGAGACGCACTTCCGGGAACTGGAACTTGACCTGGGGGACCTGAAGCTTCGAGTGCTCCAGGACAATGTCGAAGCGCGGACGGCGTCGGGACCGAAACCCAAGGCCGAACCACAACAGGAGGTGAAGCACTCGGGCGACCAGGTCCAAGGTCGCGCATCGCAGCCGATGCTGGAAAGCTCGGTACCGAGTGCTGAAGCTTCGGATGGTGTGACCATGGTGCTCGCGCCTCTTGCCGGCACGTTCTACCGCGCGCCGTCTCCAGGAGCGACGCCTTTCGTGGAGCCTGGTTCACTGGTGCGCGAGGGGGACGTGGTCGGGATTCTCGAGATCATGAAACTCATGAATCAGGTGACGGCTCCTTGTGGGGGTGTGGTTCGCGAGATCCTTGCGCAGAACGAGGAGTTCGTCGAGTACGGGCAACCGCTCGCGGCCATCGTTCCCGGACCCGTTGCATGAAGCCGCTGCTTGTTCTGGACGAAACCCTGCGAATGGGGCAACAGGCGCTCTGGGCGACGCGCATGAGGACGCGCTGGATGCTGCCTATCGCTCCGGTTATGGATCGGGCAGGTTTCTACCAAGTTGCTGCGATGGCCCCGGTCTCGTTCGAGACGGCAGCCATGTATCTGCACGAAGATCCTTGGGAGCGACTGCGCCTCCTGCGTGCGCAAATGCCGCATACGAAGTTCGACTTTCTGGTGCGCTCGCGCAATCTGGTCGGTTGGTCACCCAAGCCGAACGATGTCGTCGAACTGTTTCTCGGGACACTCGCCCGAATCGGGATAGCGAGCATTAAGGTGTTTGACGGGCTGAACGACTACCGCAACGTCGCCTACCAGATCGAATGCGGGAAGAAGCTCGGCCTGCACGTGAAGGCGCTGCTGACTTTTGCGGTGAGTCCGGTCCATACCGATGATTACCTCGTCGACAAGGCTCGGCAACTCGCTTCGCTGGGGGCAGATGCGATCGTGATTGCGGACGCCTGCGGGGCGATGCTGCCGGAGCGTGCTCGTTCGCTCGTCAGCCGGATCCGTTCGGCGTTGCCTGCGATGGAGCTGCATTTCTCCACCCACCCAAATAGCGGGGTGGCCGAATCCTGCTATCGCGAGGCGATTCGCCACGGCATCGACGTCCTGTGGGGCGCGAGCAGGCCAATGGCGAATGGCCATTCGTTTCCGCCGCACCAGACCATCATCGAGCTCGCACGAGAGGAAGGGCGCACAGTGGGCCTGGACGAGACCTGTCTTGCGCAGATGGACGATTGGTTTTCCTGGGCAGCCTACAAGGAGAGGCGGCCGATTTACGGTCCAGCGGCCTTTGATGCGGCCTCCTACGAGCAGACGATCCGTCACCAGATCCCCGGCGGAATGATGTCCAACCTCAAGAGCCAACTGGCTGAATTGGGTATGGGGCACAGGCTGCAGGAGGTGCTCGAGGAGGCGGCTCGTGTCAGGGCGGAAATCGGCTACCCGGTGATGGTGACGCCCTTCTCCCAGTTCGTTGGCGTGCAGGCGACTCTCAATGTCGTGACCGGCAAGCGCTATTCGACGGTGCCTCGCGAGATGGCGCTGTATTGCCGTGGTTACTATGGGCAGCCGCCTGGGCCGATCGATCCTGTCGTGCTCGAGCACGTGGTTGGCGATCAACCGATGATCGATCCCACCGCGTACTACGACGATCGTATGGTCGACAAGGTCCGAGCCGAGAAGGGGCCGATATCAGACGAAGAACTTCTCACGTCCATCTTTCTCAACCCGACTGCACTGGAGGACTTCCAGCGCAATCGAAGACCCATCCAATGGGATTCTTCCGCGCGCATGCCGCTGGCGGCACTGATCCGAGACCTGGGGACTCGCCCTCGGCTGCGCCGCGTGAGCGTAAGTCATGCAGGAATGCGCGTGGCCCTGTGCGCGGAATCAACCCAATAGCATCGAAAGGATAAGCACATGCTGGAGCAATACGTCTCGCCGTCTTCCAAGATCATCGACCTGATTGGTTGCCTCCAGGTGCCGCTTTCGGCGGTGCAGCGTGGCGAAGAGGTGATGGTTGTCACCGATACGAACATGGATCCACTCATCTGGCAGGCGGTCATGAGCGTAGCGCGCAGCAAGGGTGCCGACCCGACGCTGATGATGTACACGCCAAGGGCGCACCACACCGCGGAGCCGACCCGGGCGGTGGCTGCGGCACTGAAGGGGGCCGACATCGTGGTCTTCCTTACCACCACCGCCCTCGCGCACTCGGAGTTCTCCGAGCAGCGTGGGACCAAAGGCGTGCTGCTCATGGAAGAAGCCACGGTAGAGATCCTTACCTCCCCTTCGTGCCAGCTCGAGCCGTCAGACATGGACCAAATCCTCGACAACGAGCGTTGGGTGCGCGAGTTCTGGATGCTAGGCGGAGAAGTGCGTGTCACCACACCGGCCGGCACCGATCTCCGGGCGACGCTCGTGAAGACCGACAAACGAAGCGCCAGGCCGCTGGGAATTCTCGAGCGCAACGGCGAACGCCGCGGCGCCGGCACTTGGCCCTTCGGTGAGTGCCGCGTCACGCCGCTCGAGGGCTCTGGCGAGGGCACGGTTGTCTGGGACATCTGCGGTCACGCCCCGAAAGGGCGCTACGCCCAGCCTGTAGTGCTAACGGTGCGGGAGGGCCGGGTGATCCGCATCGAAGGGGGCCGGGAAGCCGAGGGGGTGCGGCACTACCTCGAGACCCACGGCGACGAGAATTCCTATGCTGCCCCTGCAGAGATATCCGTTGGTTTGAATCACAAGTGCACCATCATGGGTACGGTACGCAATGACAAGAAGGCTCTCGGCACCGCGCACATCGCGATTGGCCGAAGCGACATCGGCGGGACGCTGGTGAGTGCCACCCACTTCGACGGTCTCATGGCCGCACCGACGATCACCGTGAACGGGACGACATTCATCAAGGACGGAGTCCTTCAACGGAAGGCCCCACTCTGAGCGATATTCCCGGTCGGCGGGGAACGGCGTGACGATCCTCCTTCGCTTCCTGTTGCGGGCGGTGCCGACGCTGCTCGGCGCCATCACGATCCTGTTCCTTCTGTTGCGGATCATTCCTGGAGATCCGGCGCAGGCAATGCTGGGCGCCGACGCGAGTGCCTCGGATCTGCAGCGCTTGCGCGCGCAACTCGGTCTGGATCGAGCCTTGCCCGTGCAGTACCTCTACTACATGGCGGACTTCCTGAAGGGAGACTGGGGCAACTCGATCGTCATGAAGACGCCGGCGCTGCAGCGGGTGCTGGAGGTGCTCCCGCCGACTCTCATGCTGTGCGCGAGCGCAATCGTTGTCGTGATCGCGGTGAGCATCCCCGCGGGGGTGATCAGTGCTGTGTGGCGCGATAGCTGGGTGGATTACGGTGTCTCCGTCCTGGTGTTCCTGCTGATGTCGATGCCGCAGTTCTGGTTTGGGCTGTTGCTCCTGCTCCTGTTCGCCTATTGGCTCGGCTGGTTCCCGATCTACGGGGCCGCCAGTGACGGAGGATGGCTCGCTCAACTGCACCACATCGCATTGCCGGCGTTGACGCTAGCGGCAAGCTTTATCGGGCTTGCCACGCGCCTGACTCGCTCGAGCATGCTCGAAGTCCTGGGTCGCGAATACATTCGCACCGCACGAGCCAAGGGTGTAGCCGAACCTGCCGTGATCATTCGTCACGCGCTGCGCAACGCGCTTCTTTCGGTGATCACGGTGCTGGGCCTGACTGTGGGGCAACTGCTCGGAGGGGCAGTCATCGTGGAGGTGGTGTTTGCTCGTCCAGGCGTCGGCACGATGATCTGGGACGCAATCCTCCAGCGCGACTACCCGCAGGTGCAGGCGGCCGTGGCAGTGTTTGCCGGACTGTTCATCCTCACGAACTTCCTGACTGACCTGCTCTACGGTGCGCTGAATCCACGCATCCGTACCTGAGCCTTCGCCATTGTCCACAGTCACCAAGAACCCGAAGGCCCTGGTCGGCGGCGCGGTGATCGTCGCCATCCTGTTGGTCGCTCTACTAGCGCCCTGGGCAGCCCCTTTTGATCCGCTGGCCATCGATCCGGCGATCAGCATGCGTCCACCCGGTGCGGATCATTTGCTGGGTACCGATTTCTTCGGGCGCGATGTGCTGTCGAGAATGATCTGGGGCGCGCGTCCATCGTTGGCGATCGGTTTTGCCAGCGTGGCCATCGGTTGCGTCGTCGGTACGCTGCTGGGCATGGTTGCCGGCTACTTCCGCGGATGGGTGGAGGCCATGATCATGCGACCCATCGACATGTTGCTGAGTTTTCCGATCATCATCCTCGCGCTGGCCATGGTCGCTGCGCTGGGCCCGAGCATGATGAACTTGGCGCTGACGATCAGTTTGCTCTTCGTGCCGCGATTCACGCGAGTGGTCCGCGCCGAAACCCTCGCGCTGCGCGAACTGGACTACGTGGAGGCTGCGCGTGCGAGCGGTCAGACGGCATCGGCGATCATTCGCCGTCACCTGCTGCCCAATGCCATGCCGCAGGTGATCGTGACCTGCACGGTGTTCCTTGCCGACGCCATCCTGATCGAGGCGGGCCTGTCCTTTCTCGGGGTCGGCGTGACGCCACCCGATCCCTCATGGGGCAACATGCTCGCGGAGGGGAGAACGAACATCCTCGGCGTGCCGTGGCTGATGGTTTTTCCGGGACTGATGCTGACCACCACGCTCGTCGGCTTCAACCTCCTGGGTGATGCCTTGCGCGACATCCTTGACCCTCGGTTGCAGAGAGAGCGTCGATGAGCGAGGCGGTCGAGGAGCACGAGACGCCGGTCCTTCAGGTGCAAGACCTGACGACGGAATTCGGCATCGGGGCATCGGCCCGGCGTGCTGTGGATGGAGTGTCCTTCAGCCTGTACCGGGGCGAGGTGCTGGGTTTGGTGGGTGAATCTGGTTCCGGCAAGACAGTGATGGCACTGTCGCTGCTGCGCTTGATCGATCGCCACGCAGGGCGGGTGAGCGGCGGAAAGATACTCCTGAATGGTTGGAACCTGCGCGCGCTCCCGGACGCCGAGATGCGTCGAATCCGAGGGCGCGAGATGTCAATGGTCTTCCAGGAGCCGTTGTCTGCCCTGAATCCGTGCCACACGATCGGAGATCAGGTGCTCGAAGTGTTCTTGGCGCATGGAGACGGCGCTGGAGCGGCCACGCGAGCGCGAGTTCTGGAGCTGTTGTCGACGGTGCGTATTCCCGATCCGGTGGGTGTACAGAGACGCTACCCGCACGAACTCAGCGGCGGAATGCGTCAGCGAGCGATGATCGCAATGGCGTTGGCATACACCCCGAAAGTGCTGATCGCGGACGAACCTACTACAGCGCTTGACGTGACCATCCAGGCCCAGGTGCTGAACCTGATCGACGGGCTGAGACGCACACTCGGAGTTGCTGTGTTGCTCATCACTCACGACATGGGGCTGGTGGCACAGTACGCCCACCGAGTGGCCGTGATGTACGGCGGCCGTATCGTTGAAACCGGAACGGTCCGCGAGGTATTCCAACATCCGATGCATCCGTACACCGAGGGGCTTTTAGCTTCTGTGCCGCGCTTGGGTGAGCGCTGGCGCCGCAAGGGCCAGCAGCGCCTGCCTGAGATACCGGGCAGCGTCCCCGACATCGACGTCGTCTATCAGGGATGTCGTTTCGAACCGCGCTGTGCACTGGCGCAGCCACGCTGTGCGCTGTCCGCCCCGAGTCTCGAGGCCGGGCCGAATGGGCACGCCGTTGCCTGCTGGGTCCGTGCCCCGGCAAAGTGATTCTCGAGGCGTTGCATGAAGCACGACAGCGAGCTGTTGCTTGAGGTGCAGAACCTCAGCAAGCGCTATCCACTTCGTCGGCGAAAGCCGTTGGCGCCGCGGGAGTACGTGTTTGCAGTGAACGACATCAGCTTGTCATTGAGGAGGGGTGAGACACTTGGAATCGTGGGCGAGAGCGGCTGTGGCAAGACCACGCTCGCACGCTGCATTCTGCGCCTGCTGGAGCCGACCGAGGGGCGAATCCTGCTTCGAGGCCAGGACGTGACGCACCTACGCGGACGGGCCTTGCGCGAGGCCCGTCGGTCCATGCAGTTTGTGTTTCAGGATCCGTACTCGTCGCTGGACCCACGCCTGCGGGCGCGAGAACTGGTGCGGGAGCCGCTCGACGCGCTCGGCAAGCTGTCGCGCACCGAAGCCGATGCACAGGCGCTCGGACTCCTCGAGCGGGTCGGCCTGTCGGCTACCCAGGCACGACAGTTTCCGCATGAGTTCTCGGGCGGGCAGCGGCAACGTATCGGTATAGCGCGCGCGCTTGCCTTGAGGCCGCAGTTGGTGGTGGCCGACGAACCAGTCAGCGCGCTGGACGTGTCCGTGCGCGCGCAGATCCTCAACCTGATGGCTGATCTGCGGCAAGAATTCGGGCTGAGCTACCTCATCATTTCGCACGACCTGGCAATCATCGAGTACGTTTGCGATCGGGTCGCCATCGTCTACCTAGGTAGGATCGTCGAGTACGGATCCGTAGAGCGAATCTTCCAGGATCCGCGACACCCGTACACAAGGGCATTGCTGGCTGCCATTCCGCGCCCAGATCCTTCGGTTCCCAGCCGTGCAGAGGACATCGTGGGCGACCTACCCAATCCGTCTTCGCCTCCCTCCGGCTGCGCATTCCACCCTCGGTGCCCTTACGCACAGCCCATCTGTACCAAGTCGGTGCCGCCGCTCACGCCTATGCAGGCTGAACTGCTGACTTCCGGCGGTGAACGACAGGTGGCTTGCTTCTTTGCCGACACGCTTCCGCCGATCGAGGTCGTGTCGTAAGCGAAGAATCCCGAACCGTTGATTGGGGGAGATTGCCGTGGAAGCCCTTTTGCAGCGACTGCGTGCTGAACTCGGACCGCTGGCAGTGCTGACCGGAGAGGCCGTACGCCAGCGCCCGGTATCACGGCTGATCCAGAGTGGATGCGAGGCGGGGGCGCTGGTGCGGCCTGCATCCACGCTGGAGGTCGCACGCGTGCTGCAACTGTGCCACGAGGCCGGTCAAGCGGTGGTGCCGCGCGCTGGTATGACCGGCCTGGTCGGGGGAACGCTGGTTGGCCCCAGTGAGATTGCGCTTTCGCTGGAGCGCATGAATCGCATCGAAGAGATCGATACCGAATCCCAGACCATGACGGTGCAGGCAGGGGTACCTCTGCAGGCCATCCAGGAGGCCGCCGAGGCCCACGGGCTGCTATTCGCGCTGGATCTGGGTGCCCGTGGATCCGCCACCATCGGCGGGAACATCGCCACCAATGCGGGAGGCAACAAGGTGCTGCGCTACGGAATGACCCGAGACCTGGTGCTCGGTCTCGAGGTCGTCCTGGCCAACGGCGAAGTGATCTCCTCTCTGTTCAAGATCCTGAAGAACAACACGGGCCTTGACATCAAGCAGTTGTTCATCGGTACGGAAGGCACGCTCGGCGTGGTGACGCGCGCAATCCTTCGCCTGCATCCCGGTCCGCGCACCCGGCAGACAGTCCTGGCAGCGTTCCCCGATTTCTCGTCGGTCGCGACGGTGCTCCAGCGCGTGCGCGCGGGTTCTGGCGGAACTCTGAGTTCCTTCGAGATCATGTGGCGCGACTATTACCTGCTGCTCACTGCGCCTGGGCGACGACCTGCACCCCTCTCGCAGACTCACCCGTTCTACGCGCTGATCGAATGCGAAGGCTCCACCGACGCTGCCGACGATTCCGGTTTCCAGATGATCCTGCAATCCTGTCTCGAGGAGAATCTGATCGCGGATGCCGTACTCGCGCAAAGCGAGACCGAACGGGCAAGTCTGTGGCGGATCCGCGATGACGTGCACTACCTCAAGACGTTGAATCCGCTCTTCGTCTTCGACATCAGCCTTCCCCTGCCTGCGATGGAGCGCTATGTCGAGGGTCTCCGTGCGACGCTGGCGGAACGCTGGCAGTTGCCGACAGTGATCGCCTACGGCCATCTGGGCGATGGCAATTTGCACCTGGCAATTTCCTGTGGCGACACGAGCAACAGACACGACATCGAGCACATTGTCTACGAGCCGTTGAAGGCGCTCCGCGGATCGGTGTCGGCGGAGCACGGTATCGGACTCGACAAGAAGACCTACCTCGAGTTCACGCGCACTCCACAGGAAATTGCCGTCATGCGGGCAGTCAAGCGCGCATTGGATCCGTCTGGAATCCTCAACCCGGGCAAGATTCTGTGATGCGCGCCGACGCGCCTTAAGCGCGGGATCAGGTGGCCCCAGCATCAACCACGAAACTCTGGGCGCTGATCAGGCGGCTGTCCTCGGCGGCCAGGAACAGCACCATGCGGGCGATATCCGCAGGATCCAATTTTTCCTTGAGGCACTGATTCTGCAGTAGGCGCACCTCCGCCTCCGGAGTCAGCCAGCGCGTCAACTGGCGCTCTGTCATGACCCAGCCCGGCAATACAGCGTTGACCCGGATCCCATGTGGTCCGAACTCGCGCGCCAGAGCTTTCGTCAGGCCGACTATGGCCGCCTTTGCCGCAACGTAAACCGGCAGGCCAGTGGTCCCCTTTAGCCAAGTCACTGAACTGAGATTGACGATGGAGCCCACACCTTTTCGACGCATGCCTTCGTAAACAGCCTGCGCTGCAAACGCATGGTGGCGCAGGTTCACGTCCATCAATTCCTGCCAGCGCGCCGGCGTGAGGTCGGCGAGGCCGTGTCGCACGTCATTGGCCGCATTATTGACAAGTACGTCGATGTCGCCGCAGCTTGCGGCGACGCGTCTGATTGACCGCTGAAGAGCTTCGATGTCGGTCACATCACAATGCTCGAACACCGGCCGGGTGAGTCCTTGCTGCGCCAGCCGCTCGCACAGTCGATGCGAAGGAGCGTCGGCGACGTCGACGAAACCCACTCGAGCTCCCTGTTGCGCAAAGTGCTCGACGAGACTGGCGCCGATGCCGCTTCCCCCACCGCTGATGAAAACGGAGCGCGCGCGAAGGCTGGGGTAGATGGCCGAATCGTTCATCAGCTACGGTCCGGTAGTTTCGAGGCGGTACACGCGGCTTGCCGTCCGGTGGAAGAGATCCATGCGCTGTGTCTCGTCGAGGCCTTCGGTCAGGGTGCGGTAGATGGAGAAGATCTCGGCATACTGCTTGTACAGACGGTCGATCGGAAAGTTGGAACCGAACATGATCCGGTGTGCACCGAACAGCCGTAGCAGCTCGTTGAAGAGGGGACGAACGCTTGCTGCGGTCCAGTGCGGGTCGATCATGCCGAGCCCAGAAAACTTCACGAATACCTGTGGCTGGTCGGCCAGCGCGGCCATACCGCAATGCCAAGCACGTCGTGCCTCGTTGTTGTCGAAGGGTAGGCCGGCGTGGTTGACGACCATGGTTGTTTGGGGATGATCTCGGGCCAAGTTGGCTGCGGCCTCGAGTTGCCACGGATTGACCTGCAGGTCGAAGGTGAGACCGCGCTCGCCGAGGCGCGCGTAACCACGCCGCCATGCGGCATCGACGAGAAAGTCGCCACGTTCGCACAACCGGTAGCGGTCGACATGCTCGTGCCAGTTGAGCATCTGCCTCACTCCCCTGAATCCTGCGCATTGCAGGTGTGCATTGAGCAGTGATTCGAGTTCCGGGTCTGCCAAGTCTGCATAGCCAACTATGGCCATCGGCAGGCCAGCCCGACTAGCCTGCTGCTGAACCCACGCGGTCTCCTCGGCTGGATCCTCTGGACGCCTGCCACATTGCAGATGGACGGAGGCCAGCAGATGCAAATCGCCGGAGCTGTCCACCTCGCGGCAAAAGCTCTCGATGTCGTAGCGCGTGCAGACGGGAGCAGTGGGGCCCATGAACTTCGCGACGCCCGCGTGCATCCACGGGTAACGCTCTTCGCCAGGCTCCCACAGATGGTGATGAGCGTCGACGATCGGAAACATCGCTGCTCGGCAGGATTCAGTGAATCTCGCGAGCGCTCCCGATAGCGCGCCGCAGGCTGGCAATATCGAAACCCGGCGCTTTGCTGGCGGCGATGATCACTGCTTCCCGGCGACTCAGAGTTTCTGCGACGGCGGGGATCGCCGCAGCGTGCTGCGCAGGAATCACGACCGCCCCATGGCGGTCGGCATGAACCAGATCGCCGTGGTCGAAGCTGGCGCCGGCCACAGAAACCGCCTCGCCGAAGCTGACGATGTGGTAATGGGCATGTGACGGCACGACCATGCGGCAGAGCATCTGGAACCTCTCCGCATTGCCATCCACGTCACGCACGCTGCCATCGGTCACTACACCGCGACAACCGAGTCCCAGGTGGATGTGGCTATTGACCTCGCCCCAGAAGGCGCCGAACCCGGCGCGTGCGCCATCGAGGTCCTGGATGATGCAAATTGAGGGCCGCGGCCCTCCTTCCGCGATGTATTCGTAGTAGGCCATAGTTCGCTTGCTGATCTCCTCCGGCGCCAGGCGCAGCGGATGGATCGAGCGCATCGTGGCGGTACGGGCATAGCCCACCATAGGCGCGAGCGATGGGTACAGACAGGTCAGGCCCTCGGTTGTGAATCCTGTCGCACGTCGTTCAGGCGCAATGAGCTCCAGGGCGTTGCAGATCGTTGGCGTGTCGAGCATTGCCAGTTGCTCGAGCAGTTCCTTTGGCGGCGGGTCGATCGGAGCCTTGGATGGTGGCATGAGCGTAGTCTCCAGATGAGAGGACTTGGGGGCAGTATAGGAACCACTGCCCCGGAATCAGTCACACGGATGCAGTGGCGATCGTGTCGTCGCGGGCCAGCAGCAGATCTGCTGCTTTCTCGCCGATAACAATCGACACAGCGTTGGTGTTTCCCGAAATGATGCGCGGAACAATGGACGCATCCGCAATGCGCAGGCCTTCCATACCTTGCACACGCAGTCGCGGATCGACAACGGCAGCGGAATCCGCACCCATACGGCAGGTTCCACAGGCGTGGAATGCGGTCCCTGCGTGGGCACGCCCATAGTCGAGCATCTGTGCGCGCGTGTGAACTTCGGCACCCGGCATCACCTCAGAAACGCCTTGCGATGACAGCGCGTTGGTGGCGAACAACTCCCGAGCCAGCATCAGTCCATCAACAAGTGCTTCGGTGTCGGCCGTTTCGGTCAAGTAGTTCGGCTGGATGCGCGGCGCGTCCATGGGGTTGCTACTGGCCAGTTCGAGCCGACCTCGACTTAGCGGTCGGTTCGGGACACAGGACAGGGTCATGCCTGGGAAGGCGTGTACGGAGCCTGCCGTCATTGCCGCGCTGAAAGCGAGGAAGTGCAACTGGAGGTCTGCGGTCGCAATGCTAGGCCGACTGCGCGCGAACAATCCCATTGTCATCGGACCTCCCGCCAGGGGGCCGCGGCGCGTAGTCAGATAGCGCAGGCCCGCTAGGCCCAGGCGAAGGCGGCTCCGTCGCAAGGCGTTGAGAGAGGGGCCTTTGCAACGCATTACGATGCGGGCGTTGAGGTGATCCATGAGGTTGGCGCCAACCTCTGGCTGGTCGAGCACTACTGGAACACCCAGTGAGTGCAGTCGTGAAGCAGGCCCGATCCCCGAGAGTTGTAGCAACTGTGCCGATCCAATGACGCCTGCGGCGAGAATCGTCTCGGCATCGGCGAGTGCGCTGCGCTCTCGACCGTCCTGAACGAACACGACTCCGAAGGCTCGCTGGCGGCGAATCAGGACGCGAATCACGCGTGCGCGCGTGATAACGCGCAGTTGCGCTCTCCTGCCTAAGCGGTGCAGATAGGCCGTTGCACTGCTGCGCCGACCGTTGCGCACGGTCAACTGAAAGCGTCCCACGCCGTGTTGCCCGCCACCATTGAAGTTTGGGTTGTAAATGAACCCCATCTCCCGGCCCGCATCGATGAAGAGATCATGCAGCGGATCGGAGTATTCCGGATCGGACAACCCGATTGGCCCCGCAGTCCCGTAGTCGATGGGATGTTCACCTACGTAACCCTCGGCGCGTCGAAATAGGGGCAGCAAGTCTTGATACGACCATCCGTTGCACCCGGCAGCGGCCCAGGCGTCATAGTCCTCTGGCTGGCCGCGCACGTAGATCATTGCATTGACCGAACTAGAGCCGCCCAAGACGCACCCTCGTGGCCAGACCAGACTCCGCTGATTGAGGTTGGCAACGGGCTCGGTCTGATAGAGCCAGGTCAGTTTCGGGTTGTAGGCGTTGCGGGCGAATCCCAGCGGCACGCGAATCAACGGATCGCGATCGGGTCCTCCGGTCTCGATCAGCAGAACACGGTGATCACCGCTGGCTGCCAGGCGAGCCGCGAGTGCACAACCCGCCGAGCCGGCACCGACAACCACATAGTCGGCCACCAGTGCGTCCCCAGCGCCAGAGCTCATGCCAGCGCGCCACCGTCGATGCTCAACGCCTGGCCAGTGATGTTGCCGGCTTCCTCGCTCGCAAGGAAGCCGACCAGCGCCGCAACTTCTGAGGCCTCGCTGAAGCGACCGGTCGGAGTCAGCGACACGGCCTGCGCGGGACTCATGCCGAGATTCGCGAGTCGATCCATGGCCATCTGCGTGTCGACCCAACCAGGGCAGATGGCGTTGACCGTGATGCCGCGAGGTCCGAGGGCGCGAGCGAGGCAACGGGTGAGCCCGATCACGCCGTGCTTGGATGCCGAGTAGGCAAGTTGGTCTGCAGCACCGCGCAGTCCAAGGATGGAAGACAGGTTGATGATGCGGCCGCGATTCTCGCGCAGCAGCGGCCCTGCGGCTCTGCAGCAGGACCAGGTACCGGTCAAGTTGGTGGCGATGATGGGAGCCCATTCCTCGCCCTCGGCCTCGCTGCCGAACGGCGCGCCTCCCGCCAATGCAGCGTTGTTGACAAGCACGTCCAGGTGCCTGTAACGCTCGTGCAGGGTGTCGAAGAGCCGGCGCACTTGCCCAGGGTCGGCCACATCGCAGGGCAGGCACTCGTAGTCCTCGAGGCAACGTTCCACGCTGCGCGAAGTTCCGATGACGGCGTAACCTCGGCGAGCGAGGTGAAGTGCAATGGCGCGGCCAATACCACGGCTCGCTCCTGTGACCAGTGCGACAGGGGCATCAGTGCACACCTGCCGCCTCTCTTCGCGAAACTCGGCAGCGCTTCCTGATCGCCCCTTGGAGTGGCCGTCCCGCTCTATCTTTGGATGTAGGCCGTTTCGACCAGCGGGGCATTCTCTGGGACACGGTATGGTCCCAACCCCTTCACATACTTCTGAACCACGTGGGTGTTGAGCTCCAGGGTCAGCGGAATCGCCGGGCTGTCCTCGGCGATGCGCTTGATGGCTTCCGAGTACAAGGCAGCGCGCTGCCTGTCGTCAAAGGTGACACGTGCCTTCTCGATGAGCCCGTCGACACCCGAGTAGAAGGCGCAGTTGGTGCCCTTGGGTGGAATGTTGCTCGAATGGTAGCTGGGGAAGAGAAAGGCATCGGCTACCGGCGCGCGGAAGTGGGCGTTCCAGAGAATGTCGTGCTCACCTTGCCCGAGTGCGCGGAACCAGGTGGGGCGGTCGATCATCTTGAGATTGAGGGTCACGCCGGCCGCCTTGAGTTGTGACTGCAGCATCACCGCCTCGCGCTGGTAATCTGTCGGCACCGTGAGCGTGCACTTCAGTTCCGCCAGCCCGGAATCGGCCAGCATCTTGCGGGCCTTGGCCGGGTCATGTTCGTAGCGACGGACCGCATCGGTGTAGCCCTCGACTCCCGGCGGTACCACGGTGTCGATGACGCGGCCGCGCTGGCCATAGACCGCTTGCACGATGGCCTTCTTGTCGATCGCGTGCTGAAAAGCCTGCCGGACTTCCTTGCGATCGAAAGGGGCTTTCGATGTATTGAAGCTCAGCAGAAAGAGCCCGGTGGATACGTCTGAGACCAAGACGTTCGCCGATGGGCTGTGCATGTAGCGCTCGATGTTCTCTCGCTCCTTGACAGCCACGATGTCGAGTTGCTGACGGTCGAACGCCAAGGTCGCAGTGCTCGCCTCGCGGATGATCTTGAACGAGATCGTCTGGAGCTTCGGTTTCGGCCCGAAGTAGCCCTCATTGCGCCTAAGCACCACTTCCTGGTCGAGCACTGCCTTCTCGACAAGAAATGGCCCGGTGCCGATTATCTGGCGACCAGCCTCAGCACCCTGCGCCTTGGCAGCTGCCTCGCTCATCAGGAAGCCTCCCCGGAATGTTGCGAGCGCATGGGGGAACACCGCCGACGGTGTCTTCAGGCGAAAACGCACCGTATGGTCGTCGACGACTTCCACGGCGGCGATTTCCTGCAGCTGCCCGGCGTTTCGGGATTTGGTCGCCGGATCGAGAATCCTCTCAACGGACCACTTGACGTCACGCGCTGTGAACGCGCCGAAGCCGCCGTGCCACTTCACATCCTTGCGCAACTTGAAGGTGTAGACCCTTCCATCGTCGCTGGTTTCGTAGCCCATCGCGAGGTCCGGCACCAAGTCGTACTTGACACCCGGCGCATACCGCAGGAGCGCATTGCTCACAAGAATCGCCACTCGACCCTCGTCACCCGCAGAAATCTGGTGGGCAGGATCCAACGAATTCATCGCATTGCTTTGAATGCGCAGATGCTGTTCGTCGGCTGCCCGTGCAACCCATGACGGCAGACCACTGACCGCCGCGACCGCCGAGGTCTTGAGCAGATCACGACGCTTGAACTGACTCATGTCGATTTCCCAACTCAGATGAAGAACGTAAGAAGGAATCCTGCCAGCTAGATATGTCGATGTAAAGCCTGAGTCCTTAACCGTCGTCAATGAATCTGGCCGACGTGTTGTCTCACAGAAGCCCGCGCCCAGCATGGTCTCGATGAGCGCGTAACTCGTTCTCTTATTCGGGATGCGCTCTATTGACGTTTCTGGCAAGTGTGTGAGCGGTCAGGCTGGAGCGATCAAGTTCGATCCGATCAAGCAAGGTCAAACCCTCGCTGTGACGTTCCCCCGGAAGCTGGACAGTTTTGAACCGTGTCGGGCGATCGGCCGAGGAACGCGGCCAGCTTGCGAGCGGCTCGGATGTAGCCTTCCTGCGTGTGCTCAGCGAACTTGCGCATGCGCATGTCGTCAAGCACGCGTTGGCGCACCGGCGAGGCCGCGCGGGTGGTCGTGTCCATGGTTGCAGCTCCGCCACTACCGGGGCGATCAACCCGACCGCTGCCGCCAACTACATCGTTGCCTACCGCGAGCGATGGGACAACGAGCGCGACGCGGCAGGCAGGCCGCCACTGTGACGAAAACGTGCCGTCGTCGAGCCTGGGTGTGACGGAATTGTGCCGTGGTGTGCCTGGGTCGGCGGGCGGCAAGCGTCGCAAGTGATTGATTCACAATGCCCGCCCCAGGCCTTATCGCACTCTTAATCCGTTGGTCGTAGGTTCGAATCCTACAGGGCCCACCAAACACAGCAACGGCTCAGGCGAATCGCTCGAGCCGTTTTCGTTTCTGGCCCACCCGCCCCCACCGTGCAATCGAGTCTCGCTACGGCACGCTGCACGTGCCGTCAGCGCGCCGATCACGCCGAATGTGCGGCGCGGGAACGACCAACCGAGCGGGCAGGGGGTCACTGCGCAGATTTGACACCCGTGAGCAGTGCGCCGATATTGCGGCATGAAGGCGAGCGCCCTCGTCATGCAGTCGACCCTGACGTGCCCGTCGTGCGGGCACGCGAAGACCGAGACCATGCCGACCGACGCCTGCCAGTTCTTCTACGAGTGCGAGCGCTGCCACGCAGTGCTTCGCCCGAAGCCGGGCGACTGCTGCGTGTACTGCTCCTACGGGACGGTGCCATGCCCGCCGGTGCAGCGCGCGGGCGGTGGTGGTTGCGCGCATCGCCGCGCGTGATCGCCCGCGCCGGCCCTGCGTGAAGGCGAGGCATTCGCGCCTCGTGTCGCAACGTTCGTTGCGCAGCGCCGTCCGTATCGCCCTCTTCGCGATCCTTTGGGATGCCGGTGGAACCGAAGCCTCCATCGCGTGCTCATACCCGATCCGGTGCGCACTGTTTTCGCGTCGCATCGGTTGCAGAAAAGGAGACGGTATGAGTGCATTTCCCAGGAGAACACAGGTCGCGGCAGCCGCTGTGCTGCTGACGCTCGGATTCGGTGCGCCCGCGCTGGCGGCCGAAACGGTGAACGTCGGCATGTCCACCAGCTTGACCGGGCCGGTCGCGCAGCTCGGCATCGCGAGCAAGGACGGCGCCCAGATGGCGGTCGACCAGATCAACAGGGACGGCGGGCTGCTCGGCAAGCAGGTCAAGCTGCTGACGGCCGACGGCCAGTTGAAGCCCAACACCGGCGTCACCAACGTGCGCAACTTCGTGCTGGCCGATCATGCGGTGGCCATCATGGGCCCGGTCAGCAGCGCGGTCGGCATCGCCGAGGCCGGCGTCGCCGCCCGGTATCAGGTGCCGATCTTCTTCAACACGTCCAACGACGTCGATCAGACCGGCAAGGCATTTTCCAAGTACGCGTTCCAGGTGGTGCCGAGCACCTACATGGAGCCGCACGCGATGGCGCTCTACGTCTCCAAGCTGTTCAAGCAGCACCACTGGAAGACGCTCTACACGATCGCTCCCAACTACGCCTTCGGGCACAGCACGGTCGAGCAGTTCCTGGCCGGCCTGAAGCAGGACGGCGTGAACGTCGACGTGGTCGGACAGCAGTGGCCGCAGCTCGGTGCGAGCGACTACACGCAATACATCTCGGCGATCATGGCCAAGAGCCCCGACTTCGTGTTTGCGGCGGAGTACGGTGGTGACCTGATCACGTTCACCAAGCAGGCCGAGGGCTCCGGGCTGTTCAAGAAGACGCAGGTGCTGGCCGACTACTGGCCGCTCGCGCTGGAGGCGCTGGGCACCAGCGCACCGGCAGGCGCCATCACCGACGACCGCGCGCCGCCGTTCTACACGGTGCAGTCGCCCGAGATGGGCCAGTTCGCGCAGGCGTTCCATGCCAAGTACAACCGCTGGCCGAGCACCTGGGCCATCCTCGGTTATTCGGCGGTGCAAACCTGGGCGCAGGGCGTGCAGAAGGCAGGCACGTTCGATGGCGAGAAGGTCGCCGATGCGCTCGGCGGTGGGCCGACGATCAAGACGATTCGCGGCGACTTCAAGCTGCGCGCCTGCGACCATGTGGCCGAGATTCCCGTCTACATGGGCGTTCTGTCGAAGGACGTGAATGCCAAGTACGGCAGGCGCGTCATGACCGACGTGGTGGCGCAGCCGCCCGACAAGATCATGATGACCTGCCCGGCCAAGGAGGCGATGCAGCCGCACGCCTGAGCGGCGCTGGCCGGTCGCAGGCGCATGCGGTGGCCGATGGCCGCCGCATGCCGGGCGCAGAAAGCGCCCCGGCCGGGTGAGCCATGAACATCGACACCGTCGCCACGCTGGTATTCAGCGGTCTGACCAGCGCGAGCCTGCTGTTCCTGGTGGCCGCTGGCCTGACGCTGATCTTCGGCGCGATGCACATCGTCAACATCGCGCACGGCAGCTTCTACATGCTGGCGGCATTCGCGGTGACCTCGTTGACCGCGTCGATGGGGTCACCTGCGATGTTCTGGGTGTCGCTGCTCGTCGCGCCGATCCTGGTCGGCGTGCTCGGCGTGCTGACCGAAGTGCTGGTGCTGCGGCGCCTGTACGGGCGCGAACCGCTGCTGGGGCTGCTGGCCACCTTCGGGCTGCTGTACCTGTTCGAAGGCGTCGCGCTGATCGTGTGGGGCGGCCAGTACCGCTCGATTCCGATTCCGTCGGCGCTGCAGGGGCACGTGCAGGCGCTGGGCGAGTCGTTCTCGATCTACAACCTGTTCGTGATCTCGATCGCCGTCGTCGTGGGCCTGTTCCTGTGGTGGCTGCTGCAGCGCACGCAACTGGGCTGGCGCGTGCGCGCCGCGGTCGAAGACCCGGAGACGCTGGCGGCATCGGGCACCAACGTGCGCCTGCTGTTCACCGGGGTCTTCGCGCTCGGGGCCGTGCTGGCGGGCATCGCCGGTGCCGTCACCGGCCCGATCGAGTCGATCACCACCGGGCTGGGCACCCAGATCCTGGTCGAAGCCTTCATCGTGGTCGTGATCGGCGGGCTGGGCTCGGTGCCGGGTGCCGCCATCGGCGCCGTCGTGATCGGCATGTTCGAGACCGCGGGCGTCATCTGGGCGCCGAGCTTCGCCTCGGCGTTCATCTACCTCGCGATGATCCTGGTGCTGATCGTCCGGCCCTCGGGTCTGCTCGGGGTGGCCGAGCGGGTCGGATAGATGCCCAGCGATTCGAGCCCTTCCGGACGGCCGCACGGCTTCGGCGTGCCGATCGTCCTGGCCTGCGGAGCGCTGGCGACCTTCGTGGCGTCGTACCTGGTGCCTGCGCAATGGGTCTTCGTGCTGCAGGACATCGTCGCGCTCGGCCTGTTCGCGGTGGCGACCAATCTGCTGGTGGGCTACGGCGGCCTGGTGTCGTTCGGCCAGGCCGTGTTCTACGGCCTGGGCGCCTACGTGATGGCGCTCGGCTGGCAGCGCTACCACGCACCGTTCTGGCTGCTGTTCGTTCTCGCGCCGCTGTTCGGCGCGGTCGCGGCGGCGATCATCGACGCCCTGTCGCTGCGCACGCGCGAGTGGTACTTCTCGCTGCTGACGCTGGCGTTCTCGCAGCTCTTCTTCACGATCGCTAACCGCTGGTACGACTTCACCGGCGGCGACAACGGCGTGTTCGGCCCGATGATCCCTTCGACGCTGGCGGTGCCGCGCCACGGGCTGTGGTTCGTCCTCGCGGTCAGCTTCATCGCGCTGTTGTTGCTGTGGATCATCACGGTGTCGCCGTTCGGCCTCACGCTGCGGGCGATCCGCGAGAACCCGCAGCGCGTGGAAGCCATCGGCGTCGATCTGCGCCGCCACGAGCTCTACGCGTTCACGCTCTCGGGCGCGTTCTGCGCCCTGGCCGGCACGCTGTTCGTCGTGCACGATCAATCGGCCTTTCCCGGGCTGTTCCAGTGGACGCAGTCGGGCGAGCCGATCCTGATGGCGATGATCGGCGGCATGAATCACTTCCTCGGTCCGTTCGTCGGCGCGATCATCTTCATCGTCGCCCACAACTATCTGGTGGCCAACGCCGCCAGCGCCTGGGAGCTGATCCTCGGCATCGTGCTGGTGCTGATCGTGCTCTTCGCGCCCGATGGGCTGCTGGGGCTGTGGAGCGGTCGCGCTTCGGGCCCGCACCGCCTGTCGCGCCTGCGCGGCGTGCTGACCGGCCGGCGCTCGGCCAAGAGGGTGCGATGAATCTGTTGAAGGTCGACGCTCTGGCCAAGGCCTTCGGTGGCTTCAACGCGGTCGATGGCGTCTCGTTCGGCGTCGACGAAGGCGAGATCCACGCGGTGATCGGGCCCAACGGCGCCGGCAAGACCACGATGTTCAACCTCATCACCGGACACCTGCGGCCGAGTTCGGGCAGCGTCAGGTTCGCGGGGGCCGACATCACGGGCAAGCGCCCCCACGTCATCGCCCGCTCGGGGCTGACGCGCGCCTTCCAGGTGACGAACATCTTCCCCGACCTGAGCGTGCTCGAATCCGTCGAGTGTGCGGTCAGTGCGCGCCGGCGCCTGAGCGCCAGCCTGTTGCCGTGGCAGCGGTCTGCGGCACGCGACGAGGCGCGCGACCTGATCGAACAGGTGGGGCTCTCCGAGATGCAGGCGACGACCGCGTCGACCCTGTCGCACGGCGATCAGCGCACGCTCGAAGTCACGCTGGCCCTGGCCACGCGGCCGCGGCTGCTGCTGCTCGACGAGCCCACCGCCGGCATGTCGCCGTGGGAAACCAGGCGCATGGTCGAACTGGTGCGCACGCTGGTGCGAGCGAAGGGCGTGACGGTGCTCTTCTGCGAGCACGACATGGAAACGGTGTTCTCTATATCGAACCGCGTGACCGTGCTGCACCGCGGCCGGGTGATCGCCGACGGCCCGCCCGAAGCGGTGCACGCCGACGAACAGGTGGCCAGCGTCTATCTCGGAACGAGGAAGCGCTGATGCTCGAGCTCGACGCGATCCACACTTTCTACGGGCGCAGCCACATCCTGCAAGGCGTCAGCCTCGAGGTGCGCCGCGGCGAGATGGTGACGCTGCTCGGCCGCAACGGGGTGGGCAAGACGACCACGCTGCGCAGCATCATGGGCCTGACGCCGGCGCGGGAGGGCCGTGTGCGGTTCGACGGGCGCGACATCACGCGCGCCAAGACGCACCGCATCGCCCGCGCCGGGCTGGCCTACGTGCCCAGCGGCCGCCGCATCTTCAGCGCGCTGACGGTGCGGCAGAACCTCTTGCTATGCGTGCGCGGCGCGGTCGGCGGCAACAGCGCCTGGACCGTGGAGCGGGTCTATCGGATGTTTCCGAAACTGGCCGAGCTCGATTCGCGCAAGGCCGGGCTGCTCAGCGGCGGCGAGCAGCAGATGCTCAAGCTCGGCCGCGCCCTGGTGGCCAACCCGAGGCTGCTGCTGCTCGACGAGTTGACCGAAGGCCTGGCCCCGACCATCGTCGGCGATCTCGCCGATTGGTTGGGCCTGCTCAAGGCCGAGGGCTTCAGCATGCTGATGTGCGAGCAGAACGCCCTGTTCGCGCTCGAGCTGGCCGACCGTGGCTACATCATGGAGAAGGGCCAGATCCGGTTCTCCGGCGCCGCGGCGGAGCTGCGCGGCAGCGCGCAGATCCGGCAGTACCTCGGAGTGTGACGCCACCGATGCAACAGGCGCCGCGTGGCGGCGGCGCCTGCGGTGGCCGCAATCGCTAGTGCGCCACGCGGTGCTCGACCAGATCCTTCACCACCAGCGGGTCGGCGAGCGTCGAGACGTCGCCGAGCGTCTCGTAGTCGCCCTCGGCGATCTTGCGCAGGATGCGGCGCATGATCTTGCCCGAGCGCGTCTTCGGCAGGAACGGTGCCCACTGGATCAGGTCGGGGCTGGCGATCGGGCCGATCTCCTTGCGCACGTACGACACCAGTTCGCGGCGCAACTGCTCGGTGGGCTCGATGCCGGCCTTCAGCGTCACGTAGGCGTAGATGCCCTGGCCCTTGAGGTCGTGCGGGTAGCCGACCACCGCCGCCTCGGCGACCTTGGGGTTGGCCACCAGCGCGCTCTCGACCTCGGCGGTGCCCAGGCGGTGGCCCGAGACGTTGATCACGTCGTCGACGCGGCCGGTGATCCAGTAGTCGCCGTCGGCGTCGCGCTGGCAGCCGTCGCCGGTGAAGTACATGCCCTCGAAGCGGCTGAAGTACTGCTGGCGCATGCGCTGCGGATCGCCGTAGACGGTGCGCATCTGCCCTGGCCACGAGTCGAGCATGCACAGGTTGCCGCTGCCGGCGCCTTCGATGATGCGGCCGTTGTCGTCGACCAGCGCCGGACGCACGCCGAAGAACGGCCTGGTCGCCGAACCCGGCTTCAGCGCGATCGCCCCGGGCAGCGCCGAGATCATGATGCCGCCGGTCTCGGTCTGCCACCAGGTGTCGACGATCGGGCAGCGCTTCTCGCCGACGACGTTGTAGTACCACAGCCAGGCTTCCGGGTTGATCGGCTCGCCCACGCTGCCCAGCAGCCGCAGCGAGCGGCGCGAGGTCTTCTTCACTGGCGCCTCGCCCTCGCGCATCAGCGCGCGGATCGCCGTCGGCGCGGTGTAGATCGTGTTGACCTTCAGCGCGTCGCACACCTGCCAGAAGCGCGAGGCGTCGGGGTAGTTGGGCGTGCCTTCGAACATCACGGTGGTGGCGCCGTTGGCCAGCGGGCCGTAGACGATGTAGCTGTGCCCGGTGACCCAGCCGACGTCGGCGGTGCACCAGTAGATGTCGCCGTCGTGGTAGTCGAACACGTACTGGTGCGTCATCGCGGTGAACACCAGGTAGCCGCCGATGGTGTGCAGCGCGCCCTTGGGCTTGCCCGTCGAGCCCGAGGTGTACAGGATGAACAGCGGATCCTCGGCGTTCATCTCCTCGGGCGGGCAGACGTCGGAGGCCTTGGCGAGCAACTCGTCGTACCAGAGGTCGCGTCCGCCCTTCCATGGCACCGGCCGCCCACTGCGGCGCACGACCACGCAGTGACGCACGCCGGCGCACTTGGCCATCGCCTCGTCGGCGGCGGTCTTCAGCGGCACGTGGCGGCCGGCACGGATACCCTCGTCGGCGGTGATCAGCACTTCGGAGGCGCAGTCGACGATGCGGCTGGCCAGCGCGTCGGCCGAGAAGCCGCCGAACACCACCGAGTGGATGGCGCCGATGCGCGCGCACGCCAGCATCGCGACCGCCGCCTCGGGGATCATCGGCAGGTAGATCGTCACGCGGTCGCCGCGCTTGACGCCGAGCCCCTTCAGGGCGTTGGCGAACTTCGACACCTCGACCTGCAGATCGCGATAGGTGATGCGCCGCTGCAGCGCCGGGTCGTCGCCCTGCCAGAGGATCGCCACCTGTGCGCCGCGCTGCGCGACGTGGCGGTCGACGCAGTTGGCGCACGCGTTGAGCGTGCCGTCGTCGTACCAGCGCACGTGCAGGTCGCTGCTGGCGAACGACGTGTCCTTGACCCGCGTGTACGGCCGCATCCAGTCGAGCCGCCTGCCTTGCTCGCCCCAGAAGCCCTCGGGGTCGTCGATCGACCGGCGGTACATCTGCTGGTAGCGCGCTTCGTCGATCCACGCGCGGGCGGCCCATTCGGAGGGAACCGGAAACACTTGATGCTGCGACATGCTGAACTCCTTGCTTGGTCGCTGCGGCGCTGGCCGCTTGCTGCTTAAGCGTGTGCGTGCGGGTGCGTCGGCAGCACGATGTGCCCGTAGGTGTCGTTGATCAGTTCCGCGGCCGAGGCGTAGAACGCCAGCAGCGCGGTGATCAGGCCGGTGTAGCCGCCGATGCGCGTGATCAGCACCATCTGCGACCACTCGCCGATCGCCAGCAGCAGATACGTGATCCACAGCGCCAGCAGCACGAGCTGCAGCGCGCGGTTGGTGTGCAGCGAACCGATCCACAGGTAGAAGGTGAACACGCCCCAGACGAACAGGTACCAGCCGAGGAAGCCCTCGGGAACCTTGGCGGAGAAGAACTCGATGAACAGCGCGAACGACCACCAGAAAGCGCCGTACGAAACGAACGCCGTGGTGCCGAAGGTGTTGCCGCGCGGGTACTCGAGCACGCCGGCGATGATCTGCGCGGTGCCGCCGTAGGCGAAGGCCAAGGCGAGCACGTCGCCCATGCCGGCGGCGCTGAACCAGCCGGCGTTGATCATGCTGAGCATCCAGGTGGTGAATGCGAAGCCGGCCAGCCCCAGGGGTGCCGGGTTGGAGAGTTTGCGTTCCATCAGTGCCTCCATAGGCATCGTCCCCGCGATCGCGGCGCGCGTTGCGAGCGTGTGCTGCCGCGCCCGCGCTGCGGAGACACCGAACATCGGGCGCGTTCAATCTAACGGTGCGCGCGTTGCGGCGCTGTCGGCATTGCCTGACACGTGAGGTCAGCAGTCCTTGACGTGCGCGTGAGGGGCGCAGCGGGCGCAAGGCCCGCCGGTCCGGCGGTTGACGCGGGCCTCAATCGAGCGGCGTCAACCCGTGCTGGACCGCGAAGCGCACCAGCGCGGCGAAGTCGGGCACGCCGAGCTTGACCATCATGCGGCTGCGGTAGGTTTCGACCGTCTTGGGCGACAGGAACAGCAGCTTGGCGGCGTCGGCCGTGGAGCGGCCTTCGGCGATGAGCTGCAGGATCTGGCGCTCGCGCCGGCTCAGGCTGTCGAGCGGGCTGGTGGCGCGACGCTCGCGGATGTAGTCGTCGATCACCGTCTCGGCGATCTTCTGGCTCAGGTAGCGGCGCCCCGCGTGCACGGTGCGCACCGCGGTAACCACCTCGGGCCCGGCCGACTCCTTCAGCAGGTAGCCCGCGGCGCCGGCCTGCAGCGCGCGGTAGATGTGCTCGGCCGTCGAATGCATCGACAGCATCAGCACCTGCACCGTCGGGCACGCTTCGTGGATCGCGAGCGTCGCCTCGACGCCGTTGAGCTGCGGCATCGTCACGTCCATGATCACCACGTCGGGCGTGAGCTGACGCGCCAGGCGCACCGCCTCGTTGCCGTTGGCGGCACCGCCGACGACCGAGATGTCGCCCTCGGCCTCGAGCAGGAAGCGCAGGCCGTCGCGTACCACCGAGTGGTCGTCGGCGATCACCACCTTGATCACGGGCTACAGCCCCATCTCGATCACCACGCGCGTGCCCTGGCCCGGCGCCGAGTCGACGTGCAGCTCGCCGCCGTCCGCTTCGGCGCGCTCGCGCATGATCATCAGGCCCCAGCCGTGATCGTTCTGCGGGCAGCCGAGCCGCGTCGCATCGAAGCCGCAGCCGTCGTCGACCACCGAGAGGAAGAAGCGGTCGTCGCGCGTGCCGAGCAGCACCCGGGCCTCGCGCGCCGCGGCGTGCTTGGCCACGTTGGTCAGCGACTCCTGCGCGATGCGAAACAGCGTGGCCTCCACCTTCGACGCCAGCCGCGGCTGCGGATCGTGCCCGACCACGCGCACCGCGACCCCGGTGCGAGCGCTGAACTGCTCGGCGTACCAGCGCAGCGCCGCGGCGAGACCATAGTCGTCGAGCACCGCCGGGCGCAGGTCGGCGATCACGCGCCGCATGTTGTCGACCGCCGCCTCGACGAGCTTCAGCGAATCGTCGATGCGCGAGCCGGCCACTGCGTCGGGCGCCGGCGCGAGCCGCCCCTTGATGATGTTGAGGTTGATGTTCAGCGCCGTCAGCGTCTGCCCGAGGCTGTCGTGCAGCTCGTGGGCGATGCGTCGCCGCTCGGCTTCCTGCGCCTCGACCGCACGCTGCGACATCGCCTTCAGGCGCTGCGCGTAGCCGCGCGCCTCGTCTTCGGCGTGGCGCCGCCGCGAGATGTCGAACACGCTCGCGCGGCTGCGCAGGAACTGGTCGCTGGCGTCGAGCACCGCGGTGGCGCTCAGCAGCACGGGAAACGTCGAACCGTCGCGGCGCCGCATCTCGAGCTGCAGATCGCGCACGCGGGCGCCGCGCTTCAGCGCCAGGAACGCCGCTTCGAACTCCGTGCGCCCCTGCGGCGGCAGCAGGTCGGCCAGCCGCATGCGGCGCACCACCTCCTCGCGCGGGTAGCCGAGCCAGCGCAGCTCGGTGTCGTTGATCTGGATCACCACGCCGTCGGGGTCGACCGAGTGGTAGCCGCACGGTGCGTTCTGGTACAGATCGTGCATCTCGTCGGCCAGGTTGCGCAGCGCCAGGTGCGCCTGGCGCGCGTCGGTGACGTCGAGCAGCGCGACGCGGTACTGCAGTGCCGGCGCCGCGTCATCGTGCGCCTGCGGCCGTGCTTGCCGGTGCGCCTGCACGTGCGCGCGCACGTGGCGCTGCCTGCCGTCGCGGCCGCTCAGCGCCAGCGCCACGTCGATCGCGGTCGCCGAGCGGCGGCAGTGCGCCAGCGCGTCGAGCAGGGCGCCGACGCTCGCCTCGGCGACGCAGGCGCGCAGGGCGGCGCCGCGCAGCAGGTTGCCTGGGGTGGCCAGCAGCCGGGCCGCGGCGGGGTTGGCCTCGTCGATGCGGCCTTCGTCGTCGAGCACCAGAATGCCCCACGGCAGGAAGGCGCACAGGCTTTCGTAGCGCTCGACGCCGTCGTCCCTCACCGCGGTTGACATGAGCTGCGCTTGCATCGTGTGGCACGACCGCAGTGCATAGTAGCGCCGTCGTGAACCTCGACCGCCGCGCGTTCGACAGCAAAACGCGCGCAGCGTTCCGTCGACATTGCTGCCGTCGGCCAGCTACTTGAGCGCGCCGCCGGTCATGCCGGCAACGAAGCGGTCGACGAACAGGTTGTACAGCACCGCGATCGGCAGGCTGACGATCAGGCAGGCGCCCATCAGCGAGCCCCAGAAGTAGACGTCGCCGCGCACCAGGAAGGTCGGCACGCCGACGCTGACCGTGTAGTTCGACGACGTGGTGATGAAGGTCAGCCCGTAGACGAACTCCTGCATCACCAGCGTCAGCGTGAAGATCACCACCGTCAGCATGCCGGCCGAGGCCAGTGGCAGCGCGACCTTAACGAAGGCGCCGAAGCGGGTGAGGCCGTCGATCATCGCCGCGTCTTCCAGCTCGCGCGGCAGGCCGCGGAAGAACCCCATCATCAGCCAGGCGCAGAACGGCACCGTGAAGCTCGGGTACACCAGCACCAGCGACCACAGCGAATCCTGCAGCCCGAGGTCGGCGACGATGCGCGAGAACGGAATGAACAGGATCGTCGGCGGGATCAGGTAGGTGAGGAAGATCGCCATCCCCAGCAGGCGGCCGCGGCGCCCCGACAGGCGTGCCAGCGCGTAGCCGGCCGGCACCGCCAGCAGCAGCGTGATCACCACCACCAGGGCACCGACCACGATGGTGTTGGCGATCCAGCGGCCGAACTGCGTGTCGAAGAACAGCACCCGCAGGTGCGCCAGCGTCGGCGCCTGGTTGAACCACAGCGGGTTGTTGGCGACGTTGAGCAGGTCGGTGGTCTGCTTGAACGCGGTGATCGCCATCCAGTAGAACGGAAACGCCAGGAACACCGTGAACGCCACCAGCAGCACGGCGTGGCCGGTGCGGACCAGCGCGCGGTGCAGCGTCCAGTTCATCGTCGTCCGGCCATCAACCGACGTCGGCGCGCCGCGCGGCGACGAGGAAGAACACCGCCACCGCCGCCAGCACCGGGAACAGGAACAGCGCGATCGCCGAACCGGTGGCGAGGTCGCCGCCCTGCACGCCGGTGAAGAAGGCGTAGCTCGCCAGCACCTGGGTGGTGTCGTACGGGCCGCCGCGCGTCAGCACGTAGATCACGATCATGTCGGTGAAGGTGAACACGATGCCGAACAGCAGCGCGATCAGCATCACCGGCGCCACCAGCGGGATCTGGATCTGGAACAGGTGGCGCAGGAAGCTCGCGCCGTCCATCTGCGCGGCGTCGTGGATGTCCTGCGGGATCGCGGTCATGCCCGCGAGGATGATCACCGCCGCCAGCGGCAGCAGCCGCCAGACGTCGACCAGCACCACCGAGGCCATCGCCAGCTCGGGCTGGCCGAGCCACACCGGCGTGGTGGCCGCATCGATCAGGTGCAGCGCGTGCAGCGTCCAGGTGATGATGCTGTAGATCGGGTCGAAGATCCACAGCCAGCCGATCGCGCCCAGCGAGATCGGCGCCACCCACGGCAGCAGGATCAGCAGGCGCACCAGCCAGCGACCGCGAAAATCCCTGGCCAGCGCCATCGCCAGCATCTTGCCGAGCACCACCACCAGCACCTGCGACACCAGCGTGAAGCCCACGGCGTTGCGCAGCGACGTCCAGAACGTCGGGTCGCTCATGATCAGCCGGAAGTTGTGCAGCCCGACGAAGTGCAGCGTGGTGCTGCCGACGGTGGCGTCGCTGAAGCTGTAGAACACGCCGAGCGCGAACGGCAGACCGACCAGCGCGACGATGTAGGCGATGGCCGGCGCCAGCAGCAGCACGCCGAGCCGGCGCTCGTTGTCGCGCCAGCGCGTGGCGCGTGCCGGCGCGTCGACGAAGCGGGCGGCCGCGGCCAGGCCGTGCGGGTTCATGCCGCCGCCTCGAGCCGGCGCCCGTCGGCCAGCGCGAAGCGCCGCAGGTCGCGTGCGCGCACCGCGAACTCGTGGCGCTCGCCGTCGGCGGTGGCGAACGGCAGCAGCGACGGCAGCCGCGCGATCACGTGCACCTGCGGATGCGGCGGCTGCAGCGTGCCGTAGACATAGCGGTCAGCGCCGAGATTCTCGACGCGGTGCACCACCAGCGGATACGCCTCGGTGCGCTCGTCGGCGGCGAACGCCGTGCGCGGCAGCAGGTGCTCGGGGCGCACGCCGACGAACGCCGCATCGGTGCGGATCAGGTTCATCGGCGGCGAGCCGATGAAGGTGGCCACGAAGGCATCGCGCGGGTCGTCGTAGACCTGCGCCGGCGTGCCGATCTGGTGCACGGTGCCGGCTTCGAGCACCGCGATGCGCTCGCCCAGCCCCATCGCCTCGACCTGGTCGTGCGTGACGTAGATCGTCGTCGTGCCGAGCCGGCGCTGGAACTGCTGCAACTCGTCGCGCGCCAGCGTGCGCAGCTTGGCGTCGAGGTTCGACAGCGGCTCGTCGAGCAGGAACGCCAGCGGCTCGCGCACCACCGCGCGTGCCAGCGCCACGCGCTGCCGCTCGCCGCCCGAGAGCTGGCGCGGCTTGCGCGCGAGCAGATGGCCGATGCCGAACATCTGCGCCGCGCGCTCGATGCGCGTCTGCGCCTCGGCGCGGCGCATGCCCGCGGCGCGCAGCGGGAAGCCGATGTTGCGGCCGACCGACAGGTGCGGATACAGCGCGTAGCTCTGGAACACCATCGCGATGTTGCGTGCGCGCGGCGGCACCTGAGTCACCACGCGTCCGCCGATCAGCACGTCGCCCGAGCTCGGTGCCTCGAGCCCCGCCACCATGCGCAGCAGCGTCGTCTTGCCGCAGCCCGAGGGCCCGACCAGCACCAGGAACTCGCCCTCGCGCACCGCGAGGTCGATCGCGTCGACGGCCGCATGGCCGTCGAAGCGCTTGCTGATGCGGCGGGTTTCGATGGTCGCCATCGACCCGTCTCCGGCTACTTCAGACCAGGCCCTTGCTCTGCCACTTGGCGAAGATCTGGCGGCACTTCGTGTCGGCCTCGGCCACGGCGTCGGCTGGCGACGCGGCGCCGCTGGCGACCTTGGCGAACATCGTGTTGAGCACCCAGGTGTTGAAGATCTCGTCGGTCGCGGCGTTGGCATAGCCCGGGTAGCCGACGTTGGTGGCCCAGCTCAGCACGTTGTCGAACACCGTGTACTTGCCCGCCGGCGCGTGCGGGTCGTCGGCCAGCAGCTTCTTCAGGTCGGGCACCGTCGACGAGAAGCACGGGAAGTTGTAGTACTCGCTGGCCTCGAAGCCCTGGTGGAAGTTGTCGATGTAGTCGACCAGGAACTTCTTCGCCCCTTCCT
The DNA here is from genome assembly GCA_015075545.1 of Ideonella sp. Lineage (GTDB taxonomy): Bacteria > Pseudomonadota > Gammaproteobacteria > Burkholderiales > Burkholderiaceae_C > JAEUPI01. The sequence continues at coordinate 168,558 of JABTUC010000004.1, read as the reverse complement.
TGTTCTCGGCGAACTTCCAGATCACGTAGCAGTCCATCACGTGCTCCAGGCCGATGGCGCGCTTCTCGCCCATCAGCGCGCGGGTCAGCCCGATCTGGCTGGCGATCGGCAGCTTCTCGTTCTCGGCCGCCCGCGTGATCGAGATGGCGTTGAGCGCCAGCGAGATCTTGCCGGCGATCATCGCGCGGTTGTTCGACGATGCATCCCACGCCATCACCTCCGGCGTCATCGTCTTCTGATACAGCTCCTTGACGAAGGCGACGGCGTCGCGCGTGGCCTTGGAGTTGAGCACCACGCGGCGCTGCTCGTCCTGCACCGAGCCGCCGAAGGCGTACAGGATGGTACGCATCGCCATCGCCGTGTCGAGCTCCGACGACAGGCCGATGCCCACCGGGATGTTGCTCTTCTTCTTGATCGCCGCGCCCACGCGCAGCACGTCGTCCCAGCTCCTGGGTCCCTGGGCCATGCCCTGCTCGGACCACAGGTCGATGCGGTAGTTGACCGGGTCGGGCACGAAGCTGTCTGAGAAACCGAAGTACTTGCGGGTCTTCGGGTTGTAGGTGCTGCGCACCGCCAGCTCGATCGGCTTGCCGTGCTTGCGCTCGACCTCCTCGTAGATCTCGCGGTGATCGATCACCTGCTCCTCGTAGGCGGGCGCCGGCGCCAGGAACATGAAGAGGTCGTGCCCCTTCTGCGCCGACACCTCGGCGGCCGCGCGCGAGTTGATCGCCGGCACGCCGACGTGGTCGACGATTACCTCCATGTCGTTCTTCTGGCCCCACTGCTTGGTGTAGGTGTTGTCGAACCAGGTGTCGTAGGCCGGCACGAAGTGGCTCCACTGCAGGATCTTGAGCGTGCGCGTCGCGGCGCGAGCCGGGCGCACGTACGGTGCAATGCCGGCGGCGAGCCCGGCGGCGCCGACCGCGCGCACGAAGCGGCGGCGTTCCTGATTTGCCAGCACATGCGCGACGCCGTCGCGCGCAATCGAGCGGCCCGAGCCGGATTCGGTCGACATGTTCGTCTCCTTCAGTCTTGTGGGTCTGAGCCTCGACGCTAGGCGCGCAGCGCGCCCGCCGCAGTCGGGAAAGCCTGACATCGCCGGTCAGCGTTTCGCGACAGTGGGCGACGAGGGCAAACGGTCGAGCCGGCCCGACATCGCTTGTCGGGACTGCCTGACAGCGCCGTTGGGGTCGTCTGCCCATACTGCGGGGTAATGCGCTCGCCCTCAGCGGATCGGCTCGATCCCGACGCGGGCGCAGTTGAAGGGAACTCGCAATGAACAAATTTCACCGTGCCGCCGCCCTCGGGGCGCTGACGGCGTTGCTGAGCACCGGTTTTGCGCAGAGCGCGCTGGCCGCCGACATCCACACCAAGCCACCGGCGAACTTCAAGAAGGTCAGCACGCTGGTCAAGCTGCCCGACTACCTGCCCGGGCTGGGCACGCTCTACGTCGATCCGTCGACGCTGCCGGCCGGCCCGTTCCTCGGCTACGACAAGAAGGGCAAGCTGGTCGAGGTCACCTACATGCTGCCGCTGAAGGATCTCGATGCGCACAAGAACTTCGAGGACATGGGCGCCAAGCTCGGTAACCTGAAGTTCAATCACACCGACATCACCTACAACCCCGGGCATCCGGGCGTCGAGGAACCGCACTACCACATCACGCAGTGGCTGATCACCAAGAAGCAGCAGGATGCCGACCTCAAGTAGCGTGGCCACACGCCGCGGTTTCGTCACCGGCGCCTGCGCCTTGCTGCTGCCGCGTTTCGGGCTGGCGGCGCGCACGGTGGAGGTGCGCGCGCTGATCTCTGCCGACGGTGCGCGCGTCACCTTCGACCCGATCGGGCTGCGCATCGAGCCGGGCGATACGGTGCGCTGGATCCAGGTGCGCGGCTACCACTCGGTGAGCGCGTACCACCCCGCCAACGACAGCCACGAGCTGCGCATCCCGACCGCCGCGCCACCGTGGAACTCCGGCGTGCTGCTGGGCCAGTACCCAGCCAAGGGTTCGACCTTCGAGCACACCTTCACCGTGGCCGGCGTGTACGACTACTTCTGCCAGCCGCACGAGGCGGCGGGCATGGTCGGGCGCATCGTGGTCGGCGCGCCGGGCGATGGCCCCGGGACGCAGCCGTTCGGCTATGCACCGGCGCGGCACTGGCGCGAGGTGCCCGAGGCGGCGCGCAAGATCTTCCCGTCGATCGAGTCGATCATGCAGCGCGGCGTCGTTCCCGCCGCGGCCGCGAGCTGAGGCGCGCGATGCCCACCGCGACGGCTGCAGTGGCGCAGCGATCGGATGGCGACGCGGCCGATCGCGAGCTGGCGCGCGTGTTCGCCGCGTACACCGCCTGCGCAACGGTCTGGCTGGTGTTCGCCACCGCGGTGGGCGTGCTGCTGAGCCTGAAGTTCGCGTACCCGGAACTGGCCACGACGCCCTGGCTCGCGTTCGGCCGCCTGCGGCCGATCCACACCAACGCCACCTTCTACGCCTGGGCCAGCCCGGCATTGATCGGCCTGGCCTTCTACGTCGCGGCACGCAGCTCGGGCACGCGGCTGGCGAGCCCGCGGCTGGCGTGGCTGTCGCTGTGGCTGTTCAACATCGCCGCCGTCGCCGGCACGGTCGCGCTCGAGCTCGGCTACAACGAAGGCGCGCAGGAGTACCGCGAGTGGCTGTGGTGGATGCGCGTGATCCTCGGCGCCGCGCTGGTCACCGCGGTGTGGAACCTGATCGTCACCGTGGCGCGGCGCGACAGCGACGACGTGTACCTCTCGAACTGGTACACCATCGGCGGCACGCTGTGGACGATCATCATCGTGCTGGTGTCGCTGCTGCCGTGGTACCAGCACGGCCTCGGACAGGTGGCGGTGCAGGGCTACTACATGCACAACGCGGTGGGCATGTGGTTCACGCCGCTGGCGCTGGGCACCTTCTACTACGCGCTGCCCAAGCTGATGAACCGGCCGATCTATTCGTACTCGCTGGGCATCTTCGCGTTCTGGACCAACCTCGTCTTCTACCCGATCATCGGCTCGCACCACTTCCTGTTCAGCCCGCTGCCGTGGTGGCTGCAGACGGTGGCGATCGTGTTCAGCGTGGCGATGCTGGTGCCGGTGTGGGGCGGCAGCGCCAACTTCCTGCTCACCTTGCGCGGGCGCCCCGAGCGGCTGCACCGCTCGCCCGCGATGTTCGTGCTGGTGGGCGTGCTCGGCTACCTGCTCGGCTCGACGCAGGGCACGCTCGAGGCCTTTCGGTCGCTGCAGCAGCTCTGGCACCTGACCAACTACACCGTCGGCCATTCGCACCTCACGATGTACGGCTTCGTCTCGTTCGCGATCTGGGGCGGCGTCTATGCGCTGCTGCCGCGCGCCACCGGCAAGGAGCCGAACAACCTGCTGGTCGGCATCCACTTCTGGCTGTCGACCGTCGGCGTGGTGATCTACGTGCTGGCGCTGTCGATCGGCGGCAGCGTGCAGGGGATGGACTGGATCCGCGGCGCGCCGTTCATCGAATCGGTGGCCGACATGGCGCCGTACTGGTTGTGGCGGTCGATCGGCGGCACGTTGATGTTCCTCGGCCACCTGGTGTTCGCCTGGAACGTCTGGACGATGACCTACGGCGGGTCGCGCGCGGCCGGTCCGGCCGCCGTGCCGGCGGTCGCTGGAGCATCGGCATGAACAAGCTGCTGGCCATCGCCGGTGGCTCGACGCTGGTCTACGCCACGCTCGCCGTGACGATGGCGGTGCTGCCGGGGGCCGAGCTGTCGCAGGTGCCGCCCGCGCCGGGCGTCAAGCCGCTCACCGAGTTGCAGGCGCGTGGGCGCCAGGTCTACATCTCCGAGGGCTGTGCGTACTGCCACACGCAGCAGGTGCGGCCCTTGCAGGCCGACGCGATCTTCGGCCGTCCTTCGGCGCCGGGCGACTACGCGTACGACACCCCCGAGCTGCTCGGCTCCGAGCGCAACGGGCCCGATCTCTCCAACATCGGCGCGCGACAGGCGAGCGACGTGTGGCAGTACATCCACCTGTACGACCCGCGCTCGGTGGTACCGCAGTCGATCATGCCGTCGTTTCCGTGGCTGTTCGAGGTGCTCGACCGTGCGCCGCCCGATGTGCAACCGGTACCGGTGCCCGCGCCGTTCGCCCCGACGAACGGCGTCGTGGTGCCGGGCGAGAAGGCGGTGGCGTTGGTGGCCTATCTGCTGTCGCTGCGGCAGGCCACGCTGCCGGGTTCAGCGGCGCAAGCCACGCCCGCGGCGCCAACGACGACGCCGAACACCACGGCAACTGCGGCCACCGCGGCGCAGCCGCCGGCGACCGTGAGCACCGCGGCGGCGTTCGATGCCGCGCAGGGCGCGCGGCTGTTCGCCGCCAACTGCGCCGCCTGCCACGGCGCGCAGGGCGCCGGCATCCCGGGCGTGTTCCCGGACCTGGTGGGCGACCCCGTGGTGACCGCCGCCGATCCATCGGAGCACATCGCCACCGTGCTTCACGGTGCGCAGGGGCGCACGATCAAGGGCACCAAGTACGCCGCGGCGATGCCGCCGTTCGCCTCGCAACTCAGCGATGCGCAGATCGCCGACATCATCGACCACGAGCGCACCTCGTGGGGCAACCGGGCGCGCACGGTGAGTGCGGCCGACGTCGCCGCGGTGCGCGCGAAGCAGTGAGGGCCCTCGCATGCACCACGGCATCGGCTCCGACCTCGGCAACCTGATCGTCGCGGTGGTCGCCGGCGCGATCACCATCGCCTGCTTCGCAGCGATGTTCTGGCTGCTGATCCACCCCGGCGAGCGCAACGCGCGGCACCCGAAGTACCGCGTGCTGCGCGACGATCATTGATTGGGGCCGCGATGGAAGAAGCGCGCATCCGCGTCTACCTCGACGACGGCGCCGAGCCGATCGCCGACGTCGCGCCACCGGTCACCGTCAGCCTCGACACCCACGGCCTGGCCGACGGCGAGCACCGCCTGCGCATCGAAGCGCGCGACCGCAGCGGCCGCACCGGCATCCGCCACGTGCCGTTCGAAGTGCGCAACGGCCCGGGCATCACGCTCAGCGGCTTGAGCGCAGGCGCGATCGTGCGCGGCGCGCTCAGCGTCACCGTCAACGCCTTCGGCGCCGAGGAGCCGTTCGAGCCGCGGCGCGCCGAGTCGCCATCGCCGATTCCGCTGTGGCTGTGGGTGCTGAGCCTGGTGATCGTCGCCTGGGCCGCGTGGTACGTCGCCGTGCTGTGGCATCCGCCGTCGTCGCTGCAGAGCACGCCGACCTACGCGGCGCACTCGATGTGGCTTCATTGAGCCGGGCAAGAGCGCTGCACGAGCCGCTTGCGCTTCCCGCAGACGCCATGCGCCCAAGTCAACGACAGCATTGTCCGGTTTCAGCGTTCGGGTATCGCATCAGGCAGTGAAGCATCAGGCAGTGAAATCCGCCACCCCTTGAGAATGTCGCGGCACTCTCTCTTGTAAGGGTCTGGCAGCTGAGCGCAGACGCTCAGGCTCTTGGCCTGCCGTGCGGCTGCTTCGTAGCAATCTCCGCGAGCGGATGAGATGCGCTTGCAGCGATTGATCTCTCCACCTGCCGCAACGGCTGCCGTGATGCAATAGCTGCGCGGGTTCGTGACGCTCCCGCATAGCTCCGGCCGCTTCAGCTCGCGGGCGAGCATTTCATGGCACATATCGATGTTTGGCGCGGACTTGCACCATGCCGGTTCGCCCGTCACTCGTGCCACGCTGAAGACACAGTTCGCCCGCTCCGGTACGTCTGCGATCCGCGTGCAGTGCGAAGCGTCGCGCGACAGCTCCGCCGTTTGTCGCCAGCACCACATCATCCTGCTCTCGGGCGCTACCCGCTGACACCATTGGACGGTGTCGTGCGCCGCGAATCGCGCATAGGTCCTCCCATCCGACCCGACGTAGCGAACGAACCAGGGAAAGTGCGATGGCGCCGGATTGTGATTGTTGCCGCGTCTGATGAAGCCTCGTGTCGTGGCATCGTGCACCTCATAGGTGACGTTCGGACCATCGGGCACCACGCACATGGCGCCCGCTGGACAACGGGTGTAGCTGAGGCGCGTCACCGTGACGAGTATGTCGAGCCCCCTGACCAGTGCGGTTTCAGCCTGCCCGAGCGAGAATTTCTCGTCGATCGCGACTTCGATCCTCGGCATGAGCGCCTTGGCGGAGACTTCTGACTGCGGTTCGGCAGCCAACAGCGCATGGTCGGGCCCCAGGCCCGCCAGGAAGAGCGCAGCCACCCCGAGAGGTATCACGAACCGCGGCAATTCCGTTGCGCGACCCACGAGACACCACGCAACTTGCTCGAATATCCTGCTCATGACGAATTCCTCGACACAGTTCAAGATTCGGATCCGCAATCGAAAGCTTGGAAAGCTGCACCCGTCTGGGCGCGTTGCCCACCTTCGGCGATTCGCTCTCAATTCATCCTACCGACCCTGAGCCGCTGGCCGGGCCTCCCCAGAGTTGCCCGACGGCCAAACCCCGGCTCTTCGCGTTTCGCGTCCGCGCAGCAGCCGCTCGCGGCCCGAAAATCATCGTCAATGGCAAGCGCGCGCCGGGACAATACGCGAGCGGCTTTCTCGCGCTGAACGAGACCTGGCGGCTGGAGAAATGAGCTGAGGGATCCTCCCGGCGCTGCGTCCAGCCGCCGGCCGTGGCCGTGGATTGACTTCGGCCCAGTCGCGATCCAGGATCATCGCCCATTGCGCGCACAGCGAGGTGCATCATGTGCATTCCCCGTCTGCTCCTGATGTCTGTGGTCGCGGTCGCGACGAGTGGATGCCAGGCGCTCCCTGGCTCGCCGGCGATCGACGGCACTGAGCAGTTGCGCGAGTCGGCCAGCGATGAGCCGGTGTGCCCGGAAGGCATGACGGCCAGGAGCGCCGGCGGTGCGGCTTACGAGTGCCTTCCGACGAGCTTGCCGGCGGAACTTCGATAATCGTCGGGTGCATAGCAACCTGGGTAGCAGACCCGTCGCAGCGCAAACCGCAGACTTCGATGCCGCCGTCGCAGCGATAGCGCGACGGCTCGCGGGAGACTTGTTCGAGGCGACGGGCCACACCATGGATGAATCGCGTTCCTTCGGGCTCCGAGTGGGGCCCAGATGAAGCGCCCGCGCGCGATCGTCGCAGCGCTCGCTGCCGCGCTCGTGCTGGTGGCTGCAGCCGGCGCGATCATCGTGCGCGCCGGCCGTGCCGTTGCGGTGCCGATCGCCGAGGCGGCACTGGGCCAGGTTTCGATCCAGGTGAGCGGGCCGGGCACGGTGCAGGCGCGCATACCGGTCACGCTGTCGGCACGCATCACCGCGACGGTGCGGCGGCTCGATGCCGACATTGGCGATGCGGTCCAGCGCGGGCAACTGCTCGCGCTGCTCGACGACCGCGATCTCGCCGCCCGGCGCGGCGTGGTCGGCGGCCAGCGCGAGGCGCTCGCGCGCAACGTCGTCGCGGCCGCGGCCGCGGTCGCCAAGGCGCAGGCCGACCTCGAACTCGCCCAGAGCAAGCAGCGGCGCGACGCGGAGCTGCTGCGCACCGGTTTCGTCTCGCCGTCGGTGCTCGATGCGTCCGAGGCCGCGCAGCGCGCCGCGCAGGCCAACCTCGACAGCGCGCGTGCGGCGCAGGCCGCGCGCGAAGCCGAAGCGCACGCGCTGACGCAGGAAGTGCGCTACTCCGACACCGTGTTGTCGTACACGCGCGTCGTCGCGCCGATGGATGGCGTGATCATCCAGCGCCAGGTCGAAGTCGGCGCCACCGTCGTGGCGGGCACGCCGATCTATCGCCTCGTCGATCCGAAGACGCTGTGGGTCGCGATGCGGGTCGATGAATCGGTCGTCGGACGGGTCGAGGTGGGGCAGCCAGCGCACATCCGGCTGCGCACCGGAGACGAGCTGGCCGGCAAGGTCGCGCGCATCGCGCGCCAGTCCGATGCCGCCACACGGGAGCTGGAGGTCAACGTCGCGTTCGATGCGCCGCCCGCGCGCTTCGCGATCGACCAGGAAGCACAAGTCGCCATCGACACCGGCACGGTCTCGGGCATCGTCGTGCCGCTGCCGGCGCTGACGCGCGACCCCGAAGGCCGCCAGGGCGTGCTGGTCGTCGAAGACGGGAGGGCGAGGTTCCGCCCGGTCGCCACCGGCGCGGCCGATCGCGCACGCGTGCTGGTGGCCAGTGGGCTGGCCAGCGGCGAGCGCGTCGTCGCGCGCGCCGAGGGCGTCAAGGTCAACGCACGCGTGCGTGCGCTCGAACTCGCCGGCGGCTGAAGGCAAGGCCGCCGATGGATCTCGCGGTCAAGGACATCCGCCGGCACCTGGGCAAGTTCGTCGCGACGATCGCCGGCGTGGCGATGCTGCTGACGATCGTGCTGGTGATGAACGGCATCTACCAGGGCAACATCGCCGACGGCGTGTGGCTGATCGAGAACACCTCGACCGACCTGTGGGTCGTCGAGCGCGGGCGCGGCGGCCCGTTCAACGAGAGCTCGCGCATGCCGCTGGACGCCTACAAGAGCGTGGCCGCGACGCCGGGCGTCGCTGCCGCCAGCCCGCTGGTGGTCTACTCGGCGCAACGCGACCTCGGCGGCAGGAGCCAGCAGTTCACGATCGTCGGCTACGACGTCTTCGGCGGGCTCGGCGGGCCGGGCCGCATCGCCAGCGGGCGCGCGATCGAGGCCCCGCACTACGAACTGGTCGCCGACGGCAAGCTGGGGCTGGCGCTGGGTGACATGGTGCCGCTCGGAACCCACGCGTACCGGGTGGTCGGGATCACGCGCGGCGCGGTCGATTCGGGCGGCAATCCGCTCGTGTATCTGTCGCTGCCCGACGCGCAGGAGGTGCAGTACCAGCAGGACAACCGGGCGCTGGTCGCCGCGCGCGCCGCGAACCTGAAGCGGCTCGAGGCCGCAGGCTACTCGGGCGAGCAGGCCAACCGGCTGCTGCCGCTGCTGGCGGTGTCGGGCGACACGGTCAACGCGGTGCTGGTCAAGCTCGCGCCGGGCGCCGATGCCACGGCGACGGCGCAGCACATCGGCGACTGGCTCTACTTCAACGTCTACACCGCGCAGCAGGAGCGCTCGCTGATGCTCGAAGGCCGGTTGAGCAAGATGTCGGCCGTGCTGGGGCTGTTCCGGGCGCTGCTGGTGATCGTCTCGATCGTCATCATCGCGCTGATCATCTACGTGCTGACGATCGAGAAGATCAGGTCGATCGCCACGCTGAAGCTGATCGGCGCGTCGAACTGGGTGATCGTGCGACTGATCCTGGAGCAGTCGCTGGCGCTGACGCTGGCGAGCTTCGCACTCGCCTACGGGCTGCGCGAGCTGATCGCGCCCGGCTTCCCGCGCACGCTGATGTTCGTGCCGGCGGAGACGACGGCGACCTTCGTCGTCATGCTGATGGGCGGCGTGGTCGCCAGCCTGATGGCGATCTGGCACGCGCTGCGCACGCCACCGCAGCTCGCGCTCGGGGGCTAGCGCTGCATCCCCAGGGCACCCCGGCGCGGGCACGATTCATATGTCGACAAACGCTGGCGTGACGGTGCTCGAGGTCGACGGCGTGTCGAAGACCTTCGGCAGCGGCGAGCTCGCCGTGCACGCGCTCAAGCCGTGTTCGTTCAGCGTGCAGGCCGGCGAGCTGGTGGCGCTGCTGGGCCCCAGCGGCTCGGGCAAGAGCACGTTGCTGCTGTCGATCAGCCTGATCCTGGAGCCGACCAGCGGCCGCATCGTGATCGCCGGGCAAGAGGTCTACCGCGACGGCTGGACCGGAATCGACGCGCGCGCGTTTCGCCGCCGCAACATCGGCTTCATCTTCCAGCAGCACAACCTGATCCCGTTCCTGACCGCGCAGGAGAACGTGGCGCTGGCGATGCAGCTCAACGGCGCGAGCCGGCGCGACGCCGCGCGCCGCGCGAACGAGCTGCTCGGCTATCTCGAGATCGCGCACCGCGCCGATTCGCTGCCCGCGAATCTGTCGGGCGGCGAGCGCCAGCGCGTGGCGATCGGCCGCGCGCTGGCCAACGAGCCGCCGCTCGTGCTGGCCGACGAGCCGACCGCCGCGCTCGACACCGACCGCGGCACCAAGGTGATGGCGCTGCTGCGCCGCATCGCGCGCGAGCGCCGCTCGGCGGTGATCACGGTGACCCACGACCACCGGATGATCGAGGGCTTCGACACCGTCTACTACCTCGACGATGGCGTGTTGTCGCGGCTGCCGCAGGCGCAGGCGGCCGCTGTGCGATCGAGCGTGCCGGCCCCGCTGGCGTGAAGGCGACGAATATCGCGCCGACCCAACGGCCGGAGCGACGAACCTCACGCTTGGGTTCTTCCCGGTGAGAGGCGCCGTGTCCCGAGCATCGAAAGCAGCGGCCAGGCAAAGGCGAGCGCCGCGGCGCCGAAACCCGCGGCGATGGCCAGCAGGCTGGCCCAATCGACCCAGTAGGCGAGCGCACCCAGCGACGACTTGGTGAGCGTGGGCACCGCGAGGAAGGCGGCCAGCGCGACCACCGCGCCGGCGGCGAGCGCCCACGGCCAGGCGGCGCGCCAGCGCGCGGCCGAGCATCGCCAGGCCATCGCCATCAGTGCGACCCAAATCACCGCGACGATCAGCAGCACCGGCCACACGTCGAGCGCGATCTCCCACACGATGTTCAGGCCGAGCCAGATTTCGTACACGGGCCGCCCCCTCGATCAGACCCGGCCCTTGAGCACCGCCATGTACGCAGGCTTGAGCATGCCGATCTTCATCAGCCACGCGAAGTAACTCTCCTGCAGCGGATCGATCATCGGCAGCGATGGCGTCAGCCGGCCTTCGTAGTCGAACTCGATCAGCATCGCCGAACCCTCGCGCGTGATCAGCGGGCACGACGTGTAGCCGTCGAAGTCTTCGTCGGGCCGGCGCCCGGCGATCGCCTGCACGAGGTTGTGCGCGACGATGGGTGCGCTCTTCTTCACCGTGGCGGCGGTCTTGCCGCGCGGGGTGCCGTTGATGTCGCCGAGGCCGAAGACGTTCGGAAAGCGGCGGTGCTGCAACGTGGCCTTGTCCACCTCCAGCCAGCCGCCCGCGGCGAAGGGCCCGTCCTTCCAGGCGAGATCGCTGTTCTTCACCGCGTCGGGTGCGCGCATCGGCGGCACGACGTGGATGAAGTCGTACGGCAGCTCCAGCTTCTCGCCCTCGGGCGTGACGAAGGTGGCGCGGCGCGCGCCGATGTCGACCGCCACGAGCTTGTGGTTGGTTTCGACCGCCACGCCCAGCGCCTGCCAGCGCGCGAGCACGTTGTCGTTGACGACCTTGACGCCGAAGACATTGCCCAGCGCCGACACGAACCGCACCTTGCTCTTGTCCAGCGTGGCGGCCTGGCGCAGGCGGTCGCACAGCATGAAGGTCATCTTCAGCGGCGCACCGGCGCACTTCAGCGGCGTGGCGGGCAAGGTCATCAGTGCCTGCCCACCCTTGGCGGCGAACCCCTGCATCGCCGCCCACGTGGCCTGTGCGGCCTGCGGGCCAGGGTACACGCTGGCCAGGCCATGGGTGCCGATTGCGCCGACGTCCATGCCGGCAACCTGCGCGAAGTCCAGGTGCAGCCCGGTGGCGACGACGAGGAAGTCGTAGCCGATGCGCTGGCCGCCCGCGGTCGTCACGCTGTTGGAGGCAGGGTCGAACGACGCCACCATGTCCTTGACCCACCGCACGCCTGCCGGCTGCAGATCGGCGTTGCGATCGCGCACCTTGCTCACCGGCCACACGCCGGTGGCCACCAGCGTGTAGCCGGGCTGGTAGTTGTGCTCTTCCTTGCGGTCGACGATCGTGATGCGCGCGCCGTCGAGCAGTTTGCCGAGCCGGCTGGCCACCGCGATGCCGCCCAGGCCGCTGCCGGCGATGACGATGTGCGCGTTGGTCTTGAGTGCTGCCCTCGCCGGCGCCGGCGCCATCGCCCAGGCCGGTGCGAGCGATGCCGCGCGCAGCAGCGCGCGTCGGGTGCTGCCGGTCATGGCCTGTGTCCCGACGCGGCTCACGCCCGCCGTGCGGTCTTCGGTCGGGTCGAAATGGTTCGGCGGCGCCCGATGCTGCCGCGAACCGCGTTGGCGGTGCGGGTCAGGCTGAGGTCGACCGCCGCCTGCAGCGAGGCGTTGCGCGTTTCGACCAGCACGCTCGGCAGCCCGACCAGCACCACCTTGATGCGGCACGACTTGTCTCTTGCACCGTGCGCGCCGTGGACGTCACCCACCCGCACGCTGACGCGCTCGACGACCTCGGCGAACTTGCCGAGCTTCGTTCCGAGCTTGCGGCGGATGTAGGCGCGGTCTTCGGCGTCGAGCTCCTGCTCCATCGAGCGGATGTAGGCCGGAATCAGCGTGGTCGGGGCGCGACCGCTCGCCGTCTTGACCGGGCGCGGCAGGTACGACGGCATCGGCGCGCGGCGCGTGCTGTCGGGCTGACGGGTCCTGATGGTCTTGCGTAGTGTGCTCATGTCGCTGCGTTGTCTGCCGCGGCCTCAGCGGCCGGTGTACTTGGAAGCGGCCCGCGTCTTCTCGCGATGCTGCTGGCACGACAGGCAGCGCTTGGCGGTTGGGTAGGCCTCGAGCCGTTTGGCGTCGATCGGCGATTCGCAGTCGATGCAGGTGCCGAATCGTCCGGCAGCCAGGCGCTGCTCCGCGGCGACGATGTCGCGCACTTCGCCGACGTCGCGCACGACCTCGGACTCGGTGATGTCGCGCAGCAGGCTGGCCACGGACTCGTCGGCCGCGTCTCCGCCCACGCCGAGGAGATCGACGTACTGGCTGCGGGCCGTCTGCGACAGCGCGCCGCGGATCTCGGCCATCAGCAGGGCCTTGCGGTCGCGCATGCGCTCGGCCAATCGAAGGAGCTGATCTTGAGTGAGGTTGCCCATGAGGGCCGAGCATAGCCTGCGCTCGGTCGCCAGGGTTGATCCGCATCAGTGCCGCCGCGTTATGCGCCGGGGCCGCCGCGCGGTCGCGCGAGACGGCATCAGCTCTGTGCGAACTCCAGCAGCGCCTTCGCGTCGACCACGCTGATCCGCTCGCGTTCGAGCCTGACCCAGCCGCGGTCCTCGAAACCGCGCAGCAAGCGGCTGATGAACACGCGCACGCTGCCCAGGTCGTCGGCCAGGTTCTGGTGCGTGGCCTGGATCATCGGGCCGCGCTGCACCAGCAGGCGCGCGAGCCGGGTGTCGAGCTTGCGGAACGCGACTTCGTCGACCAGCTCCATCACCTCGGACAGCCGGGCGCCGTAGGTGTCGAACACGAAACGCCGGAACGCCGGCTGCTCCAGGATCAGCGCCTGAAACATCGCCGGCGGGATGCGCAGCAGCGTGACGTCGGTCTCCGCGACGCCGCGTGCCGCGTATTCGGTCTGCCCGAGCAGGCACCCGCCCGACAGGATGCACGCCTCGCCGGGGCTGACGCGGTAGAGCACGATCTCGCGTCCCTCGGGCGAGCTCTTCGAGACGCGCACGGTGCCGTCGAGCAGCAGCGGGAAGCCTTCGCAGCGCATGTGGGGCTCGAACAGCACGCTGCCGGCCGCAGCCCGATGCAGCGGCGCGGCGGCAAGCAGCGCATCGAGTTCGGCCGTCGGCACCTGCGCGAACACCGGGAAGCGCGCCAGCAGCAGTGAGCGGCGATTCTCGTTCACGGCCGGCTCCGTGCCTTGCCGCGCCCGCACGCTGCGCAGCGGCTGTGCAACCGACGTGGCAGACACGGTGCCACCAGCAAGGCAAGCTGCGCGCCATCGTCACCGCAACCCATGACAGGAACTCCCATGCAGATCGAAAACGTCATCCGCCTCTTCGCGGGGCTCGTGATTCTCGCTTCGCTGGCGCTCGGCGCCGCGGCGAGCCCATTGTTCCACTCTGCCCACTGGTTGTGGCTGACCGTGTTCGTCGGCGTCAACCTGGCACAGAGCTCGCTGACCGGACTGTGTCCGCTCGAGACGATCCTGCGCAGGCTGGGCGTGGGCACTGCCGGCGCGGCCTGCGGGGCGCGGCGCCGCACGACGGGTTGATCGGCACCGCCGATGTGCGAGCTGTTCGCCTTCTCGGGTGAACATCCGGCGCTGCTGAGGCTCTCGCTGCGCGAGTTCGCGAGCCACAGCCGCGAAGGCCGCAATGCCGACGGCTGGGGCATCGCGCACTATCTCGATGGCGACGTTCGCCTGTTGAAGGAGCCGATCGCCGCGCACGACAGCGCCTGTCTGCGTTTCATCGAGCAGCATCCGGTGCGCAGCGCGCTCGTGCTGAGCCACATCCGGCGTGCGACGCAGGGCGCCGCCGCGTCGACTGAGCGGCCCGAGCCGCGGTTTCGGATCGGGTTCGCCGGGCCGGTGCGCTCGGTGTGGCCGGTTCGCGAAGGGGCGGGCAAGCGGTGCGCGGCACGGCTACCATCGCCGCGAGCCACCCTCGGAGACTCGACATGCCGGCCTTCGACACCCTGCGCATCGACAAGGATCCGGAGCGCCCGCGCATCGCGCGCCTGTTGCTGAACCGGCCCGAGCGGCTCAACGCCATCGGCGAGCAGACGCCCGGCGAGATCCGCGCCGCGGTCGAGTGGGCCAACGCCGACGACGAGGTGCACGTGATCGTCGTCGAAGGCGCGGGCAAGGGCTTCTGCGGCGGCTACGACCTGCAGGCCTACGCGCAGAGCCACATCGACCACCCTTGCCAGCAGGAGTCGATGCCGTGGGACCCGATGCTCGACTACGCAGCGATGAAGCGCAACACCGACGACTTCATGGCGCTATGGCGCAGCGCCAAGCCGACGATCGCCAAGGTGCACGGGCACGCGGTGGCCGGCGGCAGCGACATCGCGCTGTGCTGCGACCTGCTGCTGATGGCCGACGATGCGCGCATCGGCTACATGCCCACGCGGGTGTGGGGCTGCCCGACCACCGCGATGTGGACCTACCGGCTCGGCCCGGCGCGCGCCAAGCAACTGATGTTCACCGGCGACACGATCGACGGCCTCACCGCCGCGGCCTGGGGGCTGGCCAATGCCGCCGTGCCGGCCGGCGAACTCGAGGCGACGACGCTGCGCCTGGCCGATCGCATCGCCGGCGTGCCGCGCTCGCACCTGGCGATGCACAAGCTGGTGGTCAACCAGGCGATGCTGAGCATGGGGCTCGAACACAGCCAGATGATGGCCACGCTGTTCGACGGCATCACGCGCCACAACCCCGAGGGCCTGTGGTTCCGTCGCTATGCCCAGGCCGAGGGCTTCAAGGCCGCGGTGCAGTGGCGCGACAGCGGCCGGCCGATTCCCGAGGGTGACGAGGCGCGCGAATTGAGCCGCGCGCTCGAGCAGCGCACCCGCGCCGCGCCGCCCTGAAGACGGCCGCCGCCGGCGCGGCCGCGCGATGGCGGGCGCCGCATCGACGCTCGCCGGCCAGAAGGCCGCGGCGACGGCATGGCGCGCGGCGGCGCGCGACAATGCCCGCGGTGGTGCGGCTCAGGCGTGCGAAGCGATCGGGCATGCGCCATCGCGAGCCGCACGCGCGCACCGTCGCCGCACGCCGCGCAACGCCCAAAGGAGGCATCGATGAACAGCGCCGATTCGAACGCCGCCGCGCGCGCCTTCTTGGCCGCGCGCGATTTCCTGCTCGAGCATCGTGGCGACCAGGCCGCGGCGGCGAAGGAGTTCCGCTGGCCCCGGCTCGAGGGCGCCTTCAACTGGGCGCTCGACCACTTCGATGCGATGGCGCGCGGCAACGACGCGCCGGCGCTGTGGATCGTCAACGAAGACGGCAGCGAGGCGCAGCACTCGTTCCGGCAGTTGTCGCAGCGCTCGGCGCAGGTGGCCAATTTCCTGCGCGCGCACGGCGTCGCGCGCGGCGACCGCGTGCTGCTGATGCTCGGCAACGAGGTCGCGCTGTGGGAGAGCATGCTCGCCGCCTTCAAGCTCGGCGCGGTGGTGATCCCCGCTACGTCGCTGCTGACGAGCGACGATCTGCGCGACCGCATCGACCGCGGCCGCGTGCGCCACGTGATCGTCGGCAGCGCGAACGTGGGCAAGTTCGAGGCGCTGGCCGGCAGCTACACGCGCATCTGCGTCGGCACGCCCGTGCCGGGCTGGCTGTCGTTCGAGGCCACCCGCGATCAGAGCGCAACCTTCGAGCCGCAGGGCACGACGCGCGCCAGCGATCCGCTGCTGCTGTACTTCACCTCGGGTACGACCTCCAAGCCCAAGCTGGTGCTGCACACGCATCAGAGTTATCCGGTGGGGCATCTGTCGACGATGTTCTGGATCGGGCTGAAGCCCGGCGACATCCACCTCAACATCTCGTCGCCGGGCTGGGCCAAGCACGCCTGGAGCTGCTTCTTCGCGCCGTGGGACGCCGGCGCGTGCATCTTCATCCACAACGTCGCGCGCTTCAGCGCCGCGGCGCTGCTGGCCACGCTCGAGCGCTGCGGCGTCACCACGCTGTGCGCGCCGCCCACCGTGTGGCGCATGCTGATCCAGGAGGATCTGGCGGCCCACCGCGGGCGGCTCAAGCTGCGCGAAGTGGTCGGTGCCGGCGAGCCGCTCAACCCCGAGATCATCGAGCAGGTGCAGCAGGCCTGGGGGTTGGCGCTGCGCGACGGCTACGGTCAGACCGAAACCACGGCGGTGGTCGGCAACGCGCCCGGTCAGCGGCTGAAACCGGGCCGGATGGGCCGGCCGCTGCCGGGCTACCAGGTGGTGCTGCTCGACGCCGACGGCAAGCAGGCCGACGAAGGCGAGGTGTGCCTGAAGCTCGACCCGCGGCCGCTCGGGCTGATGACGGCCTACGAAGACAGCGCCGAGAAGACCGCCGACGTGATGCGCGGCGGCTACTACCGCACGGGCGACGTCGCGATGCGCGACACCGACGGCTACCTCACCTTCGTCGGCCGCGCCGACGACGTGTTCAAGGCCTCCGACTACCGCATCAGCCCGTTCGAGCTGGAGAGCGTGCTGCTCGAGCACGAGGCGGTGACCGAGGTCGCCGTGGTGCCGAGCCCCGACCCGATGCGCCTGGCGGTGCCCAAGGCGTTCGTCACCCTCGCGCGCGGCCGCCAGCCCGACGCCGCGACCGCGCTCGAGATCCTCGACTATGCGCGCCGGCAGCTCGCGCCGTACAAGCGGGTGCGCCGCATCGAGTTCGTGGCCGAATTGCCAAAGACCATCTCGGGCAAGATCCGCCGCGTCGATCTGCGCCAGCTCGAGGCCGTCCGCCGCCGCCGCGGCACGAAGGAGGCAGCCGAGTTCTTCGAGGAAGACTTTCCGGGGCTCAAGGGTTGAACCCGCGGCGCGCTGGCCTCGCGCACCCGACAACGCGCGCAGTCAGCGCGCAGTCGGCGCGCCCATGCTGACCGGCTCGTCGGCCTTGCGCAGCCGCCGCGCCAGCCACCACACCGCGAGCGCGAGCAGCGCCAGCAGCAGCAGCGCCTCGGCGAATCGCGAAGGCCCGGGTCTCGCACCGTCGGGCAGCCACAATCCGGCGAGGTAGGCGAGCCCGACCACCGCGACGCCGAGCGCATTGCCGGTGCCCTGGATGGTCGACAGGATGCCGGCAGCGATGCCGGCGTGCTGCGACGGCAGGCGCGACAGCGCCAGCGAGACCAGCGGGGCCATCACCAACCCGATGCCTGCGCCTTCCACCAGCAGTGCGAGCGCCAGTGGCACGATGCCGCCGCCCACCAATGCCAGCACCGCCTGCAGGCCATGGCCTGCCGCCAGCACGAGCGCGCCGAGCTCGACCGGCGGTTGATCGAGCCGGCGCCCCACAGCGACGCTGGCCATCGAGGCGACGAAGAACGCCGCGCCGAGGATCGCGAACACGCCGCCCGACTGCAGCGGGCCCAGGCCGAGCGTCGACTGCAGATGAAGGCCGAGCACGAAATAGAACGACGCGACGCCGCAATAGAAGGCTGCCACCGTCGTCATGCCGAGCCTGAAGCCGCGTGCAGCCACCACCGAAGGGGGCACCATCACCGCGAGCCCGTGGGCGGCACGGCGTCGCTGCGACCACGCGAACGCAAGCGCCAGCGCCGCGGCGCTCGCCAGCAGCGCGACGTTGTTCGACGCCGACAATGCCTCGCGGCCGTAGCTCAGCGGCACGATCAGGCAGGTGAGGGTGGCGGCGGCCAGCAGCATGCCCCAGACATCGATCTGCCGCGCGCCCGCGATCGGCGTTTCGCGGTCGAGCACCTTGATGCCCAGCGCGATGGCCAGCAGCGCCACTGGCGCGTTGACGAAGAAGCAACTGCGCCAGCCGGTGCCGCCGACGTCGGCCTCGATCAGCGCGCCGCCGAGCAGTTGACCGGCCACGCCCGCCAGGCCCATCGACATCGCATAGGCAGCGAACGCGCGCGCGCGCTTGTCGCCCGGGAAGTTGAGCCCGAGCAGCGCCAGCACCTGCGGCTGCAGCAGCGCGCCGGCGGCGCCTTGCGCGAAGCGCGCCACCACCAGCACAAGCCCCGAGGTGGCGAGCCCGCAGACGACCGACGTGACGCCGAACAGCGCCATGCCGGCGAAGAACATGCGGCGCCGGCCGAAGAGATCGCCGAGCTTGCCGCCAGCGATGAGGCCCGCCGCGTTGGCGATGCCGTAGCCAGCGACGATCAACTGCAGTTGTCCCGGCGTCGCGGCGAGTTCGTGCGCGATCGACGGCAGCGCGACCAGCACGATGAAGAAGTCGAGAACGACCATGAACGCGCCGGCCAGGATGACCAACAGCTGCTTGCGGTCGAGCCAGGTGAGGGTGGTGCGCGATCGACCGCGGCGCGAGTCGCCGCCGGCAGAGCTGGCCGCGCGCGTGGCCGGTGGCACCGGCGCGTCGGGCCGAGTGCCCGTCGCCCCGCTGGCGGCCGTCGGCGACGCACGGAATCGCACGCAGTGTCCGGCGTCGGTGAACCGCGGCTCGAGCGCGCGACCCGCAACGCGCGGATCAGTGGTGCGCGACCGTTCGCGCCGGCACGGCCTCGGCGGCCGGCCGCCTGAACTCGCGGGCCACCTTCGGCGGTGGTGGTGCCGGTTCGAGATCGGGCTCGACGATGCGGTAGCCCTTCTCGAGATCCGAAGCGATCGGGCCATCGACATCGAGCGATTCGAATCGAAGCTCGCGCGACGAGCGCGCGGCTTCCCAGTCGCGGCGGTGCAGTTCGTACTGCACCACGTCGAGCCGGCGGCCGTTCTCGGCGACACGGCTGTCCATGCCCACCGGTGCCATGCACACGTTGGCCATCAGCCGGCACGAGGTGCGGTTCTCCGGCAGCGCGAGCCCCACGACGCGCGACGCCTGGGTCAGCGTGAACGCGGCATCGATGCACATGTGCCCCAGCTCGAGGCTGTACTCGCCCTTCCAGTAATCGACGTGGGTCCAGATGCCGAGCTCGATCGCGCTCGGATCGGCCTTCCAGGGCAGGAAGCGGAACAGCGACACCCAGGCGCCATTGGCCTTGTTCACTGCCGACACCGCCGACAGGCGGCCCTGTTGCGACGCCGCCATGATCGCCTGCACGCGCATCACGACGGCCTGAAGATCCTCCGGGGCACCCCAGGCGAGGTGTTGGTTGAACGCCGGCACTCTCGTTGCGGCGTGCAGCGGCCAGGCGTCGGCCAGGCACAAGGGCCGCAGTACCAGTCGCTTGCTATGTAACCGTTGCAGTCCCTCATTCAGATCGATGAACATCTTGGTTTGCCAATTGCTGCACGCTCCCCCTCCTACGGAGAGATGCCCGCTCAAGACAAAGTCAGGGCGGCCCGATAGCCTGCGAAGGACGCACCAGGGTCCGCCTGCGCACCGGGCGATGCCGCAGGCCCTCGCCACCGGAGTACCCAGAGTAGTTTTCGATGAAGGACGAACTGCCGAGCGGCATCAAGTCGAGCCTGCACAGCCACGAACTGGTCGACCTGCTCGACGCGGCCGGCGAACTGGTGGTCTTCGCCGACCGCGACTGGGTCATCTGGGCCTGCAGCGAGGCGTATCTGCAACACACGGGGCTGACGCGGCAGCAAGTCATCGGTCACACACCCTTCTCGTACCTGCCCACCTTCGACCGCTCGGTGTTCTACGAACCCATCGAGCGTTGCAGGACATCTCGCCGCGCCACGGCGACTCTGGGATACAGCACCCTGACAGGCCGATGCATGCTCATGCGCGTGTACCCGGTCAACGACGGAATGCTCCTGCTGGCCAATGATGCCAGCGAGAGCGTGATCCGGCAGTACCAATTGGCGCAAGTGGCACTAGAGGATTCACTGACTCGACTGCCCAACAAGCTTGCTCTAGGGCAAGAGGTCGACGAGTGGGTGCGGCAAGGGCGCGAGTTCACCTTCACCACGATTCGCGCGGGCAACCTGAGGTCGATTTCCGACCTGCACGGCGCGGCGCTGTGCGACCTCGCCACCATCGAACTGGCCTCGCGGCTGCAATTGGCCACCGTTCCGGGCGAGCAGGTCTACCAGATCACGTACGACGAGTTCGTCCACCTCTGCCCGGGTATCGAGAGCCCCGACCGGACCGCGGCCGTCCTCGCCGCGGCGAAGCAGCCGCTGGTGCTGAAGGGCACGCTGTTCGACATGGGCATTGCCGCGGGCATCGCCAAAGGCCCCGAACATGGGGAAAACGCCGATGAGCTGCACATGCGCGCCTCGATGGCGGTGAGCGAGGCCGAGCGCATGAAGACGGCCGCGCCCGTGGTGTACGTGCCGTCGCTCGAGGCGACGCTGCGTTCGAAGACGCAACTCGAAGGCGAGGTCAAGGAAGCCCTGGCCAACGGCGGGTTCACGCTCTTCCTGCAGCCCAAGGCATCGCTGGCCGGGATGCACGTGACGGGCGCCGAAGCCCTCATCCGCTGGCACCATCGAGACAAGGGTTGGGTCGGCCCAGCCGACTTCCTGGGTGTGCTCGAGGGCTGCGGGCTGATGCGCGAACTGGACAACTGGGTGATCGGCGCGGCGCTGCAGCAGATCCGGGTGCTGTCCACCCAGGGCCTGAACCTGCCGGTGAGCATCAACCTATCGGTGCACTCGCTGACCGACACCGGCATCGTCTCGCGCATTCGAGAGGGCCTGCGTGCGCACGACGTGGCGCCCTGTCTGCTCGATATCGAGATCCACGAAGGCGGCGTGATGCGCGACGTCGAGACCAGCATCCGCGTGCTGCACGGCCTGCACGAACTGGGTGTCGGCCTGAGCATCGACGACTTCGGCACCGGCTACTCCTCGTTCGCATACCTCACGCGTTTTCCGATCCAGACGCTGAAGATCGACCGCTCGTTCGTGCTCGACATGGCCGAGAGCAAGGCGAGCGGCCGCGTCGTCGCGGGCATGGTCAAGCTGGCGCACTCGATCGGGCTGAAGGTGGTGGCCGAAGGCGCCGAGAGCAGCGCGCAGATCGCGATGCTGCGGCGCTTTCACTGCGACGAGATCCAGGGCTACGGCTACGCCAGGCCGATGCCGCTGGAGGCGTTTGCCGGCTTCGCGCTGGCCAACGCGACGCCGCGCGGCCCGAGCGCATTCACGGTCTGACGCCGTCGGCCGAACGGGTGGGGTGCTCGCCCGTCGCTGCCGACGGGGGGGTCGCCCGCCATCGCGCAGGTGCCGCTACGTCGTAGGATGGCGCCGCCTCGAACCACCGCGGCGGCGCCCGAGCGCTGCGCGCAAACCCGTCGAGCACGTTGCATTGCTTCTCCGGACCGGGAGCCGCTGCCCATGACCGACCCTCGCCTGAGCGCCGTCGAGCGGTTCTATGACTTCCACCCGATCAACGCCAAACAGATCCTCGATGCAGTGGCCGCCCGTGGCATCGCGCCCGAGGCGATCACCGAGGCGGTGCTGCAGCAGCACGATCAGGATCACTACGGAGGCACCGCGGCAACCGACCGGCTCATCGCCGAGGCGGCCGTGCGGGCCGATGACGTGGTGCTCGACATCTGCAGCGGCATGGGCGGGCCGGCGCGCTACCTCGCGTGGAAGACCGACTGCGACGTCACCGGCCTCGACCTGACCGCCAGCCGGGTGCAAGGGGCTGGCGAACTGACGCGTCTGGCGGGGCTGGCGGACCGCGTTCGCTTCGTTCACGGCAATGCGCTGGAGATGCCGTTCGACGACGCGTCGTTCACGCTGGCCATCGCACAGGAAGCCTTCGCGCACATCCCCGACAAGCCGCGCTTGCTGGCCGAGTGCGCGCGGGTGCTGCAACCGGGCGGCCGGCTGGTGTTCTCCGACATCCTGCACCGCGGCGACCTGTCGGCCCACGATGCCCAACGCTTGCTGGACGGGATGACCTTCTCGGAGATCGAGACGCTCGACGGTTACGCGCAGCATCTGGGCGCGTGCGGCATGACGATCGTGCAACGGCTCGATCTGACGGCAGAGTGGACCCGCATCCTGGTCGAGCGGCACGCGATGTACCGCTCGCTGGAGCCCGATACCGTGGCGCGCCTTGGGCGCGAGCACTTCGAGCGCTACGACCGCGCGTACGAGCACTTCGTGGGGCTGTATCGGAGCGGGGTGCTCGCCGGCGCACTCATTCACGCTGTGAGAGGCCGCTGACCCCCTGCTCGCGCGCCCGCACCACCAGGCTCTGCGTCGCCCGTCCGATCAACCCCACCTCGTCGTACAGCGCCGACTCGGCGAGCCCGCAGCCGTTGCTGCCGAAGGCGCTGCGCGCCTGCAGGCAGACCCACTCGCCCGCCGGCCGGCGCAGCAGGTTGATCGTGAGGTCGCAGTTGACGAAGCTGTAGCGTGCGAAGTCGAGCACGGCGCTGATGCCGTTGCCCGAGTCGGCGGCCACCGCCACGCGCTCGTAGGGCCCCGGTTCCTCGCCGGCGACCAGCGGGTGGCGCAGCCGGAACCAGGCCGCGCACGGGCCGTCGAAGAAGCGGCCCTCGGCGAGGCGGTTCTCGACCAGGTCGCCGTAGCCGGTGTGTCGATCGGCGAACGGCATGCGGCAAGGCGCGCTGTCGTGCGGCGGTTTCGGTGCCATGGGCAGCGGGTGGCCGGCGATGCCGGCGGGCAGCGGCACGTTGGCCTCGCGCTGCATCAGCGCGGTGAAGCGAGCCACCTCCTTGCCGTCGGCGAACAGCCGCGCCGAGTAGTGGCCGGCGTTGCGGCCCACGTACTCGGGCGTCACCTCGACCCGGCAGGCGCCGAGCACCACCGGGCGCAGCAGGTTGCCGGTGAGGCGGCCCAGGTGCGACAGGCCCTGCGGCGCCGCCGCC
This sequence comes from Ideonella sp., assembly GCA_015075545.1. Classification (GTDB taxonomy): domain Bacteria; phylum Pseudomonadota; class Gammaproteobacteria; order Burkholderiales; family Burkholderiaceae_C; genus JAEUPI01. The sequence goes on along the minus strand of JABTUC010000004.1, from coordinate 145,355 downwards.
CGCACGATCGCCCGGCACACCAGCGCCGACGGTGGCCCCGCGTGCTGGTGGTCGGGGTGCCAGGGTCCGCGCGTCAGCTCGCTGGCACGGAACGTCTCGCCGTCGTCGGTGGCGTAGGCCGAGGCGGGAGGGCGGGTCATGCCGATGTACTCAGCATGCTTTGCCCGTGCGCATCGCCTCGGCCTTGGCGCGCAGCTTGCGCATGCCGCCGAGCCAGCGGTCGACGTCGCCGGCCTTGCGCTGCAGGTAGTCGTGCACCTCGGGGTGCGGCAGCACGAGAAAGCGCTCTTCGCGCATCGCCGCGACCACGTCGTCGGCCACCTGCTCGGGGCTCACCGAGCCTTCGAGCAGGAAGTTCTGGCGCTCGCTGTCGGTACCCATCAGCATCGGCGTGCGCACGCCCTGCGGGCACAGGCAGCTCACGCGGATGCCCTTGTCGCCGTAGTTGATGCTCAGCCATTCGGCCAGCGCCACCGCGGCGTGCTTGGTCACCGTGTAGGTCGCCGACTCGGGGTGCGACAGCAGCCCGGCGGCCGACGCCGTCTGCAGCAGATAGCCCTCGCCGCGCTCGAGCATCTGCGGCAGCACCGCGCGCGCGCCGTAGACGTGCGCCATCAGGTGGATCTGCCAGCTACGCTGCCAGTCGGCGTCGGGCGTCTCGACGCCGGTGCCGACCGCGATGCCCGCGTTCGAGCACAGCACGTCGACGCGGCCGAAGCGCTGCGTGGCCTGCGCGATCAGCGCTTGCACGTCGGCCTCGCGCGAGACGTCGGTGCGCACCGCGAGGCCGCCGACCTCGGCGGCCACCGCCTGCGCCTGCTCGGCGTTCAGGTCGGCCACCGCGATGCCGGCGGCGCCCTCGCGCGCAAAGCGCCGCACCAGCGCGGCGCCGATGCCCGACGCGCCGCCGGTGACGACGATGACCTTGCCTTTCATCTCCATCGCGAGTCCTTTCAGCTGCTTCGGTGTTCGATCTGTTGCGCCAGCGCCCACGCCTGCTCGGCCAGCGGCCGCGCGCGGCGCCCGGCCTGCAGCGCCTGTGCGTTCGACGCGTTGCCCTGCAGCGCGCGCGCCATGATGCCCTGCAGGATGCCGACCAGCCTGAACATGTTGAACACCAGGTAGTAGTTCCAGTGCGCCTCGGCGACCGCGCCGCGACCGGTGGCGCGCAGATAGGTGTCGCGGTACTCGGCCTCGCCCGGGACGCCGAGCGCGGGCAGGTCGGCCCCCGCGAGCCCGCGCGTGCCTTCGTTGGCGGCCATGCGCCAGGTCATGCAGTGGTAGGCGAAATCGACCAGCGGGTGGCCGAGCGTCGACAGCTCCCAGTCGAGCACCGCCAGGATGCGCGGCTCGTTGGGGTGGAAGATCACGTTGTCGAAGCGGTAGTCGCCGTGCACGATCGCGGTTTCGTCGCCGGGCGGGATGCGCGCGGGCAGCCACTCGATCAGCCGCTCGACCGACTCGATGCGCTCGGTCTCGGCGGCACGGTACTGCCTGGTCCAGCGAGCGACCTGGCGCTCGACGTACTGGCCCGGCTTGCCGTAGTCGGCCAGGCCGATCGCGGCGTAGTCCACTCGGTGCAGCGCCGCGATCACGCGGCCCAGCTCGGCGTAGTGCGCGCGCCGCTGCTCGCGCGTCAGGCCGGGCAGCAGTGGATCCCACAGCACGCGGCCATCGACGAAGTCCATCACGTAGAACGCGGTGCCGATCACGCCCGCGTCCTCGCAAAGCGCATGGGCCCTGGCCACCGGCACCTCGGAGCCGGCCAGCGCGCGGATGACGCGGAACTCGCGGTCGACCGCGTGCGCCGACGGCAGCAGCACGCCCGGCGGCTTGCGGCGCAACACGTAGTGGCGGCCGCCGGCGGTCAGCTTGAACGTCGGGTTCGATTGCCCGCCCTTGAACTGCTCGACGCGCAGCTCGCCGCCGAAGCCCGCCACGTGCTCGCGCAGCCAGCGCGCCAGCGCCGCCTCGTCGAACGCGTGCTGCGGCGCGACGGCTCTCGTGCCAATGAAGTCGTCGTAGGCGCTCATGTTCGCGGGCATCGATCGGTGCGTCGCTATGATGCGGGTGCTCGTGAGCGAAGTAAATCCAGGCGATGCCCCGTGCGGGCCCGATGCCGCGCCGCGCGCTCGCGGCGCGGTGGTGCCGGGGGTGGCGGCCGGCAGCGGCGATGCGCAGCGCGTCGCCACGGCGCGCGTGCCGCACCTGCCGGCGCTGCTCAGCCTGGGCATGATGGTGGGCACCATCAACGGCCTGTCGCGCGTGGCGATGCCGTTGTACGCGGTGGCCAGCGGCGCGCAGGCGTGGCAGGTGGGCATCGTCGGCGGCCTGGGCTACATGGGCGTGCTGCTGATGGCGCTGCCGATGGGCGCGTGGATCGACCGCCACGGCAGCCGCACGATGTTCCTGCGCGGTGCGATCGCCGCGGCGCTGCTGTACCTGCTGCTGCCGTGGCTGCACGCGCCGTGGCACGTGATCGCGCTGGCCGCGCTGCTCGGCTTCGCGCTGCCGTTTCGCACGGTGCCGATCCAGACCGAGTTCCTCGCCATGCTGCCGTCGCTGGGGCCGGCCAAGGCGGGCTGGAATCGCGGCGCCTTCATGCTCGGCCTGGCGTTCGTCGGGCCCGCGGTGTCGGCCGCGGTGGTGGGCTCGCTCGGTTTCACCGCGCTGTTCCTGATGGTCAGCGCGACGCTGCTGCTGGCGTTTCTCGTCGGCCGTCGCGTGCTGGTGCGGCGCTCGGGCATCGCCGGACAGGCCGATGACGCACCGCTGCACGTGCGCATCGCCGGGCAGATCGCGCTGCTGCGCCACGAGCCGCTGGTACGCCGCACGATGCTGATCGACGGCCTGGCGCAGATGTCGGTGGCGTACTTCGTGGTGTTCGCGATCCCGATGGCGATGCGCCACCACGGCATGACGCTGCAGGCCGCCGCCGGACTGATCACGATGCAGGGCGCGTTCTACGTCGCGGTGCTGTTCGGTGGCGGTCTGCTGGTGGCGCGCTGGCGCGACGACCTGCGCTACCTGCTCGCCTTTTCGCTGTTGACGGCACAGTCGCTGCTGTACGGCACCGACCTCGGCGCACCGGCGCTGTGGCTCGGCGCCGCGCTGATGGGGGTGGGCGTCGGCTTGCAAGGCGTCACCAGCACCACGCGCTTCGCCGAGCTGATGCGCCGGCTCGGCCGCGGCCGCATCGCCGGGGTGACCTCGCTGGCGCCGACCAGCGGCGGCATCCTCGGTGCGGTGGCCGGCGGCGTCGTCAGCCAGCACTTCGGCAGCGACAGGGGCTTTCTGCTGCTCGGGCTCGCGCAGGCGGCGATGGTGGCGACGCAGGTGCGGCGCCTGCGTGTCGTGCCGGCGAGTTGAGGCCATGCGCGCGCGCGACGTCGGCGAACTGCTGCTGCTCAGCGTGCTGTGGGGCGCGGCGTATCTGTTCATGCGCGCGGCAGTGCCGGCGTTCGGCCCCGGGCCGATGATCGCGCTGCGGCTGGCGATCGCGGCGGCGGTGCTGCTGCCGCTGCTGGCGTGGCGCGCCGGCCTCGGCCAGTTGAGCGTGCACCCGATCGCGCTGCTGGTGCAGGCGGTGCCGCTGACGGCGCTGCCGTTCCTGCTGCTCGGCTTCGCGGCGCAGCACGTGACCGCCGGCCTGCTGGCCGTGCTCAACGCGACGGCACCGCTGTTCGCCGCGCTGCTCGGGCACTTCGTGTTCCACGAGCCGCTCGGCCGCTGGCGCATCGCCGGGCTGGTGATCGGCTTCGGAGGCGTGGCGCTGCTCACCGCCGGCGGCGTGTCGCTGCGCTCGGCGCAGGGCGTGTTCGCGGTGGCGGCGGCGCTGCTGGCGTCGCTGCTGTGGGCGGTGGGCGCCAATTTCACGCGCCGCCGGCTCGGCGGCATCGACAACCTGGCGCTCACGGTGGGCAGCATGGCGCTGGGCGCGCTGTCGCTCGCGCCGCTGGCGGCGGCCACCTGGCCGGCCGCGCCGCCGTCGCCGCGCGCCTGGGTCGAGGTGAGCTTCCTCGGCGTCGCCAGTTCGGCGCTCGGCTTCCTGCTGTTCTACCGCCTGCTGCGGCGCATCGGCCCGGTGCGCGCGATCTCGGTCACCTTCCTCAACCCCGTGGTGGCGTTCATCGCCGGCGCGTTCTATCTCGGCGAAGCGCTCACCTGGCAGACCGTGGGCAGCGCGGCGGTGGTGCTGGTGGGCACGGCGCTGGCGCTGGGGCTGTGGCCCGTGGCAACCGCCGCGGCGGCGAAGACGCCCTCGACGCCGGTCGCGCGCGACGCCAATGCGTCGTGATCGGGTACGCCACGCCCGCGCTGTACGGCTCAGCGCGCGGGCGGCTCGCCGGCCACCATCACCATCCAGCCGATGCCGAAGCGGTCGGTGCCCATCGCGAAGCGCCGCGTCCAGAAGGTCGGGCCCGGCGGCATCTCCACCTGGCCACCGGCGATCAGCGCGCTGAACAGCCGATCGACCTCGGCCTCGCTGCCCACGGTGAGCGCGAGCGACACGCCGCTCGACCTGGCCTTGTCGTTGGGGCCGTCGCTGGCCATCACCAGGTGCTCGCCGATGTGCAGCTCGCAATGCATCACCTTCTTCTCGAAGCCCGGCGCGAGCATGCCTGCCGGCACGGGATCGGGGCTTTCGGAGAAGCGCATCACCAGGCCGATGCGCGCGCCGAGCGCGCGCTGGTAGAACTGCAGCGCCTCGTCGCAGCGGCCGCCGAACAGCAGATAGGGTCGAACCGAAGACACGGCCATGGTGGCTCCTCGAGGGTTGCGGTTGAACGTGGCGGGATGCCAACCCTACGACGATCTGGCCGATCGGTTATCGACAATCGCGGCGGCGGCGGCGCCGACCGGCGCGAGGTCGAAGGCGTTGCCTCGCGGTGCGAAGGCCGCTCACGCCTTGCCCAGCGGCGGCCGGCCGAACAGGGTCGACCCGCGGCCAGTCGGCCCGAGCCAGAATAGCGCTGCCCCGAAAGCAACTCATGCCCCATCCGCTCTACGTGCTCAACGGCAGCAACCTCAACATGCTCGGCCTGCGCGAGCCCGAGCTCTACGGCACGACCACGCTGGCCGAGATCCGCCAGCGCACCGAGGCTCTGGCGGCCGAGCTCGATCTGGCCTGCGACTTCCGCCAGACCAATCACGAGGGCGTGATGGTCGACTGGATCCAGGAGGCCTTCGCGCGCGAGGCCGCGGTGATCATCAACCCGGCCGGGTTCTCGTTCGGCTGCGTGCCGGTGCTCGACGCGCTGAAGCTGCTGCGCAAGCCGGTGGTCGAGGTGCACCTCACCAACATTCACCAGCGCCCGGCGCCTTACACGCAATCGCTGGTGTCGCAGGCCGCCACCGGCGTGATCTGCGGGCTCGGGCCCATCGGCTACCTGCTGGCCGTGCGCGCAGTGGCGCAAGCGCTGTCGTCGCCGCGCAGCGGCAAACCGTAGAGTCAACGCAACACCGATCCATCCGCAGAGGAGAACTTCATGCAATGCAACTTCGGACGTCGTGACCTGCTCGAGGCCGCCGGCGCGCTGGCCGCTGCCACGGCGCTGCCGGCGCTGGCGCAGGGCAAGCCCACGCTGCGGCTGGCCGCGGTGTTCTCCGACAAGGACATCCGGGCCGACATGGTGCGCATGCTGGCCAAGGACGTGGCGGCCGACGTCACGATCGAGCCCCACTTCGGCGGCACGTTGTTCAAGCAGGGCACCGAGCTGGTGGCGCTGCAGCGCGACAACCTCGAGATCGGCAACGTCGCACCACAGGACATCTCCAAGCAGATCCCGGCGTGGTCGGTGCTGACCTCGGCCTACCTGTTCCGCGACGCCAACCACCTCGGCGCCTTCTTCTCGAGCAGCCTCGGCGCCGAGATGAAGCACATGGCCGAGGAGCAGCTCAAGATCAAGCTGCTGGCGCCGGTGTTCTTCGGCACCCGGCAGGTCGGCCTGAGGGTGAAGAAGAAGATCCACACGCCGGCCGACATGGCCGGCATCAAGCTGCGCATGCCGCCCGGCGACGCCTGGCAGCTGCTCGGCCGCTCGCTCGGCGCCAACCCGACGCCGATGGCTTACGCCGAGACCTACACCGGCCTGCAGACCGGCGCGATCGACGGCCAGGACAACCCGCTGCCGAACGTGCAGAACATGAAGTTCTACGAGGTGATGTCGCAGATCGTGCTGACCTCGCACCTGGTGGGCTACGACGTGCTGTCGATGAGCCAGAAGTCGTGGCACGCGCTGGGCGCCAGGCAGAAGAGCTTCCAGGCCGCGGTCGACAAGGTGGTCGCCTGGAGCACCGCCGAGCACCTGAAGCGCGAGGCCGAGCTGGCCGATTCGTTCAAGCAGCAGGGCCTCGACGTCTACGTGCCCGACACCGCCGCGTTCCGCGCCCATGCGCAGAAGGTGTACCTGGCATCCGACGAGGCCAAGGCGTGGCCGGCCGGCTTCCACGACAAGGTCACCGCGATCCGCTGACGCGCGCGCGTGCATGACGGCCGGCGCTGCGGCGCCGGGCCGTTCGCTGGGCAAACGGGAGACGAAGCCATGCATCCGACCATCGACCGCGTCGTCGCATGGCTCCGACGACGGGCGGAGAACGTGGTCGCCGCGCTGCTGGGGGTGATGTTCGTCGCCTTCGTCGTGCAGATCGTGTTCCGCTACTTCTTCAACTATCCGATCGGCTGGAGCTCGGAGCTGTCGGTCGTCGCCTGGCTCTACATGACGCTGATCGGTTCGGCGTTCTGGCTGAAGGAGCACGAAGAGGTGCGCTTCGACCTCATCTCGTCGCGCCTCGGGGCCCGCGGCCGCCGCATCCTCGGCCTGGCGGTGGCGGTGGCCGCGCTGGTGCTGTTCGGCATGGCGATGCCCGCGACCTGGAAGTACGTGACCTTCATGAAGGTCGAGAGCAGCTCGTACCTGAAGATCCGGCTCGACGTGCTGTACTTCGTGTACGTGGTGTTCGCCGCGGCGATCGTCGTGCGCTACCTCGGTGCCATCGTGCGCATCGTGCGCGGCGAGGCACCGCAGGAAGCCGACGTCGCCAAGACGGGTTCGGGCCTGTGAGCCTGGCGTCGCCGTTCGCGTGGTCGATCGCCGCCATCGTGGTGCTCAGCCTGGCCGGGCTGCCGGTGGCCTACGCGATGATCGGCGGCTCGATCCTGTGGCTGTTCATGAAGGGCCAGGACATGGGCACCGCCGCCGAGCAACTGCTCAACGGCATGATGAGCAGCCAGCTGCTGCTGGCGATTCCGCTGTTCATCCTCGCCGCCGAGTTCATGAACACCGGCAGCATCATGGACAGGCTGCTGCGCTTCTGCAATGCGCTGGTCGGGCGCTTTCGCGGCGGGCTGGCGCAGGTGAACGTGGTGCAGAGCATCATCTTCGCCGGCATGTCGGGCTCGGCGCTGGCCGACGCGGCGGCCTCGGGCAAGCTGATGCAGGCCCTGATGACGCGCGACGGCAAGTACCCGCCGGCCTTCGCCGCCGCGCTGACCTGCGTGTCGTCGGTGATCGGCCCGATCATCCCGCCGTCGATTCCGCTGGTGCTCTACGCGCTGGTGTCCGACACCTCGGTGGGCTACCTGTTCCTCGGCGGCATCGTGCCGGGCCTGCTGCTCGGCGCGGTGCAGAGCGCCTGGGTGGCGGTGGTGGCGAGGCGGCGCAACTTCCCGGTGGAAGCGCACGTGCCGCTGGCGCAGCTGCCGCGCGCCACCTGGGAGGCGACGCCGGCGCTGCTGATGCCGGTGATCCTGCTGGGCTGCATGTACAGCGGCATCTCCACGCCGACCGAGGCCGCGGCAATCGCCGCCGCCTACGCGCTGGCGGTGTCGGCGCTGCTGTACCGCAGCGTGAGCCTGCGCGACCTCTATCTCTCGCTGGTCAACGGCGCGCGCGTGACGGTGTCGATCGGCATGCTGATCGCCGGCGCGCTGGTGTTCAACTACGTCATCGCGTCGGAGAACATCCCCAGGACGCTGAGCGCCGCGCTCGCGGCGCACCAGTTGTCGCCGCTGATGTTCCTGCTCAGCGTCAATCTGCTGCTGTTGGTGCTGGGCTGCTTTCTCGAGGGCACGACGATCATCCTGGTGATCCTGCCGGTGCTGACGCCGACCGCAGCGGCCCTCGGCATCGACGGCGTGCACTTCGGCGTCATGTGCATCGTCAACATCATGCTCGGCCTCGTCACGCCGCCGTACGGACTGCTGCTGTTCATGATGAACAAGATCGCCGACGTGCCGCTCACCGACCTGGTGCGCGAGGTGGTGCCGTTCCTGGTGGTGATGATCGGCGCGCTGGCGGCGATCGCGCTGTGGCCGGACCTGACGCTGTTCGTGCCGCGGCTGCTGGGGTACAAGGGGTAGGTCACCATGCCGCTGCTCGGGTCGGCCGCGATGCTGCTGGGTTTCGACGTGGTGCCCGAGGCGATGGCCGAGCACGACCGCTGGCACACGCACGAGCACCTGCCCGAGCGGCTGTCGATTCCGGGCTTCCTGCGCGGCACGCGCTGGTGCGCGCTGCGCGGCGCGCCGCACTACATGGTGCTGTACGAGGTCGAGGGCCTGGCCGCGCTCACCTCGGGGGCCTACCTGCAGCGCCTGAACAATCCCACGCCGTGGACCTCGGCGTTGATGCCGCACTACCGCGGCATGACGCGCGGCCTGTGCACGGTGCTCGGCAGCTTCGGCCTCGGGCTCGGCCACGTCGGTGCACTCGTCCGCTTCACCGGCGGCGACGACGTGCACCGCTGGCTGCTGAGCGAAGCGTTGCCCGCGTTGCCGCTGCGCGCCGGCCTCGGCAGCGCGCACCTGCTGCACGGCGCCGCTGCGGCGGCGATGACGTGCGAGCAGCGGCTGCGCGGCGCCGACGGCGCGGTGGATTCGGCGCTGCTGCTCACCGGCTACGACGTCGACGCGGTACGCGACGCGGCGGCCACCACGCTGGCGCCAGCGGTGCTGGCGCAGCGCGGCGCGGGCGACGTCACCACGGCGCTGTACCGCGCCGACTACTCGCTGGTGAGCGCCGAGCTGCAAGCCGCACGAACCGCTCGCTGAAGGAGCAAGGCATCCTTCGCGGCGGCGACCCGACCGCAGCCTTCGGCGCGGCAGGCCCGCGGCAGAGCCCGAGGCGCGGCAAAGCTACCGCCGATACCTCTCGCGCAGTTCGCGCTTGAGCACCTTGCCGATCGCGCTGCGCGGCAGCTCGTCGATCAGGCGCAGGTCGGCCAGCCGCTGCGTCTTGCCGACGCGCTCGTTCATCCACTGCCTGATCGCGTCGGCCGAGTCGTCGCACCCGGTGCGGCGCACGACGAACGCCACCGGCGTCTCGCCCCACGCCTCGCTCGGCACGCCGACCACCGCCGCGTCGGCCACCGCGGGGTGCCGGCGCAGCTCGGCCTCGAGGTCGCTCGGGTAGATGTTGAAGCCGCCGGAGATCACCATGTCCTTGCGGCGGTCCATCAGGATCAGGAAGCCATCCGCGTCGAAGCGGCCGACGTCGCCGGTGCGGATGAAGCGGCGGCCCTGCGCGTCGTGCCACTCGGCCTCGCGGCTCTTGGCCGGTTGGTTGTGATAGCCGAGCATCATCGCCGCCGAGCGGCCGACCACCTCGCCGATCGCGTCGGGCTGGTCGCGCGGCAGTTCGACGCCCTGTTCGTCGATGAGCCGGAGCTCGTGACCCTCGGCCGGCTGGCCCACCGTGTGCAGCTTGTCGGGGAACAGGTGGCAATAGAGGATGGTGCTGCCGCCGCCTTCGGTCATGCCGTAGTACTCGGTGAGCGCGCCGGGCCAGCGGCGCAGCACCTCGGCCTTGAGCTCCGCGCGAAACGGCGCGCTCGTACAGGCCTTGAACCTGAAGCTCGACAGGTCGTGGCGGTCGAAGTCGGGCCACGCCATCAGTCGCTGGTACTGCACCGGCACCAGCATGGTGTGCGTCGCGCGGTGCTTCTCGGCCAGCGCGAGGTACGCCGCGCAGTCGAACTTCGGCATCAGCACCAGCGCGCCGCCGCGCGCCAGCGTGGGGATCACCACCACCAGCGTGGTGTTGGAGTACAGCGGCGTGGCGATCAACGTCACCGTGTCGGCGCCGTAGCCCCCGGCCTCGGCGCGGCGCACCTGCGACCAGCGCATCGCGTGCGACTGCACGATGCCCTTGGGTGTGCCGGTGGTGCCCGACGAATAGATGATGTTGAACGGCCAGTCGCGCTCGATCGCCACCGGCTTCGGTTTGACTCCCGCGGGCAGCAGCCAGTCGGCCAGCCGCACATCGCCGTCGGCCGACTCGTCGAGGCGGATGCGTCGCACCGCACCGGTCAGCGCTGCCGGCACCGCCTGCGCGTTGGGCGCGTCGAGAAACAGGTGCCGCGCGCCCGCATCGGCCGCCATGCCGGCGATCTGCGCCGGCGTGCTGCTCGGTGCCAGCGGCGCCACTGCGAGGCCGGCACGCAGGGCGCCCATGAAGAGCACCACGTAGGCACTGTTGGCGTAGGCGCAGATCGCGATCGTGTCGCCGGGCCTGGCGCCGTCGCGCTGCAGCGTGGCGGCCACGCGGTCCATGGCGGCGTCGAGCGCGGCGTAATCGAGCATACCGCCGGGGTCGACCAGCGCCGGGGCGCGCGGGCTCGCGCGCGCGTGGCCGCGGATCAGATCGGGCAGGGTGTCGAAATCGGGCAGCGGCTCGGCGGCGGGGTGCGCGGTGGCGGGCATGCGCGGATTGTCGCAGCGGCACCGCATGGGCGGCGCCGCAGCAGCCCTTGCGCGGGCAAGCCAGCGGGTCGCGGGGACGAGACTGGCATTGGCGTCGAACCGCGAGGTCGCGCCCGTCGAAAACTGATTTCCAAGTATTGCCGGGACTTCCCCGATGCCGCCGGTTTGGCGCTCACCTACGATGGGAAATGCCTGGCAACAAGTTTTCAGAGGAGCCCTCGATGAACCCGCGCCTTTTGTCCCTGCTGCGCAGCGCCGTGCTGGCCGTCGCCTGCCTGGCCGCCGCGGCGGCCGGCGCCAAGACGCTGCGGCTGGCCAACCAGGGCGACGCCACGTCGATGGACCCACACTCGCTGCAGGAGTCGTTCCAGCTCAGCTTCCTGGCCAACATCTACGAGCCGCTGCTCGGCCGCAACCGCAAGTTCGAACTCGAGCCGATCCTCGCCACGGGCTGGCGCCAGACCGACCCCACCACCTGGCGCTTCGAGCTGCGCCGCGGCGTGCGCTTCCAGGACGGTACACCGTTCGGCGCCGACGACGTGCTGTTCACCTTCGAGCGCACGCGCGCCGAATCGTCGGACACCAAGCTGTACGTCGCGCCGATCAAGGAGATGCGCAAGGTCGACGACCACACGATCGACATCGTCACGCACAAGCCGTATCCGATCCTGCCCGACTTGCTGAGCGGTTGGCTGATGATGAGCAAGGCGTGGTGCGAGAAGCACGGCGCGCAGTTGCCGATGGACGTGCGCAAGAAGCACGAGAACTACGCGACGCTGAACGCCAACGGCACCGGTCCGTTCATGCTGAAGTCGCGCCAGCCCGGCGTGCGCACGGTGCTGCTGCCCAACCCGGGCTGGTGGGGCAAGGTCGAGCACAACCTCACCGAGGTGATCTTCACGCCGCTGGCCAACGACGCCACGCGCAACGCCGCGCTGATGTCCGGCGAGATCGACGTCATGGAGCCGGTGCCGCTGCAGGACACCGAGCGCGTGCGCCAGCACCCGCAGCTCAAGCTGCTGCAGGGCCCCGAGCTGCGCACCGTGTACATCGGGCTCGACGTGTTCCGCGACGAGCTGCTGCAAAGCAGCGTCAAGGGCAAGAACCCGTTGAAGGACCACCGCGTGCGCCAGGCGCTGTACCAGGCGATCGACGAGGACACCATCCGCGCCAAGCTGATGCGCGGCGCCGCGCAGAGCGCCGGCATGCTGGTGGCGCCGGGCGTGCGCGGCTACGAGGCGGCGCTCGACAAGCGGCTGCCGTACAGCCCCGAGGCCGCGCGCAAGCTGCTGGCCGACGCCGGCTACCCCGAGGGTTTCGAGCTGGGGCTGCAGTGCCCGAACGACCGCTACGTCAACGACGCCGAGATCTGCCAGGCGGTGGCGGCGATGTGGGCGCGCGTGGGCGTGCGCACGCAGCTCACCGCCGAGACCAAGACGCTGTACTTCCCCAAGGCGCTGCGCCGCGAGGTCACCACCTACCTGCTCGGCTGGCAGCCCGCGGCCAACGACGGCCACAACACGCTGTGGGCGCTGCTGGCCACGCCCAAGGGCGGCGGGCAGGGGCAGTTCAACCTCGGCCGCTACAGCAACCCCAAGCTCGATGAACTGGTCGATGCCATCGGCGTCGAGTCCGACGCCGCCAGGCGCAAGCAGCTCATGCACGACGCCTGGGTGCTGGTGTCGCAAGACATTCCGGTGCTGCCGCTGCACCACCAGGCGCTGGCCTGGGGCGCGCGCCGCAACGTCGACCTGGTGCAACAGCCCGACAACAGCATGCCGCTGCGCTACATCGTCGTGCACTGAGCGCGGCATGGGCGCACGCAGGCGCTCCGAAGACGCCGATCGTGGCACCGGCTCGCTGCGCCTGACGCAGCACTACGGCGCGCTCACGCAGGCGCAGCAGCGCCTGGGCGACTACGTGCTGGCGCACCGCTTCGAGGCCGCCACGCTGGCGATCGACGCGCTGGCGCAGCGCGCCGGCGTGTCGGTGGCGTCGGCCAACCGGTTTGCGCGCGCGCTCGGTTATGCGGCGTGGGCCGAGTTCCGCCGCCACTGGCAGGCCGAGCTGCGGCCGCAGACGGCGCCGCTGGACCGGCTCGAGCGGCAGCAGCGGCTGCACAAGCGCAGCAGCACGGCCGAGCGCGTGCGCGCGGTGCTGCACGATGCGCAGGCCGATCTGCAGCGCGCCGCCGCCGACGCCGACGAGGCGGCGCTGCAGACCATCGGCGAGCGGCTGCTCGCGGCGCGCCGCGTGGCGGTGTTCGGCGCCGAGGTCAGCGCGCATCTGGCCGGCTACTTCGCGAGCTACCTCGGCCTCTTCCGACCCGACGTGATCAACCTTGCCGCCGCCGGCGGCATCGGCGAGCCGATGCATCGCCTGCTCGACCTGGGCGCCGACGATCTGCTGCTGCTGCTGTCGCTGCCGCGCTATTCGGCGTTCACGCTCGAGCTGGCGAACTTCGCGCGCACGCGCGGCATCGCGGTGGCGGCGATCACCGACGCGCCGGGCGCGCCGCTGGCGGCAGCGGCCGACGTGGTGCTGTACGCGCCGGCGGCACCGGCGGTGCTGCCTGCCTCTGGCGTGAGCGCGCTCGCGCTGCTCGAGGGTCTGTGCGCCGCGGTGGCCGCGCGCAGCCCGCGCCGAGCGGCCGACCTGGCGGCGCTGATGGATGCGCTGGCACCGCACCGCGTGGGGCGCGGCCGCTGAAGCGCACGGCGCTCACCGGCCCGGCAGCGAGAAGCGATAGGTCAGGCCGAGCGCCAGATTGTCCGACTTGAAGTTCGTCTTGTTCGACGGCGCGGCCACCGTCCTGCCGGCCGCGGCATAGAGCGCCAGCCGATCGTTGAGGCCGAGGTTCATCCCGACGCCGGCCTTCACGACGGCGCCGTGGGCATTGGTTCCGCCCAGCACTTGAGCGAAGAACTGGAACGCGCTGTCCTTGTCGGCCTTGCTCTGCAGCCCGACGCCGGCGACCAGTTCGCCGTAGCCGGGGTAGCTGCGGTAGGCTTCGTAGGCGACGGCGCCTTGAACGGCGATGTAGACGTGGTCGCTGACCACGGTGTCGAATTGCGCCGACAGCATGTTGATTCGCCCGTGCTCGACGTCGCGGTCCCTGACGTCGAGCGCAGTCTGCTGGAACAGGTTGATTCGATAGCCCTCGAGGAGACTGCCGCCGGAGCTTTCGCGCGCGCCACGGCCCTCGGGCTGCAGGTGGTAGTTCAGTGCGGCGCCGAAGGTGGCGTTCTTCGACGAACCGGTCGGCGCGAACAGGTAGCCCGCCGACAGCGACAGGCCCCAGTTCCTGCCGATCCAGTACTCCGCGCTCGCCTTCGGGTACACCAGCAGCCCCGAGCCGGTGTCGATCCTGTCGGGCGACCAGCCGCCCGAGCCGAGCCCGAGCTGCGCGTGCAGGTCGACGCGCGGCGAGATCCGGTAGCGGATTCCGAGCCCGCCGATCAATTGGTTGTACAGCGGCATGCCGTGGTACCCGACGCCCAGGCTGGCGTACCAGTACGCATTGCGGTTCAGGTAGTGCGCGAATTGCAGATCGATCAAGCGGACGGTGGCGTGGTTGGAGCCCTGCGGATCGATCTGGGCCAGGTTGTCCAGCCCCAACGTCAACGTGTTCTCCGACGAATCCGCGAAGGCGTCTTGGGCGTCCGTCGCAGGGAGCCTTTGTCCGGCGCTCGCGTACGAGCCGACGGTGGTCGAAAACGGCACCTGCACGAAGACGTTGATCTGGGTGCTGTCGATGATCGAGCGGTAGAACTTCAGCCGCGTGACGTTCGCGCCGACCGCGAAGCCCTCGAATTCGTAGCCCAGCCCGACGTAGCCCTTGGTGAAGCCGCCGCCGCCGGTGAGCACTCTGCTCTGCTCCTTGCTCTTGCCCCCGCCACCGCCGCCCATCGAGACGCCGGCGTTGGCGAACAGGTTGCGCCACAGTCGGCGCTGGGCGTGGACAGTGACGTCGAACATCATGAAGCCGCCGTACTCGCCCTCGAGCAGCGGCGCATGGACCCCGACGCCGCCGTACAGCCAGTCGTTGAGCTGACTCAGCGCATGGATTCCGAGCAGGTCGAGCGAGGCCTCCTGGGGCACCCGCACGAGCTGATAGTCGAGCACGAGCATGGCTTCGGCCCGGCCGAGCTGCGGACGTGGCGCCGCCGTGGCACCCGGCGCGATCGCATGCCCGGCGGGCGCCGCCTCCTGTGCGGCGGCGGCACCGGCAAGGCCGACGGCAACGAGGCCGAGCGACGCTCGCATGAAGATCGGCAACATGGTTTCAGGTCACGTCGTCGCTCGCATCGCGATCATGTGCTCGAAGGCGGAAGCCGAACGTGCGCGAACGATGCTAACCCGGGTAAGCGTCAACCGTGCCACCACGCTGGGCCCCGCGGTCGTGTGCCGTGGCGGAGTCGGTTTGCTGCGCGGGCTTCATCTGCGCGGGGATCATCAACCCCATCTGCGTCTCGGCGTACTGAGCTTCGGCTCTTCAGGTCTGGCAGGTGAACCCGACTCCCGAGGGCTGCAACTCAGGTTGCGGTCGTCGCATGGGCGCCGGCCGACTCGCCTTCAGGAGCCACCTGCAATGCCGCACACCCCAGCTCGCACCACGCCCGCGCCCGGCAGGGCGATGGCATTGGCCGCCGGCGATGCCGCCCTGCCGATTCCGCAAGGCCATATCGGGCCCGTCGCGCTGCCGGGTACCGGCCGCGTGGTGTGGTGGACCGGTCGCGTCGCGATCGGCCTGCGCCACGAGCCGTCGGGCAGCGCAGCGCGGGTCTCGAGCTCGGCGTTGTGGATCCAGGCGCTGCTGCTCGGCACGCGCGCCCGGCCGGCCGCGCTGTAGTCCTTCGACCCAACCCGCGGCCAACTCGACTCGCCACCGCTTCCGTGGCCTCGGGCGCTGGGGCGCCCGAAGAGCTACCGCTCGAGCGCCATGTACTGCGCCAGCTCGAGCTTGGCGATCTGGTTGCGGTGCACCTCGTCGGGACCGTCGGCGAAGCGGATCGTGCGCGCGTTGGCGTACATCGACGCCAGCGGCGTGTCGTCGCACACCGAGGCGCCGCCATAGGCCTGCATCGCCCAGTCGACCACCTGGCACGCCATGTTCGGTGCCGCCACCTTGATCATCGCGATCTCGCGCCGGGCCTGCTTGTTGCCCACCTTGTCCATGCGGTCGGCGGCGTTGAGCGTGAGGAAGCGCGCCTGGTCGATCAGGATGCGCGCGTTGGCGATGCGCTCGCGCGTCACGCCCTGGTCCGACAGCGGCTTGCCGAACGGCTTGCGCACCAGCGCGCGGCGGCACATCAGCTCGAGCGCGCGCTCGGCCATGCCGATCAGCCGCATGCAGTGGTGGATGCGCCCGGGGCCGAGGCGGCCCTGCGCGATCTCGAAGCCGCGGCCCTCGCCGAGCAGGATGTTCGACGCCGGCACGCGCACGTTGCTGAAGGTGACCTCGCCGTGGCCGTGCGGCGCGTGGTCGTAGCCGAACACGCTGAGCGCGCGCTCGACCCTGACCCCCGGCGTCGCCTTGGGCACCAGGATCATCGACTGCTGCCGGTAGGTGGCGGCCCCGGGGTCGGTCTTGCCCATCAGGATGAAGATCTCGCAGCGCGGGTCGGGCGCCCCCGAGGTCCACCACTTGCGGCCGTTGATGACGTAGTGGTCGCCGTCGCGCTCGATGCGGCACTCGATCTGCGTGGCGTCCGACGACGCCACCGCGGGCTCGGTCATCGCGAAGGCCGAGCGGATCTTGCCGTCGAGCAGGGGCTTCAGCCAGCGCGACTTCTGCTCGTCGGTGCCGTAGCGCTCGAGCACCTCCATGTTGCCGGTGTCGGGCGCCGAGCAGTTCATCGCCTCGGCGGTGAGCGGCCAGCGGCCCATGATCTCGCACACCGGCGCGTACTCGAGGTTGGTGAGGCCGAAGCCGTACTTCGATTCGGGCAGGAACATGTTCCACAGGCCCGCGGCCTTGGCGCGCTGCTTCAGCGTCTCCATCGTCTGCGTGGGCTGCCACGGGTTGCCGGCGGCGCGAAACGCCGCCATCTCGGCGTCGAATGCGGCTTCGGCCGGCACGACGTGCGTCTGCACGAAGTCCATCACGCGGCGCTGCAGCTCGATCACTTTGGGTGAGGGCGAGAAGTCCATGCCGGCTCCTGTCGGGTTGGCGTTTTCGATTCGTCGAGGGTGTGCGCTCATGCTAGCCAGCACTGCGTAGACCAACAATCACCTCGGCGACACGCGGCCGCACAATGGCCGCCATGGCTCCGTCCGAGTTCAAGCTGCGCGTCGGCCGTGCGATCACGCCCGAGCAGTTCGAGTGGCTGAGCGACGAGCAGCTCGCGAGGCTGCTGCCGCGCGCGGTGCGCGAGTTCTTCCCCGGCAAGGACTTCTGCCCCGACGGCAGCTTCTACCTGCACGACGGCACGGCGTGGAGTTTCTACAAGGGCGGCTTCGTCGACGAGTGACGGTGCATTCGCGCCGCGCGCATCGTGCGCCGAGCTACACCACGCTGCGATGCCGCGCGATGCAGGTGTCGAGCACTTCGTCGCCGGGCCGGCCCCACCAGTGCTCGGAGAAGATCTCGACTTCCGAGAAGCCCGCGAAGCCGGCGGCCTCCATCCAGCCGCGCGCGCGGCGGATCTCGATCACGCCGTCGCCCATCATGCCGCGGTCGTTCAGCAGGTCGCGCGTCGGCGTCAGCCAGTCGCAGACGTGGAACGCCAGCAGCCGCTCGCGCCTGGCGCGCGCGATCTGCTGCGCGAGCTTCGGGTCCCACCACACGTGGTAGAGGTCGACCGCGACGCCGAGCGCGCCGCTTTGCGAAGGGTCCAGTTCGTCGCACACGTCGAGCGCCTGTTCCAGCGTGTTGATGCACGCGCGCTCGGCGGCCTGCATCGGATGCAGCGGCTCGATCGCCAGCGGCATTTTCATGCGCCGTGCATGCTCCAACGTGGCCGCGATGCCGTCGCGCACCTCGGTGCGCACGCGCGCGAGGTCGCGGTGCGCCGGCTTGCCCTCAAGCGCGCCGGGCAGCGAGCCCACCACCAGCACCAGGCACGGCGCCTTCAGCGTGCACGCCTCGTCGAGCGCGCGCAGGTTGTCGTCGAGCGCGGTGCGCAGGCCCGCGGCGTCGACGGCCGGAAAGAACCCGCCGCGGCAGTAGCCCGACAGCACGGTGCCGGTGGCGCGCAACTGCCGCGCCAGCGCCTGCAGCCCGACTGCAGCCACCTGATCGCGCCACGGCGAGATGGCGCGGATGCCGCGTTTGGCGCACTCGTCGACGATGCGGTCGAGCCGCCACTGCCGGCGCACGGTGGCGGTGTTGATCGACAGCCATTCGTGGCCGGTGGAGAAGTCGCGCATCGTCGTCATCAGCGGCTGCGTCAGCCTTCGATGCCGTGCAGCGCGAGCACGGTCTTCATGCGCGAAATCGCGCGCGCCGGGTCGGCCAGCAGCCCGGCGCGATCGGCCAGCCGGAACAGCTCGGCCAGGTGCGGCAGCGAGCGCGCGCTGTGCTGGCCGCCGACCATCGTGAAGTGGCTCTGCAGGCCGTTGAGATACGCCATGAACACGACGCCGGTCTTGTAGAACCGCGTCGGCGCCTTGAAGATGTGGCGCGACAGCGGCACCGTGGGCTCCAAAATCGCGTCGAACGTCGCGCGGTCGCCGGCGGCCAGCGCGCCCAGCGCCGCGGAGGCCGCCGGCGCGATGGCGTCGAAGATGCCCAGCAGCGCATCGCTGTGGCCATGCGCGTCGCCGGCGATCAGCTCGGCGTAGTTGAAGTCGTCGCCGGTGTACATGCGAACGCCGCGCGCGAGGCGCCGGCGCATCGTGACCTCGGCGTCCTTGTCGAGCAGCGAGATCTTCACGCCGTCGACCTTGGCCGCGTGCGCGTTGATCACGCCCAGCGCCACCTCCATCGCCGCGCCCGCGTCGGCGCTGCCCCAGTAGCCCGCGAGCGCCGGGTCGAACATGTCGCCGAGCCAGTGGATGATCACCGGCGCGCGCACCTGCGACAGGATGCGGTCGTACACGCGCTCGTAGTCGGCCGCCGAGCGCGCCACCCGGGCGAGCGCGCGGCTGGCCATCAGGATGATGCGCCCGCCGAGCTTCTCGATCGCGCCCACCTGCTCCTCGTAGGCGCGGATCACGTCGTCGACCGACGCTGCATCGTCGGGCGCGAGGTGGTCGGTGCCGGCGCCCGAGGCCACCAGCGCGCCGGGCACGTCGCGCGCCGCGTCGATCGAGCGGCGGATCAGCTCGAGCGAGGTCGGCCAGTCGAGCCCCATGCCGCGCTGCGCCGTGTCCATCGCCTCGGCCACGCCGAGGCCCAGGTGCCACAGGTGATGGCGATACGCGATCGTGGCATCCCAGTCGATCGCGCAGTCGAGCCAGGGGTCGATATCGGCCTCGGGGTCGGCCACCACGTGGGCTGCGGAGTAGGCGATGCGATTGAACGGCGTGGCAGCGTGCCGCGGGAAGTCTTTCGGCGCGGAGAGGCGGAAGGTTTCGAGCCTGCCGCCTTGGGTGGGTAGTTGGATGGTCGTGCTCATCGGAGGCCTCTCCTTGCATGCCCGTTTCGAGTGAGGCGATGCCGATTTCGTGCGTGCGGCGAGCTCTGTATGCGAAGGCTGGCGCATGCAAGGCTGTGGGCGGGCAGGCCGGGGCGCGCTGCCACGGGCGCCTCGGCCCTGCGGGCCGAGGTCCCCTGCGCTGCTCGCGGCCCAAGGGCGGCTCCGCCCCTCGCCCTCGCGCGGGCGCGACGCTGCTGGCGCAGCGCCGCTGCGCTCGGAGCTCGACATGCTCGCCGCCGCGGCGCGCTTGCGCGCGTCGCGATGCCCCTCGGTCCGCTGCGCTGCTCGGCGCCCTCCGCGCGCCCCGGCCTGCCCGCCCACAGCCTTGCTGGCACCACCGTGGCATGCGTCGGCAAACACCACGAGCGTCTCTGCGCGGTGGGCGGTGCCCGGTGGGGGCGACTTGTGGCGCGGCGAGAAGCGCAGCAGCGCAAGGGGGAGTCCGGCCCGCAAGGGCCGGACCGGCGAGGAGCCGTGAAGTCGTGGCGCGTCCAGCGCCGCGACGAGCGGTACCGCAGCCGCCCTTGCGATGCGAGCATCGCAGCGAAGTCGGCCCGCAGGGCCGACCGCGACAGTAGGAGCCACCATCGGGCACCGCCCACCGCGCCGCGCAGGACTCCAAGCATTCACCACGGCGCCAAACAGCTCATACCGCCAACGCCGGCACGTCCACCCATCGCCGCTCCTTCCAGCTCTGCAGCGCGCACTCCACCAGTTGCACGCCCTTGGCGCCCTCGGGCAGCGTCCATTGGTAGGGCGCATCCTCGACCACGTGGCGGATGAAGGCTTCCCATTGCAGCTTGAAGCCGTTGTCGTACTCCTGCGCGTCGGGCACCTCCTGCCACTGGTCGAAGAAGTTCATCGTCTGCTTGACGTCGGGGTTCCACACCGGGCGCGGCGTCGTCACGCGGCTCTGCGCGCGGCATTCCTGCAGGCCGGCCACCGCCGAGCCGTGCGTGCCGTCGACGTGGAAGGTGACGAGGTCGTCGCGGCGCACGCGCGTGGCCCAGCTCATCGTCAGTTGCGCGACCACCGGCTCGCCGTGGTGGCCCACGAGCTGCGCGGTGGCGTAGGCGGCGTCGTCGGCGGTGGCGGTGTACGGCTTGCCGGCTTCGTCCCAACGCTGGCCGATGTGCGTAGCGCCCAGGCAGGTGATGGCCTTGACCTCGCCGAACAGGTTGTCGAGCACGTAGCGCCAGTGGCACATCATGTCGAGGATCATGCCGCCGCCGTCTTCGGCGCGGTAGTTCCAGCTCGGCCGCTGGATCGGCTGCAGGTCGCCCTCGAACACCCAGTAGCCGAAGTCGATGCGCACTGCCAGCATGCGGCCGAAGAAGCCGGCGCGGCGCAGCAGGTCGAGCTTGCGCAGGCCGGGCAGGAACAGCTTGTCCTGCACCGCGCCGTGCTTCAGCCCCGAGGCCTTGGCGAGCTTGCAGATCTCCAGCGCCTCGGCGAGCGTGGTGGCGATCGGCTTCTCGCAATACACGTGCTTGCCGGCGCGCAGCGCCGCGGCCAGCAGCGTCGGGCGCTGCTGCGTGGTGGCGGCGTCGAAGAACACGCTGTCGTTCTTGTCGGCGAGCGCGGCGTCGAGGTTGGTGCCGAAGCGCGCGATGCCGTGCGCGCGGGCGAGTGCCTCGATCTTCTCGGCGTTGCGGCCGATCAGCAGCGGGTCGGGCATCACGCGATCGCCGTTGGCGAGCGTCACGCCGCCTTGCGCGCGGATCGCGACGATCGAGCGGATCAGGTGCTGGTTCATGCCCATGCGCCCGGTGACGCCGTTCATGACGATGCCGAGTCGTTGCGTGGCCATCTGGGGTCAACTCCTGGGGAAGGCGGGCGAGGGCTGCAGCGGCGTCATCGCGTCCCACACGGGCATCGCCGCGCTGGCGTAGCCGGTGCAGTCGAGCGAGCCGATCGCCAGCCGGCCGTCGCGGATGCGCAGCCGCGTCGCGCCGTGGCTGTGTTCGTAGAGGTCGGGGTGCGCGGCGAGGAACGCGCGCTGCTCGGCTTGCGGCAGCGCGGCCATGCCGTCGACGTAGTGGTGGCCGTTGCGCTCGACGTGCGCGATGCCGAGCAGGTTCACGAGTGCCAGGTCCTGCTGCACCGCGAGGCCGGCCTGCGTCGTGAGGTCTTCGCCCGACATGAAGAAGCGCGGCGCGCCGGCCGGCGCCTGTGCGTTCCACGCCGCGCAGCGCGCGGCGTTGAGCAGCGAGCGGTACACGCCCTTGCAGGTCTTGCTCGAGATGCCGCTGTAGCCGCGATCGCGCGCCCGCACGAAGGCGTCGAGCTCGCCGTCGGACTCGTCGACGATCACCGGCCTCGATGCGGCGATCGCGCGCACGTCGGTGTCGAGCGCGGTCTTGCGCGCGATCGGCTGCTCGATGAAGGCGATCGACGCCCACAGCCGCGCCAGCGCCGGAGTCTGCCGCATGCGCGCCAGCAGCTCGTCGACCCCCGCAGCGTCGGCGTACTGCTCGTTGCCGTCGAGCGAGACGAGGTAGGGCGCGTCGATGCGGTCGAGCACCGCGGCGATTCGCGTCAGCCGCGCCACGTCGTCGTCGATGCGCCCGCCGACCTTGAGCTTGAAGTGGCGGTGGCCGTAGCGCGCGATCACCTGTTCGAGTGTTTCGGGCAGGCCGTCGTTGACCGGGTGCGCGAGGTCGGCGGCGGTGATCGCGTCGACCAGCCCCACCGTGTGCCGTGCGGCGATCGACGCCGCAGGTGGCGGTAGGCCCTGCAGCACGCGCGGCCAGTCGAACGGCGCGAACTGCGCATGCCGCGCGCCGAGGCCGGCGAGGTTGCCGCGCAGCGCGGCGTAGAACGAGACACCGAGCGCGCGGCACAGCGCGTCGAGCAGTGCGCGGTCGATCAGCGCGGGGCCGTACGCTGCCAGCAGCGGGTTGTGGCCGCGCGCGGCGGCGGCGGCCTGGTGCGCGTCGTGGTGGCGCGCGAAGTGGCCGAACGCGGTGTCGGGCGTTGCGTCGGCGAGGTACGCGCCGCGCGCCAGCCGCAGCACGTCGCGCAACTGGGCGAAGTTGTCGTCGTTGCTCAAGCCCAAGTTCTTGTCGAACCACTTCGGCGCCATCAGCTCGGCAGCGCCGCCCCACGCGCTGTGGCCATCGAAGAGCTCGATGCGCGCATGCACGAACGCCTGCGGGCACTCGGTGAGCGTGACGACGCCGAAGCGAAACGGCAACCTCAAGCGCACCGGCCGCTCGTGCAGCGCGATCTCGCGCACGACGAAGCGCGGCGCGTCGGTCATGTCGATGCTCCGATCGCCTCGACCAGACCCTTCAGGTAGCCGATCGCGCGCGCCGCGCAGCCGAGGCCGTCGGGCACGTAGTCGAACGGTTCCACCGCGACGAGGCCGCGGTAGTGCCCCTGCGCCTGCAGTTGCAGCAGCGTGCGAACGATCGGCGCGAACGCCATCGTGCCCTGGCCGGGGCCGCGGCGGTTGGGGTCGTTGACCTGCACGTGCGCGACGTGCCCGCTCGGGATCCAGCGCGCCAGCAGCGCGGCCACCGGCTCGCGCTCGGCCTGGCCGGCGGCGCTGCAGTCGAGCATCGTCTTCAGCGCCGGCGAGCCGATCGTGTCGACCAGCTCCGCCGCCTCGGCCACCGTGTTGACGAAGCCGGTCTCGCGCGGCGCCAGCGGCTCGATGCAGTAGGTGACGCCGCACGCTTGGGCGCGACGTGCGGCGCGCGCGAAGCACTCGAGCGCGCGCTCGCGTACGGTGGCCGGTGGGTCGCCGGGGCCCGGCGTGCGCTGCTTGGGCGAGCCGTGCACCAGGTAGCGGCCGCCGAGCAGCGCGCACAGCTCGACCAGCCGCTCCATCACCGCCGCGGTGCGCGCGCGCAGCGCGGCGTCGGCGCCGACGATCGACAGCCCCGCCGGCGCCACCAGCAGCCAGTGCAGGCCGCCGATCGAGATGCCGGCGTCTTCGGCGCTGCGCCGCCATTGCCGCGCCTGCGCGTCGTCGATCGTCATCGGGTCGTCGGCGAGCGTGAACGGTGCCACCTCGAGCGCGTCGTAGCCGAGCTGCGCGGCCAGCTCGCACTGGCGCTCGAACGGCAGCGGCTGCAGCACCTCGTTGCAGAGCGCGAACTGCATGGCCGGCGAACCTACCCGCGCCGCCCGATCAGCGCCCGCACGCCAGCGACCGTGGCGACGCGCACGCGGTCGACCTGCGCGCGGAACGCCGGCACGTAGAGCGCGATCGTGAAGATGGTGACGAACGCGAAGCCCATCGAGATCGGCCGCGTGAAGAACGGCTCGAGGCTGCCGTCGGACAGGACCAGCCCGCGGCGCAGGCTCTTGTCGAGCAGCGGGCCGAGCACCAGACCCAGCACCAGCGGCGCCATCTCGTAGCCGCGCCGGCGCAGCAGGAACG
The DNA here is from genome assembly GCA_015075545.1 of Ideonella sp. Classification (GTDB taxonomy): domain Bacteria; phylum Pseudomonadota; class Gammaproteobacteria; order Burkholderiales; family Burkholderiaceae_C; genus JAEUPI01. The sequence continues at coordinate 121,681 of JABTUC010000004.1, read as the reverse complement.
CGACGAGGCCGATGGCGATCATCGCGTAGACGTCGAACAGCCGCGACGCGGTGGCGAACGCGCCCACCACGCACAGCAGGAAGACGATCGGCATCAGCACCGTGCGCCGCACGCGCAGCACGTGCAGCAGCGGCCGCACGCCGAACAGCCCGAACAGCAAGATGGTGATCGACGCCAGCGTCGTCATCGCCACCACCTCGTAGACGAAGTGCGGATGCTGGATCATCAGCATCGGCCCGGGCTGGATGCCGTGGATGATCATCGCCGCCATCAGCACCGCCGACGGCGCCGAGCCGGGAATGCCGAGCGCCAGGCACGGAATGATGTGGCCGGGGATCGACGACATGTCGCCGGTCTCGGCGGCCATCAGGCCGTCGATCGAGCCCTTGCCGAACTGCTCTTTCTCCTTGCTCACCGCCTTGGCCGCGGCGTACGACATCCAGGCGCCGGCGTCTTCGCCGACGCCGGGCAGCAGCCCGGTGAAGACGCCGATCACGCCCGAGCGCAGCACGGTGCGCCAGTACTGCACGATCTCGCGAAAGCGCGGCAGCACCGAGTCGCGCAGCTCGACGATTCGGCGCTCGATGGGGTCGGCCAGCGTGGTCAGCACCTCGGCCAGCCCGAACGCGCCCACCAGCGCCGGGATCAGCGCGATGCCGCCCGACAGCTCGTCCCAGCCGAAGGTGAAGCGGTCGTAGGCGTAGATGCCCTCCTGGCCGATCTGCGCGATGAACAGCCCGAGCAGGCCCATCAGCCAGCCCTTGATCGGATCGTTGCCGACGATGCTGCCCGAGATCACCACGCCGAACAGCGCCAGCCAGAAGAACTCGAAGGCGCCGAACGACAGCGCCACCTCGGCCAGCGCCGGCGTGAAGGTGGCCAGGGCCAGCACGCCCAGCAGCGTGCTGACGAACGCGCCCGAGGTGGCGATGCCGATCGCGCGGCCGGCCTGGCCTTTCATCGCCAGCGCGTGGCCGTCGGCACACGACGCGGCGTTGGCCGCAGTGCCCGGAATGTTGAGCAGGATCGCGGTGCGCGAGCCGCCGTACAGCGCGCCGACGTACGAGCAGATCAGCACCAGGATGGCGTCGTTGGGCTGCAGCTTGATCGTCAGCGTGGTCAGCAGCGCGATCGCCAGCGTCGCCGACAGCCCCGGCAGGATGCCCATCACGATGCCGACGAACGCGCCGCCCAGGCCGTAGAGCAGCGTCATCGGGTTGAGGAACCCGATGTACGCGCGCCCGAGGTCCTCCAGCCCCTGGAACACGCGCGGCTCGCTTCTAGGGCAGGCGCACCAGGAACAGATCCTGGAACACCCACTGCGTGATCAGCGACGCGGCGACGCCGATCACCAGCGCCTGCGCGACCGACTTCGCCGTGAGGCGGCGCGCCGACGGGTCGCGGCTGATGCCTTCGAGGATCAGGATCGAGCCGGTGACGTAGATCGTCGAGGCGAGCCAGAACGGCAGGCCGTGCCCGACCAGCACCACGCCGTAGCCCGCGCACAGCGCGGCCACCACGACGATGCGGCGGCGCTCGTCGCGCCGGTGCTCGGTCCACGCCGGTGCCGCCTCGCGCAGCGCGCCGCGGCGCCAGCTGCGCAGCGCCAGCACGCTGCCGAGGATGATCATCGCCAGCCCGAGCAGCCCGGGCAGCAGCCCCGGCACGGTGTAGGGGTTGATGTGCTGGTGCTCGAGCCGATCCATCGTGATCGAGCCGATCAGGATCGCCGTGCCGAGCACGATCCAGCCCCAGGCGGCGAACCAGTCGGTGCGCGCGCTGGCCGACGGCTCGGCAAGTTCAGGTGTCGACATGTCGAAGCTCGCGAGGGTGCATCACAGCGCCGCTCCAGCGCCGCTCCAGCGGCGCTTCACCAAGTGAACGCCGCGGATCCGGCTTTGCCGGTCCGCTGGCGTTGCCCCCTCGAGGGGGAGGCGGCCGCCAGGCCGCTTCGGGGGTGGGTCATGGCCGCGGAATTCCGACCGTATCGGGCGACACCTTGGCCTTGCCGCCGTCGAACAGCAGCCAGGCGTTGGCCTGGATCGCCGGGAACACCGCCTTCTGCGCCGCCTCGCCGTACTGCGGCGCGAACAGCGCGCCGCGGCTGGCGGCGTACTTCTTGAGCGCCTCGCTGTGCACGATCTGGTTGGCCCAGATCTTGTCGAGCGTCTTGATCACCTCGTCGGGCACGCCCTTCGGGATGAAGATGCCGAAGTAGTTGGTCGGCGCGCTGAAGCCCGGCAGCGTGGCCGACAGCGGCGGGATCGTGCCGTAGCCTTCGAGCACCAGCGCCTTGTCGCTCACCGTGGCCAGCGGGCGCAGCCGCTTGCCGCGGATCATGTCGGCCTGCTCGACCGCGAGCTGCGTCGTGACGTCGGCCTCGCCGGCCACCGTGGCCACCACCGCGGGGTTGCCGCCGTCGTAGGTGACGTGCCGGTACTTGACGCCGGTGACCTTGCTGATCAGCTCCATCGCGTTGTGGCCGGCCGAGGTGACGCCGGCGGTGGCGACGCTGATCTGGCCGGGCTTGGCCTTCATCGCGTCGAGCAGTTCCTTGGCGTTCTGGTACGGCGTCTTCGGGTTGACGCCGATCACCTGCACGTTGGCGACGTTGAGGTACAGGTTCCAGTCGCTGATGCGCGCCTTCAGGCTGCCCAGCGTCTCGTAGGTGCCGAGGTCCTGCGCGGCGCCGGCGGTCCAGGTGTAGCCGTCGCGTGGCGCGTCGAACGCGCTCTTGGTACCGATGGCCCCCGAGGCGCCCGGCTGGTTGACGACGACGATCGTCTGCCCGAGCGCCTTCTCGAGTTCGGCCGCGGCGACGCGGGTCACCTGGTCGGTCGAGCCGCCGGCCGCCCACGGCACGATCAGGTTGATCGGCCGCGTCGGCTTCCAGTTCTGCGCCTGGGCGGCGCCCGCCAGCGTGAGGCCGGCGGCAGCGGCCAGCAGGGATTTCAGGAAGGTGCGCAGATGCATGAGCTTCGTCCTCGCAACGATGATGTTAACTGGGTGGTTAACTATCGCTGCGGCGCCCGGGGTTTGTCAACGTGAAAACCCCGGACGGCTGCGGACGCGCCCGCCGCGCGCCGCAAGGGGCCTCAGCCCCCTGCGCCGGCACTCACTGCCAGAGCATCTCGATCTGCTGGTGCCCGCCTTCCTTGATGTCGACCTTGCGATGCACCGCCTTGCCATCGTGCGTGGCTTCGACCGTGTAGTTGCCGGGCTCGAGCTTGGCCAGCACGATCGGGCCTGCGCCGTCGACCTTCAGCACCGCCTCGCCCTTGGCGTTGCGGATCACCGTGTTGGCGTTGGCGATGAACTCGTTGCGCGGCTTGGTGTCCTTGGCGTACACGATCATCAGCGGCCAGTCGGCGCCGGCCTTCTCCATCGCCTTGGCCTGCAGTTCGCCGACCCCGCCGTTGATGTAGGCCACGGCGCCGCTGTGCTGCACCGCCGGCAGCTCCTGCGCCGCCAGCACCACGCGCCCACTCAGGCCCAGAGTGACGAGCACGGCCGCCATTGCGGCCAATCGGAAGTTGCGGTTCATGTCGATCTCCTTCGAAACTCGGCGCGATCTCGGACCCGGTGCCATGCGTCGCGCGCCTTCGCGGCCCTCACTGCGGCCGGCGGCGCGTTGGGCAAGTTGCGTTCGCGCCATGGACATCATCGGCATCGGGATTTCTCGTCGCGGCACCTTAGCGATGCCGGGTGAGCGCTGCATGAGGCCAACGTGAGGCGAGGATTAGGCGCGTAGCAGCGGCGCAGCGCCGGAACTTATCGGCCGCGCACCCGTCAATCGGCACACCATGCAAAGAGCGCAGACCGCATGCTGCGCAAGGAGTTCCGATGACCGAATCCGATGTGCGTCGCGAAGCGTTCGCGATGCCGCTGACCAACCCCGCGTATCCGATCGGACCGTACCGCTTCGTCGACCGCGAGTACCTGATCATCACCTACCGCACCGACCCGGCGGCGCTGGCCAAGGTGGTGCCGGCGCCGCTGGTGCCGTTGGACGCGATCGTCAAGTACGAGTTCATCAACATGCCCGACTCCACCGGCTTCGGCGCCTACAGCGAATCGGGGCAGGTGATCCCGGTGCGTTTCGGCAACGAGGAGGGCGGCTACGTCCACTCGATGTACCTCAACGACCACCCGCCGATCGCCGCCGGCCGCGAACTGTGGGGTTTTCCGAAGAAGCTCGGCAGGCCCGAACTGCGCGTGCACAAGGACACCCTGGTCGGCACGCTCGACTACAGCGACTTCCGCGTCGCCACCGGCACCATGGGCTTCAAGCACAAGGCGGTCGACGCCGCCGCGGCCACCGCCGCGCTGGGCGCGCCGGCCTACCTGCTGAAGATCATGCCGCACGTCGACGGCAGCCTGCGCATCTGCGAGCTGGTGCGCTACCGCATGACCGAGATCAACCTCAAGGGCGCCTGGAGCGGCCCCGGCGCGCTCGACCTGCACGCGCACGCGCTGGCCCCGGTGGCGGCGCTGCCCGTGCTCGAGGTGTTGTCGGCCGTTCACATCGTCGCCGACGCGACGCTGCCTCTCGGCACGGTGGTCCACGACTACCTGCGCCGCTGAAAACCCCATCGAAGAAGGAGCTTCACCATGCAACTCACCAACAAGACCGCCTTGATCACCGGCGCTGCCAGCGGCATCGGCAACGAGATCGCCACCGAGTTCGCGCGCGAAGGCGCCAAGGTCTGCATCGCCGACCTCTCGCTGGCCGCGGGCGAGGCCGCAGCAGCCAAGATCACCCAGGCCGGTGGCACCGCGATGGCGGTGGCGATGAACGTCACCGACGAGGCGCAGGTCGAAGCCGGCTTCGCCAAGATGGTCAAGGCCTGGGGCGGCGTCGACGTGCTGGTCAGCAACGCCGGCATCCAGATCATCAGCTCGCTGGTCGAGCTGAAGTTCGCCGACTGGAAGCGCCTGCTGGCGGTGCACGTCGACGGCGCCTTCCTCACCACGCGCGCCGCGATGCGCGCGATGATCGCCGCCAAGCGCGGAGGCAGCATCATCTACATGGGCTCGGTGCACTCGCACGAGGCCTCGCCGCTGAAGGCGCCGTACGTCACCGCCAAGCACGGCCTGCTCGGCCTGGCCAAGGTGGTCGCCAAGGAGGGTGCTGCGGCGGGCATCCGCTCCAACGTGATCTGCCCCGGCTTCGTGCGCACGCCGCTGGTCGAGAAGCAGATCCCCGAGCAAGCCAAGGAGCTGCACATCTCGGAGGCCGACGTGGTGCGCAACGTGATGCTCAAGGAGACCGTCGACGGCGAGTTCACCACCACACAAGACGTGGCCGGGCTCGCGGTCTTCCTGGCCGCGTTCCCGACCAACGCGCTGACCGGGCAGTCGATCGTCGTGAGCCACGGCTGGTACATGCAGTAGGCCATGCTGCGATAGCGCGCGGCGCAGGCCGCGCGCGAAGGCGGCCCAGGCGCCGCTGTAAGGAATCGCGATGGCGGGCGACTTACGCCGCATGCCAGCGCACACGCTTCCCCTGCGGTCCGCCGTCGCGGCGCCGTCGATCTACCCGGCGTGGCTGCGCGCCACGCACTGGCTCAACGCCGCCGCGCTCTTCGTGCTGGTGCACCAGGGCTACAACTGGTTCGGAGGATCCTGAGCGCGTGCGCGCCGCAGTCCGACGAACGCCTCTGCGTCGCTCGCGACGCGCAACCTTTGTCTGTGCAAGGAACCCCCATGAAGACCCTCACCGCCGCGATCGTTTCTGCCTTCCTGCTCGGCGCCGGCACGGCCGTGCTCGCGCAGGATGCGATGAAGAACCAGGAGATGCCCAAGGACGGCATGAAGAAGGAAGCGATGTCGGCCGATGCCATGTCCAAGGACGGCATGAAGAAGCACGACGGCATGAAGAAGGACACGATGGGCACGGACCCGATGGGCAAGGACGCCATGCACAAGGACGGCATGAAGAAGGACACCATGTCCAAGAAGGATGCGATGAAGAAGGATCCGATGGCCAAGGACGCGATGGCCAAGGACGCGATGAAGCAAGACGCGATGAAGAAGTGACCTCGCCGGGGCGGTCCCGGGAGCAGCCACCGACGGACCTGCGGCCCTTGCGGCCTCAGCCCAGCCAGCGCGCCAGGTGCTCGCGCACGAAGTCGTCGTCGTGCAACTCCGGGTGCGCCGCGTGCACGCGGGTCAGTTCGTCGGCCTGGCCCGGGCTCAGGCCTTCGGCCGGGTCGAGGCACCAGATGCCTTCGAACAGGCCCTGGCGGCGCAGCACCTCGTGGCAGCCGGCGATGCAGCCGGCGAAGCCGTGCGCCACGTCGAACAGCGCGGCGTTGCAGTCGGTGACGCGCGAGTCGAGTGAGAGCAGCGCGTCGTCGATCGCGCCGCACGCGCGCGCCGCGTGGATGCGCTGCAGCAGCAGCACCGCGGCGCGCGTCCACACGCTCCAGTGGCCGAGCAGGCCGCCTTCGATGCGCACGGTGATGTCTTCGCCGCCGCGGCGCACGACGAACGGGCTCACCAGATCGAGCACGATGTGGTCGTCGTTGCCGGTGTACAGCGTGACGCGCGCTTCAGCGCCGGCTTCGACCACGCCGCGGATCACGTCGAGCGTGCGGTAGCGGTTGAACGGCGCCATCTTGATCGCCACCACGTTGTCGATCGCCGCGAATCGGCGCCAGAAACCCACCGGCAGTTCGATGCCGCCGACCGCGCTCTGCAGGTAGAAACCGACCAGCGGCAGCTCCTCGGCAATCGCGGTGCAGTGCGCGATCAGCTCGTCTTCGCCCGCGCCTTCAGCGCCGCCAGGCTCAGCAGGCCGGCGTGATAGCCCAGGCCGCGCGCCGTCTGCGCCTCGCGCCGCGCCTGCGCAGTGGGCCCGGCCAGCCCCGCGGTCATGAACAGCGGCCGCGGCCCTTCGAGCGGCACCCACTCGCGCGCGGTCTGCGCCGCCAGCGCCAGCACCGGCTCGTACAGGCCCTGCTCGCGGATCGCGAACTGCGTCGAGTGCACGCCCACCGCCAGCCCGCCGGCGCCGGCGTCGAGGTAGTAGCGCGTCAGCGCGCGCTGGCGGCGCGGGTCGAGCCGGCGCTGCGCGTCGAGCGCCAGCAGGTGCGCCGGCATCACGGCGCCGCGACGCAGCACGGCCAGCGCGTCGGCGGGAAGGTCGCTCCAGTGCATGGTGTGGTTCTCAGTACTTGCCGTCGCGCGCTTCGTAGTGCGTGGGCTTGTTCAGGCTCACCAGGTCGCGTGAAACCCAGTCGGCGGTCCAGTCGAGCATCGACGCCAACGGCACCGCGGGCGCACCGAACAGTCGCTGCGCCTCTGCGGTGTCCACCAGCCACGCGGTGGGCGCTTCGCTGCCGGTGAACGCCGGCTGCACGCCGAGCCGCTGCGCGAGCGCGGTGGCGAGGTCGCGGATGCGCTGCACCGGCCCGCTGACGTTGAGACCGCTGGTCGGGGCGGTGCAGTGCGCCAGCGCGCGCAGCGCCTGCTCGTTGGCGTCGCCCTGCCAGATGATGTTGGCGTGGCCCATCGCGAGGTCGATCGGTTCGCGCGCCAGCAGCTTGCGCGCCAGGTCGTGCAGCACGCCGTAGCGCATGTCGATCGCGTACGACAGCCGGATCAGCCGCCCCGGCGTGCCGAGCGCGTGCGAGAAGTGCTCGAACAGGCGCTCGCGCGCGACGCACGAGTTGGCGTACTCGCCGGGCGGAGTCAGCGGCGCCGACTCGGGTGCGCCCGCGCCGTGCACGTCGACGAACGAGTACACGCACGCGGTGGAAAAGGCGACGATGCGCGAGCGTGCGTAGCGCTGCGCCACCAGCGCCGGCACGTGGGCGTTCATCGCCCAGGTCAGCCACTCGCTGCCGGCCGAGCCGAACTTGCGCCCGGCCATGAAGACGACGTTGGGCACGTCGGGCAGCGCGGCGAGCTGCTCGCGCGACAGCAGGTCGGCGGCGATGCACTCGACGCCGTGGCGCTGCAGCGCCGCCCGCAGCCCGGGCTCGGAGAAGCGCGCCACGCCGATCACGCGCTTGGAAGGCGCCGCGCGTTTGGCCAGCCGCGCCAAGGTCGGGCCCATCTTGCCGCCGACGCCGAGCACCAGGATGTCGCCGTCGACGCGCGCGAGCGTCTCCACCAGCGCCGGCGACGGGGTGGTCATCACCTCTTCGAGGTGTTCGACGTTGTCGAAGCGTGCGGGCAGCATGTCAGTCATCCAAGGTGCCAAACAGCACCCGCGTGGCACGAGACCGCCGCAACCAAGCGGCCGCCGCGGATCCGGCTGTGCCGGGCCGCTGGCGGCGCCCCCCTGGGGGAGGCGCCGAAGGCGCATCGAGGGGGATTCATTTCAAGCCTTTCGCAGGTAGCCGAGCACCAGCTCGGTCATGTGGGCGAGGCGTTCCTGGCACGCCTTCTTCGCCTTCAGGTCGCGCCCGAAGATCGCCGACAGCGTGTAGTTGTTGCCGAGGTAGAAGTACGCCAGCGCGGCGATCGAGATGTAGAGCTGCACCGCGTCGACGCCGCTGCGGAACACGCCTGCGCGCACGCCGCGCTCGAGGATGTCGCGGATCATCGCGACGAACGGCGAGTGCATGCGCCGCACCTTGGTCGAGCTCTTCAGGTGCTCGGCGCGGTGCAGGTTGGCGCTGTTGAGCAGGCTCAGGAACTCGGGGTGCTGCAGGTGGTAGTCCCAGGTGAACTCGATCAGCCGGCGGATCGCCTCGTGCGGATCGAGCGCGTCGAGGTGCAGCGCCTTCTCGGCCTCGCGGATGTGCTCGTAGGTGGCTTCGAGCACGGCGCGGAACAGGCCGTCCTTGCTGTCGAAGTAGTAGTACAGCATGCGCTTGTTGGCGCCGGCGCGCTCGGCGATGCGGTCGACGCGCGCGCCGCCGAGGCCGCTGCGCGCGAACTCGGCCTTCGCCGCCGCCAGGATGCGCGCGCGCGTCGGCTCGGGGTCGCGTGCAGGGGCGGGGCGTCGACGGGCCGGCATGCGCCCAGTTTAACCAGACAGTTAACCCGGGCCGCAGCTTCCGCCGCCGCGGGCAGCGGGCGGCTACAGCCGCGCGTGCCCCATCTCGGAGTAGGAGCTGGGGACCGGTGCGATCTGCGTGCCCAGCTGGCGCTCGACCTGCGCGCGCGAGATCACGCCGCGCACGCGCCGCGGCTCGCCGTGTGCCGCCGCCTGCACCACCAGCAGGTGGTTGCGGCCGGCGCGCTTGAGCGTGGCCACCACGTTGCCGACGATGGCGCCGGCGATCGAGTCGAACTCGATCGCCTCGAGCATGCGCAGCGGCGTCATCACGTCGGCCACGCGCAACTCGTCGTAGCGCTGGTTGCGCTGGTGCAGCAGGCTCATCGGGCGCTCGCCGCTGAGGTCGGTGGTGGTGATCAGGCCCTCGAGCGCAGGCATCTCGCTGACCACGAACAGGAGCCGCACGCCCTGGTAGATCATGGTCTGCTCGGCCTGGTGCAGCGTCAGCTCGGGGCGGATGGTGGCCGCCTTCACCTTGGTGAGGTCGGTCATCACCGTCAGCGCCGGCGACCTGAGGGTGACCGGCTGCGCGTGCCACGGCGCGGCCTGGATCATCGACACGCCGGGCGACAGCAGGAACGACGGCAACGGGGCTTGCGAATCCATGGGCAACCTCCAGCGGCGGATGACGCTGGCAGCCTACGGCAAACCACCGCAGCGTGCGAGCCCCGCACCGCCTGCCCTCGCGGGGTCGAGGGTAGGCGCTTTCTGAACCGCGGCTGACGGCGAGAGCTGCAGGCGAGGCGGGGCGTTCGGCGCGCGCGCCGAGGCGCGACGCCGGTGTGATAGGGTCTGCCATGGACACCAAAACCGCCGCCATCCCGGGCAGCCTGGCCGCTGCGATCGACGACGCCGCAGGCGCGATCGAAGCGCGCGTGATCGCGTGGCGGCGCGATTTCCATCAGCACCCCGAACTCGGCAACCGCGAAACGCGCACCGCGGCCATCGTCGCGGAGCATTTGAGGAGCCTCGGCTTCGACGACGTCAAGACCGGCGTCGCGCACACCGGCGTCGTCGGCCTGTTGAAGGGCAAGCTGCCGGGCAAGGTGGTGGCGCTGCGCGCCGACATGGACGCGCTGCCGGTGGCCGAGCAGGTCGACCTGCCGTTCGCGTCGAAGGTGCGCACGATCTGGAACGGCGAGGAAGTCGGCGTCATGCACGCCTGCGGCCACGACTGCCACACCGCGATCCTGATGGGTGTGGCCAGCGTGCTCGCCGGGCTGCGCGAGCGCCTGCGCGGCAGCGTGAAGTTCATCTTCCAGCCGCGCCGAGGAGATGCCGCCGCAGGGCGGACGGCGGCGCCAAGATGATGATCGCCGAGGGCGCGCTGCAGCACCCGTCGCCGCAGGCGATCTTCGGCCTGCACGTCACCTCGCGCCAGAACGCGGGGTACATCGGCTACCGCAGCGGGCCCGCGATGGCCAGCTCCGACCGCTTCAGCATCACGGTGCACGGCCGCCAGACGCACGGCGCCGCGCCGTGGCTCGGCGTCGACCCGATCGTCACCTCGGCGCAGGTGGTGCTCGGCCTGCAGACGGTGGTCAGCCGTGCCATCGACATCGCTCGCGAGCCCGCGGTGGTGACGGTGGGCATGATCAAGGGCGGCGTGCGCGAGAACATCATCCCCGAGTCGGTGGAGATGCGCGGCACCATCCGCACCTTCGACGAGGGCATGCGCGACGACGTGCACGAGCGCGTCACCACGCTGGCCGAGGCCGTGGCCAGGGCTCGCGCGCCGGCTGCACGGTGTGCATCGAGAAGAACTACCCGGTCACCGTGAACGACCCGGCGCTGACTGAGCGATGCTGCCCACGCTGCAGCGCGTGGCCGGCGCCGACAAGGTGCAGTTCGTGCCCAAGGTCACCGGCTCGGAAGACTTCTCTTACTTCCAGAAGCTGGTGCCGGGGCTGTTCTTCTTCGTCGGCGTCGCGCCGCCGGGCGTCGACCCGACCAAGGCGGCGCCCAACCACTCGCCGCGCTTCTCGGTCGACGAGAGCGCGCTGCTGCTGGGCGTGCGTTCGCTGGCCAGCGTGGCGTGCGACTGGCTCGAGTCGCAGTGATCCGCGGGCGGCGCCGTGCCGCCTGCCCTGGCCGATGCTCGAGACCCTGAAAGACCTGTTCGAGAGCCTGCTGCAGCCGGCCGCCGGCGACGCGCAGACCGACGAACGGGCGCTGCGGTTGGCCACCGCGGTCGTGCTGGTGGAAGTGATGCGCGCCGACGAGACCATCGACGAGCGCCAGCGCGATGCGGTGCGCAAGGCGCTGCGCCAGGAGTTCGCGCTGGCCGACGACGAGGCGGCGCGCCTGGCCGAGCTGGCCGAGACCACCTCGCGCCACGCCACCGACCTCTACAGCTTCACCTCGCGCATCGACGAGCGCTTCGACACGGCGCACAAGATCCGCATCGTCGAGGAGATGTGGCGCGTCGCCTACGCCGACGGCCGCCTCAGCGACAACGAGCGCCACGTGCTGTGGCGCATCGCCGACCTGCTGCACGTGCCGCAGGGGGCGTACGTCAACGCGCGGCTGCGCGCGCGCGACGCGGCGGGGGTTGAGCGCCGGCGGGTTTGGCCGAGGGGTGCGTCTGGCCGGTTCGCAGCAACCCGGCCGACCAGCTCGGCGCTTTCGCCGGTGGTGTGTGAGCGGGCTCCTGCGGCCCAGCGGCCCATCTGCAGCTCGTAGCCATCGCCGTGGGCGGCGGCAAAGGTCGAGGGTGTGTTCATGGCAGGAGCCTCGCGTTCGGGTCGGACATTCTGGGGGCGGCTGGCCTTCCGATGTCGGCGCTCTGTCGAGGCAGTACATTCGGCGCACCGATCGGCGAGGTTCGACTCCAGTGCCCCATCGTGACGCCAAAGCGTGCATCGTCGGCGCCTTCGAGCATCCGACGCGCAAGGCGCCCGACAAGACCGTGGCGCAGTTGCATGCCGAGTGCGCGGCCGGTGCGCTGACCGATGCGGGCCTGAGCAAGGACGACGTCGACGCCTACTTCTGCGCGGGCGACGCACCGGGCATGGGGCCGGTGTCGATGATCGACTGCCTGAACCTGAAGGTGCGCCACACCGAGAGCACCGACCTGGGCGGCGCGTCGTACCTCGCGCTGGTGGCGCACGCGCGCGACGCGATCGCGGCCGGCCGCTGCTCGGTCGCGCTGATCACGCTGGCCGGGCGGCCGCGCAGCGAGGGCTCGAGCGGCACCGCGCCGCGCACGCGCGCCGGCACGCCCGAGGCGCCGTGGGAGGCGCCGTACGGCCTGACCACCGTCAACGGCTACGGCATGGTGGCGATGCGGCACATGCACGAGTTCGGCACCACCGGCGAGCAGCTCGCGTGGATCAAGGTGGCGGCGTCGCACCACGCGCAGCACAACCCGCAGGCGATGCTGCGCGAGGTGGTGACGGTGCGCGACGTGCTCGACTCGCCGGTGATCTCCGACCCGCTGCATCGGTTGGACTGCTGCGTGGTCAGCGACGGCGGCGGCGCGTTGATCGTGGCGCGGCCCGAGATCGCGCGCAGCCTGAAGCGCCCGCTCGTCGGCGTGATCGGCGCCGGCGAGACGGTGCGCGGCCAGCGCGCGGGCGAGGTCGATCTCACCACCACCGGCGCCGCCGTATCCGGCGCGGCGGCATTCGCCGAGGCCGGCGTGGCGCCGCGCGACATCCAGTACGCGAGCGTCTACGACAGCTTCACGATCACCGTGCTGCTGCAGCTCGAAGGACCTCGGCTTCTGCGCAAGGGGCGAGGGCGGCCGTTTCGTCGCCGACGGCAACCTGATCTCGGGCGTCGGCCGTCTGCCGTTCAACACCGACGGCGGCGGGCTGTGCAACAACCATCCGGCCAACCGCGGCGGCATCACCAAGGTGATCGAGGCGGTGCGCCAGTTGCGCGGCGAGGCGCACCCGGCGGTGCAGGTGCGGGGCTGCGCGCTGGCGCTGGCGCAGGGTACCGGCGGCAACCTCGGTGCCCGGCACGCGAGCACGACGCTGATCCTCGAGCGCGGGTGACGTCGCCGATGAACACCACGCCCAAGCTGCGCGCGATGCCGTCGCCGGGCATCGGCGCCGACAACGCGGCCTTCGTCGAGGCGGGCAGGCAAGGGCAGTTCCTGCTGCGCTGGTGCGACGACTGCGGCCGCACCCATTGGTACCCGCGCGCGGTGTGCCCGCACTGCCTGAGCAGCCGCACCCAGTGGAAGCCGGCCAGCGGCCGCGGCACGGTGTATTCGTGGTCGACGATGCGGCGCGCCGAGCCGCCGTTCACGCTGGCGTACGTGACGCTCGACGAGGGCCCGACGATGCTGACCAACCTGGTCGACGCGCCGGCCGCGGGCTGGCGCGTCGGCATCTGCGGTGCGGGTGCGCTTCGTACCGAGCGACGACGGCACGCCGGTGGCGGTGTTCGCTCCCGCCTGAAGCGCCCGCCCGGCGCTGCGCGGCGGCTCGGCCGCTGGCATGATGCCCCCATGCGCAGACTCCTTGCCCTCGTCGGTCGCGCCGCGTTGGCGGCGTTCGTGCTCCTGGCGGCCGCGGCGTCGGGCGCCGAGCGGCTGAGGCCGGTCACGGTCGCGCAGGGCCTGTCGCACCCGTGGTCGCTGGCCTTCCTGCCCGACGGTCGCCTGCTCGTCACCGAGCGCGCCGGACGGTTGCGCATCGTCGAGCGCGACGGCGCACTCGGCGCACCGATCGCCGGGCTGCCCGCCATCTCGGTCGGTGGACAGTGCGGTCTGCTCGACGTGGCGCTCGATCCGAAGTTCGCCGACAACCGGCTCGTCTACTTCAGCTACGCCGAGCCGGGCGACGGCGGCAACAGCACCGCGGTGGCGCGCGGCAAGCTCGTGGGCAACGCACTGGAGGAAGTGCGCACGATCTTCGTGCAGCGCCCCAAGGTGAGCAGCCGCGCGCACTGCGGCGGGCGGCTGGTGTTCGCGCGCGACGGCCGCCTGTTCGTCACGCTGGGCGACCGCTCGTCGCGCAAGGACGACGCGCAGGTGCTCGACGGCCACCTCGGCAAGATCGTTCGCATCGAGCCCGACGGCAAGGTGCCGGCCGACAACCCGTTCGTCGGCCGCGCCGGCGCGCTGCCCGAGATCTGGAGCCTCGGCCACCGCAACGTGCAGGGCGCGGCGCTGCACCCGGCCAGCGGCGAACTGTGGGCGCACGAGCACGGCCCGCAAGGCGGCGACGAGGTCAACATCGTCGCGGCGGGGCGCAACTACGGCTGGCCGCTGCTCACCTTCGGCCGCAACTACGGCACCGGCACGCGCATCGGCGAGGAGGGCCCGAGCCGGGCTTCGAGCAGCCGCTGAAGGTGTGGGTGCCGTCGATCGCGCCCAGCGGCATGGCCTTTCTCACCAGCGACCGCTACCCCGGCTGGAAGGGCAGCCTGTTCGTCGGCGCGCTGGCCGGCGAGATGCTGGTGCGCCTGACGCTCGACGGGCGCAAAGTGGTCGGCGAGGAGCGCCTGCTGCGGGATCTGAAGGAGCGCATCCGCGACGTGCGCCAGGGCCCCGACGGCTGGCTCTACGTGGCCACCGACAGCGCCGACGGCCGCGTCCTGCGGCTCGAGCGCTGAAGGAAATCAGCCGGGCGTGCCCTGCCACAGCATGTCGTAGCCGAACTCGCGGGTTTCGGTGCACATCGTCGCCAGCGCGTCGAACTTCGCGCGGAACACCTGGTCGGCGTGCGACTTCTCGTGCTCGTCGAACGAGCGCCAGTAGGTGACGATCGCGTAGTGTTCGTCGCCGGCGGCGGCTTCTCCCAGCGAGCCGCCCTCCGAGACGAAACCGGTGAACTTGAAGACCTGGCCGGCGACGAAGCCGCCCTTGTCGCCCCCGTAGGTCTCCTTGACGACGTTGCACATCTCGGCCACCGAGAGCTCGACGTCGTCGAAGCTCACCCCCGGCTTGAGCTTGACGGTGTTGAACAGCATCTTGGCGCCGAACGGCAGCGTGATCGGTGCGTACATGGATCCTCCCTTGGATGAATGCGCAAGCCCAACGGCTCGAGCTGCAGGCAGTGCAGCGTAGACCATGGCCGGCGATCTCCGACATCGTTGCGTCTGGCCGCACTGCTGGCGACGTGGGAATCCTGCGGCCCCGGCACCGAGGGCGCCAGCGCCCGCGCGAGGCCCGGAGTTGCTGCGCGCCGCGATGATGCACTCGATTGCCGAGTCGTCGGGCGACGCGTTCGAGCAGCACACCGGCATGCTGCCGCAGCGCCTGGCGGCAGCGCTGCAGGCTCGGTACCTGGCACCGCCGCGGCGCGACAATGCCCCACCGCCAACGGGAGGCGCGCCATGGACGATCTGGTCTATCCGCGCGAGCGCGTGCTCGGCGTGTTCACGCTGCTGTTCGGGCTGCTCGCGTGGCTGTTGCTGGTGATCGGCACCTTCGGCGCGGCGTTGCTGCTGCTGGTGCTCGGCTTTGTGGTCTACCTGTTCGCGCAGTCGGCGCTGGTGTCGCGCATCCAGGGCAACGGCGTCGCGCTGTCGCAGTCGCAGTTTCCCGATCTGCACGCACAGTTGGTCGCCTGCTGCGAGCGGCTGCACATCACGCGCCTGCCGCGGGCCTACGTGCTCAACGGCGACGGCGGGCTCAACGCGTTCGCCACCCGGTTCCTGCGCTCGCAATACGTCGTGCTGCTGTCGGACGTGGTCGACGCGATGCGGCACCACCCCGATGGCGTGCGCTTCTACATCGGCCACGAGCTGGGCCACTTGCGAATGAAGCAACTGCACTGGCAGTTCGTGCGCTGGCCGGTGCTGTGGCTGCCGCTGGTGGGCGCGGCGTACGCGCGGGCCAGAGAGAGCACCTGCGACCGCCACGGTGCCGCGTGCAGCAGCGCGCCGCACAACGCCGCGCGCGCGCTGGCTGCGCTCGCCGCCGGCGGGCGGCGCTGGCAGCAGATCGACCTCGAGACCTACCGCCAGCAGGCGCAGCAGGCGTCGGGCTTCTGGATGTCGTTTCACGAACTCACGTCGCCGTACCCGTGGCTGACCAAGCGCGTCTGGCGCGTGCTCGATCGCGACGCCGCACCGCCGCCACGCCACGCGCTGGCGTATGCGCTGGCAGCGTTGGTGCCGTATGCCGGACGGCTCGGCGGCGCATTCGGCGTGCTGATCCTCGTCTACGTGGTCGGCGTGCTGGCGGCGATCGGGCTGCCCGCGTATCGCGACCACACCGCGCGCGCGGCGCTCGAGCAGGTGGTGGAGCAGACGCGCAGCGCGCGCGACGCGCTGGGCGAGTTCTATCGCAAGAACGAGCGCGTGCCCGAGTCGCTGCAGGAGGCCGGCATCCCCGAGTACCTGCCCGGCGGCGGCGAACTGGCGCTCGACACCGACCAGATGGTGCTCACGGTGACCACGCCGCACGGCGCGCTCGTTTTCACGCCCGACGAGGCCGACGACGGCCGCATCGAGTGGAGTTGCACCGGCGGCCCCGATCTGTCTCCGGCGCAGGTGCCGCCGGCGTGCCACGGCCAGCCGCTGCCGACGGGCAACATCTGAGCGGCGCTCACGCGCCGACCAGCGTCAGCCGCGTGATCTCCGACGGCGCCAGAAAGCGCAGCGGCGGCCCCCAGTAACCGGTGCCGCGGCTGGTGTAGATCCGCAACTGGCGCAGCCGGTGCAGCCCGGCGGTGTACGGCTGCTGCAGCCGCACCAGCAGGCTCCACGGCCAGTACTGGCCGCCGTGCGTGTGGCCCGACAACTGCACGTCGAAGCCCGCCTGCGCGGCGGCCTCGGCGCTGCGCGGCTGGTGCGCCAGCAGCACGCGCAGCCCGGCGTCGGCCGGTGCGCCGCGCAGCGCGCGCTGCGGGTCGCTCTTGTGCTGCGGGTCGAAGTGGTGCGCGCTGGTGTCGGCCACGCCGGCCAGCACGAGCTGCGCGCCGCCATGGCGCAGCACCACGTGTTCGTTGAGCAGCACGTGCACGCCGAGGCGCCGCAGCTCGGCGATCCACTCGTTCGCGCCGCTGTAGTACTCGTGGTTGCCGGTGACGAAGAAGGTGCCGTGCGTCGAGCGCAGCGCCGCCAGCGGCGCCACGTGCGGCGCGAGGTCGGCGACGCGGCCGTCGACGAGGTCGCCGGTGACGGCCACCGCGTCGGCATGCAGCGCATTGACGGCATCGACCACGCGCTGCAGATACGGCCGCTTGATCGTCGGACCGACGTGGAGATCGCTGATCTGCGCGATCGTGAAGCCGTGCAGCGCCGGCGGTAGCCCGGCCATCGGCAGCGCGACCTCGCGCACGCGCGCGGTGCGCCGCGCGTTGACGAAGCCGATCGTCACGATCGCCAGCGCCGCCAGCGGCACCGCCGCCGCACTCCAGCGCGCGAGCGCTTCGATGTGCCATGGCCATGCGAGCAAGAGCACCACGTCGCGCAGCAGCGTCAGTGGCAGCAGCATGGAGAACGCGCCGAGCGCCAGCATGCCGGCCCAGGTGAAGCGGTCGGCACGCGCCCTGTTGCGCGAGCGACGGCCGAAGAACGCCAGCGGAATCAGGATCGCCGAGGCGACCAGCGCCGCGGCGAGGGCCCAGCCCTCCCAGGCCGCCGGCAGCTCCGGCGCGATGCGCCAGCCGATGTACAGGTGCAGCAGCGCCGAAAGCCAGATCGCGAACATCGAAGGCAGATGGTGCCGTGCGCCGGCGCTTCAATCCGGCGATACCCTTGGCTCGGTGGCCGCTGCCGATTGCTGGCACGATGCCTGCCGGGCGAGGAGGAGAAGTGTCGAGTCGATGGCGAGCCATGGGGCCGGCGCTGCCGATCCTGATCGGCGTGTCGATGATGCTCAGCCTGGCGATGGGGCTGCGCCAGAGCCTGGGCCTGTTCATGCCGGCGCTGACCCAGGACATCGGCATCTCGGTGTCCGACTTCACCTTGGCGATCGCGACGCAGAACCTGGTGTGGGGCGTGCTGCAGCCGCTGGCCGGTGCCTGGGCGGTGCGCTGGGGCTTCCGCCCGCTGATGCTCGGCGGCTCGCTGCTGTATCTGGCGGGCCTCGTGGTGCTGGCCGCCGCGCACGGCGAGGCGGGCGTGGTGCTCGGCGCCGGGGTCGCCATCGGCGCGTCGATGGCGTGCACCGGCCCGGCGATCGCGATGGCCACCGCCGCGCGGCCGGTGAGCGAGGCGATGCGCAGCGCGATGCTCGGCGTCGTGTCGGCCGCCGGCTCGCTCGGTGCGCTGCTGTCGGCGCCGATCGGCCAGGCGCTCAACCAGGCCTACGGCTGGCGGGCGGGGGTGTGGGGCTTCGTCGTGATCGCGCTGGCGATGCTGCCGGCGGCCTGGTTCGCCGGCCGGGTCGACCGCGTGCCGCTGCCGCCATCGCCCGGCGGGCTCGACCGCAGCGCCGGTGCTGCGCTCGGCATGGCGTTGAAGCACGTGCCCTTCGTGGTCGTTGCGGCGGCGTACTTCGTCTGCGGCATGCAGTTGATCTTCCTCACCACGCACCTGCCGTCGTACCTGCAGATCTGCGGCATGGACCCGATGCTGAGCGCGCAAGCGCTGGGCGTGATCGGCGGCTTCAACGTGCTGGGCAGCCTGTTCTTCGGCTGGGCCGGCGGCCGCTGGAACAAGCTGGTGCTGCTGGGGCTGATCTACCTGCTGCGCTCGCTCACGCTGTGGTGGTACTTCGCAGCGCCGCCGACGCCCGGCGGCACGCTGGCGTTCGCCGCGGTGATGGGCTTTCTGTGGCTCGGCGTCGGGCCGCTGCTGGCGGCCTGGATCACCGATGTCTTCGGCCTGCGCTGGCAGGCGATGCTCGGCGGCGTGGCCTTCGTCAGCCACCAGATCGGCAGCTTCGTCGGTGCCTTCGGAGGCGGCCTGCTGTTCGACTGGCTCGGTTCGTACACCGCGGCGGTGCACGCCGGCGTGTCGCTCGGGCTGGCGGCGGGCATCGTGCAGGTGGGCTTCGCGCTGCATCGCTCGAGCAAGGCCGGCCTGGCGACGACCTGATTGCGCGGCGCCCGGCCGGGCGATACTGCGCGCGATGAGCCGATCGTCCACCCACGGCGCCGACTACCGCGGCCCCACCGTGCGCCCGCTGCGCGACGACCTCGCGCTGGCGCTGCGAGCCGCCGCGCACCACGGTCTCGGCGAAGGCGTGTGCAACCATTTCAGCATCGAGCTGCCCGACGGCTCGGGCCGCTTCCTGCTCAATCCGCGCGGGCTGCTGTGGAGCGAGGTGCAGGCCGACGACATCGTGATGGTCGATGCGCACGGCGCGCGGCTCGCGGGCGAGCGCGAGGTCGAGCCGACCGCGATGTTCATCCACGCCGCCGTGCACCGCATTGCGGCCAAGGCGTGCGTGCTGCACACCCACATGCCGTTCGCCACCGCGCTGACGCTCACCGCCGAGCGCGGCCTCGACACCACGCTGTCGCAGAACGCGATGCGCTTCCACGGCCGCGTGGCGATCGACGCGCACTACAACGGCCTGGCGCTCGACGACTCCGAGGCGAGCGCATCGCGCGCGCGATGGCCGGCGCCGACGTCGCGTTTCTCGGCAACCACGGCGTGATCGTCTGCGGCGCGCGCATCGACCACGCGTACGACGACCTCTACTACCTCGAGCGCGCGTGCATGCACCAGGTGCTGGCGCAGCAGACCGGCCGGCCGCTGGCGCCGGTGGCACCGCAACTGGCCGCCCGCGTGGCCGCGCAGTGCTGTGGCGAGCGGCTGCAGTCGGAGCTGTTCTTCGAGGCGCTGCGGCGCACGCTGTAGGTCTTCGGCCGGCATCGCAGCGAAGCCGGACGCGCGCATACTGCGGCCATGGCCATCGAGCACGCAATCCCTGGTCAGGTCGTCGACGTGGGCCCGCTGGGCAGCCGGCTCGCCGAGCACCGTTCGACGGCGCTGTTCAAGTCCACCGACCTCGAGGTGATGCGCCTCGTGCTGCCCGCGGGGGCGTCGTTGCCGCCGCACAAGGTGAGCGGCGAGATCACGATCCAGTGCATCGAGGGCCGCATCGACGTCAGCGCCGGCGGCCGCAGCCACCGCCTGCACGCCGGGCAGCTGCTGTACCTCAGCGGCGACGCGGTGCACGGCGTGCGGGCGATCGACGACGCCTCGGCGCTGGTGACGGTGGCGCTGCGCAAGTAGTCGCCGCCGCCGACCCATGGCGCCGCTGCAGCCGCCGCTGGGCCCCGAGCTGCTGCCGCACGGCGTGCGCAGCCGCTTCGTCGAAGGCGTCAACGGCCTGACGATGCACGTGCTCGAGGCCGGCTTCGAGCCTTCGGGGCGGCCGGTGGTGCTGTTGCTGCACGGCTTTCCGGAGCTGGCGTACAGCTGGCGGCGCGTGCTGCCGGCGTTGGCCGCCGCGGGCTACCACGCGATCGCGCCCGACCAGCGCGGCTACGGCCGCACCACCGGCTGGGACGCCGGCTACGACGGCGACCTGCGCTCGTTTCGCATGCTCAACCTGGTGCGCGATGCGATCGGCCTGCTCGCCGCGCTGGGCATCGCGCGCGTGCGCGCGGTGGTCGGGCACGACTTCGGTTCGCCGCTGGCGGCGTGGTGCGCGCTGCTGCGGCCCGACGTCTTCCGCTCGCTGGCGATGATGAGCGCGCCGTTCGCGGGGCCGCCGCCGGTGGATGTCGACGCGGCAGCGCTCGCGCGCGGCTGCCCGAGATCAACGCGCAGCTCGGCGCACTGCGCTGGCCGCGACAGCACTACCAGTGGTACTACGGCACGCGCCGCGCCAACGACGACCTGTGGCACTGCGAGCAGGGCGTGCGCGCGTTCCTGCGCGCCTACTTCCACCACAAGAGCGCCGATTGGAAAGACAACCGCCCGCATCCTCTGCGCGAATGGAGCGCCGCCGAACTCGCGCACATGCCCACCTACTACGTGATGGAGCGCGGCCAGACGATGCCGCAGACGGTGGCGGTCGAGATGCCGGGCGACGCCGAGGTCGCCGCCTGCGCCTGGCTGCCCGAGCACGACCTCGACGTCTACGGCGCCGAGTACGAGCGCACCGGCTTCCAGGGCGGCCTGCAGTGGTACCGCTGCGCAGCCGACGCGGCGTGCATCGCCGAGCTGCAGATCTTCTCGGGCCGCACGATCGACGTGCCGGCGCTGTTCGTCGCCGGCGAGAGCGACTGGGGTCCGTATCAGCGGCCCGGTGATTTCGAGGCGATGCAGTCGATCGCATGCACGCGCATGGTGGGCGCCGAGCTGATCGACGGCGCCGGGCACTGGGTGCAGCAGGAGCAGGCCACCGCGGTGAACCAGTTGCTGCTGGATTTTCTGCAGACGGTCGCGTGAGCGCGGCGCGGGCGCGACCGGTGCGCGGGCAACGCGGGGCGCTGCGCACGCGCGCCACCGCGCTGCTGCCTATACTGGCCGCGCCCGACGATTCCCCGCCGCGGACAACGAAGGAGGTGCTGCCGTGAAGACCGAACTGCTGTACCTGACGTACGTCACTGCGCTCACCGGCTTGCTGTGGGTGCCGTACATCCTCGATCGCCTGGCGGCGTGGGGCCTGACCGACACCGTGGGCTACCCCGACAACCCGAAGCCGCAGTCGCCGTGGGCGCAGCGCTTGAAGAAGGCGCACGCCAACGCGGTGGAGAACCTGGTCGTCTTCGCGGCGCTGGTGCTGGCCGCGCAGGCCGCGGGCGTGACGAGCGCGGCGGTCGCCACCGCGGCGGTGGTGTACTTCTGGGCCCGCGTGGTGCACGCGCTGGTCTACGCGTTGGGGATCCCTTGGCTGCGCACACTCGCGTTCGCCGTCGGCTTCGTCTGCCAGGCCGTGGTGGCGTGGCAGATCTTCGCTCACTGACCGCCGATGCTGAAGACCTACCGCGGTAGCTGTCACTGCGGCGCCGTGCGCTTCGAGGCCGACCTCGACCTCGAGCAGGCCAGCTACCGCTGCAACTGCTCGATCTGCCGGCGCACGCGCTTCTGGCCGGCGGTGGCGCGCGAGGGCGCTTTCCGCCTGCTGGCCGGCGAGGGCGAGCTGACGCAGTACCTGTTCGCCACGCGCAAGAACCAGCACTACTTCTGCCGCCACTGCGGCGTGCGCGCGTTCGGCATCGGCACCGAGACGCCGATCGGCAGGATGTATGGCGTCAACCTCGGCTGCCTGACCGACGTGACCGACGAGGAGCTGTCGCGCGTGCCGGTCACCTTCGTCGACGGACTGCACGACCGCTGGCAGGGCGCGCCGGCGTTCTCCGGCCACCTGTAGCCGGGTTGGCGCGTCACTCTTCCTTCGACTTCAGCGACTGCCAGACGTCGAGCAGCATCATCCCGACGCCGACGATCACGACGATCGCGAGGTCCAGCTCCTTCAGTCGGTAGAGCACGGGCGACAGGTAGAGCAGCATCAGGACCACGGCGACGACGGCGTAGACGGTCTTGAGCGGCATCTCGGCTCCCCGGTGGTCAGTTGGATGCGAGCCTGGCGGCGAGCCAGCGCGCGGTGCGAAGAAGGCGCGCGTCGGCGTGGCGGCGCCCGACCAGCTGCACGCCGATCGGCAGACCCGCCTCGCCCTTCATCAGCGGCATGCTCAGCGCCGGCATGCCTGCCAGCGACCACAGCGTGCAGTACGACGGGTCGCCGGTGGATTCGAGCCCCGCGGGCGCAACCCCCGGCGCGGCGGCGGTGACGATCGCGTCGCAGCGTTCGAAGATCTCGTCGAAGCCGTCGTTGATCGCGGCGATCCGCGACACGGCGATCTGGTGCTCGAAGGCGGTGACGCGCCGGCCGCGCTCGATCTGCTCGCGCAGCGAGCGCGCTCATCGCGTCGGCGCCGCGCTCGTATTCGGCGGCGAGGTTGAACGCCAGCTCGGCATCGAGGATGGTGCGGTGGATGGCGAGCGCCCGGCCGGCCGATTCGCCGAGCGGAAATCGCCACGACGCGGTCGCCGAGTGCGCCCATCAGTTCGTCGAACGCCTCGCGCATCTGCGGCTGCGCGCGCTCCCAGCCGGGCGGCTCGACCCACGCGAGCACGGGCGGCAGCGGCGGCTCGGCCGCCGCGATCTCGCGGAAGGGAATGCGCGCGCGCGCTCGCGTGTCGGGGTCGGCCGGGTCGCCGCCGACCAGTTGCTCGCAGGCCAGGCCGATGTCGTCGAGCGTGCGCGCGAACACCCCCACGTGGTCGAGCGTGCGCGACAGGCGCAGGATGCCGCCGCGCGAGAACGAGCCCGTGCGTCGGCTTGAATCCGTAGACGCCGCAGAAAGCCGCGGGCCGGATCACCGACCCGTTGGTCTGGGTGCCGATCGCGATCGGCACCATGCCCGCGGCCACCGCCGCCGCTGACCCGCTCGACGAGCCGCCCGGCGTGCGCGACGGATCGTGCGGGTTGCGCGTCTTGCCCGGCGCATAGAGCGCGAACTCGGTCGTCACCGTCTTGCCGAGCACTACGGCGCCGGCGGCGCGCAGCATCGCGACCACGGTCGCGTCGTGCGCCGGTGTTCGCCCGGCGTGGATGCGGCTGCCGCATTCGGTGGGCAGGTCGGCGGTGTCGATGATGTCCTTGATCCCCACGGGCACCCCGTGCAGCGGGCCGAGCGCCTCGCCGGCCTGGCGCATCTGGTCGAGGGCGCGCGCCTGCGCGAGCGCATGCTCGGGATCGAGCTGCGCCCAGGCCTGCACAGCGCCATCGACCTCGCGGATGCGCCCGAGGCAGGCGGCGACCAGTTCCTCGGAGCTGGCTGCGCCGTCGCGCACGGCTCGCGCCGCGTCCACTGCCGAAAGCCACTCGAACGGCGTCGGGCTCATCGCTTCAGTCGTACAGCAGGCTGGGCAGCCCGGTCACCAGGCCGGGGAACACATAGATCAACACCATGCACACCAGCACGATGCCCACGTACGGCATGCAGCCGCGGAAGATCTGTGCGAGCTGCACGTGCGGCGGCGAGATCCCCTTCAGGTAGAAGGCCGCCATCGCCATCGGCGGCGACAGGAACGCAGTCTGCAGGTTGATGGCCACCAGGATGCCGAACATCAGCGGGTCGATGCCGAAGTGCGGCAGCAGCGGCAGGAAGATCGGCACGAAGATGATGATGATCTCGGTCCACTCGAGCGGCCAGCCGAGAATGAAGATGATGATCTGCGCCAGGATCATGAAGACTACCGGGTGCAGGTCGAGCTTGAGCACGAACTCCTTGATGATGCCTTCGCCGCCCAGGTACGCGAAGATCGCCGCGAACGTGGCCGACCCTACGAACAGCCAGCACACCATCGCAGAGGTGCGCGCCGTCAGGTACACGGCCTCTTTGAGCCGTGACCAGGTGAAGGCGCGGTAGCCCGCCGCGAGCACGACGGCGCCGAAGGCACCGCAGGCGGCCGCCTCGGTGGGCGTGGCGAGGCCGAACATGATCGTGCCGAGCACGGCGAGGATCAGCAGCGCCAGCGGGAAGAACGAGGTCGCGAGCAACCACATCGTCTTCATGAACGGCACGTCGGTCTGCTCCTTCGGCAGCTTGGGCGCCAAATGTGGCTTCAGCTTCGCGGAGACGATGAGATACACGACGTAGAGGCCGGCCAGCAGGAAGCCCGGGATCAGCGCGCCGGCATACAGTCGCACCACCGAAACGCCCGCCTGGGCGCCGTAGACGATCAGCAGGATCGACGGCGGAATCAGGATGCCGAGGCACCCACCCGCGCAGATGGCCCCCGAGGCGTAGCGCTCGTCGTAGCCCGCCTTGAGCATCTGCGGGAAGGCGAGCAGGCCCATCAGCGTCACCACCGCGCCGACGATTCCGGTGGCGGTGGCAAACAGCGCGCAGGTCATGACGGCGGCCACCGCGAGCGCGCCGGGCAGATGTCTGGCCGCCACCTGCAGGCTGAAGAAGAGTTTGTCGAGAATGTTCGCGCGCTCGACCATGTAGCCCATGAACAGGAACAGCGGCACCGACACCAACGTGTCGTTGGTCATCACCCCGTAGGTGTTCTGCGTCAGCAGGTAGAAAACCCGGTTGTCGAAGAACGCCTGGTCGGGCTGGAAGTAGGCGTAGTAGCCGAAGCCCACGCCGAGCGCCATCATCGTGAAGGCCACCGGGAAGCCGATCATGATCGCGATGACCAGCACCCCGAGCATCACCAGCGCGAGTGCGGGGTCGCTCATGGCGTGTCTCCCTTGCCCGCGTACTCCTGCTGGGTCTTCTTGTCGTGCATGAGCTGCTGTTCGAGCTCCTCGACGTCGTGCAGCCGCGGCGGCCACCGGCCCTCGCGCAGGCAGATCGCGGCGCGCATCACCTCTGCCAGGCCCTGCACCGCGATCAGCGCCGCCCCCACGGGGATCAGCAGCTTGATCTGCCAGATCGGCACGCCGATCGGGCTGTTGATGCTCTTCTCGAGGATGCGGAACGAGTCGTGCGCGTAGTGGTAGCCCGCGACCACCATCGCGAGGATCCCCGGAAAGAAGAAGAGCACGTAGAGCACGATCTCGACCGTGGCCTGCACGCGCGGCGGCCAGTTGCGCGAGAACATGTCGGCGCGCACGTGGCCGCCGCGCGACAGCGTGTACGCGCCGGCCATGAAGAACAGCCCGCCGTAGAGGATGTAGCTGAAGTCGAACGCCCAGTCGGTCGGGGCGTTGAACGCGTAGCGCACGATCACCTCGTAGGTGGTGCCAATCATGAGGATCACGATGCACCACGCGAACGCGTGGCCGATGGTCCTCGACAACTGGTCGATGGCGTAGATGATTCTTCGCATGCGGTCAGCCTTGCGCATGGCAACAAGAAAGGGCGGCACCATCGGTGCCGCCCCGTGTCGATGAGGGCCTCGCGGCCCTGCAAGCGATCAGGTTGGCAGCTTCGCCTTGAATACGTGCTCGTAGCCCATCCGATAGTCGGCTTCGTTCACGAACATGTAGTAGGCGACGCGCTTGGCCCACGCCTTCTGCGACTCGACCACCTTCTTGAAGAATGGGTCCTCGTCCTGCAGCTTCTTGCTCACCACGTCCCAGGCCTCGAGCTGCGACTGGAAGATCGAGCGCGAGGTGCGCAGCACGTTGACCTTGTGCTTGCTGATCAGCTCCTGCAGATCGTGCGAGTAGTTGTCCATCGCGGTCCAGTAGTTGGCCGAGCTAGCGGCCTCGACGCCGTACTGCCAGATCGCCTGCAGATCCTTGGGCATCGCGTCCCACTTCTTCTTGTTGATCAGGATCTCGAAGAACTCCATCGCCTGGTGGAAGCTGCCCAGCATGTAGTTCTTGGCGACGTCCTGGGCGCCGAAGCGCATGTCGGAGGTCGGGTTGTTGTACTCGAAGGCCTCGATCACGCCGCGCTCCATCGCCGGAATGATTTCGCCGCCGGGAAGCTGCGTCACCTTGGCGCCCATCTGCTGCATCAGGTCGGCCGCCAGGCCCACGGTGCGGTACTTGAGGCCCTTCATGTCGTTGCCGCTCTTGACGGCCTTCTTGAACCAGCCCAGCGGCTGGGTCGGCATCGGCATGGCGAAGAAGCCGACCACGTCGAGGCCCAGCTTGGTCAGCAGTTCCTTGTACAGGTCGAGGCCGCCGCCGCGATAGATCCAGGCCAGCGTCTGCTGGGCGTCGCAGCCGGTGATCGGGCCCGAGCCGAACAGCGAGGCCACCTTGCTCTTGCCGTACCAGTACACCGGCACGGTGTGGCCGGCGTCGAGCACGCCCTTGCTCACCGCCTCCATCACATCGAACGGCTTGACCACCGCGCCGGCGAGCAGGTAGTCGATGCGAAGGCGTCCGCCCGACATCTCGTTGACGCGCTTCACGTACTCGTTGGCCATGTCGTTGAAGATGTCCTTGGCCCCCCACGAGCCCTGCATCTTCAGCACGATGGGCGATTGCGCCACCGAGGTCATCGGCGCGGCGAGCGCCGCCACGCCGGCCGCACCGGCGAGGAACTTGCGCCGGCCAGGTGCGGACTTGCTGGCGACGGGGGTTTGCTGGTCGGTCATGAACGGGTCTCCTCGAAATGGGCCGTCGGGGCCGCGGGTGGATCGTTCGTGCTGGCGCAGAGCAGCACGCATGCGCCGATGCGTGACCTATGCTATCAATGGCCGGGGCGGGGCGTTCTCGGTAGTCTCCCAGGGGCCCCGGGGGACTGCGGGCCATGGCGGGTGGGGCCAGACGGTGGCACCGCTGCCGGCGCGGCCCGGCATCAGCCGGCACCTTCGAGCAACTCGCGCAGCGACTCCAGCGTGTCGGCCTCGTGCAGCGGCTTGTCGTCGCGGATGCGCAGCATGCGCGGAAAGCGCACCGCGATGCCGCTCTTGTGCCGCGGGCTGCGCGCGATGCCTTCGAACCCCAGTTCGAACACCAGGCTCGGCTTCACGGTGCGCACCGGGCCGAACCGGTCGACCGTGTGCTCGCGGATCACGCGGTCGATGCGCGCGAACTCTTCGTCGGTGAGCCCCGAGTACGCCTTGGCGAACGGCACCAGCGCCAGCGCGCCGGCGGCGATGTCGGGCACGGGTTCGCCGCGCCCGATGGCGTCGACCACCGCCTGCGCCTCCTGCGCATCGCGCGGCGTGCGGCTCCACACCGCGAAGGTGTAGTCGGTGTAGACGCTGGCGCGGCGGCCGTGGCCGGCCTGCGCGTAGACGAGCACGCCGTCGGCGGTCATCGGGTCGATCTTCCACTTCCACCAGGTGCCGTCGGCCTTGGTGCGGCCGCTGCCGTAGGCGGCGCTGCGGTGCTTGAGCATCAGGCCTTCGACACCGCGCTCGCGCGATTGCTCGCGTAGCCGCGCATAGGCGGGCCAGTCGGTGGCTTGCAGGAGCGGCGACAGCATGACCGCGGTGTCGCGCAGCCGCGCTTCGAGGCGCGCGCGGCGTTCGCTTTGCGGCAGCGCGCGCAGGTCGGTGCCGCCGTCTTCGAGCAGGTCGTAGGCGACGAAGCGCGCCGGCGCATCGGCCAGCAGCTTCGCGCCGATCGTCTTGCGGTTCAGGCGCTTCTGCAGCAGCGCGAACGGTGCCGGCTGCGCCGCGCCCTCGGGCCACACCAGCAGTTCGCCGTCGAGTACGGTGCCGTCGGACAGCGTGGCCAGCGGCTTCGCGGCGTCGGGAAAGGCCTCGCCCACCAACTCCTCGCCACGCGACCACAACCACACGCGACCGGCGCGCTTGACGGCCTGCGCGCGGATGCCGTCGTACTTCCACTCGACCAGCCAGTCGCCGCACGGGCCGAGCCGTGCGTCGAACTCGCCCGCTGCGATGTCGAGCTGGTGCGCGAGGAAGAACGGATACGGCTGGCCGCCGTCGCTCGGCTGCCGGGCATCGTGCGCGGCCAGCAAGGCGGCGTAGCGTGCCGGCGTCGGCGCGGCGCGCGCGTCGGTGTAGCCCATCATGCGTTGCGCCACGAGTTTGGCGTCGATGCCGGCGACCTGCGCCAGCGCGCGCTGCACCAGCAGCTTGCTGACGCCGACACGAAACGCGCCGCCGATCAGCTTGACGAGCAGGAACGCTTCGTCGTGATCGAGCGTGCGCCAGAAGGCGCGCAGCGCATCGGCCTGCCCGGCGGGCGACTCGGCGCGCAGCGGCAGCAGGCGCTGCTCGATCCACTCGGCGAGGCCGGTGCGCGCCGCACCTTCGTTGCAGCGGGCGTCGACACCTTCCTCGTGCAGCGGCAGCACGTGCGCGATCGTCTCGGCGAGGTCGCCCACCGCCTGGTAGCAGGCGTCGAACAGCCAGTCGTCGATGCCGGCAGCCTCGCACGCGCTGGCGCGCAGCACCGCGCTGGGCACGGCCTGCCGCGGCTTGCCGCCGGCCAGGAAGTACGCCGCCCACGCCGCATCGGCCGCCGGTGTGCGAGCGAAGTAGCGCTGCATCGCGTCGACCTTGTGCGCGGTGGACGCGCTGGCGTCGAGCTCGGCGAACAGCGCAGCGAACGGCTTCATGGCGCCGCCGTGTCGCCTGCGGCGCCGGGCGTCGCCGCGGCGGCGCCGTCGCCTGCGCCAGCGGCGTCCCCGTCCGCACCGAGTGCCGCGCCCGAGTCGCCATCGAGTGCATCGTCGCCGTAGGCGGTGATGAAGCTCTCGGCCTGCAGGCCCTGTTGCTGCAGCCAGCGCACCATCACCGCCTCGTAGCCGTGGGTGACGATCACGCGTTGCGCGCCGGTGGCGCCAATGGCACGCTGCAGCCCGGGCCAGTCGGCGTGGTCGCTGAGCACGAAGCCGCGGTCGACGCCGTAGCGGCGGCGCGCGCCGCGCAGCCGCATCCAGCCGCTGGCGAAGGCGTCGGCCGCGTCGTCGCCGAGCCGCTGCGCCCAGTGGCTCCCCTGCACCGCGGGCGGCGCGATCGCGATCGCGCGCTTCAGCTCGGGGCGTGGCACTTGGTCGATCGCGCGCGTCGCCGGCAACCGCACGCCGGCGGCGCGGTACGCGGCGTTGAGCGGCTCGACGGCGTCGTGCACGACGATCGGGCCGATCGATGAATCGAGCCCGGCCAGCAGCCGCTGCGCCTTGCCGAAGCTGTAGCCCATCAACAGGCTGGCGCGGCCGGCGTCGGCGTTGGCCTGCCACCAGGCGTTGATGTCGCGCTGCACCGCGGCCTGCGCACGCCAGCGGTACACCGGCAGCCCGAAGGTCGACTCGGTGATGAAGCACTCGCAGCGCACCGGTTCGAACGGCGCGCAGGTGGTGTTGGCGTCGTGCTCGATGCCGCTGACGAAGTAGTCGCCCGAGGCCACCCAGACGCGGCCGCGATGCTCGACGCGCACCTGCGCCGAGCCGAGCACGTGCCCCGCCGGGTGCAGGCTGACGCGCACGCCGTTGCAGTCCACGGCTTCGCCGTAGGCCAGGGATTGCAGGGAGATGCCCGATCCGAGCCGCGCGCGCAGCACGCCTTCGCCCGCGGCGGTGGCGAGGTAGGCGCCGTGCCCGGCGCGCGCGTGGTCGGCATGCGCGTGGGTGATCACCGCGCGTGCCACCGGGCGCCACGGGTCGATGTGGAAGTCGCCCGCGGGGCAATACAGCCCCGCCGGCCGCAGCACGATCAGGTCGCTGCCGCCGCGGCGGCGGGCTGCAGCGGGGGTTTCGTTCATGGAAATCGTCGGTGGCGGCGCGGCATGCGTCTCGTTGTGCGCTCGGTCGGCGTGCGGCCTGCGCCGCCAGTGTTGCATGATGGCGGTAGGCACTACTCGATGGAGACCCAGCGATGCCCGGCATGACGCGCACGGCCAGCGGCCTGCAGTACGAAGACACCGTGGTCGGCAGCGGCGCCGCCGCGCGCGCCGGCAATGAGGTGACGGTGCACTACACGGGCTGGCTGCACGACCCGGCCGCACCGCAGCAGCGCGGTGCCAAGTTCGACTCGAGCAAGGACCGCAACGATCCGTTTCGCTTCGACCTCGGCGCGCGCATGGTGATCGCCGGCTGGGACGAAGGCGTGCAGGGCATGCAGGTCGGGGGCACGCGGGTGTTGTTGATCCCGCCGCAGCTCGGCTACGGCGCGCGCGGCGCCGGCGGCGTGATCCCGCCGCACGCGACGCTGGTGTTCGAGGTCGAGCTGCTCGACGCGTGAAGCTGCACAGGTCACGCGCGGCATACGCCGCCGTCGATCGCCGCCGGCGCGCGCTCGCCGGTTCGGCCTTGCTGTCGATGGCGCTGCCGCTCGCGTGGGCGGCCGAGCCGATCGTCAAGAACGGCGTGGTGCTGCTGCAGTCGAGCGCCGTGCTCGAAGAGCGCGTGGCGAGCGTCGACGCGATGGCGCGCTACATCCAGGCCGTCGAAGCCGCGGCGCGCGTGGCGGTGCAGGGCGGCGCAGTGAAGCAGGCGATCGCCGGCTTCATCGTGATCGCGGTCAAGCCGGGTCTCAAGTCCAGGGTCTGGCTCGACTTCGACACCTTGCTCGACCCTGGGACGGACCGCCGGCTCGTTGCGAGCATCTCCGCGCTGGCGCCGTTCGAGGCGCGCAAGGGGCCGGTGGTGTTCGCGCTGAAGGTGTCGCTGTGGGGCGGGCGCGAGTCGCGCCGCGTGGCGCCCGCGCCGGCGCAGTGGCGGGCGGCCACCAAGCAGGCCGGGCGGCAGCTCGACATCGACGGCATGATCCAGCGGGTCTGGCGCGAACCCGACGCATGATGCAACGCCAGCCGAAGGCTCTCAGCCGGCGCGCGGCGCGGTGCGTCGGCGGTGCGCTGATCGCGGCCACCGCGTGGCTCGGTGCCGGCGCTCGCGCCGGCGACGCGCTGCTGCCCGAGCTCGAGCACCGTCTCGCGCGCGGCAACACCGATACCGTCAACACCTACCTGGTGAAGCACTGGTCGAATGCCATGGCGCCACTCGGCCGCAGGGCGGCAGCGTGCGAGCTGCACGCGGTGAGCCTGACGGCGCGGCTCGCGCGCAGCGACAACGCGCGTGCGGTGCAGGCGCATCGCGAGGCGCTGCGCGCCGCCAGCGGCGGCTGCCCGCGCTTCGTGCTGGCGCTGGCCACGCTGCCCGAGGTGCCGACCGTTTGCGGCTCGCTGTCGTCGTGGGGCGTGACGCAGACCGCGCGCGAGTTGCGCCGCCGCATCGCCGCCATCGACGCCGACGCGCTGCTGCGCGGCAGCCCGCGCGGCAGCACCTGCCGCGCCGCCTACGTGTACGAGCTGGAGAACACGCGCGTCGTCGGGCGGCGCGGCGCGCCGCAACGCGCCGCGCGGTAGGCGGCGGCGTACCATCTGCCGAGGCGGCCCCTGCAGCCGCCCCGCGGGACTCCATGATCAAGAAGCCCTTTGTCGGTGCCGTCGTGCTGATCGTGCTCGGCGCGCTGTTCCTGCTGTCCAACCTCGGCCTGCTGCCGCGGCTGGCGCCGCTGTTCGCGCAGTGGTGGCCGCTGATCCTGATCGTGGTCGGCGTGGCGATGCTGCTGCGACGCTGAACGCTGCGATGACGCGGCGCTCGCCGCTGATCGACGACCGCGCGCTGCGCTACGTGCTGGCGCATTCGCGCGAGCATCCGGTGCAGGCGGCGCTGCGCGAGGCCACGCGCTCGCATCCGCTGGCCAGCATGCAGATCGGTGCCGACCAGGGCGCGCTGCTGGCGCTGCTGGCCAGGCTGATCGGGGCGCGCCGCACGATCGAGATCGGCACCTTCACCGGCGCCAGCGCGCTCGCAGTCGCGCTGGCGCTGCCCGCCGACGGGCATCTGCTGGCGTGCGATATCAGCGACGAATTCACCCGCGTCGGCAGACCGTTCTGGCAGCGGGCCGGCGTGGCGCACAAGATCGAGCTGGTGCTGCAGCCCGCGCTGGCCACGCTCGATGCGCGGCTCGCGGCCGGCGAGGCCGGCACCTACGACTTCGCGTTCATCGACGCCGACAAGACCGAGTACGACGGCTACTTCGAGCGCTGCCTGCAACTGCTGCGCGCGGGCGGCCTGATCGCGCTCGACAACATGCTGTGGGGCGGCGCGGTGGCCAGGCGGTCGAGCGACCCCGAGACGCAGGCGCTGCAGGCGCTGAACGACAAGCTGCTGCGCGACGAGCGCGTCGACACCGTGCTGCTGACGGTGGGCGACGGCGTGACGCTGGCGCGCAAGCGGTGACGCAAGCGCGAAGTCATGGCGCCTCGTCGACCCACGGATTCAACAACGGGACCCGGGCGCGCTGGTAGTCGCCGGTATCGCGGGTCACGACCGTCAGCCCGTGCTGCAGGGCAGTTGCCGCGATGATCAGGTCGGGCTGCGAAAACGTATGGCCGACCTTGCGGCCCTCTTCGACGAGGAGGCGCCACTTGAACATGACATCCTCGGAAACCTCCAATACGCGCTGATCGAACAGGGGCCGCACTCTGTGCAGCAGCCAATCGTTCAGCTCGGAGCGGCGTATCGGATCGCCGACGGCCTCGATGCCGAAGCGGATTTCGGCGAGGGTGACGGTGCTGACGAACAAGTCCTCGAGCCGTCGGCCCGCAACAAAGCGTCGTACTCGCGCACTGGGGCGTGGTCGACGCAACTCCGAAATGACATTGGTATCGAGCAGCCAGCCACTCACAGCTTGACCGCCCGCACCGGCATCGCCGAGCGGCGAGATTCGATCTCGATCTGGCGATGGGGCGATGCTTGCAGAGCCTCGATCAGCAACTCGCCGGTTCGCGTGCCTTTCAGCCGATTGAATTCGTCTGCATCGACCACCACCACCGCATCGCGGCCGTGCAAAGTGACGTGCTGCGGCCCATCGCTGTGCGCTTTGCGCACGAGTTCGCTGAAGCGCGCCTTGGCGTCTTGGAGGCGCCAGCGACTGCGCGGAGGCTGTGCGGTGGCTTCTGTGGATGTCTTTCTAGTCACGCTGACCAGAATATCACGGCGCCAGCCGAATGCCAAGGCCGGCGAAATGCTCGAGCAAGCGTTATGGGCGCGCAGCCCCTCTTCAGACCCGCGCCGTCTTCCACCCTCCGCGCGTGAACAGCCACAGCGTGAACACGCCCACCGAGGTCTCGGACACGAACACGGCCCAGAACACGCCGGCGGCCCGCAGGTCGAGCTGCAGCGCGAGCAGCCACGCCAGCGGGATCTGGATCAGCCAGAAGAACACGAGGTTGATCTTGGTCGGCGTCACCGTGTCGCCGGCGCCGTTGAAGGCCTGCACCGCGACCATCCACCAGCCGTAAACGAAGTACGAGTACGACAGGATGCGCAGCCACTGCGCGCCGACGTCGACGACCGCCTGCTCGCCGGTGAACAGGCCGATCAGCTCGCGCGGCACCAGGAAGAACAGCACCGATACCGCGACGGTGAACGCCATGTTCATCCAGCCGATGCGCCACACCGCGGCCTCGGCGCGGCCGGGCTCGCCGGCGCCGAGGTTCTGGCCCACCAGCGTGGCCGCGGCGTTCGACATGCCCCAGGCCGGCATCAGCGTGAACATCATCAGCCGGATCGCGATCGTCGCGCCGGCCACGGCCTCGCTGCCGATGGCCGCCAGGATGCGCATCAGGAAGATCCACGCCGTCATGGCCACGATCATCTGGCCGATGCCGCCGAGCGACGTGCGCACGATGTTCCACAAGGTGGCCGCCTCGAGCGCGAGCTGCGACGCGGCCACGCGAATGTGCCGGCTGCCGCGCAGCAGGATCGTGAGCTGCATCGCCACGCCGGCGCCGCGGCCGATGACGGTGGCGATCGCCGCGCCCTCGACGCCGAGCGCGGGCACCGGCCCGAAGCCGAAGATCAGGATCGGATCGAGCACGATGTTCAGGCCGTTGGCCAGCCACAGCACGCGCATCGCCACCGCCGCGTCGCCGGCGCCGCGGAACACCGCGTTGCAGACGAACAGCAGCAGGATCACGACGTTGCCGCCCAGCATCCACTGCAGATACCCCACGCCGTGGGTGAGCGTCCACGCGTCGGCGCCCATCAGTTGCAGCAGCTCGCGCGCCCACACGACGCTCACCACCGCGAACGGCAGCGACACGAGCGCCGCAAGCCACACCGCCTGCGCCGCGCTGACTGCCGCGGCGGCACGATCGCCTTCGCCGACGCGCCGCGCGACCACCGCGGTCACCGCCATCGCCAGGCCGATGCCGATCGCGTACAGCAGGAACAGGAAGGTCTCGGTCAGCCCGACCGTGGCCACCGCTGAAGGGCCCAGCCTGGCGACGAACCAGATGTCGACGACCGCGAAGGTCGACTCGAGCACGAGCTCGAGCACCATAGGCACCGCCAGCAGCAGCACGGCGCGCCGCAGCGGGATCTTGGTGTAGTCGGCGTTCGTGCCGCGGATGGCGTCGGCCAGTTCGCGCCAGAACGAACGAACACCGCGTGTTGCAGGCGTCGGGTCGGCGGCGGCGGAAGCGGCTTGGGGTTCGGTCATCGGGCGGGTGCAACACTCGCACGGTGCGACCGGCGACGGCGATGGAGCATACCGAGTCGGCCTCCGCCGTCGAGCCTGAAGGGTCGGTTGCTGACCCTGCCTCGTCGCTGCAGATCTGCCGCCAGCAGTCGCGCGACCCGGCGGGCGTCGAGCGGTTTGTCGAAATGCGCCGCCGCCGTTCGTCGTGTAAGGTCCGCGGCTTCAGGAGACCTCCATGCCCCGCTACATGATCCAGGTTCGCGCCAACGCGATGAGCGAGGCCGGCGAGTCCCCCGACGATCCGACGCTGGTGTCGCGCATGATGGCGTTCCACGACGAGATGGCCAAGGCCGGCGTGCTGCTCGACGGCGCCGGCCTGCAGCCCAGCAGCCAGGGCTTTCGCGTCCACTACGACGCAGCCGGCCAGCCGCGCGTCATGGATGGTCCTTTCGCCGAGAGCAAGGAGCTGATTGCCGGCTACACGCTGATCGACGTGCGCTCGCACGACGAGGCGCTGGCCTGGGCGCGGCGTTTTCCGGCACCGTTTCCCGGTCAGCCCTGTTGCATCGAAGTGCGCCCGCTGATGGGCGGCATCGACCTGCCGCCCGAGGATGCCGAGCGTGTCATCCGCGAACAGCTCGCCGCCATCAAACGGCGCGGGTGACGGCTTCGACGGGACCGTCTGCCGCCGTTGGTCTCGACGGTCGGTGGTCCGCGGCCGGCGCAGACCTGCAGCGAATTCCAGGCGTTCTCGCAGCGGCCGTCGGGATGGGAGAACAACGCCACGGCGAGCGAGCCGTCGTTGCCAAGCCCGGTTGGATCTTGTCGTGGCTTCGGGTGTGACGCACGGCACTGCGCGCGACGTCGGTGGCGCCTACCCTGCCGCGCATGGTCGATCTCGCAATCCTGCGCTCGCGCTTTCACGGAGAGCTGCTCACGGCGGCCGATGGCGCACGGTTCGACGCCGGCAGGGCCGCATTCAACGCCATGTTCGATCGGCGGCCCGCGGTGATCGCGCGCGCCACCAGCGCGGCCGACGTGATGGCTGCCGTCGACTTCGCGCGCGAGCACCGCGTGCCGTTTGCGGTGCGCGGGGGCGGGCACTCGGTGGCCGGCTACTCCACCATCGAAGGCGGCTTCCTGCTGGACCTGGCGCCCATGAAGGGCGTGCGCGTGGACGCTGCCGGGCGGCGCGTGCGCGCGCAGGCCGGCCTCACCTGGGGCGAGCTCGATCGCCAGACGCAGGCCTTCGGTCTGGCCACCACCGGCGGGCGCGTTACCAGCACGGGCATCGCCGGCTTCATCCTCGGCAGCGGCAGCGGCTGGCTCGAGCGGCTGCACGGGCTGGCTTGCGACAACCTGCTGTCGGCCGAGCTGGTCACGGCCGACGGCCGGCTGATCACCGCCAGTGCGGACGAGAACGCCGAGCTGTTCTGGGCTCTCAAGGGCGGCGGCGGCAACTTCGGCGTCGTCACCGAATTCGAACTCGCGCTGCACCCGGTCGGGCCGATGGTGCTGGGCGGCATGCTCCTGTTCGCGCGCGCCGATGCCGCGCCCGTGTGCCGCGCGTATCGCGATCTGCTGCGCGATGCGCCGCCGGAGTGGGGCGGCGGCATCGCCTTCCTCGTCGCGCCGCCCGCACCGTTCGTGCCGGAGGCGCTGCGCCTGCAGCCCGCCGTCGGCATCATCGTGGCGTGGTTCGCTGACCACGCACGCGGCCAGGCGTTGCTCGGTGATCTGCGCCGCGTCGTGGCGCCGGCTGCCGATGGGGTGCAGCCGATGCCTTATTGCGCGCTGCAATCGCTCGTCGATGCCGGCAACCCGCCCGGGCGCCGCAACTACTGGCGCTCCGACAACTTGCACGCACTCGATGACGGTGCGATCGACACGATCATCGCCTGCGCGAACCGCGCGACCTCGCCGTTCTCGAACATCATCCTGCAGCCCGGTGGCCACGCGGTCGCCGCCGTGCCGGACGATGCCACGCCGCTCGGTGGCCGCACCGCCCCGTGGCAGGTGCACTGCTACGGCAGTTGGGAGAGCGGCGACGACGCCGACCACATCGCCTGGGTGAAGCACACCGAGCGCGCGCTGGCGCCCTGGTCCGCCGGCCACGTGTCGCTCAACTTCGTCAGCGACGCCGACGGCAGCCGCGTGCGCGCTGCCTTCGGCGAGGCCAAGTTCCGCCGGTTGTCGGCGCTCAAGCGCGTGTGGGACCCGGACAACCTGTTCCGATTCAACCAGAACATCGTGCCGGCGCCGAACTAGAGCGCGTATCGTGTCGGCGTGGCGCCGATCGATACCCTACTGCAGACCGTTGTCTTCGGAGACCTTCCGCCAGCGCGCGTCGCTGCGCTGCTGCCGGCGGTGCGCACGCTCGCGCTCGCGCGCGGCCAGCTCGCGTTTGCGCTGGGCGACCCGGCCGACGCGATGTTCGTCGTCGCGCGCGGACAGCTCAAGCAGTACACCGTCGGCCGCGGCGGCGACGAGCTCATCTTCACGCTCGCACTGCCCGGCGACCTGTTCGGGCAGATCGGCGTGTTCGACCCGTGCGGACTGCGCAGCGCCAGCGCCGAAGCGATGGCGCCCAGCGAGGTGCTGAAGATCGAGCGCGAACCGCTGCTGGAGTTCTTCACGCACAACCCGCTCGCGATGCGCCGGATGTTCGAGCACCTCGGCGCATTGACGCGCGATGTCGGCCAGACGCTGTTCGGCGTGGCGCACGAGGAGATTCGCGCGCGGGTCGCCCAGGCCTTGCTGCGCCTGGCCGTGGCACACAGCGAGGCGACCGGCACGGGCCTGCGCATTCCGGTGCGGCTGTCGCAGGCGACGCTCGGCTCGATCGTCGGCGCCACGCGCGAGAACGTGAACCGCGCGCTCGCATCGCTGCTCGCGGCGGGCGACCTGAGCCACCAGGATGGTTTCTACGTCGTGCACCGCCGGGCGGCGCTCGAAGCGCTTTGCGCCGGTCATGCGCCGTGACACGAGGCACGGCGGGCGTAGCGATGGCGGCCGCGTCTCACGCCAGGTCGCGCTTGATTTCGACTGCGGCGTTGTGGCCGGGTGCCCCCGTGACCCCGCCGCCGGGGTGCGCACCCGACCCACAGTGATACAGCCCGCGCAACGGGCCGCGGTAGCGCGCGTGGCCGAGCAGCGGCCGCAGCGAGAAGAGCTGGTCGAGCGAAAGCTGCCCATGGAAGATGTCGCCGCCGACGAGGCCGAACTCGCGCTCCAGGTCGAGCGGCGTCAGCGCGCGGTGGCCGAGCAGCGACGCGCGGAAGTTCGGGCAGTGCGACTGCACCACGTCGAACACCGCCTGCACCGCACGCTCCTTCAGCCGATCCCAATCGGCCTCGGGTCTGAACTGCTGGCAGAACAGGCTCGCCACGTGCGCGCCTCGCGGGGCGAGCGAGTCGTCGACCACGCTCGGGATCAGCATCTCGACGATCGGCCGCGTCGAGAAGTCGAGCGCCTGCGCATCGAGCCACGCGCGGTCCATGTAGGCGAGCGAGGGGGCGAAGACGATGCCGCTCGCATGGTGCGGCATCGGCGTCGTGCCCGGCGCACACGCAAAGTCGGGCAACGCCGACAGCGCGACGTTGATGCGCAGCGAGCCCGAGCCGCTGCGATAGCGGTCTACACCCTCGCGAAACTCCGCCGGCAGCGCGCTGGCGTCGATCAGGCGCCGATACAGGAGCTGCGGGTGCACGTTCGACACCACGGCGCGCGCGCGGATCTCCTCGCCGCGATCGGTGAGAACGCCGACCGCCGCGCCGTGCTCGACCAGCACGCGCTGCACGCCGTGCGCGAGGTCGATCTGCACGCCGCGCGCGCGCGCTTCGTCGGCCATCAGCTCGGTGATGCGCCCCATGCCGCCGACCGCGTGCCCCCAGCGACCCGCCTTGCCGTTGACCTCGCCGAAGCAGTGGTGCAGCAGCACGTAGGCCGACCCGGCCGCGTAAGGGCTGGCGTAGTTGCCGACCACCGAGTCCCAGCCGAGCACCGCCTTCAACGGCTCGGATTCGAAGGTCGCGTCGAGCCAGTGCCCGGCGCTCTTGGTGAACACATCGATCAGGTCGCGCTTGGCCGCGGTGGGCAGCGCGCCGAAGTCGAGCAGCAGGCGCGCCGCCGCCGCCGCGTCGCGCAGCCCTCGCACGACCAGCGGCCCGCCCAGGTTGGGTGGCGCGCGCAGCACCCACTTCTTGAGCTGGTCGGCCAGCCGATCGAGGCGTGCGTGGTACGCGCCGAGCCCTTGCGCATCGCGCGCCGAGAACTTGGCCACTTCGCGCCGCGTGGCGTCGGCGTCGCCGCCGAACTGCAGGAAGCGGCCATCGGCCAGCGGCACGAAGTTCGAGAACGGCCGCTCGACGATCACGAGCCCACGCTCGGCCAGGCGCAGGTCGCGGATCACCTTCGGGTTCAGCAGGCTGACCGTGTAGCTCGCGGTCGAGTTGCGAAAGCCGGGGACGAACTCCTCGGTGACCGCGGCGCCGCCGACGATGCCGCGCTTCTCCAGCACGCGCACGCGCAGGCCCGCGGCGGCCAGATAGCACGCGCACACCAGGCCGTTGTGGCCGGCGCCGACGATCAGGGCATCGACCGAATGAGGATCCGCGGCAGCCATGGGCTGCCGATCCTAGCGTGGGTGACCGGATGCACCGGACATGACGCGACATCGTCGAGCACGCTCGGGCAGCCGTTGCGCCGCGTGCATCGTCGCGAAGCTCCTAGACGATGCGGCTGCCACGCCCCTGCCAGTACTTGTCGCGCAGCGGCTTCTTGTACAGCTTGCCGGTGGGCAGCCGCGGCAGCGCGTCGGTGAAGTCGATCGTGCGCGGGCACTTCATCGGCGCGAGGTGGTCGCGGCAGAAGGCGATCAGCGCTTGCTCGAACTGTTCGTCGGCCGGCACGCCGGGCATCGGCTGCACCACCGCCTTCACCTCCTCGCCGAGGTCTTCGTTGGGCACGCCGAACACCGCGGCGTCGAGCACCTGCGGGTGCGTGATCAGCAGGTTCTCGCACTCCTGCGGGTAGACGTTGACGCCGCCGCTGATGATCATGAAGGTCGAGCGGTCGGTGAGGTAGAGGAAGCCGTCGTCGTCGAGGTAGCCGACGTCGCCCACCGTGGTCATGCTGCCGTCGGCCGAGCGCGACGCCTGCGTGCGCTCGGGGTCGTTGAAGTACTCGAACGGCGTCGCGGTCTTGAACCACAGCTCGCCGGGTTGGCCCTTCGCGACCGGCTGCCGCGCTTCGTCGAGCACGTGCAGGTCGCCGAGCAGCACCTTGCCGACCGTGCCGCGGTGCGCCAGCCACTCGGCGCTGTTGCAGGCGGTGAACCCCAGGCCCTCGGTGGCGCCGTAGTACTCGTGGACGATCGGGCCCCACCATTCGATCATCTGCTCCTTCACCGGCACTGGGCACGGCGCCGCCGCGTGCACCGCGATCGTCAGCGAGCCGAGGTCGTAGCGCTTGCGCACCGCCTCGGGCAGCTTGAGCATGCGACTGAACATCGTGGGCACCAGCTGGATGTGCGTGATGCGGTGCTGCTCGATCAGCGCCAGGCACTGCTCCGGGTCGAACTGTTCCATGATCACCACCGTGCCGCCGTTGCGCACGGTGAGCGCCACGTTGGCCTGCGGCGCCGCGTGGTACAGCGGCGCCGGTGAGAGGTAGCGCATGCCTTCCTTGCACTGCCACAGGTTGTTCAGAAAATGGAACAGCGGCAGCGGCTGCGACGGCGGGTTCTCGGGCAGCGGGCGGATGATACCCTTGGGCCGCCCGGTGGTGCCCGACGAGTACAGCATCGGTGTGCCGAGCCACTCGTCGGCGATCGGCGTGTCGGGGAACCTCGCGGTCGCCTCGGCGAAGTCGACGCAGCGTGGGTCGTCGAGCGCGCGCACCGCGTCGCCGCCGTCGACCACCAGGCAGCGCACGACGCGCGGGCACCTGGCCAGCGCGGCGCGCGCCACCGGCAGCTTGGCCACCGAGGTGATCAGCACCAGCGACCGGCTGTTGTCGATGACGTACGCCGCCTCTTCGGCGGTGAGGTACGAGTTGATGCAGGTGTAGTACAGCCCGCTGCGCTCGCCGGCCCCGTTGCTCTCGAGGTAGCGCGCGTTGTTCTCCATGAAGATCGCGTAGTGGTCGAGCCTGCGCAGACCTTCGGCTCGCAGCAGGTGAGCCAGCCGGTTGGTGCGCCGCTCGTGCTCGGCGTAGGTCACCGTCTCGCCGCTGCCGGCCATGATGAACACGGCGCGCTCGGGGTGCTGCGCAAAGTGGTTGCCGGCGTACATGGGTGGCGCCCTCCGAGCCGCCGGCGGCGATGCCGGGGCCGCCTGCATCGTAGCGCCGGCTGTCGCCGCCCGGTCGCGCCACGCATTAGGATGCTCGGCGGGCCCGTGCTGAAGCGAGCCTGAACGCGGAGACGGCGATGCGCATCCTGGTGGTCGAAGACGACGCGGCGCTGAGCGATGGCCTGAGAACGGTGCTCGAGCGTGCGGGGCACCACGCCGCGGTCAGCGGCGACGGCGTCGACGCCGACGACCGGCTGGCGCGCGAGGCGTTCGACCTCGTGGTGCTCGACATCGGCCTGCCGCGCATGGATGGTTTCACGGTGCTGCAACGCATGCGCCAGCGCCGGCAGGCGACGCCGGCGCTGATCCTGAGCGCGCGCGACCAGATCGCCGACCGCGTGCGCGGCCTCGACCTCGGTGCCGACGACTACCTCGGCAAGCCGTTCGAGCGCGCCGAGTTCGAGGCGCGCGTGCGCGCGCTGCTGCGGCGCGGCCGCGGCACGGCCGCCGAGATCGGCGCGCTGAAATGGTCGTGGGAGTCGCACCAGGGATGGATCGACGGGCAGCCGCTGACGCTGACCCGCAACGAGACCATCGTTCTCGAGGCGATGCTGCATGCGGGCGGGCGCATCGTCAGCAAGGCCTCGCTCGCGCAGCGCGCGGCGGCCGACGACGAACCGACGAGCGACAACTCGATCGAGGTCTACGTCTACCGGCTGCGGCGCAAGCTCGAGCCCGCCGGGCTGCGGATCAAGACGGTGCGGGGGCTGGGCTATTCGTTGCAGGCCGAAGCCTAGGCTGATCGTCGAGTGGCGCGATGTGGGCGCGTGACTCGCTGCGCGGCACGCTCACCGTGCGGCTGGTGGCCGCGTTCGCGCTGATCGGCATCGTCGCCGGCGCCATCGCCTACCGGCTCGGCGCGCGCTACGCCAACCTGGCGTACGACCGCGCCTTGTCCGACGACGTGACGACGCTGGCCAACCAGGTCGGGCTGCGCGACGGCCAGGTGCAGGTCGATCTGCCGCCGGCGGCGCGCGTCTGGCTGCTTTCCAACGAGGGCGAGCGTGTGCTGTATCGCGTGGTCGATCTGCGCAGCGGCGCGCTGGTCGACGGCAACGCCGATCTCGGCGTGCGGCCCGCCGGTGGGCCGCCGGCGGGCACGACGCAGTTCCGCGACGCGACGATCGACGGCACGCCGTTTCGCATCGGGGCCACCGTGCGCGAACTCGACCCCGGCGACGTTGCCGTGCTGATCGAGGTGGCCGAGTCGCTGGGGCTGCGCGAGCACATGGCGCAGCAGACACTGGCGGGGTCGCTGCTGCTGTTCGGGCTGATGATCGGGGTGGCCGTCCTGCTGGTGCGCAGCAGCATCGCGCGCACGCTCGAGCCGTTGCGCCAGCTCGAGGCCGAAGCCGCCACCCGCTCGGGCACCAACCTCGCGGCGCTCGAGCCGGCGATGGCGCCGCGCGAGGTGCGCGGCCTGATCCTGGCGATCAACCGCATGATGCAGCGCGTGTCGGAGTCGATCGAGTCGCAGCGCCGCTTCGTCGCCAACGCGGCGCACCAATTGCGCACGCCGATCGCCGGGCTGCGCCTGCAGGCGCAACTGGCGCACGACGAGGTCGACGCCGCGGGCACGCGGCGCCGGCTCGACGAGATCGACCGCAGCGCCGCGCGCGCGGCGCACGTGATCGAGCAACTGCTGACGCTGTCGCGCTCCGAGGCGGGTTCGGTACCGGCCAACTTCGCCGCGGTCGATCTCACCGGGGTCGCGGCACAGTCGATCCAGCGCTTTCTGCCGGCGGCCGAGGCGCGCGCGGTCGATCTCGGGTACGCCGGGCCGAGCGAGCCGGTGTGGGTGTTCGGCAACGAGACCTTGCTCTGCGAGCTGGTCGGCAACCTGGTCGACAACGCGCTGCGCTACGGCCGCCGCGGCGGCGTGGTGACGGTGCGCGTTGCGCGGCAGCGGCCCGATGCGGTTGCGCTCGACGTTCTCGACGACGGCCCTGGCCTCGGTGCGCTGACACCGGCCGCGGTATTCGAGCGCTTCCAGCGCGGCGACGCGTCGGCCGATGCCGGCGTGGGCCTCGGCCTGGCGATCGTCAAGGAGATCGCCGAGCGCCACGGTGCCCAGGTGTCGTGCGAGTCGCCGCCGGCCGGCGGCGTGCGCATCGGCGTGGTGTTCGCGCCGTGTGCGCCGCCGTCGGCGCCCGCGCCGCCGCGCGTGGCAGGCGGCAACGCATGAGCCCGCGCCGGGCGCTCGACCGGCTGCGCTTTCATCTCTCGTTGCGGCGCCTGGGCCCTGGCCTGATCACCGGCGCGGCCGACGACGACCCCAGCGGCATCGCCACCTACTCGCAGGCCGGCGCGTCGTTCGGCTACGCGATGCTGTGGACGGTGGTGCTGACGCTGCCGTTGATGATCGCGATCCAGATCGTCAGTGCGCGCATCGGCTACGTCACGCGGCGCGGCCTGGCGGCCAACATCAAGGCGCGCTTCCCGCGCGGCGTGCTGCTGGCGGTGGTGGGCATGCTGCTGCTGGCCAACACGCTGAACCTCGCCGCCGATCTGGCGGCGATGGCCGAGGCCCTCGCGCTGCTGGTAGGCGGTTCGACGCACGTCTACGCCGTGACGTTCGGCCTGCTGTGCCTGGTGCTGCAGGTGTTCCTGCCGTACCAGCGCTACGTGCGCTGGTTGAAGTGGCTGACGCTGGCGTTGCTGGCGTACGTGGCGGTGGCCTTCACGCTGCGGCTCGATTGATCAACGGCGTGATCGCCGTGCCGATCATGGCGGTGATGATGCTGCTGGCCGCCAGCCCGCGCGTGATGGGCGTCAACGTGATCGGCCGCCGCTTGCGCGCGGCCGGATGGCTCGCCACCGCGGTGATGACCGCGACGGTGGTGGCGAT
Organism: Ideonella sp.; assembly: GCA_015075545.1. GTDB lineage: Bacteria > Pseudomonadota > Gammaproteobacteria > Burkholderiales > Burkholderiaceae_C > JAEUPI01. The sequence continues at coordinate 77,772 of JABTUC010000004.1, read as the reverse complement.
GTTCGCCACCGCTTAGAGGCCTCGGGCCCGCAGCCGGCTCGCGTCCGGCTCAGGCTTGCAGCCTGCGCCGGCGCTTGCAAGCGCCGGCCCCTTCGCAGGCGCAAGCCGGCGCGCAGGCGCCGTCCTGCGCAACTCAGGCCGCTTCGGCCAACGAGGGCTGCGGCCCCACGTAGCGCGACGCCGGCCGGATCAGCCGCCCACCGGCGACCTGCTCGTCGATGTGCGCCAGCCAGCCGGCGACGCGCGCCGCCGCGAAGACCGCCGAGAACAGCTCGGGCGGCAAACCCACCGCATCGAGGATGACCGCGGTATAGAACTCGACGTTGGCGGCCAGTCGCCGTTCGGGCCGGCGCTCGCCGAGCGAGGCCACGGCCACCGCCTCGACGGCGCGCGCCAGTGCGAGCCGCGGGCTGCGCACGCCGCCGGCCTCGAGCCGCTCGATCGCTCGTTCCATCACCGCGGCGCGCGGGTCGCGCACGCGATAGACGCGGTGGCCCATGCCCATGATGCGCCGCCCGGCGGCCAGTTCGCGCGCGACCCACTGCGGCGCCTGCTCGGGGGAGCCGATGGCGTCGAGCATCGCCAGCACCGGGCCCGGCGCGCCGCCGTGCAGCGGGCCCTTGAGCGCGCCGATCGCCGCCACCACCGCCGACACCGCGTCGGAGTGCGTCGAGGCAACCACGCGCGCGGTGAAGGTCGAGGCGTTCATGCCGTGGTCGGATGCGGCCACCAGGTAGGTGTCGAGCGCACGCGCGCGCGCCGCCTGTTCGCGCGCAGCGAAGGCCATGCCCGCCATGCGCAGCAGGTCGGCCGCGTGGCCGAGCGCGGGGTCGGGTGCAATGGCCTCGCAGCCGGCGCGCCGGCGCAGCCACGCCGTCGCGGACACCGCCACCGCGGCGGTGATCTCGAGCTTCAGCGGCAGCGGCGCGAGGCCGTCGGCGTGCAGGTGCGCGAGCGCGGCGCGCAGCGCGTCCATTGCGTCGCGTGCATCGAGCGCGTCGCCGAGAGCGCCCAGGCGCGCGAAGGCGTGCACGCGCGCGCGGCCGAGGCCGGCGCGCAGCGCCGCGTGCGCGCCGTGGTCGGGCAGGGCGCCGCTCCACAGCAGCGCGCAGGCCGCCTCGAAGTCGTGCTGCAGCGCCAGCGGCTCGACGTCGTGGCCGCGGATCACCAGGCGGCCGCGCTCGCCGTCGACGTCGCTGAGCGTGGTGTCGGCCACCACGATGCCTTCGAGTCCGTTGGCGTCCATCGTCGTACTCCGGGGTCGATGATCGTGATCATGACGGCTTTGCCGCAGTTGATCAACGTTGATCGATCAGTCAAGATAGCGGCCATGAAAACCACCGCGGAGCCGCTGTCGTCGCAGCAGGCGGCCGACTACCTGGGCATCAAGCTGCAGACGCTCTACGCCTACGCCAGCCGCGGCCTCGTCAAGGGGCTGCCGGGGCCGCGCGGGCAGGGCCGCCGCTACCGCCGCGAGGATCTCGAGCCGCTGCGCGCACGCAGCGCCGGCCCGGCCGCGCAGGCGCTGCGCTTCGGCGAGCCGGTGCTCGACACCCGCATCACGCGCATGAGCGCCTCGGGTCCGCACTACCGCGGCCAGCCGGCCGTCGAGCTGGTGCAGCGCGGCGTGCCGTTCGAGGCGGTGGCCGAGCTGCTGTGGAGCGGCGCGCTGCCGGCGCAGCCCGTGCGCTGGCCGGGCGATGCGCCGGCGCCGCCGTGGCGCGCGCTGGCGCGCCTGTTGCCGGCGGGCGCGCCGCCGCTGGCCGCGCTCGCGCTGACGCTGCCGGTGCTGGCGGCGGCAGATCCGTTGCGCTTCGACACCGCGCCGACCGCGGTGGTGGCGCGCGCGCGGCGGCTGATTCCGCAACTCGCGGCGAGCGTGGCGCTCGCGCTCGATGCGCGCCGCGTGGCGGCGGCGTCGGCCACCACCGACCCGGTGCGCGCGCTGGCGCTCGCGCTCGGCGTGCCGCCCGTGCGCAAGTCGCTCAATCTGCTGCGCGGGGCGCTGGTGCTGGTGGCCGATCACGAGCTGAACACGTCGACCTTCGCGGCGCGCGTCGCGGCTTCGACCGGCGCCGACCTCTACGCGTGCCTGTCCGCCGCGCTGGGCGCGTTCAGCGGCCCGCGGCACGGCGGCGCGAGCGAGCAGGTGGAGCGGCTGGTGCTCGAGGCTGGCAACCCCGAGGGTGCGCTGGCCGCGGTGGCCGAGCGCATGCGCCGCGGCGAGAAGCTGCCGGGCTTCGGCCACCCGCTGTACCCCGACGGCGATGCGCGCGTGGCGCCGCTGCTCGCGCTGGCGGTGGCGGCCAGGCCGCGTGCGCCGCGCGTGCGCACGCTGCTGGCGCTGATCGACGCGATGGCACGCGCACACCGGCCCAGGCCCAACGTCGACGTCGCGCTCGCCGCGGTGTGCGGCGCGCTGGATCTGCCGCTGGGCATGGGCCCGGCGATCTTCGCCATCGGGCGCAGCGCCGGCTGGGTCGCGCACGTGCTCGAGCAGCAGGCCAGCGGCGTGCTGCTGCGGCCGCGCGCGCGCTTCGTCGAGGCGGCCGCCGCTTGAGGCCGCGCTCGACGCCGCAGCCGCGGTGCGGTCACCAGTACGTCGGCGGCTTGGCGACGAGCGGCGCCGTCTTGCCCGACTTGCGCAGATCGGCTTCGCCGTCGCGCACGCCGGCCTCCTGAAAGGCCATTTGCGTGCTCGTGATCGGCGTGGTGGGCTTGGTCGGGTTGTGCCTCGGCGACGCGCCGAGCATCTTGCCAGCGTCGTAGATGCCGTTCATCGCGCGCATCTGCCACGCGGGGTACTGGCCGGTGCCGACCCAGCAGCGGCACAGGAAGTAGTGCTCGACGGCCGCCATGACGCTGTCGTCCGGGTCGACCAGATTGGCGGGCCATGCGGCAAGCGGCGGATTGCCGTTCCACCCGGCATTGCGGACCTTGTACAGGTCTTCCTTGAGTTGGCAGTAGCGAGCAGGTTCGGGAAGGGCCGCGCGATACGCCTTCCACGCGGTCAACAGACCATTGATGCGGGCGACTTGTCCAGATTTCGATGCCATGGCGGTCTCCCTGTCGACCTCTGTCGGGCGCCGTGGAGCGTACAGGGCGCCGCCTCGCGCGACAAGCCTTCGTGGTCGATGCCTTCGACGGTCGTGGCGCTGGCCCTTGCCGCCGGTGTCGAACCTCGACGCTGCGATCGTCGCGCGAGGTGCGCCGGCGAAGCCGCTACACGCGCCGGGTGTGCCCGGCCCAGTACGGCTCGCGCAGCTTGCGCTTGAAGATCTTGCCGGTGTCTTCGCGTGGCAGCGTGTCGTGGAAGGCGATCACCGCAGGCACCTTGTACCCCGCGAGACGCTCGCGCAGGAAGGCGCGCACGTCGTCGGCGCTCGGCGCCTGCGAGCCGGCGCGCGCCTGCACCGCCGCGGCCAAGGCCTCGCCGAACTCGTCGTGCGGGATGCCGAACACTGCGCAGTCCTCGACGCCCGGCATCGCGAGCAGCGCCTGCTCGATCTCGGCCGGGTAGATGTTGACGCCGCCCGAGATCACCATGTCGGCCGCGCGATCGACGATGAACAGATAGCCGTCGCGGTCGAGGTAGCCGACGTCGCCCATCGTCAGGAAGCCGTCGCGCTCCATCGCCTGGCGCGCGGCGTGGTTACCCTGGTAGCTGAAGTCCACCAGGTCGCGCAGGCGCGCATGGATCAACCCCGGCTGCCCGGCCGGCAGCGCGCGGCCGTGCTCGTCGAGGATCGCGAGTTCGCAGTCGGGCAGCGCGCGGCCGGCGGTACCGGGCCTGGCCAGCGCCTCGGCGCTCGTCACGTAGGTCATGTAGCCGAGTTCGCTCGAGCCGTAGCACTCGTTGAACACCGGGCCCCACCAGTCGATCATCGCGCGCTTGACCTCGGGCGGGCACGGTGAACCGGTGGAGCTCACATGGCGGATCGAGCGCACGTCGTACCGGCGCTTCACGGCATCGGGCAGGCGCAGCAGGCGCACGTACAGCGTCGGCACCAGGTAGGCATGCGTCAGGCGATGCTGCTCGATCAGTTGCAGCGTGCGCTCGGCGTCGAAGCGTTGCTCGAGCAGCAGCGTCGCGCCTTCGGCCTGGCTGACCGCGACCGCGAAGGCATTGGGCGCGCTGTGGTAGATCGGCGCGTTGAGCAGCGCGCGCATGCCGGGCTCGATGCCGTAGCAGTGGCGCGCCTTCTCCAGCGAGCGCGTCACCTGTTGCGACGTCGGCACGCGGCGGCGGATGCCCTTGGGCTTGCCGGTGGTGCCCGAGGTGTAGAGCATCGGCGCGCGCGGCGTGGCAGCGGCATCGCTGCACGGCGCCGCGGCGTCGCGCAGCGCGTCCCATTGCGGCCACGGCAGCGGCTGCGCGCCGGCGTCGCCGGTGGCGATTGCGGTCACGCCGGGCGGCACCGCGTCGTGCAGGTCGCGCAGCAGCTGCGCGTCGGCGACGAACACGCGCGCGTCGCAGTCGGCGAGGATGTAGCGCAGCTCGTCGTGCCGGAAGTGCCAGTTGATCGGACACCAGGTGACCCCGAGCCAGCGCAGCGCCAGCATCGTCTCGATCACCGTCGGCGTGTTGCGCAGCATCAGCGCCACCGTGTCGCCGGCGGCGACGCCGAGCGAGCGCAGCGCGGCCGCGGCGCGCAGTACGCGATCGGCGAGCGTTTCGGCGGCGATCGTGCGGCCTTCGAAGATCAGGGTCGGGGCCATGACGAGCGATCGTCTCGATCTCTCCTGAAAGTTCGGCGCATGCTAGTCGAGTGGGGTGCGTCCGCGCCGGCGGGGCGACGCAGCTGCCCGTCATCGTGGAATACCCTGGCGACTGTTCGGGGTATCGTCGCATGATCGACACTGCGCGCCGACCGTCAGCCGACCGGCCGCCCGGGCCGCCCGCCCTCTCCAATGATGCAATCCGCTGTGCACGCGCGCCGGCTCGCGCACGTGCTGCTGTTCGTCACTCCCGCGCTGTGGGCCGTGAACTACCTGGTCGCCCGCTGGGCGCCGGGGGTGATCGCGCCGCACGCGCTGGCACTCGGGCGCTGGAGCGTCGCGGCGCTCGTTCTCGGCGCGTTCTGCACCGCCGAGCTGCGCGACAAGCGCGCCGCGATCCGCACCGAGTGGAAGCAACTGCTGGTGCTGGGCGCGCTCGGCATGTGGGTGTGCGGGGCCTTCGTCTACATCGGCGCTCGTTCGACCAGCGCGATCAACATCGGCCTGCTGTACGCCGCCGCGCCGGTGTTGATCGCGCTGGCTTCCGCGCTCTGGCTGCACGAGCGCATGGGCCTCGGGCAACGGCTCGGCGTGGCGCTGGCGCTGGCCGGCGTGCTGCACATCCTGCTGCGTGGCGACTGGGCCGCCCTGCTGCACCTGCGCTTCAACGGTGGCGACATCTGGGTCGCCGCGGCGGTGCTGAGCTGGACGGTCTATTCGCTGCTGCTGCGGGCGTGGCCTTCGCGCTTCGGGCCGCTGGCGCGGCTGACCTTGATCGCCGTGGCCGGCATCGTGGTGCTGCTGCCGTTCACCGTGTGGGAGGCCCTCGCCTGGTGGCCCACCGAGCTGTCGTGGCGTTCGCTGGCGCTGGTGGTCGCGGCGGCACTGCTGCCCGGCGCCGGCGCCTATGCGGCCTACTCGATCATGCAGCGCGAGCTCGGCGCGGCGCGCGTCGGCATGGTGCTGTACCTGGGGCCGCTCTACACTGCATTGCTGGCGTGGGCCGTGCTCGGCGAGCGCATCGAAGGCTTTCACCTGCTCGGTGCCTGCCTGATCCTGCCGGGCATCTACCTCAGCACGCGCGCCTGACCTGCGCCGGCGGACGCCAAGCCACCGGTTCGACGTATACGGCAGGTGACAAGGGGCGAACGATGTCTGCGATCCGACTGATGACGATGGCCGCCGGGCTGGCCTTGCTGGCGGGCTGTGCCGGTTACGGGCCGCCGCCCGGGCTGCGGGCGGGCGCGCCGGAAGCCGAGGTGGTGAACTACATGGGCCCGCCCACCGGCCACTACGCGCTGCCCGACGGCGGCCAGCGCCTGGAGTTCGCCCGCGGCCCCTACGGGCGCGACACCTTCATGGTCGACGTCGACGCGCAGCACCGCGTGGTGCGCTGGGATCAGGTGCTCACGCCCAAGCACTTCGCGACCTTGCATGCCGGCATGAAGGCCGACGATCTGCTGAGGGCGATCGGCCGCCCCTCCGAGCGCATGGGGATGATGCGCGACGGCCAGATCTGGTCGTGGCGCTACTTCAACAGCGATTGCCTGTGGTGGCAGGCGCAGCTCGACGCGCAAGGCGTCGTCACCTCGGCCGGCTACGGCACCGACCCGCGCTGCGACCCGCCGAACGACCGCCGTTAGCGCCCGTCGCCGGACGGCCACGCACGCATCGGGTGCTTCGGTGCGTCGCGATGGTGCGGCCGACGGTGCGCGCACGCCGACTTGGTGCAGCCGGGGGCACCAAACACAGGCACGGACCTTGCGATCGTCGCGCTCACCGGGCCCATGGCGGGCCAGCCGGAGGGCGTGTCGATGGAGCAATTGAAGCAGGGCAGTGACGCGCTGTTCATCCTGCTGGGCGCGATCATGGTGCTGGCGATGCACGGCGGCTTCGCGTTCCTCGAGCTGGGCACCGTGCGCAAGAAGAACCAGGTCAACGCGCTGGTCAAGATCCTGGTCGACTTCTCGGTGTCGACGGTCGCCTACTTCTTCATCGGCTATGGCCTCGCGTACGGCGTGCACTTCTTCGGCAGCGCACAGTCGCTGGCTGCCAAGAGCGGCTACGAGCTGGTGAAGTTCTTCTTCCTGCTCACCTTCGCGGCGGCGATACCGGCGATCGTCTCGGGCGGCATCGCCGAGCGCGCACGCTTCGGGCCTCAGTTGATCGCCACCGCGGCGCTGGTGGCGCTGATCTACCCGGCGTTCGAGGGGCTGGCCTGGAACGGTCGCTTCGGCGTGCAGGGCTGGCTCGAGGCCACCGCCGGCGCGCAGTTCCACGACTTCGCCGGCAGCGTGGTGGTGCACGCGGTGGGCGGCTGGATCGGGCTGGCCGCGGTGCTGCTGCTGGGCGCGCGCAGCAACCGCTACCGCAAGGACGGCGCCATCAGCGCGCACCCGCCGTCGTCGATCCCGTTTCTGGCGCTCGGCGCGTGGGTGCTGTCGGTCGGCTGGTTCGGCTTCAACGTGATGAGCGCGCAGACGATCGACAAGATCTCGGGGCTGGTGGCGGTGAACTCGCTGATGGCGATGGTCGGCGGCACGCTGGTGGCCACGCTGCTCGGCCGCAACGACCCCGGCTTCGTGCACAACGGCCCGCTCGCCGGGCTGGTGGCGATCTGCGCCGGCTCCGACGTGATGCATCCGATCGGCGCGCTCGTCACCGGCGGCGTGGCCGGCGCGATCTTCGTCGCCATGTTCACGCTGACGCAGAACCGCTGGAAGATCGACGACGTGCTCGGCGTGTGGCCGCTGCACGGCCTGTGCGGCGCGTGGGGCGGCATCGCCTGCGGCATCTTCGGCAGCACGGCGCTCGGCGGCCTGGGCGGCGTGAGCTTCGGCGCGCAGGTGATCGGCACGCTGATCGGCGTGGCCTGGGCACTGGTGGGTGGCCTCGTGGTCTATGGCGCGCTGCGCGCCACGCTGGGCCTGCGACTCACGCCGGAAGAGGAGCACGCGGGCGCCGATCTGTCGATCCACAAGATCGGCGCCACGCCGGAGCGCGAGGTGAGCTGGTAGGGCTGGCCGATGAGCGAGCTAGAATAGCTAGCTAGCCAGACCGCCCTGACGGGGCGGATGAGTGCCGGCCCGAGGAGCCGCCCGATGACCCACGTCGCCTTGTTCGAAGCCAAGAACCGGTTGTCCGAACTGATCGAACGCGTGCAGGCCGGCGAGGTGATCGTCATCACCCGCCGCGGCAAGGCGGTGGCGCAACTCGCCCTCCCTCAGGAGGCCGCAGGCCGGGCGCACGATGCCATCGCGCGTCTGCGTGCCTCGCGCAAGGGCGTCAGCCTCGGCAAGCTTGTGGCGCGCGACCTCGTTGCCGAGGGGCGCCGGTGACCGCGGCACTGGTGGTTGATGCCTCGGTCACTGCCGCTTGGTTTCTGCCCGACGAGGCCAACGCCTATACCGAGGCCGCGCTGCAAGCCACGGCCGAGCGCGACGTCTGGGTTCCCGCGTTGTGGCAACTCGAAATGGGCAACCTGCTGCTGAGCGCGCAGCGGCGCAGGCGCATCAGCGATGCGAAGCGGCGCGAACTCGTGGCGGCCGCCGCCGGGCTGCGCTTGCGCGTGGATCGCGAGCCGGTGTCGATGATCGACCTCGACGCCCTGGCCGCCGCCCACGCACTGAGCGCTTACGACGCCGTCTACCTCGAGCTGGCATTGCGGCGCAGGCTGCCGTTGGCCACGCTCGACTCGGCGCTGCGCAAGGCGCTCGCTCGATCGGGTGCCGCCTTGGCGGTGCTCGACCCCTAATCGAGCCGCACCGGCAGGCGCTTGAACCCGCGAAAGCGCACGCGGCGGTCGCGCACCGCGGCGCCGGCCAGCTCGATACGCGGGTAGCGCTGCACCAGCGCGCCGATCGCGATGCGCGCCTCCAGCCGGGCCACGTTCATGCCCGCGCAGGCGTGCGCGCCGTGGCCGAACGCGAGGTGATGGTTGGGCTTGCGCGCGAGGTCGAGCGTGTCGGGCGACGCGAACTGCGCGGGGTCGCGGTTGGCCGCGCCGACGCCGAGCGTGACGAAGGCGCCGGCCGGCAGCTCGCGCGCGCGCTCAAAGCCACCGGCGCCGTGAGCCGCCGGTTGTTGAGCTGCAGCGGGCTCTCGAAGCGCAGCAGCTCTTCGACGCCCGGGCCGATCAACGCCGGCTCGCGCTGCAGCCGCTCGAGCTGGTCGCGCTGCGTCAGCAGCGCGCGCGCACCGCGGCCGATCAGGTTGGTCGTCGTCTCGTGGCCCGCGTTGAGCAGGAAGATGCAGTTGTGCAGCAGCTCGGTTGCGGTGAGCTGCTCGCCCTCGTGCTCGCCCTGGATCAGGCGCGTCAGCACGTCGGCCTCCGGGTCGCCGGGGTGGGCACGGCGGTGTGCGACGACCCCGCGCAGGTAGGCGAGGAAATCCGTCACCGCGGCGTTGCCGCGCCGCCAGCACCTGCGTGTTCGGCGCCGGCTCGAGTGCCGACAGGATCGCCAGCGACCAGCCGCGCAGCGGGCCGCGCTCGCTGCGCGGCACGTCGAGCAGGTTGCCGATCACCTCAACCGGGATCTGCGCGGCGAAGCCGTCGATCAGGTCGGCCACGGGCTCGCCCTGCAGCCGGTCGAGCAGGCCGTCGACCAGCGCCACGACGCCGGGCTCCATGCGCGCGATCGCGCGCTGGCTCAATGCACCCATCAGCAGGCGGCGCACGCGCGTGTGCAGCGGCGGGTCGTTGAAGACCAGGCTCGTCGTATGGTGCTCGTACAGCGGCGTGCCGGCGCCGAATTTCGGCGCGAACTCGCGCTGCTTGTCCGAGCTCGCCGCGGCGCTGCGGTACAGCAGCGCCACGTCGTCGTAGCGCGTCAGCAGCCACTGGTCGTTGCCGAGCGCGTGCACCGGGTCGTGCACGCGCAGTTGCGCGTACCACGGGTACGGGTCGTCGACGAATTCTGCAGGCACCGTGGCCAGCGTGAACGTGGCGATCGACGACGCATCGGTGAGCGGCATGGCGAGCGTCCTATCGTCCGTGGCGGCCGGCACCGGCGGCGAAGCGCGCGGCACCGGCCAGGCCCTCGGCTGCGATCACCGGATAGCCGCCGGCGCCTTCGTTGCGGAGCGCCTCATTCAGCGGCAGATCCCACTGTGCGAACGCCGACGCGCGGTCGGCCAGCATGCATCGCTGCGGGAACGCGGCGATCTGCGCCGCCAGCGCCTGCGCCTGCGCGAGCGCCTGGCCGTCGTCGACCACGCGATCGGCCAGGCCGATGCGCAGCGCCTCGTCGGCGCCGACCGCGCGGCCGGTGAGGATGAGGTCGAGCGCGCGGCCCATGCCCACCAGCCGCGGCAGGCGCACGGTGCCGCCGTCGATCAGCGGCACGCCCCAGCGGCGACAGAACACGCCGAACACCGCACCGCGCGCGGCCACGCGCAGATCGCACATCAACGCCAGCTCGAGGCCGCCGGCCACCGCGTAGCCTTCGATCGCGGCGATCACCGGCTTGACGAACGCCATGCGCGTCGGCCCCATCGGGCCGGCGGCGGTGCCGGTGGGCTCGATGGCGTTGCGTCGCGCCGGGTCGCCGAGTGCCCGCAGGTCGGCGCCGGCGCAGAAGGTGCCGCCGTCGCCGCTGAGTACCGCGACGCGCAGCGCGTCGATCGTTCGAAGGCTTCGAACGCTTCGCGCAGCCGCGCCGCGGTGGGGCCGTCGACGGCATTGCGCTGCGCAGGCCTCGACAGCGTCACCGTGAGCACCGGGCCGTCGATCGTGCTGCGCACGGCTGGGGCTTGCGTCATCGCGCGTCTCCTCGCATCGAAGACACAGTGTGCACCGCCGGCAATATGGCACGCCGCGTCGGGCCACGCGACATGACCTCGCAGGTCATTGCGAACGGCAGCCGTGGCCAGCTCGCCGACCATGTCGCGACGGCGGCTTGCGCGGCGCCGACCGGGCCGGGTGCACTGCCTCATTCGTGAACTGGTGGAGGAAACCGCCGGGTCGCAGGCGATTTTCCGGGCCGATCGGGCATAGTTCGGCGCCACCCAGACCTGCCGCCTGGCACCGAGTGCAACCCGATCCACCCATCCTCAGCGCCCGCTCCGGCGGCCGGAGCGAGAGCGGATCCCACGACGAGCGAACCGCTCGTTGTGGGTATCGAGGCTGGCGCTCGGTCTGGCGGCACTCGAGCCTGCATTGGTCTGGGCCTTCGGAGGCCGGCCGCTGGCAGATCCGCAGGCCACCGCCCTGTGGTCGATCGTGGCGGCGCTAGCCGCGGCGTTGGCGCCAGCGCCGATGATCGGCGTCTTCGCGCTGCTCGTCTGCCTGCCGCTGACACTGACCTGGATCGGCTGCGTGATTCTCACGGGGTCCGGGCCCTTCTTCGCTGGTTCTTGCCGCCGTCACCGCGTCGCGTTCGGAGGTCGGCGCGGTGGTGTCTGAGGCGGTGCAGCGGCCATGGTTCGTGGTGCTTTCGGTTTTGCACGGGCTGCTGATCGGCGTCGCGCGGCCGGTGGGGGCGCCGGGCCCAACACGTTCGCTCCGCGCGGACCGCGACGCTGTTCGCCGGCTTGATCGCCTTGATCCTGCTCGTGCGGCTGGCGCCGGATGTCGGCCTGCCCGGCGCATTGCGCTGGATGGGGCCCGAGTCATGGCGCAGCGTCGTCTGGCTGTCGCACGTCGACGTGCTGCGCGCCTCGACGCAAGAAGCCCTCGAACGGTGGGCCTATGGCGGTCAGTCGTTCGTGCGCGACGGTCGGCGTGCGCCGGCGACGTTCCGGGCGAATCCGGGGCTGGCGGTCTTCGTGCTCGGGGAGTCGTTACGCGCCGACGCGCTCGCCGTCGCGCAGCGGGGGCAGTGGTCGAAGCAACTGCTCGAGCGCATCGATCGCGGTGGCGGGCGCGGCTGGCCGACGCTTGCGCGTCGGCCAACGCCACGGCCATCACCGTGCCCCGGCTGCTGACGATGGCCGAGCCCGACGACGAACGCACGGCTCGACAGGCGCCCACGCTGCTGGCCCATGCCAGGCGGCCGGCGCCTATACCGCGTGGATCTCGGCCCAGGAGTCGCTGATCGTGAAGGAGGCGGGCCACGACGTCGTCCAGCAGTTGTCGTCGTCGGCAGAGCTGGGCCCGCACGACGATGCGGCTGTGCTGGCGCTGCGCCACTTCGCGTTCGCCTCGCGCGCGCGGCCCTCGCGTGCGGCGCTGTTGCACCTGCTGGGGCAGCACTTCCACTACGCCGATCGTTATCCACCCGATCTGTTCGGGCCCGAACCCGGCGGGCTGACGGCCGATGAGCGCGAGACACTGCGCTACCAGCGGGCGGCAGAGTTCGGTGCCAAGACATTGCTCGAGATCGCTGCCGTGCTCGACGCCGAAACGAAGCCGGCGTTTGCAGTGTTCACCAGCGATCACGGCGAGAACCTGTGGAGCGATGGCAACCGCAAGCGCTACCACGCGGGCCCGCCGGACGGCGCGATACGCACGTGCCGACACTGGTTCTGTGGAACCAGGCCTTCGCCACCACTGGCGCCACGCAGCGGTTGGTGCCGTTTCGGCGGCCCGGCCTGATTGCCCATCGCGACGTGGCAAGGCTGTGGCTGGCACTTGCCGGGGATCCTGCCGAGACGTTGCCGACGCCGCGGCCGACGACGTGGGCGGCCCGCCTCGCGGTGCGATCGCTTGCGCTGAACTGGGCTCATGACCACGCGGTGCCTCCGAAACGTCGGGAGCAGTGACTTCTTCACGCCGCCGCACGGCCGCACCGGCACGCGCTTCGTGTACAGAGACGTTTCTGCGAGATCGAGCCTGAATGCGCCTTTCCGAATCCATACCGACAGCCGGCGGGCTGCAGTCGAGTCGGCCCAGCACAGCGCTCGGGCGATGGCGCGTCGCCGGTGCGTTCTTCCTGTCGGGCTTTGCGGCGCTGGTCTATCAGGTGGCATGGCAACGCCTGCTGTTCGTGGTGGTCGGCGTGGACATCGAGTCGGTGACCATCGTGGTATCGACGTTCATGCTCGGCATGGGCGTCGGCGCGGTGCTCGGCGGTTGGATCGCCGACCGCGTCGCGGGGCGCATCCTGGTGGCGTTTTGCCTGGCCGAGATCGCAATCGCGTGCTACGGCCTGGTCAGCGTGGGGCTGCTGGTGGGCAGCGCCGAGGCGTTCAGCGGGCTGTCGCGGCCTGCCGCCGCACTCTTGTGTTTCGGGCTGCTGCTGATACCGACCGTGTGCATGGGCGCCACGCTGCCGATGCTGGTGGCGCATGCATTTCGCAGCACGCGGCACATCGGGTGTCCACCGGGACGCTGTACTTCGTGAACACCCTGGGCGCAGCCTGCGGCGCACTGGCGGTCGGTTTCCTGCTGTTGTATTGGTTTGACCTGCGGCAGGTGGTGCAGTTCGCTGCCGGCGCGAACCTGCTGGCCAGCGCCATCGTGGCCAGCGCCGTGGTGTGGCGGGCCAGACCGTGAAGCGCCTGGCCATTGCACTGTCGTTCGGGGTCGGCCTGCTCAGCCTGAGCCAGGAGATCCTGTGGGTGCGCCTGGTTTCGTTCGGCCACAACGGCCGGCCGCACGCCTTTGCGATCGTGCTGGCCGCGTTCTTGGTGGGCATCGCGCTCGGCGCGGCCGTCGGCGGCAGCAGCTGTGTGGTCGCAGTCCGAACCTGCTGCGCTCGGCCGGTATCGTGCTGGCACAGGCGGCGTTCGTGGATCTGGCCTGGGTGTACCTGTCGGCGCGCGTGCTCGGATACACAGAAGCCCGCCTGCCTGGCCTGGTGGGTCTGATCGCGCTGACCGCGATGCTCAAGGCGATCATCTTTCCGATCGTGCATCACCTGGGCTCGGACGCGTCGCTCGAGCACCGCATCGGACGATCGGTGTCGCGGGTGTACCTGGCCAACGTGCTCGGTGCCGCGATCGGCCCCATTGTCACGGGCTACTGGCTGCTGGATCTGATGGGCGTGGCGGCGGCGATGGCACTGATCGGCACGCTGACGGCTGCGGCACTGTCGGCCATCTGCCTCGTGCGCGCCGCGCCGCGCAGCATGAGTGGCTGGTTGCGCTAGCAATCGCCGGCACCGGCGTGGCCAGCGTGCTGCAGCCGCCGCAGATCATCGAGACGCTGGCAATGGCCCGTGAAGAAGGCGGGTCGTTGCGTCACGTCATACAGAACAAGCACGGAATCATCCATGTTCTGGCCGGCGACGGAAGATTCGGGGATACCACGTTCGGCGGCAACGTCTACGACGGCGCGATCAGCACCGATTTGCGAACCAATATGAACGGCCTCGATCGGGCCTACCTGATGGCCACGATGCATCCCGCGCCGCGCCGCGTGCTGGTGATCGGGCTCAGCACCGGTGCGTGGACACGGGTCGTCCTGGGCATGCCCGGCGTCGAGCGCGTCGACGCCGTGGAAATCAACCCGGCTACGTCGATCTGATCGAACGCTATCCGGCGGTGGCCCCGATCCTGTCCGACCCGAGGGTGCGAATTCACGTCGACGACGGCCGACGCTGGATGCGCGCGCACATCGACCGGCGCTACGACCTGATCTTCCAGAACACCACCTTTCACTGGCGCGCCTACTCGACGATGCTGCTGTCCGAGGAGTACCTGCGGCTGACTGCGCGGCTGCTCGCGCCAGGCGGCATTCTCGCGGTCAACACGACCGGCAGCGCCGATGCGTATCGCACCGCACTCGAGGTCTTTCCGCACGTCGCGCGTTACGCGAGCTTCGCCTACATGAGCCAGCAGCCGCTGGTCAAGCGTGCGGATGCCGAGGCGGTGCTGCGCCGCTGCCGCATCGGCGACGAGCCAGCCTTCGCTGACGACTTGTTCGAACGCGGCCGCGTCGGCGATCGGTTGGCGCGGGCGCCGCTGGAGCCTGCCGCCGAGTATCTGCGCGCCTCGGCGCGCTACGCGCCGACGGTGATCACCGACATGAACCTGCTGCCCGAGTTCAGGCGCGGCGAGCCACCGCTGTTCGGCCTGCTCGACGAATGGCTGCCGCGGCAGTGACGCGCAGGGCCGCCAGGCGGCTTCAAATCACCGCACGTTCGACCAGCGGTCGGCCCAGCGCGATGCGCTGCGGCGACAACGGCGAGAGATCGAGGCTGACGTAGCGTCCGCGCAGCAGCCACTCGGCGATGCCGCGGCCGACGCCCGCAGCGTGCTGCAGCCCATGGCCCGAGAAGCCGCACGCCAGCAGCAGGTTGGGGCACGCCGGGTGCGGGCCGACCAGCGCGTTGTGGTCGAGTGGGTGCACCTCGTAGTAGCCGTCCCGCGCGCGCGTGCGGCGCAGCGCGGCGAACACCGGCACGCGGTGCGCGAGCGCCGGCCACACGCCGCGCGTCGAACTGGTCGAGGTCGGGTTGGTCGAGCGGCGGGTCGTCGGGATCGGCGTCGCGCGCGCCCGGCGACCAGCCGCCGATGAAGCCGCTGCCCTCGCTGCGGAACCAGACGCCCGACGGGTCGACGACCAGCGGCGTGCGCGGGCAGCGGCGCGGGCGCGTTGAAGACGAACACCGTGCGCCGGCGCGCGAACACCGGCACGTCGACGCCGGCCAGCGCGCCGACCGCGCGCGACCACGCGCGGCGGCGAGCACGAACGCGTCGGCCTCGACGCGGCTGCCGTCGGCCAGGCGCACCGCGTGCAAGCGCTCGGCGCGCTGCTCGAAGCCAACCACCGCGCTGGCGTGCCACACCGCACCGGCATGGCACGCGCCTTGCGCGCCAGCGCACGCGCGAACGCGTAGCCGTCGAACCAGCCTTCGCCGCGCTCGCCGAGGCTGGCGAGCTGTACGTCGTCGTGGCGCAGCCACGGCACGCGCTGCGCCAGTTCGCGCGGCGACAGCAGGCTGACCGCGGCGCCGGCCGCGCGCTGCACCGCGTTCGAGTCGCGCAGCGCCTGCGCGCCGGCCTCGCCGGTGGCGATGAAGAGATAACCCGATTCGACGAAGCCCAGGTCGACCGCGTCGCCGTCGACGGCGAGCCACTCATCGGGGTTGCGCAGCAGCTCGAGACCGAATCGCGACAGCTTGACGTTGACCTCGGTGGAGAACTGCTGCCGGATCGACGCCGCCGATCGCGCCGACGACGCCAGCCGCAGCCCCGGGTCGGGCTCGATCACGTCGACGGCCACGCCCGCGTCGAGCCGGCGCAGGAAGAGGGCGCACGCGCTGCCGAGCGCGCCGCCGCCGATGATCGCAATGCGCATCAGGACGACGTGTCGCGGTGCAGTCGTGCCACTCCAGTGGCGCGTCCCCAAGCGGCCGCCGCGGAACCGGCTTTGCCGGGCCGCCGGCGTGCCTTGCAGGCCGCGTCGAGCCTTGCGGCCCGACCGCTCGCCAGGCACGAAAGATCCACCGGACCTTTCGTGTCCGGGCTCGCCCCTCGAGGGGCGCCAGGCGGACGCGAACAGCGGGGCCGCCGCCAGCGAGGGCCGCCAGGCCGCTCGGGGTGGGTCATCAGGCGGCCAGGAGCTGCCTCAGCACGAACGGCAGGATGCCGCCGTGCTGGTAGTAGTCGACCTCGATCGGCGTGTCGATGCGCAGCGTCAGCGGCGCCTCGGTGCGGCTGCCGTCGCGGCGCGTGATGATCAGCCTGGCGCGGCTCTGCGGCTTGAGTTCGGAGTCGAGCTCGATGTCGATCGTCTCGTCGCCGGTGAGTCCGAGGCTCGCGTACGACGCGCCGGGGGCGAACTGCAGCGGCAGCACGCCCATGCCGACCAGGTTGCTGCGGTGGATGCGCTCGAAGCTCTTGGCCACCACCGCCTTGATGCCGAGCAGTTGCGTGCCCTTGGCCGCCCAGTCGCGCGAGCTGCCGGTGCCGTACTCCTCGCCGGCGAAGATCACGGTGGGCGTGCCCTCGGCCATGTAGCGCATCGCGGCGTCGTAGATGAACATCTTCTCGCCGCTGGGTTGATGCAGCGTGACGCCGCCTTCCTCGCGCGAGCCGTCGGCCCTGGGCGGGATCATCAGGTTCTTGATGCGCACGTTGGCGAAGGTGCCGCGCATCATCACGTCGTGGTTGCCGCGGCGCGAGCCGTAGCTGTTGAAGTCGGCCTTCGTGACGCCGTGCCCGACCAGGTACTGGCCGGCGGGCGACGCCTCCTGATTGAACCGGCCGGCGAGATGTGGTCGGTGGTGATCGAGTCGCCGAACAGCGCCATGATGCGCGCGCGCGCGCACGCCGTAGCCGCCGGCGGGCTGCGCCGGCGGCTGCGGCGTGAAGCCCTCGAAGAACGGCGGCCTTGCGATGTAGGTGCTGGTCGGCCAGTCGTACACCTGGCCGGAGACGCCCTTGATGTGGTTCCACAGCTCGCCCGGCTCGGTCTTGACCTTGCCGTAGCTGGCCTGGAACGCCTTGGGGTTCATCGCGTACTTCAGCAGCGCGTGCACCTCGTCGCTGCTCGGCCAGATGTCGCCCAGGTAGACGTCGCGGCCGTTCTTGCCCTTGCCCACCGGCTCGGTCATCAGGTCGCGCAGCACGGTGCCCGCGATCGCGCGCCGCCACCACCAGCGGCGGGCTGGCGAGGAAGTTGGCCTTCAGGTTCGGGTGGATGCGCGCCTCGAAGTTGCGGTTGCCCGACAGCACCGCCGCGCACACCAGGTCGTGGTCGACGATCGCCTTGTTGAACTCGGGCGCCAGGTCGCCGGCGTTGCCGATGCAGGTGGTGCAGCCGTAGGCCGCCAGCGCGAAGCCGAGTTGCTCGAGGTACGGCAGCAGGCCGGCCTTGGTGAGGTATTCGGTGACGATGCGCGAGCCCGGCGCGAGCGAGGTCTTCACGTGCGGCGCCACCTTCAGCCCCGCCTGCACCGCCTTCTTCGCCAGCAGCCCTGCGGCCAGCAGCACGCCGGGGTTGCTGGTGTTGGTGCAACTGGTGATGGCGGCGATCAGCACGTCGCCGTTGCCGATCGTGAGCCCGGCCGCGGCTGCCTTGCCATCCACCGCCGCGGCATCGTGCACCGCGTGGTTGGCCGTCATTTCCACCACGGCGCGCGCGGCGCGCCTGGTCGTGCACCGGCGCCTCGCCGGCGCGCGCGCGTTGGCCGTGGCGGGGTAGCGCAGCAGCAGCTTGTCGGGGCTCTGGTTGAAGCCGTTCTCGGCCACCGGCTTGGAGAACAGCGACTTGAACTGCCTGGCCAGGTGCGTGATCTCGATGCGATCCTGCGGGCGCTTGGGGCCGGCCAGGCTCGGTGCCACGGTGGCGAGGTCGAGCTTGACGACGCTCGAGTAGTCGATCGCCCCGGCGCGCGGATGCCGAACAGCCCCTGCGCCTTGAAGTACGACTCGAACGCCGCGATCTCGTCGGCGGTGCGGCCGGTGCCCTTGAAGTACTCGATCGTGCGCGCGTCGACCGGGAAGAAGCCCATCGTCGCGCCGTACTCGGGCGCCATGTTGCCGATGGTGGCGCGGTCGGGCACCGCCAGGCTCTCGGTGCCCTCGCCGAAGAACTCGACGAACTTGCCCACCACCTTGTGCTTGCGCAGCAGCTCGGTCACGGTGAGCACGAGGTCGGTGGCGGTCACGCCCTCGCGCAGGCGGCCGGTGAGCTCGAGCCCCACCACGTCGGGCGTCAGGAAGTACACCGGCTGCCCGAGCATCGCGGCCTCGGCCTCGATGCCGCCGACGCCCCAGGCCACCACGCCGATGCCGTTGATCATCGTGGTGTGGCTGTCGGTGCCCACCAGCGAGTCGGGGTAGGCCACGCCGTCGGCTGGTCTTGTGCACGCCGCGCGCCAGGTACTCGAGGTTGACCTGGTGCACGATGCCGAACCCCGGCGGCACGACGCCGAAGGTGGCGAACGCCTGCATGCCCCACTTCATGAACTCGTAGCGCTCGCGGTTGCGCTGGAACTCGAGCTTCATGTTCAGCTCGAGCGCATCCTTGCGCGCGAAGTAGTCGACCATCACCGAGTGGTCGACCACCAGGTCCACCGGCACCAGCGGCTCGATCAGCTTGGGGTCGCGGCCGGCGTCGGCCGCCGCGTTGCGCATCGCGGCCAGGTCGGCCAGCAGCGGCACGCCGGTGAAATCCTGCAGCACGACGCGCGCCACCACGAACGGGATCTCGTCGACGCGCTCGGCGTTGGGCTGCCAGTTGGCGAGCTGGCGCACGTGCTCCTCGGTGACCTTCTTGCCGTCGCAGTGGCGCAGCACCGCTTCAAGCACGATGCGCAGCGACACCGGCAGCCGATTCACGTTGGGGAAGGTCTTGGCGAGTTCGGGCAGCGAATAGAGCCGGCCGGCGGCGAAGGGCTTGAGCGTGTGGGCGAAGGGGTGGGGCATGAGAGAACCTGCTTCGGGTGTTGGGGTGGCGGAAAAAGGGGCCGGACTCAGGGTGCCTTCGGCACGATGAGCTTGAGCCCCTTGAAGTAGTCGCGGAAGAAGCCGGCGTCGCGGGTGATGAGCGCACGGCACTGCATCAGCGCATGCGCGCCGATCAGGAAATCGGGCACCGAGCGCGGCACCTCGGCGACCTTCGAGACGCGCAGCCCGCTCCCCTGTAGCGGCGCTGCATCTCGCCGGCGCGCACCGCGGAGCGCAGGTCGAGCGGCGCGAAGCCGATGCCCGAGTCGTCGAGCGCGTCCATCAGGACCGAGCCGCTGCCCAGCGCGGCGACGACCTCGCCGATCACGACGTCGCAGGCGACCACCGGGCCCTGGGTCAGCGCCGCGCGCACCGCGTCTTCGGCGGCGCCGGCGCGCGCGTCGCCGCCGATCAGGTCGATCAGCACGGAGCTGTCGATGGCGATCACTTGGCCTTCGGGTTTCGGCGCGTCTTGCCGGGCGGCGGGTACGGGTCGCCAGGGGCGCGGCCGCGCAGCTCGCGCATCACGTCGTCGGTGGTCTTGCCCGGCGGCAGCTTGATCAGGCCGCGCAGCCGCGACAGCGCGTCGCTCACGTCCTTGCGCAGGATGATGCGCCCGCCTTCGAGCTCGACCTTGAGCTTCATGCCCTTGGTCAGCCCGAGCGCGTCGCGCACCGCCTTGGGCAGCGTGATCTGGCCGCGTTCGGCGACGGTGGCTTCCATGGCACATGCACGGTTTGGTATGCGTGAATCGTACATACCAGGACGATCAGATTCAAGCGCCGCAGTTCGCGCCACTCCAGTGGCGCGCCCCCATACGCCGCGGATCTGGCTTTGCCATCGCTGGCGTTGCAAGGGGGCCGAGCGGGACGCGAACAGTCCGGGGACTGTTCGCCGCCAGCGAGGGCCGCTAGGCCGCCCCGGGGGTGGGCCCATTCGCCGGCAGATAACGCACCGCCAGCACGCCCTGGATGCGCGCGATGTCGGCCAGCACCGCGGCGCTCGCCGCGCTGTCGACGTCGACCAGCGTGTAGGCCATCTCGCCGCGCGACTTGTTGACCATGGTGTGGATGTTGAGGCCGGCGCGCGCCATCGCGGTGGAGATCTGGCCCAGCATGTTGGGCACGTTGGCGTTGGCGATCGCCACCCGGTACGCCGACTCGCGCGCCATCGTCACGCTGGGGAAGTTGACCGCGTTGACGACGTTGCCGTGCTCCAGATAGTCGCGTAGCTGGTCGACCACCATCACCGCGCAGTTGTCTTCGGCCTCGCGCGTGCTGGCGCCCAGGTGCGGCAGCGCGATGACGCCCGCGTGGCGCAGCAGCGTCGCGCCGGGGAAGTCGGTGACGTAGGCCGCCAGCCGTTTGCCGTCGAGCGCCTCGCGTACCGCGGCCTCGTCGACCACGCCGTCGCGCGAGAAGTTGAGCAGCACCGCGTCGCGCTGCGCGAGCGGCAGGTTCGAAGCGCTCACCAGGCCGCGCGTGGCGGCCACCAGCGGCACGTGCAGCGTCACGTAGTGCGATGCCTTCAGCACCTCGGCCACGCTGCCGGCGCGCTTGACCTGCGATGGCAGGCTCCAGGCGGCGTCGACCGTGATCTCGGGGTCGAAGCCGAGCACCTGCATGCCGAGCCTGACGCCGGCGTCGGCCACCAGGCAGCCGATCTTGCCCAGGCCGATCACGCCCAGCGTGCGGCCCGCCAGCTCGCTGCCGGCGAACTGCTTCTTGCCGTCTTCCACTCGCGCGTCGAGGTCGGCGGCCTTGGGGGTCGAGCGCGTCGACGAAGCGCAGCGCCGGCGCGAGGTGGCGCGCGGCCATCAGCATGCCGGCGGCGGCACCAGTTCCTTCACCGCGTTGGCGTTGGCGCCCGGCGCGTTGAACACCGGCACGCCGCGCGCGCTCATCGCGTCGACCGGGATGTTGTTGGTGCCCGCGCCGGCGCGCGCGATCGCCAGCACGCTCGGCGCGATGGTGGCCTTGTGCAGGTCGGCCGAGCGCACCAGGATCGCCACCGGGTCGGCGACGTCCTTGCCCACCTTGTAGTGCTCGGCCGGCAGGCGGGCGAGGCCGAGCGGTGAGATCTGGTTCAGGACGAGGATCGGTTGCATGTGAAACAGCCCAGGTTGAGATCGGTACTCGTGCGCGTCAGCCGTGCCGCGCCTCGAACTCCTTCATGTACGCCACCAGCGCGCGCACGCCTTCGATCGGCATCGCGTTGTAGATCGACGCGCGCATGCCGCCCACCGAGCGGTGGCCCTTGAGCTGCACCATGTGACGCTCCTTGGCGCCCTCGAGGAACGCTGCGTCGAGTTTCTCGTCGGGCAGGCGGAACGCCACGTTCATCAGCGAGCGGTCTTCCCTGGCCACCGGGCATTTGTAGAACGTCGTGCCGTCGAGAAAGTCGTACAGCACCGCGGCCTTCTTCTTGTTGTGCGCCTCCATCGCCGGCAGGCCGCCCTGCGCCTCGATCCACTCGAGCACCAGCCCGGCGATGTAGATCGCGTAAGTGGGCGGCGTGTTGTACATCGAGTCGTTGTCGGCGACGAGCTTGTAGTCGAAGGCCGACGGGCAGTGCGGCGAGGCTTGCCCGATCAGGTCGTCGCGCACGATCACGATCGTCACCCCGAGGGGCCGACGTTCTTCTGCGCGCCGCCGTAGATGAGCCCGAACTTCGACACGTCGACCGGGCGCGACAGGATGTCGCTGCTCATGTCGGCCACCAGCGGCACGGCGCCGACCTCGGGCGTCCAGTGGTACTGCACGCCGCCGATCGTCTCGTTGGAGCACATGTGCACGTAGGCGGCGTCGGGGTCGAGTTTCCAGCTCGCGCGCGGCGGGATGCGCGTGTAGCTGCTGTCCTTGCCGGAGGCGACGACGTTGACGCTGCAGTACTTCTGCGCCTCCTTGATCGACTTCTTGCTCCACTCGCCGCTGTCGACGTAGTCGGCCTTGGTCTTGCCGCGCAGCAGGTTCAGCGGCACGATCGCGTTCTCGCCGATCGCGCCGCCCTGCATGAACAGCACCTTGTAGTTCGCGGGCACCGCCAGCAGCTTGCGCAGCAGGGCCTCGGCCTTGGCATGGATCGAGATGAACTCCTTGCCGCGGTGGCTCATCTCCATCACCGACATGCCCGAGCCGTGCCAGTCGAGCGAGCATCTCCTCGGCGGCCTGGCGCAGCACCGGCTCGGGCAGCGCCGCGGGCCCGGCGCTGAAGTTGAACACACGCGTCATCGTTTCGACTCCTGTGGCTGCTGCAGGCGGCGCTCCAAAGAGAGCAAGAATACCAACCCGCCGAACGGGCCCCGAAGGCCCTGGCTCCACCGATGTTTCGACTGCCGCCTCGCCCCGAGTACTTCAGCGCCGACCACGAGGCGTTTCGCGCCGGCGTGCGCCGCTTCGTCGCGAGCGAGATCACTCCGCATGTCGCCGCCTGGGACGAAGCAGGCGGCTTCCCCCGCGAGCTGTATCGCAAGGCGGCGGCGGTCGGTCTGCTCGCCATCGGTTACCCCGAGGCACTCGGCGGCACGCCGGCCGACCTGTTCTACGGCATCGCGGCGGCCGAGGAGATCGCGCGCGCCGGCTGCGGCGGCGTGCAGGCGGGGCTCGGCTCGCACGGCATCGCGCTGCCGCCGATCGTCGCGCACGGTAGCGCGGCGCTGCAGCGTCGCGTCGTGCCGCCGGTGCTGGCCGGCGAGAAGATCGCGGCGCTTTGCATCACCGAACCCGGTGGCGGGTCGGACGTGGCGGCACTGAAGACCAGCGCGGTGCGCGACGGCGACCACTACGTCGTCGACGGCGAGAAGACCTTCATCACCTCGGGCATGCGCGCCGACTTTCTCACCGTGGCCGTGCGCACCGACCCGGCCAACAAGGGCGCAGGCGGCATCTCGCTGCTGGTGATCGATGGCGATACGCCGGGCCTCGCACGCAGCGAGCTCAAGAAGATGGGCTGGTGGTGCAGCGACACCGCACACCTGCGCTTCGACCGCTGCCGCGTGCCGGTGGCCAACCTGGTCGGTGCCGAAGGCGAAGGCTTCAAGGCGATCATGCACAACTTCAACGGCGAGCGGCTGACGATGGCCGCGATGGCGTGCAGCTACGGCCAGGCGTGCACCGAAGAGGCGCTCGCCTGGGCGCGCCAGCGCAAGACCTTCGGCGAGCCGCTGGCGCAGCGGCAGGTGATCCGCCACAAGCTGGTCGACATGGCCGCGCGCGTCGAGGCGGCGCGCGCGCTGGTGTACGACCTCGCCTACCGCGAGCAGCACGGCCTCGGCGCGCGCACCGATCTGGTGGCGCGCACCTGCCTGGCCAAGGTGCTGGCGACGCAGGCGATGCAGTTCTGCGCCGACCAGGCGGTGCAGATCATGGGCGGCATGGGCTTCATGCGCGGCACGAAGAGCGAGCGGCTGTACCGCGAGGCCAAGGTGATGATGATCGGCGGCGGCTCCGAGGAGATCATGAAGGATCTCGCGGCGCGCCAGTTCGGCGTGTAGTGCGGCTCGACTGGCAAGCGCTTCGGGTGCGGCCGATCGCCCCGCCTGAGGGGCCGGCATTCGAGAAGCCCTAAGCTCGCGGCCTTCACCCCGTGCGTCTCGAACCTCGACGAAGGAGCAACCCCATGGCCGACAAGTGGCTCACCACCCTGATCACCGACACCCCGCAAGAGGGCTTCGAGCTGGCGATCACGCTCAGCCGCCGCGGCGTCAAGTACACGCAGCCCGACGTCGACGTGCTGAAGCAGCTTCGCCCCGAGTACGCCAACTCGGCCGACGCGCTGACCGCAGCATCGCAGGTCGTCGCGATCAACTTCCAGACGGTGGCTGCCGCCAACGGCTACTGGCGCAAGTGAACGGCCGGCGAGCCTCGCCGGTCGCCCGCATCGTGAGCAGCACGCTCCTCCTGCTGGGTGTGCTCTTCGGTTCGCTCGGACTGGGCTATTGCGTGTACGGTCGGCGTCAGCAGGCGCTGGTGCCGTTTCTCGCCGGGCTGGCGCTGATCGCGCTGCCGTACCTCATCACGAACGTCGCCGCGCTCATCGCCACCGGTGTGGTGCTGGCGGCGTTGCCCTTCGTCGTGCGGCTCTGAGCGACGCCAGGCTGCAATGAGAACCTCGATACCATGAAGACCTTGGCCACTCGCTTGACGCGGTCGTGGAACCTCGCACACCCGATCGTCTCGGCGCCGATGGCCTTTGCCGCCGGCGGTAGGCTGGCCGCCGCCGTGAGCGGCTGCGGCGCGCTGGGGCTGATCGGCGGCGGTTACGGCGACCCGGCGTGGCTGCAGCAGCAGTTCGCGGCGGCGCGAGGGCAGGCGGTGGGCGTCGGCTTCATCACCTGGTCGTTGCGCAAGTCGCCCTCGCTGCTGACCGATGTGCTGAAGCACAAGCCGGTGGCGGTGATGCTGTCGTTCGGCGATCCGCGGCCGTTCGTCGACGAGATCCGTGCCGCCGGCGCGAAGCTGATCTGCCAGTGCCAGGACCTGGCGCACGTGATGGATGCCGTCGACGTCGGCGCCGACGTCGTCGTCGCGCAAGGGGCGGAGGCCGGCGGGCACGGCGCGTTGCGCGGCACGTTCACTTTCGTGCCCGAGGCGGCCGACTATCTTGCGGCCCATGCGCCCGACACGCTGCTGCTGGCCGCCGGTGGCATCGCCGATGGCCGCGGCCTGGCCGCCGCGCTGATGCTCGGTGCCGATGGCGTGCTGGTGGGAACGCGTCTGTGGGCAACGAGCGAGGCGCTCGTCGCTGCGCGGCATCACGAGGCGATCGTCGACACCGACGGCGACGGCACCCTGCGCACCCGCGTGGCCGACATCGCGCGCCAGCTCCAGTGGCCCTCGCAGTTCACCGCGCGCATTCGCCGCAACGCCTTCACCGACCGCTGGCACGGGCGCGAGGACGAACTGGAGAAAAACGTCGCGATCGAGGGCCCGCGCTACCGCCAGGCGTTCGCCGACGGCGACCCTGACCACACCGGCGTCTGGTTCGGCGAGGCCGCCGGGCTGATCCACTCGATCGAGCCCGCGGCCGCGATCGTCGAGCGCATCGTCGCGCAGGCGGCGGCATGCCTGGAGAGCCGCGCTCGAGCGTGACGGTGCGTTGCCGTGAAAGCCGCCTACATCGAAAGCGTGGGCCCGCCTGAGTGCATCCGCTTCGGCGATCTGCCCGCGCCGGCGATCGGCCCCGCCGACGTGCTCGTCGCGACCACTGCGGTCTGCGTAAACCCGGTTGACACGTTGATCCGCAGCGGGCAGTTGGCCGAGAAGCTGCCGTTTCCGTTCATCGTCGGGCGCGACATGACCGGCGTCGTGCGGGCCGTGGGCTCATCGGTCACCCGCTTCGCGCCGGGCGATCGCGTGTGGTGCAACAACCAGGGCCATCACGGCCGGCAGGGCACGTTCGCCGAGATGCTCGCGGTGCGCGAAGACCTGCTCTACCGGCTGCCGCCCGGTGTCGACGACCAGCAATGCGTGGCCTTCGTGCACTCGGGCCTCACCGCGGTGCTCGGCCTGCAGCAGGTGGCGCTGCAGCGCGGCGAATCGCTGTTCGTCAACGGCGGCGCGGGCAACGTCGGCTCGGCCGTCGTGCAGCTGGCGCGTTCGCGCGGCGCTCGCGTCTTCGCCACGGCCGGCAGCGCCGCAGGCCTCGCCTGGTGCCGCACGCTCGGCGCCGAGCAGGTGGCCGACTACCACGACGTCGGCGGCGTCGATCGGGCGCTGGCCGAGTTCGCGCCCGCAGGAGTCGACGTTCACTGGGACGCCTCGGGCCAACCTGACTTCGACCGTGCGGTGGCGCGCATCGCGCGGCGCGGCCGCATCGTCGTGATGAGCGGCTACGCGGCGCGGCCGCCGTTCCCGTCGGCGCGTTCTACGTCAAGCACGCCTCGATGCACGGCTTCGCCGTCACCTATGCCAGCGACGACGAGGCGCGCGCCGCAGCCGACGAGATCAACCGCTGGTTCGTGCAAGGCAGGCTCGCGGTGCGCACCGACCGCGTGCTGCCGCTGGCGCAAGCCGCCGTCGCACACCGGCTGATCGAAGAGCGCGCGCCGCTGGCCGGCAAGATCGTGCTGGTGCCTTGAGGGATCGCGATTGAGCGAACGCGTGAACCTTCCACGGCGGGGCTCGTACGGCATCGACGCACCCTATGCGCCGGCCGTCATCGCCGCGATCATCGTCGTCTTCGCTGCTGTCCTGGCGATCGTTGCCCACAACCCGGGGATGCTCGTGTCCATGGCGTTCATGCTGGCTGTTCTCGGCTCGTACCTCTACACCACCCTGCGAGGCAAGCATGTGGTGTGGGCCGGGCTGCTGGCACGGGCGAAGCTTCGCGGCGACGAGCGCATCCTCGACCTGGGCTGCGGCCGCGGGGCCGCTGCTGCTGCTGGCCGCAAAGCACCTGAGCACGGGCCGCGCGGTGGGCGTGGACCTGTGGCGCAGCGTCGATCAGTCGGGCAACTCGATCGAAGCCACGCAGCGCAACGCGGCCACCGAGGGCGTGGCCGATCGCATCGACCTGCACACGGGCGACATGACCGCGCTGCCGTTCGACGACCGAAGCTTCGATGTCGTCGTCTCCAGCCTGGCCGTTCACAATATCGGCACACCAGCCGGGCGAGACCAGGCGATCGCCGAGGCGGTGCGCGTGCTGCGGCCCGGCGGGCGGCTGATGCTCGCCGACATCCGCGCCACCCGGCGCTACCAGGATCGACTGGCCGCGCTCGGCATGCTGGACGTTGCCCGTCGCGGGCTGGGGTGGCGCTTCTGGTGGGGCGGGCCTGGGCCGCCACCCATCTCGTGACGGCCACCAAACCGGCCGCGGCCTGGAGCGACGCGCCGACGGAACTCGACGAAAGCGATAGCCGATGAGCCGCATCGAAGAAAGGCTGCTGCGTCGCTTCCCGGGTTGCAGATCGTGCTGGCGAGCGTGGTGCTCGGGGCCGCAGGGGTGGGGCCGCTGCTGCTCTACATCGCCTTCGGCCCGTCCGATGGCAACCCCATCGGCCCTCGGCCTGCTGGCCGTGGTTACCGTGCCTGTGGTCGCGGTGGTGGCGGGTGTGGGCGCGTCATCAAGATGCTGGTCGAGCACTTCACACGGGGCAGGGGCTGATCCATGTTCGAGGCGCTGGGGTGGATCGTCGGCGCGTACGCCCTGTATGCCGCGGTGACCGGCGAGGTGTTCGCCAAGGCCGGTGCCTGGGGCCGAACGGTGTCGCGCGCGGAATCGCCCGAGTACTTCTGGGTCGTCGTCGCGATCTACGCCGGCCTCGCGCTCGCGCTGGTCACGGTCTTCTGACGCGGGCCCCCGGGCCCGCCACTGCGCGCCGGCTGAGGCAGACTAGCGGCCTCGACCGCCAGCCGCCGCGCGGCAAGGAGCCCCAGATGATCACCGAGTACGTGCTCTTCGGATTGCCCGCGGGCATCACGCGCGACGAGGTCGTGCAGGGCATGCGCGACGTCGCGCCGCGCTGGCGTGCCGAGAAGGATCTGATTCGCAAGACCTTCGTCTTCGACCCCGCCGCCAACCAGGCCGGCGCGTTCTACCTCTGGAAGAACCGGCAGGCCGCCGAGCGTGCGCACGACCAGGCCTGGCGCCAGGGCGTGCGCGCGCGCTACGGCAGCGACCCCGTGATTCGCTACTTCGACACGCCGGTGGTGGTCGACAACGCATTGGGTCAGACGATCGAGGCGCCTGCCGAGGCGCGAGCGTGAGGGTTGCGGCCGCGCCGCAGCGACCAGAAGCAGGCATTGCGCAACGCGCTGGCGCTGCTGCTCGCGCTGGCGGCCGGGCGCGCCGGCGCCACGCTGGTCGTGACCGCTCCCGCCGGTGCGCCCGACGCGCTCTTCTACCGGAACCTGAGCGCGATGCTCGACTCGCTCGCGCAATCGAGCGACCCCGTCATCCGGCGCCTCCACGACGCGGCCGCGGCCGCGCCCGGCGCGATCCGCTTCCGCGAGATGACGGACGACCCGGCCACCTGGAGCAGCGACGGCGACCCGCAGCGCGGCCATACCGAGCCGGACGACGGCCGCCCCAAGCGCGAGGGGCGCAGCGCGCCGACCGACGCGACGGTGTTCGTCCGCCGGCGGCGCTCGAGGTCGGCAGCCCGCGCTGGCGCAGCGGCTTGCTGGTGCACGAACTGGTGCACGCGCTCGACCTCGCCAGCGGCCGCTACAACCGCGACTACACGGTGCGCGAGCGTCGCGCCACCTTCATGCAGAACCTCTGGCGGCACGATGTCGGCTCGCGCCTGCGCACGTCGTATCACGGCAGGTTCGCGACGCTCGACTACCAGGTCGCGGCCGCGCACGGGACCATCGCTGCCTACGCGAACGAGATCTTCACGGGCGCCGGCTTTCCGAAGCCGCCCGGCGCGCCGGCAGCCGCGTCGCGGCACTCGGCGCTCGAGCTCCGCGGCCCGTCGAGCGTCGCCCGGGCGCGAGGCGAAGCCCGATGAGCACGCCGCTTCCCACGGTCGACAAGCACCGGCTGGCCGGCCTGCAGGACGGCGTGTACGGCATCGCGATGACGCTGCTGGTGCTCGAGCTGAAGCTGCCTGCGCTCGGCGAGCACGTGAGCGACGCCGCGCTATGGGCCGCGCTCGTCGCGCTGTGGCCCAAGCTGCTGACCTGGCTGCTGTCGTTCTGGGTGCTGGCGATCTTCTGGCTCGGCGATGCACGGGCGCTGACAACCATCACCTTGCTGGATCGCGCGCTGCTGCGCATGGGGCTGCTGCGTCTGGCGCTGGTGAGCCTGCTGCCGTTCTCGACCGCGTTCATGGGCGAGCACGGCGATCGCGCGCCGGCCGCGGCGATCTATGCGGCGCACCTTTCCCTGCTGGCGGCTGCGCAGAGCTTGCGGCACATGTACCTGCAGCGGCATCCCGCCGTGGTGTCGTGGCCCGATCGAACGTCGAGCACCGAAGCCGGAACCCAGGCCTTCACGACGCTGGCATGTACCGTCGCGGCCATCGGCCTGGCGTTCGTGGTACCGGGCTACAACATGCTCGCGCTGCTGCCGATCCTGCTGATCGGCATCGTGCGCAGGTTCAGGCGAGAGGCGTTCGGCGCGGGTTGAACGGGGCGCCAGCAAGCCGGTGTCGCCATCTGCCGAGCGACCCCTTCCGCCGCCTGCGCAAATGACCGCCGGAATCGACTCCGCGGCAGACCGCCTTGGTCGCGCGGATGCTCACACGACACGGATGTGCGCGTTGTAGCGTGCGTCGCCTACGAACACGATCTGCGGGTCATTCGGGCCGGGATTTGTGACCCACTGGCCGTGATACGGGAAGGCGGCCGCGACGGGCCTGCCCAGGTATTGTCTGGTCCAGTTCGTCAGGGCCTGCGTGCTCTCGTACGCGAAGTCCAAGGTGTAGCTGTGATCGTCAGACTGACCGCCGGCGGTCGAGATGGCGATGCGATTGCGTGCGCCGTAGACAGACATGTGCCGGTGGTTCGAGTGCCTCTCGATCCACAGGGTCATGTTCTGCAGTGGCGGCGCCTGGACTGATGACGCCGTAAGTGTCTCGCAGGTCCGGCGCACTGACGAGCTTGCAACCAAAGAACCGCTTGTACGCAAGCAGGATGTCGGGCCGCTGTCCCATCTTGCAGGCCCGAAAGGCGACATGGGTCAGGGTCAGGGCGCGCACCCGGTTCATCTTCTCTCGCAACTCCTCCACCTGGTGCTCTGTCGCCATGCAGATGGCTGCAGCGCGCGGCCGGCGAAACGGCCGGTGTGCTTCCGAACAGCGAGTCGGGCCTCGGTCGGTCGGCCGCCAGCTGGCTGATCACGTCCGCGCGGCGCGCACCTGTGACGTCGGGAGCAATCTCATCGACAGCCCCGTCTCCCGTCCGTGTCCCACGACGATAAGGTCAGTTCCTTGCGAGGCGGAACTCAGAATGCGGTCGAGCAGCTTGCCTAGCGAGATATCGTCGATCCCGATCGACCGGGTCACGATGAGGGCGGAGGCGGTTCCAGCGGGCTCCGGGCACCCAGACGAGTACCAACTCACCGCAGCCCTATGAGCACCTGTGTCGACGAACGCGATCGCCATGGTCTTGGCTCCTTGGACCAACCGTACTCGATCACCAAATGAGCTGGCTCTCGGCGCCGAGTCCAAAGAGCGAAACCACGCGATCGCGCCGGGCCTGGCCTTCAAGCCCGCACACCCTGATTCCGAGGTACCCTGGGGATGCGTCCGCACGCCACTCTTGGCAAAGCTTGCGCACTCCACCGTCGCACCGCAAGTCCCTAAGTCCGAAGCGGCGGTTTGGCCGGCGCGTCATCAGAGAGCTTCGTCGCGGCAGATCGGGCGGGTTGAGGCGCAGGCTCTGGCGAGCGACCGGACATACCGCGGACTCGATACGCCTCAGGCTCGCCGCACGCGCCGCAGCTCGTCGAGGATCAGGCACACCGCGCCGACGGTGATCGCGCTGTCGGCGACGTTGAAGCTCGGGAAGTGCCCCTGCGGGAACAGCGGCGCCAGGAACGCGAAGTGGAAGTCGAGAAAGTCGACCACGTGGCCGTGCAGCAGCCGATCGACCACGTTGCCCAGTGCGCCGCCGAGGATCAGGCTGACCGCGAAGCAGAACAGCGTCTGCTCGGATGCCGGCGCAGCATCCACACGATGAACACCGACGCCGCGATGCCGAGCGCGATGAAGAACCAGCGCTGCCACCCCGCCGCCCCCGCGAGGAACGAGAACGCCGCGCCGGTGTTGTGCGCGCGCACGATGTTGAAGAACGAGGTCACGGTGACGCCCTCGTGCAGCGCGAAGCTGCCGACGATCAGCGCCTTGGCTGATCTGATCGGCCACGATGACGAGCAGCGCCAGCCCGAGCCACAGCCAGAGGTTCGAGCGGGCGGAGGAGGAGGTTGGCATGTCAGCGGGGTGTGCGTCGTTGCGGTGGCGGGGAGGTGTTGGCCCTCGCATTGGGCAATCTGAGCGAGGCAAAGCCGCGGCCGGGTATGCGCCGGCGCTCGTGCACGGCGTCCTCCGCTTCGCGGAGGATCCCTTCCGGTGCTCGATCCGAGGCGGCGCCGCGAAACTCGCTGCACTCCCTGCGGTCGTTCCGCTCGGACAATCGCGGCGAGTCAGAGATGGATGCGCGCGCTGCGCGCGCGCCCGCCTCGGCCCTGCGCTCCTCAGCGCCGCGCAATGTCGCTGCCGGCGCACACCCGACCACGGCTTTGCCAGCACCACCGTGGTATGCGTCGACCCGCACCACGAGCGTCTCTGCGCGGTGGGCGGTGCCCGGTGGGGGCGACTTGTGGGGCGGCGAGAAGCGCAGCGACAGGAGGGGGAGTCCGGCGCCGCAGGCGACGGACCGGCGAGGACGCCGTGAAGTTCGCGGCGCGTTCAGCGCCGCGGACGGCGGTACCGCAGCCGCCCTCGTGGCGCGAGCATCGCAGCGCAGTCGGCCCGCAGGGCCGACCGCCACAGTAGGAGCCCCCATCGGGTATCGCCCACCGCGCCGCGCAGAACCAGCCAAGGAACGATGTGGCGCGCCCACCATCTCTACGCCACCGTCCGCAATTCACCGCCACCGAACAGATTGCTCACGCAACGCCCGCACAGCGCCGGGTGCCTGGCGTCGGCACCGACGTCGTCGCGGTAGTGCCAGCAGCGCTCGCACTTCGTGGCGGGCGAGGGCGCCACCTCGACGCGCAGCGCGTCGGCCGGCAGCAGCTTCGCGGCCGAGGTGATGAAGACGAACTTCAGCGCGTCGCCGAGCGAGGCGAGCAGGGCGTGGTCGTCGGGCGCGGCGTGCACGGTCAGCGTTGCCTGCAGCGACGAGCCCACCGAGCCGGCCGCGCGCAGGTTCTCGATCTCCTTGTTGGCGGCGTCGCGGATCTCGCGGATGCGCGCCCACTTCGCGAGCAGCGCCTCGTCGGGCGCGTCGAACCGCCAGTACGTCTGCGTGAAGATCGAGCCGCCCGTACCGTCGAACACCGCGTAAGCCTCCTCGGCGGTGAAGCTGAGGAACGGCGCCATCCAGCGCAGCATCGCGTGCGTGATCTGCCACAGCGCCGTCTGCGCCGAGCGCCGCGCCAGCGACTTCGGCTGCCGTGGTGTACAGGCGGTCCTTCAGCACGTCGAGGTAGAACGCGCCCAGATCCTCCGAGCAGAACAGCTGCAGCTTGGCCACCACCGGGTGGAACTCGTAGCCCTTGTAGTGGCCGCCGTCGAACACGCCGCGCGCGCTGTCGAACGTGCCGGCGAACTCGGCCTGCACGGCGGCAGCGCGCGCCAGCGCCCAGCGGTCGATCTCGAGCATCTGCGCGCGCTGGCACCGCGTCGCTCTTCGGGTCGAAGTCGCTGGTGTTGGCCAGCAGGAAGCGCAGCGTGTTGCGGATGCGGCGGTAGGCGTCGACGATGCGCGCCAGGATCTTGTCGTCGCCGGCGATGTCGCCCGAGTAGTCGCTGGCGGCCACCCACAGCCGCAGGATCTCGGCGCCGAGCTTGTCGCTCACCGTCTGCGGCTCGATGCCGTTGCCCAGGCTCTTGCTCATCTTGCGGCCCTGCGCATCGACGGTGAAGCCGTGCGTCAGCAGGCCGCGGTACGGCGCGCGGTCGAAGATCGCGCAGGCCACCAGCAGCGACGAGAGTGGAACCAGCCGCGGTGCTGGTCGTGGCCTTCGAGGTAGAGGTCGGCCTCGGGCCCTTGCAGGTGGTGCGCGGGCCGGCCTTCGCAGGTGGCGTGGGTGCCGCGCAGCACGTGCCAGAACGTGCTGCCCGAGTCGAACCACACCTCGAGGATGTCGCTGCTCTTGGTGTAGTGCTTCGCGTCCTCGGCGCCGAGGATGTCTTCGGCCGCTGACGCGGCTCCACGCCTCGATGCCGCCACCTTCGACGATATCGGCCGCGCGGTCGAGGATCTCCATCGTGCGCGGGTGCGGGTCGCCCGTGTCCTTGTGCAGGAAGAACGGCAGCGGCACGCCCCAGCTGCGCTGGCGGCTGATGCACCAGTCGGGCCGGTTGGCGATCATGTCGCGCAGCCGTGCGCGGCCGTTCTCGGGGTAGAAGCCCGTGGCGTCGATCGCCTCGAGCGCGAGCTGGCGCAGCGTCTTCTTCGCCTTGTCTTTCGTGAACACGCCGTCGCCTTCGTCCATGCGGACGAACCACTGCGCCGCGGCGCGGTAGATCACCGGCGTCTTGTGGCGCCAGCAATGCGGGTAGCTGTGCACCAGCGTGTCGGTGGCGAACAGCCGGCCGGCCTGCTTCAACGCGTCGACGATCGCCGGCTGCGCCTTCCAGATGTCCATGCCGCCGAACAGCGGGAAGTCCTTCGCGTAGGCGCCGTTGCCCTGCACCGGGTTGAGGATGTCGTCGACCTTCAGGCCGTGCGCGACGCACGAGTTGAAGTCGTCGAGGCCGTATGCGGGCGACGAGTGCACGAGGCCGGTGCCGTCCTCGGCGGTGGCGTAGTCGGCGAGGTACACCGGACTCAGCCGGTCGTAGCCCTTGTCCACCGCTGCCAGCGGGTGGTGGAAGGCGATGCCACCGAGCTTTTCGCCCTTCGTCGTGGCTACCACGGTGCCGCTCAGCTTGTAGCGCGCGAGGCACTTCTCGACCAGCGAGGCGGCGAGCAGCAGCAGGCCGCGGTCGGTGTCGACCAGGCTGTAGTCGAGCGCCGGGTTCAGGTTGAGCGCCTGGTTGGCCGGCAGCGTCCACGCGGTGGTGGTCCAGATCACCGCGAACGCGTCCTTGGCGAGCGTCTTCAGCCCGAACGCCGAGGCGAGCTTGCCGGGCTCGGCGCACAGGAAGCCGACGTCGACCGTCTGGCTCTTGCGGTCGGTGTACTCGATCTCGAACTCGGCCAGCGACGATCCGCAATCGAAGCACCAGTACACGGGCTTGAGGCCGCGGTAGACGAAGCCGCGCTCGATCACGCGCTTGAAGGCGCGGATCTCGCCGGCCTCGTTGGCCGCGTCCATCGTCGCGTAGCGGTGCTCCCAGTCGCCGATCACGCCCAGGCGCCGGAAGCCGGCCATCTGGATGCCGATCTGCTGCGTCGCGTAGGCACGACTGCGGGCCTGCATCTCGTCGCGCGAGAGGTTGCGGCCGAACTGCTTCTCGATGGCGTTCTCGATCGGCAGGCCGTGGCAGTCCCAGCCCGGGATGTACTGCGCGTCGTAGCCGGCGAGCTGGCGGCACTTGACGACCATGTCCTTCAGCGTCTTGTTGACCGCGTGGCCGAGGTGGATCGCGTGGTTGGCGTACGGCGGCCCGTCGTGCAGCACGAACAGCGGCGCGCCGGCGCGCGCTGCCCGCAGCTTCTTGTACAGGCCTTGCTCCTGCCACGCCTTCACCCAGAGCGGCTCGCGCTTGGGCAGGTCGCCGCGCATCGGAAACGGCGTGTCGGGCAGGTTGAGCGTCTTGCGGTAGTCGGTGGGGTCGGCTTTGCTCATGGCAATTCGGAGGCGCGAACGGCGCGCGACTTGGGTGCTGCTACGGCGCCGCCTGCGGGCGGGCGGCGGGCAATGGGTCAGCGCGAGCCAGCGCGAATTCGATCGCGCGTGGTCTGCCGCCGCGTGGCCGCATGCACGCGCGGCGGTTCGAGGCGGGCCATGCAGGAAGGCATGGCGCCGATTCTACCGAGCGGGCGCCGCACGCCAGTGGTTACGGCCGCCCGGCGAACCAGCGCCGCGCCGCCTCGACGTCGGCGGCGATGCCGTCGCGCAGCGCGTCGAGCGACGGATAGCGCAGCTCGTCGTGCAGCTTGGCCAGCAGGTCCACGCGCACCAGGCGGCCGTAGGCGGCGTCGCCGGCGAGGTGCGCCGGCCAGTGCAGGCAGTGCACCTCGAGCAGCACGCGGCCGGCGCCGTCGACCGTGGGGCGCGTGCCGAGGTTGGCCACGCCAGGCAGCGGCACCGCGTCGAGCCCCTGCACGCGCACGACGAAGATGCCGGTGGCCGCCGGCCGCGGATGCGGGAAGCGCAGGTTCATGGTCGGGAAGCCGAGCGTGCGACCGAGCTTCTGCCCGTGCTGCACGTGGCCGCTGATGGCGTAGGGCCGGCCGAGCAGCGCGGCGGCAAGGTCCATGTCGCCTTCGGCGAGCGCGGCGCGCACGGCCGAGCTCGATACGCGGGTGCCGTGCACTTCGTAGCTCATCATGCGCGCGACGTCGAAGCCGGCTTCGACGCCGGCGGCGTCGAGCATCGCGTAGTCGCCGGCGCGCCTGGCGCCGAAGCGGAAGTCGTCGCCCACCAGAACGTAGCGCGCGTGCACGCCGCGCACCAGCACGTCGTCGATGAACGCCTGCGGCGACAGGCTCGACAGTTGCTTGCCGAAGCGCAGCACGATCACCTGCTCGACGCCGCAGCGTTCGAGTTCGGAGAGCTTGTCGCGCAGCAGCGCGATGCGCCTGGGAGAAGCTTCTTGCTTCTTCGCCAGCGCTGCGAAGTAGTCGCGCGGATGCGGCTCGAAGGTCATCACGCACGAGGCCAGGCCGCGGTGGCGCGCCTCGTTGGTGAGCAGCGCCAGCATCGCCTGGTGGCCGCGGTGCACGCCGTCGAAGTTGCCGATCGTCAGCGCGCACTGCGCCGCCAGATCGGGGTGGCGGAAACCGCCGAAGACCTTCATGGGTGATGCGGTCCGCTCAATCGCTCACGCCCAGCCGACGTCGTGCGCGCTCGGCAGCGGCGGCTCGCGCACGCCGGTAGCGGCGCGCACCGCGTTGAGCACTGCGCGCGTCGCCACCTCGGCGGCCAGGGCACCGAGCACGGTGAGCGGCAGCGAGCGGCCGCCCGTGGCGCTTCCTGTGGCGAGGGCGAACAGAGTGTCGCCGTCGCTGGCGGTGTGCACCGGGTCGATGCAGCGTGCCAGGCCGTCGTGCGCCGCCGTCGCCAGGCGCGTGCACTGCGCCTTGTCGAGCGTGGCGTCGGTGGCGACGATGCCGATCGTGGTGTTGCTGCCGGCCACGATGTCGGGCGGCATCAGGCCGCGCGCCAGCGCTGCGGTGACGCGCCGCGGCGTGCGGCCGTCGCTCTGGCGGCTGCCGGCGACGACGCGCGTGGTGGCCGGGTCGATGACATCGCCGACCGCGTTGACCGCCACCAGCGCCGCGACGCGCACGCCGTGCACTTCAATGCTGGCGCTGCCGATGCCGCCTTTCATCGCGTGCCCGATGCCGAACAGCTTGCCCACGGTCGCTCCCGCGCCGGCGCCGACGCTGCCTTGCGCCGGCGCGAGTTCGCCCGCCGCCTCGCAGGCCGCGTAGCCGGCCGCGGCGTCGGGCCGGATGCGCGAGTCGCCGAGCCAGAGGTCGAACAGCACCGCCGCCGGAACGATCGGCACGCGCGCCGGGCCGACGGTGAAGCCGCGACCGTGCTCGTCGAGCCAGCGCATCACGCCGCTCGCGGCGTCGAGCCCGAATGCGCTGCCGCCGGCGAGCACGATGGCGTGCACCTTGTCGACCAGGTTGCCCGGCGCGAGCAGATCGGTCTCGCGCGTGCCGGGGGCGGCGCCGCGCACGTCGACGCCGCACGCCGCCGCGGGCTCGCACAGCACCACCGTGCAGCCGGTGGGCCGGCGCGCGTCGGTGTGGTGGCCGACCCGAAGGCCTTGGATGTCGGTGATCGAGCCGGGGAACAGCGCCATGCGCGACAGCCTACCCGATCCGACGCCGTGCCCGCGGCGCCGCCGCGGCGTCAGGCGAAGACGCCGGTGGAGTCGGTCATGCGCGCGGACACCTCGCCCAGGTGGTGCATGGTGTCGCCGAAGGTCAGCTCGAGCATCGTCAGGCGCTTGAAGTAGTGGCTGCCGATGTATTCGTCGGTGACGCCGATGCCGCCGTGCAACTGCGTGCACTGCTGGCCGACGAAGCGCATCGATTGGCCGAGCTGCACCTTGGCCTGCGACAGCGCGCGGCGCCGGGCGGCCGTAGGCTCGCCGAGCTTCAGGCTGGCGAAGTAGCTCATCGAGCGGCCGAGTTCGAGCTGCATCTTGACGTCGGCGATGCGGTGGCGCAGCGCCTGGAAGGTGGCCAGCGTGGTGCCGAACTGCTTGCGTGTGTTCATGTACTCGACGGTCAGCGCGACCAGCTTGTCCATCACGCCGACGCCTTCGGCGCAGGCCGCGGCGATGCCCGCGTCGACGGCCCGCTCGAGCGTGATCAGGCCGTTCTCCTGGACCAGCGTGGCCGGTGTGTCGGCCAGCTTCAACTCGCCGGCGCGCGCGCCGTCCTGCGTGGGGTAGGGCTGGATCTGCGACGCCTTGGCGCCTTTCTCGACCAGGAACAGGCCGATCCCAGCGGTGTCGGTTTCCGTCCCCGACAAGCGCGCCGGAACGATGAACGCATCGGCCTCGTCGGCCGCCGGCACCACGCTCTTGTGGCCGCTGAGCTGCCAGCCGTTGCCGGCGCGGCGCGCGGTGGTGGCCACTTGATTCAGGCGATAGCGCGACGCGCGCTCCTGCTGCGCCAGCACGACCAGCGCCTTGCCCGCGGCGATGCGCGGCAGCCATGCCGACTGCAGCGCTGCCGGCGCGTGCGCCAGCAGCGCCGGCGCCACCAGCGCGCCGGCCGCGAACGGCGCGTTGACCAGGCCGCGGCCGAGCTCTTCCATCACCACCATCGCCTCGATGGCGCCGAAGCCCATGCCGCCGTGCGCGTCGCTCACCGTGATGCCCGTGAGGCCGAGTCCGGCCAGCTCGCCGTAGACGTCGCGCGTTCGGCCGCCGCCCTTGGCGATGGCGTGGCGGCGCTCGAACGAGAAGCCCTTGTCGACCCAGCGCGCGACGGCGTCGCGCAGCGAGAGTTGGTCGTCGGTGAAGTCGAAGTCCATGCCAGTTCCTCGTCTGTCTGACTGGAGCCCCTCTCTGCTCGGACGGGAGGGGCCGGTGAGGGCAGTCGCGCGTTCGGCGCTGCTCGCGGGCCGTGCCGGAAGTTAGCCCAGCACGGTCTGGGCGACGATGTTGCGCTGCACTTCGTTGCTGCCGCCGTAGATCGTGGTCTTGCGGTAGTTGAAGTAGTTCGACGCCAGCGGCGCGCAATCGCCGAAGCGCGCGAACCAGTCGCCCTGCCAGCCGGCTTCCATCGCCTCGCGAACGAACGGCATCGCGAACGGGCCGGCGGCGAGCATCATCAGCTCGGTGTAGCGCTGCTGGATCTCGCTGCCCTTGATCTTCAGCAGGCCGGCGATGTCGAGGCTCTGCTTGCCGCTCTTCTCCGCGCTGAGCACGCGCAGCACCAGCATCTCGAGGGCGACGATGTCGACCTCGAGCAGCGCGATCTGGTCGCGCAGGCGCTGGTCTTCGTACACGCCTTCGGCCCTGGCGATGCGCTTCAGGCGCTCGATCTCGCGCTTTGCGCGGTTGACGTCGGCGATGTTGGTTCGCTCGTGCGCGAGCAGGTGCTTGGCGTAGGTCCAGCCCTTGTTCTCCTCGCCGATCAGGTTCTCGGCGGGCACCTCGACGTTGTCGAAGAACACCTCGTTGACCTCGGGCTCGCCGTCGAGCAGCACGATCGGGCGCACCGTGATGCCCTTGGACTTCATGTCGATCAGCAGAAAGCTGATGCCGGTCTGCGGCTTGCCTTCGCTGCTGGTGCGCACGAGGCAGAAGATCCACTCGCCGTACTGGCCGAGCGTGGTCCAGGTCTTCTGGCCATTGACGACGTACTTGTCGCCGCGGCGCTCGGCGCGCGTCTTCAGGCTCGCCAGGTCGGAGCCGGCGCCTGGCTCGCTGTAGCCCTGGCTCCACCACACCTCGCCCGAGGCGATGCCGGGCAGGAAGCGCTTCTGCTGCTCGGGCGAGCCGAAACTCATGATCACCGGCGCCACCATCACCGGGCCGAACGGCACCACGCGCGGCGAGCCGGCACGCGCGCACTCTTCTTCGAACAGGTGCTTCTGCACCGCGCTCCAGCCCGGGCCGCCGAACTGCCTGGGCCAGCCCGATGCCAGCCAGCCTTTCTTGCCGAGGATCTTGGCCCAGCGCTGCAGGTCGTCGCGCGACAGGCGCAGCGCGTGGTGCACCTTGTGGCTGATGTCCTCGGGCAGGTTGTCGGCCACCCATTGCCGCACCTCTTGCCGGAACGCGAGCTCGTCGGCGGTGAAGTTCAGGTCCATGGTCGCGGGCCTCCTGGCGGCGGATTGGAGCCGGCAGTTTTAGCACGTGCGCGGCGCGGGCGTTTGTCCCTGCGGCGACAACCGGCGGCGACAATCGTCGCGATGGACGACGCGCCGCGCCAGCCGGGCTTCGCCGCGGTGGTGGTCGCGCTGTCGGCCGGCCAGTTGCTGGTGTGGGCGGCGCTTTATTACGGCTTCTCGTCGTTCGTGCTGCCGATGCGCGACGATCTGCGCTGGAGCGAGGCCACGCTGATGGCCGCCTTCAGCGTCGGGCTGCTGGCGTGGAGCGGCGCCTCGTACGCGGTGGGTGCGGCGATCGACCGCGGGCGCGGCCGCGCGGTGCTCGCCGGCGGCACGCTGCTCGCCGCCGTGGCGTTGTGCGGCTGGGCGCTGGTGCGCGAGCCGTGGCAGTTCTACGCCGTGTGGGTGGTGCTCGGCGTGGCGATGGCGATGCTGCTGTACGACCCGGCGTTCGTCGTGCTGACCAAGCGCTACCCGCAGCGCTATCGCCAGGGCATCACCGCGCTGACGCTGGTTGCCGGCTTCGCCAGCACGCTGTCGTTTCCGGCGGTGGCGTGGCTGATGCCGCTGCTCGGCTGGCGCGGCACGCTGCTGGCGATGGCCGCGACGATGCTCGCGATCGTGCTGCCGCTGCATCTGTGGGCCTTGCGCGGCGACGACGGCAGCGCCGTGGCCGTTGCACAGCAGCGCGCCGGTGGCGACAACACCTTGCGCGAGGCGCTGCACCAGCGCACGTTCTGGCTGCTGACGCTGGCGTTCACGCTGTACTTCTTCACCAACGGCGCGCTGTGGGCGCACATGATGCCGGCGCTCGCCTCCAAGGGCCTGAGCCAGGGCGAGGCGCTCGCGGTGGTGGTGTGGGTGGGGCCGGCGCAGGTGGCCGGGCGGCTGGTGTATGCAGGGCTCGGGCGCGCGTGGTCGATGCGGCTGCTCGGTGCCGTGGTGCTGGCGGGGCTGCCGATCGCGCTCGCGCTGTTCGCGCTGGCGCAATCGCCTTGGGTGCTGTGGCTGTTCGCCGCGCTGTTCGGAGCGGTCAACGGGTTGATCACGATCGTGCGCGGCGGTCTGATCCCCGAGGTCTTCGGCCGCGCGCAAGTCGGGCGCATCGGCGGCGCGATGACCGGCATCGGCTTGCTCGCGCGCGCCGCGGCGCCGGTGAGCACCGCCGCCTTGCTGCTCGCGCTCGGTGGCTACCGCGAACTGCTGCTGCTGCTGGCCGCGGCCGGCGTGGTGGCGGTGCTGTCGTTCTGGCGCGGTATCGCGGCACGTCGCTGAGGCCGCTTCGGGGCGTGCGCGGGCGAGCCCCGACATGATGCGACTGGCGGAGGTCTGACCAGCCAGCGCCGCCGAGAGGCCGGCTGGCTCACGACGGGCTGGGATTCGTCCGGCGTCACGATGTCCCTACGTCGATTGTGCATTCCCTCTGCCTGCGGACTATTCCTCCGTGCCTGACAGCGGAAGTGCGAACTCGCGCGGCAAAGCGTCGTCAAACTGAGTACAGACGCCGGTCCGCGTGGCGGGTCGGCAAGCCTGCGGAAGGAGTTGAAAGATGGAAACCTCCATGGAATCGTCGCTGCAAGACAGGCGTCTTTTCAAAACGATGACAGCGGGATCGGCAGTGGAAGCGCTGGGCGGCGCGGCCGCCGTGGTGCTGGCCATCGTCGGGCTCGCCGGAATCGCCCCCGAGTACGTGTCGGCGGTCGCCGCGATCGTGGTCGGCGCGGCGTTGCTCGCGCAGGCGAGCTTCATCGCGGCTAGAGCACGCGAGATCGAATCGCGCGAGCACCTTTCCGGAGCCCGGAAGCTCGAGTTCGAGGGCGGGGTCAGTTCCGAAGCCGTTGCCGGTGGCGTGGCGATCGTGCTCGGGATACTGGCGCTGCTGGGCATCGGCTCGGACGCCCTGGTCGCGATCTCGGCGATCGTGATCGGCGCTGCCCTGATCCTCGAATGCGGTGCCATGAATCGCATCAATGCGCTCGATGTCGCGAACGGCCAGCATCTCACTGCGCGCCGGATCGCCCGCCGCGCAGTGATCGGATCCGAGGGCGCGCAGATGCTCATCGGTCTCGCAGCGGTCGTGCTGGGAATCCTGGCCTTGGTCGGCGTGGGCACCCCGGTGCTCAGCCTGGTCGCGCTGCTCGCGATCGGCGTCGCGATTCTGCTGGGCGGCACCGCACTGGGCGGACGCTCGGCGAGCCTGCTGGTCAGCAGTTCGTAGGCTTTCGCGCCGACGCGGCATTGCGCCACGCGCCACAGCAGTTTGCGCTGGCGCGCGGCGCCGAGGCGTCTTCAGCGCGCGCAATGGGGCGCCACGCCGCCACCGACGGTGGCAATGGTGTGCCGACGGCCTTGACGATCCTGATCGCATGGGTCGATACTGTATGAACATACAGTTTTGATCGGCCCATTTCACTATGCCCGGCGCCGCCGGCGGCGAGGCAGGCGCGCGCGTCGAGCGCCTGCCCGCCTATGCCGAGTTGCATTGCCGCAGCAACTTCAGCTTCCTCACCGGGGCTTCGCACCCGCAGGAGCTGGTGGCGCGCGCGCACGCTCTGGGCTACACCGCGCTGGCGATCACCGACGAATGCTCGCTCGCCGGCGTGGTGCGCGCGCACGGCGAGGCCAGGCGGCTCGCGCTGCACCTGATCGTCGGCGCCGAGATGCGGCTGGCGCCGGCGGTGGCCGGTGCTCGGCCGGGGCCGCGGCTGGTGCTGCTGGCGCAGTCGCGCCGCGGCTACGGCAACCTCGCGCAGTGGATCACCGTGGCGCGTCGCCGCGCCGGCAAGGGCAGCTACACCGCGTGGGCCAGCGACGTCGAAGGCCGCGTGCCGCATGCGCCGTACCTGGCGGGGCTGCCCGATTGCTTCGCGCTGATGGTGGTCGACCCGGCGCTGCCGTTCGAGGCGCAGTTCGCACACGCGATGTGGCTCAAGACCTGGTTCGGCCTGCAGCGGGCGGCGCTCGCGGTCGAGCTGCTGCACCGCGCGCACGACGCGCAGCGCGTCGAGGTCGCCGAGCGGCTCAACGCGCTCACCGGCCTGCCGCTGGTGGCCGCCGGCGACGTGCTGATGCACGTGCGCGCGCGCAAGCCGCTGCAGGATGCGCTCACCGCGACGCGGCTCGACAAACCGGTGGCCGAGTGCGGCTTCGCGCTCGAGCCCAACGCCGAGGCGCACCTGCGATCGCGCCAGCGGCTGGCGGCGCTGTACCCGGCCGACTGGCTGGCGGCCACGGTGCGCATCGCCGCGAGCTGCGCGTTCTCGCTCGACGAACTGCGCTACGAATACCCCGAAGAGATCGTGCCCGAGGGCCACACCCCCGCGAGCTGGCTGCGCGCGCTCACCGAGGCCGGCGCGCGCAAGCGCTTCGCCGACGGCGTGCCGCCCAAGGTGCGCGGCAGCCTCGAGCACGAGCTGGCGCTGATCGCGCGCCTGCGCTACGAGCCGTACTTCCTCACCGTGGCCGACGTGGTGAGCTGGGCACGCGGGCAGGGCATTCTGTGCCAGGGCCGCGGCAGCGCGGCCAACTCGGCGGTCTGCTACTGCCTGGGCATCACCGAGGTCGATCCGGCGCGCAGCGAGCTGCTGTTCGAGCGCTTCGTCAGCGCCGAGCGCAACGAGCCGCCCGACATCGACGTCGACTTCGAGCACCAGCGCCGCGAGGAGGTGATCCAGTACATCTACCGCAAGTACGGCCGCCACCGCGCCGCGCTGACCGCGGTGGTGATCAGCTACCGGCCGCGCTCGGCGCTGCGCGACATCGGCCGCGCACTGGGCATCGACCTCGACCGCATCGCCGCGGTGGCGCGCGGGCAGCAGTGGTGGAGCGACGCGGCGCCGGCGCCGTCCGATGCGGTGTCACCCGGCGCGAGCCGGCCCGGCCGCGCGCGGCGCATCACGGACGAGCATCTGCGCGAGAACGGCTTCGACCCCGATGCACCGGTGTGCCGGTTATGGGTCGAGCTGACGCGCACGCTGATCGGCTTTCCGCGCCACCTCAGCCAGCACCCGGGCGGCTTCGTGATCGCGCGCGACGACGTGTCGCGCCTCGTGCCGGTAGAGAACGCCGCGATGGCCGACCGCACCGTGATCCAGTGGGACAAGGACGACCTCGACACGCTCGGCCTCATCAAGGTCGACGTGCTGGCGCTCGGCATGCTGAGCGCGATCAAGCGCGCGCTCGCGTTCATCGCGCAGAAGAAAAATCTGCCCGAGTTCCGCCTGCAGGACGTGCTCTACCCGGACGGCGTCATGGCCGAGGACAAGGCGGTGTACGACATGCTCGCCGCCGGCGACTCGGTGGGCGTGTTCCAGGTCGAGAGCCGCGCGCAGATGAGCATGCTGCCGCGGTTGAAGCCGCGCAGCTTCTACGACCTGGTGATCGAGGTGGCGATCGTGCGCCCCGGGCCGATCCAGGGCGGCATGGTGCATCCGTACCTGCGACGACGCAGCGGCGAGGAGCCGGTCGACTACCCGAGCGCCGAGGTGAAGCAGGCGCTGCAGCGCACGCTCGGCGTGCCGATCTTCCAGGAGCAGGTGATGCAGCTCGCGATCCTGGCGGCCGACTTCACGCCCGGCGAGGCCGATGCGCTGCGCCGCGCGATGGCGGCGTGGAAGCGCAAGGGCGGCCTCGGGCCGTTCCACGCGCGGCTGGTGGGCCGCATGGTCGAGAAGGGCTACACGCGCGAGTATGCCGAGCGCATCTTCGCGCAGATCGAGGGCTTCGGCGAATACGGCTTCCCCGAGAGCCACGCCGCGAGCTTCGCGCTGCTGGTGTACGTGAGCGCGTGGATCAAGCGCCACCATCCCGATGCGTTTCTCGCCGCGCTGCTGAACAGCCAGCCGATGGGCTTCTACGCGCCGGCGCAGTTGGTGCGCGACGCGCGCGCGCACGGCGTGCAGGTGCTGCCGGTCGACGTGCTGGCGAGCCGATGGGACAGCACGCTCGAGCCCGGCGATGCGGGCGAACCCGCTGCGCGCGGCGATGTTTCGTGGCCGGTGCGGCTGGGCTTCGGCCGCCTGCTCGGGTTTCAGCAGGAGGCGGCCGAGCGTCTGGTGCGCGCGCGCGACGAGCGCCGCTTCGACAGCGTCGAGGATCTGGCGCGCCGCGCCGCGCTCGACGCGCGCGCGCTGCAGTTGCTGTCGCAAGGCGATGCGCTGGCGCCGCTCACCGGCCACCGCCACCAGGCGGCGTGGGCCAGCGCCGGCGTCGACACGCGCGCGCCGCGCATGCTGGCGGCCACGCGCACGCACGAGGCGGGCGCCGCGCTGCGTGCGCCCAGCGCCGGCGAAGATCTGCTGGCCGACTACCGCAGCGCCGCGCTGTCGCTGAAGAACCATCCGCTGGCGCTGCTGCGCGAGCAGCTGGCGGCGCTGCGGGTGCAGCCGGCGTGCGTGCTCGCCGGCTGCCGCAACGGCCAACTCGCGCGCGCCAGCGGCCTGGTCACGCACCGCCAGCGGCCCGAAACCGCCAACGGCGTGATCTTCGTGACGCTGGAAGACGAGACCGGTGCGGTCAACGTGATCGTCTGGCCGCAGGTGGCGCAGGCTCAGCGCAAGCCGCTGCTGGCCGCGACGCTGCTCACCGTGTACGGCGTGTGGCAGTGCGAGGGCGAAGTGCGCCACCTGATCGCGCGCAAGCTGATCGACCACACGGCGCTGCTGCAGGGCCTGAGCGCCAGGAGTCGCGACTTCCGCTGAGCCCGTGACCCTGGAGCGCAGCGGCCCGCGCAGTGCGGGCCGTTGCACGGCGGGCGCAAGCCGGGTCAGTTGTGCTGCGCGTCGTGCTTCTGGCGAAAGATGCGCCGGCTCTGGTGATTCTCGGCGCGCTGCACGTGCGCCTGCTCGTGGGCGCCGACGTGGCCGTCGCGGC
The DNA here is from genome assembly GCA_015075545.1 of Ideonella sp. GTDB lineage: Bacteria > Pseudomonadota > Gammaproteobacteria > Burkholderiales > Burkholderiaceae_C > JAEUPI01. The sequence continues at coordinate 32,817 of JABTUC010000004.1, read as the reverse complement.
CGGCGCGCGCCTGCGCCTGGGCCACCTTCGACTGGCCGCGTTCGAGCCGGGCTGCTTCATGGTTGGTGAGTGCGCCGCTGCTCATGCCGTTGGCGATGCGCTGCTCCTGGTTGACGTTGCGCTGCACGTCGGCCTGCATGCGCTGCGACGACGCCGACTGCGGGTTGCCGGTGATGCCGTTGTGCTTGGCGCCGTGGATATCGCGGCTCACCTTGTTCTGTGCGCGACCAAGCCTGGCCTGCTCGGTCGATGTCAGCGTGCCGTCTTTCAGCGCACGGGTCTGCATCTGGTCGACGCGCGACTCCTGGCGCTCGAGCCTCGCGGCTTCCTGGGTGCTGAGGGCACCGCTTTGCAGGCCCTGCTCGATGCGTTGCTGTTGGTTGACGTCGCGCTGCACCGTGTTCGCAGGCGTCTGGGCGAACGCGGCGCTGCTGCCCAGCAGCAGGCACGCCAGAAGATGGGTGCGGGTCATGGTCGACTCCTTGGCTTGATTGGGGGTTGCGGTGGGCCACCTTCGCGGCCGCCTTCGATCAACGCCCGCGGCGAGCGCATGTTGACCGCGCGAAGGTCAACGCCGCGTGAAGGTTTGTTGCTCGCGCGGGTGCGCTGCCGCTCGTCCGTGACAAGCGGACGGGCTGTCGGCCCGCGGGGCGACACATCTGGCAAAGATTGGCGCGCCGAGCGCGCCGCAGCGAACTGCCACAATCGTCACCATGAGCGGCCAGGCGATCACCAGCGAATTGCGCGAGTGGATCGTCGCGCAGGCCAGAGCGGGGTGCCAGCCCGAAGACGTGCTGCAATCGATGCGCAGCAGCGGCTGGGACGAGGAGACCGCGCTCGATGCGCTGGAGACCACGCTGCGCGACCATCTCGCAGCACACCAGGCGAGCCAGGCGGCGCTGCCCGCTGCGGTGCCGGTGCCCGAGCCCGATCTGGCCTCCAATGCGAGCGTGCTGCGGACACCGGATCGCGAAGTCGCGGTGCTGATGGCGATGCGCAGCCCGCGGCTGGTCGTGTTCGGCGGCCTGCTGTCCGACGACGAGTGCGAGCAGATGATCGCGCTCGCGCGGCCACGCCTGATGCGATCGGAGACCGTGCACAACCCGAGCGGCGGCTCCGAGGTGCACGAGTCGCGCACCAGCGACGGCATGTTCTTCGAGCGCGGCGAGCAGCCGCTGATCGAGCGCATCGAGCGGCGCATCGCCGCGCTGCTGAACTGGCCGCTCGTCAACGGCGAGGGCCTGCAGGTGCTGCACTACCGGCCGGGCGCGCAGTACAAGCCGCACCACGACTACTTCGACCCTGCGCAGCCGGGCACGCCCACCATCGTGCAGCGTGGCGGCCAGCGCGTCGGCACGCTGGTGATGTACCTCAACACGCCGGCGCGCGGCGGCGGCACCGCGTTCCCCGACGCCGGCGTCGAGGTCGGCGCGATGCGAGGCAACGCCGTGTTCTTCAGCTACGACCGCCCGCACGCCGTCACGCGCACGCTGCACGCCGGGCTGCCGGTGATCGAGGGCGAGAAGTGGGTCGCCACCAAGTGGCTGCGCGAGCGCGAGTTCCGGTAGCGCGCGTCTGAGGTCGCGCTCGGCGGTGCCGTGGCGGCACGCGTCGTGCGATGGTCGCGGCCGGTTGACCGGCGAGGTGACCTCAGCCGGCTCCCGTCCCCAGGTAGAGCTGGTGTAGCCGTTGGTTGTCGCCACGCAGCTCGGCGCAACCCCCGGCGAACACCATGCGCCCGCGGCGCAGCACGTAGGCGCGATCGCCGATCGACAGCGCGAGCGCCGCGAACTGCTCGACCAGCAGCACCGCGAGGCCGCGATCGGCAAGCTCGCGCACGGTCTTCATCAGCTTGGTCACGACGATCGGCGCCAACCCTGCCGACATCTCGTCGACCAGCAGCACCTTGGGCTTGCACAACAGGGCCCGCGCGATCACCAGCATCTGCTGTTCGCCTCCCGACAACAGGCCCGCGCGCACGTGGCGTCGCTGCAGCAGTTCGGGAAACAGCTCGTAGACCCAGTCGAGCGACGAGGCAACGTCGGCCCCGACCCGCAGGTTCTCGTCGGTCGTCAGATGGCGGAACACCGTGCGCCCCTGCTCCACGTGGGCGATGCCGGCGCGTGCGCGCACACCCGGACGCGCCTTCTGCAGCTCGAGCCCGTCGAGCGCGACACGGCCTCCGGCGACCGGGATCACCCCCGACAAGCCTTCGAGAAAGGTGGTCTTGCCCGCGCCGTTGGAGCCCAGAAGCACGCTGATGCTGCCGCGGTCGACGACCAGGTCGACCTCGCGCACGACCGGAAGGTGCGCGCGGTTCACCGACAGCTTCTCGACGACGAGGCGGGCGGCGCTGCCCGGCGCCGCCGCGTCACTCTCGTCGGGCGCCTTCGCGCGTTGGATCGGCGCGGCGGTGCCCGTCACGAGGGCGCTCCTGCGGCGGCGCCCGCGGTTGCCTGCGCATCCGAAGGGCTGCCGTCGGCGTGATCGCCGACGCCGAGGTAGGCCTTGCGCACCGCCGCGCTGTCGAGCACCAGCGCGGTCGCCCCGCTGGCGATCACGCAGCCGAAATCGAGCACGGTCACCGCGCTGCACGCGGCGCGCACCAGGTCCATGTCGTGCTCGACCAGCAGCACGGTGGTGCCGAAGCGCTCGGGGATCTCGGCAATGCGCTCGCCGAGCCGCATCGTGGTGTCGTACGACTGCCCGGCAGCGGGCTCGTCGAGCAGTGCGACCGCGGGCCGCGCCGCGACCACGCCCGCCACGTCGAGCAGGCGGCGCGTGCCGGCATCGACGCTGGCGATCGGCTGGCCGGCATCGGGGCAGTCGAGCCAGCGCAGCAGGTCGCGCAGTTCGTCGTCGGGCAGCGGCCCGGCGGCCAGGCGGACGTAGGCGCCGACGGTCAGCTCGGGCGCAATGCGCGTCGTCTGCCAGGTGCGCCGCACGCCGGCACGCGCGCGAAGATGCGCCGGCGCGCCGTCGAGCGGGCGACCGCCGAGACGGATCTCGCCGCCGTACGACGCCAGAAAACCGGCCACCGCATCGATGAACGTCGACTTGCCCGCGCCGTTGGGCCCGATCAGCCCGACCACCGATCGCGCCGGCACGCGCAGTTGCACGTCGCTGAGCGCGACCACGCTGCCGTAGCGCACGGTGAGCTTGTCGATCGCGAGCGCCGGCTCGCTGCTGCGATCGGCAACGCCAGCCGGCGCCGCGGCCTGACCGGTGACCGGCGCCGGCTCCGCGCTCCGCCCGGCAGCGCGCGCCGGGGCGGCGGCAGCATCAGGGCGCGGGCTGCGCGGCGCCGCCAGTGTCGTCGCCCGTGCGCCGCTCGCGCGCGCACGGCGCGACACCAGCTTGCGCAGGTTGCGGCGCAACGCTTCGCTCATGCTCTCGCCGGTGCTCAACGCCTGCGTCGCGCCGATCGCGAAGACCACGTTGCCGATGTCCTGCGCGAGGCCGAGGCGGCGCAGGATCTCGGGGAAGATCACGATCAGCAGGCCGCCGATCAGCGCGCCCTCGGCGAACTGCGCGCCGGCCATCGTGGCCACGGCGAACAGCACCATCGACTGGATCATGTTGAAGTTGTCCGACACCAGCGTGCCCAGAAAGCCGGCCAGCAGACCGCCGGATATCCCGGCGACGAACGCGCTGATCGCGAACGCCGACAGCTTGGCGCGCGGAATGCTGATGCCGTGCGCAGCCGCGGCGCGCTCGGAGTGCCGCAGCGCAAGCCAGCCGGCCCCGAGGCGCGAGCGGGCGATGAGCTCGAGCGCGACCGCGATCGCCGTGTACCAGATCAGCACGAACACGAAATAGCCGGCATCGCTGTCGAACGCCTCGGGCCTGGGCACCGCGAGGAACTTCGTCTGCCCGGGAAACGAGATCGTCGACAGCACCGAGTCGAACGCGGCCGCGAAACCCAGCGTGACGATCGCCAGGTTGATGCCACGCAGCCGCAGCGCGGGCAGCCCGATCGCGACGCCGAACGGCACCGCGGCGATGCCGCCCGCCAACACCCACACCGCGAGCCCGCCCGGAAACTGCGCGACATTGAGCGCGCCGACCACCCACGCGCCGACGCCCGCGAACGACATCTGGCACAGCGCGATCATGCCGGCGCGGCCGGTGACGAGGCCCAGGCTCTGCAGCGCGATCGCCGACACCAGCAGCGAGGTCGCGAGGAACACCCAGTACGCCGGCAGCACCCCGGCAACGACGACGCCGGCGACGACAGCCCCCACGACGACGGTCAGCGCGGCGCGCGCCGCGGGGTTCTTGGGCAGGCTCGGCATCGAAATCGCAGCGTCAGCGCGCCTCGTCCCAGCGCGCACCGCGCTGTGCCCACAGCAGCACCGCGAGAATCACGACGAACGGCAGCGCACCGCGGTACTGGTTGGTACCGCCCAGCAGGCTGGCCACGCCTTCGAGCACGCCGATCAGCAGGCCGCCGGCGAGCGTGGCCCAGAAGTTGCGAAAGAAGCCGATCAAGGCCGCCGCGAGCGCCGGCACGACCAGCAGCGACAGCGACATGAAATCGGGCGAGCGCTGCGGCGCCACGATCATCAGCGCCAGCGTGGTGAAGGCGCCGGTGACGCCCCACACCAGCAGCGACAGCCGCCGCACCCGCACGCCCACCAGCTCGGCCGCCATCGGCCGCTCCGACAGCGCGCGCAAATGCAGGCCGGTGCGCGTATAGCGCAGGAACAGGTCGGCCAGCAGCGTGAACACCAGCGCGAGCGCGATCGCCACCACGGCTGCGTTGGTGAGTTCGACGCCGCTGACCCGCGCTGCCGAGCCCGGAACCAGATCGGGGAACGGGTGCGGATGCTGGCCGCCGGTCAGCCGCAACCCGACCGCGACGATGCCGATGAACAGCGCCACGGTGACCGCCGCCTTGCTCGACGCGTCGGATTCGGCGAACCAGGTGGTGGTGACGAAACCGATCGCCACGCCGGTCAGCGTGCCCGCCGCGAGCCCGGCGACGACGGCCAGCGCCAGCGGCACGCCGGCCTGGTTCAGCACCACCATCACGAAGGTGCCGGTGGTGCCGATCGCAGCGCCGGTGAAGTTGACCACCGCCACCAAACGGTAGGTGAACACCGCGCAGACGCCGAGCAGCGCGTAGGTGCCACCCGCCGAGAGCCCGGCGACGGCGGCGGTCAGGGCTTCACCCATGCATCACGGCTGCGGCAGCGTCACGAACTGCGGTGTCTCGACCTTCCACGTGCCGTGGTCGAGCTTCATGATCTTGGTCGAGCGCATCGGCGTATGGGCCTTGGCGTCGCCGAAGATCCAGGGCGACCCGGCCAGCGGATACTTGACCGCCTTGCGCATGCCGCGCAGGGCCTTGGCGACGCTGTCGTGCGTGACCGGCCCGTTGATGCTCTTGATCACGTCGACGAACACCTGCGCCGCCAGATACCCGCCCTGCGAGAACGCGGTCAGCGGCCGGTCGGCGGCCTTCATGGTCGCGATCCAGTCCTTGTTGGCGGGCGAACCCGCCTCGGTGTAGGGCTCCCATTCGGTGCCCGCGTAGATCGGCTGGTTCGACTCGGCGAGCGCCTTGGCCACCTGCACCGTGTAGGCCGGCGCGAGGAACAGCCAGTTGATGCCGGTGATCTTCTGCGCATCGGCGGTCTTCACCCACTGCACGACGTTGGGCTCGACGCCGTTGTTGACCACCGCATCGCAGCCGCCGTCGCGCGCCTTGATCAGGTACGGCGTCAGGTCGCCCTGGATCGGCACCGTGAGGTCGAGCATGTGCAGCTTCTTGCCGGTGATCTTCTCCCAGTCGGTGAGCGCCTTCTTGTACGCCTCCTGCGTGCCGCCGAGGATGATGAAGAACGCGCACAGGTTCTTCACCTTCAGCGTCTGCGACGCGTAGTAGGCCATCGCGGTCGACAGCGTGAACGGGCCGACGTTGACCGGCGAGACGCTCGGCGAATTGAAGCACGCCGAGTCGACCCCGAGCCCCTGCACCGACAGCACGTTCTTGCGCTGGTAGGTCTGCGCGTTGACCTGGCAGTCCAGCAGGCTCGCCGAGCCGACCATCGCCACCACGCCCTTGTTGTCGATCAGGTCGCGCGCCGCCTGCGCGGCCACCTGCGGGTCGGCCTTGTCGTCGGCGATCGTGTAGTCGATCTTGCAGCCGTCGATGCCGCCCTTGGCGTTGATCTGGTCGAACTCGGCCTTGGTCGCCTTGGGCACCTCGCTGAAGTCGGCCGGGCCGGTGATCGTCGACACGGCGCCGACCTTGATCACGCCGTTGGCGCAGGTCGGTTTCGCGAGGGCCGGGCCGCACAGGGCGGCCAGCCCGATCGCCACCGCTGCCGACAGCCACTTGGTTCTGGTTCGCATGCTCATCTCACGGTCTCCTTGGTGGTGTTGCACTACGGCACTACGGAAATGCGGTTGAACCCGGGTGCTTGCCTCAGCCCGCGTTCGCCACATGCACCGGCGGTCGTCGCCCCCGCCACGGCCGCTCGCGCTCGAGCTGCCCGGCCAGTGCGAACAACGTCGCCTCGTCGCCGTACGGCGCGACGAACTGCACGCCGATCGGCAGCCCGTCGCTGCTGCTGGCCAGCGGCAGGCTGATCGCGGGCTGGCCCGTCATGTTGAACAGCGCGGTGAACGGGGCGAAGGCGAATACGCTGTCGTACCAGCCCTTCGCGGTGGCCCCTGGCGCGTTGGCGTCGATCGTGCCGACGGCCACCGGCGGCGACGCCATCGTCGGCGTCAGCAGCAGGTCGTATTGCGTGAAGAACGCGCCGACCGTGCGGCACACCATGTTCTTCGTTGCATCGGCGCGTTCCAGGTCGAGCGCGGTGAGCGTGAGGGCGTGCTGGTAGCTCGCCCAGATCGTCGTCTCGACCAGCGCCGGCGAGAGCTTGCGATCGAACATCGCGGCGCAGGCCTCGAGCGCGCCGCCGAGGAACGAACACCAGTAGACGAGATTGGCCGCGTGGAACGCCTCCTCGTCGAACTGGGGCGAGGCCTCCTCGACGATGTGGCCGAGCGACTCGCACAGTCTGGCCGCGGCGCGCGCCGCCTGCTCGCACTGCGGGTCGATCACGGCGCCGCGCAGGCCGCGCGTCGCCAGCGCGATGCGCAGTTGCCGCGGCGGCGCCGCCACCTCCTGCAGGTAGGAGCGCTGCGGCCGCGCGATCGCGAAGTAGTCGCCCGGTGCCGGGCCTTCGATCGCGTCGAGCATCGCCGCGCAGTCGCGCACGCTGCGCGTGACGACGTGCTCGATGCCCATGCCGTGCAGCGGGTCGCCGGCGACGGGGCCGACCGGCGTGCGCCCGCGCGTGGGCTTGAGCCCGACCAGGCCGCAGCACGACGCCGGGATGCGGATCGAGCCGCCGCCGTCGTTGGCGTGCGCGATCGGCACGATGCCCGCGGCCACCGCGGCGGCCGCGCCGCCGCTCGATCCGCCGCTGGTGCGCGTGGTGTCCCAGGGGTTGCGGGTCGGGCCGTACAGCACGGGTTCGGCCACCGGTGCGAAGCCGAACTCCGGCGTGTTGGTGCGCCCCAGCGTCATGACGCCGCTGGCGCGAAAGCGGCTCATCAGGTCGGTGTCGCCGGGCGCGACGAAGCGCCCGTGCACCAGCCGGCTGCCCATGTCGCAGGCGACGCCCTTGGCGTGCAGCACGAGGTCCTTGATCAGGAACGGCACGCCGTGGAAGGCACCGCCGGCCGGCTGGGCGTCGAACTGCGCTTCCCAGTCGGAGACCTTGCCGATCACCGCGTTGAGCTTCGGATTGACGCGCTCGCAGCCGGCCAGCGCGAGCGCGGCGAGTTCGCGCGGCGCAACGTCGCGCCGGCGCACGAGTTCGGCCAGGCCCAGCGCATCGTGTTCGGCGTATTCGGAGAGGTTCATGTGTCCTCCATCGGGTTGGCGCGGCCGGTGCGCTGCTCAGCGCAGCCCATGCAGCGCCGCCATCTCGTCGATCAGCTCGCGCTGCAGCGCATCGAAGCGCTCCGGCGGCTGCTGCAGGCCGAAGAACTCGCTGAACGGATCGGGCACTTCGGTACGGTGACCGCACAGCGCCTCGACCACCGCGAGCGCGCAGAACGGCACGCAGACCTCCGAGTAGCCGCCCTCGTGCACCACCGCGAGCCGGCCCTGCGCGTGGTGCGCAGCCAGTTGCAGCACCTCGCGTGACATCATGCGAAACGATTCCGGGTGCAACTGCATGCGCGCCAGCGGGTCGACGCCGTTGGCGTCGAGGCCGCTGGCGACCACGATCAGCTCGGGCCGGAAGCGGTCGATCACCGGCACCACGATGCGCTCGAACGCGTAGCGGTACGACTCGTGCCCGCCGCCGGGCAGCAGCGGAATGTTGACGTTGCAGCCGACGCCCTTGCCTTCGCCGCGATCCTCGGCGCCCGAGTAGCCCGGCGGAAAGCAACCCCATTGGTGCAGCGACAGCGTCAGCACGTCGTTGCGCGCGTAGAAGATCTGCTGCGTGCCGTTGCCGTGGTGCACGTCCCAGTCGATCACCGCGATGCGCTCGATGCGGTGGCGCGCCTTGGCGGTTTCGATGGCGACCGCGATGTTGTTGAACAGGCAGAAGCCCATGCCGCGATCGGGCAGGCAGTGGTGCCCGGGCGGGCGCGTGATCGCGAACGCGTTGCCGTGCTCGCCGCGCAGCACGCTGTCGAGCGCCGCGATCGCCAGACCCGTCGACACCTGCGCGATCTCGTAGCTGCCGCGGCCGAACGGCGCGGTGTCGCCGAGCTCGCCGCCGCCGGCGTCGCTCAGGCGCTTGAACTCGGCGAGATAGCCCGCTGTGTGGACGCGCCGCAAGTCCTCTTCGCTCGCCGGTGGCGCGCTGCGCAGGTCGAGCCGCTGGCTCAGCCCCGAGGCGTCGAACAGCGACTTGATGCGCCGTTTCGAATCGGGCGACTCGGCCATGCCGCTGCCGGCCATCGGCTGGATCCAGCCGCCCACCGGCAGATACAGCGCGTGCAGTCCGCCCGGCACGTGCCACAGGGTTCGCTCGTCGAAGTAGAAGGCCGTCGGTTTCATGGCAGGGCTCGGGTGATGGCGGGGTGCAACGATAGGGTCAGTCGGTCGGGTTGTCACGCTCGGTGCGGGCGGCGCTGCGTCACGGCTTCAAACCCCGCGCGCCGCCGCCGGCAGCCGCATGCCACCGTCGGCCACCAGCGCTGCCCCGGTGACGAACGAGGCGTCGTCGCTGGCGAGGAACGCACACACCGCGGCGATCTCGTCGGGCCGTGCCATGCGCCCGAGCGCGATGCGCGCCTCGGTGCGCCGCCGCGCCTCGGCCTCGTCGACGCCCCAGGCCTGCGCGAGCTCGGCCATCTCGCGCGCCGCCATCGGCGTGTCGACCCAGCCCGGGCACAGCGCGTTGGCGCGCACGCCCTGCGCGCCGTAGGCCTGCGCGGCCGAGCGCGTCAGCGCCACCACCGCGGCCTTGCTCGACGCGTAGCTGGCGGCGTCGGCGCCGGCGTTGAAGGCCGCCACCGACGCGATGTTGACGATGCTGCCGCGGCGCTGCGCCAGCATGCCCGGCAGCACCGAGCGCATCGTGCGCATCGTGCCGCCCAGGTTGACGTCGTGCAGGCGCTGCCAGGTGGCGTCGTCGATCTGCGCCGCGGCATCGGCGGCCACCACGCCGGCGGCGTTGACCAGGATGTCGATCTGCCCGCGGCGCGCCAGCGCCGCCTGCACCGCCGCTTGCACCTGCGCCTCGTCGGTGACGTCGCACGCCAGCGCGAGTCCCGCATCGCCGACGTCCTGCGGCGCGGGCACGCCGCAGGCCAGCACCCAGGCGCCTTCTTGCACGAAGCGCTGCACCACCGCCGCGCCGATGCCGCTGGCGGCGCCGGTGACGATGGCCACGCGGTCGTGCAGGCGCTTCACGGTGCGTCCTCGGCGAAGAACGGGCTCTCGGGCAGCGTCGAGCCGCCGTCGACGACGATCGTCTGCCCGGTGACGTAGCGCGCCGCGTCGCTGGCGAGGAAGCACATCGCGTGCGCCACGTCTTCGGGGCGACCCAGTTCGCCCAGCGGAATGTGGCGCGCGATGCGCGCGGCGCGCTCGGGGTCCGACAACAGCGAGCCGCCTTGCTTGGCGATGAAGCCCGGCTCGACGCCGTTGACCGTGACGCGATCGCGCGCCAGCTCGAGCGCCGCGCTGCGGATGAAGCCGTTGACCCCGGCCTTGCTGGCCGCGTAGGCCGCGCCGCCGGGCATCGCCACGCGCGGCCCGGTGACCGACGAGGTGACCAGCAGGCGCCCGCCGCGGCGCGCCCGCCAGTGCGGCAGCGCCGCTTGCGCGAGCCGGAAGCACGCCTGCAGGTTGACCGCCAGCGTGTGCTCGAGGTCGGCGTCGGTCGCCGCCTCGATGCGCGCCCAGTGGTTGACCGCCGCGTTGTGCACCACGATGTCGAGCGCGCCGAACGCCTGCACCGCGGCCGCCACCGCGCGATCGATGTCGGCGCGCTGCGCGACGTCGCAGCCGACGGCCTGCGCCGCGATGCCTTCGGCGCGCAGCGCCGCGGCCACCGCCTCGCCGGCGGCAGTGGTGCGGTTGGCGATCAAGACCTGCGCCCCTGCACGAGCGAACACCCGTGCGATCGCCGCGCCGATGCCGCGCCCGCCGCCGGTGACCAGCGCCACCTTGCCGGCGAGGCCGAACGGCGAGGGGGCTTGCGCGGGCGCGCTCATGGCATCTGCCGCGCGCGCCGCACCACGGTGCGCTGTTCGAGCGCGGCCCGCTGCATCATGCGCTCACCTGCGCCGCGAATTCGGCGAACGCGGCGACGTGGCAGTCCACGTCGGCCGCCGTGGTGCCGGGGCAGCACAGCGTCATGTTGTGGAACGGCGTGATCAGCACGCCACGGTTGAGCAGGTAGAGGTGCAGCAGCGCCTCCAGCGCGTGGTCGCGCGTGCGCCGCACGTCGGCGGCGTTGCGCGGCGCCTCGGGAGCGAACAGCGTTTCCATGCGCGCGCCGATGCGCAGCGTGCGCCACGGCAGGCGGTGGTGCGCGATGGTGTCGTCGACGCCGCGCTGCATGCGCGCGGCCAGCTCGAGCATGCGCGCAAAGGCCGGCTCGGTCAGCACCTGCGACAGCACCGCGCGCATCACCGCCACGGTGAGCGCGTTGCCGGCCAGCGTGCCGCCGAAGCCGGCGTGCGCGCTCTGCCGCGCGGTGGGCGGCAACGGCGGCAGCGCCTGCCAAACGCGCTCGGCCATCGCCTGCGAGAGGCCGAACACCGCTGCCGGGATGCCGCCGGCAATCGCCTTGCCGAGCACGAACATGTCGGGCTGCAGGCCGTGCGCGCGCGTGTAGCCACCGGGGCCGCTGGAGATGGTGTGCGTCTCGTCGATCACCAGCACGGTGCCGGTCTCGCGCGTCAGGCGGCGCAGCGCGTCGTGAAAGCCCGGCTGCGGCTCGACCATGCCGTAGTTGGTCATCGCCGGCTCGGCCAGCACGCAGGCCACGTCACCGGCGCGCAGCGCCTGCTCCAACGCCGCGGTGTCGTTGAACTCGACCACGCGCGACAGGCGGTCGTGCGGAAACGCGTTGGGGTGGATGCCGTTGCGCAGCCGCACGCTGCCGTCGGGCGCCAGCTCGACGTGCGCCTCCTCGACGCTGCCGTGGTAGGCGCCCGAAAACACCAGCACGCGCGGCCGCTCGGTGATCATGCGCGCCAGGCGGATGCAGGCGCGGTTGGCGTCGCTGGCCGAGGTGGTGAGGTTCCAGTACGACAGGCCGAAGCGGCGCTGCAGCTCGGCGCCGACCCAGGCGGCGTCGCCGCCGGGCAGCATCAGCGAGGTGCCGATGCCCGCCTGGTGCGCCATCGCTTGCACGATCGCGGGGTGGCCGTGGCCGCACAGGCCGCCGCTGTCGCCGAGGCAGAAGTCGACCAGCTCGTTGCCGTCGACGTCGGCGAGACGGATGCCGTAGTCGTGCGGCCGGTCGGCGATGGTGAGCGGCCAGCCGCCCATCCAGCGCCGCATCCAGTGCGACGGCGCGCCGTAGAGCCAATGCTGCTTGCCTTGTTGGAATAGCTCGCCCGAGCGCGCATGCGTGCGCTCGAAGCGCGCCTGCTCGGCCTGCATGAGCTGCGCCACGCGCTGCGGTGTCGGCGCGGTCATCGTGGCTGCGCTCCCGCATCGTCGCGCACGCCCAGCAGCGCCAGCGCTCGTGCGAACGCCGCGGCCGGCTGCGCCACGTCGAGGTGCACCGCCTGCATGCCCGCGCGCTGCGCGCCTTCGACGTTGCGCAGCTGGTCGTCGACGAACACGCAGGCGGCCGGCGGCAGGCCGAGTTGCTGCGCGCACAGCGCGTAGGCGCGCGCGTCGGGCTTGAGGATGCCGGTGTAGGTGGCGTCGACCACCACGTCGAGCAGTTTCATCACCGGCAGGCGGTGGCGCAGCTCGGTGCCGTAGAACAGGTCGAGCTCGTTGGACAGCACCGCGAGCTTGTGGCCGGCGGCCTTGGCGCGCTCGAGCGCCGACACCGCCTCGGGCCGGATCGTCTTGTCCATGTCGTCGCCGCGGGCGCGCTGCACGAAGGTGTCCATGCGGTCCCACTGCTCGCCCACCAGCGCGCCGACCTCGCGCGTGCGCACCACCCAGTAGTCGCGCTCACTGATCTTGTCGGCCTGCATGTCGCGCCACAGCGGGTCGCTGGCCGGGTCGAACGGCCCGCGCCAGGTGAGCGTGCCCGGGGCCAGGCCGAGCCGGCGCTCGGTCAGCGCATGCGTCTCGAACAGCGTGCGCGTGACGACGCCGCCGAAGTCGAGCACCAGCGCGCCGGGTTTCATTTCGCCTCCTTGGCGCCGCGCACGATGAGCCCCGCGGCGACCCAGCGGTCGAACACCGCCAGCGCGGCGTCGACGAACGCGCGGTCGTTGATGTGGGCGTCGAGCATCGTCAGCTCGACGTTGTCGGGGGCGCGGCGCAGCAGTTCGTCGACCAGCGCGGCCAGCGCCGGCGGGTCGTGCAGCGGCTGCCCGGGCCGGTCCCAGCCCTCGATGCCCTGCGTCGGCACGATCAGTGCGGTAGGGCCGCGCGCGCGCGCCAGCCGCTCGCAGATGGCGCGCGCGACCGCGCGGCGCTGCTCCGCGTCGACGCCGACCGACGCGATCAGCCGGTTGTGGGCGTGCATCGGCCGCTCGGCGAAGCGCGCGGGTGCGCTCTGCCAGGCGGGGTAGTCGACCATATCGGTCGCGCCGGGTGCGACGATCTGCGGCACGCCGGCGCTGCCGGCGCCGCACAGGCGCTCGGGCCCCGAGCTGACGCACGAGTCGCCGACGTGGTTGGCCAGCTCCTGCAGGCTGAAGTCCATCACCGCCGCGAAACGCCGCTGCGCGGCCAGCGCCTCGAAGGCGCGCCCGCCCATGCCGGTGGTGTGGAACACCGCCAGCTCGTAGCCGCGGCGCTCGAGCTCGGGCTGCAGCGCCTTCATGTACGCCAGCGCGCTCGAGCCGAGCGAGGTCATGCCCACCAGCGGCCGATCCGCGCGCGGCGGCACCGCCGCGCGGCACGCACCCACCACCGCGCCGGCCGCCTGCGCCAAGGTCGATCGGCACAGGCCGTTCAGGCCGTGCAGGCCGCCGGCCCACAGCACGGTGACGAGGTCGGGCGCGATGCGCTGCGGCGACAGCAGCGGCGAGTGCGCGATGGTCGACAGCAGCACCTTCGGGAACCCCAGCGGCAGCGCCTGCGTCACGTCGAGCGCGAGGTCGGTGCCCATCGTGCCGCCGAACGCCAGCACGCCGTCGATGCGCCGCTGCGCCTGCAGTTGCGTGGCCAGCAGCGTGGCGCCGCGCGCCATCGCCTGCATCGCGCTGTTCTCGTCGCCGCTGTCGATCACCTGCTGCAGCGTCATGCCGGCGGCGGCGGCCACTTCGTGGCTGGAGAAGTCGGGCGCGATCGCGCCTTGCCTCAGCACGCCCACGTCCATCAGCAGCGGCCGCGCCTCTTGCGCGAGCAAGGTGTCGCGCAGGAATGCGGCCTCGTCGCCCTTGGTGTCGAGCGTGCCGATCAGCAGGACGGTGGGCGACACCGTCACGGCGCGCGGTCCAGCGCGTCGAAGGTCGCGTGCAGGATGTCCACCAGATGGTCGACCTCCTCGCGCGTGATCACCAGCGGCGGCGACAGGATCATGTTGGGCCCCGACACGCGCACCATCGCGCCGCGCCGGTACGCCTCGCGCGCCAGCCGCAGCGGCAGGTCGCTGCTGCGCGGCACCGGCTTGCGGTTGGCCTTGTCGGCCACCATCTCGAGGGCGCACATCAGGCCCACGCCGCGCACGTCGCCGACGATGCCGTAGCGCTGAACGAACTCGCGCATGCGCGCCTGGAAATGCGCGCCGACGCGCGCCGCGTTGCCCACCACGTCGAGCCGCTCGAGCTCGTCGAGCGTGGCCAGCGCCGCGGCGGCGGCCACCGGGTGGCCGCTGTAGGTGTAGCCGTGCGACACCGTGCCGAGCGAACCGTCGTCGGCGAAGAACGCGTCGGCCACCTTGCGGCCGAGCGCGGTGGCGCCCAGCGGCACGTAGCCCGAGCTGATGCCCTTGGCCAGGCACCACAGGTCGGCCTTCACGCCCCACAGCCGGGTGCCGAACCAGGCGCCGGTGCGACCGAAGCCGGTGACCACCTCGTCGGCGATCAGCAGCACGTCGTTGCGGTTGCACACCTCGCGCACCAGCGGCCAGAAGTTGGGCGGCGGCACGATCACGCCGCCCGAGCCCTGCACCGGCTCGGCGATGAACGCGGCCACCGTGTCGGCGCCCTGGAACTGGATCTCGCGCTCGAGCAGGCCGGCGCAGACGCGGCCGAGTTCCTCCGGGTCCTGCGTGTAGGCGTTGTGATAGAGCCAGGGCGAATCGACGTGGAAGCAGCCGGGCATCAGCGGCTCGTAGGCGCGGCGGATGTTGGCGAGGCCGTTGACGCTCATGCCGCCGAAGTGCACGCCGTGGTAGCCCTGCTTCAGCGAGATGAACTTGGTGCGCTCGCTCTGGCCGCGCAGCTTCCAGTACTGGCGCGCCAGCTTGAGCGCGCCTTCAACCGCGTCGGAGCCGCCGTTGCCGAACAGCACCGCGCCCACGTCGTCGGGCTGCATCGTCTGCACGACGCGCGCCGACAGCTCGATCGCGCGCGGGTGCGTGGTGCCGCGGAAGGTGTTGTAGAACGGCAGCTCGTCGAGCTGCGCGACGATCGCGTCGCGCACCTTGCGGTTGCTGTGGCCGAGGTTGCTGCTCCACAGGCCGGCGACGCCGTCGATCATCTTGTGGCCGTCGACGTCCCACACCCAGCAGCCTTCGCCGCGCGCGATGATGTCGGGGCGCGACTTGCGCATCGCCGCCGGATGCGCCATCGGGTGGAACAGGTACTGCGCGTTGTCGTGCTTGAGCTGCTCGACGCTGGTGGTCATCGGGAAACCTCCGGGCTTCGCCTTGCGGTGCGAGCCGCCTTCGGAGCGGCCGCGCGGCGGCTCATGAGTGCACCCCTGGCGCTTCGCGCCTCCCCCCCGAGCGGGGGCTGAGCCGCCTTCGGAGCGGCCGCGCGGCGGCTCATTGCGGCACCCCCACGGTGATGGTCTTGATCTCGGTGTAGTGCAGCAGGCCCTCGGCGCCCATCTCGTGGCCGATGCCGCTTTCCTTCCAGCCGCCGAACGGCATCTCGGGCTGCGAGACGCCGAAGTGGTTGATGCCCACCATGCCGGCTTCGATCTCGTGGCCGAGCCGGTGCGCGGTCTGCAGGTCGCGCGTGAAGGCGTACGCGCCCAGCGCGTAGGGCAGGGCGTTGGCCTTGGCGATCGCCTCGTCGAGCGTGTCGAACGGCTCGAGCAGCGCGATCGGGCCGAACGGCTCGAGGCGCTGCACCAGCGCGCTGGGTGGCGCCTGCGCGATCACGGTGGGCGCGAAGAAGAAGCCCGGGCGCGCCACGCGCTCGCCGCCGCACAGCACGCGCGCGCCCTGGTCGCGCGCATCGGCGACGAAGCGCGCCATCTCGTGCAGGCGGCGCTCGTGCGCCAGCGGCCCCATCTGCGTCTGCGCGTCGAGCCCGGGCCCCAGACGCAGCGCCTGCGCGCCGCGCGTGAACTGCTCGGCCCACGCGTCGTGCAGCGAACGATGCACGTAGAAGCGGATCGGCGAGGCGCACACCTGGCCGGCGTTGCGGAACTTGGCTGCCAGCGACGCCTTGAGCGCGAACGGCAGGTCGGCATCGGCGCAGACGATCACCGGCGCGTGGCCGCCGAGCTCGGCGGTGAAGCGCTTGACGCGCTCGGCACACAGCACGCCGAGCTGCTTGCCCACCGCCACCGAGCCGGTGAACGACGCCTTGCGGATCGCCTCGTGCGCGATCAGCGTCGACGACACCAGCGGCGGATCGCCGCACACCATGTTGAGCGCCAGCGGCGGCACGCCGGCGTCGAGGAAGCACTGCACGATCGCCATGCAGGTGCCCGGGGTCTCCTCGGCCGGCTTGATCACCACGCTGCAGCCGGCGGCCAGCGCGCTGCCGAGCTTGCGCGCCGGCAGGTTGGCCGGGAAGTTCCACGGCGTGAATGCGGCCACCGGCCCCACCGGCTGGCGCAGCACCGACTGCGACAGGATGCCCGCGACGCGCGGCGGCACGATGCGCCCATACAGTCGCTTGGCCTCCTCGGCCTGGAAGTCGATGATGTCGGCCGACAGCCCCACCTCGCGCTTGGCCTCGGCCAGCGGCTTGCCCTGCTCGAGCGTCAGCGTGTGCGCGATCGCCTCGCTGCGCTGGCGCATCGCCTCGGCGGCGCGGCGCACGATGTTGCAGCGCTCGTTGGCGAGTGTGTCGCGCCACGCCGGCCAGCCGCGCGCGGCGGCGTCGGCGGCGGCGCGGATCTCGTCGGCGCCGGCCAGCGGCAGCATGGCGAGCACGCCGCCGTCGGCCGGGTTGAGCACGGCGCGCTCGCCGCCGCTGGCGCGGGTGACCCAGCGGCCGTCGATGTGCAGCGCCGGCTGGGGGTATCGGGGGGCTTGCATCGAACCGTCTTCCTGGCACGCGGGCGCCAAGCGCCGCCGTGCCTGACCATATCGGCAGCCCCTGGCGTACGGTGATCGGGATCGCGCAAACCGCGCATCAGGGCAAGTACCTAGGGGTTGAATCTTTCCCGAAGAGTCGGCGCTGACGCGGGTCGGCCGCCGGTTCGACAATGCGCGCTACCGTGCAGACACCCGAAACCACGTCGCCTGCTGTCGCGGCCCCGCGGGCCTGCGGCTGGCACTACGAGGTGCGCAGCCACAATATCGACGAGTTCGCTGCCGCGCAGCGCGAGTGGTCGCTGCGCTACGAGCAGCTGTCGGCCGGCCGCTTCGCCGGCGAGCTCGAGCACGTGCAGTTGCCGGGGCTGCGGCTGGTGCACGAGCGCACCAGTTGCGCGGTGCGCCAGCGCGGCGGGCTCGGCACCGGCCACGTCGGCATCGCGATGCCGCTGGGCCTGGGGGGCCACGCCGCCTTCAACGGCCAGCCGATCGCCGGCGAGTCGATCATGATCGGCCGCAGCGAGGCGCTCGATCTGTGCCTGCCGGCGGGCGCGCGCATGGTGGGCATCGTGGTCGAGCGGGGACTGCTCGATTCGCTGTGGCGCGAGCTGTACCGCAAGCCGCTGTCGCCGTGGATCGAGCGCCAGCTGGTGGTGCGGGCGCGACCGACGCTGGCCGCCGCGCTGCAGTCGATGCACTTGAACACGATGCGCGAGGTGGCCGCGACGCCCGCGCTGCTGCACGACGAGCGCGCGATATTGCAGTTGCGCGACAGCGTGCTCGTCGAATGGATCGAGGCCTTGCCCACGCAGGTGCTCACCGACGACCTCGGCAGCGGCGAGGCGCGCAAGCGCGTGGTCGACCGCGCCTGCGAGGCGATGCTCGCGAGCCCCGACGCGCCGCTGTCGATCCTCGAGGTGTGCCGGCGCATCGGCGCCAGCCCGCGCAAGCTCGAGTACTGCTTTCGCAGCGTGCTGGGCATCGCGCCGGCGCGCTACCTGCGGGCGGCGCGGCTGAATGTGCTGCGCCGCGAGCTGCTGCGTCAGCCCGGCGCTGCGGTGCAGGACGTGGCGGCACGTTGCGGCTTCTGGCACATGGGCGAACTCGCCGCCGCCTACCGGCGGCAGTTCGGCGAGTTGCCTTCGGAGACGGCGCGCCGCAGGCGCTGATGGCTGCGCTACAGCCTGCTGGGGCTCGGGGCCAGCGGGCGCAATGCGCCGAACGGCCGTGCGCGCGCGATGCGCGCCACCTTGCGCTCGTCCCACGACTGCGGGCCTTCGAGCGGCCAGCGCGCGATCGTCTCGCGCAGCTCGTCGCGCGGCAGGCGCGCGAACGCGGGCGTCGGCTGGCGCAGGAACCACAGCCCGGGGCACAGCGAGCGCGGCAGCGGCGCCTTGGCCAGCGGCGTCCAGTAGACGCAGCGGCGTTCGTTCCAGAAGAGCTGGCGCTCGAAGTGCACGCGGCCGGCAATGCCGCTGTCTGGCGGGAACAGCAGGTCGTGCTCGCGCGACTGCAGCACGGCGTAGGCGAGGTCGCCCGGCGTGTCGCCGCGGGCGCTGTAGACGATGATCACGCGCTCGATGTCGCGCGCGCCGATGCGGTCGATCTCCTGACCGTTGCGTGCGACGATCAGGTCCATCGACTGCCAGCGCGTGTGCAGCAACGGCTTCATGCGGGCACGGTAGCGGTGCCCGCGCGCGGGCGCTGTGACCAGTGACGACGAGCTGCAACTATGGGTGCAACAGTGGCCGAGCGCGTGAAAAACGCACGGCTCAGAAGTCGACAGCCGAGCCGTGCTGCGGTACTTGCGCCGACCAGTGCAGTTCGTCCTGGATGCGCAGGCGAAGTGTGTCGGCCGCGTCGGGCTCGCCGTGGACGACGAAGGTCTGCGTCGGCGCCCGCCGCAAGGCGCGCAACCAGTCGAGCACCTGGTTGGCGTCGGCGTGCCCCGACACGCCTTCGAGCGCGCTCACCTGCGCGCGCACCGGCACGTACTGGCCGTGGATCTTGACCTCGCGCGCGCCGGCCAGCAGATGCGCACCGCGACTGCCGCCGACCTGGAACCCGGCCATCACGATGTGGTGGCGCTCGTCGGGAGCCATCGCCTTCAGATGATGCAGCACGCGACCGCCGGTGGCCATGCCGCTGGAGGAGATCACCACCCGCGGCATGCGCGAGCCGACCACGCGCATCGACTGCGCAGCGGTCGTCACCAGCCGCACGCCGTCGCACAACGAACGCAGTTCGCGCGGAGAAACGCGCAACCCAGAGCGGTAGCGCAGATACAGCTCGGTGGCCTGCACCGCCATCGGGCTGTCGAGGAAGATCGGCAACTGCGCGGCAATCGCGCCGGCCTCGCGCAAGCGCTGCAGCAGCAGCAACAGCGCCTGTGCGCGCCCGACCGCGAACGCCGGCAGCAGCACCGATCCGCCTCGCTGCACGGTCTCGCGGACGATGCGCCCGAGTTGCGCCTGAGCTTCGGTGTGCGGATGCAGCCGGTTGCCGTAGGTGGATTCGACCAGCATCGCGTCGGCGCGCGCCAGCGTCTGCGGCGGCGGCATCAGCAGATCGTCCGGCCGGCCGAGATCGCCCGAAAAGGCGAGCGCGAAGCGCCGATGCGTCAAGGTGACCGCGCAGGCACCCAGCAGATGCCCCACCGGCGTCAGGCGCACGCGGCAGTCGCCCAGCGCCAGGTCGCGCAGCGGCTCCAGCGGCCGGAAGCGCGTCATCGTCCGGTGCACGTCGGCGCGCGTGTACAGCGGCAGCGCCGGGGAGTGGCGCGAATAGCGGTGGCGGTTGGCGCGTCGCGCGTCCTCTTCCTGCAGGTGCGCCGCATCGAGCAGCAGCACTTCGGCCAGCGCACGCGTCGCGGCGGTGGCGATCACCGGCCCCTTGAAGCCGCGCCGCACCAGCACCGGCAACCAGCCGCTGTGGTCGAGATGGGCATGGCTGAGCACCACGGCGTCGATGCTGCGCGCGTCGATTGGCAACGCCGACCAGTTGCGCTCGCGAAACAGCTTGAAGCCCTGGAACAACCCGCAGTCGAGCAGGATGCGGCGGCCGCCGACTTCGACCAGGTGTTTCGATCCGGTGACGGTGTCGGCGCCGCCGAGGAAATGGATTCGCATCGCCGCGGACGTCAGCGGCCGAGCAGGTAGAGGGTCGCCGACGACAGCGCGAACAGCCCCGGTTCGCCGCGCCGCACGCCGCGCGCCAGCGCGCGCGCCACCGTCGCGGCTTCGATCGGCCGCACGCGGCGCGGCAGCAGCCAGCCGAAGGCACCGTTCAGCGCCGCCGCGATGCGCTCGCCGCGGCGCGTGGGCTGGCCGAGTGCAGCACGGTCGCCCAGCAGCAGCGAAGGCCGTGCGATCACCATGCTCTCGAAGCCGAGTGCGGCGATCGCCTGTTCGGTCTCGCCTTTCACGCGGTTGTAGAAGATGCCCGATTTCGCATCGGCGCCGAGCGCCGACACCAGCCCGAACCGTGTCGCGCCCGCGGATTGCGCCGCGCGCGCGAAGGCGAGCGCGGCGTCGTGATCGACGGCGCGAAATGCCTCCTGCGAGCCCGCAACCTTGATCGTCGTGCCGAGGCAGCAATACGCGTCGTCGACTGTCGGCAGCACGGGCAACCTGGCGCGATAGTCCACTTCGTGCTGCGTCAGGCCGTTGCGCTGGTCCCACTGCGGCAGCGCCGAGCGCACGAGCACGTGGACCGAGCCGATGCCGCTGTCGGCCAGCAGCTCCTCGACCAGCGCATGCCCCACCAGGCCGGTGGCGCCGGCGACGATGGCGGTGCGGCGCCGCTTGCCGATCGCGAATCCGGGCTGTGTCATCGTCCGATTGTGCTCGACCGCGGCAGGACGCGGGACGGCCGCGTTCCACGCAGCGTACCCGCGACGAGCCGATTTGCTCGCAGCGCGCCGCCCATGGCGCGGTGCCGGTCGACCGTCGTTGCGGTGGCCGCGGCGCGCGGGTCAGCGCACCACCAGGCGCGCGCCTTCGCGGTAGCCGTCGACCTCGCCGATCTCGGCAGCCGCCGCGAAGCCGTGCCGCTGGAACCGCTCGAGCACCGCCGACACCGCCGTGGCGGCGCACGATACCAGCAGCCCGCCGCTGGTCTGCGGGTCGGTGAGCAGAGCGCGGTCGACCGCGGAGAACTCGTCCGGCAGCGACACCTCGGCGCCGT
The DNA here is from genome assembly GCA_015075545.1 of Ideonella sp. Classification (GTDB taxonomy): domain Bacteria; phylum Pseudomonadota; class Gammaproteobacteria; order Burkholderiales; family Burkholderiaceae_C; genus JAEUPI01. Next base: position 11,623 of record JABTUC010000004.1, on the reverse strand, counting down.
AGCCCGCCCAGTTGCGCGCCGACGCGCCGGTGACGAGCCCGCTGGCCGCCAGCTCGCGCGCGTGGTCGAGCAACGGCACGCGTGCCCAATCGATCGTCACGCGGCAAGCGGCGCCACGTGCCAGCTCCAGGGCGTGGCCAGCGAGGCCGAAGCCGGTGACGTCGGTCAGCGCATGCACGCCGTCGATCGCGGCCAGTTCCGGCCCCGGCGTGTTGAGCTGCGTCGTGGTGGCCAGCATGCGCGCATAGCCGTCGGCGTCGAGTTGTTGTTTCTTGAGCGCCGCGGAGAGAACGCCGACGCCGATCGGCTTGCCGAGCACCAGGCGGTCACCGACCCTCGCGTCGGCGTTGCGCTTGACGCGACTGGGATGCACCAGACCGAGCGCGACCAGGCCGTAGATCGCCTCGACCGAGTCGATCGTATGGCCGCCGGCCACCGGGATGCCGGCCTCGCGGCACACCGCCTCGCCGCCTTGCAGGATGCGCGCGATCGTCGCGGTCGACAGCACGTTGATCGGCATGCCCACCAGCGCCAGCGCGAGGATCGGCCGCCCGCCCATCGCATAGACGTCGGAGATCGCGTTGGTCGCGGCGATGCGGCCGAAGTCGTACGGGTCGTCGACGATCGGCATGAAGAAGTCGGTGGTCGCCACCAGCGCCTGCTCGTCGTTGAGCTGGTACACCGCCGCGTCGTCGGCCGTCTCGATGCCGACCAGCAGCGCCTTGGGCAGCGGCATCTGCACCGAGCCCTTCAGGATCTGCGACAGCACGCCCGGCGCGATCTTGCAGCCGCAGCCGCCGCCGTGCGACAGTGAAGTCAGGCGTGGCTCGGGCGAGGCCGCGCTCATCATGCTCAGCGACCGCGGCCGCCGCGATGCGGCCGTGCGCCGCCCGGTCCGCCGTGCGAATCGCCGCCAGGGCGCGCGCCCCGCTGCGGCGGCTGCGCAGACCGTTGCCCTGGCGGCGTGCGTGCGTCGCGCGTGGCGTGCGTGCCGGGCGCGGGATGCGACGCTCGCGCCGGCTGCGCACGCCCTTGCGACGGCCGCGAGGGCCGGCCGCCGTTGCCGCCGCGGCGATTGCCGCCGACGCCGATCGTCATGCGGCCGAGCACGATCGGCTCGGCGCGCTCGTTGGGGTCGGGCTCGAAGCCCTTGACCACCTCGCGCGCGATCTCCTTGTGGATCAGGCGCTGGATGTCGCGCAGGAACAGCTCCTCGTCGACGCACACCAGCGAGATCGCCTCGCCGGTCGAACCGGCACGGCCGGTGCGGCCGATGCGGTGCACGTAGTCCTCGGGCACGTTGGGGATCTCGAAGTTCACCACGTGCGGCAACTGGTCGATGTCGATGCCGCGCGCGGCGATGTCGGTGGCCACCAGCACGCGCAGCTCGCCGCTCTTGAACTCGGCCAGCGCCTTGGTGCGCGCGCTCTGGCTCTTGTTGCCGTGGATCGCCATCGCGGTGATGTCGCACTTGTTGAGGAACTCGGTCAGCTTGTTGGCGCCGTGCTTGGTGCGCGTGAACACCAGCACCTGATGCCAGTCGCCCTGCAGGATCAGGTGTGCCAGCAGGTCCTTCTTGCGCTCGCGGCCCACCGGGTGCACCTTCTGCGCCACCAGTTCGGCCGGCGCGTTGCGGCGTGCCACCTCGATCAGGGCCGGCTGGTTGAGCAGACGGTCGGCCAGCGCCTTGATCTCGTCGCTGAAGGTGGCCGAGAACAGCAGGCTCTGCTTCTTCTGCGGCAGGATCGCCAGCACCTTCTTGATGTCGTGGATGAAGCCCATGTCGAGCATGCGGTCGGCCTCGTCGAGCACGAACACCTGCACGTGGCTGAGATCGAGCGTGCGCTGGCCGTGGTGGTCGAGCAGCCGGCCGGGCGTGGCCACCAGGATGTCGACGCCGCGGCCGAGCTTGTCGATCTGCGGCTGCATGCCGACGCCGCCGAACATCACCATGCTCTTCAGCCGCAGGTGGCGGCCGTAGGTGCGCACGCTTTCCTCCACCTGCGCGGCGAGTTCGCGCGTCGGCGTCAGGATCAGGCAGCGGATCGCGATGCGGCCGCGCGCGTCGCGCAGCACCGGTTGCGACGACAGACGCTGCAGCATCGGCAGCACGAAGCCGGCGGTCTTGCCGGTGCCGGTCTGCGCGCCGGCCATCAGGTCGCCGCCGTTCAGCACGGCGGGGATCGCCTGCCGCTGGATCGGCGTGGGGGTTTCGTAGCCCTGCTCGCGCACCGCGCGCAGGATCGGCTCGGCCAGGCCGAGTTCGTTGAAGTTCATCGAGGAAGGGCCCTTCGAGGGCCGTGGATCGCAGCCTGCTGTCGGCCGCTCGCGGCGGCCGCACCAGTCGCCAGGCGCGAAGTCGTTGAGAAGAGTCGAAACGACCGCGCCGCGAAGACTGGATGCCGCGGCGCGGAGTCGATTGTAGCGGGTGCCGGCGCTGCAGACCGTGCGCTCTACACGGGCATCGGCTTGTGGTCGCTCAGCCGCAGCCAGCCGCGTGCGATGCGGTAGATCGCCCACACCCCGAGCAGGAACATGCCGACCGCCCAGGTGCCGAAGCCGACGATCACCAGCGTCAGCGGCGCCGACACCAGCGCCACGATCACGGCCCACAGCGCCGCGTACCAGAAGGTGCGGATCTGCCAGCCGAAGTGCGAATCGAGCCAGGTGCCGCGCACGGCACCACGCTTCACGTAGTTGATGATGACCGCGATGATCGACGGCCAGCCGAACAGGAACGAGCCCACCACGCTGGCCGCTCCGAAGGCGCCTGCCACCAGGCCGATCGCGTGCAGCGCATAGACCAGATGCGCGGTGCGCACCAGCGACGGGTTCGACTCGATCGTGGTGACTGAGCTGTCCATCGGGCGCCTTTCGATTGATCGGCGGCAGCGCCGCCCGTGGATCCGATGTTGGGGTCGGCATGGCGGCCTTTCAAGCCGCAATGCGACGAGCGGCGACAATACGGGGTTGGCCTGCATGCCGGTTGCACGCAGGCGCCACTCTTTCGCAAGTTGCCATGGCCCAGTACGTCTACACCATGAACCGCGTCGGCAAGATCGTGCCGCCGAAGCGGCAGATCCTGAAGAACATCTCGCTGAGCTTCTTTCCGGGCGCCAAGATCGGCGTGATCGGTCTGAACGGCTCGGGCAAGAGCACGCTGCTGAAGATCATGGCCGGCCTCGACCAGGACATCGAGGGCGAGGCCGTGCCGATGCCCAACCTGAAGATCGGCTACCTGCCGCAGGAGCCCCAGCTCGACGCGAAGCAGACCGTGCGCGAGGCGGTCGAGCAGGGCATCGGCGGCGTGCTCGAGGCCAAGAAGCGGCTCGACGAGGTGTATGCCGCCTATGCCGAGCCCGACGCCGATTTCGACAAGCTCGCCGCCGAGCAGGCCGAGCTGGAAGCGCTGATCGCCGCCGCCGGCTCCGAGAACACCGAGCATCAGCTCGAGATCGCCGCCGACGCGCTGCGCCTGCCGCCGTGGGACGCGGTGATCGGCCAGCTCTCGGGCGGCGAGAAGCGCCGCGTGGCGCTGTGCCGACTGCTGCTGTCGAAGCCCGACATGCTGCTGCTCGACGAGCCGACCAACCACCTCGACGCCGAGTCGGTCGAGTGGCTCGAGATCTTCCTCAAGCGCTTCCCCGGCACCGTGGTGGCGATCACCCACGACCGCTACTTCCTCGACAACGCGGCCGAGTGGATCCTCGAGCTCGACCGCGGCATGGGCATTCCGTGGAAGGGCAACTACTCGAGCTGGCTCGACCAGAAGGAGCAGCGCCTCGAGCAGGAGCAGAAGGCCGAAGACGCGCGCATGAAGGCAATGAAGAAGGAGCTGGAGTGGGTGCGCCAGAACCCCAAGGGGCGGCAGGCCAAGAGCAAGGCGCGGCTGGCGCGCTTCGAGGAGCTGAGCGACTTCGACTACCAGAAGCGCAACGAGACCAACGAGATCTTCATCCCGGTGGGCGAGCGCCTGGGCAACGAGGTGATCGAGTTCAAGGGCGTCACCAAGGGCTACGGCGACCGCGTGCTGATCGACGACCTGTCGTTCAAGGTGCCGGCCGGCGCGATCGTCGGCATCATCGGCCCCAACGGCGCCGGCAAGTCGACGCTGTTCCGCATGATCCAGGGCGTCGAGAAGCCCGACTCGGGCGAGATCGTCGTCGGCCACACCGCGAAGCTGGCGTTCGTCGACCAGAGCCGCGAGTCGCTGGCCAACGACAAGACGGTCTGGCAGGACGTCTCGGGCGGCCTCGACAACATCACGGTGGGCAAGTTCGTGATGCCCAGCCGCGCCTACCTCGGCCGCTTCAACTTCAAGGGCAACGACCAGCAGAAGCAGGTGGGGCAGCTCTCGGGCGGCGAGCGCGGCCGCCTGCACCTGGCCAAGACGCTGTCCAAGGGCGGCAACGTGCTGCTGCTCGACGAGCCGAGCAACGACCTCGACGTCGAGACGCTGCGCGCGCTCGAGGAGGCGCTGCTCGAATTCGCCGGCTCGGTGCTGGTGATCAGCCACGACCGCTGGTTCCTCGACCGCATCGCCACCCATATCCTGGCGTGCGAGGACGACGGCAAGTGGGTGTTCTTCACCGGCAACTTCCACGAGTACGAGGCCGACAAGGTCAAGCGCCTCGGCGAGGAGGGCGCGCGGCCGCACCGGCTGCGCTTCAAGGCGCTCAAGTAGGCCGCGCTCGGATTGCGCTGCTTCCCGCGTGACGGCCACCGCGGCGGTGCCGGGCTGAGGCCAACGAGGCCAGCGGCGCCGCGGCCGTTGCCCCACAATCGGCGGCGCGCGCTGGCGCGCAGGTGGCCGCGGCCGATCGCGGGTTGGTGGTCGTGATGGGCATGATGGCGTGGCGTTCGGTCGGCTGGTGGTGCGTGGCCGCTCTGTTGTCGGGCTGCGCATCGATCAGGCCGAGCGCAGCGCCCGCGCAAGGCAGTGCGGCGCAGGCGCATGGCGCGGTTGCTCCTTCACGCCCGGCCTCTGGCGCCGCGGCCGCACCGCAGCCCGGGCAGCCGCCCGCGTTCGCCCAGGTGATCAAGGACGCGCGTCGCATCGACGGCGCGCTCGCGCTGTGGCAGAAGGACGACAAGCTGTGGATCGAGCTGAAGCCGTCGGACTTCGGCCGGCCGCTGCTGTTCGCGCCGAAGATCGCGCAGGGCATCGGCGAAGCCAATCTGTTCGGCGGCACGATGGTCGGCCCTTGGGGCCGCTTCGGCCGCCAGCAGCTCGTCGAGTTCCGCCGACTGCACAACCAGGTGCAGCTGATCGCGCGCAACACAGAGTTCCGCGCGCACGACGGCACGCCCGAAGGTCGCGCGGTGCAGGCGGCGTTCTCGCCGAGCCTGGTGGCCGGCACGGCGGTGGCGAGCCAGCCACACCCCGACAGCAAGGCGGTGCTGGTCGACGCCAACGGCCTGTTCGTCGGCGACCTGCTGGGCATCGGCATCAAGCTGCAGCGCATCTATCGCCAGGGCTACGCGTTCGACAGTCGCAATTCGGCGATCAGCGCCGTGCGCGACACGCCGGACCAGGTGCTGTTCGAGGTGACGGCGCACTACGCGAGCGCCAACCTGGCGCAGGCGACGCCCGTGCCCGGCGGCCCGAGCGGGCCGATGCCGAAGCTGCCCGCCGCGCTGCCCGACGCGCGCAGCATGTTCTTCACGCTGCAGTATTCGCTGGCCAGGCTGCCCGCGCAGCCGATGGCGCCGCGCCGGTCGGATCCGCGCGTCGGCTACTTCGGCACCACGGTGCAGGACTTCAGCGACGACCTGGCGCGCACGCCGCGCCGGCAGTTCATCAACCGCTGGCGCCTGGAGAAGAAGGATCCGGCCGCCGCGCTGTCCGAGCCGGTGAAGCCGATCACCTACTGGCTCGACCGCACCATCCCCGTCAAGTACCGCGACGCCATCACGCGCGGCATCCTGGCCTGGAACGCCGCCTTCGAGCGCATCGGCTTCGAGAACGCGATCGTCGTCAAGGTGCAGCCCGACGACGCCGCCTTCGATACGCTCGACGTCGGGGTGGCGTCGATCCGCTGGATGACCAACGCGTCGCCGACGTTCGGCGCCATCGGGCCGAGCCAGGTCGACCCGCGCTCGGGCGAGATCCTCGACGCCGACATCGCGTTCGAGAGCCTCAGTTCGCGCCATGTGCGCGCGCTGCGCGCACAGGTGCTGACCGCCAACGTCGCCGCCGACTGGCCGGCGCTGATGCAGTCGGGTGCGCCCGAGCGCGTGGCGCAGGCGAGCGCACGAGCGGCGTCCGATGCGGGCAACGGCGCCGAGCCGTGCCGGCACGCCGAAATGGCCGCCGAGCAGCTCGACTACGCGCTCGATGTGCTCGAGGCGCGCGGCGAACTCGACCCGGCAAGCCCCGAGGCGCAGCAATTCGTGCTCGACTACCTCACCGACACCACGCTGCACGAAGTGGGGCACACGCTCGGGCTGCGTCACAACTTCCGCAGCTCGCGCGTGTACACCGCGGCGCAGCTCGCCGACCCCGAGTTCGTTCGCCAGCACGGGCTGGCCGGCTCGGTGATGGAGTACTCGCCGATCAACCTCGCGCGCCCGGGCGAGCCGGCCGTGCCGGCGTGGCAGCTGACGCTCGGGCCCTACGACTACTGGGCCATCGAGTACGGCTACCGTCCGATCGCACCCGCACAGGAGGAGGCCGAGCTGCAGCGCATCGCGGCGCGCAGCAACGAGCCGCAGCTCGCGTTCGGCACCGACGAGGACAACTTCCTCGGCGTCGACCCCGAATCGCTGCTGTTCGACCTCGGCGACGACCCGGTGGCATTCGCCAAGCAGCGCCTGGACATCGCTCGCGACCTGCTGCGTCGCCAGGAAACGCGGCCGCTGAACCCCGACGAAGACTATTCGGTGTTGCGTCGCTCGGTCGGCTACGCGCTGCGAGACGTCGCGCGTGCTGCCGGCATCCTGGCGCGACAAGTCGGCGGCGTGCGCACGCTGCGCGACTACCCCGGCAGCGGCCGCGACCCGCTGCTGCCGGTGAGCGCGGCGGTGCAGCGGCAGGCGCTCGAGTGGCTGGCCGGCGGCATGCTGTCGGCCGACAGCTTCGTGCTGTCGCCGTCGCTGCAGCGGCGCATGGCGCCCGACTACGGCGAGCGCAGCGCCGCGCTCGCCGACGGCGACGGTCCGGTGGCCACCGACTACTCGCTGGCCAACACGGTGATCGAGATGCAGCGCGCGCTCCTCGGGGCGCTGATGAACGACGGCGTCGCGCAGCGCCTGCTCGACAGCCAGAGCAAGGTCGCCGCCGACGGCGCGCTGCACCTGTCGGAGTTGTTGCAGCGCCTGACCGACGAGATCTGGAGCGAGTTGCGCCGCAGCGAGGGCGACATCCCGGCGCTGCGACGCGAGCTGCAGCGCGAGCACGTCAACCGGCTGGCCGGTCTGCTGCTGCGCCCGGGGTCGCTGACGCGCGCCGATGCGCGCTCGCTGGTGCGCGTGCAGTCGCAGCAACTGCTGGCGCGAATCCAGGCGGCGGTGCCGCGCAAGGGCCTCAGCGCCGAGGCGCAGGCGCACCTGCGCGATAGCGCCGACACGTTGCGCCAGGCGCTGAGCGCGGCGCTGGTCCGTCAGGGGGCCTGAGAAGCTGTGAACGAATCATCCACACCCGCTCGTCACGCCAGAGGGCGCCCGCTCGTCGTTGCAAATGCTCGCCGTAGCTCGAGCTACGGCTGCGCTTTGCGCCTTGATTGGACCCGCCTGGACGCCCCGCTCGGACGCGCCGGGTTCATTCACAGCTTCTGACGCCGCGATGCAGACCGACCCCACGCAGTGGTTGCTGCTCGACTGGGCCATGGTGCTGCTCGGCGCGTGGCTCGTCATCGGCGCGGCCGGCGCGCTGGCGCTGCGGCGGCTGGCGTTCGTGTCGCACGTGCTGTTCCCGCTCGGCGGCGCGGTGGGCGTGCTGCTGGCCGCGCTCGCGCTGGCGGCGCTGTTCGTGCCGCCGCAGGTGGCGGTGCTGGCGATCGGGCTGCCGACGCTGCCGTTTCACCTGCGGCTCGACGCGCTGTCGGCGTTCTTCCTGCTGGTGATCGGCGCCACCGCGGCCGGCGTGTCGGTCTTCGCCGCCGGCTACTTCCGCCACGGCGAAGGCACGCCGCCCGGGCTGATGTGCCTGCAGTACCACCTGTTCCTCGCCAGCATGGCCGGCGTGGTGCTGGCCGACGACGCCTACGCCTTCATGGTGATGTGGGAGACGATGGCGCTGTCGTCGTTCTTCCTCGTCACCTCCAACCATCGGGTGGCCGAGATCCGGCGCGCCGGCTACCTCTACCTGCTGGTGGCACACGTCGGCGCGATCGGCATCCTGCTGTGCTTCGGCGTACTGCAGGCGAACACCGGCGACTACAGCTTCGCCAACATGCGCGCGCAGAGCCTGTCGCCGCTGTGGGCGTCGATCGCGTTCGCGCTCGCGCTGTTCGGCTTCGGCGCCAAGGCGGGACTGCTGCCGCTGCACATCTGGCTGCCCGAGGCGCACCCGGCCGCGCCGTCGCCGGTGTCGGCGCTGATGAGCGCGGTGATGCTCAAGACCGCGATCTACGGCCTGCTGCGCGTGCTGTTCGACCTGCTGTCCGCGCAGCAGTGGTGGTGGGGCGTGGCGATGCTCGCGCTCGGCCTCCTCACGGCGCTGTTCGGCGTGGTGTTCGCCGCGGTGCAGACCGACATGAAGCGGCTGCTCGCCTATTCGTCGATCGAGAACATCGGCCTGATCGCCACCGGCATCGGCCTGGCGCTGCTGTTCTCGGCCTACGCGATGAAGCCGCTGGCCGCGCTGGCACTCACCGCGAGCCTGATCCACGTCGCCAGCCACGCGCTGTTCAAGAGCCTGCTGTTCCTGGGCACCGGCTGCGTGCTGCACGCCACCGGCGAGCGCAGCCTCGGCCGCCTGGGCGGCCTGATGCGCGCGATGCCGTGGGTGGCGTGGGTCACGCTGGCGGGCACGCTGGCCAGCGCCGGCCTGCCGCCGACCAGCGGCTTCGTTTCGGAGTGGCTGCTGCTGCAGAGCTTTCTGTTCACGCCGGGGCTGCCCGACTCGTTCCTGAACATGCTGATCCCGGTGGTGGCCGCGCTGATCGCGCTGGTGACGGCGCTGGCCGGCTACACGATGGTCAAGTTCTTCGGCGTCATCTTCCTCGGCCAGCCGCGCGAGCCGGCGCTGCTGAAGGCGCACGACGCCAACGCCTGGCAGCGCGCCGGCATGGCCTGGCTGCTGGCGGGCAGCGTGCTGCTCGGCCTGCTGCCGATCCAGTTCATCCAGTGGGTCGACCCGGTGACGCGCACGCTGGTCGGCGCGGGGCTCGGGCCCACCGTCGCGCAACACGGCTGGCTGCTCGCCCCCACCGCGATCGAGCGCGCGAGCTACGGGCCGGTGTTCTTCCTGCTCGGCGTGGCGGCGTGCTTCGGGCTCGCCTTCGTGCTGGTGCGCCGGCTCTACCACGGCCGCATCCGTCGCGCGCCGCCGTGGGATTGCGGCTTCCCGTGGCAGGGCGCGCGCATGCAGGACACGGCCGAGGGCTTCGGCCAGCCGATCCGCCAGATCTTCGAGCCATTCTTCCGCATGCAGCGCGAACTGCCGGCGCCGTCGGACGCCGCGCCGCGCTACCACGTGACGGTGGAGGATCACTTCTGGCACCTGTTGTACCGCCCGATCGCCGACGCGGCCGCGCGCGTGGCACGGCTGGTGGGCCTGCTGCAGCAGGGGCGCATCGCGGTCTACCTGCTGTTCAGCTTCGTCACGCTGATCGCGCTGCTGCTGGTGGTGCGCCAATGAACGGGCACGGGGGTGAGCGATGACCGGCTGGACCGGCGCGTTGTCGCAGTTGCTCGAGATCGCGCTCGCGCTGGCGCTGGCGCCGCTGCTCACCGGCTGGGTCAACCAGTGCCGCGCCTGGCTGCAGAACAAGTCGGCGCCGCCGCTGCTGCAGCCGTACTTCCTGCTGCACAAGCTGTTCAACAAGGAGTCGGTGGTGGCCGATCGGGCGTCGCCGCTGTTTCGCGGCACGCCGTACATCGTGTTCGGCTGCATGACGCTCGCCTGCTCGATCATCCCGACGCTGTCGACCGACCTGCCGCTCACGCTGGCCGCCGACGCGATCGCGCTGGTGGGGCTGTTCGCGCTGGCACGCGTGTTCATCTCGCTGGCCGCGATGGACGTCGGCACCGCGTTCGGCACCATGGGCGCACGGCGCGAGATGCTGATCGGCTTCCTGGCCGAGCCGGCGCTGCTGATGGTGCTGTTCTGCGCCTCGCTGATCTCGACCTCGACCTCGCTGGCCACCATCGTCGAGACGCTGGCGCACCGCGAGCTGGCGATCTACCCGAGCCTGGCGCTGGCCGGGGTGGCGTTCACCATTGTCTCGCTGGCCGAGAACGCGCGCATCCCGGTGGACAACCCCGCCACGCACCTCGAGCTGACGATGATCCACGAGGCGCTGATCCTCGAGTACTCGGGGCGCCACCTCGCGCTGCTGGAGTGGGCCGCCAGCCTCAAGCTGTTCGCCTATTCGTGCGCCGGGCTGGCGCTGTTCTTCCCGTGGGGCGTGGCCGAGGCCGGCTCGCCGCTCGAGATGCTGCTCGCGCTGCCCACACTGGTGCTCAAGCTGGCCATCGGCGGCGCGGCGCTCGCCGCGCTCGAGACCTTCAGCGCCAAGATGCGGATCTTCCGCGTGCCCGAGTTCCTGGCCACCGCGTTCCTGCTGGCGGTGATCGGGCTGCTGGTGCGCATCCTGCTGGGGGCGTAGGTGAATCCGCTCGTCGGCGAGTTCATCAACCTGCTCGGCGCGATGCTGCTGATGCTGGCGTTCGCGATGCTGTCGCAGCGGCGCGTGCTGTCGCTGGTAAACCTATTCACGCTGCAGGGCGCGGTGCTGGTGGTGGCCACCGCGGTGGTGGGTTATGCGACGCGGCAGCCGCACCTGTTCGTGTCGGCCACGCTGACGCTGGTGCTCAAGGTGGTGCTGATCCCGAAGCTGCTGCACCGAGTGATCGACCGCCTCGAGGTGCGCTGGGACACCGAGCCGCTGATCAACATCCCGACCACGATGCTGGTGGGCATCCTGCTGGTGATCTTCGCCTTCAACCTGGGGCTGCCGATCGCGCGCTTCTCGTCGACCATCTCGCGCGGCACGCTGGGCATCGCGCTGGCGTGCGTGCTGCTGTCGTTCATGATGATGATCACCCGCACGCGGGCGATTCCGCAGGTGGTGGGCTTCCTGTCGATGGAGAACGGCCTGTTCTTCGCCGCCACCTCGGCGACCTACGGCATGCCGATGGTGGTGGAACTCGGCATCGCGCTCGACGTGCTGATCGGCGTGCTGATCCTCGGCGTCTTCATGTTCCAGATCCGCGAGCAGTTCGACAGCCTCGACATCCGCCACCTCGAGCGGTTGAAGGAGGACTAGGGTGGCACCGGTTGCTTTAGTTGTTCATGGATGCGCGTGCACCGTGCGGTGCGGTGGGCGGTGGCTTCAGCGGCGCGGTGGGCGGTGCCCGGTGGAGGCTCCTACTGTGGCGGTCGGCGCTACGCGCCGACTTCGCTGCGATGCTCGCGCCACGAGGGCGGCTGCGGTACCGCCGTTCGCGGCGCTGCACG
>JABTUC010000003.1 GCA_015075545.1 Ideonella sp. | reverse complement strand
AGCCCGGCGGCAGCTTGAACTTCTTCACCGGCAACTGATCGGCCGGCGTCGGCAGCGGAAACGCCGGCACCGGGGCCATCTTCATCGCCGTCTCGGTCTTCGGGCGGCCCTTGGCCCAGCCGGGCTCCTCCTGCGCCTGCTGTGCCCAGGCGGTACCTGCAAGCGCGAGCGCAGCCAGCGCCACGATCGAACGTGTCTGAAGCATGTCGGGTCTCCTCCTGCAGCCGTGGGCTACCGGCGGCATTGTGGGGGAGCAGCCCACGCGCCGCAATAACCCGGCAACCCGTGCGACGCGCGCCGCGGCGTCGCCCGCTGCGCCTACTGCAGCGCTTCGCTGCGTTCGCGGTAGGCCTCGTTCAATTGCGCTTCGGCGGCGGCCACTGCCGCCTCCAGCTTGGCCTGGCGCTCGAAGTACATCGGGCCCAGGCGCGAGAACCCGTTGGTGTTGTGCAGACGCTCGCCGGGCAGCGGTTCGCGGCCGATCTGGAGCTGGTGCCGCGCCTGGCTCAGCCGCGCCTGTGCCCGTGCGACGGCCTCGTCGGGCGACACGGACTCCTGCGCCAGCGCGACCCGATATTGCTCGAGACGATCGACGGCGGCAGCCTGATCCTTTGCGCTCGGTGCCGGGGCGTCGACCTCGTGCACCGAGTAGTTGGCGATGCTCGGCGGCGGCGCGACGTTCGAGATCGTCGGCGTTCCGTCGGCAGCCTTCCATTGGTAGACGCGGGTCACGTCGGCGGTGGCGCCCGACGAGGCTGCCAGCAGCAGCGCCAGCACGGCACATGCAGAAAGCCAGTGGCGAAGATTGCGCAGATTCATGACGCGTTCTCCTGGTTGTCGACACGCGCACGCGCGAACGCATGCGCGTCCGGGCGAACCCTGAACACTTGGTTTCCCGCGCAGCGAAGAAGTTCGCCGCCAGGCAACGAGCGTCAGCGTCTGGCCGACAGACGGTCGCGCAGCACGCGATGCTGGATCGCGCCGCGCCAGATCGCCCACCGTGCACCAGGCGCAGAGAAACTCCTCGGCGGTCTTGTCGGGGTGCTTCCAGTAGCCGTCGAACGCGCAGGCGGTGCGCGAGTACAGCTCGCCCGCCTCGCCGTCGGGCACCTCGCGCCCATTGGCATCGAGGATGCGGATCGCGCCGGAGCCGGCCTACTGGCGGCGCATCGAACCCAAGCGCTCGATCTGCTCGTCGGGCCGCCGCGACAGCGCGGCGTGCGCGCCGCGGCCGGAGCATGCCGCTGTCTCGCTGGGGCGCGTCGTGCGTGCAGGCGTTACGCCGCGCCGGTATGCCCAGCCAGCGCGAGCAGTTGGCGGTGGGTCGGGTTGCGGTTCAGGAAGCTGTCGCGAAAGGGCTCGGGCAGCGCGGTGCGCGCGGCGCGCACGAGCCAATCGGTGCCGCGCCGCGCAGCGGCCCGCGCGGCGTCGAAGTGTCCGGCCGCTTGCAGCGCGTGGGCGGCAAACAGCGCCGCGCACGGGGTGGCGGCATGCAGGTCGCTCCAGCCCGGCGCGTCGGCGATGCCGGCCAGCACGGGGTCCGCTTGCTCCCTCTGGCCGGCCTCGACCAGCCGGCGCGCCACCAGGGCTCGCAGCGGCAGCGCGAACAGCGCGATCTCGGCGGCTTCGCAGCGCGCCAGCAGTTGCCGCAAGGCCGTGCTCGGCCAGGGCGAGGCCGCCACCAGGCCCGAGCACAGCGCCCATTCGGCCGCCAGCGCCAGGTCCTCGCTCGCCAGCGCATCGTCGGGCCACTCGATGCGCGCATTGGCTGTGAAGCTCGCGGCCTGCGCCGCCAGCAGTTGCACCGTCTGGCGTTCGCGTTCGCGCTCGCGCAGGCGCGTCAGGCCGAGCAGGGTCTCGATCAGCGGGTGGGCGAGGTCGGGACGCCCGAGGTGCAGGTACAGCCGCGCCGGCGCGACCGCCGCCTCCGAATGCAGGCCCTGCGCGGGCAGACGCTGCAGCAGGTGCTCGGTGATCGCGAGCGCCTCGTCGAAGCGCCCGCTCCAGCGCAGCGCTTCGACCAACGGGTGCAGGACGGCGCGCAGGTCCATCGCCGAGATCGGGGTCTGCCGCGCCGACTGCAGCGCGCGCGTGGCCGCCTCGCCCGCGCGCTGCGTGTCGCCGAGCAGCAGGTGCTGCAGCGCGTCGGAGCAGCACAGCATGGTCCAGCTCGCGCGGTGCTGCAGCTGCTGCAGTTGCGGCAGCACGCGTGCGCTTTGCTGCAGCGCCTGCCGCGGCTGCCCGCGCAGGGCCAGCAGGCGCGCGCCGACGCCGGCCAGTGCGCTGGCGCGGCGCGGCTGGCCGGCCTCGCGCAGCAGGCGTTCGCAGACCACGGCCTGCTGCAGCGCCTCGTCGAAGCGCCCGTCGGCCGTGGCTTCGCGCACCAGCGCATAGCGGCTCTCGCACTCGACGCGCAGATCGCCCAGCGCGATGGCCTCGGTGAGCAGGCCGGCGATGCGCGACAGCGCCTGCGCCTCGGCGCCGCGCATCTGCAGGCTGACCGCCTGCGCCAGCCGCACGCGCAGGCGCTCGCTCGGCGTGACGGCGGCGCGCTCGAGCGCGTGCAGGCACTCGTCGAACTGTTCCACCGCGCCCATCTCGGCCATTGCGTAGGCGCAGTCGAACCAGTGGCCGAAGGCCTGCGCAGCGTGCCCGCGCGCCGCGTCGATCCCGGCGGCCTGACGGTGAAACGCCAGCGTCTCGGCCGGCAGCGCGTGGCCCCAGGCCTGGCGCGCCGCCGCCAGGAGGTGCGGCACGGCGCGCGCATCGTCGCCGCCGGCGCGCCAATGCGCCGCCACGCGCGCCGGGTCGTGGCTGCGGCCTTCGAGCGTGGCGGCCACGCGCGCGTGCAGCGTGCGCGCGATCGGCGCCGGCAGCGTGGCCAGCGCCGCTTCGGTGTACAGGTCGTGGGCGACGCCGCGCTCGTCGAACAGGCCGTGCTGCTCGAGCAGGCCCCAGGCGTCGGACAGCTCCAGCACGTTGCGCCCGCTCACCGCCTCGGCCAGCGGCACGTCGAAGTCGGTGCCGGCCACGGCGGCCACACGCAGCAACTGGCGCGCCGCGTCGGGCAGCTCGGCGATGCGCGATGCCACGAGCTGCGCCACCTGTCGCGACGGCTGCACGTGCTCGGGCGCCAGCGGCAGCCGGTGCTCGTGCATCTGGCGCAGCGCCTCCAGCAGGTACAGCGGGTTGCCGCCCACGCGGCGCAGCAGCGCCTGCGCCAGCGGCTCGGCGGCCACGCCGCGCAAGCGCAGCGACGCCACGAACGCAGTGGCGCCCGGCCCATCCAGCGGTGCGAGCACCACGACGCGGCGCTGGCTGTGCTGCACCAGCGTGGTGATGCGCTGCTCGGCCAGCGCGCCGGCGCCGGTGCGCGACGCGTGGCCCACGCGCAGCGCCGCCAGCTCGGGCGCGGCCAGCACCTCGCCGAGCAAGGCCACGCTGGCTTGGTCGGCGAACTGCCAGTCGTCCAGCAGCAGCGCCAGCGGTGGGTTGGTGCCGCAGGCGAGTTGCAGCAGCTCGCGCAACGGCGCAGCGAGCTGGCGCGGCGCGGGCGGCTCGGCGGCCGGTGCGGCGCCTGGTGTGGCGCCTGGTGTGGCGCCCGGTCCCGCCGGGTCGTCCGATGCACCGGCGAGTTGCGCGCGCAGCGCCTCGGCGGCGCGCGCGTGCGGCCCCTGCGCATCGCCCGCGCACAACAGCTCCACCAGCCGCGCCACCACGGCCAGCGGCGCCTGCGCATCGCCCGGGCGCGCGCGCACGACCTGCGCGCCCGGCCAGGAGGCGGCCAGCCGGTCGATCGCGCGCGACTTGCCGATGCCCGGCTCGCCCAGCAGCAGGAACGGCGCGCCGGCCTGCCAGGCGCTGCGCAGCGCGGCGTGCTCGGCCTCGCGGCCGCTGTCGCGCGGCGGGCGCAGCAGCGCGGCGGGCAGCACGTGCGCGGGCCCGTCGTCGTCGCCGGCGCTGCCGTCTTCGATGTCGGCCAGCAGCGCCAGCGTCGCGGCCGACGGCGCCGCGCCGATGTCATCTTTGAGCACGCGTTCGCACTGGTCGAACGCCAGCAGCGCCGCCGCGCGGTCGCCGCGCAGGTAGTGCAGCCGGATCAGGCGGCGGTGCGCGTCTTCCGACAGCGGCTGCAGTGCGAGCAGCTCCTTGGCATGCGACAGCGCGTCGTCGAAGTCGCCGGCGCGCTCGGCGCCGTCGCACAGCTCGGCCAGCGCGGCGTGCAGGCGCGAGCGGCGGCGCTCACGCTGCTGCTCGAGCCAGGCGGTGAGCTCGGGCCCGAGCTCGTGGGCCACGCCCACCAGCACGTCGTCGGCCTCGTCGAGGTCGTGCGTCACACCGTCGGCCAGCGCCAGCGTCGTCTCGCCGGTGATCAGCGTCTCGTCGCCGAACTGCCGGCGCAGCCGGAACAGCCGCTGCCGCAGCGCGTTGCGCGCGGTCTTGGCCTCGCTGGCCGGCCACAGCAGTTGCGCGAGCCGGTTGCGCGGCGTGGGGCCCTCGAGCGCCAGCCAGGCCAGCAGCGCAGCGTCGCGCGGCTGCAGTGGCAGCGCGGCGCCGCCGGGCGGCGTGAGCTGGGGCGAGGTGGCGAGGTGCAGACGCATCGGCAGGTGCGGCGGGCGCGGCGGGCGCCGATGCGGCCATGCTACCCGCCGCGCCGGCGCCGCCTCACGGCGTGCGCGGCTTCTCCACCACCGTGAAGGTGAGGCTCGTCGTCATCCGATCGTACGAGCCGGGTTCGATACCTTGGCCCGTGATATCGATCGGGCGGCGAATGATGCGCGAGCTCGTGCCGACGTTCACGGTGCCGCTCCACGGCACGGTGTTGACGTCTTCGGTCGCGTGGTAGCTGCGCGTCGTCGCGTTGCCGTTGATGTCGTAGTTCGTCAGGGTGGCAGGGTTCACCATGGCATAGAAGCTGATGCTGTAGCCTGTCATGTTCTGAAACCAGACATACAGCGTGGGGCTGGCCATGTGTCCGCGTGCATCGAGGTTCCAGCGCTCGGTTCGGGTGCTCACGTAGACGCTGACGTTCCCGCCGACCGGCCCCTCGCTCACGCCGATGAGGCTCGACCTCGAGTAGGTGCACCGGTACGCACCGGTCGCGCAGACCGATTCAGAGGCAGAGTTGTAGTCGAGCTTCAGCGTCCCCACGTCGAGCACGTCCGATTCGGTCAGGCGCAGGGTGCCGCTGACGGTGGCCGTCATCTGCGACCGCTCGGTGCGCGAGTCGGGTACTTCGTAGTAGGGTGGCTCGTATTTCTTGGTGACATCGACACTGCGCACCTGGGTCCACTTGACCGATATGTCGAAGCCCCTGGCTTTGCAGTGCTGGCCGATCCACGCCCCGTCGGTCACTTCCGACTCGACGCCCAGCAGAATGGCCTGGCGGATCATGCCGTACATCTGCACCTCGGCGGCCGCGTCGCCCTTGGCCGCGCAATCGGCCTTGGCCACCTCGATGCCGCGCCGCGTGAGCTCGGTCACCGTCTGCATCGCGTCGATCTCGGGCTCGCCCTCGGCCTCGAGCAGTTGGCGCATGCGCTCCCACTGCAGGACCTTCTGAATGGCATCGCGGAACTGCACGCTGTCGGCATCGGCGGCGTTGGCCGCGTTCAGCGCCGGTGTCACCACGTCCTGGTAGTAGGCGTCAATGCGTGCCTGCATCTGTGCGGCCCAGTCGGTCGGGCCTGCGTCGGCGGCGCGCACCGCGCCCAGCGGCCGCGTGCGGGCGGCCCCCAGCTGCGGTGGCGCAGCGAGCCCGGCCTTGCGCACCTCATACGACGGCGGCGCCACGGCGGCCTCGAACTGGAAGTCGGTGTACTCGGGCCAGCCCGCGGCCAGCGCGGCGGCCTGCGCGCTGCTGATCGAGGCGATGCCGAAGATGCCCAGGTGGTGGACCTGCGTCGTCAGCGTGAGGCTCGACCACGAGTGGCCGTCGTCTTTGACGACCGGTACCAGATGAAGCTGCGTGCCGTCGGCGCGCGCCGAGAAGACCACCACCTGGCCGCCCAGCGCGTCGAGCGCGTCGAGGGTCGCCTGGGTCAGGCGGAACTGCACGAGGATCGGACGACTCGCCTGCAGCTCGGGTGTCAGGGGGTCGGCCGGCGCCAGGTTGAACGCCCCGGCCACCGACTGAAACGGCAGCGGGTGCTCGGCATCGAGGTCGGCCAGCGCCACCGGCGTCATGGTCACGGCGAGCCGGTACGGCTCCAGGAAGGACATGTGCCGGATGTCGACCGCCGCGGTGACGCCGTCGGCCACGGGGATGTTGTACGCCGACTGCGAGCCGCCGCCGCGCTGGCTCACGACGTCGAGCGTGGCGACGGCCGCCGCGGCGGGCGTGACGCGCACCGCCAG
The DNA here is from genome assembly GCA_015075545.1 of Ideonella sp. GTDB lineage: Bacteria > Pseudomonadota > Gammaproteobacteria > Burkholderiales > Burkholderiaceae_C > JAEUPI01. Next base: position 471,925 of record JABTUC010000003.1, on the reverse strand, counting down.
CGGGTTGGGCGTGTGCGGGAACTCGCCGGCGCCGGTCGGGGCCGGCTGCACGCCGAGCTGCACGGCGGCGCTGACCGCGCTGCCGGCGCTGTTGGTGATGCGCACCGAGTAGTAGCGGCCGTTCATGCCGACGGCGGTGGCGCCGGTGCCGTAGCTGGCGCCGGTGGCGCCGGCGATGTCGGACCAGTCACTGCCGTTGCTGGAGCTGCGCCACTGGTAGGCCAGCGGCGCCGTGCCGCTGGCCACCACCGTGAACGTGGCGGCGGTGGGCGCAGTGACGTTCTGCGCAGACGGTTGGGTCGTGATGGCGGGCGCCACGGCGGCCGGCGGGTTGGTTTCGGTGCCGTTGCCGTTGCCGGCCGGCGCCGGGTCGTCCGAGCCGCCGCCGCAGGCTGCGAGCCCGGTTGCGAGCGCCAGCGCGGCAAGCCAGCGCAGCGTCTGATTCGTGATTGCCCTCATGCCCAAGCCTCCCTGACCCGAACCGCCGGGCCAATGCCGGTGGTTGTAGGCGAGGCGGTGTTACGACCGCGTTACGCGGCTGACCGGGCACTGAAGCGGCGGCGACCCTGCGTCGGCCGTGCTCCCACCGTGTGCCGGTCGTGCGCCAGCCGTGTGCCGGCCGGCGTGAATCGGGCAGCGGCGCCGGGCGCCGATCGGGCAGCGGCGATACTTCGCGCCGGGCATTCGACGGGTGGATTGGCAGCATGAAAGTCTGTGTGGTCGGCGCCGGCGCGATCGGCGGCTTCCTGGGCACGCGGCTGGCATTGACCCGCGCGCACGAGGTGGGCGCGCTGGCGCGTGGCGCGACGCTGGCGGCGCTGCGCCGGCACGGCTGGCGGCTGCGCGAAGGCGGCGAGTTGCGCACCGCGGCCGCGGCGCAGGTGGCCGAACACGCCGCCGAACTCGGGCCGCAGGATCTGGTGGTGATTGCCGTCAAGGGCCAGTCGCTGCCCGAGGTGGCGCCGGCGCTGGCGCCGCTGCTGGCCGCGCACACGATGGTGCTGCCGGCGATGAACGGCGTGCCGTGGTGGTTCGGCCGCGGTGTGCCGGCGCTCGAGGGTGCGCCGCTGGCCAGCGTCGACCCCGGCGGCGTGGTGTCGCGGGCGATCGCGTTCGAGCACGTGATCGGCTGCGTGGTGCACGCCAGCACCTGGACTTCGGAGCCCGGGCTGGTCGAGCACAAGATGGGCCAGGGCCTGATCGTCGGCGAGCCCGCGGGCGGCACCTCGGCGCGCGGCAACGCGCTCGGCGCGGCGCTGCAGCAGGCCGGCTTCGATGTCACGGTGTCGGCCGACGTGCGGCGCGACATCTGGTACAAGCTGTGGGGCAACATGACGGTCAATCCGGTGGCGGCGATGACCGGAGCGCCGACCGATCGCGTGCTCGACGACCCGCTGCTGCTGGCGTTCTGCTCGGCGGCGATGCGCGAGGCCTCGGCCGTCGGCGCGCGCATCGGCTGCGCGATCGAGCAGCAGCCCGAAGATCGCCACGCGATCACGCGCAAGCTCGGCAGCTTCAAGCCGAGCATGCTGCAGGACGTGGAGGCCGGCCGTGCGCTGGAGCTCGATGCCATCGTCACCGTGGTGCGCGAGATCGCGCAGCGCGTCGGCGTGGCGACGCCGAACATCGACGCGCTGCTGGGGCTGGCGCGGCTGTTCGCGCGCACGCGCGGGCTGTATCCGGGCTGAGCGCGCGCCGCGGCGTGAAGCGCTGGAGAAGGTGCTGGTCGTCGAGGCCCTGGCCGACCTGGCCGGAGAAGGCGAAGATGATCCGAGCATCAGCTGGCCCTCGTGGCCGGGGCAGCTGCAACGTGCAGCCGGCCGGCCAGGCGCAGCCCGTCGCGCATGTTCGAGCCCATCAGCCAGAAGTTCGTGGCACCGGCGATCAGTTCGATCGCCTGAACGACGTAGAAAGCGCCGTCGAACGCGCCAGCAGCGGCCCAGCGGCTGAGCACGATGGCGCAAGGCACCAGCACCAGCAGTCCGTTGGCGGCGATGAAGGCCATGCGCTTCTTCTTCGCATCGATGAGCCGTCCCTTGCGGGACTGGCTCAGGAACATGCCGCTGCCGCCTGCGGCGGCCATGGCCGGGATCATGATCCACAGCCCCGGCGTGACGATCAGTGCCTTCAGCTGGGCCACGGCGGCGTGCGAGCCGAACAGCTCGACGATGACGGTGGACAGGAAGAAGGCGACGAGGCACAGCGGGGCGAGGATCCCCGCGATGAGGTGGGCGCGTTTGGGCATGATGGCTCCTTCGAAGACGTCGGATTCAGGCGCCGCAGAGGCTGGGCACTGCGACCTTGGCTGAACCGATGCGCGGTGGATGAGTGCACTGTAGAAACCGGGCAGGGCCTCGCATAGCCCGCAGGAGGCGACACACTGTCTGGCGTTCGCCGACAATCCCGGCTCCTCACCGGAGCCGCCCCATGGACCGTTTCGATGCCATGCGCGCCTTCGTGCAGGTGCTGGAAAGCGGCAGCTACACCAAGGCCGCGCTGCAGCTGAACCTGCACAAGGCCACGGTCAGCCAGCAGATCCAGCAGCTCGAAGACCGGCTCGGCACGCGACTGCTCACGCGCACCACGCGCTCGGTCACGCCCACGCAGGAGGGGCTGACGTACTACCAGCACGCGTGCACCATCGTTCAGCAGGTGGACGAGGTGGAAACCATGCTGCGCAAGGGCACGAGCGCACCCGCGGGGCACCTTCGCGTGGACGTGCCGGTGGCCATGGGCCGCCTGGTATTTGCCCCGGAGATCCGCCACTTCCTCGAGCGCTACCCGAAGATCACCATCGAGCTGGGATGCACCGATCGTGCGGTCGATCTGGTGCGCGAAGGCGTCGACTGCGCCCTGCGCGGCGGGCAGCTGCCCGATTCGAGGCTTTCAGCGCGCCGGGTCGGCGATTTGCGCTTCGTGCTCTGCGCCGCGCCGCACTACATCGAGCAGCATGGGCTGCCGCAGGCCCCCGACGAACTGCCCCGCCATCATCAGATCGGATATGTGCTGGCGTCGACCGGCAAGCTACGGCCTGTGACCTTGGGCAGGGATGGCCGCGAGACCGAGTTCGACGTGCCTGCGCGTTTCGTCACCACGGACAGCGCGGCCGCCTTGAGTGCAGGCCTGGACGGATTGGGCATCGTCGTGCTGGCCGAATTCGTCGCCAGCCACCACCTGACCAGTGGCGCCCTGGTGCGTGTGCTGCCCGGTTGGAGTTGCCCGTCGCTGCCCCTGCACCTGGTGACGCCCACCACCCGCAGGCGTGCGGCGCGGGTGCAGGCGTTCATGGACTGGGCGCATGCCCTGCTGTTGCGGCGAATGGGGACGCACTTGGCCGCGAGATGAGCGCAACGCCGAGCGACGGACGCCGAAGGTTCAGGAGCCGTTCGACTTGCGCCAGACCAGCGTGAAGTTGTTGGCCGGCATCGGCACGATCTCTTCCAGCGCAAGGCCTTCGCTGCCCGCGACTTGCGCCACCGTGTCGACGTCGCGCACGCCCCAGAGCGGATTCCTTGCGCGCAGGCTCGCGTCGAACGCCTGATTGCTCTGCGACGTGTGCGCGCCGCCGCGCTTGTACGGGCCGTAGGTGACCAGCACGCCACCGGCGCTCAGGATCGCGCCGGCGCCTGCCATCAGCGCGAGCGTGGCCTCCCACGGGGAGATGTGGATCACGTTGATGCACACGATCGCGTCGGCCGCGGATACGGGCCAGGGACTCTTCGTGACATCGAAGGCGAGCGGCGGCTCGACGTTCGACAGCTTGCCCGCGGCCGCCCACGCAGCGATCGAAGCATGGCGCTCCACGTCCATCTCGCTGGGCTGGAACGTGAGGGCGGGCAAAGCCTGGGCGAAGTGCGCCACGTGCTGCCCGGTGCCGCTGCCGATCTCGAGCACCAGGCCGCGCGGCGGCAAGGCGCGCGCGAGCACCTCGAGGATCGGCTGCCTGTTGCGCTCTGCCGAGGGGGCGGTCTCGCGTGCGTCCATGCATGCGTCGATGGCTTCGAACCGCCTCAGCGCAGCGCGACCTCGAGCGCACCCCACGGCGCGTCGAACTGCGCGCGCCACACCTCGCCCGGCCCGACCGGCCAGGCGTCGGTCCAGGTGCCGGTGGTCACCACGTCGCCGGGGGCGAGCGCCGGCGCGCCGGGGCAGCGCTGCAGCTCGAGCACGAAGTGCCGCAGCGCGTGCAGCGGTCCGTCGAGCACGTGGCGGCCGTGGCCCTGCTCGACCAGCGTGCCGTCGCGCGTGAGGCGCACGCTGCGCCCGGCCAGCAGCGTGTCGAGCGCGACGCCGCTGCCGGCCAGCTGGCGCACCGGCGTCTTCGCGCCGATCAGCAGGCGGCCGTGCAGGCCGCCGTCGGCCACGGTCTGCGCCGCGGTGAAGACCCAGTGGGCGCAGTGCGACTGCACCAGCTCGAAGCCGGGTGCGAGCCAGTCGACGCAGTCGAACACCTGCTCGAGCGACGGCTCCTCGGCGGGCGTGGCGCGGATGCCGAACACGACCTCGGGCTCGATGCGCGGCTGGCACAGGGTGCGCAGCGGCAGCGCGCCGCGGCCTTCGCTGAAGTGCGCCGTGGTGTTCCACACCGTGCCCCAGATCGGCGCGAACACGCGGTAGCGCTGCCAGATCGTGCGGTTGGTGAAGCCGATCTTGAAGCCCACCGGCTGCTCGCCGCGCGCGACGCGCAGCGCACGCACGGCCAGCGCCACCCCGTAGGCGGCCGCGACGTCGTCGCCCTGCGCAGTCTGCCCGTCGGGCGGCCACGGCGTGCCACGGTCGAGGTGGTCGAGGATCTGCTGCGGCGTCATCGTTCGCATCATGCGCGCGGGCGCGCGAACAGCGCGTCCCACTGCGCCAGCGCGGGCTTGGCCGCGTACTGCGCGTCGACGAAGCCGAGCGTCGCGAAAGTCGCCAGGTTCGGCGGCACCGGCGGCGGCCACTCGGCGAGGTCGATGTCGGTGAACGTCAATTGAATCCAGCCGCGCGCGGCCACGCCGTCGAGCAGCGCGGCGATGCGCGGCACATAGCGCGCCTGCAGCGCCGGCGTCGACTGGATCGCGCCCGGCCCGCTGCCCACGCCCTGGCTCGGCCAGCCGCCTTCGCACAACATCATCGGCAGCGGCGAGTTCGGGCTCTGCAGCCGGCTGTAGTAGTCGGCCGGCAGATCCTCCGGCTGCGCATAGCCGAGGTACGGGTACGACGACAGCCCGATCATCTGCATGAAAGCGAAGTCGGCGCGGTCGGTGGCGATGCCCGCGAACACGCCGTTGCCCCGGCGGCCCCACGCCACCTCGACCTGCACGCTGACGAACAGCACCGCGCTGCTGCCCGCGGCGCGCAGGTCGGCCGCGGCGTCGTTGGCGGTTTGCCTGACCGCCGGGTAGACCGACGGCGCCGCCGCGCGGATCAGGTTGGTCTCGGCGGCGAGCCCGAGGTACTCGGGCTTCAGCAAGCGCGACACGGCGAGCACCCAGCTGCGCAGCGCCTGCTGCACGGCGGGTTCGGCCAGGCTGCGGCCGAGCGCGCGCAGGCCGGGCGCCTCCTGGCCGCGGTCGAGCCCATCGGTGAGGTCGGTCATGAACATGAGCTGCATGCCCTTGCCGCGGTAGTACTCGGCCAGGCCGAGCTTGTCGCGCTGCAGGATCGCCTCCGGCGAGGCACCGGCCAGCAGCTCGGCCCACGGTGGCTCGTCGTGCATCGCCGCCAGGTCGCCGCGCGTGCTCCAAAGCTCGATGGTGTGCATCACGTCGTTCAAGGTCACGCGCGGCGGCAGGTTCGAGAAGCCCATGCGCCAGGTTCGTGTCGGCGCGGGCGGTGGGTCGGGGCCGCCGTTGCACGCCGCGAGCCCGGCCGGCGCGGCGAGCGCGGCCAGCGCGCGCAGCGCGCTGCGCCGCTTCATGCCTTGCGGCGCCGCTGGCGCACCGCCGCGGCCAGCTCGCCCAGCAGCGCGGCCGATTCGTCCCAGCCGATGCAGGCGTCGGTGATGCTCTGACCGTAGCGCAGCGTGCGGCGGTCGGTGCTGCCCGGCTTGAACGCCTGCGCGCCGGCGACGAGGTGGCTCTCGATCATCACGCCGCTCACCTGGCGGCTGCCGCCGGCGATCTGCGCGGCGACGTCGCGCACGACGCCCGGCTGCCTGTCGTGGTTCTTGCCGCTGTTGCCGTGCGAGCAGTCGACCATCACGCTGGCCTGGCGGCCGGCGTCGGCCAGCGCCTCGCACGCCTGCGCAACGCTCGCCGCGTCGTGGTTGGGCCGCGCGCCGCCGCGCAGGATCACGTGGCCGTCGGGGTTGCCGGCGGTGTGCACCATCGCGATCTGGCCGCTCTTGTGCACGCCGAGAAAGCTGTGCGGCTGGCCGGCCGCGATCACCGCGTCGATCGCCACCCGCACGTTGCCCTCGGTGCTGTTCTTGAAGCCGATCGCCGCCGAGAAGCCCGAGGCCAGCTCGCGGTGCACCTGGCTCTCGGTGGTGCGCGCGCCGATCGCGCCCCACGAGAGCAGGTCGGCCATGTACTGTGGGCTCGAGGTGTCGAGCAGTTCGCTGCCGGCGGGCACGCCCATCGCGTTGATGTCGATCAGCAGCGACCGTGCGATGCGCAGGCCCTCGTTGATGCGAAAAGTGCCGTCGAGGTGCGGGTCGTTGATCAGGCCCTTCCAACCGACGGTGGTGCGCGGCTTCTCGAAGTAGACGCGCATCACGATCGCGAGCGCGTCGTCGAGCTGCGTGCGCTGCTCGGCCAGACGGTGCGCGTACTCGAGCGCCGAGCGCGGCTCGTGCACCGAGCACGGCCCGATCACCACCAGCAGCCGGTCGTCGAGGCCGTGCACGATGCGCCGCACCTGGTCGCGGCTGGCGGCGATGAAGCCCTCTACGGGTCCGCCGGCCACCGGAAAGAAGCGGATCAGCTGCTCGGGAGGCGGCAGCGGCTCGACCGCGACGACGCGCTCGTCGTCGACCTGGCTGGTCTTCTCGGTGGGGTCGGTGGGGCGCATGGAGGCAATCGGTGGTGCTGGCGGCATTGTCGACTGCGTCGGGGTGCGGCGCATGGCCGTTGGTTCGTCAAGGATGCCAGCGTCTGCGCCGATGCGTGGCGATCAGCAGCGAGCGGCAGCGGTTCTCGGGTGTCTTCACCATCGCTGCGTGGCGTCAGCGGGCTTGGGGGCGTGCCGACCCCGCGCTCGGGACGACCCGGCGCAGCCGATGGACCACCTCTGTAGTGTGAACAGGCCCTAGCGATTGCTCCAGGCCTTGCGCAGCTTGTCGCGCTGCTCCGGCGTGAGGACGGCGTCGATCTTGCGATGGGCGTCGAGCTGCAGGTCGAACATCGATTTCTGCGTCGCGGCCATCGAGTCGTAGGCCTTGCGCGCGGCCTGCTCGTCGAAGGGCCCCGGGCGGACGAGATCGTGCATGTGGTAACCCTGCTCTTGCATCGTTCCCATCAGTTGCCACATCGACTTGCGGGTCTGCACGCGGATCTCGGCGATCTTCTTGCGTTGATCGGCGCTCAGATCGAGGCCTGCATAGGCGTCGCCACCATAGCCCCACATCATCCCTGGGCCCATGCCGCCGCCGTAGCCGCCCATCATGCCGGGCCCCATGCCCATGCCGCCGCCGTAGCCGCCCATCATGCCGGGCCCCCAGCCGCCGCCGTCGCCACGCATCATGCCGGGCCCGTAGGGCTGCGACACCGCGGGTGCGATCATCGAGAGGCTCGCTGCGAGGGCGAGGGCGAGGGCGGCATGCCTGGCGTTCATCGTCGTGTCCTTTGCGCCCGGCTCGGGCGGGGCCACCACGACCCGCGTGGCCCGACGGTGCGTGGGGCCAACGATAGCGCCGCGTCATCGAGCTCGATTGCGATGGATCAACACGGCGCCGCCACCGTGTCGATCGGCCAGGCACGGCGGTGGGCGCGAGCCGCGCGCGCATCTCCCGACCGATCGGTCGATAATGCGCCGATGGACGCCGACACCGCCCCGCCCGCGCGCACCGCGCAGCAACTCGCCGAACACGTGCGCGACGGCATGTTCGCCAACGACCGCGCCTCGCAATGGCTCGGCATGTCGGTCGACGAGGTCGGCCCTGGGCGCTCCGTGCTCTCGATGACGGTGCGCGAGCCGATGCTCAACGGCCACGACCTCTGCCACGGCGGGCTGATCGCTACGCTGGCCGACTCGGCGTTCGCCTTCGCCTGCAACTCGTACAACGAGGTCACGGTGGCGTCGGGTTTCGCGATCGACCTGCTGGCGCCCGGCAAGCTCGGCGACGTGCTCACCGCGCGCTGCAGCGAGGTGAGCAAGTCGGGCCGCACCGGCGTCTACGACTGCGTGGTCAGCAACCAGCGCGGCGAGCGGGTGGCGGTGTTCCGCGGCCGCTCGTACACCATGAAGGGCAAGGCCGTGGTGTGAGGCCCTGCGCCGAGCGAACGTTCGAAAGATCAGGAGACTTCACGATGCCCGTCAAGCACCCCCGACCCGGCGACCTCGAGCCGATCGAAACCGCGAGCCAGGACGAACTGCGCGCGCTGCAACTGCAGCGCCTGCAGGCGACCGTGCAGCACGCATACCAGAACGTGCCGCACTACCGCCGCGCATTCGAGGCCGCCGGCGTGCACCCGCGCGACCTGAAGACGCTGGCCGACCTGGCGAAGTTTCCGTTCACCGCCAAGAAGGACCTGCGCGACAACTATCCGTTCGGCATGTTCGCGGTGCCGCGCGAGCAGGTGGTGCGCGTGCACGCGTCCTCCGGCACCACGGGCAAGCCCACCGTCGTCGGCTACACGCGCAAAGACATCGACAACTGGTCGGACCTCGTCGCGCGCTCGATCCGCGCCTCGGGCGGCCGCGCCGGCGACATCGTGCAGGTGGCCTACGGCTACGGCCTGTTCACCGGCGGCCTGGGCGCGCACTACGGCGCCGAGCGGCTGGGCTGCACCGTGATCCCGATGGGCGGCGGCCAGACCGAGAAGCAGGTGCAGTTGATCCGTGATTTCGAGCCCGACATCATCATGGTGACGCCGAGCTACATGCAGGTGATCATCGAGGAGTTCGAGCGCCAGGGTATCGACCCGCGCACGATGAGCGTCAAGGTCGGCATCTTCGGCGCCGAGCCGTGGACCGAGGCGATGCGCCACGACATCGAGGTGCGCGCCGGCATCGATGCGGTCGACATCTACGGCCTCTCCGAAGTGATGGGCCCGGGCGTCGCCAACGAGTGCATCGAGACCAAGGACGGCCCGGTGATCTGGGAGGACCACTTCTACCCCGAGATCATCGACCCCGAGAGCGGCGCGGTGCTGCCCGACGGCGAGGAGGGCGAGCTGGTCTTCACCACGCTCACCAAGGAGGCGCTGCCGGTGATCCGCTACCGCACGCGCGACCTCACGCGCCTGCTGCCGCCCACCGCGCGCAGCATGCGCCGCATGGGCAAGATCGTCGGCCGCAGCGACGACATGCTGATCATCCGCGGCGTCAACGTCTTCCCCACGCAGATCGAGGAGCTGGTGCTGCAGCACGGCGCGCTGTCGGGGCAGTACCAGCTCGTGGTCACGCGCGACGGCCACCTCGACGACATGCAGGTGCTGTGCGAGCTGCTGCCCGCGCACCTGAACGCCGACCGCGCGCAGGTCGCCGGCGCGCTGCAGCACCGCATCAAGACGCTGATCGGCGTCAGCACCACGGTGAGCGTCGGCGCGCCCGATTCGATCGAACGCACCTTGGTCGGCAAAGCTCGGCGCGTGATCGACAAGAGACCGAAATGACCCACCCCCGATGCGCCTTCGGCGCCTCCCCCTCGAGGGGGCGCCGCCAGTGGACCGGCAAAGCCGGATCCACGGCGGCCGCTTGGATCAGGTGGCGTGTCACGGTGGCGGGCGAGCGCTGCGCCGTGCCCTCGCTGTCCTCTTAGAAGGAGCCTGCATGTACACGCAAGCGATGGACCAGCAGCCCAAGGAAGAGCGCGAGCGCAAGGCGGTGCGCTCGGTGCAGGAGGTCGAGCTCGAGCGGCGCTTCGACGCCAAGATCGACGCCGGCGACTTCATCGAGGCCAAGGACTGGATGCCCGATCACTACCGCAAGACGCTGCTGCGCCAGATCAGCCAGCACGCGCACAGCGAGATCGTGGGAATGCTGCCCGAGGGCAACTGGATCACGCGCGCGCCGACGCTCAAGCGCAAGGCGATCCTGCTGGCCAAGGTGCAGGACGAAGGCGGCCACGGCCTGTACCTGTACGCCGCCGCCGAGACGCTGGGCACCAGCCGCGACCAGATGATCGACGCGCTGCACGCGGGCAAGGCCAAGTACAGCTCGATCTTCAACTACCCCACGCTGACCTGGGCCGACATCGGCACCATCGGCTGGCTGGTCGACGGCGCGGCGATCATGAACCAGGTGCCGATCTGCCGCTGCAGCTACGCGCCGTATGCGCGCGCGATGATCCGCATCTGCCGCGAGGAGAGCTTTCACCAGCGCCAGGGCTTCGACTCGCTGCTGGTGATGATGCGCGAGGGCACGCCCGAGCAGCGCGCGATGGTGCAGGACGCGGTGAACCGCTGGTGGTGGCCGTCGATCATGATGTTCGGGCCGCCGGACGACCAGAGCCCCAACAGCGCGCAGGGCATGCGCTGGGGCATCAAGCGCGTCAGCAACGACACGCTGCGCCAGCGCTTCGTCGATGCCGCGGCCGAGCAGGCCAAGGTGCTCGGCGTCACGCTGCCCGACCCCGACCTGAAGTGGAACGCCGCACGCGGCAGCCACGACTTCGGCGCCATCGACTGGGGCGAGTTCAAGCGCGTGATCGCCGGCGACGGCCCGTGCAACCGCGAGCGCCTGGCCGCGCGCGTCAAGGCGTGGGACGACGGCGCCTGGGTGCGCGAGGCGGCGCTGGCGCACGCGCGTAAGCAGGCGACGAAGGAGCAGGCGGCATGAACACGAGCGCCACCCAGGACGAATGGCCGCTGTGGGAGGTGTTCGTGCGCAGCCGCTCGGGCCTCGACCACAAGCACTGCGGCAGCCTGCACGCGGCCGACGCGCCGATGGCGATCCAGCTCGCGCGCGACGTCTACACGCGGCGGCAGGAGGGCTCGAGCGTGTGGGTGGTGCGCAGCGACCAGATCGTCGCCAGCGACCCGGCCGACAAGGACATGTACTTCGACCCGATGGAAGATAAGGTGTACCGGCACCCCACGTTCTACAAGCTGCCGAGCGAAGTCGACCACATGTGAGGGCGCGGGAAGCGAGACATGGCCACGCCCTCGATCAAGCTCGACCTCAACCCCGCGGCGCAGTACGTGCTGCGGCTGGCCGACACCGCGCTCATCCTCGGGCAGCGGCTGTCGGAGTGGTGCGGCCACGCGCCGGTGCTCGAGGAGGACATCGCGCTGGCCAACATCGCGCTCGACCTCATCGGCCAGGCGCGCGCGCTGCTCACGCGAGCCGGCCAGCTCGAGGGCAGGGGCCACGACGAAGACCAGCTCGCGTTCCTGCGCGACGAGCGCGACTATCGCAACGTCACCCTCGTCGAGCTGCCCAACGGGCCGTCGCGCCCGGGTGATTTCGCGTTCACCGTGCTGCGCAACGCGATGATGGCCACCTGGTTCCGCCTGCTGTGGGAACGCCTGCGCGATTCGAGCGATGCCGAGCTGGCGGGCATCGCCGGCAAGGCGCTGAAGGAGGCGCGCTACCACCAGCAGCACTCGGCCGACTGGGTGGTGCGCCTGGGCGACGGCACCGAAGAATCGGCGCGCCGCCTGCGCGCGGCGCTCGACGCGCTGTGGCGCTTCACGCCCGAGCTGTTCGACGGCGATGCGGTCGACGCTGCCGCGGCGGCCAGCGGCCTGGGCCCGCGCTGGGACGCGCTGCGCGAGCCGTGGCTGGCGCAGATGCGCGAGCTGTTCGACGAGGCCGGGCTGCATATGCCCGCCGACTCGGCGTTTCGCAGCACCGGCAAGCACGGCGTGCACAGCGAGCACATGGGCTACATCCTGGCCGACCTGCAGTTCCTGCAGCGCGCGTATCCGGGCGGAGCGTGGTGAGGCGATGAGCCTGCTCGCGGCCGATCGCGACCTGCGCGGCTCGCGCGGGCCGGCCGACGCGCGGGTCGCGCGCGCCTGGAGCGCGCTGCAGACGGTGCTCGACCCCGAAGTGCCGGCGCTCAGTGTGTGCGACCTCGGCATCGTGCGCGACGTGATCGCGCACGCCGACGGCATCGAGGTCGTGCTCACGCCCACCTACAGCGGTTGCCCCGCCACCGAGGTCATCGAGCGGTCGGTGATCGAGGCCGTGAACGCCGCCGGCCTCGGCCCGGCGCATGTGACGCTGCGGCGTTCGCCGGCGTGGACCACCGACTGGATCAGCGACGAGGGTCGTCGCAAGCTGCGCGAGTACGGCATCGCGCCGCCGGCCGGTGGCGCGGGCGGCGTTGCGCAGGAGACGCCGATTCGCATCGTTCGGCGCACGCCGGCGCCGCGTGTCGAATGCCCGCGCTGCGGCAGCGCGCACACCGAGCGACTGTCGGCGTTCGGCTCCACCGCGTGCAAGGCGCTGTACCGCTGCCTCGATTGCCGCGAACCGTTCGAGCACTTCAAACCCATCTAACGGCATGGCCACCACGCCGCTCTTTCATCCGTTGCGGGTGCGCCGCATCGAGCCCGACACCGCCGAGGCGGTGATCGTCACCTTCGAGGTGCCGCCCGAACTGCGCGACGTGTTCGGCTTCACACAGGGCCAGTACCTCACGCTGCGGCGCGAGGTCGCCGGCCAGGATCTGCGGCGCTCGTACTCGATCTGCGCCGGCGTCGACGACGGCGAGCTGCGCGTGGGCGTGCGCAAGGTCGCCGGCGGCGTGTTCTCCCGTTGGATCAACGAGTCGCTGAGGCCCGGCGACAGCCTCCACGTGATGGCGCCACAGGGCCGCTTCTTCGTGCCGATCGACGCGCGATCGCACCGGCAGTACCTGGGCATTGCAGGCGGCAGCGGCATCACGCCGATCCTGTCGATCATGAAAACGGTGCTCGGCCGCGAGCCGCACGCGCGCTTCACGCTGCTGTACGGCAACCGCGCGCTGCGCAGCACGATGTTCAAGGAGGAGCTCGAGGACCTGAAGAACAAGTACCTGGCGCGCCTGGTGCTGCACCACGTGTTCTCCGACGAGCGCACCGACGGACTCGACGGCCCCCAGCCCCCCGAGGGGGAAGCCGGGCTTGGGGCGGCCCGGCGCCCGGCTGCGCTCAACCACGGCGTGCTGAACCGCGACAAGATCGGCGAGTTCCTCGGCACCCTGGTGCCCGCCAGGCAGATCGACCACGCCTTCGTCTGCGGCCCGTACCAGATGAACGACGAGGCCGAAGCCGCGCTGCTGGCCGCCGGCGTTCCGGAGGACCGCATCCACATCGAGCGCTTCGGCATCGCGCCGCAGGCAGCGCAGGCGCTGGGCGCGGTGATCCACCAGGCGGCGCCGGGCGACGCCGAACTGGCCAAGGTGACGATCATCCGCGACGGCATGCGCCACGAGATCGAGTTCCGCTGCGACCAGCCGAGCATCCTCGACTGCGCATCGTCGGCGGGCCTGGAGGTGCCGTTCTCGTGCACCTCGGGCGTGTGCGGTACCTGCCGCGCCAAGCTGATCGAGGGCAGCGTGCGCATGGAGCGCAACTTCGCGCTCGACAAGGCCGAGGTCGCGGCCGGTTTCGTGCTCACCTGCCAGGCGCACCCGACGAGCGAGCGCGTGGTGCTGTCGTTCGACGAGCGTTAGACGCTGCGATGCCGCGCGGTCGCGCCAAGGGCTACGACGACCAGCGCGAGGCGATCCTCGCGCGCGCCGCCGAGCTGTTCGCGCGCCGCGGCTACAGCGCCACGTCGATGAACGAGGTGGCGCGCTCGTGCGGCCTGTCGAAGGCCACGCTGTACCACTACTACCGCGACAAGCGCGCTCTCTTGGTGGCGATCGCCGAAGGCCACGTGCAGCGGCTGCACGCGGTGGTGGCCGAGGTCGGCGCCGAGCGGCTGCCGCCCGAGGCGCACCTGCGCGAGCTGATCGAGCGCATCGTCGTGGAGTACGCCGACGCGCAGCACGCCCACCGCGTGCTCACCGACGACGTGCGCTTTCTCGATGCGGCCGACCGCGAGCGCATCCTCGACAAGGAGCGCGCCGTGGTGGCCGGCTTCGCGCGCGCCGTCGGCGCGCTGCGGCCCGACCTGCGCCGCGCGCGACTCGCCAAGCCGGCGACGATGCTGCTGTTCGGCATGATCAACTGGCTGTTCACCTGGCACCGGCCCGCAGGCCCGCTCGATCATGCGACGATGGCGCCGATCGTGGCCAACCTGTTTCTCGGCGGCCTGCCGGCGGTGAAGTCGCCGCGCCGGGCCGCCGTGGAGGCGTGAGCCCGGCCCCGCCTTCACGGCATCGAACGCCATGAACGCATCGAATAGAACTGCAAGGAGCCCTTCATGACCCTGCCCCGCCCGGTGTGGATCGTCGACGGCGTGCGCACGCCCATCGGCCGCTACGGCGGCGCGCTCGCCGGCGTGCGCACCGACGACCTCGCGGCGATCCCGATCAAGGCGCTGATGCAGCGCCACGCCACGGTCGACTGGACGCAGCTCGACGACGTGATCTACGGCTGCGCCAACGGCGCCGGCGAAGACAACCGCAACGTCGCGCGCATGGCCGCGCTGCTTGCCGGCCTGCCCACCGACGTGCCCGGTGCCACGCTGAACCGGCTGTGCGGCTCGGGGCTCGACGCGCTGGCCACCTGCGCGCGCACCATCGCCGCCGGCGAGGCCGAGTTGATGATCGCCGGCGGCGTCGAGAGCATGACGCGCGCGCCGTTCGTGATCGCCAAGGCCGACAGCGCCTTCTCGCGCGCAGCGAAGATCGAAGACACAACAATAGGCTGGCGCTTCGTCAACCCGCTGATGAAGGCACAGTACGGCATCGACTCGATGCCCGAAACCGCCGAGAACGTGGCTCGTGAATTCCAGGTGGCGCGCGCCGACCAGGATGCCTTCGCGCTGCGTTCGCAGCAGCGCTGGCAGGCCGCGCACAAGGCCGGCTTCTTCGAGGGCGAGACGGTGCCCGTGACGATCGCCGGCAAGAAGAAGGGCGAGACCGCGCAGTTCACCACCGACGAGCACCCGCGCGCCACCACGCTCGAAGCGCTGGCCACGCTCAAGGGCGTGGTGCGGCCCGACGGCAGCGTCACCGCCGGCAACGCCAGCGGCGTCAACGACGGCTCGTGCGCGCTGCTGGTCGCCAGCGACGCCGCGCTGAAGAAACACAACCTCCAGCCGCGCGGGCGCGTCGTCGGCGCCGCGGTGGCCGGCGTGCCGCCGCGCATCATGGGCATCGGCCCCGTGCCGGCCACGCGCAAGCTGCTCGCGCGGCTGGGCTGGAGCCTGGGCGAACTCGACGCGATCGAATTGAACGAAGCGTTCGCCGCGCAGGGACTCGCGGTCACCCGCCAACTCGGCCTGGCCGACGACGACCCGCGCGTCAACCCCAACGGCGGCGCGATCGCCATCGGCCATCCGCTCGGTGCATCGGGCGCGCGGCTGGCGCTGACCGCGCTGCGCCAGCTCGAGAAGAGCGGCGGGCAGCGTGGCCTGGCCACGATGTGCATCGGCGTCGGGCAGGGCATCGCGCTGGCGCTCGAGCGCGCCTGATTCCTCTCCAAACGCAACAGGGCGTTTCGCCGGCGATGCACGCCGGGCGCTGCGCACTACTGCCGTGACGCAATGGTCGCGCAGCGGAGGGCTGTCCAGCGGTGCGCTTGGCGTGCGGCCACTCTGGCCTGATAACGACAACGTTGCCTCGAACCCTTCGCCTGCCGATGCCTCGCCGACCCAGCCTCACCCGCGCCACCGCGCCAGCCGAAGCTTCCGAGCCGGAGACTGCGCCGCAGACCGACCGCAAGGGGTCGTGGCTGGGCGCCGTGCGCGCGCTGCTCGGGCGCGAGGTGAGCGTGCGTCGAGTCGACGGCAAGCTCGCCGTCGCGCTGCAAGACAAGGCCGAGCGTCGGCTTGCCGACGCCGCTGCGTCGCCGATGCGCGCCGAGCTGAAGGCGCTGCTCAACGCAGCGCCCGACAGCCGCTCGCGGCTGCGCTTTCTGGCTGCCGTCGAGCACGGCCTCAAGCACAAGGATCCGACCGGGCTCTTCCTGTACGAGGTGGAGCCCGAGCGGCTGCGCGCGGCGCTGCGTCAGTTCGACGCGGTGGTGCCGGCCGATCCGTCGCCGACGCTGGCGGCGCTGCGCGCGCGCCTGGTCGACGCCATCGGCTCGCGCGAGAAGAAGCGCAAGCGGCTCGAGCTGCTGGCGCCGCGCTCGGACCTGATGCGCGACCAGCGCGTCGAGATCACCGAAGCGCGCGCCTCGGACTTCGCCCGCATCCAGGCGCAGTGGAAGGTCGATCCCTCGGCCAGCTGAGCGCCGGCCGCCGCGGCGGCCATGGATTGCACCAGTAGCCCGCGGCCGGCCGGCCGGGTAGCCTGCGGCGCCGCAGCCGCGGGGGCTGCACTTTCAGCGGGTAGCCACTTGAGCGAAGCCAGACTGATCCTCGACCAGGTGTTCGACCACGAGGCGTCGCACCCGGATCGCGTGTTCCTCACGCAGCCCATCGGCAATGGGCAGGTGGTCGACACCACCTGGGGCCAGATGCTCGACCAGTCGCGCCGCATGGCCGCGCACCTGCAGAGCCGCGGCCTGCCGCGCGGCGCTCGCGTGGCGATCCTGTCGAAGAACTGCGCCCACTTCGTCATGGCCGAGCTGGCGATCTGGCTCGGCGGCTACACCACGGTGGCGATCTTCCCCACCGAGACCGCCGACACCGTGCGCTTCGTGCTCGAGCACAGCGGGGCTAGCCTGCTGTTCGTCGGCAAGCTCGACACCTGGGCGCAGCAGCGCACGGGCGTCGCCGCCGCGCTGCCGTGCATCGCGCTGCCGCTGGCGCCGCCCACCGAGTTCGAGACCTGGGACGCCATCACCGCGCGCACCGCGCCGCTGCAGGGCCGGCCGCAGCGCGGCGCCGACGAGCTGGCGATGCTGATCTACACCTCGGGCTCCACCGGTCAGCCCAAAGGGGTGATGAACTCGTTCGGTGCGTTTTCGCGCGTCGCAGAGGGCATCGAGACCGACCTTCGCAAGCGCATGGGCCAGCACGAGGCGCGCGTGCTGTCGTACCTGCCGCTGGCGCACAGCTTCGAGCGCTCGTGGATCGAGGCCGCCGCGCTGTGGGGCGGCAACACGCGAATCTTCTTCGCCGAGTCGCTCGACACCTTCTTGCAGGATCTGCGGCGTGCGCGGCCGACGCTGTTCATCTCGGTGCCGCGGCTGTGGCTCAAGTTCCAGCAGGGCGTGTTCGCCAAGATGCCGCCGGCCAAGCTCGACCGGCTGCTGTCGATTCCGCTGGTGGGGCGGCTGGTGGCACGCAAGGTGCTCAAGGGCCTCGGGCTCGATGCGGTCAAGCAGGCCGGCAGCGGCTCGGCGCCGCTGCCGCCGGAGCTGATCCGCTGGTACCGGCGCATCGGCCTCAAGCTGTTCGAGGGCTACGGCATGACCGAGGACAACTCGTACTCGTTCACCTCGAACGAGCAGTTCAGCGAGCCCGGCTATGTCGGCGTGCCGATGCCCGGTGTGCAGGGCAAGCTGAGTTCGGACGGCGAGATCCTGATCAAGTCGCCGGGGCAGTTCAGCGGCTACTACAAGCAACCCGAGCTGACCGCGGCGTCGTTCACCGACGACGGCTTCTTCCGCACCGGCGACCGTGGCGAGATCCGACCCGACGGCCTGCTGAAGATCACCGGCCGCACCAAGGAGCTGTTCAAGACCGCCAAGGGCAAGTACATCGCGCCGGCGCCGATCGAGAACCGCCTCAACGCCAACCCGATGGTCGAGCTGTCGCTGGTGTCGGGCGTCGGGCAACCGGCCGCCTACGCGCTGGTGGTGCTGGCCGAGGCCCTGCGCCCGCAGTTGCAAGACGCCGCGGTGCGTGAGCAGGTGCAGCGCGAGATGGAACAACTGCTGGCCGACGTCAACCGCGCGGTGGCCGACTACGAGGCGCTGCAGATGATCGTGCTCGTGCGCGAACCGTGGTCGATCGAAAACGGCTTCCTGACGCCGACGATGAAGATCCGCCGCGCGCGCATCGAGACCGCGGTGGAGCCGCTGGTCGCGAGCTGGTACGCGCAGCGCAGCCGCGTGGTGTGGGCGTGACGACGCGCCACGGCGGCGACCGCGTCGCCGAGGCGCTGCTGGCGCACGGCGTGCAGCGGCTGTTCACGCTGTGCGGCGGCCACATCGCGCCGATCCTCGCGGCGGCCAAGGCGCGCGGCATCCGCGTGGTCGACGTGCGCGACGAGGTGACCGCGGTGTTCGCCGCCGACGCCAGCGCGCGGCTCACCGGCGTGCCCGGCGTCGCCGCGGTGACGGCGGGGCCGGGCATCACCAACACCATCACCGCGCTGAAGAACGCGCAGCTCGCGCAGAGCCCGCTGGTGCTGCTCGGCGGCGCCGCCCCCACTGCGCTGCAAGGCCGCGGCGCGCTGCAGGACATCGACCAGCGCCCGCTGGTCGAGCCGCACGTCAAGCGCTTCTTCAAGCTGCACCGCGTGCGCGAGCTGGGGCCCGCGGTGGCCGATGCGTTCGCGCTCGCACGCTCGGGCGTACCCGGGCCGGTGTTCGTCGAGTGCCCGGTAGACCTGCTGTACGACGAGGCGTCGATCCGCCAGTGGTACGCCGAGGCCGCGGGCAAGGGCCGCTCGCTGCCCGAGCGCGCGCTGCGCTGGTACCTCAATCGCCACGCGCGCCGCATGTTCGAGGGCAGCCAGGAGGTGCTGGTGCCGGGCGTGCAGACGGTGTATCTGCCGCGCGCCGGCGACGCCGCCGTGCAGGCGGCGGCCAAGGCGCTGGCCAAGGCCAGCCAGCCGCTGATGGTGATCGGCAGCCAGGCGGTGGTGCGCGCCGATCAGGCCGACCGGCTGGCTTCAGCGGTGCAGCAGCTCGGCGTGCCGGTGTATCTCTCGGGCATGGCGCGCGGCCTGCTCGGGCGCAACCATGCGCTGCAGATGCGCCATGCGCGCCGCCAGGCGCTGCGCGAGGCCGATTGCGTGCTGCTGGCCGGCGTGCCGTGCGACTTCCGCCTCGACTACGGCCGCCACGTGCGGCGCAGCGCCACGCTGATCGCCGCCAACCGCAGTGCGCGCGACGCGCGGCTCAACCGCCGGCCCGACGTCACTGCGATCGGCGACGCGGGGCTGTTCGTCGAGGCGCTGGCCGCCGCGCCGCAGACGCCGCGCGACTGCAGCGGCTGGCTGGCGACGCTGCGCGCGCGCGACGCCGCGCGCGAGCAGGAGATCGACGCGCAGGCCGCCGCCGGCGGCGAGTACGTCAACCCGCTGGCGCTGTTTCGCGCACTCGAAGCCGAAGCCGGCGACCACGCGGTGTTCGTCGCCGACGGCGGCGACTTCGTCGGCACCGCCAGCTACGTGCTGCACCCGCGCGCCCCGCTCACCTGGCTCGACCCCGGCGCGTTCGGCACGCTCGGCGTCGGCGCCGGCTTCGCGATGGGTGCCGCGCTCGCGCGCCCGGGCGCCGAGGTGTGGATCGTGTTCGGCGACGGTGCCTGCGGCTGGAGCCTGGCCGAGTTCGACAGCTTCGTTCGCCAGGGCATCGCGGTGATCGGGCTGGTCGGCAACGACGCCGGATGGACGCAGATCGCGCGCGAGCAGGTCAAGATGCTGCACGACGACGTGGGCACCGTGCTGGCGCGCAGCGCCTACCACGAGGTGGCCGCGGGCTTCGGCGCGCAGGGCCTGCTGGTGCGCCGCGCCGACGAGGTGGCCCCGGCGCTGCAGCGTGCGCGCGAGCTGGCGCGCGGCGGCAGCGCGGTGCTGGTCAACGTGTGGCTCGACAAGACCGAGTTTCGCGAGGGCTCGTTGTCGATGTAGGCTTGTCTCGTCACGCACCGGAGCCAACGAGATGGTCGCCGTCCTTCAGAGCTACATCGCCGGCCGCTGGGTCGGCGCCAAGCCCGCGCAAGCGTTGCGCAGCGCCGTCAACGGAGCGCCGGTGGCGAGCACGCACGCCGAGAGCGTCGACTTCGCCGAGGCGCTGCACCACGCGCGCAGCGTCGGCCTGCCCAACCTGCTGAAGCTCGACTTCCAGCAGCGTGCGGCAATCCTGAAGGCACTCGCCAAGCACCTCAACGACCACAAGGAGGCGCTCTACGCGGTGTCGGCGCACACCGGCGCCACGCGCAACGACGGCTGGATCGACATCGAAGGCGGTAGCGGCACCTTGTTCGCCTACGCGGGCGTCGGCGGCAACGACCTGCCATCGGGCAACCTGGTGCACGAAGGGCCGGCCGTGCCGCTGGGCAAGAAGGGCGGCTTCGCCGGCACGCACATCCTGGTGCCGCGGCGCGGCGTGGCGGTGCACATCAACGCCTTCAACTTTCCGGTGTGGGGGCTGCTGGAGAAGTTCGCGCCGACCTTCCTCGCCGGCATGCCGTGCATCGGCAAGCCGGCCACCGCCACCAGCTACCTCACCGAGGCGCTGGTGCGCTCGATCGACCAGTCGGGCATCCTGCCCGCGGGCGCGTTGCAGCTCGTGATCGGCGGCACCGGCGACCTGCTCGACCGGCTCGAAGGCTGCGACGTCGTCACCTTCACCGGCAGCGCCGACACGGCGGCGAAGCTGCGCGTGCACCCGAACCTCGTGAAGCAGGCAATTCCGTTCAACGCCGAGGCCGATTCGCTCAACTGCGCGATCCTGGCGCCCGACGTCACGCCCGACGACGAGGAGTTCGACCTCTTCGTCAAGGAGGTGGCGCGCGAGATGACGGTGAAGGCCGGCCAGAAGTGCACCGCGATCCGCCGCGCGATCGTGCCGCGCGCGCAGCTCGCCGCGGTGGCCGAGCGGCTGCGCAACCGGCTCGCGACGACCGTGGTCGGCGACCCGGCGAACGATACCGTGCGCATGGGCGCGCTGGCGTCGCACGCGCAGGCGCGCGACGTGGCCGAACGCGTGGCCGAGCTGAGTCGCGGCGCCGAGGTCGTGTACTCGGCGAAGGACGGCTTCAGCCCGGTCGGCGCGGGCGTGGCCGAAGGCGCGTTCTTCGCGCCGACGCTGTTGCTGGCCAGGGAGCCGAAGAACCACGCGGCGCACGACGTCGAGGCGTTCGGCCCGGTGAGCACCTTGATGCCGTACGACGACCTCGACGAGGCGGTGGCGCTGGCCGCGCGCGGGCGCGGCAGCCTGGTGGGCACGCTGGTCACCAGGAGCCCGGCCACCGCCGCGCAGGTGGTGCCGCCGCTGGCCGCGCTGCACGGCCGCATCCTCGTGCTCGACCGCGAGGCGGCGGTCGAGTCCACCGGCCACGGCAGCCCGCTGCCGCTGCTCAAGCACGGCGGCCCGGGGCGCGCCGGCGGCGGCGAGGAGCTCGGCGGCGTGCGCGCGGTGACGCACTACCTGCAGCGCACCGCGCTGCAGGGGTCGCCGTCGATGATCACCGCGGTCACCGGCGAGTACCTGCGCGGCGCGAAGCTGCGCGAGAGCGAGCTGCATCCGTTCCGCCGCCACTTCGAGGACCTGCAGGTCGGCGACTCGCTGCTCACCCACCGCCGCACGGTGAGCGAGGCCGACATCGTGGCCTTCGGCGGCATCTCGGGCGACTACTTCTACATGCACTTCGACGAGATCGCCGCCAAGGAGAGCCCGTTCGGCAAGCGCATCGCGCACGGCTACTTCGTGCTCAGCGCCGCGGCGGGGCTGTTCGTGTCGCCGGCGCCGGGGCCGGTGCTCGCCAACTACGGCCTCGACACGCTGCGCTTCGTCAAGCCGGTGGGCATCGGCGACACGATCCAGGCGCGCCTGACCTGCAAGCGCAAGATCGACCGCAATCGCAAGGACGCGAAAGGCGTGGGGCAGGGCGTGGTGGCGTGGGACGTGGCGGTCAGCAACCAGGACGGCGACATCGTCGCCAGCTACGACATCCTGACGCTGGTGGCGAAGAAGACTTGAGGCCCGATGAGGGTGCCGCACACGACCATCGCCACGGGCGCGCCCGTTGCAATGCGTGATGTTCGGTGCGCTGCGCTGCGGGCCGCTGTCGTCGTGCCTGTCGACTGTGACGTTGCAGGTTGCATGCGCATCCATCGTCAGTCTGCCGGCCGGGTGCCGGGATGCGGGTTGCGCCTGCGCTACCCTGGCGTGCTGGCGCTGTGCCTGATGGCGGCACTGTCGTGGCCGTCAGCGCGTGCGGCCCCGCAGGCCACCGACGACGACACCGCCGACTGCATCGCGGTGATGGAGGTCACCGCCGGCGAGCTGGCGCGGCAGGTCAAGGCCGGCGACAAGGAGCGCGAGCCGGCGCTGAGGGCCGAGATGGTGCGTGCCGCGGCGCTGGTCGGGAGCGTGTACTTCGACGGCATGCACGACGAGCGCACTGCCAAGGCGCGCCTGAACGAGGCGCGCGAGCGTCAGAAGACGTGGGACGACGAGCGCCGCAGCCGGGTGCACGGCGCGTGCGTGCTGCGTGCCGACGCCGAGCTGGCCGCGGCCTCGGGCGCCGAGCGCCTGGTGATCGAGAAGGTGGCCGAGGTCCGCATGCGGCGCATGCTCAGGAAACCCTGATCACCCGCCGCGGCCGGGTGCGACCCGCTGCAGTACCGCGCCGCGGTGCGCGGCGATGTGGTCGGTCTTGTCGCTCTTGATCTCGTACTGCGGTGCGCCTTCGCTGGCGCGGTGCGTGTGGCCCTTGTAGTCGAAGTCGCGGGTGTGCACCTTGATGATCGTGCCGCTGACCCAGCCGGCCTCGGAGTTCCAGCGCACGTGGTCGCCGACCGCGAAGCGCGGCTCGCGTGGCGCGTTCATGCAGCCGCCTTGGCGATCGCGCGTTCGAAGTCGAGCTCGGTGCGCAGCGATTGCAGGTCGCGGCCGACCGTTGCCACCGCCAGCCGGCGATCGCCGGCGAAGTAGCTGACGGTGCAGTCGCGCGCGGCGAGGTCGCCGTCGATCAGGACGCGGTCGAAGCGCTCGGCGTGGCCGACGTAGGCGAGCACGAAGTCGTACTGCTCGGTCCAGAAGAACGGCACCGCGTCGAAGCGCTCGCGCGCGCCGAGCATGTTGCGCGCCGCGGTGCGCCCCTGGCGCTGTGCGACCACCCAGTGCTCGACGCGGATGCGCTGGCCGCTGCCGCGGTCGGGCCAGCGAGCGATGTCGCCTGCGGCGTAGATGCCCGGCGCGCTGGTCTGCAGATACTCGTCGACGCTGACGCCATGGTCGATCGTCAGGCCGGCGGCCTGGGCCAGCGCGATCGCGGGCCGCACGCCGACGCCGATGACCACGAAGTCGGCTTCGAGCTTCGTGCCGTCGCGCAGCGTGACGGCGCGCGCGTCGATCGCCGTCGGCGCGGTGCCGAGGTGGAACACGACGCCGTGCTGCTCGTGCAGGCGGCGCACCGAGCTGCCGACCTCGTCGCCGAGCACGCGGATCATCGGCACTGCATCGAGGCTGACCACCTGCACCGCGACGTCGCGCGCGCGCAGCGACGCCGCCACTTCGAGACCGATGAAGCTCGAGCCGACGACCACCGCGCGCGCGCCCGGCTTCGCGGCGGCGACCAGCGCGCGGCTGTCGGCCAGCGTGCGCAGCAGGTGCACGTGCGGCAGCGTGGCGCCGGGCAGGTCGAGCCGGATCGGCTCGGCCCCGGTGGCCAGCAGCAGCGCGTCCCAGCCGTGCCGGCTGCCGTCGGTCAGCACCACCTGTCGCGCCGTCGGCTCGATCGCCTCGACGCGCGCGCCGAGCTTCAGCTCGATGCCCTGGTCGCGATAGAACTCGCTCGGGCGCAGCGGAATCCAGTCTTCCGGCGCGGTGCCGGCGAGGTAGTTCTTCGACAGGTTCGGCCGGTCGACCGGCGCCGATGCGTCGGCGCTCAACATCGTCAGGCGGCCGGCGAAGCCTTCGCGGCGCAGCGTCTCGGCGGCCGCCTGGCCAGCGGCGCCGCCGCCGACGATCACCACCGACTGCGGCGCGCGTGCCGGCGCGGCGGCACGCTTGGGCGGCTCGATCTTCGCGCCGACGAAGGCCTTGCCGTCGCGCCGCTCGACGTGCCAGCACGACGCTGCGTTCAGCGCCGGGGCGCGCAGCGCTTCGCCGCTGCGCAGGCTGAAGCAGGCGTGGTGCCACGGGCAGCGCACCGTGTCGCCGACCAGCAGCCCTTCGGCGAGCGGGCCGCCGTAGTGCGTGCAGGTGGCGCCGATCGCGAACAGCTCGTCGCCGCGGCGCGCCAGCAGCGCCGCTTCGCCGTCCTTGTGGCCGAGCAGCATCGCGCCGTCGGCGAGATCGGCCAGCGCCACGCCTTGCGCAAGGTCGGGGCCGGCGAGCTTGGTGTCTTGTGGATCGCTCATGTCGAAGGCCTCCTTGATGCTTGGCCGACTGTGCACCGACGCGCGTCCGCCTGCGTGCAGCAGGGTGATTGCGCGTGTCCGGCGATGGCGGCGGCGGGGCGGGGGTCTTCCCGATGGTCGCGCCGCACGAGGGCGACCTATGCTGCGGCCGGCTCCGCCGACGCACGCCACCTGCGGGGTCGTACACAGGCGGATGTATGCAGTTGCCGATCCATCTGGCCTCCTCGGGCGGGCGCAGCTTGCAGGAGCAGTTGTTCGATCAGTTCGTCGCGCAGCTCGCCGAGGGCCTGCTGCGGCCGGGCATGCGCATGCCGGCCACCCGCCAACTGGCGATCGACCTCGGCGTCTCGCGCAACACGGTGGTGCTCACCTACGAGCGGCTGGTCGCCGAGGGCTTCATCGAGATGCGGCCACCGCTCGGCGCCTTCGTCACGGCGCGGGGCGTGCCCGGCATCGCGATCGCGCCGCCACCGGCACGCGACGAGGCCGTCGCGGCACCGCCAGTGGCGCCGCGCGCGGCGCTGCGCTTTCGCGGTCGGATGCACGCGCTGCGCTCGGCGTACGCCGACGAAGTGGAGCTCGACTTCTGGGTCGGCCGGCCCGATCCGCGCCTGTTCCCGGTGCACGCCTGGCGCAAGCTGGTCGAGACTTCGCTGGCGCAGATGCAGCACGGCGACGGCAGTTACGGCGAGCCCGCGGGCCTGCGCAAGCTGCGCGCCGCGGTGGCCGGGCATGTCGGCGCGGCGCGCGGCATCGTCTGCAGCGCCGACGACGTCATCGTCACCAACGGCATCCAGGAAGGTATCAACATCGTCGCACGTCTGCTGCTCGTGCCGGGCGACGCGGTCGGCATGGAGTGCCCCGGCTACGCCGGCGCGGCCAACGTGTTCGCCAGCCACGGCGCGCGCCTCGTGCCGCTCGAGGTCGACGACGAAGGCGCGCAGCCCGCCGATCTGCCGTCCGGCTGCTCCGCGGTGTACCTGACGCCGGCGCACCAGTACCCGAGCGGCGCCGCGCTGTCGGCGCAACGGCGCCGCGCCTGGCTGCGCTGGGCGCGCGAGCATGGCGGCTTTCTCGTCGAGGACGATTACGACAGCGACTTCTACTTCGACAGCGCGCCGATGCCGGCGCTGAAGGCCGAGGACCGCGACGACAGCGTGATCTATCTCGGTACCTTCTCCAAGAGCCTGGCCGCGGGCATGCGCCTGGGCTACCTGATCGCCCCGCGCGCGCTGCGCGACGCCGCCGTCACGATCAAGGGTCTGCTGACCAACGGCTCGCCGTGGCTGCTGCAGGCGTCGCTGGCGGCGTTCATCGACAGCGGCGAGTTCGCGCACCACCTGCGGCGGCTGCGCAAGCACTACGCCGCGCGGCGCGATGCGCTGGCGTCCGCGCTGGCGCGCCACTTCGGCGGCGCGCCGCCGCGCGGCATGCATGCCGGCATGCATCTGGTGTGGCAGGCGCCTGCCGCACTGCCCGACGCGGCGGCGATCGAGCCGCTGGCGCGCGCCGCTGGCGTGGGCGTCTACAGCCTGCGCAACGGCAATGCGTGGCTGCACGGGCCGCCCGAGCGCTGGGCGCGCGCGCTGCTGCTGGGCTACGCCGCGCTCGACGAGCACGAGATCGCCAGCGCCATCGGCCGGCTGGCCGCGGCGCTGCAGTCGGGCCGCGCCTGAGGCATCGGGGCTTTCCCGCAAGGCACGGCCGGTAGCCGCATGGCTCCATCGTCGAGACCGCACATGGTGCTTGCTCGCGCGCAGCGCGCGGTCAAGCATGCCGGCGACCGGCTCCGTGCAGGGCCGGCATGCCGGAGGAGACGCAGATGCACAGGATCGTTGCACGCGGTTGGCTGTTCATCGTGCTGGCGCTGGCGGCCCAGTGGGCGCACGCGCAGATCTGGGACACCGTGCCCGACGAGCAGCTCAAGGCGCTGAATCTCGAACGCTCGGCGTCGCCCAAGCAGCTCTACGACGCCTTGGTGAGGCGCTACAAGGCCAACCTCAACAAGGGCAAACTCGCCAAGTGGTGGGAGCCGGCGCCGATCGACCAGTACCTGGCGCCGTCGCTGTTCTACAAGCCGCCCGATCTGAACATCGAGGTCACGCGCGAGCAGTGCGTGGCCTGCCACACCGCGGCCACGCACGGCTGGGTGCAAGCGTGGCAGCAGAGCGTGCACGCCAACCTCGACGCGCTGCGCAAGCTGCCCGACGGCGACGTGCGCGCATACAAGAAATCGATCCTCTCAGAGGTCGAACAGGGCTTGCGCGCGCAGGGCGTGCTGGCCGCAGGTGCGCCGCTGAAGGAGGTGGGCTGCATCGACTGCCACATGGGCGTCGGCAAGGCCGGCGGCAACCACGCGCGCGACCTGCACCTGCCGAGCCGCGCCGACTGCGGTACCTGCCACATCAAGCAGTTCGCCGAGGCCGAGTCGGAGCGCGATACGCAGGTCTGGCCGCAGAAGCAGTGGGATCCCGGGCATCCGTCGCACGCGGTGGACTACACCGCCAACGTCGAGAACACGACCTGGGCCGCGTTGCAGCAGCGCGAGGTGGCCGCCAGTTGCACGATGTGCCACTACAACCAGGCCAAGTGCGACGGCTGCCACACCCGGCACGATTTCTCGACCGTCGAGGCGCGCAAGCCCGAGGCGTGCTCCACCTGCCACAACGGTGTCGACCACAACGAGTTCGAGCAGTACATGCTCTCCAAGCACGGCACCCGCTATCAGACGAGGGGATCGACCTGGGACTGGAACGCCCGTCTCGCCGACGCATTCACCAAGGGCAATCAGAGCGCGCCGACCTGCCAGACCTGCCACATGGAGTTCAAGGGCCAGTACACGCACAACGTGACGCGCAAGGTGCGCTGGGGCTTCCTGCCGTTCACCAGCATCGTCGACAACCTCGACCATCCGTGGTTCAAGGACCGCAAGGAGGCCTGGGTGCAGACCTGCTCGCAGTGCCACAGCCCGCGCTTCGCGACGACCTACCTGAACATGTCCGACTCGGGCATCAAGGAGGGCGTGAAGCTCGTCGAGAGCACACGCAAGGTGGTGCAGAAGCTCTACGACGACAAGCTGCTGGTCGGGCAGAAGACCAACCGCCCCGCGCCGCCCGAGCCCGAGAAGGACGAGCCCGGCGCGTTCAACTCGCTGTTCTTCAGCAATGGCAACAACCCGACGGTGGTCGACCGCACCTTCGCCGAGATGTGGGAGCAGCACATCGCGCGCTACATGAAGGGCCTGCAGCACGTGAACCCGGGCGGCTGGACGTACTCGCACGGCTGGTCCGACCTGATCAAGGACCAGACCATCATCAACGAGTACGACACCAGCTTGCGCGAGAAGGCGGCGCTCGAACAGCGGGTGCGCAAGCTCGAGGGCACCCCCAAGCGGCGCACTTCGTGGATCGGCGGCGCCGGGGCGCAGCAGGCGACGCTCGGCCTGAGCGTGCTCGACGAGCAGCCGCTGCTCGCCTCGGGCGCGCTGGCGCTGCTCGGCGTCGGGCTCGTGTTCGGCGGGCTGCGCAGCGGGCGCCGCCGTGCGGGCAGCGCGGGCGACGATGCCTGAGGCCGCGCAGGCGCTCGCGCCGATGCGCCCGGGCGCGCTGCGCGCGCTGCTGTGGGCGCTCGGTGCGGTGCTGCTGGCCGCCGCCGCGGCGCTGGCGTGGCGCACGCTGGCGGCGCCGCCGCCGTACCGCTACGAGCCGCAGGCGAACGCCGCCGACGGCACGCAGACCGTGCGCGTGCTCGGCGGCGACGACGCGCTGCTTGCCGAGGCCGACATCGTGCGCGGCGAACACGGCCCGGTGCTGCTGCAGTGGCGCGCGCAGGTCGACGATCCGCTGCTGTACTTGAGCGTTCCCGGCGCCGAGACGCAGGCGGTCGCGACGGTGCTGGCGCGCCACCGCAAGCCCGGCATGGCGGTGCTGGCGTGGTGGGACACGTCGCGTCAGTTGCGCCACTGGGGCGCCGGCGAGATGCGCTTCGACCAGCATCTGGCGCAGCCGCTGTTCGTGCCGCAACGCTGGCGCAGCCAGCAACGGCAGGTGGCCGGCATCGAGCGCGACTTCTGGGGTGCTGCCGACGCAGGGCAGCTCAGCGCGTTCGACACCTTCGCGCGGGCGCTGGTGTCGAGCGAGGACGAGGGCGTCAGGCTGCTGCGCTCGCTGGCGCCGGCCGGCGGCATCGTCGTGCTGCACCTGCGCGATCTGGTGCTGCTGGGCGAGTTGTTCGCGCAGCGGCTCGGCGTGTCGTTCCAGGACTTCGCCGATTCCGGCGACGTGCACCGCTCGGTGCGCGGCGTGAAGGGCTGGCTGCGCGAGGGCGGGCAGACCGCCTACAGCGTGATGAAGCTGCCCGACAACCGCGTGCGCGCGATCGCGCTGAAGGACGATGCCAGCGCTGCGACGCTCGTCGCGCGGCTGCTGCCGTTGATCGGCAACCGGCAGGACGACGTGCGCGGGCTGACGCTGGTGTATCGATCGGGCGGCTACTCGGTGTTCGAGCTGTCGCCGGCCGATCCACCGAGTTGAGCGCGGCGGCCGCGCGAGCTCCGGCCTACCCCTGGTGGGCGCGCAGCGCGCCCATCCAGCGCGCATTGACGAGCATCGCGAGTGCCAGCGTCGCGCCGCACGCGACGAGCGCGGCGCCGACGCCGAAGCCCTGCACCAGCGCTCCGGCCACCACGCCCGAGGCGGCCGGAACGACCTGGCTGATCACCGTGTACATGCTGACGACGCGGCCGCGCAGCGCCGCGGGCGAGCGCGCCTGGATGCCGGCGACGATCAGCGACAGCGCCAGGCCGCCGGCGACGCCGACGCCGGCCAGCAGCAGCAGCGCCCACGACGCCGAGTGCACGAGACCGAGCGCCGCCAGCCACACGCCGGCGAGCGCGGTGCCGGCGAGGATGGTGCGCCCGTGGTGCGCGCGCGGCGCGAGTGCCAGCGCGACGAGGCCGCCGGCGATCAGCGCCAGCGCGAGCGCGCCGAGGAAGCTGCCGCGCTGCACCTCGCTCAGCGCGAGCCGGGTGGCCGCGAGCTTGGGCAGCAGCACCGTCAGCGGCCCCATCGCGAGGTAACCGACCATCGCCGCGACCATCAGTTGCGCGAGCAGCGCGTCGGCGCGCACCGCCGCCACGCCCTGCCGGATCTCGACAGCCACCGGCTCGTGCACACGTGCGCTGGGGCGCGTGCGCACCGGCAGCAGCGCCAGCCACGCGAGCGCGAACAACGCGATCGCGGCGGCGAACACGCCGGGCCAGCCGAGCCGGCTGCGCGCCAGCGCGAGCACCAGCGGCCCGAGGCCGAAGCCGACCATCACCAGCAGGTTGAAGATCACCGACGCGGGCTTGATCTCGTCGGCGCTCGCGATCTGGCCGAGCGTGGCCATGCGCGCCGGCGACACGAACGACCAGCCGACGCCGGTCAGCGCCGCGCCGGCCACCAGCGCCGCCACGCGCGGCGCGGCGGCGGCGGTGGTCGCGTCGGCCGCCCACAGCAGCGCGGCGGCGAGCACGAACACCGCCTGCGCGGCGTGGATCAGCCGCCCCGGCGCAAGGCGGTCGCACCAGACGCCGGCGACCCAGCCGAGCACGACCGGCGGCCCGAATGCGAGGCCGAAGCCGATGCCCGAGAGCAGGTCGGAGCCGATCGCCTCCTGCGCGTAGAGGATCAGCGTGTAGTTGACGACGTGGCCGCCGGTGAACGCGGCCAGGCACGAGAGGTAGAACCAGCGCAGCGGTGGCCGCAGCACGAGCGGCATGGCTCAGGGCGCGGCCGTCTGCACCCGGATCATCGTCGGCTGAGCGTCTTCGACGTGCCAGCTCGGAAAGCTCGAGGTCGAGGTGTAGAGCGTGCCGTCGCGCTCGTCGATCTCGATGTCGCGCGTGAACGCCACGCGCCGCGGCAGCGGCACCGTGCGCCAGGCCTGGGTCCGGATGTCGAGCGCGTACAGCGAGTCGGACTGGTTGCCGGTCACCCACACGATGCCGCGCCGCTTGTCGATGTTGAGCGAGTACGGCGTCTCGCTGCCCTTGGGCACCACCGGCAGGTCGAATCGTGTGAAGGTGCCGGCCTTGGGGTCGTAGCGCGCGATCGCCGACTCGGGGAACGCGCAGATCCACAGGTTGCCGTCGGCGTCGCTGCGCAGCCGGCGCGGGCCGAGGAACGGCGTGGCGATCATCGTGATCGCCCCTGTGGCCGGGTCGAGGCGGCCGATCTCGGCGGTGTGCAGCCGCGCGAACCAGACGCTGCCGTCGGGCGCGATGTCGATGCCGTAGGGCAGCGGCGTGCCGGTGGCCAGGCGGTCGACCGGCAGCCAATTGGCCAGCGGCACGCCCCAGCCCATCAGCACGAAGATCGGCCCGATCAGCTTGACGGTGAGCCACTCGCGCCAGCTTCGCGTGGGCAGGTCGTAGCGCGTGAAGCGCCCGCTCGCGCGATCGAACATCGCGATCTGGTTCGACAGCGCGAGCGTGAACCAGACGCGATCCTGGGCGTCGATGCGGATGGTGTGCGGGTAGAAGCCGCCGTCCATCTCGTGCAGCGTGAAGGCGCCGCTGGCGGGGTCGAACTCCACCAGCCGCCGCTGCGCCGACGGCGTGACGAAGATGTGCCCGTCGCGCGCCGACTGCGCGAGCGAGTGCGCGTTCGAGGTGCTGTCGTGGCGCGGAAAATCGCGCAGCCGCGCCGCCAGCAGGCCGCCGTTGGGCTCGCCGTCGCGGTGCGGGATCTTGAACACCGTGACCTCGTTGGTCTGCGGGTCGATGCGGTAGATGCGGTCCTGGATGTTGTCGGCCACGTAGACCCGACCGTCGCGGCCCAGCAACTGGTCGTGCGTCTGCGACATCGCGTCGCCGATCGGCCACTCGGTGATCGTGGTGCCGGCCAGCGCCGGGCTCCACGGCGCCGGCGTGGCAAGCAGCTCGGGGTGCTCGCGCAGCCGGCGCCAGCCGGCGTGCAGCAGCTCGGGCAGCGCGCGCTGGTCGGCGCTCGACAGCCGCGAGCCGTAGCGCACCATGCGGTGGATCGCGTCGTTCCACTCGGCCACCGGGCGCTCGTGGTGCAGGAACGCATTGCCCTGCTGGTGGCAGAACGTGCACTGCAGCATGAACTGCAGCTTGCGCTGCGGATCGTCGAGGTCGAGTGCACCGAGCCAGACGTTGGCCGGCTTGGCCTCGGCGAGCTTCGCCGCGTCGGTCTGCGCCTCGAGCACGGCGCGCACCTCGGCCTGGCCCGCGGCGGCGGCGACCGTCGCGTCGCGATAGCCGGGCTTGCGCACGAGGTAGTTCACCGCGGCGCCACGGTCGGCGAACGCGGCGCGGCCGGCGGCATCGGTGAAGCGCGTGATGTCGACGTCGACCACCCGCGGCTTGCCCGGCGCCGGGTAACCGCCATCGCTGGTGTCGCGCGCTCGCGGCGCGGCGGCGACCTCGCGCACCTTGGCGGTGGCCAGCGGCTTGCCCGCGGCGTCGGTGACGGTGATCGTCGCGGCGTGCGCGGCGGCCGCGGCGAGCGCCGCGAGCACGAGCGCCGTGGCCGAGCAGGATCGAATCGAACGTGTCATCGTGTCTTGCTTCCGCTTCCAAGTCCGAACTCGCCGCCGACGCGGCGCAGCATCATGCGCTCGTACACGGCGGGCGCGACGCGGCTCAACCACCACGCCAGCCGCGGCGTACGCCCCGGCAGACACAGCCGTTGCCCGCGCCGCGCGGCGTCGACGATGCGCGCCGCGATCGCCGCCGGCTCGGCGAGGTCGCCGCCGGTGGCGCGCCGCGCGGCGCCGGGCGCGGCCTGCTCGATGCCGGTGGCGATGAACGACGGGCAGGCGATCGTCACCGCGACGCCGCTGGCGCGCAGCTCGGCGCGCAGGCTGTCGAAGAAGCCGTGCAGCGCATGCTTGCTCGCCGCGTAGGCAGTGCGGCCGACCAGCGGCGCGAAGCCCGCGACGCTGGAGACGACGACGATCTGGCCGCGCCGCGCGCGCAGCGACGGCAGCGCCGCCTGCGTCGCGTGCAGCGCGCCGAAGTAGTTGACGGCCATCACGCGGCGCGCGATCGCCGGCGTCGCATCGGCCAGCAGCAGCCGCGCCGAGATGCCGGCGTTGTTGACCAGCAGGTCGATGCCGCCGAGCGTGCGCTGCGCATCGGCGACGACGCCGCGCTGCACGCGCCCTCGTCGGCGAGGTCGCAGGCAAGGCCAGGCCGGCGCGCCGCCCGCGCGCAGCGCTGCTGCGCGAGCGCCTCGCCGCGCGCGGCGTCGATGTCGAGCAGCGCGAGCCTCGCGCCGAGCGCCGCGTAGCACTCGGCCAGCGCCGTGCCGAGCCCGCCCGCAGCGCCGGTGATCACGACGCCGCGCTCGCGTATCTCGCGCGCGCGCCGCCATGACTACCGGACCCTCTTCGCACGGCCTCGCCTGCCCGGGCGCGCGACGACGCGGCCTCGCGCGCGCTCATGATCCGCTGCGCGCGCATCGCGCCTGCCACCAGAGGTCGAACACCTCGGCCGAGGTCTTGCGCGGCCGGTAGCCGAACACCGATTTCAGCCGCTGGTTGGCGAGCACCGGCCGGTAGCGCAGAAAGCGCAGCTGCTGCGGGGCCGTACTGCGTCGCCCGAGGCGCTTGCCGAGCCACAGCGCCGCCAGCAGCAGCCACGGCGGCAGCACGCGGCAGCGCTTGCCCATGCGCGCGGCGATCTCGCGGATCGTCAGCGCGCCGTCGCCGGCAACGTTGTAGACGCCGAGGCGCGCGCCGTCGAGCGCGTGCTCGATGGCGCCGATGACGTCCTGGTCCCACACGAAGACGAACGGGCTGTCGGCGCCGGCCACGGCCAGCGGCGCGCGCCTTGTCGAACAGCGCGGTGATCTGGTTGGCCACCGTCGCGCCGAGGATGGTGCCGATGCGAACACCGTCTGCCGCAACTGCGGCGCGCGCTGGCGTACTGCGCAAGCATCTCCTCGACCGCGGCGCTTGTGCCACGAATACGCAACCCTCGCTGCCGCGGATCGGGTCGTCCTCGCTCAGCCAGGGCGGATTGTCGGGTGGTAGCCGTAGGCCGCGCCCGACGACGAGATCACCACCTGGTTCACGCCTCGTGGCGACGCAGGCGTCGAGCACGTTCTTCGTGCCGACGACGTCGACCTCGTACTCGAAGGCGCGGTCGGCCTGCGCCCGGCGTCACGATGGCGGCCAGGTGCACGACGGCGTCGATGCCGCCGCTCGCGCAGCAGCGCCGATGGCGGCGCGCTCGCGGATGTCGGCGCTGGCGTAGACCACGCCGCTCAGGCGTCGTTCAGCCAACACGTCGCGCACGTCGAGGCAGACCACGCGCCGCGCGCCGCCGCGCGCGGCCAGCGCCGCGACCACCTGAGCGCCGGAGACGTAGCCGCCGCCGCCGGTGACCAGCACTCTTTGTGCCGTCATGCGGCTGAACGTCTGAGGTCAGCCGCGCGCGCATGACGCCGAAGGCGGCTGTCGCGTCTTGGTACAGCGAAGATCGGGCGTCACCGCGCTACACACGAGCGTCGCGCCCGCGGCTGGCATGCCAGACTCGACAAGACCGCGATCTGCTCATTCGCGACACGGTAGTAGGAAGTAGCGGATGCGTCCCAGGTACAAACGCCTTGTTCCGGCTAGCCGCGCATTGCTGACTCTCACCCCTATGCCGGGTTGCCGGAACAGCAGCTTGAACGCGGCCTCGAGATCGTCCCGCAGCGCGCCAGGAATCGCGGGCCTGTTCTCACGCGCCGCCCTGCGCATCCGCGCGTTCGATCTCGTCGGCGGCTCGGGCCGAGATTCGCAGTCGTGGCGTCACGAACTGGCGTTGAGGTCGAGCCGGCGAAACAGCTCTTCGGCTGAGATGGTCTCGCTGCGTTCGACTTCCGCCATTGCCTCGAGTGAGCTCGGCCTCCTCTTGCGCGGACAGCTCAACCTCCGCAGCGGGCCCAGGCGTAGGCACCGTGACGGTAGCGCCGTCCGGGAGGTCCAACCCTCGACCACGACCTTGCCCGCGACAACGGTTCCAGTGGTTATTCTCATAGCGCGCGGATGCTACCCTTGCCAGCTCGAACAGCAGCAGCGCGCGCAGTCTCAGACTGACGCCGAACGAACCGGAACGCGCCGCATCCAGAACGTCGACAGCGCCATGCCGGCGAAGATGTGCCAGATGCCCCACCACGCGGTGACGATCGCCATGCCGCCCAGGCCGCCGAAGAAGTTGAAGATCAGCACCAGTCCGAGCCCCGAGTTCTGGATGCCGGTCTCGAACGCCACCGCCCGGCAGTCGCGCTCGGCCAGCCCGCGGCGCGCGCCAGGCCATAGCCGATGGAAAGCGCGAGCGCGTTGTGGATGAACACCACGGCCACGACGTAGCGCCCCACTGCAGGAAAAAGCCCCAGTTCAGCGCCAGCGCGCCGAGCACGAAGCCGATCAGCACCAGCAGCGAGAAGTTGCGCATCGGGCCGTGCACCCGCTTGGCCAGCGCCGCGTGGCGATGCGCGATCCACATGCCCGCGGCCAGCGGCAGCGCGAGGATCAGCGCCAGGTCGGCCAGCATCTGCAGCGGGTCGATCGAGAACGAGCGCAGCAGCGCGTTGGTCTCGCGGTCGAGCGAGCCCCACAGCGCGACGTTGAGCGGCGTGAAGACCAGCGCGCCCAGCGTCGACAGCGTGCTGATCGACACCGACAGCGCGGCGTTGCCGCGCGCGCGGTGGGTGAAGAAGTTCGAGATGTGCCCGGGCGGGCACGCCGACACCAGCAGCATGCCGAGCGCGATCGACGGCAGCGGCCGGATCAACTGGATCAGCCTGAAAGTCTGCGAACGCCGGAAACAGCAGATGGTGGCTGACCAGGCCGATGGCCAGCGCCTTGGGCGTCCTGAGCGCCGCCTTGAAATCGGCGATGCGCAGATCCAGCGCGATGCCGAACATCACCAGCGCCAGCACCAGCGACAGCCCGAGCTGCGCCTGCGGGTTGAAGTTCAACCGCACCTGGTCGATGGTTTCGCCCACGTCGAATCGCTCCTCTTGTCGTTGTTCTGGCTGCGTGCGCCGCCGGCCTGCGGATTGTGCCCCTGCCTCCGGGCGGGCGGCCGGGGCGTTCGGGCCGCAGGCAGGGGGCAGGCAAATGCCGTCCCATGTCGCATCGGCGCAGCGCGTGGTCGGCCTGAGCGATCCGTGCGCCAGCTTCCGGTATTCGAACCTTCCCACCTCATGACGCCAGCCACCGCGCGCGAGCGAGCGCGCGCCAGGTCGCCACGCCTACGACCGCGAGGCGCTGCTCGCCTGCGGCCGCGGCGAACTCTTCGGCCCGGCAACGCGCAGCTGCCGCTGCCCAACCTGCTGATGTTCGACCGCATCGTGCGCATCGACGACAACGGTGGCGCGCACGGCAAGGGCTGCATCGAGGCCGAGCTCGACATCCGGCCCGATCTCTGGTTCTTCGGCTGCCACTTCGAGAACGACCCGGTGATGCCGGGCCGCCCGGCCTCGACGCGCTGTGGCAGCTGGTGGGTTCTGGCTCGCCTGGCGCGGCAACCCCGGCCGCGCGCGCGCGCGCTGGGCGCCGGCGAGATCGTTCTTCGGCCAGGTGCCGCCAGGTGACCAAGCTCACCTACCGGCTCGACCTGAAGCGCGTGATCGAGCGCAACCTCGTGATGGGCATCGCCGACGGCTGCGTGCTGGCCGACGGCCGCGAGATCTACACTGCCACCGATCTGAAGGTGGGTCTGTTCACTTCGACCGAGGACTTCTGATGCGGCGCGTGGTCGTCACCGGCCAGGGCATCGTCTCGAGCCTGGGCAACAACACCGACGAAGTCGTGGCCAGCCTGCGCGAGGGCCGCTCGGGTATCCGCCACAACCCCGTCTACGCCGAGCGCGGTCTGCGCTGCCAGGTGAGCGGCCGGCCGGCGCTCGAGCTGGAGTCGGCGATCGACCGGCGCACACTGCGCTTCATGGCGACGCGGCGGCGTACGCCTGGCTGTCGATGAAGCAGGCGCTCGAGCACTCGGGCCTGAGCCCGGCGCATGCTCGCACCCGCGCACCGGGCCTGTCGCCGGCAGCGGCGGCGCATCGAGCGCCAACCAGGTGTGGGCGGCTGATACCTTGCGCGCCTGGGGCATCAAGCGCGTCGGGCCGTTCATGGTCACGCGCACGATGGCAGCACCGTCTCGGCGTGCCTGTCGACGAACTTCGGCATCTGGCGGCGTCAACTACTCGATCACCTCGGCGTGCGCCACCAGCAGCGCACTGCATCGGCCACGCGGCGCAGTTGATCGCCTGGGGCCTGCAGGACGTGGTGTTCGCCGGCGGCGGCGAGGAGGAGAGCTGGGAGCCCGCTGCTGTTCGACGCCATGGGCGCGATGTCCACCGGCTTCAACGAGCGCCCTGAGCAGGCCTCGCGCGCCTTCGACACCGCGCGCGACGGTTTTCCGTCATCGCCGGCGGCGGCGGCATGGTGGTGCTCGAGGCGCTCGAGCACGCCAGGCGCGCGGCGCGAACATCCCCGCCGAGCTGGTGGGCTACGGCGCCAACCCGATGGCCACGACATGGTGGCGCCGTCGGGCGAGGGTGCGGTGCGCTGCATGCAGCAGGCGCTGGCCACGGTGCGCGTGCCGGTGGACTACATCAACGCCCACGGCACCTCATCACCGGTGGGCGACGTGGCCGAACTCGGCGCGGTGCGCGAGTGTTCTGGCCAGATGCCCGGCGCGAAACTGCTGGCGATCAGCTCGACGAAGTCGCTGTCGGGCCATTCGCTCGGTGCGGCTGGCGTGCAGGAGGCGATCTACGCCGTTGCTGATGCTGCAGCACGGCTTCGCGGCGGCGTCGGCCAACATCGAGACGCTCGACCCGGCCGCCGCCGGCTGCCCAGTGTGCTGCGCGAGCGGCTCGACGACGGCCTGCTGCGCGCGGTGATGTCCAACAGCTTCGGCTTCGGCGGCACCAACGCCTCGCTGGTGTTCGCGCGCTTCGAAGGCTGGTTTCTAGTCGAGGCCTCGCGCTCGCGGCGGGGGCCCCGGCGATCAAATCTTGTCCTGGCGCAAGTCCCGCGGCTGGCGCGGCCCCCAGCATCGCCGGCCGAGGCGTGGCACTCGGCCGCGCCGACAAGACGAGGAGACCTGCGATGAGATCGATGCTGCGCCGTCGCGGCGGTGCCGTGTTGTCGCCTGGCGTTGACTGCGGTGGTGGCTGGCTGCGCCTCCGAGCGCACCGACGACGGCCAAGCGCCGAGGTCTATGCCTGCCGCGCCGGGTGGCCCCGGAGGCATCACCTGGCATGCCCGACGGGCGCCCTGTCGTCGGCTACCACCCGTTCTACGACCCGGCGGTCAAGGTCGGCTGCTCAACGCCGCGCGCGACGGCACGACGCCGTATCCGAACGAGCAGTGGCAGAGCTGCAGCGCGTGCCGACGGCTCGCGAAGGATCCCGCCACCTGCCTGAACTGGGTGCTCGGCCTGCACGTCGACGCCAACGGCATCCTGTGGCTGCTCGACTCCGGGCAGGCGGCGCCGCGCATCACGCCCAAGCTCGTCGGCTGGGACACGCGCGGCAACCGGCTGCACCGCGTCGTGCGCTGATCCCGGCGCCGGCGTCGATCCCCGAGTCGCAGCACAACGACTTTCGTCGTCGACACGCGGCGCAACGTGATCGTGATCGCCGACGAGGCGATCGCCACCGGGCCGGTGGGCGACAAGGCGGCGCTGGTGGTGGTCGACCTCGCGAGCGGCCAGAGCCGCCGCCTGCTGCAGGGCCACCCGAGCGTGATGCCCGACAAGACGCGGCCGATCACGGTCGACCAGGGCACGCCGCGCGCGAAGTCGATCGACGTCTTCGTCGGCGTCGACGGCATCGCGCTCGACCATCGCGGCGAGTGGTTCTACTACGCGCCGCTGAACGGCGCCAAGGTCTACCGCGCGCATGAGCGATCCCTGCTCGACCGCGGTCTCGCGCCGCGGCGCTCGGCGCGCGCGTGCAGACCTGGGCCGACAAGCCCAACAACGGCGGCATGTCGATCGACCGCGAAGGCAACCCCTACCCTCACCGAGGTCGGCGAGCGCGCGGTCGGCATCATCCCGGCCGACACGCGCAAGTACCGCCGCTTCGTCGCCGACAAGGACATAGGGTGGCCCGACGGCGTCACCTACTCGGCCGACGGCCATACGTACACCGGCGCCGCGCAACTGCCGCTGAGCGCGGCGCTCAACGGCGGCAAGGCGGAGAACAAGGCGCCGTATCTGATCTACCGCTTCCGGCCGCTGGCCCCCGTGCCGGGGTTCTGACGCGCGTGAGCCGGGTAATCCTGAAGCGCGCGGCACCGGGTCAGGCCGCGAAGCCGTGATAGCCTGACCGCGGTGGACCGATTGCCCGGCAACGCGCGGCAATGCCGCGTTCGTCTCCAACCGACAACAAACCTGGAGTGACCAGCGAGCAAGGTGACCCGTCGTGATTTCAACCAGATGGCTGCTGTCGTCGGCGCGCTCGGCGCACCGGCGCTGGTGCGCGCGCAGCCCAAGACGCTGAAGGTCGGCGTGCTGCTGCCGCGCTCGGGCACGCAGGCGTTCATCGGGCAGTCGTGCCAGCTCGGCGCCGACATCCTCGCCGGGGCTGATCCGCGACATGTACGGCGTCAATCTCGAGCTGATGAACGCCGACACCGAGACCAACATCGAGGTTGCGCGTTCACGCGCCGAGAAGCTGATCAACGACGGCGCACAGGTGCTGCTGGTGGGCGCGTCTGATCTGGGTGCCTCGGCGGCCATCGCGCAGGTGGCCGAGCAGCGCGCGTGCCCTTCATCGTCAACATCGCCGCCGCGCCGCAGATCACCGAGCAGGGCTGCAAGCACACGGTGCGCAACTTCCCCACCGCGGTCGACCCCTCATCCACAACGGGCTGGCGCTGATGCGCGACCTGTTCCAGGCCACCAGCACCGCGCGCCGCGCACGGCCGTGTTCATGCACGTCAACGACACCTTCGGCACCTCGATGGCTGGGGCATCGGGGCGATCCCGCCCAAGCTCACCTACCCGCCGTCTGCTGGTCGAGACGATCTCGTACGACCCGGCGGCGCGCGACCTCGGTCGAGGTGGCAAGCCGCAAGCGCCACCAAGGCCGACTTCATCATGCTGGTCAGCCGGCTCAACGACGCGATTCTGCTGGTGCGCGAGCTGGTCAAGCAGCGCTGGTCGCCGCAGGGCATCATCAGCCCGGGGTCGCCCGGCGGCGTACGAGGCGCAGTTCTGGCTGGGCTGGGCACCGCGGCCTGACTACGCGATCTCCAACGTGCCCTGGTACAACCCGAACGCGCCGATCACCAAGCGCGTCGACGCGGCGTTCGCCAAGCAGTTCCCGAAAGAGAAGCTGATGTTCCACGCGCTGAACGTCGGCTTCACCTTCGAGGCGATGATGATCGCCGCCGACGCCTTCAAGCGCGCCGGCAGCGCCGACGGCGCCGCGCTCAACGATGCGATCCACAAGACCGACATCGCCGAGCGCATGATGGTGGGCGGGCCGATCACTGTTCGACGCCAAGGGCCAGAACACGCAGATTGCCTCGGCCTGCATCCAGAACCGCAACGGCCAGCCGACGGTGGTGCTGCTGAAGTCAGCGGCCCAGATGGCGCTGGTGTACCCGGTGCCCGACTGGCAGGCGCGGGGCTGAGGCGGGCGGCTTCGCAGACACGTCCGGGCCGACCCCGGCGGAGGCACTGGCGTGCCGATCGACGCGATCGTCAA
Organism: Ideonella sp.; assembly: GCA_015075545.1. Taxonomy (GTDB): domain Bacteria; phylum Pseudomonadota; class Gammaproteobacteria; order Burkholderiales; family Burkholderiaceae_C; genus JAEUPI01. Next base: position 431,801 of record JABTUC010000003.1, on the reverse strand, counting down.
CATCGTCATCAGCGGCCTGCGCTGACCGGCCTGGTCTACGGCCTGATGGCGCTCGGGCTGTCGGTGATCTACGGCGTGGTGCGCATCGTCAACTTCTGCGCACGGCGAGTTGATGACGGTGGCGATGTACGGTGCGGTGTTCGGCTTCGCGCTGGCGGGCATCGACCCGCTGTGGCTGCTGGTGCCGATGGCGCGCTGGCGTTCTTCGGCGTCGGCTACCTGCTGCAGCGCGCGATCGTCAACCCGTTCATCGACCGGCCCGAGCACTCGCAGTTCATCCTGCTGCTGGCGGTGGCGCTGGTGCTGGTCAACGCGCTGCTGATCGCCTTCGGCCCCGACGCGCGCAACGCAGGTGGCCTACGCGCTCGATCTGTACCAGATCGGCCCGCTGCTGGTCGACAAGGTGCGCGTCATCTGCGCGGTGGTGGCGCGCTCGCCGCCCGCGCGCTGCTGTTCGCGATCTTCCGCTACACCGCGTTCGGCGGCAAGGCGATCCGCGCCTGCGCCGACAACCTGCTGGGCGCGCAGGTGGTGGGGCCTCGACGTCAAGCATCTGTACGCGCTGACCTTCGGCCTGGGCACCGCCTGCGTCGGCGTCGCCGGCTGCCTGCTGACGCTGCTGGTCGACGTGACGCCGGTGTCGGGGCTGGCGTACACGCTGCTCGCTTCGTGATCGTCATCATCGGCGGGCCTCGGCTCGATGGTCGGCGCGCTGCCGGCGGCGTGCTGATCGGCGTGTCGAGTCGGTGGCCGGGCTGCTGATCACGCCGTCGGCCAAGAGCATGCTGTCGTTCGCGCTGCGGCGATCCTGGTGCTGGCGTTCACGCGGCTGGGCCGCAGGGCCTGTTCGCGGCGAAGATCGCCTGCCGCAGGCGCGCGTCGGCCTGCTGGTGCTGCTGGCGCTGCTGCTGGTGGTGCCGCTGGCGCCTCGACCGCCACTTGCTGTCGGTGCTGATCCTGATCCTGTATTTCCGCGTTCGCGTCCGGCCAGGCGTGGAACATCATGATGGGCTTCTGCGGCCAGCTCTCGCTCGGCCACGCGCTGTTCGTCGGGCTCTGCGCGCGTACACCGCGGCGGCGCTGTTCCAGCACTTCGGCGTGATTCCGTGGTTCGGCATGCTGGCGGCGGTGGCGATCTGCGCCGCCGCGGCGTCGCTGATCGGCTGGCTGGCGTTTCGCTTCGGCATCGGCGGCACCTACTTTCGCGCTGCTGACGATCGCGTTTGCCGAGTTCACGCGCATCGGCTTCGACCACATCGGCTGGGTCGGTGCCTCGGGCGGCTTCTTCCTGAAGGTGGTGCAGCAGGACCGCGTCGACCTCGTGCACCTGCGCGGCCACCCGCTGATGTTCTACTACCTGGCGCTGGCGCTGGCGGTGGCGGGCTTCGTGCTGTCGGCGCGGCTGCTGCCGCGCGGCCGGCTCGGCTTCTACGCCGCGCCATCCGCGACAACGAGGAGGCCGCGCGGGCCGCCGGGTCGACACCTTCCGCTACAAGATGTTTGCGCTGCAGATCTCCGCCGGCATGACGGCGCTGGCGGGCGTGTTTTCGCCCTCTACTACAACAACCTCTTCCCCGAGCAGATCTTCAACATCGGCCGCTCGATCGAGATCATCCTCGCGCCGATCATCGGCGGCATCGGCACGCTGTTCGGGCCGGTGCTCGCGCGCGGCGGTGCTCACGGTGCTGTCCGAGGGCATCAACGAACTGCTCCTCGATCCCGGGCCACGAGATTCCGGGCGTCAAGCAGATCCTCTACGGCATCGCGCTCGGGCTGGCGATCATGTTCTGGCGCCCAACGGCATCTGGCCGGTGATCGCCGCGGCGGCTGGCTTCTGGCGCCACGGCGAGGGCAGCGATGACGGTGCCTGACACGCGCGCCGCGGCGCTGATGCTCGAGGTGGCCGGGGTGTCGAAGAGCTGAGCGCGGGCTGCGCGCGGTGTCGCGCGCGACGCTGGCCGTGGCGCGCGGCGAGATCGTCGCGCTGATCGGGCCCAACGGCGCCGGCAAGACGACCCTGTTCAACCTGGTGGCTGGCGCGCTCGCGCCGCGTCCGACGAGGGCACGATCCGTTTTCTCGGCGCGAGCATCGCGGGCATGCGCCCGGACCGCGTGCGCGGCGGGCATCGGCCGCACCTTCCAGATCGTCGCCGTTCGCCGACATGACGGTGCTCGAGAACGCGATGGTCGGGGCTTTCGCGGCACCGCCGACCGCGAGGTCGCGCGCGCGCGCCGAGCGCGCGCTGCGCGGGCTCGAGATGTGGGCGCAGCGCGACCGCCCGGCCTCGGCGCTGACGCTGCCCGATCGCAAGCGGCTCGAGGTGGCGCGCGCGCTGGCCACCGAGCCGACGCTGCTGCTGCTCGACGAGGTGATGGCCGGCCTGCGCCCGACCGAGACCGACCAGATGGTCGCCGCGTTCAAGCGCCTGGGCCGCCGAGCAGGGCGTGACCATCCTGCTGATCGAGCACGTGATGCGCGCGGTGATGGCGCTCGCGCAGCGCGTCTACGTGCTGCACCACGGCGAGATCATCGCGTCGGGCACGCCGCAGCAGGTGACTTCGGATCCGCGCGTGCTCGAGAGCTACCTGGTACGGGGACGCACTAACGTGAAGCGAGTGCTGCCGCGTGAAGCTCGTTGCGCGCGCTGCTGCTTGCAGCGACCGAGGCTGGCCCGAGGACGGTGCGCTGCTGGGCGGTAGCGGCGCGGCGGGCGGTGCCCGGTGGGGCTCCTGCGCCGGGCGGTCGTCCCTGCGCTGGATCCGCTGCGCTTCTCGCCGCGCGCTCGCGCGGCGAACTCGCTTCACCCACGGCGTTCGTTCCGCCGGGCAATCGCCGCGAGTCAGAAGACGAAGCACGCGGCGCGCGCGTGCCGAGCGCGCTGCTGCGATGCTCGCCGCCCTGGCCAAGTCGCCCCCACGGGCACCGCCCACCGCGCCGTGACGCTCGTGGTGGTTGCAGACGCATGCCTCGGTCGTGGTGCCGGCAAGGCTGTGGGCGGGCGTGGCGGGGCGCGCTTGAGGGCGCTGAGCAGCGGAGCCTCACGGGCATCGCGACGCGCATGAGCGCGTCGCGACGGCGAGCATGTCGAGGTCCGAGCGCAGCGGCGCTGCGCCAGCAGCGTCGCGCCCGCGCGAGGCCGAGGGGCGGAGCCGCCCTCGTGAGGCGAGCAGCGCAGGGGACCTCGGCCCGCAGGGCCGAGGCGCCCGTGGTAGCGCGCACCGGCCTGCCCGCCCGCAGCCTTGCATGCTCCACTCTCTGCATGTGTCTCCCGCACGAGTGCCGCCGCATACCCGGCCGCGGCTTTGCCTCGTTCACGCTACCAAGGGGGCTCGGGCTTCCTGCGCGGCCGCTGGTGGCGCGCATTGCAATGGTCCGCTAGACATGCTCGAAGTCCACGACCTTTCGGTGTTCTACGGCGATGCGCAGGCGCTCGATGGGGTCAGCCTGTCGGTCGGCCAGGCGCAGGTGGTGGCGCTGGTCGGTGCCAACGGGGCCGGCAAGACCTCGCTGATCCGCACCGTCGCGGGCATCCTGAAGCCTCGTGGCGGGTCGATCCGCTTCGACGGCCGCGAGATCGGCGGCCTCGACAGTCACCATGTGTGCGACCTCGGGGTCGGCCAGGTGGCCGAGGGCCGGCAGGTGTTCCCGTCGATGAGCGTGCTCGAGAACCTGCAGATCGGCGCGATGCTGCCGCGCGCCCGCGCGCACGCCGCGCAGGCGCTGGAGCGCGTGTTCGCGATGTTCCCGCGGCTCGAGGAGCGCGCCGCGCAGCCGGCGGGCACGCTGTCGGGCGGCGAGCAGCAGATGCTGGCGATCGGGCGCTGCCTGATGGGCGCGCCGCGGCTGATCATGTTCGACGAGCCGTCGCTCGGGCTGTCGCCGGCGCTGGTGGGCGAGGTGTTCCGCACCGTGCGCGAACTGCACGCGCAGGGCCTCACGATCCTGCTGGTCGAGCAGAACGTGGCGGCGTCGCTGCAACTGGCCGACCGCGCCTGCGTGCTCGAAAACGGCCGCATCGTGCTCGAAGGCAGCGGCGCGGCGCTGCTCGACGACCCGCGCGTGAAGGAAGCGTACCTGGGCCTGTGACCGGCGGCGCGGGCCTCTCGCGCCGCCGCGTCAGCGCGGCCGCAGCGCGCGCCAGCCGACGACCAGCAGCAGCACGCCGGCCAGGCCCGCGATCTTGGCCGCGGCGCCGAGTGCCATGCCGAGGCGGCACGGCCAGGCGAGCCACCACAACCCGGTGTGCCCCGCGGTGATCGTGAGCCAGGTGAACACGTTCTCGGCGGCGTCGCCGATCACCGCCACCGGCAGCGCCCAGCCCAGCGCGTTGAGCACCCTCGGTACCGCGCGGCCGTAGCGGTTGAACGACGCGGCGTGCGCGAACGCGCGCGCCGCCAGCGTGGCGAGCACGTAGCCGTAGCACAGGATCAGCGCGAAGTCCCACACCACGGCCCAGCGCGGCGAGTGAAAACCGAGCGCGCTGGGCCACCAGGAGCCGTCGGTGGAGAAGATCGCGCCGAGCTGCCAGCCCTGCAGCCGCCAGTTGGCGTCGAGCGCCTCGCGCACGCCCGCCGGCGAGCCGAGCAGCAGCCAGCCGAGCCCGACCGCGATCGCGGTCGCCGCCACGAGGTACGCCCACCACCATCCGGTGAGGCCCGAGCGGCGCCACACGCTGTCGCGCGGAAACTGCGCGTCCCACTGCGCGACCGACGGATGCTCGGCCATCTGCACGGTTGCGTCGGGCGCATCGTCGATTGCCACGCGCCGCGAGTCGCGCACCTTCATGCCGCTCAGCGCCCACAGCGGCGTGGCGTGCAACTGGCAGTGCACGACGCGCTGCGCCTTGCCCGCGGCCACCGGGTCGGGCGCGCCGGTGGCGTGCTGCAGCGCACGCGCCACCGCGGCGGCGGCGCGCTCTTCGCTGTCGACCGGCTGGCCGTCGTGGCGCAGCCGCAGGCCGCAGCGCACCGCCTGCGACACCAGCCACACCAGCGGCGTGCGCGCGAGCGCGCTCTGGTCGAGCGCGTAGCCGCCGCCGACGTCGCAGTGCGCGCCGCGAAACCACAACTGCAGCACCGACCCCTCGCGGCCGCCGGCGACCTCGAACGCGCCGTTGTTCTCGGCGTAGGCGCGTGGCACGAACTGCGCGCGGTGCTCGTCGAGCGCCAGCGCCTGCCGCGCGTGGACGAAGCGCTTGCCGCGCAGCGTGGGCTTGGCCTTCATGCGCAGCGAGAACGGCCAGGTGCCGACGGTCTGCACCGTGTCCCACACGCCGACGAACTCGATCGCCGCGCGCTGCGCCGGCTGCTGCGCGAACAGCCGCGTCGCCTGCGCGGTGATGGCGTCAGCGCGCGCGGTGGTCCCCGAGAAGTACAGGTGCAGCAGCGTCGGCACCAGCGGCTCGAGCTGCGGCTGCAGCACGCCGAAGCGGTTGACCAGCCCGCCGATGCTGCGTGCGGTGAACGCGCCGCGCGAGAAACCGAACAACCAGATCTGGTCGTCGTCGCCGCGCCAGTTGCGCATCAGGAAGCGGTAACCCTCGGCGATGTTGTCGAACACGCCGCGGCCGAAGGCGAGCCCGTCGACGCGCTCGGCGAAGCGGCGCGCCTTGTCCCACAGCGTGATGCCGGGCAGCTCGCCGGGGTTGCCGACGCCGGGATCGTAGAACACCAGGCGCTGCGCATCGGGGTCGGCGCGCAGCAACTCGGCCAGCGCGACGACGTGCGTGTCCTTGGCCGCGCCGGTGAGGTTGTTGTTGGTGCCGTCGCACAGCAGCACGAGCTGTCGCATCGGCGCGTTTGTAGCCGCCGCGCCCGGCGCTGGCAAGCGCCAGGGCGCGCGCTTGTAAGCTGCGGCATCATGCGTGGCACGATCCGTCCACCGCCGTGACCGTCGACGCCTTCGAGCACCTGCCAGCGCTGCGCGGCAAGCTGACGCCTGCCGAGCAGTCGCGCCTGCGGCCCACCTGGGAGCTGCTTGCGCAGTGGGACGAGCGCGCGCGCACACACGGCCTGCCGCCGGATTGGCGGCTGCCCAACGAGCTGATCGAGTCGACACGGCGCGCGTTGCTGGCCGAACACGGCGCGGGGCGCGACCTCTGGGTCTACGGCTACGGCTCGTTGATGTGGGACCCGGGCGTTCACTTCGCCGAAGTGCGGCTGGCGCGGCTGCAGGGGTTCCGCCGCTGCTTCTGCCTGCGCTCGACGCTCGGCCGCGGTTCGCGCGAGCAGCCGGCGCTGATGCTCGCGCTCGAGCGCGGCGGCGGCGCTTGCACCGGGTTGGCGTTCCGGCTGGCGGCCTCGCAGGTCGAGGCCGAGTCGGCGATGCTGTGGCGCCGCGAGATGCTGCGCGGCGGCTACACCCCGGCGCTGCTGCCGATGTCGACGCCGCAGGGCGAGATCACCGCGCTGGCGATGACCGCCAACGCGGCGCACCCCGACTACGTGGGCGAACTGCCGCTGGAGGACACCGCGGCGATGATCGCGGGCGCCGTTGGCCTGTTCGGCAGCAACCGCGACTACCTCGAACAGCTTGCCGGCCAGCTCGAGACGCTGGGTCTCGACGACCCCTACGTGCGGCAGCTTCGGCAACGCGTGCGCGCGATCGCCGGCCCTCCACTCGCAGGGGCCGCCCCGGGGTAACAGCCCCTTCTCGCCGTGCCGACCCGACCCTAGAATACATGCAGTTACATCTCGGTGTGCCTTCGAGCCACCAACTGACAGGGAGGTCCGCATGAGCAACGCCATCGTCGAGCCGTACCAGGAGTCGCGCATCGAAGACGAACCCATCCTCGGGCCGGTGCTCGCGATGCCCGACGGCAGCTTCAAGCGGCTGAACTGGCTCGAGCGCGTGATGGTGCGGCTGCACCTCACCAACGCCAAGGCGCTCGAGGCGCGCTACTACCGCCCGATCAGCTCGTAGCGTCGCGGGCGCGGCTGCGCGCCGCGGTGTTGCTCCTTACACTGCGCGGGTCACCGATCGAAGCAAGGAGACGCCGATGGCCAATTCCGCTGCTGCCGGGCTCGACGCCTGGGCGCCGCGCGCGCACGCGCTGTTGCGAATCGTCGCTGGCTACCTGTTCCTGCTGCACGGCGCGGCCAAGCTGCTCAAGGTGCCGCACGTGGCGATGTTCGACAACCTGCAGTTGGTCTCGCTGATGGGGCTGGCCGGCACGATCGAGCTGGTGGGCGGCGCGCTGCTGCTGATCGGCCTGTTCACGCGCGTGGCGGCTTTCGTCATGTCCGGCGAGATGGCGGTGGCGTACTTCATGGCGCACGCGTCGCAGGGCAACGCGCTGCTGCCGATGCTCAACGGAGGCGAGGCCGCGGTGCTGTTCTGCTTCGTCTTTCTGTACTTCGCCGCCGCAGGCGCCGGCGTCTGGAGCGTCGACGCGATGCGCTCGCCGCGGCCCGTCGTGAGCACGTAGCACTCGGCGCGCGCCGGCGCGCGAGGCCCCTTCGCATGCAAGGTCCGGGGCGGGCGCATGCGGGAAATCCCCTGCGGGCATGTCCCGTGTTGCGAGACCACCAAACCGGCTGGTGCAGTGGCACGCGGCGAGCCCACAATCGTCGCCGGCGAGCCGCCGCTGCGACGGCTGCTCGACCGATCGCCGAGGAGAAGAGGGCGCCTGGCGTGTACGTGCGCGACATCAATGTCACGCTGCCGCTGTGGAAGGACCGCGGGCAGCGCCTGGTCACCGGGTTGGCGGCGGTGTCGCCGCGCCTGGTGCAGATGATCGGCGCGTTCGAGCGCGCGCTGCGCGGCACGCCGCGGCCGGCGGCGTTGCTGCTGTGCGCGCGCATCCGCGCGGTGCGCCACAAGCACGACCTGTGGCACCTGCGCGCCGACGTCTACGCGCTGGTCAAGCAGACCTACGGCAAGTGGGAAGCGCAACTGCGCATCGACGAACTCGACGACCTGTTCGATCCGTCGCACCCGCGGGTGACTTTCGCGCCGTAGCGGCGGACCGCCCGCGCGGGCCGGCGCTTGCACCGACGAAGGCGCTCGTTCGCCGAACCTTGCTATCGTCGGCCCCGGAGGCCCCATGTCACAGCGCAAGACCGCGATCGTCACCGGCTCGGCCACGGGCGTCGGCGCCGCCACCGCGCTGCTGCTGGCGCAGCGCGGCTACGACGTGCTGATCAACTACTCGAAGAGCGAGCGCGAGGCGCGCGACGCCGAGGCTGCCTGCCGCGCTGCCGGCGCCGACACGCTGCTGCTGCGCGGCGACGTCGCCGACGACGCGGCGTGCCGCGCGCTGGTGGCCGCCGCGGTGGGCCGCTGGCAGCGGCTCGATGCGCTGGTCAACAACGCGGGCGTCACCACCTTCGCCGGCGGCGGCAACTGGGACGCGATCGACGCGCAGGCATTTCACTCGATCGTCGGCGTCAACGCGCTCGGCACCTTTCAGATGGTGCGCGCGGCGGCGCCGCACCTGCGCAGCGCGCGCGGGGCGATCGTCAACGTGTCGTCGATCGCCGGCTCGCTGGGCATCGGCTCGTCGGTGCCGTACATCGCATCGAAGGGCGCGGTCAACGCGATGACGCTGCATTTCGCGCGCGCGCTGGCGCCGCAGGTGCGCGTCAACGCGGTGTGCCCGGGGCTGATCACGACGCGCTGGTTCGTCGACGGCATCGGGCAGCAGGGTTTCGAGAAGATCAAAGCCAGCTACGAGCAGACCACGCCGCTGCAGACCGCGGCCAGCGCCGAAGACGTGGCCGATGCGGTGGTGTGGCTGATCGACGGCGCGCGCACCACCACCGGCGAGCTGCTGCTGCTCGACGCCGGGCGCCACCTCGGCGGCACGGTGCCGGTACCGCCGCGCGGCTGAACCGCGCGTCGACGGCGCGCGCGGCCGAACCGCGCGTCAGCGGCGCGCACGGCGCGGCCGGCGCGCCTCGGTGACCGACGAATCGGGCACCGGCAGCCGCGTTTCGGATTTGATCTCCTTCAGCACGATGCTCGAGCGCACGTGCGCAACGCCGGGCAGCCGGAAGATCGTGTCGTGCTGGAACTGCTCGTAGGCCTGGATGTCGGCGATCAGCACCGTCATGATGTAGTCGGCCTGGCCGGTGGTGCTGACGCAGTGCACGATCTGCGGGCTGGCGGCCACCGCGCGCTCGAAGCGGCGCACCAGCTCCTCGCTGTGCTCGCGCATGTTGACCTCGACCACCACGCGCAGGTGCAGGCCAACCTGCTGGCGATCGATCAGCACGGTGTAGCCGCGGATCACGCCGGCGGCCTCCAGCTCCTTCACGCGACGCCAGCACGGCGTGGGCGACAGGCCGACCGCGGCCGACAGTTGCTGCACGGTCTGCCGGGCGTCGCGCTGCAGCTCCGCCAGGATCTGCAAGCTGTAGCGATCGAGCTTCATTCATTCTCCGTCAGGGGTCGAAAGAGGAATGATTTTCTCAAAGCGGCGCCGACGCGAGGCGAACCGGAAAAACCTTTGCGGTGTCGTGCGCGTAAGCTGAGGCCTCCTCAGCGTGCCGGCACCGAAGGAGCGCAGCCATGTCCGCCGTCGCCGAAACCGCCCCTGCCCTGGCGCGGCCGCACTACCAGTTGCGCGACAACCTGTGGGCCGAAAGCGGCCAGGTGTTCCTCACCGGCACGCAGGCGCTGCTGCGGCTGATGCTGATGCAGCGCGCGCGCGACGCATCGGCCGGGCTGAACACGCAGGGCTTCATCAGCGGCTACCGCGGCTCGCCGCTGGGCATGGTCGACCAGGCGATCTGGAAGGCCGGCCCGCAGTTCACCGAGGCCGGTATGCGCTTCGTGCCGGCGATCAACGAGGAGCTGGGCGCCACGCAGGTGCTAGGCACGCAGCGGGTCGAATCCGACCCGCAGCGCACGGTCGATGGCGTGTTCGCGCTGTGGTACGGCAAGGGCCCGGGAGTCGACCGCGCGGGCGACGCCATCAAGCACGGCAACGCCTACGGCAGCTCGTCGCACGGCGGCGTGCTGGTGGTGGCCGGCGACGACCACGGCTGCGTGTCGTCGTCGATGTCGCACCAGAGCGACGGGCTGTTCCAGGCCTTCCACATGCCGATCGTGTCGCCGGCCAACGTGGCCGAGTACCTGGAGTTCGGCCTCTACGGCTGGGCGCTGTCGCGCTACAGCGGCAACTGGGTCGGCTTCACCGCGCTGTCGGAGGTGGTGGAAAGCGGCGCCACCGTCGACCTCGACGCCGTGCACGCGCGCGTCGACGCCTGGCGCGACGCCGACGCCGTGCGCGCGCTCACCGGCCACGCGGCGCCGGCCGACGGGCTGCACTACCGCTGGCCCGACCTGCCGAGCCCGCGCATCGAGGTGCGTCTGCACGACAAGCTGGCGGCGGTGCGCGCGTTCGCGCGCGTCAACTCGATCGACCGCGAGGTGATCGTCTCGCCGCGCGCCAAGGTGGGCATCGTCACCTGCGGCAAGGCGCACTTCGACCTGATGGAGGTGCTGCGCCGCCTCGAGATCACGCCGCAGATGCTCGCCGCAGCCGGCGTGCGGCTGTACAAGGTGGGGCTGTCGTTTCCGATCGAGCCGACGCGGCTGCGCGAGTTCGCGCGCGGCCTGCAGGAGATCCTCGTCGTCGAGGAGAAGGCGCCGGTGGTCGAGCTGCAGTTGCGCGACCTGTTCTACAACGCGCCGCCGGGGCAGCGGCCGGTGATCATCGGCAAGCACGATGCGCAGGGGCAGCCGCTGGTGTCGGCGCTCGGCGAACTGCGGCCGTCGCGGCTGATCGAGATCGTGGCGCACTGGATCGCGCGCCACTTCCCGAACGACCAGGCGCTGGGCGACCACCTGCAGCACGTGCGCGACTTCACGCTGCCCGAGCTGCTGAGCAACGCCGGCGATGCCGTCAAGCGCGTGCCGTACTTCTGCGCCGGCTGCCCGCACAACACCAGCACCCGCGTGCCCGAGGGCTCGCGCGCGCAGGCCGGCATCGGCTGCCACGTGATGGCGGCCTGGATGGGCCGCAACACCGAAGGCGTGATCCAGATGGGCGGCGAGGGCGTCGACTGGGTCAGCCATTCGATGTTCACCAAGGTGCCGCACGTGTTCCAGAACCTCGGCGACGGCACCTACTGGCACTCGGGCTATCTGGCGATCCGCCAGGCGGTGGCGTCGAAGGCGACCATCACCTACAAGATCCTGTTCAACGACGCCGTGGCGATGACCGGCGGCCAGCCGGTCGACGGCCCGATCAGCGTCGACCGCATCGCGCGCCAGGTCGAGAGCGAGGGCGTCAAGAAGGTGGTGGTCGTCAGCGACGACATCGCCAAGTACGACGGCCATCACGCGCGGTTTCCGCCCGGCACCGAGTTCCACCCGCGCGAGGCGCTCGACGCCGTGCAGCGCCGGCTGCGCGAAATCGCGGGCGTGACGGTGCTGATCTACGAGCAGACCTGTGCCGCCGAGAAGCGCCGCCGGCGCAAGAAGGGCGAGATGGCCGACCCGGCGCGCAGGGTCTTCATCAACGAGCACGTCTGCGAAGGCTGCGGCGATTGCTCGGTGCAGAGCAACTGCGTCGCGGTGCTGCCGCACGAGACGGCGCTGGGGCGCAAGCGCAAGATCGATCAGAGCAGCTGCAACAAGGACTACTCGTGCGTCAAGGGCTTCTGCCCGAGCTTCGTCAGCGTGATCGGCGGCTCGCTGCGCAAGAAGACCGGCGCGCTGCAAGGCGGCCACGGCGAGTTCGAGCACCGCGTGGCCGCGCTGCCGCTGCCCGCGCCGCACGAGTGGACCGGCCCCTACGATCTGCTGGTCACCGGCGTCGGCGGCACCGGCGTGGTGACCGTCGGCGCGGTGATCGCGATGGCCGCGCACCTCGAAGGCAAGAGCGCCAGCGTGCTCGACTTCATGGGCTTCGCGCAGAAGGGCGGCTCGGTGCTGAGCTTCGTGCGCTGGGCCGACGTGCCCGAGCGGCTCAACCAGGTGCGCATCGACACCCAGCAGGCCGACGCCATGCTCGCCTGCGATCTGGTGGTCGGCGCGTCGCCCGAGGCGCTGCAGTCGGTGCGCCACGGCCGCACCCGCGTGCTGGCCAACGTGCACGAGACGCCGGTGGCCGAGTCGGTGCTGAACCCCGACGCCGATCTGCGCGTCGCGGCGCTGCTCGAGAAGCTGCATTTCGCCGCCGGGCAGGGCCACGTCGAGACCTTCGACGCGCAGGCCCTGGCCGAGGAGTTTCTCGGCGACACCATCGTCGCCAACATCCTCGCGCTCGGCTACGCCTGGCAGCGCGGCCTGGTGCCGGTGAGCCTGGCGGCGCTGACGCGCGCCATCGAGCTCAACGGCGTGGCGGTGCAGAGCAACCGGCTCGCCTTCGCGCTCGGGCGCCTGGCGGCCGGCGACCCACAGGCCCTGCGCGCGCTGCGCGACGGCGCGGCCCCGTCGGCGCTGCCCGACAACGAGACCCTCGAGGCGCTGATCGCGCGCGGCGTCGAGCACCTCACGGCCTATCAGGACGCCGCCTATGCACAGCGCTACGCGCAGCGCGTGCGCCGCGTGCAGGCGCACGAGGCGGGGCTGGGCGTCGGCGGCGCAGCGCCCTTCACGCGCGCGGTGGCCGCGGGCCTGCTCAAGCTGATGGCCTACAAGGACGAGTACGAGGTGGCGCGCCTGTTCACCGACGGCCGCTTCCAGCGCGAGCTGGCGGCGCAGTTCGAAGGCGACATCAAGCTCGAGTTCCACATGGCTCCGCCGCTGCTCAGCCGCGCGCGCAACGGCCAGCCGCCGCGCAAGCTGCGGCTCGGCGGCTGGCTGATGCCGATGCTGCGCGTGCTGGCCAGGGGCCGCCGCCTGCGCGGCAGCGCGTTCGACCTCTTCGGCCGCATCGCCGAGCGCCGCCTGGAGCGCGAGCTGATCGCGCAGTACGAGGCGCGCATCGACGAGCTGCTGCCGCAACTGCGCGCGCCGAACCTGCCGCTGGCCAGCGAGATCGCGCGCCTGCCGCTGGCGATGCGCGGCTACGGCCACGTGAAGATCGCCAACGTCGCGCTGGCGCGCGTGCGCGAGGCCGAGCTGCTGCACCGCTTCGACCCGCAGCGCTACCCGCGCCCGGCGGCGCCGCCGCAGGCCGGGCAGTTGCGCGGCATCGCGGTGGTGGCGCGCTGAAGCGCCGAGGCCGTACGCCGCGGTCGCGCCGGGCGGCCAGCGTGGCGGCCGCCGGGCCGCGCGCGCGGCTGTGGTAGAACCTGCCGGTCCGCGTCGACGTCACCGCGGTTCGAGCATGCAGAACTTCAAACCCGTCGCTTTCAATCCCTATGGCCGCAAGCGCTCGGCGTGGCGGCTGCCCGGCTGGCTGGTGCTGCTGCTGGCCGGCGCGCTGGCCGGCGCCGCCGGCGTCATCATCGTGCAGGATCGCGTGCTGCCGCCGCGCCTGTCGGCCGCCGAGGGCGCCGCGCTGCGCGACCGCGCAGTGCAGGCCGAGCAGGAGCGCGACCGCGCACGCAGCGACCTCACGGCCACCACGCAGCGGCTGGAGACGGTGATCGCCGAGCGCAAGTCGGTCGCCGACGAGCTGGCTGCCGACCGCGAGCGCACCAAGAACGCGCGCGCCGACCGCGAGTTCCTGATCGCCTCGCTGCCACCCGACCCGCGCGGCGGCGCGGTCGAGGTGCGCGCGGTGCGCTTCTCCAAGCAGCGCGGCGCGCTGGCCTACGAGCTGCTGCTCACGCGCCCCAAGGGCGGCGATGCGCCGCTGCCGGCGGTGCTGCAGTTCGTGGTCATGGGGCTGGCCGGCGGCGCCGAGCGCCACCTCACGCTCGACCCGGTCAAGGTGACGCTGGCGTCGCAGATCCTGCGCGGCAGCGTGCCGCTGCCCGAGGCCTTCAACCCCAAGCAGGCGACGATTCAGGTGCTCGACAAACCCGGCGGCAAGTTGCTGGGGATGCGCGTGATCAACGTGAGTTGAGCCGCTGCCAGGCCGGGTGCGCTTCGGCGCGGCGCATGTCCCGGCCAGGGCGTTGACCCCGTCCGACCCGCTGGCGCGTTGAAGCCGCTGTCGCAACCCGAGGAGCAATCGTGCCCCGCCACCCGATGCAACATGCCGCCACGCTGGCGGCGATCGCCGCCTGTTCGATCGCCGGCGCCAACACCACCGAGAAGGTCAGCCGCGCCGAAGACCGCGAGGCGGTGGCCGTCACCATCTACAACGACTCGCTGGCGCTGGTGAAAGAAACGCGCCAGATCGCGTTCGACAAAGGCGCCAACGCCATCGCGCTGCGCGACGTCAGCGCCAAGATGCGGCCCGAAACCGCCAGCCTGCGCGCCGTCAGCGGCGGCAGCCTGCGGCTGATGGAGCAGAACTTCGACTTCGACCTGCTGACGCCGCAGAAGCTGCTCGACAAATACGTGGGCCGCAGCGTCACCGTGATCAAGACCCACCCCACCACCGGCGCCGAGACGCGCGAGCAGGCCGAGGTGCTGGCCACCAACGGCGGCGTGGTGCTGAAGTACGCCGACCGCATCGAGACCGGCGTGCCCGGGCGCATCGCCTACGGCGCGATTCCCGCCAACCTGCGCGACCGGCCCACGCTGGTGGTGCAGCTCGACAGCGCCAACGCCGGCCGCCAGGCGGCCGAGCTGTCGTACCTCACCGGCGGCCTCTCATGGCGCGCCGACTACGTGGCCGAGCTGTCCGGCGACGAATCCAGGCTCGACCTGGCCGGCTGGGTGACGCTCACCAACCAGAGCGGCGCGAGCTACGAGAAGGCCAGGCTGCAGCTCGTGGCCGGCGACGTGAACCGCGTGCGCGACGAGCTGCGCACCAAGGAGTTCGCGATGGCCGCGCGAGCGGCCGCACCGGCTGCCGACATGGCGCGCGAGCAGCTCTTCGAGTACCACCTGTACTCGCTGAACCGGCCCACCACGATCCTCGACAACCAGACCAAGCAGGTGGCGCTGCTCGCGGCCGCCGCGGTGCCGGTGCGCAAGGAGTACCGCGCCGAGGGGCAGGACTGGTACTACCGCGGCCAGCAGGCCGACCTGGGGCGCGCCAACAAGGTGGCGGTGTTCGTCGAGTTCGACAACAAGGGCGGCGGGCTCGGCCAGCCGCTGCCCAAGGGCATCGTACGCGTCTACAAGAAAGACTCGCGCGGCAACGCCCTCTTCATCGGCGAAGACCGCATCGACCACACCGCCAAGAACGACGTGGTGCGCCTGAAGCTCGGTGACGCGTTCGACGTCAAGGCCACACGCAAGCAGACCAGCTTCCGCAAGCTCGGCAACAACGTCTACGAAAGCGCCTACAGCATCGAGCTGTCCAACGCCAAGGACAGCGCCGTTACCGTGAAGGTGGTGGAGCCGGTGGCCGGCGACTGGGAGATGGTGTCCGAGAGCCAGCGCCACACCAAGCCCGAGGCGCGCAGCGCGGTGTGGCTGGTGGACGTGCCGGCCGACGGCAAGACGACGCTCAGCTACACGGTGAGGACGAGGTTCTGAGCGGGGCGGACGCTGCAATCAGCGGGCCCACGATCTCGATGGCGAGTTCGTTCCAGCTGCCTTCCATGGGACAGACCCCGCTGCCCGAAGGCTGCCTGGCGTCGCTGGCGCCGGTCGATCGCCAACAGGCGCGCGCCAACTGATCGGATCCAGCGCCGAGCCCTGATGCTGTAATTCGCGGGCCATGCAAGATCCGCGCGCTTTCCTGCGAGCCCTCTTCGATGCCGCCGTCGCTCGCGCGCAGCCGGCGCAGGTGATGCCCGCGTTCCTGCCCACGCCGCCCGAGCCCGGCAAGGGCCGCACCCTCGCGCTCGGCGCCGGCAAGGCCGCCGGTGCGATGGCCGCGGCGCTCGACGCGCTGTGGCCGCGCGACGCGCCGCTGTCGGGGCTGGTGGTCACGCGCTATGGCCACGTGCCGCCGTCGTATCGCAGCGACGCCGACGCACCGCACGGGCAGCGCCGCATCGAGGTGGTGGAGGCCTCGCACCCGGTGCCCGATGCAGCCGGGCAACGCGCCGCGCAGCGCATCGTCGAGCTGACGCGCGGCCTCACCGCCGACGACCTCGTGCTGTGCCTGATTTCGGGCGGCGGCTCGGCGCTGCTGAGCCTGCCGGCACCGGGGCTGGCGCTGGCCGACAAGCAGCAGATCAACCAGGCGCTGCTGGCCAGCGGCGCGGCGATCGACGAGATGAACTGCGTGCGCAAGCACCTGTCGGCGGTGAAGGGTGGCCGGCTCGCCGCGCGGTGTGCGCCGGCGCGGGTGGTGACGCTGCTGATCAGCGACGTGCCGGGCGACGATCCGTCGGTGATCGCCAGCGGCCCCACGGTGCCCGACGCCACCACCTGCGCCGACGCGCTGCGCATCCTCGAGCGCTACCGCATCGCGGTTCCCGCCGCGGCGCGCGCGGGGTTGGAAAGCGGCGCGTTCGAGACGCCCAAGCCCGGCGACGCGGCCTTTCGCGGCCACGCCGTGCACCTGATCGCCACGCCGCAGCAGAGCCTGGAGGCGGCGGCTGCACTGGCGCGCGAGCGCGGCGTCGAGGCACACATCCTGAGCGACGAAGTCGAGGGCGAATCGCGCGAGGTCGGCAAGGTGCATGCGGCGCTGGCGCGCGCCGTGCGCCGGCGTGGCCAGCCGTTCGCACGGCCCTGCGTGATCCTGTCCGGCGGGGAGACCACGGTGACGGTGCAGCCGCAGACGCCGCGCGGCGGCCGCGGCGGGCGCGCCAGCGAGTTCGCGCTCGGCTGCGCGATCGCGCTGCAGCGCGAGCCGGGCGTGTGGGTGCTGGCCGCCGACACCGACGGCATCGACGGCAGTGAGCACAACGCCGGCGCGATCGTCGCGCCCGATACGCTGGCACGCGCCGCCGCGCTCGACCTGGCGGCGGCCGACCACCTCGACCGCCACGATGCCTACTCGTTCTTCGAGCGGCTCGGCGACCTGGTGGTGACCGGCCCGACGCTCACCAACGTCAACGACTTTCGCGCGTTGCTGGTGCTCTGAAGCTGTGAACGAACCCACCACGCCCGCTCGTGGCGCCCAAACGGGCCCACTCGTCGTTTCAAATGCTCGCCGTAGCTCGAGCTACGGCTGCGCTTTGCGCCTCTTATGGTCGCCTTTGTCAATCTGACTTCTCTGGGTCTTGTCATCTGAGATCGATCTGGTGATGCGACTCGAACTTGGCTGCGACGATGAATCAGACTCTTATCCGCGGATTGGTTACCAGCACTTCATCGGATTCGTCGTGGGCCTGCCTCGTTCTAGCTGCGTGGATCATTCCTGTCGGAAGCCGGTATAGGCGCGCCGAGGATTGCCCTGTCGGGGTCCGTGTCGCATCGCCGGATCGATCTGGCTCATGGCTTTGTTCCCTGGCTTCAGGTCCGCGCATTGGGTTGCGGCGTGGCTCGCAGGGCGACCGCCCAGATGAAGCCGGTCAGCTCGCGCGCCACCGCCACGCACACCTTGTTGATCTGCACCCCGCGACCAACCAACGCAGCGAAGCGGCGCGTCAGTCGCAACTGCGCCTTCCAGCCCAGCGTCCTGATCGCTTCGTCGAGCTTTTGCTGGCGCTGCTGCGCGCGTTCGCCGATGCGCGGCTTGAAGCGGTAGTTCCACGCCGCCTGCGTCAGCAGCCGGCGCGCGTGGGCGTTGCCCGTCTTGGTGATGCTGCCGCGCACGGTCTTGTCGCCGCTGGAGTACTCCGAGGGTACCAATCCGAGGTAGGCCATCAGCTTGCGCGGGTGCTCGAAGCGGCTGAAGTCACCGATCTCGGCCACCAGCCCGACGGCGTTGACCACATCGATGCCGCGCAGCGCCTGCAGCGCCGCGACTACCGACTCGAAGCGCCAGCCCACCACCGCATCGCGCAGCGCCTGGCTCAGCCTTTGCACGCGCTCATCGCCGGCTTGCACAGCCTGCCAGTACTCGGTAAAGGCGGTCTGTGCCGCGACCTCAGCGAAGTTCAGCTCGCCCAGCCAGCGGTAGTACGTCTTGCTCCACGCGGTCTTGCCGCTATAGCGCCGATCGTGCCGCAGCAAGAACGCCTTGAGCTGCTGGCGCTGTTGTTGGCGGGTCTTGATCGCGTCTTCTCGTGCTCGCGCCAGGTCGCGAATCGCTTCATCGTGCGGGTCCGGGATCCACACCGCACTGAGCTGCCCGGCGCGCGAGCACTCGGCCAGTTGCACGCAGTCGCGCCGATCGGTCTTGATCCGATCACCGGGGCGTCGAGGCATCTTCGACGGCGCAATCACTTCGCACTCGTAGCCCTTGGCCGCCAACGCCCGTTGCAGTCCGTAGCCGGTGGGACCGGCCTCGTACACCACATGCACCCTTGCCGGCCCACCGAGCTTGTCCAGCTGCTTCGACAGCTTGGGTACGTCGTGCGCGATGCCGCCAACTACACGACCGGCCTCGCGGCCAAGTTCGGCCGAGCCGATCGAGATGCGATCCTTGTGAACGTCCAGTCCGACGAAAACCTTGCTACGCTCTTCCATGGCCGGTCTCCTACAGTGGCTGTTGGGCTGCGCCCTCAGCATGTAGCTCGGCACCTCGCGTGCAACCTACGTTCGCAGGAGCCGGCCACCTCGCGCTGGGGCGCCAGGCGACCATCATGTCTAGATTGGGCCCGTTTGGGCGCCCCGCTCGGACGCGCCGGGTCCATTCACAGCTTCTGACGCCGGCGCCTCAGGCAGCCATAGGCTGCGCGCCGACGGCTGCCGTGCGTGCCGCCGACGGCGCGCTGCGCAGCGGCTCGAGCGCGCAGTCGAGGTCGTGCAGCGCGGCGAACACCCCAAGCGCGCCTTCGTGCAGCGCACGCGCCGGCGCGGTGGGCAGCATGCGCCGGCCGTCGCAGCGAAACAGCGGCACCCCCACCGCGTCGGACAGCTTGCGCAGGTGGCCCGACACCGTGGGCTGCGCCATGTGCAGCGCGGCCGAGGCTTGGGTCACCGAGCCCAGGCGCATCACGGCATCGAAGGCGGCCAGTTGCGGCAGCATGCCGTGCCGCAGGTAGCGTCGCAGTCGTCTGTTTTCCATCGTCGTCCCCTTTCGTCGCGACGCCGACCGCTCGCGGCGGCGCCTGTTGTGTGGCTCGACGGTGCGCGCGCGTACCGGACCGATGCCACTGACCGTGGCAAAGGTCTCGTTCGGCGACTCGATGGACGAGTGCTCGGACACCGGAGCCTGGTGAGGGCTCGAACTGACGGTGCGCCGGCAGCGCCGCGGATGCGGCGCCGGAACTACTCCCGCTTTGCGACTCATGCCGGCCTTGCGGCCGGCACGGGCTCGTTTCTACCACCGAATGCCGCGGCGTGCACGCGGCCGCTATTGCGACTTGCGATGGCGGCCCGCGACGGCGCCTCGCGATGGGCGCCGCCGCGGACGAATGCCGCCTTCGCAAGACGCGACAGCAGCCTTCGCGATGCGCACCAGCAGCCTTCGCCGAACGCGACGGCAGTCTTTGCCGAACTCGACGGCAGCGTTCGCGAAACGCAGCCGCCGCGCGCCCCGGCGGTGCCCCACAATCGCCGGCAGCGACTCTGAAACGACGGAGAGGTGCACTTGGAGCCCGGCCAGTTCCTGTCGGCCCTGATGGCCATCGTGGTGATCGACATCGTGCTGGCGGGCGACAACGCGATCGTCATCGCGCTGGCGGCGCGCCAGTTGCCCAAGCACCTGCAGCGCCGCGCCATCGTCTGGGGCGCGCTCGGCGCGGTGGCGGTGCGCGTGGTGCTCACCGCCGCGGTGGTGTGGCTGCTGAAGATCCCCGGCCTGCTCGCGGTGGGCGGCGCGCTGCTGGTGTGGATCGCCTGGAAACTGCTGCAGCCCGACGAGTCGCAGCCCAACGGCGACGATTCGCCGCACGCGCCGGTGGTCACCGGCTTCTGGGGCGCGATGCGCACGGTGATCGTCGCCGATGCGCTGATGGGCCTGGACAACGTGCTGGCGGTGGCCGGTGCCGCGCACGGCAGCCTGCTGCTGGTGGTGCTCGGGCTGGCGATCAGCGTGCCGATCGTGATGTGGGGCAGCACGCTGGTGCTCAAGGTGGTGCAGCGCTTTCCGGCGGTGGTGTACCTCGGTTCGGGCGTGCTGGTGTGGACCGCGGTGACGATGATGCTCAACGAGCCGATGCTGCGCGCGGCGCTGGCCTCGGTGACCGCGCCGCAGTTGCTTTACGCGCTGGTGCCGCTGCTGCTGGTGGTCGCCTTCTTGCACCATCACCGCCGGCTCGACTCGCGCATCCGCGCGCGGCTGCAGGCGATGCAGCGGCCGCGCTCGCGCAACGATTTGCCCAATGACGCAGGGGAGACTCCGATGCTCAACGTGCTGGTGCCCATCGACGGTTCCGACAACAGCCTCAACGCATTGCGCCACGCGATCGACGAATACCGGCGCGACCACGACCTGCGGCTGCACCTGCTGCACGTGCAGCCGCGGCTGTCGCACCACATCGCGCGCTTCGTCAGCCGGCGCGACCGCACCGAGTGGCACCGCGAGCGCGCCGAGGCGGCCCTGGCGGGCGCTCGCGAACTGCTGCAACGCGAAGGCGTGCCGTTCGCCGACGAATGGTGCATGGGCGATCGCGCGCAGGAGATCTGCCGCGCCGCGCAGCGGCTGCAGTGCCACCACATCGTGATCGGCACCGCGCGCAAGCACTCGCTGACGCGCATGCTCGAAGACTCGGTAACCAACCGCGTGCTCGAAGACGCCACCGTGCCGGTGGAGGTGGTGGTCGGCCGCCAGGTGTCGAAGATCGAGCGCTGGGCGCTGCCCACCGGCGTGGGCCTCGGCCTCGGCGGGTTGCTGTGGGCGCTGGCGGATTGACGCGCTCGCCTCAGGCGGCGCCGGTGGTGTTGACGTAAAGCGCGTACAGCGAGTGGCTGGCCGCCATGAACAGGCGGTTGTTGTGCGCACCACCGAAGCACAGGTTGGCGCAGCGCTCGGGCAGGTGGATGTGCCCCACCGCCTTGCCCGTGCTGTCGTAGACGCGCACGCCGTCGAGCCGCTCGAACTGGGTACCGTCGCTGCTGCCGAAGCCGCACCAGACGTGGCCGCTGGCGTCGACCTTGATGCCGTCGTAGGCGCCGGGGCCGCCGGCGTCGACGAACAGCCGCTTGTTGGCCAGCGCGCCGCCGGTGCCGACGTCGTACGCCCAGATCTTTCGATGCGGCGTGGCGCGGCTCTCGACCACGTAGAGCGTCTTCTCGTCGGGCGAGAACGCCAGCCCGTTGGGTGCGGCGAGGTCGTCGATCACGCGCTGCAGCTCGCCGCTGCGTGCATCGATGCGGTACACCGCCCACGGCGTTTCGCTCTGCGCGGGTGTGCCCTCCCAGTGGCCGGCGATGCCGAACAGCGGGTCGGTGAACCAGATGCTGCCGTCGCGCGCGCAGACGATGTCGTTGGGCGAGTTCAGCCGCAAGCCTCGCCAGCGCTCGGCCAGCACAGTGATCGAGCCGTCGTACTCGGTGCGCGTGACGCGTCGGCTGCGGTGCTCGCAGCTCACCAGGCGCCCCGCGGTGTCGCGCGCGTGGCCGTTGGCGTGGTTCGACGGCGCGCGGAACACGCTGGTCAGGCCGCTGGTCTCGTCCCAGCGCACGATGCGGTCGTTCGGAATGTCCGACAGCAGCAGGTAGCGCCCGTCGCCGAACCACACCGGCCCCTCGGCCCAGCGCAGCCCGGTGGCGAGCTGCTCGACGCTGGCGCTGAACAGGCGCAGCTTCAGGAACGACTCGTCGAGCACCTCGACCAGCGGGTCGGGGTAGCGCGCACTCGGCGTGAACGCGACGCAGACTTCGCTGCCGGACGGCGGGGCATGGATCGGTGTGGGCATCGGCGACCTCGGTTGCGCGCCGCGGCGCGCCGCGGGCCCGCGGCACCGGGCCCCGCGCGAATATAGGCCAGCCGCGAATCGGGCGCGCAGCGCGTTGCAGCCTCGGCCGCCGCGGCGACAATGCGCGACGGCGCAGTGAACGGGGAGTGCCATGCGATGAAGCACAAGGTGTTGCAGTACGGCAAGCTGATGCCCACGCTTGAGCAGCAGCTCGCCGAGGCTTTCGACTGGCATCGCCTGGCCGACCAGCCCGATGCCAGGGCGTTCCTGGCCGCGCGCGGTGGCGAGTTCGTCGGCCTGGCCACCGCCGGCTTCGCCGACGCGGCGCTGATCGCCGCGCTGCCGTCGCTGCGGGTGATCTCGAGCTTCGGCGTCGGCGTCGACGGCATCGACCTCGACGCCGCGGCACGTCGCGGCATCCCGGTGGGCAACACGCCCGACGTGCTCAACGACTGCGTCGCCGACCTGGCGATCGGCCTGATGATCGACGTGGCGCGCGGCGTCGGCGCCGCCGAGCGCTACCTGCGCGCGGGCCAATGGCCGCAAGGGCCGTATCCGCTGCAGCGCCGGTTCAGCGGCAAGAAGCTCGGCATCGTCGGCCTCGGGCGCATCGGCCACGAGGTCGCCAAACGCGCGCTGGCGTTCGACATGGACATCCGCTATCACAACCGGCGGCCGGTGCTCGACACCTCGATGCCGCACGAGCCGTCGCTGGTCGAGCTGGCGCGCTGGTGCGATTTTCTGCTGGTCATCGTTCCCGGCGGCGCGGCGACGCGCCATCTGATCAGCGAGGCGGTGCTCGACGCGCTGGGCCCGAAGGGCTACCTGGTCAACGTGGCGCGCGGCTCGGTGGTCGACGAGCCGGCGCTGGTGCGCGCGCTGCAAGGCCGGCGCATCGCCGGCGCCGCGCTCGACGTGTTCGAGCGCGAGCCGCAGGTGCCCCCCGAGCTGATGGCGCTCGACAACGTGGTGCTGGTGCCGCACATCGGCAGCGCCACTGTCGAGACGCGCGCGGCGATGGCGCAGCGCGTGTTCGACAACCTGAAGTCTTTCTTCGACACCGGCAAGCCGATCAGTCAGGCAGGACTGTGAGCCCCCACGCTTGTCGCTGCGCGCCTGCGCTGCCCCTGGGCACGGAACGGGCCCTCCCTGGCCCGTGGGGCTGGTCCGGCTTCGGGCGGCCCGGCGCCGGACCGATCATGTAGAGCAGTATGAGGAGAACAACGTGAGAGAAAACCGTCTGCGCACGCTGTGGCAACAGAACAAGCCCGCCGTCAACGGCTGGCTCGCGATCCCCAGCAGCTTCAGCGCCGAAGTGATGGCGCACCAGGGCTGGGACACGCTGACCATCGACATGCAGCACGGCGTGATCGACTACGCGCAGATGGTGACGATGCTGCAGGCGATCAGCACGACGCCGACGGTGCCGATCGTTCGCGTGCCTTGGCTCGAGCCGGGCATCATCATGAAGAGCCTCGACGCCGGCGCCTACGGCGTCATCTGCCCGATGGTCAACACGCGCGAGGACGCGCAGCGCCTGGTGTCGTACACCCACTACGCGCCCAAGGGCAGCCGCAGCTTCGGGCCGGTGCGCGCCAACCTCTACGGCGGCGCCGACTATCCGAGCAAGGCCAACGACACCATCGTCGCGTTCGCGATGATCGAGACCAAGCAGGCGCTCGACAACCTCGACTCGATCCTGTCGGTCGAAGGGCTCGACGCCATCTACATCGGCCCGTCGGATCTCTCGCTGGCGCTCGGCTGCCGCCCGGTGTTCGACGACGTCGACCCGCCCACCGCGCAGGCGATCGAGCACATCGTCAAGCGCGCCAAGGCGCACGGCGTACGCGCCGGCGTGCACAACGGCGTGCCGGCGGTGGCGCGCGCGCGCATCGCGCTCGGCTTCGACTTCGTGACGCTCGGCTCGGACGCTCGTCTTCTCAGCGCGGGCTCGCAGGAGTTGCTGAAGGCGCTGCGCGCGTAGCCGTCCTCAGGCGCCGCGGCGCGGGCCGTAGGCGGCCATGATCACGTCCACCGCCCGGGCCACCGCCTGCTTGAGCTGCGCCCGCGTGAAGGTGTTCTGCACGCCGAAGGTCCAGCGCCAGTCGATCTCGGAGCCGAACAGCGCGAGGACGTGCTGGGCTGCCGCCGGCGGATTCTTCACCTCGAGGCGTCCGGCCTGCGTGGCCCCGGCCAGGTAGGCCGCCACCGAATCCAGCACCTGTTGCGGCCCATGTGTCCAGAACTGGCGGCCGATGTCGGACTTCAACGCTTCGGCAATCACCATGCGGCGCACCGCGATCGCCTCGGGCGCGGTGATCGCCGCCAGCAGCCGCTCGCCCAGGCGCGTGAGCAAGGCGCGCGGGTCTTCTTGAACCAATGAAGGCAGCTCCTGGAACGCAGGCCCCACCTCTGCGCCCACCTTGAATTGCACGACCTCGAAGAACAGCTGCTCCTTCGACGGGAAGTAGCTGTACAGCGTGGCCTTCGAGCCGCCCAGGCGCGCGGCGATCTCCGACATCGACGTGCGTCCGTAGCCCAGCTCCATAAACACCTGGGCCGCGGTGTCGAGGATGGCCTCGCGCTTGGCTTCGGTACGCACCCGCACTTCAGACTCCTTTACTGAACTTGTGAGTTCATTATTGATTGACAAGCCTAAGCGGTCAAGCACATAATAGAACCGTACAGTACAGTTATGCATCAGGAGTCAAGGATGTCTTCCAGCCCAGCCAACCCCCCGCTTGCCGCCGCGCGCGTCGCGCTCGCTGCGCCGCGCCTGGCGCTCGTTGCGGCAACCGCTGCCGCCTGGGTGCTGGCCGCGTGCGGCCAGGCTCCCTCAGCCCTCGGCGTGCAGCCGCCGGCCGCGCCCACGGTGGGCGTGGTAGCGGTGCAGGCGCAGCGGGTGGCGCTCGACGCCGAACTGCCCGGCCGCACCGCGCCCTACCAGATCGCCGAGGTGCGCCCGCAGGTGGGCGGCCTCATCAAGGCGCGGCTGTTCCGCGAGGGCAGCGACGTGAAGGCCGGCGACGTGCTCTACCAGATCGAACCGGCCAGCTACCGGGCCGCCTACGGCAGCGCGCAGGCCGCGTTGGCCAAGGCCGAGGCCAACCTGGTTGCGGTGCGCGCCAAGGCCGAGCGCTACCAGGAGCTGGTGGCCATCCACGCCATCAGCCGGCAGGACCACGACGACGCTGCCGCCGCGCTCAAGCAGGCCGAGGCCGAGGTCGCCGCCGCGCGCGCCGCGCTCGAAGCCGACCGCATCAACCTCGGCCACACGCGCATCAGCTCACCGATCTCGGGGCGCATCGGCCGCTCGTCGGTCACGCCCGGTGCGCTGGTCACTGCATCGCAGGCGGGCGCACTGGCCACCGTGCAGCAGCTCGACCCGATCTATGTCGACGTCACCCAGCCCAGCACCACGATGCTGCAGCTCAGGCGCGCGCTCGAAGCCGGCCAGCTCGAACGCAGCAGCAACGGCGCGGCAGCGAAGGTGAAGCTCGAGCTCGAAGACGGCAGCACCTACGCGCTGCCGGGCAAGCTGCAGTTCTCGGAGTCCACCGTCGACCCGTCGACCGGCGCCGTGACGCTGCGCGCCGTGTTCCCCAACCCCAAGGGCGAGCTGCTGCCCGGCATGTACGTGCGCGCCGTCATCGAGGAGGGCGTGAAGGCCGGCGCGCTGCTGGTGCCGCAGCGCGGCGTGCAACGCGACGCCACCGGCAAGCCCGTCGCCTACGTGGTGGGTGCCGACGGCAAGCTGCAGCTGCGAACGCTGGTTGCCGAACGCGCGGTGGGTGACCGCTGGCTGGTCACCGACGGCCTGGCCGCCGGCGACCGCGTGGTGGTCGAAGGGCTGCAGAACGCCCGCCCCGGCGTGGCGGTGAACGCCGTGCCCTGGGCGCCGCAGGCCGCAGCGTCGGCGCCGCAGCAGCTGGCGCAAACCGCACCCGCGGGCCGCTGAAGGCCCGCCGCCACCGCAGCTCAAAGTACAGACAGCCCGAGGACCCCATGGCCCGCCATTTCATCGACCGCCCGGTGTTCGCCTGGGTGCTCGCCATCGTCGTGATGCTCGCCGGCGTGCTGGCGATCAGGACCCTGCCGATCGCGCAGTACCCGGCCATTGCCGCGCCCGTCGTCACCATCAGCGCCAGCTACCCAGGCGCCTCGGCCAAGACGCTCGAAGACAGCGTCACCCAGGTCATCGAGCAGAAGATGAAGGGGCTGGACAACCTGGACTACATGTCGTCGACCAGCGACTCCAGCGGCGGCGCGTTCATCACGCTGACGTTCAAGAACGGCACCGATCCAGACACCGCCCAGGTGCAGGTGCAGAACAAGCTCGCGCTGGCCACGCCGCTGCTGCCGCAGGAGGTGCAGGCCCAGGGCCTCAGCGTCAACAAGACCGCCAGCAGCTTCCTCGCCGTCGTCGCCTTCATCTCCGAAGACGGCAGCATGGGCGACGCCGACCTGGCCGACTACGTGGCCGCCAACGTGCAGGAGCCGCTGTCGCGGGTGGAAGGCGTGGGCGACACGCAGCTGTTCGGCTCGCAGTACGCGATGCGCATCTGGCTCGACCCGAACCGGCTGCTCGCCTACAAGCTCACCGCGCTGGACGTGAAGGCCGCGATCCAGTCGAAGAACGTGCAGGTCTCGGCCGGCCAGCTCGGTGCCTTGCCGGCCGTGCCCGGCCAGCAGCTCAATGCCACCGTCACCGCGCAGACGCGGCTGAAGACGGCCGAGGAGTTCCGCGACATCGTGCTGCGCACCGCCGGCGACGGCTCGATGGTGCGACTGGGCGACGTGGCCCGCGTCGAGCTGGGCAGCGAGAACTACGGCGCGACCGCGCGCTACAACGGCAGGCCCGCCACCGGGCTGGCGATCAAGCTGGCCACCGGCGCCAACGCGCTCGACACCATTCGCGGCGTGCAGAGCAAGCTCGACGAACTGGCCGCCTACTACCCCACCGGCATGAAGGCGCAGGTGCCGTACGACACCACGCCCTTCGTGCGGCTCTCGATCGAGGAGGTGGTCAAGACGCTGGTCGAAGCGGTGCTGCTGGTGTTCCTGGTGATGTATCTGTTCCTGCAGAACTTCCGCGCCACGCTGATCCCGACCATCGCCGTGCCGGTGGTGCTGCTGGGCACCTTCGGCGTGCTGGCCGGCTTCGGCTACTCGATCAACACGCTGACGATGTTCGCGATGGTGCTGGCCATCGGCCTGCTGGTGGACGACGCCATCGTGGTGGTCGAGAACGTCGAACGCGTGATGCGCGACGAAGGCCTGTCGCCCAAGGAGGCGACGCGCAAGTCGATGGGCCAGATCAGCGGCGCGCTGGTCGGCGTGGCGCTGGTGCTGTCGGCGGTGTTCGTGCCGATGGCCTTCTTCGGCGGCTCGGTGGGCGTGATCTACCGCCAGTTCTCGATCACCATCGTGTCGGCGATGGTGCTATCGGTGCTGGTGGCGATGGTGCTGACGCCGGCGCTGTGTGCCACGCTGCTCGAGCCCATTGCCCAAGGGGGCCACGGCCACGGCGACGGGCCGCTGGGTCGCTTCTTCGGCCGCTTCAACCACTGGTTCGACCGCGCCACGCAACGCTACGAAGGCGGCGTGCGCCACGTGCTGGCGCGCGGCGGTCGCTACTTCGCCGTGTACGCGGTCCTGGGCGTGGCGATGGCATGGGGTTTCATGAAGATCCCCGCCGGCTTCCTGCCCGACGAAGACCAGGGCGTGCTGTTCACGATGGTGCAGTTGCCGGCCGGCGCCACGCAAAGCCGCACGCTGGAGGCGCTGGCCCAGGTGGAGCAGCACTTCCTCAGCGAAGAGAAGGACAACGTCGAGTCCATCCTCACCGTGGCCGGCTTCAGCTTTGCCGGCAGCGGCCAGAACATGGCCCTCGGGTTCGTGAAGCTCAAGCCGTGGAACGAACGCACCGCCGCCGGCCAGAAGGCCGCCGCGGTGGCCGGCCGCGCGATGCAGGCGCTGGCCAAGGTGCGCGACGCCAGCATCTTCACGGTCACGCCGCCGGCGGTGTCGGAACTGGGCAATGCCAGCGGCTTCGACCTCATGCTGCAGGACCGCGCCAACCTGGGCCATGAAGCGCTGATGCAGGCACGCAACCAGCTGCTGGGCATGGCCGCCAACGAGCCGGGTCTGGTGGGTGTGCGCCCGAACGGCCAGGCCGACACGCCGCAACTCGAACTCGACATCGACGAACACAAGGCCGGCGCGCTCGGTGTGTCGCTGGCCGACATCCACGCCAACCTCGCGGCGGCCTGGGGCAGCAGCTATGTCAACGACTTCATCGACAAGGGCCGCGTGAAGAAGGTGTTCCTGCAGGCCGACGCGCCGTTCCGCATGCTGCCGCAGGACATCGACCGCTGGTACGTGAAGAACAGCGCCGGCGAGATGGTGTCGTTCGCCAGCTTCGCCAGCGCACGCTGGACTTCGGGCTCGCCGCGCCTGGAGCGCTACAACGGCGTGCCCTCGATGCAGATCCAGGGCATGGCGATGCCGGGCAAGGCTTCGAGCGGCGAGGCAATGGACACGATGGAGCGCCTGGCCTCGCAGTTGCCGGCTGGCATCGGCTTCGAATGGACCGGGGTGTCGCGGCAGGAGCGTTCGTCGGGCTCGCAGGCACCGCTGCTGTACGCGGTGTCGATCCTCGTCGTGTTCCTGTGCCTGGCGGCGCTGTACGAAAGCTGGTCGATCCCGGCGGCGGTTCTGCTGGCCGTGCCGCTGGGCGTGCTCGGTTGCGTGGTCGCCGCGATGCTGGGCTGGCACATGAACGACGTGTACTTCCAGGTCGGCCTGCTCACCACCGTGGGCCTGGCGGCCAAGAACGCGATCCTGATCGTCGAGTTCGCGAAGGACCTGCACGCACAGGGCATGGGCCTGGTGCAGTCCGCCGTGGAGGCGGCGCGTTTGCGGCTGCGCCCGATCCTGATGACCTCGCTGGCCTTCATCCTCGGCGTGTTGCCGATGGCGCTGGGCAGCGGCGCCGGTGCCGGTGCGCAGAACGCGCTCGGCCACGTGGTGATCGGCGGCATGACCTCGGCCACCGTGCTGGCGATCTTCCTCGTGCCGCTGTTTTTCGTGGGTGTGCTCGAGTCCGCCGAGTGGCGGCGCGGCAGTTCAGCGGCAACAACGCCGGCTGCGTTGCCCGCGGTCGCCGCGCAGGAGCCATGACGTGACCCGCACGACCTCTTCAGGAAAGAACCGCATGAACCGCCCCACCACGCTCCTGGCCCTGACCGCCGCACTGCTGGCCTGCGGCTGCAGCCTGATGCCGGCCTATGAACGCCCGGCGTCGCCGGTGCCCGAGGCTTACCCCGCTGCGCAAGCCGCCGCGGCGGCACCGGCCGCCGCCGACATCGACTGGCGCGACTTCTACGCAGACCCCAAGTTGCGCCAGACAATCGAACTGGCGCTGGCCAACAACCGCGATCTGCGGGTGGCGGTGCTCAACATCGAGTCGGCCCGCGCGGCCTATCGCATCCAGCGCTCGGAGCTGTTCCCGGCCGTATCGGCCAGCGGCGGCGGCACGGCGCAGCGCACGCCGGCCACGCTCTCGCAGACCGGCAGCTCGAACGTGAGCCACCAGTACAGCGCCGGCATCGGCTTTGCCAGCTACGAGCTCGACCTGTTCGGCCGCGTGCGCAGTCTGAACGAACAGGCGCTGCAGAACTTCTTCGCCACCGAGGCGGTGCGCCGCAGCACACAGATCAGCCTGGTGGCCGAAGTGGCCAGCGCCTGGCTCACGCTGGCGGCCGACCGCGAACGGCTCGCGTTGGCCGAAGACACGCTCGCGAGCCGCAACGAAAGCCTGGCACTCACGCGCCGCCGCTTCGAGCTGGGCGCCACCTCGCAGCTCGCCTTGAGCCAGGCACAGAGCTTGGTCGACGGCGCACGCTCCGAGGTGGCGAGCTACCGCGCGCTGGTGGCGCAGGACCGCAACGCACTCGCGCTGCTGGCCGGTGCTGCCGTGCCCGACGAGCTGCTGCCCGAGCGGCTGAGCGATTCGCTGAACGCGTTGCCCGAGCTGCCAGCCGGCGTGCCTTCGCAACTGCTCGAGCGCCGGCCCGACGTGCAACAGGCCGAGGCGCAGCTCGAGGCCGCCAACGCCAACATCGGCGCCGCGCGTGCGGCCTTCTTCCCGCGCATCGCGCTCACCGCCACGGCCGGCAGCGCCAGCGCGAGCCTGGGCGATCTGTTCGGCGGCGGCAGCGGCACCTGGACCTTCGCGCCGACGATCTCGTTGCCGATCTTCGATGCCGGCGCGCGCCAGGCCAACCTGACGGGCGCCGAGGTCGGCCGCGACATCCGGGTGGCGTTGTACGAGAAGGCGATCCAGTCGGCCTTCCGCGAGGTGGCCGATGCGCTGGCGGTGCGCGGCGAAGTGGGCAACCAGCTCGAAGCACAGACCTCGCTGGTGCAGGCCACGGCGCAGTCGTTGCAGCTGTCGCAGGCGCGCTATGCGCGCGGCGTCGACAGCTACCTCGAAGTGCTGGACTCGCAGCGATCGACCTATGTCGCGCAGCAGGCCCTTATCGGCACGCGGCTCGCTCGCCTGGTCAACAGCGTGACGCTTTACAAGGCGCTTGGCGGGGGCTGGAGCGCAAGCGCCTCCTCCTGAAGCCCGCGCACGAGACCTCGGGCCTCGAGGCGGCCGACTCTCCCGCCTCGCGCGATCCGCCGGTGGCGCAGGCGATCGAACACATCGTGCAGCGCGCCAAGGCGCACGGCGTGCGCGCCGGCGTGCACAACGGCGTGCCCGCGGTGGCGCGCGCACGCATGGCGCTCGGTTTCGAGATCGAGCCCTCGCGTCCGCACGAGGGCGGTGACAGGTGCGCTCAGCGCGCGTGGCCAGTCATCAGCGCTCGCAGTTCGCGGCGTCGCAGCGCCAGCCCGGCCCACATGATCACGCCGACGTAGACCCCAAATAGAACGTGCGTGAACAGCGGTGAACCGACCCGATAGTGCGTGGCAACGGCTCCACCCAGGAAGCCGGTGAGCATGATCGCTCCGATCAGTGCCGTTCGCGGTAGCGCGTAGAGCGCCGCGCCGATCAGCAGCAGCACGCCAAGCGGCACCGCAGCAGTCGCTGGCCAACCCAGCTCGGCGGAACCTCTGAGCACCGGCTCGAGGCGCAGCAGCTTGCCCGTCGCGTCGAGGGCGAAGAACGCGGTCGCCAGACCCGACAGCGCCACGCCCGTGCGGCGCTGCCAGCGGGGAAGCGCAGTGGCGTTCACTTGGCTGCCTTGCTAGCTGCAGTGCGGGCCGCGCGCCTGTCCCCGGCGGCAGCAGGCACCCAACCGCTGCGGCGAAACGACTCCCACACCGCCATCGCATGACCATGGCCCAGGCCCGAGCTGCGCTTGAGCCACGACACGAACTCCATGGCCTTGGTATCGGGCCGCAGCACGCCGGCGGTCACCGCTTCGTCGAAGAAGTGCCTTGGATCCTTGCCGGTCTTGGCCCGGATGTTGCTCAGATATGCTTCGAAGGTCACTACGGATCACCTCGCAATTGGATATAGCTAACCATAATCAATATGGCCAACCATGTCAATCGACAGTACCGCTCGGCCAGCCGAACGGCCGGCGCGGAGCGCACCCGCGCCAAGCTGCTGGCCGCGGGGATGTACCTGTTTTCGCGCAAAGGCATCGATGCGACCACGATCGCGGAGATCGCCCAACGTGCCGGCGTGGCACCAGCCACCGTCTACGCCACCGTCAAGTCGAAGGCGGGCCTGCTGCAGGCACTGATGCACGATGTCATCTTCGGACCACGGTTTCACGCGGCGCAGCGGCAACTGGAGGGCGTGCAGGATGCAACGCAGCGGATCGCCCTCACTGCGCGCGTGGCACGTGCCATCTACGAAGGCGAGGGCGCCGAGTTGGGCCTGCTGATGAAGGCCTCTGCGTTCTCACCCGAATTGCGCAAGACGCAGCACAACTTCGAGCGAGTTCGCCGCGAGATGCAAGCCTCGCGCATCGATGCACTGTTCAGCGAAGGATGCGCGCGCAAGGGTCTGAACAGACAGACCGCGGCCGACCTGTTGTGGATGTATACGGGCCGCGATGTCTATCACAAGCTGGTCCATGAGTGCGGCTGGAGCCCGGACAGGTACCAAGCGTGGCTGCAGGAAACGCTGCTCAGATCGCTGACCAACGCCCCTGACGCCACCCCGCGTTGACCGTTGGCCGGGATCTCTCCCGGGTGCCTACGTGCGTTCGGTTAGAGGGGCAGAGCCCAGGGCACTGGTGGATGACGCTGGAAGCGCCAGCAACTGCGCCACCACCGCGACCGCGATCACCTCGGGCTCCTTGCCGACGACGCCCGCCACGCCGATCGGGCAGGTGATGCGCGCCAGCACGCCGGCGGCGATGCCGCGCTGCTCGAAGCGGTGCACGAAGCGCGCGCGCTTGGTGGCCGAGCCGATCAGCCCGAGGTAGGCGAAGTCGCCGCGGCGCAGGATCGCCTCGGTGATGCGCAGGTCGAGGTCGTGGCTGTGCGTCAGCACGAGAAAGCAGGCACCCGCCGGTGCCTGCGCCACCTCGGCCTCGACCGGCTCGACGCACACGCGCTCGATGTGCGCGGGCGACGCCGCGGCCGGAAACTCGCTGTCGCGCTCGTCGATCCACTGCACGCGGCAGTCGATGCCTTCGAGCAGCCGCGCGATCGCGCGCCCGACGTGGCCGGCGCCGTAGAGCTGCAGCCGAAAGCGCGGCGCCGGCGCTGCCCACGCGGCGAGCACGTCGCGCGACAGCGGCTTCCAGCGCAGCCGCAGCACGCCGCCGCAGCACTGGCCGAGCGTGGGGCCGAGCGCGATCTCGCGCTCGACTGTGGAGCCGCGCGCGAAATCGCGCTCGGTGGGCTCGTGCGTGCCGTGCCGAGCCAGCAGCGAGCGCGCCTGCTCGATCGCCTGCAGTTCGAGATGGCCGCCGCCGATCGTGCCGATAACCGCGTCGGCGGCCACCAGCATGCGCGTGCCGGTCTCGCGCGGCACCGAGCCCTTGAAGCCGACCACCTCGACGACGACAGCGGCGCGGCCCGCGGCCGCCCATGCGAGCGCGGCGTCGTGCACCGTGCGGTTCATCGGGCCCGGCGTCAGGCCCGGAGCGCGGCGATCGCGTCGAGCACGGCCTCGGGCGTGGCCGGTGCGCGCAGCGGCGGGTGCATCACGAGTCCTTCGCGCTTGCGCGCTCCGGAGTTCGCCTCCGGAGCGGCCGAGCGGCTCACGCGCTGGCCGCCCACCGCCGACACCGCGTCGCGGATCGCGAAGAACACCGAGAACGGCAGCAGCAGCGGCGGCTCGCCGACAGCCTTGCTGCGGTGGATGCTGTCGGCCGGGTTGTCGGCTTCGTACAGCGCCACATTGAAGACCGCCGGGCAGTCGTTGGCGGTGGGAATCTTGTAGGTGCTCGGCGCGTGCGTCAGCAGCGCGCCGGTCTGCGGGTGCCACTTCAGCTCTTCGGTGGTCAGCCAGCCCATGCCCTGGATGAACGCGCCTTCGACCTGGCCGATGTCGATCGCCGGGTTGAGCGAGCGGCCGACGTCGTGCAGCAGGTCGGCGCGCAGCAGGCGCGACTCGCCGGTGAGCGTGTCGACCACCACCTCGCTGACCGCGGCGCCGTAGGCGAAGTAGAAGAACGGCTTGCCCTGCAGCGTGTCGCGGTTCCAGTGCAGCCCCGGCGTCGCGTAGAAGCCGTCGGCCCAGAGCTGCACGCGCGCGGCGTAGGCTTCGCGCACCAGCTCGGCGAACGCGATGCGCTGCTCGCCCGCGGACACGAAGCCGTCGGCGAAGCGCACCTGCGCGGCGTCGACCCGCCAGCGCTGCACGGCCAACGCCGCCAGCCGCTCGCGCAACTTGCGCGCCGCGTCCTGCGCCGCCTTGCCGTTGAGGTCGGCGCCGGTCGACGCCGCGGTGGCCGACGTGTTGGCGACCTTGCTGGTGTCGGTGGCGGTGCTGCGCACACGCGCAAGCGGCACGCCCAGCTCGTGCGCGACGACCTGCGCCACCTTGGTGTTCAGGCCCTGGCCCATTTCGGTGCCGCCGTGGTTGACCAGGATCGAGCCGTCGAGGTACACGTGCACCAGCGCGCCGGCCTGGTTGAAGTGCGCCACATTGAACGAGATGCCGAACTTCACCGGCGTCAGCGCGAGGCCGCGCTTGAGCACCGGGCTGGCGGCGTTGAACGCGGCGATCTCGCGGCGGCGCTGCGCGTAGTCGCTGGTGTGCACGAGGCGGTCGACCAGTGCGTGGACGATGTTGTCGTCGATCGCCTGGCCGTACGGCGTGACGCGGCGCTCGGCGTGCGCGTCGCCGCCGGCGCTGCGGCCGTAGAAGTTGACGCGCCGCACGTCGAGCGCGTCCTTGCCGAGCGCGCGCGCGATCTCGTCGAGGATCGCCTCGATCGCCAGCGCGCCCTGCGGGCCGCCGAAGCCGCGAAACGCGGTGTTGCTCTGCGTGTTGGTCTTCGCCGAGTAGCCGTGCGCGGCCACGTGCGGCAGCCAGTAGGCGTTGTCGAAGTGACACAGCGCGCGCGTCATCACCGGGCCCGACAGGTCGGCCGAGAAGCCGGCGTTGGCGATGAGGTCGATCCGCGCGCCGAGCACGCGGCCGTCGTCGTCGTAGCCGACTTCGTAGTCGTATTCGAAGCCGTGGCGCCGGCCGGTGACGAGGAAGTCGTCGTCGCGGTCGGGCCGCAGCTTCACCGGCCGGCCGGTGCGCCGTGCGGCGATCGCCGCGATGCACGCGAACAGCGCCGACTGCGACTCCTTGCCGCCGAACCCGCCGCCCATGCGGCGGCACTCGACGCGCACCGCGTGCGCGTCGATGCCCAGCGCGTGCGCGACCACGGCCTGCATCTCGCTCGGGTGCTGCGTCGAGCAGTGCACCAGCATGCCGCCGTCTTCGAGCGCGATCGCGTACGCGATCTGGCCCTCGAGGTAGAACTGCTCCTGGCCGCCGACCGACAGCGAGCCCGCGAGCCGGCGCGGCGATGCCGCGATCGCGGCCTGCGCGTCGCCGCGCACCAGATGCATCGGCGGCAGCACGTACCGGCGCAACGCGTGGGCCTCGCGCGCGGAGAGCACCGGCGGCAGCGGCTCGATGGCCAGCACCTGCTTCGCCCGTGCTGCGGCGCGGCGAGCGGCGTCGCGCGTGTGCGCGAGCACCGCGAACACCGGCTGGCCGAGGTACTGCACCGTGCCGTCGGCGAGGATCGGGTCGTCGTGCACCACCGGCCCGCAGTCGTTGCGCCCGGGGATGTCGCGCGCGCCGAAGGCGTCGACGACGCCGGGCAGCGCGCGCACGGCTTCGAGGTCGATGCCCACGAGCGTGCCGTGCGCCAGCGGCGACAGCCCGAGCGCGGCGTGCAGCGTGCCGGCCAGCTCGGGCATGTCGTCGACGTAAGTGGCCTCGCCCGCCACGTGCAGGTGCGCCGACTCGTGCGGATGCGGCACGCCGACGCCGGCCGCCGAACGCGCGGCATCGAGCAGCGGGCCCTCGTGCGGCTTGTTCATCGCGCGCTCAAGCGGACACGGTGGGCCTGGCCCACACGCACAGCGCCTGCGCCGGCAGTGCATCGTGCGGCCGCGTCTCGAGCGCGTAGCGTTGCAGCAGGCCACCGGCCACCGCGAGGCGGTAGGCTGCGCTCGCGCGCAGGTCGGTCAGCGGCGAGAAGTCGTCGGCGAGCGCCGCGGCCGCGCGCTGCGCCGCGGCCTCGCTCCAGCGCTGACCGATCACCGCGCGCTCGGCGGCGGCGGCGCGCTTGACGATCGCCGCCATGCCGCCGAACACGAAGCGCGCGTCGGCGACGCGCTCGCCGTCGAGCCGCACGCGCAGCGCGGCGAACACCGCCGAGATGTCGCTGTCGAAGCGCTTGGAGATCTTGTACGCGCGCAGCGTGCCGTCGTCGAACGACGCCAGCGGCACCTCGATCGCCTGCACGAACTCGCCGGCTTCCAGCCGGTTGACCATGTAGTCGACGTAGAAGTCGGCCAGCGGCAGGCGGCGCACCGCATCGCCCTTGCGCAGCACGAGCTGCGCGTCGAGCGCGATCAGCACCGGCGCGCTGTCGCCGATCGGCGAGCCGTTGGCGACGTTGCCGCCCATCGTTCCCATGTGGCGGATCGGCGGCGACGCGAAGCGCAGCCAGGCCTCGGTCAGCGCCGGCGCGCGCCGCGCCAGCGCGGCCCACGCGTCTTCGAGCGACGCGCCGGCGCCGATCGCGAGCACGCCCTCGCGCACCGCGATGCGTTTCAGCTCGGCCACCTCGCCGAGGTAGACGATGTCGCCGAGGTCGCGCAACTGCTTGTTGACCCACAGCCCGATGTCGGTGGCGCCGGCGAGCAAGCGTGCGTGCGGACGCGCCAGGCGCAGGCGCGCCAGTTCGTTCAGCGTGCGCGGCGCGAAGTAGCGGTCGACCCGCCCGGGCAGCGCGGCGCTCGGCGCGGCGTACGCCAACGCGCGGCGCGGCAGCGTGCGCAGCGCCGCGGCGGCCGCCTCGACCGGCAGGCAGGCGCGGCCGGCAGATCGAACATGCGCTGGCTGGCGTCGAGGATCGGGCGGTAGCCCGTGCAGCGGCACAGGTTGCCGGCGAGCTCGTCGGCCAGTTGCTGGCGCGTCGGCCGCCGCTTGGTGCCCGCGTGGCGCTCGTAGCACGCGGCGAGCGACATCACGAAGCCCGGGGTGCAGAAGCCGCACTGCGAGCCGTGGCAGTCGACCATCGCCTGCTGCACCGGGTGCAGCGCGCCGCTACCCGCCGCGGTGATGTCTTCCACCGTGAACAGCGCCTTGCCGTGCAGCGTCGGCAGCAGGCGGATGCAGGCGTTGACGCTGTGCAGCGCGAGCTTGCCGCCGCGGCCCGGCTCGCCGACGAGCACCGTGCAGGCGCCGCAGTCGCCTTCGGCGCAGCCCTCCTTGGTGCCGGTGCAGCGCGCGTCCTCGCGCAGCCACTGCAGCACGGTGCGGGTCGGCGCAGCGTCGCGCACCTCGACCAGGCGGCCGCGGTGGAAGAAGCAGATGGCGTTGGCGGGCATCGACATCGGGCTCCTGCGGTCGGCCCGTGGATACCCGGTCTGTGAGCGGCGAATGCGGCCGACTATAGTCCACGCTCCATGGCCGCGCCCCGAGATCCCGCACGCCGCGCGCTGCGCGCCGACCTGCTGGATTTCACCGCCGATCCCGGGCTCGGCACGCCGTCGCCGGCGGCGCTGCGCCACCGCCC
The DNA here is from genome assembly GCA_015075545.1 of Ideonella sp. Classification (GTDB taxonomy): domain Bacteria; phylum Pseudomonadota; class Gammaproteobacteria; order Burkholderiales; family Burkholderiaceae_C; genus JAEUPI01. The sequence continues at coordinate 394,806 of JABTUC010000003.1, read as the reverse complement.
CGACCACTGGCTGCTGATCGAGCACGGCCGCATCGCCGGCGTGCTGCCCGGCAGCGAAGGCCCCGGCGACGACTGGCAGCGCGAAGATCACCGCGGCCGCCTGCTGCTGCCGGGGCTGATCGACACCCACGTGCACAGCGTGCAGCTCGACGTGGTGGCCTCGTACGGCAGCGAGCTGCTCGACTGGCTCGAGCGCTACACCTTCCCCGCCGAGGCGCGCCACGCCGACGCCGAGCACGCGGCGGCGCAAGCCAATGCCTTCACCGACGCCCTGCTGGCGCACGGCACCACCGCGGCGGTGGTGTTTCCGAGCGTGCACGCGGCGTCGGTCGATGCGCTGTTCGCGGCCGCGCGTGCGCGCGGCATGCGCCTGATCGCCGGCAAGGTGCTGATGGACCGCCATGCGCCCGACGGCCTGCGCGACGACGTCGGCCGCGCGCGCGACGAATGCGAGGCGCTGATCGCGCGCTGGCACGGCAGCGATCGCCTGGCGTATGCGGTGACGCCGCGCTTCGCGGCCACCAGCACGCCGGCACAACTGGCGATGGCCGGCGCGCTGCTGCGGCGGCACCAGGGCCTGTACATGCAGACCCACGTCGCCGAGAACCGCGCCGAGGTGGCGTGGGTCGCGCAGCTCTTTCCCGAGGCGCGCAGCTACCTCGATGTCTACCACCGGCACGGCCTGCTCGGCGAGCGCGCGGTGCTCGCGCACGGCATCTGGCTCGACGACGCCGATCGCGCGCGCCTGGCCGACAGCGGCGCGCAGATCGCGCACTGCCCGGGGTCGAACCTGTTCCTCGGCAGCGGCCTGTTCGACTGGCAGGCAATGGCCGAAGCGAAGGTCCCGGTCTCGCTGGCCAGCGATGTCGGCGGCGGCACCAGCCTGTCGATGCTGCGTGCGATGGCCGACGCCTACCGTGTGCAGGCGCTGCGCGGCGTGCGGCTGAGCGCGTTCAGGGCGCTGCACGCGGCGACGCTCGGCGCCGCACGGGCGCTGCACCTCGACCACGAGATCGGCAGCCTCGAGCCCGGCCGCAGCGCCGACCTCACGGTGTGGGATTGGGCGGTCGGCGCGGTGCCGCTGGCGCGCGACGCGCTGGCGCGCGACCTTCACGAGCGCCTGTTCGCCTGGGTGATGCTCGGCGACGAGCGCAACCTGGTCGCCACGCTGGTGGCCGGGCGCACGCGCTACCGGCGCGGCAGCGACGTTGCCGGGGTGCAAGGCCGCCCCAAGAAGGCGGCGTCGGTTGCGCGAGCCGCCACCGCCGGTGTCATCGGCGCTGTCGCAGGAAGCGGCCCATGACGCAGGCGCCGCGGCTCGAGCTGATCGGCATCGGCAAGCAGTACCCCGCCGTCAAGGCCAACGACGGCGTCAACCTCACGGTGGCGCCGGGCCAGATCCACGCCGTGCTCGGCGAGAACGGTGCCGGCAAGTCGACGCTGATGAAGATCATCTACGGCGCGGTGCAGCCCGACGAGGGCGAGATGCGCTGGAACGGCGCGCGCGTGAGCGTGCGCAACCCGCACGAGGCGCGCGCGCTGGGCATCGCGATGGTGTTCCAGCACTTCTCGCTGTTCGACACGCTGAGCAGCGCCGAGAACGTCTGGCTCGGCCTGCCCAAGGCGTTCACGCTGGCCGAGGTGACGCGGCGCATCGTCAAGGTGGCGGGCGACTACGGCCTCGAGGTCGACCCGGCGCGGCCGGTGCACACGCTGTCGGTGGGCGAGCGCCAGCGCATCGAGATCGTGCGCGCGCTGCTCACCAACCCCAAGCTGCTGATCCTCGACGAGCCGACGTCGGTGCTGACGCCGCAGGCGGTCGACAAGCTGTTCGTCACGCTGCGCCAGTTGTCGAAAGAGGGCTGTTCGATCCTCTACATCAGCCACAAGCTCGACGAGATCCGCGCGCTGTGCCACCACTGCACCGTGCTGCGCGCGGGCAAGGTGACCGGCGAGGTCGACCCCGCCAGGGAGAGCAACGCCAGCCTGTCGCGGCTGATGATCGGCGCCGAGCCGCCGCAGTTGCAGCACCGCCAGGCGCAGCCGGGCGCGGTGGCGCTGCAGGTGCGTGGCCTGTCGTGCCCGAAGAGCGACCAGTTCGGCACCGACCTGCGCGACATCGCCTTCGAAGTGCGCGCCGGCGAGATCGTCGGCATCGCGGGCGTCTCGGGCAACGGCCAGCAGGAGTTGATGGCCGTACTCTCCGGCGAAGACCCGCGTGCGCCGGCGGGGTCGATCGCCCTGTTCGGCGCCGACGTGTCGCGCGCGCATCCGCGCCAGCGGCGCCGGCTCGGCTTGCACTTCGTCCCCGAGGAGCGGCTCGGCCGCGGCGCGGTGCCGACGTTGTCGCTGGCACAGAACACGCTGCTGACGCGCACCGAGCACGTCGGCCGTGCGGGCTGGCTGCGCATGCAGGCGGTGCAGGCGCAGGCGGCGGCGCTGATCGAGCGCTTCAAGGTCAAGGCCGGCGGCCCCGGCGCGGCGGCGCGCAGCCTGTCGGGCGGCAACCTGCAGAAGTTCATCGTCGGCCGCGAGATCGACGCCAGGCCGAAGCTGCTGATCGTCTCGCAGCCGACCTGGGGCGTCGACGTCGGCGCGGCGGCGCAGATCCGCGGCGAACTGCTCGCGCTGCGCGACGCCGGCTGTGCGCTGCTGGTGGTGAGCGAGGAGCTCGACGAGTTGTTCGAGATCAGCGACCGCCTGCTGGTGATGGCGCAGGGGCGCGTCAGCCCGAGCGTGCCCACCGCCCAGGCGAGCGTCGAGAGGATCGGCGAGTGGATGAGCGGGCTGTGGGCCCAGCCTGCTGGGCTTGCGGGCAGCAACGCCGCGCATGCTGCGGGCGGTACGTCGAGTGATCGCGAGCCGCACGCGATCGGAGGCCGTGATGCTTAGGCTCGAGGCGCGGCCACAGCCGTCGCAGGCGATGTCGTTGGCCTCGCCGCTGCTGGCGCTGGCGGTCACGGTGGTGATCGGCATCGTGATGTTCGCGCTGCTCGGCAAGGATCCTTTGCGCGCGCTGCAGATGTTCTTCTGGGAGCCGATCAGGAGCGGCTACGCGTGGACCGAGATCGCGGTGAAGGCCACGCCGCTGGTGCTGATCGGGCTCGGGTTGGCGATCTGCTACCGCTCGAACGTGTGGAACATCGGCGCCGAGGGCCAGTACGTGATCGGCGCGGTGTTCGGCAGCGGCATCGCGATGCAGGCCGCCACCGACACGCCGCGCGCGATCGTGGTGGCGATCCTGCTGGCCGGCATCGTCGGCGGCATGCTGTGGGCGGCGATCGTCGCGCTGCTGCGCGACCGCTTCAACGCCAACGAGATCCTGGTCAGCCTGATGCTGGTGTACGTGGCCGTGCTGGTGCTGGGCTATCTCGTCTACGGCCCGTGGAAGGACCCCAAGGGCTACAACTTCCCGCAGACGATCACCTTCGCCGCGAGCACGCGCATTCCGCGGCTGGTCGAGGGCTCGCGGCTCAACATCGGCGTGCTGATCGCGCTGGCCGCCGCGGCGCTGGCGTGGCTGTTCCTGTTTCGCACCTATCGCGGCTTCGCGCTGCAGGTGGGCGGCCTGGCGCCGGCCGCGGCGCGCTATGCCGGCTTTTCGTCGCGCCGCGCGCTGTGGAGCGCGCTGCTGATCTCGGGCGCGCTCGCCGGCCTGGCCGGCGCGCTCGAGGCGGCCGGGCCGCTCGGCCAACTGACGCCGCACGTGCCGGTGGGTTACGGCTTCGCCGCGATCATCGTCGCCTTCGTCGGCCGCCTGCACCCGGTGGGCGTGGTGTTCGCCGCCATCCTGATGAGCATGTTCTACATCGGCGGCGAGCTGGCCCAATCGCGCCTGGGCCTGCCCAAGGCGCTGACCGGCGTCTTCCAGGGCCTGCTGCTGTTCGCCCTGCTGGCGTGCGACACGCTGATCCACTACCGCGTGCGCTGGCGTGGTGCAGTCCGATCGCATGCAGGCACGAGTTCGGTGGCGGCGCCTTTGGCTGCGAAGGAGCCTTCGTGAGCATGCGATGCGAGGCGTTGGCGCGGTGTGATGAGTGGCCCGTGCTGCAGCGGTATGCGCAGCGCGGTGGGCGGTACCCGATGGGGGCTCCTACTGTGGCGGTCGGCGCTGCGCGCCGACTTCGCTGCGATGCTCGCGCCACGAGGGCGGCTGCGGTACCGCCGTTCGCGGCGCTGAACGCGCCGCGAACTTCACGGCGTCCTCGCCGGTCCGCCGCCTGCGGCGCCGGACTCCCCCTCCTGCCGCTGCGCTTCTCGCCGCCCCACAAGTCGCCCCCACCGGGCACCGCCCACCGCGCAGGGACGCTCGTGGTGGGCGACGACGCATTCCACGGTGGTGCTGGCAAAGCCGTGGTCGGGTGTGCGCCGGCAGCGACATTGCGCGGCGCTGAGGAGCGCAGGGCCGAGGCGGGCGCGCGCGCAGCGCGCGCATCCATTTCTGACTCGCCGCGATTGTCCGAGCGGAACGACCAAGGGAGTGCAGCGAGTTTCGCGGCGCCGCCACGGACCGAGCACCGGAAGGGATCCTCCGCGAAGCGGAGGACGCCGTGCACGAGCGCCGGCGCATACCCGGCCGCGGCTTTGCCCGTTCGAGCCAATGCAAGCCCACCGCCAAGTCTGCCAGTTCGGTGCAGCAACGGGTCTGCTGACGATGGACGCCTTCGCCCTCCTCATCGCCGCCACGCTCAACGCCGGCACCGCGTTGGCGATCGCCGGGCTCGGGTTGTTGATCAACGAGCGCGCGGGCATCGTCAACCTCGGGGCCGAAGGGATGATGCTGGTGGCGGCGATCGCCGGCTTCGCCACCGCGGTTCACACCGGCAGCGACTGGCTGGCGTTTGCCGCCGGCATGGGCAGCGGGGCGATCATGGCCGCGGCGTTCGGCGTGCTGGTGATCTGGCTCAACACCAACCAGTACGCCAGCGGGCTCGCGCTGAGCCTGTTCGGCGCCGGCTTCTCGGCGTTCGTCGGCATCCGCTACACGCAGGAGAAGCTGAGCGAGCGGCCGAAGTTCGAGATTCCCGGGCTGGCCGACATCCCGTTCGTCGGACCGGCGCTGTTCAGGCACCACCCGATCGTCTACCTCGCGATGGCCGGCGCCGCGGCGCTGGCGTGGTTCCTGTACCGCTCGCGAGGCGGGCTGGTGCTGCGCGCGATCGGCGAGTCGCCCGAATCGGCGCACGCGCTCGGCTACCCGGTGCGCGGCATCCGGCTGCTCGCGGTGGTGGTCGGCGGCGCGCTGTGCGGGCTCGCCGGCGCGTACATCTCGGTGGTCTACACGCCGCTGTGGGTCGAGGGGATGATCGCCGGCAAGGGCTGGATCGCGCTCGCGCTCACCACCTTCGCCACCTGGCGGCCGGCGCGCGTGCTGCTCGGGGCGTACCTGTTCGGCGGCGTCACGATGCTGCAGTTCTACCTGCAAGGCGAGGGCGTGCAGATGCCGAGCCAGTTTCTCAGCATGCTGCCGTACCTGGCGACCATCGTCGTGCTGGTGGCGATCTCGCGCAACGCCACCTGGATCCGCGTCAACATGCCGGCCTCGCTGGGTAAGCCATTCCATCCCGGGGCGTAAGGCCGACGCCGCATAATCGCCGCCTTCGCATCCCGGCCGGGGTGCGCATCGCAACGACCGGAGAACCTCCTCGTATGATCAAGACCAAACGTTCCCTGCTCAGGCTCGGCGGCTTTGCCGCCGTGGCCGCTGCCGCCGCCCTCGTGGGCTGCGGCAAGAAGGAGGAGGCCGCAGCGCCGCCCGCGGCCACGCCCGCGCCGGCGGCGGCGCCCGCGCCGGCCAAGCCCGAGCCGCTGAAGATCGCGTTCGCCTACGTCGGCCCGGTGGGCGACGGCGGCTGGACTTTCGCGCACGACAACGCGCGCAAGGCGATCCAGAAGGAGTTCGGCGACAAGATCGTCACCAGCTACGTCGAGAGCGTTCCCGAGGCGGCCGACGCCGAGCGCGTGTTCCGCGACATGGTGAGCACCGGCAACAAGCTGATCTTCGGCACCACCTTCGGCTACATGGAGCCGATGCTCAAGGTGGCCGCTGACCACAAGGACGTGAAGTTCGAACACGCCACCGGCTACAAGACCGCCGAGAACCTGCAAACCTACGACAGCCGCACCTACGAGGGCGCCTACATGGCCGGCGTGATCGCCGGCGGCATGAGCAAGACCCACACGCTGGGCGTGGTCGGCTCGGTGCCGATCCCCGAGGTGCTGCGCAACATCAACTCGTTCACGCTCGGCGCGCAGAGCGTCAACCCGAAGATCAAGACCAAGGTGGTGTGGGTCAACGACTGGTTCAACCCGCCCAAGGAGACCGAGGCCGCGACGGCGCTGATCAACGGCGGCGCCGACGTGCTGATGCAGAACACCGACTCGCCCGCGGTGCTCAAGGCCGCGCAGGAGAAGGGCAAGCGCGCCTTCGGCTGGGATTCCGACATGACGGCCTACGGCCCGAAGGCGCACCTCGGCTCGGCAGTGATCAACTGGGTGCCGTACTACACCAAGGTAGTCAACGACGTGCTGGGCGGCACCTGGAAGACCCAGAAAGACAAGATCTGGTGGGGCGTCAAGGAAGGCGCGATCGACTTCGTGTCGATCGCCGACGACGTGCCGGCCGACCTGAAGGCCAAGCTCGAGAAGGTGAAGGCCGGCCTCAAGGACGGCAGCTACGTGATCTGGAAGGGCCCGATCGTCGACAACACCGGCAAGACCGTGCTCGAGAAGGACAAGGTGGCCGACGACGAGTGGCTCGGCGGCATCAAGTTCTTCGTCAAGGGCGTCGAAGGCAAGGTGCCCGGCGACAAGTGACGCTGTGACCCGCGCCGACGAGGCCACCTGCGGGTGGCCTTGTCGTTTCTTCGCTCGCACTCGACGCACCGGGCGGTCCCGTTCTACAGTCGAACCCGGCGGGTGAGGTGCCATGACGAAGGCTCACTGGGAACGGCTCTACGCCAGCAAGGCGCCCGATGCGCTGAGCTGGACCGCGCCGCATCTCGACGACTCGCTGGCGTACATCGGCCGCACCGGCGCGGTGCCGGACGCCGCCATCGTCGACGTGGGCGGCGGCGAAGCGACGCTGGTCGACGATCTGCTCGATGCCGGCTACCGGCGGCTGACGGTGCTCGACATCTCCGAGACGGCGCTCGCGGTGTGCCGCGCGCGCCTGGGCGAGCGCGCCGCCGGCGTCACCTGGCTGGCGGCCGACGTGCTGAGCCACGCCTTCGAGCCACGGTCGGTCGACCTCTGGCACGACCGCGCGGTGTTCCACTTCCTCACCGACGAGCGCGAACGCGAGCGCTACGTGGCCCAGGTGCTGCGCGCGCTGAAGCCGGGCGGCCACGCCATCGTCGGCGCCTTCGGCCCGCAGGGGCCGCTGCAGTGCAGCGGCCTGCCGGTGGCGCGCTACTCGTCCGACGCGCTGCACGACGCGTTCGGCGCGCGCTTCCGGCTGCTCGACCACCGCACCACGCTGCACACCACGCCGTGGGGCGCGACGCAGCAATTCGTCTACTGTTATTGTCGGCTCGAGCATTGATCGCATCACCGACGCCGCCATGAACTTCGACGCCATCCCCCGCTCGGCGCTGCCGGCGCTGCTGCGGCGCATGCCCAAGGCCGAGCTGCACATGCACATCGAGGGCTCGCTCGAGCCCGAGCTGATCTTCGCGCTGGCCCAGCGCAACGGCGTGAAGCTGCCGTACGCCAGCGAAGAGGCGCTGCGCCGTGCCTACGCGTTCACTGACCTGCAGAGCTTTCTCGACATCTACTACGCCGGCGCCAGCGTGCTGCTGAAGGAGCAGGACTTCTTCGACATGGCATTCGCCTATTTGGCGCGTGCCGCCGACGACAACGTGGTGCATGCGGAGATCTTCTTCGACCCGCAGACGCACACCGAGCGCGGCGTGCCGATCGAGACCGTGATCGTCGGCCTGAGCCATGCGATGCGGCGCGCGCACGCCGAGCTGGGCATCAGCTCGGCGCTGATCCTGTGCTTCCTGCGCCACCTGAGCGAGGAGGCGGCGCTGGCCACCCTCGAGCAGGCGCTGCCGTATCGGCACCAGTTCATCGGCGTCGGGCTCGATTCGAGCGAGCGCGGCCATCCGCCGGAGAAGTTCGCGCGCGTCTTCGCGCGCGCGCGCGAGCTGGGGCTGCACGTGGTGGCGCACGCCGGCGAGGAGGGGCCGCCGGCGTACATCGAGGCCGCGCTAGACGTGTTGAAGGTGCAGCGCATCGACCACGGCGTGCGCTGCGTCGAATCGCCCGCGCTGGTGCAGCGGCTGGCGCGCGAGCGCGTACCGCTCACCGTGTGCCCGCTGTCGAACGTGAAGCTCTGCGTGTTCGAGTCGATGGCCCGGCACAACCTGCCGGCACTGCTCGACGCCGGGCTGGTGGCCACCGTCAACAGCGACGACCCGGCGTACTTCGGCGGCTACGTCAACGACAACTTCGTCGCCGCCTTCGAGGCGTTGCCGCAGCTGGGGGCCAGCCAGGCGTGGCAGCTGGCGCGCAACAGCTTCGACGCCAGCTTCGCCGACGAATCTCACAAGGCGCGCTGGCGCGCGGCGCTGGATGCGACATTTTCCGAGGTGGCGCGCGTTTCGCGGTAACGGCCGCTTGGCGGCGTGTCGGGCGGCTTGGCACAATCGACGCACATCCCTTCACGGCCCCGCGCAAGCGGGCGACGAATCGATGGATGCGTCAAGGCGCGACTACTTTCGCGAGCCCCGGGTGCTGCAACGGCAGCTCGCGGCGTTGCTGGTGGCGGGTGTCGCGATCAGCGTCCTGATGTCGTACGCCAGCTCGCGCTGGCTCGAGCTGGCCGGCGTGGCGCTGCTGATGCTGTGCGGTGCCGGCGTGTTCATCGTCTCGGCGCGGCTGTTCACGCGCCACCACCCCACGATCTCGCTGTTCGCCGACCGGCTGTGGTTCCGCGGCCTGCGCGAGGAGGTGGTGATGCTGCGCAACGTGCGCGACGCGCGGCTGGTCGAGTCGCGCGTCGCCGGCTGGACGCGGCGCGCGATCCAGTTGCGGCTGAACGGCGATGGCGACGCGCAGCGGGTGACCGTGCCGCTCGACGCGCTGGATGCCGACCCTGCCGAGGTGGTGAGCCTGATCAGCGAGCGTGCCGCGCAGCAGCGCCAGCAACTGGCCGTGCACTGAACGCTCGGCGCGCACCTGCGCGCGGCGTCGTATAGTGGGCCGCAGCGCCCGCACCCGATGACCCCGATCGCCGTCGTCACCACCGTCGCCACCCAGGCCGAAGCGCAGGCGATGGCGCAGGCGCTGGTGCAGCGCCGGCTGGCGGCGTGCGCCCAGATTTCGCACATCGACAGCATCTACCGCTGGCAGGGCCGCGTCGTGCACGAGCCCGAGTGCCGCATCGTCGTCAAGACCACGCGCGAGCGCTACCCGCAGGTCGAGCAGGCGATCCGCGAGCTGCACAGCTACGAACTGCCGGCGATCCATGCGCTGGCGTTCGACGCCATCTATGCGCCCTACGGCGAATGGATCGCCCAGGCCTGCGACGCCGACGACGCGAGCCGTTCGCCGCACACCCCATGAACCCCGGAGCCGAAGCATGAACATCCTCTCGCAAGCCAACCCCGAGCCGCCGGGCACCGAGCGAGCGCAGGCGTCGATGGAGGAACGGCTGGCGTTCCAGTCGCGCTACGTGCTGGTGTTCGGCGAGATCGACGACAAGCTCGCGCTGGCCACCTGCCGCCGGCTGCTGGCGCTGTCGGAGGCGTCCGACGCGCCGATCACGCTGCTGGTGTCGTCGCCGGGCGGCCACGTCGAATCGGGCGACGCGATCCACGACATGATCCGCTTCGTGCGCGCGCCGGTCACCACGGTGGGCTCGGGCTGGGTCGCGAGCGCGGGCTGCCACGTCTTCCTGGCGCCACCGAAGGAGCGCCGCGTCTGCCTGCCCAACACCCGCTTCATGATCCACCAGCCCGCCGGCGGCGCCGGCGGCCAGGCCACCGACATCGCGATCCAGGCCAAGGAGATCCTGCGCACGCGCGAGCGCATCGCCCGCGTGATCGCCACCCAGACCGGCAAGTCGCTCGCCACCGTGCTCACCGACATGGAGCGCGACTTCTGGATGAACGCCGACGAGGCCGTCAAGTACGGCATCGTCTCGCGCATCATCGAGCGGCAGAAGGATCTGGGCTGAGGCAGCCGACCCGTAACAGTACCGGTGGAGCGCCCGAGCGGTAGCGCTTCGGGGCAGAGTTCGCAGGCTGGTCAGTGCCGGTGGGCCGTGTGCCTGCCGTCGAAAGCATCGAGACAGGCTTGTAGACGATCGGCGGCGATCGCGGTCAATGGATCGTCGTGTCCGTAGGCCACTCGGCATCGCGCATGCAGGTCGCGATACGCATCGGCCGCTGTGGCGTACTGCCCGGCGTTGAAGCGGCAAAGAGCGAGTCCATTGACCGCTTCCACGGTCTCTTCGTCGAACCGGCCGAGCAATGCCTCGAGCATGAGCAGCGCTTGCCAGCTGGCGCGCTCGGCAGCGTAGAAGCGGCCGGCGTTGTTCAACCGGATTGCGCGACGCAGCAGTTGGCGCGCACGAACGAGTGCGGCGGGTGGCGTGACCTGGGCGGGCATGAGGCGACTCGAGCGAGGGGCGAGGGCGAAGGCGGTTACTAAGGCGAAAGCGCGACAGGATTGTGTGAGTTGCTGAACGCCCGGTCACGCCGGTTCGCCTCCGGCTGCTGCGTTCGAGCATCTCGTCACAGCACTTCGCCGGTCATATTGACGAATATCGCGCTGCACCGACTGCGGTGGCCACGCGGAGACAGCTCATGCCATGGATAACGAAGCACCGCTCCGACGGGACATCGGTCACCTACACACAGAAGGAATACTCCGATCTGGTCGGTCGGGGCCTGTTGATCGTGCTCGGGGTTCTGGTCTTTGCCGGCATTCTCATCAAGAACGTCTTTTCCCTTGCGACGCTGCTGGACTTCGGCCCGTCCCTGTACCTGCGCAACATCACGCACTTCCACACCGATGAGGTCATCGAACTCGACCGGCGCACCTTTCTCTTTCCTGACAGGACGACCATCGCGGCGGCGGAGCAAGCCCAAGGGGCGATGGCTGTCCTCGCAAAGGGGCAGCGCCTGCACTTCGAAGGCCAGTTGCCGGGTGCTGGGTCCACGTGGCTTGCGGTTCGGGCCTATAGCGAGAGCAAACCGATCGCTGGCTGGATCTGGCTGCCCTGCGATAGCGATGGCCGCGGCACCGGGTCCGCAGGGGCCGATTCGTGCTGGCGCAAGTCGATCGATTGGGTGCTGAAGGAAGAGCGAGACAAGCTGATCGCTCGACGCATCCATGACGATCTCTCGCGGGCCGCGATTTCGATCACGCGTGTCCAGTCCGGACTCGAGTACGACCGCTACAAGGAGTCGGCCGCGGCAGCGGCTCGTCAGGAGGTCGATGTCCGCCTGCTGGGCTGGGATGCCTCCTCGCGTGCGTTCATCGCCGACAGCCAGATGGCGACGTTCAAGACGATTCGCGGTCAGGCCGAGGAAGCAGCCGAGCATGCGATGTTCGCCATCGGCGCGTTGCCGGTCGCCCTTCAGGCCTCAACCCGCGGCCGTACCGCCGCCTCGGTCGACCGTCCCCGAACGGCGGCCGCCACGAGCCTGCCCACCCCGCCCCCGCGCGTCGCCACGTCGGAGCCTGAATCCGCGCTTCGGGCTCCCGTGCCCGCAAGCGGCGCAATGGTTGCAGTCTCTGCCGCGACGACGCCATCGATCTCCGACGGCACCGCCGATCCGCAAAGCGGCGCGATCGCGCCGAGCTTCGATTGCGGACAGGCGAGACTGCGCGCCGAACTGCTGATTTGCGCAAACCCGGATCTGGCGCAGGCGGATCTGGAAGTCTCACAGCTGTATGAGGCTGTGCTGGCGAAGGTGGCCTCACCGGACGAGGTTGCCGGCGTTCGCGCCTTTCAGAGGCAATGGCTGAATGGGCGCCGAAACCAATGCGACGATGTCGAGTGCCTGCGCATCGCGCATCACAATCGCCTGGCCATGCTGGCAAGCCAATTGCGAGACTAGGGTCTGTTGACTTTCGGGTCGCGAGCGCGTCGGCCCGACGGTTCAGCGCTTGATCGACGACACCGCCACCGGCGAGTGCGCGCGCACCCGGCGCGGCGACCCCGGCCGCACCGCCGGCGCGCTCGGGTGGCCGCGCAGCAGCGGCATGCGCCGGGCATGCAGGCCGTACAGGCGCTCGATCTCCTGGCGGATGCGTGGCGGGAAACCCATGCGGTTGCCGCGGCGGTCGATCATCAGGTCCAGCAGCAGGCGATCGGTCGCCCGCACGTCGCTCCAGCGCGTGGCGATGCGGTTGGCGATGCGCGGATAGTGGCGGCACAACTGCTTGGGGTGCTGGCCGTTGGCAATGCCGCGCAGCCAGGCGTGCGTATGGCTCAGCATCACGCGGTCTTCGTCGACCAGCGGTGCGCGCGTCTGCGACCAGTCGCCCGGCGCGCCGCGGCACAGGCGGCGCGACCACCCGCCGAGCAGTCGGCGCAGACGGGAGACGGCGTTCTCGAGAATCGACACGACAGGGCGGCTGCGCAGCGGTGCCGCCGCGACAACCCGAAACCATGACCGATCGACAGCGTAGTGATCCGCAGCGCACCGCGTAGCCCCATGTCCGCGGGGAAGCGGCAGCCGGTGCGCACTTCTTGGCACCGCCGTGGCGGTTGCCCCACCCGCAATTCACCGCCGCAGGCGGCCGCGCCGGCATCGGCTCGCCGTGGCTGCGGCGAGCCGCGGGGAAATCCGTCTGTTGCCGCGGCGGGCGACCCTTCGCGGCCGATGTCCGGCCCGACTGGTGCATGCTTGGCAATCCGATGATGCGTTGACCGGCGGCTCAGGCGCCGCGGCACGAAGGAGAAACTGATGAATCAAGCGGACAAGGCAGCGCGCCTGCGCGCGCTGCACGAAGCCAAGGGCGCGTTCGTGATCGGCAACGCGTGGGACGCCGGCTCGGCGCGCGTGCTGGCCGGCCTCGGCTTCGTCGCGCTGGCCACGTCGAGCGGCGCCGCCGCCGGCGTGCTCGGCCGCCGCGACGGCACGGTGTCGCGCGACGAGGCGATGGCCAATGCGCGCGCGGTCGCCGGCGCCTGCGACCTGCCGGTGTCGGGCGACCTCGAGAACGGCTACGGGCACGAACCGCAGGCGGTGGTCGAGACGATCCGCCGTGCCGCCGAGGCAGGGCTGGTGGGCGGTTCGATCGAAGACTTCAGCGGCGACGCCTCGCAGCCGCTGTACCCGCTGCCGCAGGCGGTGCAGCGCATCGAGGCGGCGGTGGGCGCGGCGCGCGCGCTGCAGTGGCCGTTCGCGCTGACCGCGCGCTGCGAGAACTTCCTGCGCGGCAACCCCGACCTCGACGACACCATCGCGCGGCTGCAGGCGTTCGAGCGCGCCGGCGCCGACGTGCTGATGGCGCCGGGTCTGCCCGATCTGCAGTCGGTGCAGCGTGTGTGCACGGCGCTGCGCAAGCCGTTCAACTTCATGGCCGGCATCCGCGGCAAGTCGTTCTCGGTGGCCGAGTTGCAGGCCGCCGGCGTCAGGCGCATCAGCCTGGCGACCTCGCTGTACCGCAGCGCGATGACGGCGCTGGCCGACGCCGCGCGCGAGGTGCAGGGGCAAGGCACTTTCGGCTACCTCGAACGCACGATGGCGACGCCGGATTTCTACAAGCTGCTGCAGGGTTGATGCCGGTGCTCCGACAGCGTGTCGCTGCCGCGGCGTGGCGCTTCGCGGCGTGGCTGGCCCTGGCGACGGCGGCCGCGCTGGCGCCTGCGTCGCTGGCGACGACGCTGGCGCAGTCGCAACTCGACGGGCCGCTGACCACGCGCACGATCGAGTTCCCCGACCTGGCCGACGCGGCGCGCGACGGGCGCCGGGTACCGATCAAGGTGCACCTGCCGCAGTGGAGCGGCCCGTTCCCGGTGGTGGTGCTGTCGCACGGCGCCGGCGGCAGCTGGGATGGCCTGTACGCGCTGGCGCACCACCTGGCCAGCCACGGCTACGCGGTGCTGGCGATCGAGCACCCCGGCAGCAACACCGAGCGGCTGCGCCGCGGCATGCGCTTCGGCGCCAACCTGCGGGCGATGGTGCACGATGCCGCCGAAGTGCTCGGCCGGCCGCGCGACGTCACGTTCGCGCTCGACCAGGCGCAGGCCTGGAACCAGTCGCACCCCGACTTGAAAGGAGCCCTCGACCTCGGGCGCGTCGCCGCGATCGGCCACTCGTTCGGCGCCTACACGGTGCTCGCAACGTGCGGTGCGCGGCCCGCGCTCGACTGGCTGGTGCCGCGGGTCGCGCCCGGCCTCGGGCCCGACTTGAGCGACCCGCGCGTCAAGGCCTGCGTGGCGCTGTCGCCGCAGGGCCCGGGCGAGCCGTTCTTTCTCGACACCAGCTTTGCGACCATCGACCGCCCGGTGCTCGGCATCACCGGCTCGCGCGACCAGCAACTGGGCGCCACGCCGGCCAACCGGCGCCGTTTCTTCGAACTGGAACCGCCGGGCGGCAAGGTGTTCGTCTGGCTGGTCGGTGCCGACCACGCCGCCTTCTCCGACGCCAGCGGCTCGCGGCGCGCCAGCCTGCCGTCGCGGGCGCGCGCCGACGTGCAGCCGATCGTTCGCGCGGCGACGCTGCTGTTCCTCGAAGCGCAGCTGCGCGGCGATGCCGACGCCGACGCGCGGCTGTCGGAGCGCGAGCTGCGGCCGCTGGTACACGGGTCGATCACCGGCATCGAGGTGCTGCGCAAGTAACCCCAGGCCGCGTGCGGCGGCTGCCGGGGCCGCACGGGGCGTCCGCTAGACTGCCTGCAACTTTCTCCACCACTGCGACCCATGGCCCCCACCGAATCCGGCGTGCTCGAAGCCCTGAAGACCGTGGTCGATCCGAACACCGGCAAGGATTTCGTCTCGACCAAGCAACTGAAGAACCTGCGCATCGAGGGCGGCGACATCGCCTTCGAAGTCGAACTCGGCTACCCCGCGGCCAGCCAGATCGCCGCGCTGCGTGCCGACCTGGTGGCCGCGGCGCGCCGCGTGCCGGGCGTATCCAACGTCAGCGTCGCGTTGCAAAGCAAGGTGACGGCGCACGCGGTGCAGCGCGGCGTGCAGTTGCTGCCCGGCGTGAAGAACATCGTCGCGGTGGCATCGGGCAAGGGCGGCGTCGGCAAGAGCACGACCACCGTCAACCTGGCGCTGGCGCTGGCCGCCGAGGGCGCGCGGGTGGGCATCCTCGATGCCGACGTCTACGGCCCGAGCCAGCCGACGATGATGGGCCTGTCGGGCCGCCCCGAGAGCGCCGACGGCAAGACCATCGAGCCGCTGGTCAACTACGGCGTGCGCGTGATGTCGATCGGCTTCCTGGTCGAGGCCGACCAGGCGATGATCTGGCGCGGCCCCATGGCCACGCAGGCGCTCGACCAGTTGCTGCGGCAGACCAACTGGGGCGACCTCGACTACCTGATGGTCGACATGCCGCCGGGCACCGGCGACATCGCGCTCACGCTGAGCCAGCGCGTGCCGCTGACCGGCGCCGTGATCGTCACCACGCCGCAGGACATCGCGCTGCTCGACGCCAAGAAGGGCCTGACGATGTTCGAGAAGGTCAACGTGCCGATCCTCGGCATCGTCGAGAACATGAGCGTCTACGTGTGCCCGAACTGCGGCCACAGCGAGCACATCTTCGGCGCCGACGGCGGCAAGCGAATGGCCGAGCAGTACAAGGTCGAGTACCTCGGCGCGCTGCCACTGAACCTGTCGATCCGCGAGCAGGCCGATTCGGGCCACCCGACGGTGGTGGCCGACCCCGATGGCGAGATCGCGCGCGTCTACAAGCAGGTGGCGCGGCGCGTCGCGGTGTCGATCGCCGGCAAGTCGCGCGACTTCAGCGCCAAGTTCCCGACCATCACCGTCAGCAAGCACACGTGAGCTTGCGCGCCGGCGCCGCGGGCGCGATCGTGCACGCACCGGCGCGGCGCGCGGGTCGGGCGCGGCGCCGATCGCAGGCGATGTCCGAGCCGTGTTGCTGCAGACCTTGCTGCCCAGGCGCGCGTTGACCGCGCTCGTGGGGCGCGCTGCCGCGGCGCAGGGCGGTGCCGCCACCACCGCGGTGATCCGCTGGTTCATCCGCCGTTACGGCGTCGACATGAACGAGGCCGCCGATCCGGAGGCGGCGCACTACGGCACGTTCAACGAGTTCTTCACGCGTGCGTTGCGCCACGGGTCGCGGCCGCTGGCGGCGAGCGATCTGCTGTGTCCGGTCGACGGCGCGGTCAGCCAGTGCGGCGCGATCGACGGCGAGCAGATCTTCCAGGCCAAGGGCCACCACTACACGACCCGCGCGCTGCTCGGCGGCGACGCGTCGCTGGCCGCGCCGTTCGCCGGCGGGCACTTCGCGACGCTGTACCTGAGCCCGAAGGACTACCACCGCATCCACATGCCGTGCGCGGCGCGGCTGACGCGCATGATCCACGTGCCCGGCGACCTCTACTCGGTCAACCCGGCCAGCGTGGCCGCGGTGCCGGGGCTGTTCGCGCGCAACGAGCGCGTGGTGTGCTGCTTCGACGCGGCGTTCGGCCCGTTCGTGCTGGTGCTGGTGGGCGCCACCATCGTCGGCAGCATGGCCACCGTGTGGCACGGCGTGGTCAACCCGCCGCGGCCGGGCCGGGTGCGCGAATGGCGCTACGACGAGCGCGAGGTGCGCCTCGCGCGCGGCGACGAGATGGGGCGTTTTCTGCTGGGCTCGACGGTGGTGCTGCTGTTTCCATCGCTGCCGAAGCTGCGCTTCGACCCGGCGTGGGCCCCTGGCGCGGCAATCCGTCTCGGCGAGGCGATGGCGACGTTCGAGCGCTGAAGGCGCTGTCGGGCCAGGCGCTGTCGCGGCGCGATGGCCGCGACGATCGATCAGTCGTCGAGCTCGAGGTCGTCGAACCTCGGCTCTTCGTCGTCCCACTCGCTGACGATCACCGCGCCTTCGAACAACTCGTGCAACTCGCCGCGCCGCGCCAGCGAGTCGGCGTCGACGACGCCGGCGTGGTCGGAGTCCAGGGCCAGCCAGCGGCCGGCGTGGACGAACGCGGCGTGGCCGGTGGCGTGGTGGTTGGACAGCGGGCTGATCGTGGCGACGTGCATCGAGGTCTCCTGGGGCCGGGTCGTACCAGCCCTGGGTTGCCGCGACGCGGCCAGCGGTTCAAGCCCGCCGGCAACCCCGCTGCACGGCGCCGTCAGGACGCGTAGTGCACGTACGACTCGCCGACCATGCCGTTCTTGTCGAAGAAGAGCACCTCGACGACGTGCGTGCCGGTGATGCCTTTGTAATGGATCGCGATGCTGTCGACGCCGCGCAGCACGTCGAGCACCGTGAACTGGATGTGGTCGAAGACCTCGAAGCCGCGCTTGATGTAGGCGCGCAGCGCCGCCTTGCCGCGCACGGTGCCACCGGGGTCGTGGCTCAGCCGCGCGACGAGCGGCGAGTGGAAGATCACGTCGTCGGTGTAGAAGGCCAGCACGCGGTCGAGATCCTTCGACTCGAACGCGGCGACCCACCGCTTCACGTAATCGGCGGTCTTCTCCATCGTCAGCATGGGTGTCTCCTCGAGGGGCGGGGGCTGCCGGCGGGCACGGTGGCCGCCGTGTCCGGATCAGTGTGCCACGCCCGGCCCGCGCTGCCGTCGCGCGCGAGGCGGCGGCCTCGGGGCGCAGGCGCTCGCCGCAGCGGCCGCAGGGGGACGCTGCCGCCGCCCGGCGGCGCGGGCCGCGATGGCGCAGAATCGCCGACCTCTTCCGTGCGCGTGGCCGGCCAGGGCGCGCGCTCCCGAACCCCCGAACCACACCACGAGGCCGCGCATGTCCAGCACCGTCAGCACCGAGTCCACCGTCGCCACCGACTACCCGGCGGTGCAGTTGTTCATCGGCGGGCAGTGGCGCGACGGCGGCGCGCGCAAGTCGCTGGTGGTTCACGACCCGGCCAGCGGCAAGGCGATCGGCTCGGTCGCCGTGGCCACCGCCGCCGACCTCGACGCCGCCTGCGCGGCCGCGCAGCAGGGCTTCGACGCCTGGCGCAAGGTGCCGGCGTTCGAGCGCGCCAAGACGATGCGCGAGGCCGCCCGCCTGCTGAAGGAGCGCGCCGACGCCATCGCGCGCTGGATGACGCTCGAGCAGGGCAAGCCGGTGGCCGAGTCGAAGGCCGAGATCCTGATGGCGTGCGACATCATCGAGTGGTTCGCCGAGGAGGGCCGTCGCGTGCAAGGCCGCATCCTGGCGCCGCGCCAGAGCGGCGTGCTGCAGCAGGTGCTGAAGGAGCCGGTGGGGCCGGTGGCGGCCTTCACGCCGTGGAACTTCCCGATCAACCAGGTGGTGCGCAAGCTGAGCGCGGCGCTGGCTACCGGCTGCTCGATCGTCGTCAAGGCGCCCGAGGAGACGCCGGCGTCGCCCGCCGAGCTGATCCGCGCCTTCGCCGACGCGGGCGTGCCGGCCGGCACCGTCAACCTCGTCTACGGCAACCCGGCCGAGATCTCGCAGTACCTGATCCCGCACCCGGCGATTCGCAAGATCACCTTCACCGGCTCCACCGTCGTGGGCAAGCAGCTGGCGGCGCTGGCCGGCCAGCACATGAAGCGGGTGACGATGGAGCTCGGCGGCCACGCGCCGGTGATCGTCGCCGCCGACGCCGACATCGCGCGCGCGGCCAAGGTCGCCGGCACCGCCAAGCTGCGCAACGCCGGCCAGGTCTGCATCTCGCCGACGCGTTACCTGGTGCACAACGATGTCCGCCAGGCGTTCGTCGACGCCTTCGTGGCGGTGGCCAAGGGCGCCAGGATCGGCCATGGCCTGGAGGCCGGCACCACCCTCGGGCCGCTGGCCAACCCCAGGCGGCTGAGCGCGATGCAGAGAATCACCGACGACGCGCTGACGCGCGGCGCCAAGCTGGCCGCCGGCGGCCAGCGCGTGGGCGTCAGCGGCAACTTCTTCGAGCCGACGATCGTCGTCGACGCGCCGCTCGACAGCCTGCTGCTGACCGAGGAGCCGTTCGGCCCGATGGCCTCGGTGCGCGGCTTCGACAAGCTCGACGACGCGATCGCCGAGGCCAACCGGCTGCCGTGGGGCCTGGCCGCCTACGCCTTCACGAGCTCGCTGAAGACCGCGCACGAGCTGACCCAGGGCATCCAGGCCGGCATGCTGTGGATCAACCAGGCCGCCGCGCCGTGGGCCGAGATGCCGTTCGGCGGCATCAAGGATTCGGGCTACGGCTCCGAGGGCGGGCCCGAGGCGCTCGAGGCCTACCTCAACACCAAGTCGGTGGCGGTGCTGAACACCTGAGCTGCGGCCCGAGGCCAAGAAAAAGCGGCGCCGAGGCGCCGCTTTGCACATGGCGATGCGAAGGAGGAGGAGACCAGGGGAGAAGCGGAAAATCAGTGAACCGTGCGCTCGATGAACGGGGTTGCGAAGTCGCGGCCGATCACGGTGCGCGCGTACAGGTAGTTGAGCCTGGCACGCTCGCTCATCGCGTCGAGGTCGACCCGGCCGCCGGCGTCGCACTCGAAGGCCAGCGCACGGCCTTCGTGGAACAGCGACTGGAAGCGCAGCACGTAGCCGCTGGCGCGGTGGGCTTGGACGGCTTGGCTGTGCATGGCAGGCTCCTTGGGGGTCGCAGCGGGTTCTGGCCTTTCAGTTGCAGCGCGCCCGGCGACGGTTCAAACCGTCGCGCCGGCCGGCGTTTCCGGGCAGCCCGCCTACGCGGCGCTCGGCGGCCCGGATGCCTGGGTTTCGGCCGGCAGCACCAGCGTCAGCAGGGCTCCGCCGGCGCCATCCGTGCGGTTTGTGGCCCGCAGTTCGCCGCCGTAGCGCTCGACCAGGCCGCGGCTGATCCACAGCCCGAGGCCGGTGCCTTCCTTCTTGGTGGTCATGAACGGCCGGAAGCACTCACTTTCTGCATCCGCGCCGAAACCTGGCCCGGTATCGGCGATGCCGATCTCGATCTGGGCGTCGCCGTGGTCGCGGCTGGAGAGGGCGAGCGTGCCGCCTTCGGGCATGGCCTGGATGGCGTTGATCAGGCCGTTGATCAGCACCTGCTGCAGCTCCTGCCGGTTGATCAGCGCCGGCCGCGTCGCGTTCAGGTCGCGCACCACCTCGACCCGCGCGTGCGCCAGCAGGTGCTGCACCAGCACCAGGCTGTCGGCGATCGCCTGCGCGGTGTCGACCGTCTCGACGTAGCCCGCGTACTCGCCGGGCCGCGCGTACTGCAGCAGCCGCGTGACGATCAGCCGCATGCGCTCGACCTGCTCGTCGATCAGCCGCAGTTCGGTCTGCACCGGCCTGGCCTTGCGCCCGAGTGTCTCGCGCATCAGATCGAGGTTGCCCTGGATCACCGCAATCGGGTTGTTGATCTCGTGCGCGATGCCCGCCGTCAACTGGCCGATGGCGGCCAGCTTCTCGCTCTTGATGAGCTGCGCCTGCGCCGACTGCAACTCGCGCGTGCGCTCGACCACCTTGCGGTCGAGGTCGTCGTGCGAGCGGCGCAGCGCCTGCGTGCTGCCGTCGATGGCGTCGAGCAGGCGGTCGAGGTGGCTGGCCAGTCGGCCCAGCTCGTCGCCGCCGCCGACGCCGGTGCGGGCCGAGAAGTCGCCCGCCTCCACCGCGTGCATCGTCTGCGTCATGCGTTCGAGCGGGGTGAAGATGCGGCGTGCCCAGGCCAGCGCCAGCATCATCGCCAGCGCCATCAGCACCAGCATCACGGCACCGGTGCCCAGCAGTACCCCGAGCTTCACCTGCTGGAACGGGCGCTCGAGGAAGCCCACGTACAGCATGCCGATGCGGCGGCCCGCCGCGCTGGTCAGCGGCTCGTAGGCCGACACGTACCAGTCGTCGACGACGAAGGCGCGGTCGAGCCAGGTGTCGCCGCGGCCGAGCACCGCGTCGCGCACCGCCTGCGACGCGCGGGTGCCGATCGCGCGCTGGCTGCCGGTGCCGAACAGCCGCACGTTGGTCGAGATGCGCACGTCTTCGAGCAGCAGCGTCGCGGTGCCCTCGCTGCCGAACGGCAGTGCGCCGCGCGGGTAGACGATCTCGTTGATGTGGTCGATGAACGCCAGGTTGCGGTTCAGCAGCACGCCGCCGCGCAGCAAGCCGATGACGCGGCCGTCGAGCGCGCGCACCGGCGCCTGCGCCACCATCACCAGCGCGCGGTCCTCGACGGCGCGCTCGCTCGGCGCCGCATTGCGCGTGGGCAGCAGCGGCACCGTCACCCGTCCCATCAGGCTCGGTGCGATGCGCTCGAACTGCGCGTTCTCCAGCAGCGCCACCTGCGCCAGACCCTCGCCGGCCCCGTGTTCGCTGGCATGGGCTGCCAGCGCGCTCGCCGGCAGCAGCTCGAGAAACTCGAGCGCGTGGTGCTCCTTGGCCAGCGTCATCAGACGCGCCAGCGCGGCGGCGTCGTCGCGCTGCACCGCGTCGACCAGCCCGGCCGATTGCGCCACCGCCAGCGTGCTGGCGCCGACCTCGGCCTGCACACGATCGAAGTAGCCGTGCGCGACGGCGAGGTCGCTGCGCACCTTGGTGATCAGCAGCGCATCGAGCGCCGAGTCGCCCCAGACGATCAGGATCACCGCCAGCGCGGGCAGCGCCAGCAGCAACGGCAGCAACCCGAGCGCCAGCAGCTTGTGGCGGATCGACAGCGCGCCGAAGCTCACTGCCACTCGGCGCAACGGCGCTCCAGCGTGCGCCGCGAGATGCCGAGCAACTGCGCCGCGCGCGTCTTGTCGCCGGTGACCGAATCGAGCACCGTCAGGATGTGGCGTTTTTCCAGCTCGTGCAGATCGGTAGGCAGCGGCGAACCCGCCAGCGCCGGCCGGGTCTCGCCGGGGTACAGCGCCGACAGGTTGAGCGCGCCGAGAATCAGCGAGCGCTCGACCAGGTTGCGCAGCTCGCGCACGTTGCCGGGCCAGTCGTACTGGCCGAGGTAGGCCAGTTCGGGCTCGGAGACGCCGATCGGCTCGACACCGAGCTGCGGCGCCAGGGTCGCGACGAAGTGCGCCACCAGCGCGGGGATGTCGGCCTTGTGCTCGCGCAGCGGCGGCAGCGCGATCTCCACCACCTGCAGGCGGTAGTACAGATCGTTGCGGAAGCGGCCGGCGGCCACCTCGTCGGCGAGGTTGCGGTTGGTGGCGGCGATGATTCGCACGTCGACCTCGATCTGCTGCTCGCCGCCCAGCGGGCGGATGCGGTGGTCGTCGAGCACGCGCAGCAGCGCAGCCTGCACCGGCGGCGGCAACTCGGCCACCTCGTCGAGGAACAGCGTGCCGCCCTGCGCGTAGAACAGCAGGCCGTCGCGGCTCCGGGTGGCGCCCGGGAAGGCGCCCCTGGCGTGGCCGAACAGCTCGCTCTCGATGTGCTCGGCCGACACCGTGGCGCAGGCCACCGGCACGAACGGCGCACGCGCACGCAGGCTCTGCTGGTGCAGCGCGCGCGCCGCCAGCTCCTTGCCGGTGCCCGACTCGCCGCTGAGCAGCACCGTGCTGGCCACGCCGGCGGCGCGCGCCAGGTCGGCGCGCAGGCTGCGCATCGGCGCCGAGCCGCCCACCAGCGCCTGGCGCGCCGCCACGCGCTGGCGCAGCGAGCGCCGCAGCAGCCAGTTCTCGCGCCGCAGGTGTGCGCGCTCGAGGCTGTGCTTCACCGCGTTGAGGATCTGCGAGACGCGAAACGGCTTGAGGATGAAATCCGACGCGCCGGCGCGCAGCGCCTCGATCGCCGTCTCGAGGTCGGCGAAGGCGGTGATCAGGATCACTTCGCCGGCGTAGCCCTGCTCGCGCAGCTCGCGCAGCCACGCGATGCCGCTCTTGCCGGGCAGCGTGATGTCGAGGATCACGAGGTCGAAGCGATGCGCCTGGGCCAGGGTATCGGCCTGTTCGGCGCTGCCGGCCAGCATCACCTGGCCGCAGCGGCGCTCGAGCGTCTTGCCGAGGAAGTTGCGCATGCCCTCCTCGTCGTCGACGATCAGCACGGCGCTGCGCTGCCAGCCTTCGCTCAGGCGATCGCCGTCTTCGCTCGCAGGGGCAGGCTGCTGGTTCATGGGCGTCACGATTGTGGGCGAAACGCCGTACCCCGTGCCGGCGTCGGACAACGGCCGCAGCCGCGACATTGCCGCGCTGAATTAACCTTGCACCATGCGTGCACGCGGCGTCCACCTCGAATACAGCTTCCAGAGCGACGATCAACACGGCGCCGACGTCCACAATCCGCTGTTCGAGCTGTTGTCGGCGGTGCGCGAGCACGGCTCGATCCAGCACGCGGCCAAGGCGCTCGGCGCCTCGTACCGCCACGTCTGGGGCGCGCTCAAGCACTGGGAGGGCGTGCTCGGCGAGCCGCTGGTCAGTTGGGCGCAGGGCCAGCCGACGCGGCTGACGCCGTTCGCGCAGCGCATGGTGTGGGCCGAGGCGCGCGCCCGCGCGCGGCTGGTGCCGCACATCGAGGCGCTGCGCGTCGAACTCGAGCGCGTGCTGAGCGAGGCGCTCGACGGCACGCAGCAGGTGCTGGCGCTGTACGCCAGCCACGACCTCGCGTTGCCGCTGCTGCGCGAGCATGCCGGCACCGCGGCGCGGCTGCACATCGAGTTGAAGTTCGCCGGCAGCGTCGATGCGCTGCGCGCACTGGCCGAAGGCCGCTGCGTGGTGGCGGGTTTTCACGTGCCGCGGCTGCCGGCGCGCGGGCTGTTCGAGCGCAGCCTCAAGCCCCTGCTCAAGCCCGGGGTGCACAAGCTGATCGGCTGCTGCACGCGCCGCCAGGGGCTGATCGTGGCGCGCGACAACCCGCAGCGCATCGCCACGATGCGCGACCTCGTCAACGACGGCGTGCGCTTCGTCAACCGCCAGAGCGGCTCGGGCACGCGGCTGCTGACCGACCAGTTGCTGCACAGCCAGGGCATCGCGCCCGAGTCGATCGCCGGTTATGCCGACAGCGCCGAAGACAGCCACCTCGCGGTGGCCGCCGCGGTGGCCAGCGGCGCGGCCGACGCCGGCGTCGGCATCGAAGCCGCGGCGCAGCGCTACCGGCTGCAGTTCGTGCCGCTGGCCGAAGAGGACTACTTCCTGGTGTGCCTGCGCGACGCGCTCGACCAGCCGCCGGTGCTCAAGCTGCGCGAGGTGCTCGCCGGCGCCACCTGGCGGCAGACGCTGCAGGGTCTGCCAGGCTACGGAGCCGACCGCGCCGGCGAGGTGCTGTCGCTGACGCAGGCGCTGCCGTGGTGGCGCTTTCGCGTGCGCAAGCGCAGGCACGCGGGGCGCTGAAGCTCGACCCGCCACCCTATGGCGCGCCGTTCATATCGCGACGCCGCGATCAGTTGCGTACCCTTGCCGGCCATGTGCAACGAATCCGGCGGCATGCCTCGAGGGTCACCATGCTTCGCATCACGCGCGGCCTCACGCTGACTGCACGCCTTGCAACGACCATGATGCTGGCGGCCAGCGCCACCGGTGCCCCGGCACAGGAGGCGGGCGAGTTGCGCGTCTTCGCCGCCGGCAGCCTGCGCGACGCGCTGACCGAGGTGGCGCAGGCCTTCGAGCGCGGCGCGCCCGGCGTGCATGTGCGCTTCACGTTCGGGCCTTCGGGCCTGCTGAAGGACCGCATCGCCGGCGGCGAGCGCGCCGATGTCTTCGCCTCGGCCAACATGACGCACCCGCAGGCGCTCACGGCCGCCGGGCGCGCCGGCGCGGTGCGCCGCTTCGCGCGCAACGAGATGTGCGCGCTCGTCGCGCCGGCGCTCGACGTGACGCCCGCGACGCTGGTCGATCGTCTGCTCGACCCCGCGGTCAGGCTCGGCACCTCGACGCCGAAGGCCGATCCGTCGGGCGACTATGCCTGGATGGTGTTCGAGCGCATCGAGCAGCACGGCCGGCGCGGCGCATTCAAGCAGCTTGCCGACAAGGCGCAGCAGCTCACCGGCGGGCCCCACTCGCCGCCGCCGGCGCCCGGGCGCAGTGTCTACGGCGACCTGGTGGCGCAGGGCCGCGTCGACCTGTTCCTCACCTATTGCACCAACGCCACGGCGGCGCGCAAGCAGCACCCCGATCTGCGCTCGGTGACCGTGCCCGCCGCGGTCAACGTCAGCGCCGACTACGGCGTGGTGGCGCTGCAAGGCGCGGCAGCGCCGGCGCCGCGCTTCGTCGACTTCCTGCTCGGCCCCGACGGCCAGGCCATCCTCGCGCGCCACGGTTTCGCCGCCGGGTGAGCGCCGTGCGCGGCAGCCGGCGCGCCTGCGTTGCGGCCTTGTGCGCCTGGCTGGTCGCAGTGGCGGGGCAGGAAGCGCAGACCGCGCCGCCCGGCGCGGTCGCCATCGCCGGCGACGTGAAGCACGCGCTGGTGGTCGATGCCGAGGCGCTGCGCGCGTACCCCGCCGACGCGCAGGTGAGTTTTCGGGCCGAGCGCCAGATCAACGGTCAGCCGCAGCAGGGCTCGGTGGTCAAGGGCGTGCGCCTGATCGCGCTGCTCGAGCAGGCGGGGCTGGCGGCGCGCGACCGCAACGACTGGCGCAGGACCGTGGTGGTGGCAATCGCGCGCGACGGCTACCGCGCGGTGTTCTCGTGGCCCGAGCTATCGAACACCGCCGGCGGCGCGCAGGCGATGGTCGGCTACGAGCGCGACGGCGCGCCGCTGGCCGACGGGCCGCTGGTGGTGCTGGCGCCGGCCGACACGCGCACCGGCCCGCGCCACGTGAAGCTGCTGCAGCGCATCGAGGTGCGCATCCTGCGCGACTGACGGCGCGGCCCGGCGCCGCAGGATGAGGCGGTGCCGTGGGGGCGGGCGATGCATCCGCGCCGCGCGCCGCCTGCCGGCGGCAGCGGCAGCCGACCGGCGAGCAGCCTGGAGCAGCCCTCGTCAGCGTGTCTGCGAACGCGGCCGGGCGCCATGGGCCTCATGCCCCGGATGCATGATCAGTGCGTCGCGGCGCGCCGGATCACCCGCGCGGCCTTGGCCTCGTAGCGCGGCAGCTTGCCTTCGACATGGCAGGTCACGTTGACGGTCAGGCCCAGTCGCGCGCGCAACCGCGCGGCCACCTCGGCGGCCAGGGCATCGGTGCCCATGGTGGCCGAGGGCAATCGCTCGACGGCGACCTCGATCCGGTCGAGCGAGGCGCCGTCGCCGTCGATGTAGATCTGCCAGGCCTCCTTGGCCAGGCACTCCATGCCCGCGATGACGTCTTCCACCTGCGTCGGAAAGACGATCACGCCACGCACCTTGAGCATGTCGTCCGAGCGGCCGATGATGCGGCCGATCAGCGCAAACGCCTTGCGCCCGCAGGCGCAGGCATAGGGCCGGTCGGCGCGGCGCACCAGGTCGCGCGTCCGCCAGCGAACGACCGGCGAGGCCTGCTTGTCCAGCGTGGTGATCAGCACCTCGCCGACCTCGCCGGGGCCCACCGGCTGCAGCGTCTTGGGGTCGACGATCTCGGTCAGCACGCTGTCCTCGTTGATCAGGTGCATCTGGTCGTGCGCATGCGAGTGCGGGCACGAGATCGAGAGAATCGGCCCGCCGGCTTCGGTGGTGCCGTAGTTGTTGTGCGCCATGAAACCCGACGGCATCTGGGCTTCGATCTCCTGGCGGAAGGTGGCAGACACCGACTGCCCGCCGAACACGCCCAGGCGCAGCTTCCACTGCCGGGCCGGGTCGAAGCCGGCGTTCTTCGCCGTGGCGATCAGCGTCATCAGCCACAGCGGCGACATCGTGGTCACGGTGTAGCCATGGTCGGCGAGCCAGCGCACCACCAGATCGGCGCGGCCGGGGCCGACCGGGAAGTTCACCGCGCCGTAGGCGCTGAGCGCCGCGTCCATCGACGGGCCGCCGATCCACAGGCCGTAGCCGAAGCCCTGGTAGACGCGGTCGCCGGGCCGCAGGTTCACCGTGCGGTAGATGCGCGCGAGCTGCCTCACGAGCGTCACTTCCCAGTCGTGGCGCGTGAAGCCGAACATCACCGGCAGGCCGGTGGTGCCCGAGGTCGCGCAAAAGCGCGCCACCTGCTCCACCGGCACCGTGAGCATCGGGAACGGATAGCGCTCGCGCAGGTCGGCCTTCTCGAGCGTCGGCATCGCCGCGAGCGACGTGCGATCGCGCAGGTCGCCGGGCTTCACCCCGGCCTTGGCCAGATGCGCGCACCACTCGGGCGAACCGGCCAGACGCAGGCCCAGCGCCTGCAGCTTGCGGTCTTGCAGCGCGTGCAGTTCGTCGAGGCTTTGAAAGTCCTCGGCGTGCGGTTCGTGCAGCGCGGTCATCGCAGCCTCCTCGGAGTCACTGTGTCGATGCGTGCATCGCTCAACGACGGGCCGCGCGCGCCACCGGCCCGTCGATGCCGTGCAGGCACAGTCCGGTGGCCTGATCGGCCAGCGCGTCGAGGCTCAGGCGGCCGCTCGGCCGGTACCAGGTGTAGGTCCAGTTCAGCATGCCGTAGATCAGCATCGCGTGCGCGGTGGCGTTCGAGCGCCCGGTGAAGCGCTCGGGGTTGAGCTCCTGCAGCAGGCGCTCGAGCAGGCCCACCAGCTGCTGCTCCAGGCGTCGCACCTCGGCGCGCGCATCGGGGCTCAGGTGGTCGGCATCCTCCACCAGCACGGTGTGGCGGTCGCGCGCCTGGTGGTAGTGGCGCAGGTGCAGCAGCAGGAAGTCGCGCAGCCGCGTGCGCGGGTCGGCCGGCCCGGCGGCCAGCGGCGCGGCCTGCGCCACCAGCACGGCCACGTGCTGCGTCAGCATCTCGTCGAGCATCGACTCCTTCGAGTCGAAGTAGTGGTACATGCGCGACTTCGACGCGTTGCAGGCCCGCCCGATGTCGATGATGTTGGTGTTGCGGAATCCCTGCGCCGCGAACAGCCGCGCCGCCGCGTCGAGGATCGACGCACGGATGTCGTCGAACTGGCTGGATTTCAATCGGGCCATGGCAGGGGCGCTCTCAGCCGATGCGCTCGAGCAGCTGCGAAGCCACGGTGTAGGGGTCGCTCTCGCGGCGCTGCAGCGCGGGCAGCATCGGCTCGATGCCGGGGTCGCCGCTGGCGCGCAGGCGCCGCTCGAGCAACTCGCGCAGCACCTCGCCCACGCGGTACCGCAGGCGCGCGCCGCTGCGCCGCTCGGCGTCGGACGGATGCGACGCGAAGTGCGCGAAGCAGCGGTCGATCGCGGCAGCCAGCTCGGCGATGCCCTCGCCCAGCAGCGCTTGCGTCTTCAGCACCGGCGGTTGCCACTGGCGCTCGGGGTGCAGTCGCAGCGCGAGTGCGATCATGTCGAGCAGCTGGCGCACGGTGGCGTCGGCCTGGGGATGATCGGCCTTGTTCACGACGAACACGTCGCCAATCTCGGTGATGCCGGCCTTGGCGGCCTGCACGTCGTCTCCACCCATCGGGGTCTGCACCAGCACCACCACCGGCGCATGGCGAACGACGTCGGTTTCGTTCTGGCCGACGCCCACGGTTTCGACCAGCACCACGTCCCATGGCATCGCCTCGAGCACCACCAGCGCATCGCCGGCGGCGCGCGCGAGCCCTCCGAGGTGCGTGCGCGAGGCCATGCTGCGGATGAACACGCCGTCGTCGCAGGCATGCTCGGCCATGCGCACTCGATCGCCGAGCACCGCTCCGCCCGAGAACGGGCTCGACGGATCGACCGCCAGCACGGCAACTCGCCTGCCCTGCGTGCGCCAGGTCGCCACGAGCCGGCTCACGAGCGTGCTCTTGCCGGCGCCGGGCGGGCCGGTGACGCCGATGGTCTGCGTGCGGCCGCCGCGTCGGTACAGGGCCTGCAGCAGCGGCACCAGGCTTTCGTCGCCGCACTCGATGCGCGTGATCAGCCGCGCGGCGACTCGCTGGTCGCCGGCGGTCAGGGCGGCGGCCAGGGCCTCGACCTCGACGGCGTCCATTCGACGATGCCGCCTCAGGCCGCGCGGCGGCGGGCCACCGAACGCACCGTCGCGACGATATGGTCGCTCGACGCGCCAGGCAGCACCACCGAGGCCACGCCCTGGGCGAGCAGCTGTTCTGCGGTGTGCCTGGGTACGTTGCCGCCGCAGATGACCGGCACGTCGGCCATGCCGCGCAAGTGCAGCAACCGCACCAGCTCCTCGATCTGGCTGTAGTTGGCCGCGTGCGAGCTGACGCCGATGACGTCGACGTCCTCCTGCATCGCCGCCCGCACGATCATCTCGGGCGTCTGGTTCACGCCGAGGTACACCACCTCGATGCCCGCATCGCGC
Organism: Ideonella sp.; assembly: GCA_015075545.1. Lineage (GTDB taxonomy): Bacteria > Pseudomonadota > Gammaproteobacteria > Burkholderiales > Burkholderiaceae_C > JAEUPI01. The sequence goes on along the minus strand of JABTUC010000003.1, from coordinate 365,536 downwards.
AGAATCATCGAGACCACCTCGCCGCCGGTGGTGTGGCCGTCGAGGCCGATCATCGTGACGATGACCTTGAGGGTGCTGCTCATGCCGGGCTCCTTCAGTGCAACGGGATCTGGCACCGGACCATGTTGAACGGGTCGTAGCTCAGGCCGCGGCTCATGCGAATCACGCCAAACACCTCGCCGGCGGTGGCATAGGCCTTCACCGCCTCGATGATCGAGGGCATCAGGTTGAAGCGCTCGCCCTTGCCCGCATCGGCATGCAGTCGCGACAGGGTGGCCGCGAGCGCAGCCTGGTCGCGCGTGGGTTTCCAGGCCTCCATGCGGCGGGCGATGCTCTCCGAGTCGCCGAGGTGCACCTCCTTCACCGGGAGCCGGAACTCCTCGTCTTCCGGCCGCATCACGAGGTGATTGACGCCGACGACCAGTCGTTCCTTGCGATCGATGCGCCGGTACCTCAGCGCCGCTTCCTGGGACAGCATGTTCTGGATGTAGCCGGCCTGCAGCGCGGCCACCATGCCGCCGAGGCCGTCGATCTCGGCCAGGATGGCCTGGGCCTTCGCCTCCACCTCGTTGGTGAGCGCCTCCACGTAGTACGAGCCCGCCAGCGGGTCCACCACGTCGGCGGCACCCGACTCGTACGCCACGATGTGCTGCGTGTTCAGCGACATGCGCGCCGCGAAGGCCGACGGCTCGGCGTGCGCGTTGTCGAGCGTGGCATTGTCGATCGCGGTGCAGCCGCCCACCGCGGCGGCCAGCGTCTGGATCGCGCAGCGCACCAGGTTGTTCGGCGGTTGCTGGTAGGTCATCGTGCGGCCCGAGGTGTGCGTGGCGATCAGCAACTGCAGCGACTTCTCCTTCTTCGCGTGGAACTCGTCGCGTGCCATGCGGGCGAACATCCGGCGCAGTGCGCGCACCTTGGCGACCTCCTCGAAGAAGCGCGTGCCGATCGACAACAGCTCGTAGGGAATGCCGGCCACGTCGTCGAACTCGAGCCCGCGCTCGCGGATCAGCCGGCCGTACAGCTCCTTGAGCATCGACAGCTCGAGCGCGAGCGCCTGCGCGTTGTTGCCGCCGGACTCCTGGAAGTGCTGGCTGGTGACGTTGCAGCGCAACCTGAGGCCGCGTCGCGCCACGTACTCGATGCAGTCGAGGCACAGCTTGAGGTTGATGTCGAAGGGCTGCGAGTCGGTCTGGCCCAGGTAGTTCTCGAACGGCGACTCGATCACGCCGCCGTGCACCTGGCGCGGGTCGATGCCGCGCTTGTCGGCCAGCGCCACCACGTAGGCCAGCCGCAGCGACGAGGGCGCACACGAGCCGAGCAGCGTGATCGACTGGCCGGTGAGCGGAATGTCGTGCATCAGCTCCTCAAACTCGAGCAGGGAGCAGCCGGGCCAGCCGAGCACGCCGGCTTCCTTGCGGCCCATCGGATGGTCGGGGTCGATGCACGAGGAGAACACGCGGTCGCTGATCACGCAGATGCCGCCGCGCTGTCCCATCGCGTGGTACTGTTGGAGCACCTGGTTCGCGTCGCTGGAGCTGCCGAGGCCCGCCGTCATTCGTTGCGTCCACATGCGGCTGCGGTAGCCGTCCGCGTGGTAGCCGCGGGTGTAGGGGAACTGGCCGGGGTCTCCGAGATCGCGCGCGTAGTCCATCTGCGCCACGTCGCCGGGGCCGTAGACGGCTCTGAGCAGGGTGCCATCGTCGGTCTGCGGCGCGAAGCCATTGCTGCCCGGCGCAGCGGCGGCGGTGCTCGGCGCCTCGCTGGCGGATGGGCGCAGTGTGGCGGGGCGTCGAGGTTCCATGGGCGCGCTCCTGGGGGCGGTGTCGCCGGTGAAGACGGGACGGTGTGAAAATTAACTGTCTGGCCGGTCAATTAATTTAGTCTACCCAGACATCCGGGACTGCCAGCCCAGGAAAACCCTCAGGCGGGTGCGATGGCGCGCCGCCGGGCGACGGGCCGCTCAGCGCTGCAGGCGGTGCAGCTCTTCGGGCGTGTTGGCGTTGTCGAACGCCGCCGCGTCGTCGAACACCTCGGTGGCCACGCGGTGCTGCGCGGTCCAGCGGTCGATCTTGCGCTGGCCCGACTCCAGGTACTTCACCAGGCTCTCGAGCAGTTCGGCCTTGAACAGGCAGAACACCGGCTGCACCATCACGATGCCCTCCTCGCGGGTGGCGGCCATCGCCAGGTCAGCGTTCTCGGCGACCAGCGCGCGCGCCAGCCGCGGCACCAGGTCGGGCGGGAAGTTCGGCGTGTCGCAGGGCACCGTCACCAGGTAGGGCGTCTCGCAGCGCTCGAGCCCGACCAGCACGCCGGCCAGCGGACCGGGGTAGTCGGCCTGCACGTCGGGCCACACCGGCACGCCCATCGATTCGTAGGCGCTCAAGTTGCGGTTGGCGTTGATCATCAACGGGCCCACCTGGGGCTGCAGCCGCAGCAGCGCATGCAGCGCCAGCGGCACGCCCTTGTGGTTCTGCAGCCCCTTGTCGAGCCCGCCCATGCGGCTGCCGCGCCCGCCGGCGAGCACGATGCCGGTGATCTGGTCGGAGGGGATCGCTGCGCTCAACGGGCTGCCCACTGCTCGGTGTGTTCGGGGTTCGCGCGCGGGAGCTGCCCGGCGCGCTCGGATCATGTCTCGAGCAGGTCGAACGCCTGCGTCTCCACGGCGACGAATTGTCGCGTCATCTCGGCCACCGCGCGCCAGGTGCGCGCGCTCGGCTGGGCGTCGACGGCATTGCACAGTTGCGCCACCCACGGCTGCAACTGCGCGCGGAAGAAGCGCCGCTGCTGCTCGAGGTTGCACACCGCCGCATCGTCGCCGCCGATCAGGTAGCGCATCACCTCGAACAGATACGCCACGTGGTCTTCGGTTTCGCCGCGCGCCTCGTCGCGCGCGAGGCCGAGCCGCCGCAGTTCGTCGCGCAGCCGGGCGAGCGGCTGCTCGTTGAGGTAGCCGCTGAGGTAAAACGATCCGTAGACGAGCACCTCGGGCTTGCCGATGCCCCCGAACAGGGCGTCGTACTCCTCGGCGGCGTCGGCTGCCGTGGTGGCGCGCATCGCGGCCACCAGCGCCTGCCATGGCGCCTCGAGGTGGCCGCCGGCCTCGGGCGCCTGGGTGACGGCGACCGCGAACTGCTGCAGCAGCGCCTCGTCGGGTGGCGCCAGCCAAAGCCGCGCCAGCAGGCCGTAGAGCTCGGCGCGGGCCTGTTCCTCGCCGTCGTCGGCGGGCGTGAAGCGCAGGGGCGTTGCCGTGCCGTCGCTCATAGATCGCCTATGCGCACTTCGTTGGGGTTGGTGAGCAGGTCAACGACGCGGCAGTCGCCGCACATGCGCAGCCGCTCGGCGGCCGCGCCCTGGAACGCGGCGTGACCCGCCAGTTTGCCGATCATCGTCTCGATCGCGCGCAGCGTGCCGAACGGCTTGCCGCAGCGCACGCAGTGGAACGGCTCGGCCTCGTGCAGCACGCGCGGCCGCTTGCGCGCCTTGCCGTCGTCGGCCAGCCACAGGCGCGGCTGCAGCGTGATCGCGCGCTCCGGGCAGGTGCCGGCGCACAGCCCGCACTGCACGCACAGCGATTCGATGAAGCGCAGTTGCGGCTGATCGGGGTTGTCGAGCAGCGCGCCTTCGGGGCAGGTGCCGACGCACGCCAGGCACAGCGTGCAGGCGGTGGAGTCGACCTGCACGGCACCGAACGGCGCGCCGGCGCGCGGCAGCGCGATCTCGTCGCTGCGCCGCGGTGCCTGCGCCAGCAGGTGGTCGATCGCCAGGTCCAGCGTCGCGCGCTTGCCGGCCTGCGTGGCGAAGGTCGCCGCGCGCGCCACGCCGGTGGCCGGTGCCTCGCGCAGCGCGGCGTCGAGCGCGGCGAGGTCGCGCGCGTCGCGTGCCTCGATCAGCTTGAAGTGCCGCTCGCCGTAGCCCAGGCCCGCAAGCACCGCCTGCGCGACCGCCATCTGCTCGCCGAGCGCCTGGCGGTACTCGGGCGCCTCTTCGCCGGCCAGCAGCACCCACACCTGGTTGGCGCCCTGCGCGATCGCCGCCAGCCAGAGGTCGATGCCGACGCTCGCGGTGTGCCACACCGGCAGCGGCAGCACGCGCGCGGGCACGCCGTGCACCGCGCGGTCGGTGCGCGCGGCGCGGCCCAGTTCGTCGATGCGCTGGCCGCCGGCGGCCTCGCTGTGGATCAGCAGCACCGGGTCGCGCCCGCCGGCGGCCGCATAGGCGCGCAGCAGCGTGCGCTGGCGTTGCCCCTGGTCGACGGTGGAGGGGTAGGCGTAGGCGATCGCTCCGCTCGGGCACACGGTGCTGCACGCGCCGCAGCCGGCGCACAGGTGCGGCTCGATCGCGATGCCGCCGGTGGGCTTGAGGCCGCCGACCACGCCGGCGCGGCCGGGGCCGCCGTACACCTTGCCCTGCAGCTTGCCCTTGAGCGAGGCGTCGCTGGCGAGCGCGCGCGTCGAGCAGACGTCGATGCAGGCGGTGCAGCCGATGCGCTCGTTGCGGCTGTGGGCGCAGATCTTCTGGTCGTAGGTGATGAACTTGGGCTTCTCGAACTCGCCCACCGCGTCGCGCAGTTCGCGCACCGCCTTGTGCAGCGCCTGCATGTCGCTGCCGACGTGCCAGTAGCCCTGCGGCGGCTGGTGCATCGTGAACGCGGGCTCGCGCCGCAGGTCGAGCACGAGGTCGAAGGTGTCGCTGTCGGTGCGCGCGTCGCGCGCGAAATCGATCGCGCCGGCGGCGTCGCACACGCGCACGCACTCGCGGTGGTGCCGGCAGGCGTCGAGGTCGATCTGGTAGCTGAAGTCGATCGCGCCCTCGGGGCAGGCCTCGATGCAGGCGTTGCAGCGCGTGCACAGGTCGAGGTCGATCGGGTTGCTGCTCTCCCACTCGGCCTCGAACGCGCCGAGCCAGCCGGCCAGGCGCGTCAGGCGCCCGGCGTGCACCGCCCAGTCGTGCGCCTGCGCCAGCGCGCCACCTGGCCGCTCGAGCAGCAGGTTGACGTCGAGCTTGTCACTCAGCAGCGCCGCGGCCTGCTCGGCGGCGTCGGCGCTGCCGATGACGAGACAGCGGCCGGCCGAGCGGTACGACACGTTGGGCACCGGCTGCGCGGCGGGCAGCTGGGCTGCCGCCAGCAGCGCGGCGATCTTCGGCGTCGCGGCCTTGGCGTCGCGCGACCAGCCCGCGGTCTCGCGGATGTTGACGAAGTGGATCGGCCTCACCTCGAGCGGCGCGGCGCCTTCGGTCTCGCGGTTCAGTTCGAGGAAGAGGCGGCGCTCCTGCGTGCAGGCGACCAGCAATTCCTCGGCGGCATCGCCGGTGGCCTTGGCGGCGCGCTGGAACGCGCCGGCCTCGCGGCGGCACAGCAGCGTGTGCAGATGCTCCAGGCCGTCAGGCCTGGCGCCGGCCGCCTGCAGCGCCGTCTTCAGCGCCGCCGCATCCAGCGGCATCGTGTGGTTGCAATCGCAGAGCAGCGTCTTCATCGGCTTCGGGGGGCGCGCCGGCGGTGGCGTCGGGCGCTGGCGCGCCGGCGGTGGGAACGGGAGGCGGCAGAGCCTGCGCAGCCGGGGGCTGGTCCGACGCAGGCTGCTCGCCGTCGAGCAGGCCGAGTGCCGCGGCCTGCGCCATCTTGCGCAGCATCGAGCGCGGCAACGGGTCGGGCTTGGTGTAGTCGTCGATGTAGATGTCGAGGCCGTCCATCACGTTGTAGTGCGGGTCGGCGAACAGTTTCTTCAGCGCGGCGTTGCGAACTTCGCCGTCGACGCCGGGCGCGACGAAGCGGCTGAAGTCGGATTCGCGCGTCAGCGCGGCCACGTCGGCCAGCGTCGGCGGCGCGGGGCGGGCGGCGGCCGGCGGGGGCGACGCGTCGATCGCCGCCGCCGCGGTGTCCACCGATCGTGGTGGCGGCGCTTCGGTGACCCCAGGCGCCGTGGCGGCGGTGGCCTTCGCGGCCGCAGCGGGCGTCACCGCGGCGGCGGGCGGAGCAGTCTGCGCCGGCTCCGGCAGCACGACACCCTGGCGCGCCTGCGCCTTGCGCCGCGACCAGCGCGACAGGAAGCCGTCGTCGTCGGCCTGGCTCATTCAGCGATCCTGCGGCGCGCGGAACGACGGCGGTCGGCTGCGCTTCTTCGGCCCGGGCACGTAGTGCGCGTCGGTGTAGGCGCGCAGCCAGTCGATCACCTCGCCGCGCAGCGGCACGTTGTCGACCCGCTCCTGCGCCTCGAGCAGGCGGCCGGCCTCGTCGTACGACAGCGTCACCCGCTCGGGCCAGGCGCGCGACGCGTCGGCATCGTCGATGCGCCACATCACGAACCAGGCCGGCGCACCCGAAGTCAGGTTGAGGTAGTAGCCCTCGGCCTCGTCGCGGTGCAGCGTCACCTCGAACCCCGGGTGCAGGCGCAGCAGGCTGCGCCCGTCGTCGCGCAGCAGGCGCGACGCCGAGCCGAACAGACCCTCGTCGGGCACGACGTCGTCGATGCGAAAACGCCACGCCTCCCAGGCGTTGGGTTGGCGTTGCGCTTCGATCAGCACGGCCACTCGCACTCGGGTGTCGGGTTCCATGGGGCCGACGAGTCTACCCTCGGGCCGTGGCCGACATGTTCGTGCGTGCATATGCGACAAGCTGACGCGGCTGGCGCGACAAGATGTCGTCGTCGACTCGGGCCAATCCCTGATTGAACTTCGGGTTTACTCTGGGCCCTAATGCGCCTTGTTCTGCACGCGTGTGCATAGGTGCAGGCGAACCGGGGTCAACGCATGAAGCAAGTCAACCAGCCATCCGACCAACCCGCGCTGCGGCGCCGCAAGCTGCTCGGCGCCGCCGGCACCACCGGTGCGCTGGCCGCCGCGGCCACGCTGCTGGCCAGGCGCCAGGACGAGCCGGTGGCCGAGCCGCAACGCGCCACGCCGGCCAAGGGTGGCGGCTACCGCCTGAGCGAACACGTCCAGCGCTACTACGAGACCACCAAGGTCTGACCGCGCCAGGGGCTCGCCCCGCCAGATAGAACCCAACCGAGGTCCAGCATGCTGCTCACCCGCAAGTCCGATCACGCCGGCGTCTCGCCGTCGAGCCTGGTGCATAGCCTCTCGCGCGGCGTGTCGCGCGCCATCCCCACGCTCGATCGGCGCAGTTTCCTGCGGCGCTCGGGGCTCGGCCTCGGCGCCGGCATGGCGGCGTCGCAGCTGATGCTGGTGCGCAAGGCGAAGGCCGCCGATGCCAAGGCCGCCGACGCCAACCCCAAGGTCGAGGTCAAGCGCACCATCTGCGGCCACTGCTCGGTCGGCTGCGCGCTCGACGCGGTGGTGGAAAACGGCGTCTGGGTGCGCCAGGAGCCGGTGTTCGACAGCCCGATCAACCTCGGCGCGCACTGCGCCAAGGGCGCGGCGGTGCGCGAGAACGGCCACGGCGAGTACCGCCTGAAGTACCCGATGAAGCTGGTCGACGGCAAGTACAAGCGCATCACCTGGGACGAGGCGCTCAACGAGGTGAGCGCCAAGATGCTCGAGCTGCGCAAGCAAAGCGGCGTCGACTCGATCTTCCTGGTCGGCTCCTCCAAGCACAACAACGAGCAGTCGTACCTGCTGTGCAAGTGGATGCGGCTCTGGGGCAGCAACAACACCGACCACCAGGCGCGCATCTGCCACAGCACCACGGTGTCGGGCGTGGCCAACACCTGGGGCTACGGTGCGATGACCAACTCGTACAACGACATGCAGAACTCGAAGGCGGCGCTGTACATCGGCAGCAACGCCGCCGAGGCGCACCCGGTGTCGGTGATGCACATGCTGCACGCCAAGGAAGGCGGCTGCAAGATGATCGTCTGCGACCCGCGGTTCACGCGCACCGCGGCCAAGGCCGACCAGTACATCCGCTTCCGCTCGGGCACCGACGTGCCGGTGCTGTTCGGCATCCTGTATCACATCTTCAAGAACGGCTGGGAAGACAAGAAGTACATCGCCGATCGCGTCTACGGCATGGACAAGGTGCGCGAGGACGTGCTGGCCAAGTGGACGCCCGACAAGGCCTTCGAGGCCAGCGGCGTGCCCGAGGCCGAGCTGTACCAGGCCGCCAAGACGATGGCCGAGAACCGCCCGAGCACCATCGTCTGGTGCATGGGCCAGACCCAGCACTCGATCGGCAACGCGATGGTGCGCGCCTCGTGCATCGTGCAGCTCGCGCTGGGCAACATCGGCGTCAGCGGCGGCGGCGCCAACATCTTCCGCGGCCACGACAACGTGCAGGGTGCCACCGACATCGGCCCCAACCCCGACTCGCTGCCGGGCTACTACGGCCTGTCCGACGGTGCGTTCAAGCACTTCGCGGCGGTGTGGGGCGTCGACTTCGACTGGATCAAGGGCCGCTTCGCGCCCGGCATGATGAACAAGTCGGGCATGACGGTGTCGCGCTGGATCGACGGCGTGCTCGAGAAGAACGACCTGATCGACCAGGACTCCAACCTGCGCGGCCTGATCTACTGGGGCCACTCGCCGAACTCGCAGTCGCGCGGCGTCGAGATGAAGCGGGCGATGGACAAGCTCGATCTGCTGGTGGTGATCGACCCGTTCCCGAGCGCCACCGCCGCGATGGCCGCGATGCCCGGGCGCAAGGAGGATCTGAACCCCAACCGCGCGGTCTACCTGCTGCCGGCGTGCACGCAGTTCGAGACCAGCGGCTCGCTCACCGCGAGCAACCGCTCGCTGCAGTGGCGCGAGAAGGTGATCGACCCGCTGTGGGAGAGCCGCTCCGACCACATGATCATGTACCAGCTCGCGCAGAAGCTTGGCTTCGACAAGGAGCTGACCAAGAACTTCAAGTTCCAGAAGGTCAAGGGCCTGGACGAGCCGCTGCCCGAGGACATCCTGCGCGAGATCAACCGCAGCAACTGGACCGTCGGCTACACCGGCCAGAGCCCCGAGCGCCTGAAGGCGCACATGCGCAACATGAACGTCTTCGACGTCAAGACGCTGCGCGCCAAGGGCGGCGTCGACAAGGAGACCGGCTACAAGCTCGACGGCGACTACTACGGCCTGCCCTGGCCGTGCTACGGCACGCCCGAGATCAAGCACCCGGGGTCGCCCAACCTGTACATGACCTCGCGCTCGATGATGGACGGCGGCGGCAACTTCCGCGCCAACTTCGGCGTCGAGCGCGACGGCGTCAACCTGCTGGCCGGCGACGGCTCGCACACCGTGGGCGCCGAGCTGACCACCGGCTACCCCGAGTTCGACCACATCATGCTCAAGAAGCTCGGCTGGTGGAGCGACCTCACCGAGGCCGAGCAGAAAGCCGCCGAGGGCAAGAACTGGAAGACCGACCTCTCCGGCGGCATCCAGCGCGTGGCGATGAAGCACGGCTGCCACCCGTGGGGCAACGCCAGGGCGCGCGCCATCGTGTGGAACTTCCCCGACGGCATCCCGCAGCACCGCGAGCCGATCTACTCGACCCGGCCCGACCTGGTCGAGAAGTACCCGACGCACGACGACAAGAAGGTGTTCTGGCGCCTGCCCACGTTGTTCAAGACCCTGCAGGAGCAGAACAAGGACATCGGCAAGACCTACCCGCTGATCATGACCAGCGGCCGCCTGGTCGAGTACGAGGGCGGCGGCGAGGAGACGCGCTCCAACCCGCTGCTGGCCGAACTGCAGCAGGAGGCCTTCGTCGAGATTAACCCGAAGGCGGCCAACGACCGCGGCATCCGCAACGGCGACGCGGTGTGGCTGCGCACGCCGGTGATGAAGGCGGTGCCCGAGTTCAAGGGCCTGCGCGTGAAGGCGCTGGTCACCGAGCGCGTCGGCCCCGACACGGTGTTCATGCCGTTCCACTTCTCGGGCCGCTGGGGAGGCGCCGACCTGCTGCAGTACTACCCCGAGGGGGCGCACCCGATCGTGCGTGGCGAAGCCGCCAACACCGCCACCACCTACGGCTACGACGTCGTGACGATGATGCAGGAGACCAAGACCACGGTGTGCCAGATCGAGAAGGCGGTATGAGTTCGCCGCGCCCGCTGGATGACCGCAACGCCGCCCGACGTTTGAGGAGAGCCTGATGGCCCGAATGAAATTCATCTGCGACGCCGAGCGCTGCATCGAGTGCAACGGCTGCGTCACCGCCTGCAAGGCCGAGAACGGCGTGCCCTGGGGCGTCAACCGCCGCCGCGTGGTCACGCTCAACGACGGCGTGCCCGGCGAGCGCAGCGTGTCGGTGGCGTGCATGCACTGCTCCGACGCGCCGTGCATGGCGGTGTGTCCGGTCGACTGCTTCTACCGCAGCGACGAGGGCGTGGTGCTGCACGACAAGGACGTCTGCATCGGCTGCGGCTACTGCTCGTACGCCTGCCCGTTCGGCGCGCCGCAGTTCCCGAGCAACGGCACCTTCGGCCTGCGCGGCAAGATGGACAAGTGCACCTTCTGCGCCGGCGGCCCCGAGGCCAACGGCAGCGCCGCCGAGTTCGAGAAGTACGGCCGCAACCGCCTGGCCGAAGGCAAGCTGCCGCTGTGCGCCGAGGTCTGCTCGACCAAGGCGCTGCTCGGCGGCGACGGCGACACCATCGCCGACATCTTCCGCAACCGCGTGCTGGTGCGTGGCAAGGGCAGCGAGGTGTGGGGCTGGGGCACCGCCTACGGCAGGCCATCGGCTGGCGGCGGCTCGCAGGCCAAACCGGAGAAGAAGTGATGACGACGCGCGTGACAGTGCTGGTGTTGTGCGGTGCGGCCCTCGTGCTGAGCGCCTGCGGCGAGAAGATGGCCGGTGCCGTCAAGCGCTCCGACACGCCGGCCTACGACGGCACCAAGGAGCCCAGTGCCTTCGTGGCCGGCGGCTGGAAGGCGGGCGACCGCAACTCGTGGGAGCAGGAGTTGCGCCACCGCACGCAGTCGCAGAACGAGTACGTGCGCATCCAGCCCTGAGGGCTGCGCAGCAAAGGAGCAAGCATGCAAGGCTCGTGGCGGCGATCGATCTTCGCCCTGGTGCTGGCGTTCGCCGGCGCGGGCGCGCTGGGCCAGAGCACCCCCGCGCCCGACGACCCTGCCGGCGGCAAGCCGGCGGCCGGGGCGCCCGCGGGCTTCGTGGTGCCGGCCGACCCCAAGCCCGGCGACACCGAGGCCGAGCGCATCAAATCGCAGCCCGGCAACAACGCGCCGGTCTGGCGTGCGGTGCGCAATTCGGGCAACGAGCCCGGCGTCACGACGCTGCCCGACAACGAGGGCGCCACGCTGATCCAGCGCTTCGTCCAGTACCCCGGGTCGGCGTTCGTCACCGCCGGGCAGGCCTGGCGCGAGACGCGCAACCTGTGGATCGTGCCCTACGGCGGTTCGCTGCTGCTGATCGTGGTGGTGGCGCTGGCGCTCTACTACGTGGGCAGGGGCCCGCTGGGCCACAGCAGCAACACGGGCGCACGCCGCATCGAGCGCTTCACCGCGCTGGAGCGCGCCGCGCACTGGGTCAACGCCGCAGCCTTCGTGCTGCTCGCGCTGTCGGGCATCGTCATCGCCTGGGGCAAGTTCTTCCTGCTGCCGGTGCTCGGCGCCGCGCTGTTCGGCTGGCTGACGATCGCACTGAAGACGCTGCACAACTTCGTCGGCCCGCTGTTCGTGGTGTCGCTGGTGATCGTGTTCGTCACCTTCGTCAAGGACAACTTCCCGCACGCCGGCGACGGCGCCTGGCTGAAGAAGGCCGGCGGCCTGTTCGGCGGGCAGGAGCCGCCGTCGCACCGCTTCAACGCCGGCGAAAAGCTGGTGTTCTGGGTCGGCGTGTTCGTGCTCGGCGCGCTGGTGGCCGTGTCGGGCCTCGTGCTCGACCAGTTGATCCCGGCCGTGGCCCCCGTGCGCGGCAACATGCAGATCGCCAACATGGTCCATGCCGCTGCCGCGGTGCTGATGATGTGCCTGTTCCTCGGCCACATCTACCTCGGCACGATCGGCACGAAGGGCGCCTACCGCGCGATGCGCGGCGGCTATGTCGACGAGGAGTGGGCGCGCGAGCACCACGCGCTGTGGGCCGACGACGTTCGCGCCGGCAAGATCCCCGCGCAGCGCTCGTCGTCGGCGCCGCCGGCGGGACTGAACACTGCAAAGGAGGGCGCATGAAGCGCGTCGCTGGGTTGATGCTCCTGGGCTTGTTCACGGCGGCGGTGTGCGCCAAGCTGCCGCCGCTGTCCGACGAGGCCAAGGCCAAGGCCGCCGAAGCCGCCGCCAAGACGGCGCACGCCAGCAAGGTGGCGGCCTACAAGCTGTGCCTGGTCGAGGACAAGGTGGCGGCCACCTACCTGGCCGCGGCGAAGAAGGCCGGCAAGGACGTCAAGCCGGTGCCGACGCCACCGTGCGTCGATCCCGGGAAATCCTGACCGCTGCCGGCCGCTGCGACGCCTTCGGGTAGGCTCGGGGGCGAGCCAAGCCTTGCCGCCGCGTACCGATGCCGCCCACCGCACCCCAACCGCCCCGCCTGCCGCTGCTGACGCGCGCGGGCTGCGCATTGACGCGCGAGATCGAGGTGCTCGACGAGTACGGCGACCGCCGCTCGATCCACATCCCCGACGAGCGGCCGCTGACGCTGTATGTCGACCGGCGCGAGCTGGTGACGCTGATGACGCTCGGCGCCGAGCCCGAGCTGCTCGCGCTGGGCTACCTGCGCAACCAGCGCCTGGTCGCCAGCGCCGACGAGGTGCTGTCGATCACCGCCGACTGGGACGTCAACGCGGTGGCGGTGCGCACGCGCGCCGGCGTCGAGGAGTTCGAGCGCAAGACGGCGTCGCGGGTGGTCACCACCGGCTGCGGCCAGGGCACCGTGTTCGGCAACATGATGGACGGGCTGCAGCAGGTGCAACTGCCCGATGCGGCGAGCGCACGCATCAGGCAATCGATGCTGCGCGAGATCCTCGAGGTGATGCGCCAGCAGCCCGACAGCATCCACCGCAAGGCGGGGTCGGTGCACGGCTGCGCGCTGTTCCGCGGCAACGAGAAGCTGATGTTCGTCGAGGACGTCGGCCGCCACAACGCGATCGACACCATCGCCGGCTGGATGTGGATGCACGGCGTGCACGGCGCCGACAAGGTGTTCTACACCACCGGCCGCCTGACCAGCGAGATGGTGATGAAGTCGGCGCAGATCGGCGTGCCGATCATCGTCAGCCGCAACGGCGTCACCGCGATGGGCCACGAGATGGCGACGCGGCTGGGCATGACGCTGTTCGGCCGCGCCGCCAACCGCCACTTCATCTGCTACACCGGCTTCGAGCGCTTCGATTCGGAGCCCGAGCCGCAGCGCGCGCCGATGCGGGTGGTGTCCGGCTGAGCGCTGTGGCAGCCGCGGTGCAGGCTCAGACGCTGCAGCTGCGCCACTGCCGGCTGTAGCGCGCGGCGGGCTGCACGATCACGGTCGGGCCGCTGAGCTTGCGCAGGCTGCTGCCGGTTTCGAGCTCGAGCTTCATCGCGTACTTCTCGAAGAAGGCGTCGAACATCTCGCCGCCGCGCGTGCCCACCGCGTGGAGCCGGTCGGTGGCAGAGTCCCACTCCAGCAGCACCGCCGCCAGCGGCTGCGGCGCGGGGCCGCCGATGACGCGTGCACCGCGCAGCGGGTCGTAGCGCGAGTTGTCGCCGCAACAGTGGATCACCTGCGCCGATTCGCCGCGGCCGCCCTTGCGCAGCCCGATGAAGCTGATCGCCGGCGTCGGGTACATCAGTTTGTGCGCGCAGATCGCCGAGAAGGCGACGATCGAGCGGTTGGCCCCGACGCCGGCAGGCGCCGCGTAGCGCTGCTTGTCCTGGGTGACCAGTTCGACCGGCTTCACCTCGCGCTCGAAGTCGAGCAGGAAGACCGGCGAGGCGGTGTACGGATAGTCGAAGAGAAACGCCTCGCCCACCTTCAGCCGGCGCGCCAGCCACGGCTCGCCGTGCCGGTCGACCAGCAGCGAGCGCGGGTAGCGCTGCACCTCGCCGGCGGCCACCGCCGGCAGCGCGCCGGCCAGCGCCCACGCGCCGGCGACGCAGGCGGCCTGGCGCATCAGTTCGCGGCGATGTTCGTCGTCGGGATCCGCTGCCATGCTGTGCCTCGCATGTGGACCCGCGTCAGCGGGCCGTGATGCACCGGCGCCGCGCGCGCGGCGTCGGCCGATATGCAGCCATCAGCATATCGTCAGCCTGGGCCGCCGCAATGAGAATCCCCACTCCCTGCGCGCCGCTGCACGAGCCGCTGGTCCGCTCCCATGAATTCGATCCAAGACAGCATCCTGCTCGCCCTGCAGCTGGTGGCCCACGCCGACACCGAACTGTGGCACATCGTCGGGCTATCGCTGCGCGTCAGCTCCACCGCCTGCGCGATCGGCGCCGTCATCGGGCTGTGTCTCGGCGCCTGGCTGGCGGTGGCGCGCTTCCCCGGCCACCGCGCGGCGGTGTGGCTGGTGAACACGCTGCTGGCGCTGCCGTCGGTGGTGGTAGGGCTGGTGGTCTACCTGCTGCTGTCGCGCTCGGGCCCGCTGGGTGCGATGGGGATCCTGTTCACGCCCGGCGCGATGATGATCGCGCAAAGCATCCTGGTGGTGCCGCTGATCGCGGCGCTGGCGCGCCGGTTGGTGATCGAGGCGGCCGAAGAAGGCGGCGACCAGTTGCGCTCGCTGGGCGCGGGCCCGTTCCAGGGCGCGCTGCTGCTGCTGGTGCACGAGCGCTTCGGCGTGCTGACGGTGCTGCTCACCGCGTTCGGCCGCGCCGTGTCCGAGGTGGGCGCGGTGATGATCGTCGGGGGCAACATCGAGGGCTTCACGCGCGTGATGACCACCGCGATCGCGCTCGAAACCAGCAAGGGCGACCTGCCGCTGGCGCTCGGCTTGGGGCTGGTGCTGCTGGGCGTGGTCGGCCTGGTCAACCTGGTGGTCGCGGCGGTGCAGGCCCGCACCGCGCTCGGGCGCGTGGCTTTCGCGTGAGGGCCGAAGTGAAGCCGCCATCGCGATCCTGGTGCTGGCTGCCCACAGGGAGCACCACGTTCGCCGCGCTGCGCGAAGACGGCCTCGCTGCGGCCGCCAGTGGGTCGAGCCTGCAGCCGATCGACGCCGCACAGGCGCGGCGCGACGCTGCCGCCGGCGGCGGCGCGCAGCAGGCCGAGCCACATCCGCCCGCGGCGAGCAGCGTCCAGAGCGCGGGCGTGCCGCTGCTGCGACTGCAGCAGGCCGGCGTGCGCTTCGGCGAGGTGCAGGCACTGCGCGGCGTCGACCTCACGCTGTACCGCGGCGACCGGCTGGTGCTGGTCGGGCCCAACGGCTCGGGCAAGACCACGCTGCTGCGCCTGCTGCACGGCCTGGTGCCGTTCGAAGGCCGGCGCGAGGCGTTCGCGCCGCAGGGCCGCACGCCGGTGCTGGCCATGCTGTTCCAGCGCCCGTTCCTGCTCAGCCTGTCGGTGCGCACCAACGTGCGGCTCGGCCTGTGGCTGCACGGCGTGCCGCGCGCGCTGCGCGCCGAGCGTTGCGCGCGCGCCTTGCAGCGCGTGGGGCTCGACGGCGAGGCGCGGCGCCCGGCGCGCGACCTGTCGGGCGGCCAGCAGCAGCGGCTGGCGCTGGCGCGCGCCTGGGCGCTGCAGCCCGACGTGCTGCTGCTCGACGAGCCCACCGCCAGCCTCGACCCCGGCGCCAAGCGCGAGGTCGAGCACCTGATCGAGCACCTGGCGCAAGACGGCGTCACGGTGGTGATGAGCACCCACAACCTCGGGCAGGCCAAGCGTCTGGGCACCCGCGTGGCCTACCTCGAGGCGGGGCGGCTGGTGGTCGATCTGCCGGTGGACCGTTTTTTCAACGACGTGCTGCCGGCCGAGGCGGCGCAGTTCCTCAAAGGAGAGTTGTCATGGAAGGGATGAAGCGGCGCCTGCTGCTGGCCTGCGGTTTCGCGCTGGCTACCGCGATGTCCGCGCTGCCTGCTGCGGCGCAGGACAAGCACATCGTGGTGGCGTCGACCACGTCCACCGAGCAGTCGGGCCTGTTCGGCCATCTGCTGCCGTTGTTCAAGAAGGCCACCGGCATCGACGTGCGCGTGGTGGCGGTGGGCACCGGCCAGGCGCTCGACATCGGCCGCCGCGGCGACGCCGACGTGGTGTTCGTGCACGACACCGCCGCCGAGAGCAAGTTCGTTGCCGAGGGCTGGTCGACCAAGCGCCTGCCGGTGATGTACAACGACTTCGTGCTCGTCGGCCCGGCGTCGGACCCGGCGCACGTCAAGGGCAACGACATCGCCGCCGCGTTCGCCAAGCTGCGCGCGGCCAACGCCACCTTCGTCTCGCGCGGCGACCGCAGCGGTACCCACTCGGCTGAGCTGCGGCTGTGGAAGGCCGCCGGCATCGACATGTCGGGGCCCAAGTTCTCAGGCTACAAGGAGTGCGGCTGCGGCATGGGCCCGGCGCTGAACATGGGCTCGTCGACCAACGGCTACGTGTTCACCGACCGCGGCACCTGGCTGTCGTTCAAGAACCGCGGCGACCTCACGGTTCTGGTCGAGGGCGACAAGCGGCTGTTCAACCAGTACGGCGTGATGCTCGTCAACCCGGCCAAGCATCCGCAGGTCAAGGCCGCGCTCGGGCAGCAGTTCATCGACTGGGTGGTGTCGAAGGCGGGCCAGGACGCGATCGCCTCGTACAAGATCGGCGGGCAGCAGCTCTTCTTCCCGAACGCGGGGAGTTGAGGCGGCGCCTGCGGCCAGCTCAGGGGTGCAGGCGCGAGGCGCAGAGCAGCGCGCGCCGCTGAAACGGCCGCGGCGGCGCGGTGCAGTTCATGGCACGCGCGGCCGACCGGCATTGGCGCACACTGGTGTTCTGACACGCATGCCGGGAATGACGATGCAATCCGATGCGCTGCCGGTGCTGCTGACGCGACAGTCGGTGGGCGCCAGGCATCTGGTCGAGCCGGGCCCTGACGACGCCGCGCTGCGCCTGATGTGCGAGGCCGCCCTGCGCGCGCCCGATCACGGTGCGCTGGTGCCGTTTCGTTTCGCCGTGGTGCGCGGCGCTGCGCGCGCGCAGCTCGCTGCGCTGTTCGAGCAGGCCGCGCGCGACGCCGGCAAGGGCGATGCCGATGCGCGCATCGACGCCGAGCGCGCCCAGCGCGCACCGTTGACGCTGGCGGTGCTGGCGCGCATCGATCTCGGCCACACGCTGGTGCCGGCGCACGAGCAGTGGGCGTGCGTCGGTGGCGCGCTGACCAACCTGCTCAACGCGGCGCACGCGCTGGGCTTCGGCGGCAAGATGCTCTCGGGCGCCAAGGTGCGCAGCCCGGTGTTGCAGCGCGCGTTCTGCGAGGCGGGCGAAACCCTGGTCGGTTGGGTCGCACTGGGCACGCCCGCCGCGAGCCCCGCGCGCCAGCCGCGCAAACTCGCCGCCGACGCCGTGCTGCGCGAATGGAGCGGTCCGCGTACGCCCTGAATCCCGCAGCGGCGTGCGCGGCGCTCCCGGTGCGCCCCAAACGAACGCCGGGGCCCGGATCGACTGCGGCACCGGGCGCCCGGCGGGGCGGCTCGTGCGAGTCGCGACCGCTGCATTTCGATTTTCGGGTTTCTTGACCGCTGCAAAGCGGTGCCTCGCGGTGCTGCGCTAGCATGGCCCGAGCACATGCCGGCGGCCGCGATGCGGCCGCATTCACCCGATGCCCGAAACCAGCCCCGCATCCGTGGTCAGCGTTGCCGATCTGCGTGGCCGCCTGCGCCAGAAGAGCCAGCTCAAGGGACGCCAGCCCGAGCACGACGCGCTCGAGCAGGTGCGTGCGCTGATCGGCCCCGGGCCGCACCCGCGCGACCGTCTGATCGAGCTGCTGCACCGCCTCAACGACCACCATCGCGGCCTGTTCGAGCGCCACCTCGTCGCGCTGGCGGCCGAGATGAACCTGGCGCTGACCGAGGTCTACGAGGTCGCGACCTTCTATCACCACTTCGACATCGTGCGCGGCGAAGAGCAGCCGGCGCGGCTCACCGTGCGCGTGTGCGACGGCCTGTCGTGCGAGCTGGCCGGCGCGCGCGAGCTGCTGCAGCGGCTGCCGGCGCTGCTCGGCGCCGAGGTGCGCGTGGTCGCCGCGCCGTGCGTCGGCCGCTGCGAGCAGGCACCGGTGGCGGTGGTGGGCCAGGCGCCGGTGGTGCGCGCCGACGCTGCGGCCGTGCGCGCCGCGGCGCTGCGCTCGCCGCTGCACCCGGCACCGCGCGACGACGGCGCGTTCGACCCTGCTGCCGACGCGCCGGTGGCTGTGACCGCATCGCCGGCCGAGATCGCGCCGGCCTACGTGGGCTACGACGCCTATCGCGCGCGCGGCGGCTACCGGCTCGCCGCGGCGGTGGCGGACGGTCGCCAGCCTGCCGACGACGTGCTGCAGGCAATGACCGACGCCGGCCTGCGCGGGCTCGGCGGCGCCGGTTTCCCGGCCGGCCGCAAGTGGAGCATCGTGCGGCAGCAGAGCGCGCCGCGCCTGCTGGCCGTGAACATCGACGAAGGCGAGCCCGGTACCTTCAAGGATCGCACCTACCTCGAGCGCGACCCGCACCGCTTCATCGAAGGCATGCTCGTCGCCGCCACGGTGGTCGGCATCGAGGCCTGCTACGTCTACCTGCGCGACGAATACCACGGCTGCCGCGCGATCCTCGAGCGCGAGCTGCAGCACCTGCAGGCCGACCCGCCGTGCGCGCTGCCGCGCATCGAGCTGCGCCGCGGCGCCGGCGCCTACATCTGCGGCGAGGAGTCGGCGATGCTCGAGAGCATCGAGGGCAAGCGCGGCGAGCCGCGCATGCGCCCGCCGTACATCGCGCAGGTGGGGCTGTTCGGCCGCCCGACGCTCGAGCACAACTTCGAGACGCTGTACTGGGTGCGCGACATCGTCGAGCGCGGGCCGGCGTGGTTCGCGGGTTTCGGCCGCCACGGCCGCAAGGGGCTGCGCTCGTTCAGCGTCAGCGGCCGCGTGCGCGAGCCCGGCGTCAAGCTGGCGCCCGCGGGCATCACGCTGCAGGAGCTGGTCGACGAATACTGCGGCGGCATGCTGCCCGGGCACGACCTGTACGCCTACCTGCCGGGCGGCGCCTCCGGCGGCATCCTGCCCGAGTCCATGGCCGACCTGCCGCTCGACTTCGGAACCCTGGAGCCGCATGGCTGTTTCGTCGGCTCGCACGCCGTCGTCATCCTGTCGGACCAGGACGACATGAAGGCGGTGGCGCTGAACCTGATGCGCTTCTTCGAGGACGAGAGCTGCGGCCAATGCACGCCCTGCCGCGTCGGCACCGAGAAGGCCGTGAAGCTGATGGAAGAGGGCCCCTGGGACGAGACGCTGCTGACCCAGCTCTCGGCGGCGATGCGCGATGCTTCGATCTGCGGCCTGGGCCAGGCGGCGCCGAATCCGCTGATGTGCGTGTTCAAGTATTTCCGCGACGACCTGACCAAGCCGATGGGGCGTTGGTGACGAAAAGCGAAAAGAATGACCACAGAGGCACAGAGACACAGAGATAGGAAAGACGAGAGGGAATTTCCGCGCGCGCCGCGCGCGCATCAAATCTCTTTCCTCTCTGTGCCTCTGTGTCTCTGTGGTGAATCTTTTCCATCTCGCGCCGCGGCGCGATGGAACGGGTGAAGACGATGAGCGACACGGTCTCCTTCACGCTGGACGGCGTCGACGTCGATGCGAAACCGGGCGAGACCATCTGGCAGGTCGCGCAGCGGCTCGGCACAGAGATCCCGCACCTGTGCTACTCGCCGGCGCCGGACTACCGGCCGGACGGCAATTGCCGCGCCTGCATGGTCGAGATCGAGGGCGAGCGCGTGCTGGCGGCGAGCTGCATCCGCAAGCCGGCCGCGGGCATGAAGGTGCGCACCGCGTCGGAGCGCGCCAGGGCCTCGCGCAGGATGGTGTTCGAGCTGCTGGTGGCCGACCAGCCCGAGTTCGCGGCGCCGCCTCGGATCGAGCACCGCAGGAGTCGGCCCGCAGGGCCGACCGCCGTGCACGAACGCCGGCGCATACCGGCCGCGGCTTTGCCTTGCTTGGTCAGAGCATGATGAGATTCACGACGACAACCAAAGAGTCAGGGCCACAGGAATGAACGCCCCGACCGTCCGCTCCAAGCCGCCGCGACGATCGAGTTCGAGCTCGACGGCAAGGCCGTTCGGGCGGCCGAGGGTGAGAGCATCCTCGACGTGGCCGATCGCGAAGGCGTGGCGATTCCGCGGCTGTGCCACATGCCGGGCTACCGGCCCGACGGCAACTGCCGCTCGTGCGTGGTCGAGATCGACGGCGAGCGCGTGCTGGCGCCGAGCTGCCGTGCGCCGACGCCGGGCATGAAGGTGAGGGCGGCGAGCGCGCGCGCGCAAGAGCCAGAACATGGTGCTCGAGATGCTGCTGGCCGACCTGCCGCAGGGTGGCTACAAGTGGCTCGGCGACGATGCCTCGCGCCCGCACGGCGAGCTGAGCGACTGGGCCTCGCGCATGGGCGTTCGCGTGCGCCCGAGCTGGCGCGAATAGCGCGCGCAGCCGCGGCCCGATGTGTCGCACCCGCGATGGCGGTCAACCTCGACGCCTGCATCCAGTGCACGCGCTGCTGCGCGCGTGCCGCGAAGAGCAGGTCAACGACGGATCGGCTACGCCTACCGCGGTGCCGACAGCTCGATCGTGTTCGACCTGCACGACCCGATGGGCGACAGCACCTGCGTCGGCTGCGGCGAGTGCGTGCAGGCATGCCCCACCGGCGCGCTCAGCGCCAAGACGCTGATCGGTGCGCAGACGGTCGACCGCAGCGTCGACTCGGTGTGCCCGTTCTGCGGCGTCGGCTGCCTGATCACCTACCAGATCAAGAACGAGCGCATCGTCCGCGTCGACGGCCGCGACGGCCCGGCCAACCGCAGCCGGCTGTGCGTCAAGGGCCGCTTCGGTTTCGACTACGCGCACCATCCGCATCGTCTGACCAAGCCGCTCGTGCGCAAGCCCGGCGTGCCGAAGGATCCTGGTGCGGTGTGCGCCGACCCGCGAACTGGCGCGATGTCTTCCGCGAGGCGAGCTGGGACGAAGCGCTCGACCTCGCCGCCGGCAAGCTGCGCGCGCTGCGCGATGCGCACGGCCCGAAGGCACTGGCCGGCTTCGGCTCGGCCAAGGGCAGCAACGAAGAGGCCTACCTGTTCCAGAAACTGGTGCGCACCGGCTTTCGCAGCAACAACGTCGACCACTGCACGCGGCTGTGCCACGCATCGAGCGTCGCCGCGCTGCTCGAAGGCGTGGGCTCCGGCGCGGTGAGCAACCCGGTGCGCGACGTCGAGCGCGCCGAGCTGATCATCGTGATCGGCTCGAACCCCACCGCCAACCACCCGGTGGCCGCCACCTGGATGAAGAACGCCGCCCAGCGCGGCACCAAGATCGTGCTGGCCGAACCGCGCGTCACCGGCCTCGGGCGCCATGCGTGGCGTACGCTGCAGTTCCACCCCGGCAGCGACGTTGCGCTGCTCAACGCGATGATCCACCGTGATCGACGAAGGCCTCGTCGACCGCGACTTCGTTGCCGGCGGGTCAACGAGTTCGAGGCGCTGAAGCGCAACGTCGAGGGCTACAGCGCCGAGGCGATGGCGCCGATCTGCGGCATCGCGGCGCCCGTCATCCGCGAGGTGGCGCGCGCCTTCGCTACCGCCAAGGCGGCGATGATCCTCTGGGGCATGGGCGTCAGCCAGCACGTGCACGGCACCGACAACGCGCGCTGCCTGATCGCGCTGGTGTCGATCACCGGCCAGATCGGCAAGCCCGGCAGCGGGCTGCACCCGCTGCGCGGCCAGAACAACGTGCAGGGCGCGAGCGACGCCGGGCTGATCCCGATGATGCTGCCCAACTACCAGAAGGTGGCCGACGCGGGCGCGCGCCAGTGGTTCGAGCGCTTCTGGAACGCCAAGCTCGACGACAAGCCCGGCTACACGGTGGTCGAGATCATGCACAAGGCGCTCGCCCCCGACAGCGACCCGCACAAGGTGCGCGGCATGTACGTGATGGGCGAGAACCCGGCGATGAGCGACCCCGACCTCAACCACGCGCGCCACGCGCTGGCGGCGCTGCAGCACCTGGTGGTGCAGGACATCTTCCTCACCGAGACGGCCTGGCTGGCCGACGTGGTGCTGCCCGCCAGCGCCTGGCCCGAGAAGACCGGCACCGTCACCAACACCGACCGCATGGTGCAGCTCGGCCGCCGCGCGCTCAGCCCGCCGGGCGACGCGAAGCAGGATCTGTGGATCATCCAGCAGATCGCACAGCGCCTGGGGCTGGCATGGCGCTACGACGGCGAGGAGTCGGGCGTCGCCGCGGTGTATGAGGAGATGCGCCAGGCGATGCACGGCGCGATCGCCGGCATCGGCTGGGATCGTCTGACGCGCGAATCGAGCGTGACCTACCCGTGCCTGAGCGACGACGACCCCGGGCAACCGATCGTCTTCGTCGACCGTTTCCCGACGCCCGACGGCCGCGTCAAGCTGGTGCCCGCCGACATCATCCCGGCCAACGAGCGGCCCGACGCGCAGTACCCGTTCGTGCTCATCACCGGCCGCCAGCTCGAGCACTGGCACACCGGCAGCATGACGCGGCGCACGCAGGTGCTCGACGCGATCGAGCCGCTGGCCACCGCGTCGATGCACGGTGCCGACCTGCGCCGGCTCGCTCTGCAGCCCGGCGACGTGGTCACGGTGGCGTCGCGCCGCGGCAGCGTCACGCTCGGCGTGCGGCGCGACGACGGCACGCCCACCGGCGCGGTGTTCATCCCGTTCGCCTACTACGAGGCGGCGGCCAACCTGCTGACCAACCCTGCGCTCGACCCGTTCGGCAAGATCCCCGAGTTCAAGTACTGCGCGGTTTCGGTCACGCCCGGAGGCAGCCCCGCGCCCACCGTGGGCTATGGGCGGCGCAGCGCGCAGGCACCGGTGGTCTGAACGCCGCGCGCACCGCGCATCACACGCGCAGCGCCGCGCGCAGCTCGGCGCCGCTCAACGGCCGCGGGTCGCGCGGCCAGGCACGCACCAGCTCGGCGATGCGCTCGTTGACCGGCGCAGCCATGCCGTGCTCGCGCGCCAGCCGCACCACCTCGCCGCACAGCGCGTCGACTTCGGTGGTGCGGCCGCGCTGCAGATCGTCGGCCATGCTGCTGCGCGCCTTGGCGTCGATGCGCAGAATGCGAGCCGCGAGCACGCGAAACAGCGTCGTCGGCAGCCGCAGCACCGCGGGCAGTGCCGCCGCCGGCAGCGGCGTCAGCCTCGCCGGCGCGATGCCCGCGGCGTGCAGCGCGGCCAGCGCCTCGGCCATCAGCGCGGCCATGCACAGGCGGTAGTCGCGCTGCAGCAGTTGCGCGCGCAGCGGCAGACCCGACAGCGCGTTGACCGCGTTGTTCAGGTTCAGCAGCAGCTTGCCCCACTGCCACGGCGCCAGCTCGGCGTGCAGTGCGAGCGGCACGCCGGCGGCCGCGAACACCGGCTGCCAGGCCTGCAGCACCGGGTGCGCCTGTGCGGCCAGCGTGCCGCTGGTGGCGCGGTGGTAGCGCCCGGGGCCCAGCTCGACGACGTTGAACGCCACCATTCCGGCCAGCACCGCGAGCCGCGGCGCGTGCGCGCGCGCCAGCTCGGCGTTGGAGACGCCGTTCTGCAGCGATACCACCGGCGTGCCCGTGGGCAGCGCGCGCGCCAGCTCGCCGGCGGCCTCGGCGGTGGCGCCGCTCTTCACGCATAACAGCACGAGCGAGGGTGCGCTGCCCGGCGGCGGCGCCGCCGCCAGCGCCAGCGAGCCCACCGGCAGCGTGCGCGAGCCGCCGTCGAGGTCGCTGAGCGCGAGGCCGTGCTCGCGAAGCGCATCGAGCACGCGCGGGCGGCCGACGAAGGTGACCGGCGCGCCGGCCGCGGCCAGGCAGCCGCCGATGTAGCAACCCAGCGCGCCGGCGCCCATCACGAGCACGGCGCCGGGTGGCGCGGGCTTCACCGCGTGGCCGGGGTGGCCAGGTCGCGCAGGTGGGTGGGCCCGGCGCGGCGCTCGATCTCGGCGTGCAGGTCGTGGCCCCAGCCGAGCGCGAACAGCCACTCGGCCACCACGAACATCGGGCCCACCAGCAGGCCGACCAGGTCGTCGACGAAGGCCGGCCTGCGGCCCTCGTAGTAGTGGCCGACGAACTGCACCGCCCAGCCGAGCGCGAAGAAACCCACGCCCCAGCCCAGCCACGGCAGCACCTGCACGCCGGCGAACGGATGCGCCAGCGCCACCAGCGCGGCGTTGACGACGCTGGTGGCCACGCCGAGCACCAGGTTGCCGCGCGTGAGGTACCACGCGCTGGTCAGCGCCCACACGATCCACGCCAGCGTGAAGCCGCCGATGCTGGCGCGCGCCAGCACGATGCCGATGGCGAACACGATCAGCGGAATGCCGACGAAGTGGGTGGCGATGTTGCGCTGGTCGCGGTGGTATAGCGCGTACTGCGACATCAGGTCGACGGCGGGGCGAAAGGGCGTGGCCATGGCGGCTTTATGCGAGGGCTCTGGCGGTGAGGTGACTTCAGCACAGGCGCGAGCGGGTGTCAAAGGGGTTGTCGTGGTTGCCTGCCTAGAATCAGGGTCGCCGAGCAGGAATCACGCATGAGCATCAAGAGCGACCGTTGGATCCGCCGCATGGCCGAGCAGCACGGCATGATCGAGCCGTTCGAGGCGCAGCAGATCCGCCAGGGCCCCGACGGCCGCCGCCTGATCAGCTACGGCACATCCAGCTACGGCTATGACATCCGTTGCGCGCCGGAGTTCAAGGTGTTCACCAACATCCACAGCACGGTGGTGGACCCGAAGAACTTCGACGAGAAGAGCTTCGTCGACTTTCACGGCGAGAGCTGCATCATCCCGCCCAACAGCTTCGCGCTGGCGCGCACGGTGGAGTACTTCCGCATCCCGCGCAACGTGCTCACGGTTTGTCTCGGGAAGAGCACCTACGCACGCTGCGGCATCATTGTGAACGTGACGCCGTTCGAGCCCGAGTGGGAGGGCTACGTGACGCTCGAATTCAGCAACACCACGCCGCTGCCGGCCAAGATCTACGCCGGCGAGGGCTGCGCGCAGGTGCTGTTCTTCGAGAGCGACGAGGTCTGCGAGACCAGCTACAAAGACCGCGGCGGCAAGTACCAGGGGCAGCGCGGGGTGACGTTGCCGAAGGCCTGATTGCCGGGTGGTCGGCATGGCGCCGGCGCCTGGTGCACCTCGCGTTCACGACGACGCCCACCGGAGGCAGCCATGAAGTGGGAAGGCAATCGACAGAGCGAGAACGTCGAGGATCGTCGCGACGAGGGCCCGGCGATGGGCGGTGGAGGATTCCGCCTCGGTGGGGGCCGCGGCATCGGGCTGGGCACGATCGCCATCGCGCTGGTCGCCGGCTGGATCTTCGGCATCAATCCGCTGACCATCCTCGGCGCGCTCGAAGGCGGCGGCCTGCAGGGGGCGCCGGTGTCGCAGAGCCCGGCGCAGCGGCCGCCGGCCGACGACAAGATGGCCGCCTTCGTCTCCACCGTGCTGGCCGACACCGAGGACGTGTGGCGCGCGCAGTTCAAGGCGCAGGGCGCCAGCTATCGCGAGCCGAAGCTGGTGCTGTTTCGCGGCGCGGTGCCCACCGCGTGCGGCACCGGCCAGGCGGCGATGGGGCCGTTCTACTGCCCGGGCGACCAGAAGGTCTACATCGACCTCGCGTTCTACGAGACGATGAAGTCGCGCCTCGGCGCGCCGGGCGACTTCGCGCAGGCGTACGTGATCGCGCACGAGGTCGGCCACCACGTGCAGGCGCTGCTGGGCATCACCGAGAAGGTCGACGCGATGCGCCAGCGCGGCAGCGAGGCGCAGGCCAACGCGCTGTCGGTGCGGCTGGAACTGCAGGCCGACTGCCTGGCCGGCGTGTGGGCCAACAATGCGCAGCGCGCGCGCCAGATCCTCGAGCAGGGCGACCTCGAAGAGGCGCTCAACGCCGCCTCGCAGATCGGCGACGACACGCTGCAGCGCCGCTCGCAGGGCACCGTGGTGCCCGAGAGCTTCACCCACGGCACCAGCGCGCAGCGCGTGAGCTGGTTCAAGCGCGGCATGCAAAGCGGCAGCCTGCGCGACTGCAACACCTTCGACGGCAACGCGCGGCTGTAGCGCCGCAACGGTGCCTCGGGGCGCTGCCATGCCGTGATGCGCTGGCGGCGATGTCGGGGCAAGCCCGGTGTCGGCCGTGCCTTGCCGGGGTGTAACGTCGGCAGCACCCAACGAAACCGCGCCACCGCCGCGCCCGCACACCATGGCATCGATCGCCTTGCCCTTCATCCGCTTCGCCGCGCCGCTGCTGCTGGCGGCGGCCTCGCTGTTCGGCGCCGCCGGCGCGCGCGCCGCCGAGAGCGTCAACGTCTACTCGATCTGGCCCGAGAACTGGGCGCGCCCGATGTTCGAGGAGTTCGAGAAGGCCACCGGCATCAAGGTCAACTTCGTGCGCTTCTCGTCGGGCGAGGCGCTGGCGCGCGTGATCGCCGAGAAGAACAACCCGCGCATCGACGTGCTGTTCGGCGGCCCGGTGGAAACCCACGCCGCCGGCATCGCCGAGGGCGTGTTCGAGGCCTACAAGCCGCCGGCGTTCGCCAGGCTGGCGCCGCGCTTTCGCCAGGCCGACGGCCTGTGGGTGGCGATCGCCGACGACCCGCTGGTGTTCATGTCGAACAACAAGTTCCTGAAAGACCACAACCTGCAGCCGCCGGCGAGCTGGGACGACCTGCTCGCCCCGGCGTACAAGAACTCGCTGCAGATGGCCGACGCGCGCACCTCGGGCACCGCGGTGACGCGCATCTTCTCGATCCTCGAGGTCAACGGCCGCGACGAGGCGAAGGCCTTCGCCTACATGAAGAAGCTGCGCCCCAACGTGCAGCTCTTCACCAAGAGCGGCGGCGGCGGCACGCTGCCGGTGGGCCTCGGGCAGGCGGGCGCGGGCATCTTCTTCATCGTCGATGCGCTCGACACCAAGGCCAAGGGCTACGACGTCACTGTGAGCTTTCCGAAGGAAGGCATCGGCTCGGCGGCCGAGGCGATCGCGCTGATCAAGGGCGCCAAGAACCCGGCCACCGGCAAGAAGCTGATCGACTGGGCCACGTCGCCCGCGATGCAGAGCCTGTTCGCCAAGTACAAGATCAATTTCGTTCCGGCGCACCCCGACGTGAAGACCGAAGCCAGCCTGGCGCAGGTGCTCGCGGGCGCGAAGATCTTCGCGATCGACGCCGATTACGCCGGTGCCAACCGCAAGCGCATCGTCGAACGCTGGATCGCCGAGGTGCTGAACCCCTGAGGTCGCGCGTCCGCGCGTGGCCGCCTCCGCAACGCTGCCCGTCGGTACCGCCCGGGCACAGCGCGACCCGCTGGTGAGCGCCAGCGCGCTGGTGCTGTGGCTGCTGCTGGCGCTGTTCGTCGTCCACCCGCTGGCGATGCTGCTCGGCCGGGTGTTCGTGCACCAGGGCCGCTTCACGCTCGACGGGCTGTGGCCGCTGCTGACCGACCGCAACCAGTGGCGCGCGCTCGGCAACAGCCTGCTGCTGGGGGCCTCGGTGGGCGTGGTCGGCACCGCCGCGGGGTTCGTGTTCGCGTTCACCGCCGCGCGCTCGCGCCTGCCGCCGTGGCTGCAGCGCACCATCGACGCCAGCGTGCTGCTGCCGCTGGTGAGCCCGCCGTTCACCACCGCGATCGCGATCATCTTCTCGTTCGGCCCGCGCGGGCTGATCACGCACGAACTGCTCGGGCTCGAGGGCGGCAGCGTCTACGGCTTCACGAGCACGATGCTGTCGGAGGCGATGACGTACTTTCCGATCGCCTATCTCACGCTCAAGCCGATCCTCGTGGGCATCGACAGCAACATCGAGGGCATGGCGCTGTCGCTCGGCGCGTCGCGCTGGCGCGTGTTCCGCACGGTGACGCTGCCGCTGGCGACCCCGGGGCTGGCCAATGCGTTCCTGCTGCTGTTCGCTGCGGCGCTGGCCGACTTTGCGACACCGCTGATCCTGGCCGGCAACCAGTTCCCGGTGCTGCCGACGCAGGCGTACCTGCAGATCACCGGGCTGTTCGATCTGCGCGGCGGCGCGGCGCTGTCGTTCATCCTGCTGGTGCCGGCGCTGGCGGTGTTCCTGCTGCAGCGGCACTGGGTGGCGCGCCGCTTCTACGTCACCGTCACCGGCAAGGGCGCAGGGCAGACGCCGTTCGACAGCGTGTCGCCGGCGGTGCGCGCCGCGCTGCTCGCGCTGTGCCTGGCGATCGCGCTGGCGATCGCCTACTTCTATGCGCTGCTGCTGTACGCGTCGCTGGTGGTGGCGCTGGGGGCCAACCACGGCTTCACGCTGCAGCACTACCACGTGATCTTCACCGAGGGCCTGAAGGCCACCCGCGACACGCTGATCATCGCCGGCTTCGCGATGCCGCTGGGCGGCCTGTACGGCGTGCTGGTGGGCTACCTGGTGGTGCGCAAGGCGTTCGTCGGCGCACGCTCGATGGAGCTGGTGTCGATGGTCAACTACGCGCTGCCCGGGACGATCGTCGGCATCGCGTATTTGATCGCCTTCAACGACCCGCCGATCGAGCTGACCGGCACCGCGCTGCTGATCGTGGCGTGCTATGTGTTCCGCTACGGCGCCACCGGCATCCGCGCCACGGTGGCGCTGCTGTCGCAGATCGACAAGAGCCTCGAGGAGGCGTCGGCCAGCCTCGGCGCGGGCAGCGGCACGACGTTTCGCCGCGTCACGCTGCCGCTGATCGTGCCGGCGTTCTTCGCCGGACTCGGCGTGGTCTTCATCCGCTCGATGACGGCGATCAGCGCGACGATCTTCCTGGTCTCGATGTCGTGGACACTGATCACCGTGCGCATCCTCGAGAACATCACCGAGCTGTCGCTCGGCCCGGCGGCGGCGTTCTCGGTGCTGGTGTGCGTGATCGTGTTCGTCGTCATCGCGCTGATCGGTCGCGCGCTGGCGCATTTTCGGGCACCGGGCGCGGCGTCGGTGACCGGCATCCTCGGAGGTTGATGGTGGGCGACACCCGGTTCGGCGTGCGCGTGCAAGGCATCGCCAAGCGCTACCGGCACCGCGTCAAGGGCGAGGTGTGGGCGGCGCGCGACGTGAGCCTCGACGTCGCGCCGGGCGAGTTCCTGACGTTGCTGGGGCCCTCGGGCTGCGGCAAGACGACCACGCTGCGCATGGTGGCCGGCTTCGAGACACCCGACGCCGGCCGCGTCTTCATCGGCGAGCGCGACGTCACCGCGCTGCCGGCCAACCAGCGCGACATCGGCTTCGTGTTCCAGAACTACGCGCTGTTCCCGCACCTGACGATCTTCGAGAACGTCGCCTACGGGCTGCGCGTGCGCGGCAGGGCCGAAGGCGAAATCAAGCGCGCGGTGGGCGACGTGCTCGCGCTCGTGGGCCTGGCGGGCTACGAGGCGCAGTTCAGCAGCCAGCTCTCGGGTGGCGAGCAGCAGCGCGTCGCGCTGGCGCGCGCGATCGTCATCCGGCCCGGCGTGCTGCTGTTCGACGAGCCGCTGTCCAACCTCGACGCGCGGCTGCGCGTGCAGATGCGCCACGAGATCCGCTCGCTGCAGCGGCGCCTGGGCATCACGACCGTCTACGTCACGCACGACCAGGAGGAGGCGATGGCGGTGTCCGACCGCATCGTGGTGATGAACCAGGGCCGCGTCGTCCAGCAGGGCTCGGCCGAGGATCTGTACCAGCGGCCGGCCAGCGCGTTCGTCGCGCGCTTCATCGGCCGCATCAACGCGCTCGACGCCCGCGTCAGCGCGCTCGACGCCACCGGCATCGAGCTGCAGGCGCTCGGCCGCACGCTGCGCCTGCCGCGGCCGGCCGCGCCGCCGGCGCCGGGCACGGCGGTGCAGTTGATGGTGCGCCCGGAGGCGCTGCGCGTCGCGGCCGACGGCGCCGGCGGCTGGCCGGCGAAGGTGGCCGCGTGCACCTTCCTCGGCGAGAAGGTCGAACTGCACCTCGACGCCGGCGGCGGCGAGCCGCTGCTCGCGCTGCGCCCCGGCGGCGCCGATGCCGCGCTGCCCGAGGGGCGCGCGGTGACGCTCGACGTCGACCCGGCCGCGTGGCTGCTGCTGCCGAAGGAGACCGCGCCATGATGCTCGCCCGCCGACCAGTCTGCGCCGCGCTGCTCGCGGCCGCGCTGCCACTGCGCGCCCAATCGCTGCGTGAAGTGCACGGCGCGCACGACGCCTGGGCCGAGCCCGGGCTGGCGCTCGCCTGGGGCGTGCTGCGCGGCCGCGACGAGGCGACGACGCGCGTGGTGCTGCGCATCGAGGCCGACCCGCAACGCTACGCGCGCATCACCGCCACTGGACGCGACCCGTTCGGCGGCGGCACGGTCGAGATCGCGGTCGCGCGCGCGGCCGACGGCGTGGCGCGCATCGAGCTGCCGCGCAGCCACTTCGCCGACCATCCGCGCACCGAACTGCGCTTCTTCGCGCCCGGGCAGGCGGCGCCGAGCCTGCTCGTTTACTTTCAGGGCGTGCCCGACACGACGCCCGAGTTCAACAGCGAAGCGGCGCTGCAGCAGGATCTGCAGCGCCGCATCGCGCGCGCCCGCGCGGGCGGGCGCTGACGCGCTCAGGTGGGAAACGTTCCCGGCAGCAGGATGCTGCGGTCGACCTGGCCGATCTGCGTGCGGCCGCAGAAGGCCATCGTCAGATCGAGCTCGCGGTGAATGATCTGCAGCGCCTGCGTCACGCCGGCCTCGCCGAGCGCGCCCAGGCCATAGACCATCGCGCGGCCGATGTAGGTGCCCTTGGCGCCGAGCGCGACGGCCTTGAGCACGTCCTGCCCCGAGCGGATGCCGCCGTCCATGTGCACCTCGATCCGGCTGCCGACCTCAGCGACGATCGCCGGCAGCGCCTCGATGCTCGACTGCGCGCCGTCGAGCTGGCGGCCGCCGTGGTTGCTGACGATCAGCGCGTCGGCGCCGGAGTCGGCAGCCAGCCGCGCGTCCTCGACGTCCTGGATGCCCTTGAGGATCAGCTTGCCGCCCCAGCGGTTCTTGATCCACTCGACGTCGCCCCAGTTCAGCCGCGGGTCGAACTGCTGCGCCGTCCACGCGCCGAGGTTCGACATGTCGTCCACGCCCTGCACGTGGCCGACGATGTTGCCGAACTGGCGGCGCTTGGTGCCGGCCATGCCCAGGCACCAGCGCCACTTGGTGGCGAGGTTGATGAGGTTGGCGAGCGTCGGCTTGGGCGGCGTCGACAGGCCGTTCTTGATGTCCTTGTGGCGCTGGCCGAGGATCTGCAGGTCGAGCGTCAGCACCAGCGCGCCGCACTTCGCCGCCCTGGCGCGGTCGATCAGCCGCTCGATGAAGCCGCGGTCGCGCATCACGTAGAGCTGGAACCAGAACGGCTTGCGGGTGTGCGCCGCGATGTCCTCGATCGAGCAGATGCTCATCGTGCTCAGCGTGAACGGGATGCCGAACGCCTCGGCCGCCCTGGCGGCGAGGATCTCGCCGTCGGCGTGCTGCATGCCGGTGAGGCCCACCGGCGCGATCGCCACCGGCATCGCCACGTCGACGCCGACCATCCTGGTCGCGGTGCTGCGGCCTTCCATGTTCACCGCGACGCGCTGGCGCAGCTTGATCTTCTGGAAGTCCGATTCGTTGGCGTGGTAGGTGCTCTCGGTCCACGACCCGGTGTCGGCGTAGTCGTAGAACATGCGCGGCACGCGCTTCCTGGCCAGCACGCGCAGGTCTTCGATGTTGGTGATCACGGGCATCGCGGCTCCTCCTCCCGCGCATGCTAAGGCAGCGGCGCAGCCGCTAGCATGCGGTCATGCCCGACCCTTCCTCGCCGCGCGCACCGGTCTGGCGGCGCGTGTTGTGGGCCGCCACTGGGGTGGTGATGCTCGCCACCGGCATCGTCGCCCTGTTCGTGCCGCTGCTGCCGACCACGCCGTTCGTGCTGGTGGCGGCGTTCTGCTTCGCGCGCGGCAGCTCGCGCTGCGAGCGCTGGCTGCTGACGCACCCGCGGCTCGGGCCGATCGTGCGCGACTGGCGCGAGCACCACGCGGTGCCGTGGCGCGCCAAGCAACTGGCATGGCTGATGATGGCGCTCGGCTGCGCCTGGGCCGCGTACACGCTGCCGCTGCGCTTGGTGTGGGCGCCGTTGCTGCTGTGCGCTGCGACGGCCGTGTGGCTGTGGCGGCTGCCGACGCGGCGCGGCTGACGCCACCGGGCCGACAGCCTACGCCCGCCGCGCCTCGCCGCGCGTGATCACCTGCCCGGCGCGCGCGCCGGTGTGCGCGCCGTCGTGCCAGGTGAGCGCGCCGTTGACGATCACGCTTTCGATGCCTTGCGCCGGCCGCATCGGCTGCGCGTAGTCGGCCGTGTCGCGCACCGTGGCGGCGTCGAAGATCACCACGTCGGCGTGGTGCCCCACCTGCAGGGCCCCGCGCTGGTGCAGGCCGAAGGTGCGCGCGGTCAGCCCCGTCATCTTCCACACCGCGGTCTCGAGTGGAAACAGCGCGAGCTCACGGCAGTAGTGGCCGAGCACGCGCGGAAACGTGCCCCACAGCCGCGGGTGGGGCTTGTCGCCCAGCGGGATGCCGTCGGAGCCGATCATCGTCTGCTCGAAGGCGAGGATGCGCCGCACGTCGGTCTCGTCCATCGTGAAGTAGATGGCGCTGCCCGGCTGCAGCCGCTGTGCGGCCTCGGTGCCCGAGACGCCCCACTGCGCGGCGATGTCCTTGAGGTCGCGGCCGGCCATCTCGGGGTGCGGCTCGCTCGAGGCGATCAGGATGCGCGCGTCGAGCATGCCGCGGTCGGTGCGGATCATCGTCGAGCCCGCGGTGTACGGGTAGCAGTCGAGGCCGATGCACTGCTGCTGCATCTGCCGCTGGATCAGCGCCAGCGTCTCGCCCGAGCGGCCGTGGTTGGGCGCGTTCTGCACCTTGTGGTGCGACACCACCACCGGCACGTCGAGCGCGCGCCCGATGCGAAAGGTTTCTTCCAGCGCCTCGATCACGCGGTCGGCCTCGTCGCGCATGTGCGTCACGTACAACGCCTTGCGCGCCGACAGCGGCCGGCCGACCTCGATGATCTCCTCGGTCGTTGCGTGCGCGGCCGGCGGGTAGAAGGTGCCTGTGGACAGCCCGATCGCGCCCGAGCGCATCGCCTCGTCGACGTGGGCGCGCATCGCGGCGATCTCGGCATCGTTGGCCGGCCGGTC
This sequence comes from Ideonella sp., assembly GCA_015075545.1. Classification (GTDB taxonomy): domain Bacteria; phylum Pseudomonadota; class Gammaproteobacteria; order Burkholderiales; family Burkholderiaceae_C; genus JAEUPI01. The sequence continues at coordinate 332,360 of JABTUC010000003.1, read as the reverse complement.
GAGGTCGGCCATCACCAGCGCGCGCAGCGTCGAGTGGCCGACCATCGCCGCCACGTTGACCGACGCCGGCTGCGCGCGCAGCGCATCGAGGTACGAGCCGAACGTGGCGTGGCGGGCGTGCTTCGGCGCGTCGATCAGCGCCAGCGGCATCGGCAGCTCCATGTCGGCGCGCAGCGGCGCGGCGCTGATGCCACAGTTGCCGGCCACCACCGTGGTCACGCCCTGCGACACCTTGAACGGCAGCGCCGGCTGGCTCAGCAGCGCCTGGTCATCGTGCGTGTGCGAGTCGATGAAGCCCGGGGCGACGATGCGCCCGCGCGCGTCGATCACGCGCTTCGCGGTGGCGCCGGCGAGGTCGCCGATCGCTGCGATGCGGCCGTTGTCGATCGCGAGGTCGGCGTCGAAGCGCGGCGCCTTGGTGCCGTCGACGACGGTGCCGCCGCGGATCAGCAGGTCGTGGTGGTTGCTCATGGGGTACCTTCGGGCTGCGCCCTCCGGCATTCGCCCTGGGGGCGGCCCGGCGGGCTCATGGGGCGAAGCATGCCGCATCCGCACGCGCCGCGTGCGGCTCGAACGAGCCGCCGGCCGCGAGAGCCTCGCGCCGCGCAGACGTCACTGCGCCAGGCCCTCCACGCACACGAGGCGGGCCGAACTGCATTCGTCGCGCACCGCCTTGAGCCCTTGGTACACGGGCCCGTGGTAGAAGGACTCCCACGCCTGAACGGAAGGAAACTCGATCAGCACGATGCGACGAGGAGACCAATCACCCTCGTGGACCTTGTGCGCTCCGCCTCGGGCGAGGTAACGAGCACCGGCCGACTCGAGCGCAGGCTTGACCTGGCGCATGAAGTCCTGATAGCGCTCGGGATTGCGGATATCGACGTCGAAGATGACGAACGCAGGCATGGAAACCTCCTGATGATGGTCGATTGACCGGGTCTCTTTGGCCGTGGCCGATGGCAGCACCGCAGGGCCTGGCCGTGCAAGCTCAGTCGGCGCCGCCGAACAGCTCGCCTTCGGCCTCGTCGGCGCGCGCCGGCGCGGCCGGCAGGTCGCGTGCGCGCACCAGCGTGCCGGCGCGCACGCCCAGCAGCCGGATGCGCCGCGTCAGGTCGACCCGCTTCAGGCACAGGCCGGCGGCGCGGCGGATCGCGCGCGCGTCGTCCACCGGGTGCGGCAGCGTGAGGTCGCGCGTCACGGTCTTGAAATCGTCGAAGCGCAGCTTGATGCCGATGGTGCGGCCGGCGTAGCCCTTGCGCTGCAAGTCGTGTGCGACGCTCTGCGCCAACTCCGTGAACACGCGCGACAACTCGGGCCGGTCGGCCTTGGCGTGCAGGTCGCGCTCGAAGGTGGTCTCGCGGCTCATCGACACCGGTTCGCTGATCGTCACCACCGGGCGCTCGTCGCGGCCATGCGACGCGTCGTGCAGCCAGCGGCCGTAGCTGTTGCCGAAGTGCTCCAGCAGAAACGGCAGCTCGCGCGCGGCGAGTTCGCCGACGCGCGTGATGCCCAGGCCGGCGAGCTTGAGCGCCGCCTTCGGGCCGATGCCGTTGATGCGCCGCACCGGCAGCGGCCAGATCTGCGTGGCCACGTCGTCTTGCGTCAGCAGCGTCAGGCCGTCGGGCTTGTCGAGGTCGGAGGCGATCTTCGACAGCAGCTTGTTGGGCGTCAGCCCGATCGAGCAGGTGAGGCCGGTGGCGCGCTGGACGTTGTTCTTGATCTCGAGCGCGATCGCGCGCACGCCGCCGAAGCGGTCGTGCCCCACGGTCTCCTGCGCGCCGGGCAGCTCGGTGAGGTCGATGTAGATCTCGTCGATGCCGCGGTCTTCGATGCATGGCGCCACCTCGGCCACCGCGGCCTTGAAGCGGCGCGAGTAGCGCTTGTACTCGTCGTGGTCCACCGGCAGCAGCACCGCCTGCGGCGCCAGCAGCGCCGCTTTCATCAGCCCCATGCCCGAGCGCACGCCGTAGTCGCGTGCCGCGTAGGTGGCGGTGGTGATGACGCCGCGCCCCTTGTAGCCGGCCAGCGTGGCGAACTCGCGCGTACCGTCGGCGCGCTGCGCCGGCTGGTGGCGCCGGCCGCCGCCGATCACCACCGGCTGGCCCACCAGCTCGGGGTAGCGCAGCAGTTCGACCGACGCGTAGAACGCGTCCATGTCGAGGTGGGCGATCCAGCGGCGCGGCGCGGGCATGGCTGCGATTGTCGGCGTGCGCAGGGCAGTGCGCTGCCTTGTGCCGGATGCGGGTCGAGCGCGTGCCGGCCGTGTGTCGCGCCGTGTATCGCGCCGCATGCAAGCGGCGCGATGCCCGCCAGCGCTGGCGCCGGCGCGGTGCTGCCCGCGCCGGCGTCAGCGTTGCGCCAGCGTGCTCAGCGTGCGTTCGACGTAATCGGCCGCGGTGGCGCCGGCGTTCGGGCAGGCGCCTGCCAACGGCTGGTTGCAGGCGGTGGCGACGAGCCGGTAGGCGTTGACGGTTGCACCCGACTCGGTGACCGAGCGGCTCAGCGTGCAGCGCACGCTCACCGTGTACGGCCGCAGCGTGCCGGGCAGCGTGTTGATCGACTGCAAGCCGGTGCAGGTGGCGGCCGCGCCGTTGAAGATGCGCCAGCGGCCCCAATCGAGCCCGGCCTCGGCCGCCGCGGAGGCCCGTTGGTGCGACAGCGCACGCGCGTAGCCGTCGTGCACCGAGGTCACCAGGCCGACCGCGTAAGGCACCACCGCGGCGACCATCACCAGCACGGCGATGATCATCACGCCGGACAGGCCACGCTGCGCGCGTCTCGGTGCGGTCGTGCGCATCAAGGCCCCTCGCTGACGGCGAAGGTGGCCGTCCACAGCGCCGACTCGGGCACCTGCGTGTCGGCGGCGGGTACCGACAAGCGCACCTCCAGGTGCACCAGCCCGCCACGGCCCAGGCTGCCGGCAGCGACGTAGCGGATTGCGCAGGCGCTCACCTGCGTGGCCATCGGCGCCGCGGTGGCGCCCGCGCCGAAGGCGACCGGTTGTACCGCGGCGACCGGGTAGTTCCAGCGCCTCGTCAGTCGCTGCGTGCCGGGATCGCAGTCCCAGGTGACCGGCGTGGCCACGAGGTAGAAGCGCCGGCTCGCCGCCAGCGCCGGGAAGGTGTGCGCGGCGATGCGCAACTGGCTGCCGTCGGGTGCCGCGGCCAGCGACGTCAGCCGCGTCTTGATGCCCCCGGCCACCGCGACGTTGCCGCCGAAGTACGGGTCGCCCGCCGGCACGCCGGGGCCGAGCGGGTTGACCACCACCCAGTCGCCGACCAGCGGCGGGTCGCCTTCGAGCGTGCCCAGGTTAGTGAAGCAGGTTTCGGGGCAGGCCGCCTCGAGCGCATCCTGCGCGCCCGCGGCGCCGCACACCGCCGGGCACACCTGCGCGCCGCCCGAGGGGCCCGCGCGGTGCCGGCCCCAGGCGCGCACCTCGAGCACTTCGAGCAGCACGCGCGCGCCGAGCTGGCGCACGCGCACGCTGTTGGGCAGCGCGCGCCGCAGGTCGTCGCCCAGCTTGGCGTCGATCGCCTCGAGCGAGTTGGTCATCTCGGCGCGCCGCGTCGCATCGAGCCAGGCGCCGAGCGGCAGCCGCAGCATCGGCGCGGCCACCAGCGCCAGCAGGCCGATCAGGCTGATCGCGATCACCATCTCCACGAGGGTGAAGCCGCGCGCGTGCATCGGCCGCATGGTCACGACTGCCTCGGCGAGTGGCGCAGCCGCACGGCCTCGACCTGGGTGTCGGCGCTGCCGGGGCAGGCCACGGTGACGACGATGCGCAGCCCCTGCGCGCGGCCGTTGGCGTCGAGCGCAGGCACGCCGGGCATCGCCTGCGCAGTGGTGACGATGCGCGCGCTGCAGCCCGCCAGCGGCGTGCCCGGCGGGTTGATCAGCGTGCCGCTCGGGTCGCAGATGCCGCCGACGCAGCCGCCGCCCGGCATCGCCAGGTTGTGGTAGTCGCCGACGTTGTCGAAGCGCAGTGCCGGCGCACCCGCGCGCACCTCGCCCGGCTCGGGCCCGAGCGCCTCCACCGTGGTGGCGCAGCCAGTGCCGCCGACGAATGCGCCGGTGGCCACGCCGGCTCGCGCATCCTGCGGGTCGCAATAGGTCATCGGCATCGCGCGCACCTCGTCGAGCAGCGACTGCGCGAGCGCGAGCGCCTGCTGCGCGCGCATCGTCTGCGCCGATTGCGCCGCCAGGCGCGAGAACAGCACGGTCAGCGAGCCCGCCAGCATGCCCACCAGCACGATCAGCACCAGCACGTCGATCAGCGTGAAGCCGCGTTCGCGCCGCATGGTCGAGCGCCGCGGCGCTACAGCGCCAGGCCGGTCTCGCGGTAGACGGTGATCGACAGCGTGCCCACGCTGAGGGTGCGGTTCAGCGCCGGCACGGGCTGGCCGCGGCTGTTGAAGCGCAGCAGCGTGGCGCCGCCGAGCACGGTGCCGGGGGGCATGTCGAGCGTGTAGGCGCCGCCGCTGGCGGGGTCGCGCAGCGGCGCCGCCGGCAGGCAGGCGCCGGCGTTGGCGTACACCGCACGCGCCTGCACCGGCGTGGTGAGCACGCAGACCTCGCGCTGCTGGGTCTGCGCGATGCGCTGCGCGTGACCGATCATCGCGCGCAACTGGTCGCGTGCGCCACGCTCCTGCAGCGCCGTGCGGTCGGTCAGGCGCGGCACCGCGAGCGCGGCCAGCAGGGCCGCTACCACCAGCACGATCAGCAGCTCGACGGTGGTGAAGCCGCGCACGATGCAGCGGGCTGCTCGCGCAGCCTCCGCGACCCTTCAGCAGCCGGTGGTCACCGACGCCGACAGCGTCGGCGCCTGGCCGAGCGTGGCCGGCGGCGTGTAGGTGAACTGGCAGTTCAGCGGGTTGGAGCCGCCGGTCACGCGCACCGCGAGGCCACCGCCCGCGGCGGCGGCGGCATAGCCGTCGGCCGCCAACTGCGCGGCGGTGGGCGTGCCCGAGACCTGCACGATGCCGGCCGCCGCGACGACGCCCGCCAGCGTGGCTGCCGGATACAGCAGCGCCACCTGGACGCGGCCGTTCTCGGTGCACAGGTTGCCGTTGCCCGCGGCGTTCACCAGCGGCGGGTTGGCGCCGAAGCCGGCGCCAGGGCAGTTGGGCTGCACCTGGTTGTGGCGCGCCATCGCGGTGCCGTGCACCAGCGCCATGGCCGAGGCCACCGCGCCGCGTGCGCCGTTGAGCTTGGCGATGCGGCCATCGCGCTGCAGGTTGGTGAATCGCGGCAGCGCCACCGCGGCCAGGATGCCGAGGATGACGATGACGACGATCAGCTCGATCATCGTGAAACCGGTCATGCGACGTTTCATGTTCGACTCCAGACTGGGAATTGGTTGGGGCGCACCCGTGGCGCCTTGTCACCGGGATGTCGGTCACGACCGGGCCGACTTGAGGGCCATGCCGTCGGCTTCTTCACGCGATCCGTGGCATCGGGGGTGGTCATTTCAATGCCGCGCGCCCGAGGTCCCACATCGGCATGAAGACGCCGAGCGCCAGCACCAGCACCATCGCGCCGAGCACGAAGATCAGGATCGGTTCGATCTGCTGCGACATCGACTTCAGCTCGTACTCGACCTCGCGCTGGTAGAGCGCGCCCACCTCGTCGAGCATCTCGGCCAGCGTGCCGGATTCCTCGCCCACCATCACCATCTGCAGCACGATGGGCGTGAAGATGCCCGCCTTGCGGCTGGCGGCCAGCACGCTCTCGCCGTGCTCCACCGCGCTGCGCATGCCGAGGATGGCGCCTTCCATGTAGGCGTTCTCGGTCACCGCGGCGGCCAGTTGCAGCCCCTCGAGCACCGGCACGCCGCTCTTGAGCACCAGCGCCAGGCTGCGGCAGGCGCGCGCCAGCGCGCCCTTGCGCAGCACCTTGCCGGCGATCGGCAACTTCAGTTTCCAGCGGTCCCACCACAGGCGGCCCTCGGGGGTGGCCAGCGCGCGGCGCCACGCCAACACGCCGGCGACCAACGCCGCCAGCATCGCCGGCCAATGGGCGAGGAAGAAGTTCGAGCCGCCCAGCAGCACCCGCGTCATCAGCGGCAGCTCGGCATGCAGGTTGTCGAACACCTTGGCGAACGCCGGGATGACGAACAGGTTGATCACCGAGATCGCCACCACCATCGCGCCGACCACGAACTTCGGGTAGCGCAGCGCGGCGGCCACCTGCTCGCGCATCAGGCGCTGGAAGTCCAGGTGCGCGTGCAGGCTGTCGAACACCTCGCTCAACTGGCCGGTGGACTCGCCCACCCGCACCATGGCGACGAAGAAGCGGTCGAACACGTCCTCGTGGCGCGCCATCGCCTGCGACAGCTCGTGGCCGCCGTCGAGCGCCGCGCGCAGCTTGTCGAGCAGCTCGCGCAGGCCGGCATGCGTGGCCGACTCCTGCAGCGCGCGCAGCGCGCGCAGGATCGGCACCCCCGAGCGCATCAGCGTGTGCATCTGGCGCGTGAACAGCAGCAGCTCGACGTCGCCGATGCGCTGGCGCTTGAGCAGTGCGCGCAGCGTGTCGCGCGCATCGGCGCGCTCGACGTGCGGTTCGATCACCACCGGCACGATGCCCTGCGCGGCCAGCGCCTCGGCCGCCTGCCAGCGGCCGGCCGACTCCATCACGCCGCTCACCGGCTGCTGCGCGGCGTTGCGGCCGAACCAGTCGAACTGCGGCATGACCTCAGTCGATCACAGGCCCGAACCGACACGCATCGCCTCGGCCAGCGTGGTGCGGCCCGCGGCCACCAGTGCCAGCGCGTGGCGGCGCAGCGTGTGCGCGGCGAAGGCGCGTTGCGCCTCGGCGGCGAAGCCGGCGGGGTCGTCGGCGTTGGCCAGATGCACCAGCTCGGGCGTCATCTCGATCATCTCGTACACCGCCGTGCGGCCGGCATAGCCGGTCTGGTGGCAGGCGTTGCAGCCGGCGCCCTTGAAGCTGCAGGTGCTGCCGTCGGCGTCGTCGCCGAGCCACTCGCGCTCGTGTGCGGCCGGTGCGTGCTCGCTGCGGCAATGCGGGCAGATGATGCGCACCAGGCGTTGCGCGATCACCAGCCGCACGCCGAGCGCCACCATGTACGGCGCCACGCCCATGTCGCGCAGCCGCATCGGCGTGCCGGCGGCGCTGTTGGTGTGCAGCGTCGAGAGCACCAGATGGCCGGTGAGCGCGGCGCGCAGGCCGATCTCGGCGGTTTCGCTGTCGCGCATCTCGCCCACCAGGATCACGTCGGGGTCCTGGCGCAGACACGAGCGCAGCACGCGCGCGAAGTTGAGCTCGATGCGGTCGTTGACCTGCACCTGGTTCAGGCCGGGCACGCGGTACTCCACCGGATCCTCGACGGTGATGATCTTCACCTCGTGCGTGTTCAGCTCGGCCAGCGCCGCGTACAGCGTGGTGGTCTTGCCGCTGCCCGTGGGGCCGGTGACCAGCACCATGCCCGACGAGGCGGTCAGCGCGGCGCGCAGCCGCGCCAGGATCGGCGCGGGCATGCCCAGCAGGTCGAGCTTCATGCGGCCGGTGTCCTGCACCAGCAGGCGCATCACCACCGACTCGCCGAACTGCGTGGGCAGCGTCGAGATGCGCACGTCGAGCGTGGTCGAGCCCACCTTGACGCGGAAGCGCCCGTCCTGCGGCAGGCGCTTCTCGGCGATGTCGAGGCTGCTCATCAGCTTGAGCCGCTGCACGAGCGCGCCGGCCACGCGCGCGTCGGGGGTGCTCTGCACCTGCATCACGCCGTCGATGCGAAAGCGGATCTGCAGCGCGCGCTCCTGCGGCTCGATGTGGATGTCGGACACGCCGCGCGTCACCGCCGATTCGAAGATCGAGTTGATCAGCTTGACCACCGGCGCTTCGTCGGCCGACACGCTGCCCTCGAGCCCGGCCAGGCTCAGCACCTCCTCGCCGACGTCGGCGGCCACCTCGCGCGCGAAGCTGGCCATCTCGTCCTTGCGCTGGTAGATGCGCTCGATGGCCGCCAGCAGCGCGCCCTCGGTCACCACCGCCGTCTTGATGTGGGCCTTGAGACGGCGCGTGAGCTGGTCGTAGGCGACCATGTCGGCCGGGTCGACCATGCCGATCAGCAGGCCGTCGTCGGATCTGGCCAGCGGCATCGCGCGATAGCGCCGCGCCTGCACCTCGGGCAGTTCGAGCACCAGCGCCGGATCGAGGTCGGCGCTGCCGAGATCGACGAAGGGCAGCCCGAGCTGGTCGGCCACCACCTCGCCGATCTGCGCCTCGCTCACCAGCTCGAGGTCGGTCAGCGCGCGGCCGAGCTTGCGGCCCGAGGTCTTCTGCAGCTCGAGCGCACGCGCGAGCTGGGCGTCGTCGATCAGGCCCTTGCTGATCAGCACCTCGCCGAGGCGAAAGCGCCGCGGGTTGAAGACGGGGGCTTTGGGTCGGTCCATGGCCGCGAAGCGCTTGCGGGTCAGTCGGTGGCGCGCACGCGCTGCTCGGCGTACTGCGCCAGGTCGTCGCGTGGCAGGCCGATGCTCAATGCGCGCGCGAAGGCCTGTCGTGCGCGCTGCGGTTGTTGCTGCGCGTCGAGCGCCACGCCCAGGCCGAGCCACCACATCGGATTGGTCGGCTGCTGGCGTGCCGCGCTCTCGTAGGCCGGCACGGCGCGCCCCGTGTCGCCCTGCTGGGTCAGCACGCCGCCGCGCAGGCCGTCGGCCTCGGCGCCTCGCACGGCGTAGCCATCGAGCGTGGCCAGCGCCGCGGGCGCATCGCCCTGGGCCAGCAGCACGCGCGCCAGCAGCAGCGCCTGAGCGCCGTCCTGCGGGTTGCGTGCGAGGCCTTCGCGCAGCAACTGCAGCGCGCGTTCGCTGTGGCCGGTCTCGTGCTCGAGCACGGCGGCGAGCTGGCGCGCCGGCGACAGCGCGGGGTCGATCGCCAGCGCGGCGCGCGCCTGCTCCAGCGCGCTGCGCGGCTGCCCGGCCTGCGCCGCATCCTGCGCCTGACGCAGTCGCTGCAGCGCGCGCGCCGCAGGGCTTGGCGCGACGTCGCGCTTGTCGATCGTGGTGGGGGGTGTGGCTGCCGGATCGGCCGGCGCGAGCGCAGCCGTGTCGTGGGCCACGGCCGTGCGTGGCGGGCTCAGCGCGGCGACGCGGCGCGCCGGCGCTTCGGACACTGCGTGATCCGGTGTCACTTCGACGGCAACCCGCGCCGCGGGTTGCCGTGCCGGCATGCGTGCCGGCGTGCGTGCCGGGTTGGACAGCGGTGGCGCGGGCGTTTCGGCGACGCCCGGCGCGGTTGCGCTGGCGGCGGCACGTGCCGCCTCGGGCGCCCCTGCGGGCGTGGGCGCGACCTGCGCCGCCTGTGCGCCGCGCAGCCAAGCCGGCCAGTCGCCGAAGGCGGCAAAGCCGATCGCCGCGGCGCCGAGCGCACCCAGCAGCAACAGGCGCCTGGAAGCGCCCGACGCTGGCGCGCCGGCCCAGACGGGCAATGCCCGCATGGCGTCCGGGCGCGCCGCGCCGCGCGCATCGAGGCGGGTCAACACGCTGTGAATGACACTCATGTGGCCGCTCCCATCAACCACGGCGTGCGCAGCCGCGGCGGCCGGCCGTCGCGCGCGGCGGCCCAGGCATGGCGCATCCCCACGCGGTGCACGCCGTCGGCGAAGGCGAGCATCAGCGCCTTGTGGGCCACGATGTTGACGATGCGTGGCACCCCGCGGCTGGCGCGGGCGAGTAGCCAGGCAGCGCCAGCGCTGAACACCGGTGCGCCGCGCCAACCGGCCACCACCATGCGGTGCTGCAGGTAGTGGCGCAGTTGCGCGCGCGGCAGCGCTGCCAGCCGTGTGGCGAAGGCGATGCGGCTGGCCAGCGAGCGGCACGGCGGCAGCGCCAGCAGCGCATCGAGCTCGGGTTGGCCCAGCAGCACCATCTGCAGCAGCTTGCGCTTGCCGGTCTCCAGGTTCGACAGCAGGCGCAACGTCTCCAGCGTCTGCAGCGGCGTGGCCTGCGCCTCGTCGATGCACAGCACGACGCGGCGGCCGGCTTCGGCATGCGCGAGCAGCGCGGCCTCGATCTGCGCGTGGATCTGCGGCGCGCTGTGGCGTGCCGGCACCCGCAGCGACAGTTCGCGCGCCAGGTGTTGCAGCATCTGGCGCGGCGCCAGCGCAGGGTTGGGCACGTAGGCGGTGACCATCTCGCCGCTCAGCAACTGCAGCAGGCGGCGCGCCAGCAGCGTCTTGCCGGTGCCGACCTCGCCGGTGACCTTGACGAAACCCTCGCCGCTGCGCAGCGCCACCACCACGGTAGCCAGCGCGTCCTGCTGCGCGGGGACATCGAACGCGAAGTCGGTGTCGGGCGTGATCGAGAACGGTGCTTCGTGCAGACCGAAATGTTGCAGGTACAGGGCGCCGGACGGTGGACCGGTCCAGGCCGGCCGGGCGGCGGCCGCGGGAGCGGAGAACGGAGCCAGCGCGGGAGTCGACACGTTCACTCCTTGGCCGCCTGGGTGAGGCTGCTGCCGCGCGGCGCGCTGGCCAGCTCGCGCAGCCGCGTCTGCGTGGCGGCGAGGTCGGTCGACCAGGCGCCGTCGCCGCGGATCACGGTGGGCTTGAGCAGAAACACCAGCTCGCGCTTCTGCAGCGAGCGCTGCGTGCGCTTGAACATCTGGCCGAGCAACGGCACGTCGCCGACGCCGGGCACCTTGCTGTCGTCGTCGCTCTGCACCTGCGACATCAGGCCGCCCAGCGCCACGGTGACGCCGTCGCGCACGCGCACCACGGTGTCGGCCTCGTTGACCGTGGAGCTGGCCAGCGGCAGCGTGAAGTTGCCGAGGTTGCCGAGGTTGACGATGCGGGTGCGCTCGGTGACGTTGCTGACCGTGGGCCGGATGTGCAGCGTGACATGGCCTTCGTCGTCGATCTGCGGCGTCACGTCGAGCGAGATGCCGCTGAAGAACGCCTGCGTCTGGATGGTCGGCGTGGTCACCGAGCCGGCCGCGGTGGCGGTGGTCGAGGTCGAGACGTTGGTGATGAAGAAGTCGTCGCTGCCGACCCGCAGCACGGCCTTCTGGTTGTTGATGACGGCCACGCGCGGCGACGACAGCACGTGCACCGAGCCCTGCGTCTCGAGAAAGGCCAGCAGGCTGGCGAAGCTGTTGGTGGTGAAGGCCAGGCCGAGCGCGCCGCTGGCGCCCGAGGCGAACGGGCTGGCCAGCAACTGGCCGAGCGTGGTCGGGGTCACCGTCGGCGGCGTGGTGGCGGGGTCGACCGCGGTGACGACCGAGCCGCTGGGGATGCCGTAGCTGCGGCCGATGCTGCCGGGCACGTTGATGCGCGTCGCATCGATGCCCAGCGAGACGCGGTGGTTGCCGGCGTTGTCGAAGGCCGACCAGTTGACGCCCGACTCGAAGCCGTCCCTCAGGCCGACCTCGACGATCTTGGCCTCCAGCATCACCTGCCGCTCCACCGCGATGCGCGACACGCGCAGGAACTGCTCGACCTCGCGCAGCTCGCGCGGGAACGCGCGCACCACCAGCACGCCGCTATGCGGCGACAGCACCACCTGGCGGCCCTCGGCATTGCCGACGATGGCCTTCAGCGCGGCGTCCATCTCCTTCCAGAAGTCCGCCTCCTGCAGGGTCGACACCTGCGAGCCCTCGGTCGAGACGGTGGCGTTCGCGGCGGCGCCGTTGGGGCCGGCGTTGGCCACCGACCCCGACACCGCGCGGGTGTCGGTGCGCCCGCTGCGCCGCGCCGACGGGTAGGCGATCTGCAGCACCCGCGTCTGCAGCGCGGCGGCCTGCACGAAGATGCGCGTGCCCTCGACGCGGTACTCGTAGCCGTACAGCTCGCGCAGCGCATCGAGCGCCTCGCGCACGGTCACCTCCTTGAGGTTGACGCTGATGCTGCCGGTCAGTGCCGGCGGCAGCACGATGCTGTAGCGCGAGCCCGAGGCGATGGCATGGAACACCTGCGCCGGCGTGGCCTGCGTCACCACCAGATCGAAACGCGGCTCGGGCAGCGCTGGTGTGGCGATGGCCGTGGCGCCCACCGGCTGCAGCAGCGCCTGCGTCACGTTCGCCGGCGCCTTGGCCGGTGCCACGCCGGCGCGGGCCTCGGCCACCACGGCGTCGATGCGGTCGCGCGCCTGGTTCGGCGGCGGGCCGAGCTGGCAGCCGGCCAGTGCGACCGTGCAGGCGGTGGCGATGCGCGTTGCGCAGGGGCGGAGGTGGTTGCTCATCGTGGACCTCGTTCGGGCTCGAGCGCTGGCGGCAGCAGCCACAACAGCTCGCGGCGCCCGTCGGGGTGGCGCAGCGTGGCTCCCCGGCGGTTGACCGCGCTCAGGCGCGCGCCGCGCACCGGCTCGCCCAGTCGATGCCAGCGACCGTCGATCAGCGCTTGCGGCGGCGTGCCCAGGCGCACGCCGGTCAATCCGGTCGGCTCGGGCTCGGTGGCGATCGGCGAGGTGGCGGCGGCGCTGGTGGCGGCGGGCGGCGCGAACGGCGCCTGCGGCCCGAGCGCATGCGCGGGCAGCAGAGCGCCGGCGCTCAGCGCGGTGGCTGCGGCCGCACGGCGCAGCGAGCGTACGCAGCGCGCCATCAGATCGCCAGCCATGTGCGTTGCGTGCCGAGCACGGTCAGCGTGACGACCGCCTGCGTCGCGGCGGCGTGCACTGCGACCAGGCGCACGCGCTCGATGCGCAGTGGCCTGGCCTGGCGATCGAGTGCATCCACCGCCTGGATCAGCGCAGCGGCATCGCCGCCCAGCGTCAGCTCGAGCCGATGCCTGAACAGCGTGCGCGGCGGCTCGCCGCCGGGCACGGCGGCCGCTGCGATGTCCGATGGGGCCTCAGTGGCCGCTCGGGTGTCGGGTTGGTCGGCGGCGACCTCGATCACGTCGAGGTCGCGCAGCGCCACCACCGCCACCCCATGGCGTGCCAGCACGCGGCGCAGCAGCAGCGCCAGCGGCTCGCCCTGCGGACCCTCGGCGCCCAGGCGCTGCAGGTCGCGTTCGACTTTCGCGGCGCGTGCGTCGAGCTCGTTGCGCGCCTCGGCGCGGGCCTGCTCGGTGCGCTCGCGCTCGGCCAGGATCTCGTCGGCCTGCTCGGTGGCCGCAGCCACGATCGCCGCGCGGCGTGCGCCGATCGGCTGCACCAGCAGCAGCTCGGCGGCCAGCAGCAGCGCCAGTACGCCCGCCAGCAGCACGCGGCGGTCGCGTTCGGGCAGCGCATCGATGCGGCCCGTGAAAGCACCCCAGGCTGTGCGCAGGCTCGTGCGGGCGGCGGGCGCGTCGCTCATGGTGCGTCCTCGGCGCTGCGGCTGGCCAGCACGAAACGCCAGCCGTGGCCCGTGCGGGTGCGGGGCGCGGTCTCGTCGCCTTCGGCTGCGGCGCCGGGCTCGATCGGTTCGAGCCGCACCGTGGCCACCGGCATGCCGCGCAAGCTGTCCACTCGACCGAGGCGCGCGGCGAACTGATCGAGCGCGGCGGCATCGAGTGCGCCGCCGGCGATGCGCAAGGAGCGCTCGCGTGCCAGCTCCAACTCGGTCAGCCACAGCGTGGGCGGCAGCGCCGCGACCACCGCCTGCAGCAGCGCGGCCGGGTGCTCGGGCAGCGGTTCGGTGGCCAGCAGGTTGCGCAACGCCTCGCGTTGCGCAACCTGCTCGCGCCGCACCGCCAGCTCGTCGCTGGTCTCGGCGGCAACGCCCTCGGTGGTGTCGGGCGCGGCGGCTTGTGCGGCGGCATCGGCGCCCGGCACGGCGGCCAGCGCGCGCGCCAGCGCGATGCGCTCGTAGCTCCAGTGGCCGAGCACCGCCAGCGCGCCGGCGATCGTCAGGCCGGCCAGGCGCGCACCCGACACCATGCGCGGCGGCGGCAGCAGGCGTGCCTCGATCAGGTTGATCTGCTGCATCAGTGCATCTCGTCGCGCCGGATCGCGGCGCCGATGGCAAAGGTGAAGTCCAGGCCGCGCTCGGGGTCGACCACCGGCTGGCTGCTGCTCAGCGCCACGTGGTCCTCGACGCGGAACGCCTGCACGCTCTGCGGCAGCAGATCGGACAACTGACGCGTGATCTCGTCGGCGTCGCGCACCGCCGACACCCAGACCGTGGCCAGGTCGGCGCCATGGAACTGCCGCGCGAAGCTGTCGGTCGAGCGCTGCACCTCCAGCGCCATGCGCTCCAGCAGCCGCGCGCGCGTGGCCGCATCGGCGGCATCGAGCTTGTAGGCGGCGACGTCGAACTGGCGAAAGGCGCACAGCTCGCGCTGCCAGGCCAGCGTCAGCCGCGTCGACTTCAGGCCCAGGTGCACGAAGGCGTGCGCGGCCGGGCCGGCGGCCAGCACCGACAGGTTGCGCATCGCCAGCTCCGGTATGTCGATGGCGCCCAGGGCGAGCCGCGCGTCGCGGTAGCGCTGCATCCAGCCGCGCACGGTGCGCTCCTGCGAGGCCACCGCGAACACCTGGCGCGACTCGGCGCCGGGGGTCGGCCCGGGCACGTCGAGGCAGTCGACGCAGGCTTGCTCGGCCGGGAAGTCGAGCAGGTCTTTGAGCTGCCAGCGCACGGCGGCGCGGCGCTCCTCGGGCGGCACGCGCGGCGCATCGAGCGGCACGATGCGGTAGTCGACCGAGTTGAGCAGCACGTTGGCCTGCGCGCGGCGTGCTTGCGCGCGCTGCCACTGCAGCGCCAGCGTGGCGGGATCGGCGCCGTCGAACACCGGCGCCACCCGCACCGCGGGCCGCGGCCCCGAACCCGGTACGGCGCAGGCAGCCACCAGCCGTTCGTTGTGGATCGAGTAGATGCCCAGCCACGGCGCGTCGGACACGCGCTGGCGCGATGCGGTGGGAGCGATGCGTGAATCGGACATGACTGACGACGGCCGACCCAAGGCCGGCGTGAAGTCAGTCTAGGCAGCGCCTTTCGGCGCCGATGCGCCGAAATGGCCGGTCAAGCGGGGTCAGTTGCCGGTCAGCCGCTGGCGGTGGCGCTCGATCTGCACGCGCACCTGCGCGGGCGCGGTGCCGCCGCGCACGGCGCGCGCGTTCAACGAACCCTTCAGCGTCAGCGCATCGCGCGCGTCGTCGGCGATCTGCGGATGCAGCGCGCGCAGATCGGGCAGCGGCAGCTCGGCCAGGTCGACGCCGCGCGCAAGCGCCAGCTTGACGGCGTGCGCCACCACCTCGTGCGCGTCGCGGAACGGCACGCCCTTCCTTACCAGGTAGTCGGCCAGGTCGGTGGCGGTGGCGTAGCCCCTGGCCGCCGCGGCGCGCAGGGCCTCGGGCTTCACACGCATGCCGCCGACCATCTCGGCCACGATGCGCAGCGTCGCGGCCAGCGTGTCCACCGTGTCGAACAGCGGCTCCTTGTCTTCCTGGTTGTCCTTGTTGTAGGCCAGCGGCTGGCCCTTCATCAGCGTGAGCAGGCTCATCAGGTGGCCGATCACGCGGCCGCTCTTGCCGCGCGCGAGTTCGGCGACGTCGGGGTTGCGCTTCTGCGGCATGATCGACGAGCCGGTGCAGTAGCGGTCGGGGAGGTCGACGAAGCCGAAGTTCTGGCTCATCCACAGCACGATCTCTTCGGCCAGGCGCGACACGTGCACCATCGCGATCGACGCGAAGGCGGCGAACTCGAGCGCGAAGTCGCGGTCGCTCACCGCGTCGAGACTGTTCTCGCACAGTCCGTCGAAGCCCAGCTCGTGCGCCACCGCCTCGCGGTCGAGCGGGTAGCTGGTGCCGGCCAGCGCGGCGGCGCCCAGCGGCAGCCGGTTGGTGCGCGCTCGCACGTCGGCCAGGCGCTCGGCGTCGCGCGCGAACATCTCCACGTAGGCCAGCAGGTGGTGCGCGAAGCTCACCGGCTGTGCCACCTGCAGGTGCGTGTAGCCCGGCATCACGGTGTCGGTGTGCGCTTCGGCCACGGCGAGCAGCGCACGCTGCAGCTGCGCCAGCAGCGCCGCGATGGCGTCGATCTCGTCACGCAGCCACAGGCGCAGGTCGGTGGCCACCTGGTCGTTGCGCGAGCGGCCGGTGTGCAGCCGTTTGCCGGCGTCGCCCACCAGTTGCGTCAGCCGTGCCTCGATGTTCAGGTGCACGTCTTCCAGCTCGAGCTTCCACTCGAAGCGGCCGGCTTCGATCTCCTGGCCGATCTGCTGCAGGCCGCGCTCGATGTCGGCCAGATCCTGCGCCGCGATCACCCGCTGCGCCGCCAGCATGCGCGCGTGCGCCAGGCTGCCGGCGATGTCGGCGTGCCACAGGCGGCGGTCGAACCCCACGCTGGCGGTGTAGCGCTGCACCAGCGCGTCCATCGGTTCGGAGAACAGAGCCGACCAGGCCTGTGATTTCTTGTCGAGCGGGTTGCCTGCCATGGGGTCTCGTGCCGGATCTTCCGGCCTATTATCGGCGCGGCCTTTCCAGCCACTGACCGCACTGTCCAACAGCCGTGCCGACCGCACCCGTTGCTCCAGGCAAGCCGCACGAAGGCCGCGCGGCCGCTGCGAAGGCCGTCGCTCCCCTGGAGCCACGAAGGGGCTCCGTCGGAGCCCTGGGGGACGGCCCGCAGGGCCAAGGGGGCGACACTTCCCGGCCCACCAGCCTGTGGCCGACCTCGACGCGCCCGGGCGAGCTGACGGCGCACACGGGGTTCGGCATCAGCGAGTTCGAGGATCCCGCGCTCGTGCGTGCGCGGCAGGTGGCACGCGTCAGCGAGCTGTTCGATCTGTGCCAGCCAACGCTGGTGCTGCGCGTGGTGCTGTTCGTGCAGCTCGGGGTCGCCGTGTCGGGGCTGGCCGCGGCGTCGAGCGCGCAGCACTGGCTGACGCAGATGGCGATGCTGGCGTTTCCGGCGCTCGCCGGCACGCTGATGTGGCTGGTGCTGGTGTGCGCGGCCAAGCCGGTGTGGGGCCGTGTCGCGCCGTGGCGGCGCGCGCTCGCCGCGGTGCTGCTGGGCGGCCTGTGCGCGATGGCGGGCTGGTCGCTGCTGCTGCCGCTGAACATGGCCAGCGCCGCCGGCTGGCCGCTGCTGACCAGTGCGCTCAGCGGCATGGCGTTCGCGTCGCTGGTCTGGGTGTGGCTCGACCAGCGCGCGCGCAGCGCCAGGCCGGCCGACGCCAGTGCGCGGCTGGCCGAGCTGCAGTCGCGCATCCGCCCGCACTTCCTGTTCAACGCGCTCAACACCGCGGTGGCGCTGGTGCGCATCGACCCCGAACGCGCCGAGACGGTGCTGGAGGATCTGGCGCAACTGTTCCGCGTGGCGCTGGCCGAGGTCGGCGCGTCGGTCACGCTGGCCGAGGAGGTCGAGCTGGCGCAGCGCTATCTGGCGATCGAGCAGGTGCGCTTCGGCGATCGCCTGGCGGTGAGCTGGGAGGTCGACGCCGCCGCGTCGCAGGCGCGGGTGCCGCCGCTGGTGCTGCAGCCGCTGGTGGAGAACGCGGTGCGCCACGGCATCGAGACGTCGCTCGCCGGCGGCACGGTGCGCGTGCGGGTCAAGGCGCGCCACGGCAGCGCGCAGGTGGTGATCAGCAACAGCCTGCCCGACACGCCGTCGTCGCCTGGCGCCGGCATCGCGCTGGCCAATGTGCGCGAGCGGCTCGCGTTGCTGCACGACTTCGGCGCTGCGCTCGAGACCTGGAGCTCCGACGGCCAATACCACGCGCGGGTCACGGTGCCGATATGACCAGGATGGCCCACCCCCGAAGCGGCCTAGCGGCCGCTCCCCCCTCGAAGGGGGCGCCGCCGGCGGCCCGGCAAAGCCGGGTCCGCGGCGGCCGCTTGATGGCGGCGCGTCGCGGACGCTTGCGATGACTGGAACAACTGCGCAGGCGAACGAGCAGCGCGCCCCGCCGCTGGCGGTGCTGATCGTCGACGACGAGCTGTTCGCGCGCACCCGGCTGCGCTCGCTGGTGCAAGGCTGCGCCGAACCGCGCTGCGCGGTGGCCGGCGAGGCGGCCGACGGCGCCAGCGCGCTGCAGTGGCTGCGCGACAACCCATGCGACGTCGTGCTGCTCGACGTCGCGATGCCGGGGCTCGACGGCCTGCACCTGGCCGACGAGCTGCAGCACCGGCCGCAGCCGCCGGCGGTGGTGTTCGTCACCGCGCACGGCGAGCACGCGCTGCGCGCGTTCGAGCTCGAAGCCACCGACTACCTCACCAAGCCGGTGCGCCGCGAGCGGCTGCAGGCGGCGCTGATGCGCGTCGCGCAACGGCTGCAACCGCGTGCAGCCAACGGCGACGCGGTGCCGATGCTGGTGGTCAGCGACCGCGGCCGCGTGCTGCGCATCCCGGCCACCGAGGTGCTGTACCTGAAGGCCGAGCTGAAGTACGTGACGCTGCGCACCGCCGACGGCGAATGGGTGCTCGACGAGCCGCTGGGCGACCTCGAGCAGCGCCTGGGCGGCGGCTTCCTGCGCGTGCACCGCAACGCGCTGGTGGCGCGCCGCGCGGTGCGCGCGCTGCAGCGCCACGCCTCGCAGGAGGAGCCGCTCGGCTGGGCGGTGCTGCTCACCAACGGCGAGCAGCTTTCTGTTTCACGGCGCCAGTTGACAGCGGTGCGCGAGGCGTTAGGTTCGGCCGACGGATGATCATCGTGTCGGCCCTGCGTTGAGCCTGGCGTCGCTTCGGCCTTACATCGCGCTGTGGGGACTGCGCGGCGCCTGGACGCTGTCGGTCGCGCTATGGGCGTTGGCGCTGCTGCCCTGGTTCGTGGCGCCGGCTCCGCAGGCCGCGGCTGCCGCCGCGCGCGCTGCGGTGCCGCAGGGCGCGATGGGTGAGCGCGAGGTAGCGGCGCAGTCGGCCTCCGCGGGAGCGGGCGGCGCGGAGATCGAGCCCGCCGCTGTGCTGCCAGAGCGCGTCGCGCGCGACGACGCGGTGTGCGTTCTCTCCGCTGCGGGCGAGGTGCCATCGACGCCGCCTCGGCCCGATCGTCTCGCACGGCTGGCCGCGCCGGGGCTGCAGCAGGCGTTCGAGGCGCTGCGGCGGCGCGCCGAGGTGCCGTCGCAGGCCGCGGCCTGGTGGCTGCGCGTGCTGCTGGCGCGCCATGGCAGCGCGGCGGGCTGCACCGCCGGCACCGCATGCGATGCCCCCGTCGCAGCAGAGCTACCCACGCTGTCGGTGGCCATCGATGCGCTGGCGCAACTGGCGCAGGTGAACGACGACGCCTGGGTGCAGCAGATCGCGCAGCGGGCGTGCGCGGGGGCTGCCTCGGCGGCCTGCGCGTCGCTGGGAGCGCGGCGCTGGGGCATGCTGCAGCCCGACAATGCAGCGGCCTGGCTCGAGCTGACCGCGGCCGACGCTCAGGCGGCCGACGAGGCGCTGTTTCGTGCGGCCATGGCCGGCCGGTTCGACGCGCAGCGCGGCCGGCTGGCGGCGCAGGTGCTGCTGGCCACCCCCGCGCAGGGGCCGCCATTGCAGCGCTACGCGGCCTGGCGACGCGCCGGCGAGCTGGAGCGAGACTCCGATGCAGCGACGGCGTCCGCCGCCCTGCGCGCCTGCAGCGACGGCGCACGGCGCGACGCCAACCGCGCCCAGCTCTGCGACGCCGCGGCCCGATGGCTCGCATCGTTGCGCGCGACGGCAACCGATGCCGCCGCGGCCGGCGCGCTCGACTGTGCCGGTGTCGAGCAGCAGTGGCGCGAGGCGCGCGAGCGCGCGCAGCAGGCCGCCGACGACCGGGCAGCGTCGGCCGGGCCCGCGCATCCATAGCCTGCGGCCGCTCACGGAGCGCGGCGGATAATCGTTCGCATGCACGATTCCCCGGTGATTGCCACCCGCGAGAGCCGGCTCGCGCTGTGGCAGGCCGAGCACGTGCGCGCGCTGCTGCGCGCGCGCTGCGGGCTCGACGCACGGCTGCTCGGCATGACGACGCGCGGCGACCAGATCCTCGACCGCGCGCTGTCGAAGGTCGGCGGCAAGGGCCTGTTCGTCAAGGAGCTGGAGGCCGCGCTCGAAGACGGCCGTGCCGACCTCGCGGTGCACTCGCTGAAAGACGTGCCGATGGATCTGCCTGCGGGTTTCGCGCTAGCCGCGGTGCTCGAGCGCGAGGATCCGCGCGACGCCTTCGTGTCGCCGCGCTTTCCTTCGCTCGTGGCATTGCCGCAGGGCGCGCGCGTCGGCACTTCGAGCCTGCGCCGCGTGGTGCAACTGCTCGCACAGCGGCCCGACCTGCACATCGAGTCGCTGCGCGGCAACCTCGACACGCGGCTGCGCAAGCTCGACGAAGGCCAGTACGACGCCATCGTGCTGGCCGTCGCCGGATTGACGCGCCTCGGGCTCGGCGCGCGCATCGTGCAGCGCTTCGAGGCCGCGCAGATGCTGCCGGCCGCGGGCCAGGGCGCGCTCGCCATCGAGGTGCGCGCCGACGATGTGCTGCTGCGCCAACGGCTGTCGGCGCTGAACCACGCGCCGACCTGGCTCGCCGCGCACGCCGAGCGCGCGGTGTCGCGCGCGCTCGGCGGCAGTTGCAGCGTGCCGCTGGCGGCGTATGCGCGCTGGGCAGGTGACATGCTGCTGCTGCACGCGGCGCTCGGCGACGCCGCGGCGCCGGCGCGGCCGCTGCTGCGCGCCGAGGCTCAGGCGGCGGTGCGCGACGTGCCGGCCGCCGAGGCGCTGGGCGTCGAGGCGGCGGCCAGCCTGCGCGCGCAGGGCGGCGACGCCTACCTCGCCGCGTGATGGCGCCGTCGCACGCGCCTGTCGCTGGCACGCTGCTCGTCACGCGGCCGCAGCCGCAGGCCGACGAGTGGGTGCGCTCGTTGCGCGCGCGCGGCGTCGCCGCGCAGGCGCTGCCGCTGCTGCGCATCGAGCCGGTGGCCGACCCCGAGGCCGTCGCAGCGTGGGCGTCGCTGGCGTCGTATCGGCTGCTGATGTTCGTGAGCCCGGGCTGCGTCGAGAGCTTCTTCGCGTTGCGGCCATCGACATCGAGGTGGCCCGCGAACACGCTGGCCGCGGCCCCCGGGCCCGGCACCGCGCAGGCGCTGCGCGCGGCCGGCGTGCCTGCAGGGGCGATCGTCGAACCGCCGGCCGATGCGTCGCAGTTCGATTCCGAAGCGCTGTGGCAGCGGCTGCAGGTGCAGCCGTGGCAACGGCAGCGCGTGCTGGTGGTGCGCGGCGACGGCGGCCGCGACTGGTTGGCGCAGCGGCTGCGCGAGCGCGGCGCCGAGGTGACGTTTGCGCAGGCCTACCGCCGCGCGCTGCCATCGCTCGACGCTGTGCAGCGCTCGCTGCTGGCCGCCGCGCTGGCGGCGCCGGCGCAGCACGGCTGGCTGTTCTCGAGCTCGCAGGCGGCCGAGCACCTGAACGCGCTGGCGCCGCAGATCGAATGGGCCGAGGCGCGCGCGTTGGCCACGCACCCGCGCATCGCCGCGAGCCTGCGTGCGCTCGGCGCGCTTGCCGTGTGGGAGGTGCGGCCGACGGTCGATGCCGTGGCGGCGCTGTGGACCCGCTCGATACAATCGACCGCGCCTGCCCAGACCCAGCGACGTTGATCGCTGCAACGTGAACCAGCCTGTCGTCGAAACCTCGCCGCCACCCGCGGCGACCGGCCCCTCGCCGCCCGCAAACCCGGCCTCGCCCCGCGGCGGCGCACCCTGGTGGGTGCTGGTGCTGGCGGTGGCGCTCGGCGGCGCGGCGTTGTGGCTGTCGTGGCACACCAGCCAGCGCATGCAGTCGCTCGAGCAGGAGCTGGTGCGCCGCGAGCAAGACAGCGCCACCGCCGCCACCGAGGCGCGCGTGTTGGCGCGGCAGGCGCAGGACGCATCGCGCGACGCGGTGGCCAAGGTGGCGCTGCTGGAGTCGCGCGTCGCCGAGAACACGGTGCAGCGCACGCAGCTCGAGGAGCTGCTGCAGTCGATGACGCGTTCGCGCGACGAGAACATGCTCGCCGACATCGAGACCGCGCTGCGCGTGGCGGTGCAGCAGTCGGCGATCACCGGCAGCACCGAGCCGCTGCTGGCCACGCTGCGGCAGGCCGACGAACGGCTGGCGCGCAACCCGCAGCCGCGCCTGGAGCGCGTGCGCCGCGCGGTGGCGCGCGACCTCGACCGCGTGCGCGCGGTGTCGGTGAGCGACATCTCGACGCTGGTGATCAAGCTCGACGAGGCCGCGCGCATGGTCGACGACCTGCCGCTGCTGGCGCAGCCCGAGCGGCGGCGCGGCGCGGCCGACCACAAGCCGCTGCGCGCGCCTGCAGTGCCGGCTGCCGCCTCGGCGGCGGCGTCGGCCGCGGCAAGCGAAGCTGGCGGCTGGCGCGCCGAGCTGGGCGCGCGCTGGGATCTGCTGGTGCAGCACGTGCTCGACGAAGCGCGCTCGCTGGTGCGCGTGACGCGCATCGACCAACCCGAGGCGATGCTGGTGGCCCCCGAGCAGGCGTACTTCCTGCGCGAGAACATGAAGCTGCGCCTGCTCAATGCGCGGCTGGCGCTGCTGTCGCGGCAGTTCACCACCGCGCAGTCCGACCTGCGCGAGGTGCAGGCGGCGCTCGATCGCCACTTCGACCGCAGCAGCCGCCGCGTGGCCGCGATGAGCGAGCTGCTGCGACAGGTGAGTTCGCAGTCGCGCGGTGTGGCGGTGCCGCGTCCCGACGACACGCTGGCCGCGCTGGCCGCCGCGATGGCGGGGCGCTGAGCGATGGCAGCCGCCTTCTGCACCGCGGTGGGCGCCCGGCACCTCGCCGCGCAGCGCGGGCCCGGCGCCCTGTCGCGGGCGGCGACGACCCCGCGCTAGCGGCAAGCGGCATGCGTGGCGCGATCTGGCTGGTGCTGCTGTTCGCCGCCGCGACGGTGGCGGCGCTGGCGCTCGGCGAGAACGACGCGCTGGTGTCGTTCTTCTACGGCAACCACCGCGTCGATCTGTCGCTCAACCTGTTCCTGATCGGTGCACTGATCGCGACGTTGGCGTTGACCTTCGTCGTCAAGGCGATCGATTCGCTGATCACGCTGCCCACGCGCGCCAAGGCCTGGCGCGCGCTGAAGCGCGAGCGCGCCGCGCAGGCGGCGCTGCGCGAGGCGATGGCCGAGCACTTTGCCGGCCGCTTCAACCGCGCGCACAAGGCGGCGCAGCGCGCGCTGGCGATCCAGGCCAGCACCGACGAGTTGGCCGGCGACCGCGAGTTGCGCATCCTTGCCACGCTGGTGGCCGCGCGCAGCCTGCACCGCCTGCAGGACCGCACGCGGCGCGACCAGTTGCTGCGCCAGGCGCTGAAGGCGGTGCGTCGCGCCGCGCCGCAACAGGCGGTGGACGAGGGCGCGCGGCTGCTCGGCGCCGAGTGGGCGCTCGACGATGGCGATGCGCCGAAGGCGCGCTCGCTGCTGTCGGAGCTGGCCCCCGGCGTGGCGCGCCGCACGCAGGCGCTGCGGCTCAAGCTGCGCGCGGCGCGGCTGTCGCGCCAGCCCACCGAGGCGCTGGCCACCGCGCGCCTGCTGGCCAAGCACCAGGGTTTCAGCGCCGATGCCGCGCAAGGCCTGTTGCGCTCGCTGGCGCTGCAGATGCTCGACGCCGCGCACGACGGCGACCAGCTGCGCCGCGCCTGGGCGAGCCTCGACGAGGCCGGCCGCCGCGACGCCTACGTGGTGGCGCGCGCGGCGCGGCGGGCCACCGAGATGGGCCACCCTGCCGACGCGCGCGCCTGGCTGCGTCTGCCGTGGAGCGGTCTGCGCGAGCTCAGCGCCGAGCAGCGCGTGCAGATCGCGCTGGCGCTGGCGCCGTCGTGCGAAGGCATCGGCACCGAATGGCTGCAGGCCACCGAAGCGGCGCAACAGGCGTTCGGCAACGAAGCCGCCGTGCAGGCGGCGGCCGGCGAGGTGTTCGCCGCGCGCGGCCTGTGGGGCAAGGCGCGCGGGCCGTTGCAACTGGCCGCCGCCGACCGCGGCCTGCAGGCTGCCGCGCGGCGCCGCGCCTGGCGCACGCTGGCGCGGCTGGCGCGCGAAGAAGGCGACGAGCCGCGCGCGCTGCAATGCGAGCAGGCGGCCGCGGCGATCGACTGAGGGCGGCTCGGCGCCAGCGCGAGCGAGGCGGCTGCAAAGCCCGCTGCTATACTGCCCGGTCCCCGCGCCTGTAGCTCAGTTGGATAGAGTACTTGGCTACGAACCAAGGGGTCGTGGGTTCGAATCCTGCCAGGCGCGCCAAGCGAATCAACGGGTTACGTGCGAGAGCGCGTAGCCCGATTGTGTCGATGGAGGCCTGCGGCATCGACGCGCGGGCTCTTCCCGGTGCACTCGGCGGCAGCGCCGCACAAGCGCCCGCGGCGCTGGAGTTGACCTCGATCAAGGCGGGTCGCGCACAGGCGGCGTAGCAAGGGCGACCTGCGGCGGGTTCGCGCCGCGTCGAAAGGAGCGGCCATGAGTCTCCTGACCTTGGCGATCGTGCTGGCCTTCGCCGCCACGCTCTACTCGCTGATCTGCGGCGTTGCCTCGATGGTGTCCGGCGGCGAGATCCGCCAACACAACAGCGTCGAGTGGATGATGCGACGCGTCGGCTTCCAGGCGCTGGCGGTGATCCTGCTGCTGGTGGCGGTGTTCCAGTCGTAGCGCGTGGCCGGCGCAAGGGTGGCGCCGGCATGCCGCGCCGGCCGCCGGCGGCCGGCACGAAATGTCATGCGAGCCGGCGGGCGGCCATCGACGAAGATCGCTTCGCGTTCGATGCGAAGAAGGCTGCGCCGATGTCTGCTTCACCCTTGGCCGCTGATGCGCTGAGCGACTTCACGCCACAGCCGGTGGCGGCCGCGTCGACGAACAAGTCGTTGAGCACGTACACGCGCTTCAGCGCCACCGACGAATACGACGGGTAGAGCTGCGCAAAACCGACCGCCTGCGCCTCGACGCGGGCGATGAAGGTGACCGACTCGCCGTGATCGAAGCGCGCCCGCAGGAAGGCGCGCGCCGCCCGCGCATCGCCGCGCTGCCCCTGGAACTGGCGGTAGCGGTCGAACAGCTCCGTGAGGGCTTCGAGGTCGGCGAATGTCGCCTGACCGACGGTGACGGCACGCTTCATGGTCTGGCCAGAGAATCTGCGCGCAACTGGGGGCCACGCCGATCTTCGCCGGCCGGCGCCGACGGGTCACATGCGGAAACGACATGCGACGACGAGGCGGGCGTGCGAACTCCTTGCGCTGCATCCCCGCGACACCCCCGAGCGGTCAGCTCTGCAGAGTGGGCGGATCCTAGGAGCGCATGCCTAGAAATTTCGCTCGCCTTAGTTTTCGCTCCCTAGCGTGGCGCGGCCAAGATCGCGGCATCGCTTCGACAACCCCGATCAGGAACACTCGAATGACCGCCGCCAACCTCAACACCATCGCCATCGATGTCGTCGGCCACTACGGCCGCACCGCGAAGAACCTGCTGGCCGTCTACCGCGCCGGTACCGAGCGTGCGGTCAACGCCCTCAGCGCCGGTTATGGGCAACTGATCGAGAAGCAGCCGCTGCCGTGGATCGACAGCGAGATCAAGGCCAATTGGATCGGCTCGCAGCAGCGCGTGGCGCGGCTGGTGGTCGATTCGGTGGCGCGCATCGCCGAGCGCGCGACCAGCGCCGTCGACAGCGTCTCGGGCCGCGCCGTGCAAGGCCTCGAGGCGTTCGACCAGAGCACCGCGTGGGCGCACGACATGATGGTGGTCGGCGCGATGCGACGCATCCACCTGCCGGTGGCGCGGTGGTCGCTCGAGCTCGCCGGGCGCGCCGACGAGGCCTCCAAGCGCCTGTCGCAGCGTGTCGCCGGCAGGGCCGCGACCAAGACCACGCGCGCCGCGAAGACCGCACCCAAGCGCGCACACCGCGCCTCCCGCAAGGCCTGAGTCGGACGCAAGACGGCACCTGCGTGCCGGCTTGCGCCTACGAAGGGGTCGGCGCCTGCAGGCGCCGACGCGGGCTGCAAGCCTGATTCGGACGCAAGACGGCACCTGCGTGCCGGCTTGCGCCTGCGAAGGGGTCGGCGCCTGCAGGCGCCGGCGCGGGCTGCAGGCCCGAACGAAATCGTCGCCGCCCGGCGTCGGCGCAGCTTCGCGTGGGCGCCTGCCCGCACCGCCGATATAGTCGGGGCAACTACCGGCGGTGACGATGGAGTTCAAGGACTACTACGCCGTGCTCGGCGTCGCGCGCGAGGCCGCTGCCGACGACATCAAGAAGGCCTATCGCAAGCTGGCGCGCAAGTACCACCCCGACGTCAGCAAGGAGCCCGACGCTGAGAAGCGCATGAGCGAGGTCAACGAGGCCTACAACGTGCTGTCGGATCCCGAGAAGCGCGCGGCCTACGACAACCTCGGCCGCGGCCACCGCGCTGGCGAGACCTTCACGCCGCCGCCGGGCTGGGACGCGGGCTTCGAGTTCTCGGGGCCCGGCTTCGACGGTGCCGACGCCGGCGACTTCAGCGACTTCTTCAGCGAGCTGTTCGGCCGCATGCGCGCGCGCGGCGGCTCGGGCGGCCAGGCGCGCTCGATGCGCGGCGAGGACCACCACGCCAAGATCGTGCTTGCGCTCGAGGACGCCTGGCGTGGCGTGCAGACGCAGGTGTCGCTGAAGGCGCCGCAGCTCGATGCGCACGGGCGCCTGCAGCTCGCGACGCGCACGCTCGAGGTCAGGATCCCGGCCGGCGTCAGGCCGGGGCAGTTGATCCGCCTGGCGGGCCAGGGCGGCGCGGGGCTCGGAGGCGCGCCCGCGGGCGATCTGCTGCTCGAGGTGACGATCGCGCCGCACTCGCGCTTCGCGCTCGAAGGCGCCAACCTGGTGGCCGAGCTGCCGCTGGCGCCGTGGGAAGCCGCGCTCGGCGCGGTGGTGCCGGTGATGTTGCCCGATGGCCAGAGCCTGAAGGTGCGCGTGCCCGCGGGCGCACAGAGCGGACGCATGCTGACCGTGCGCGGCAAGGGCTTGCCGTCGCGCCCGCCCGGCGATCTCGAGCTGCGGCTGCGCGTGGTGCTGCCGAGCGCGCACGACCCGCGCGCCAGGCGCTGCTACGAACAGATGGCCACCGAGCTGGGCAGCGAGTTCGACGCGCGACGCGTCGCGGCCGCCGAGGCCGAGCGCGGCACGCAGGAGGCGCAGTCATGACCAACCCAGCGTCCCTGCAGGCGCTGCTCGACGACCTGCAGCTCGACCTCGAGCAGTGCTGCCGCAGCGCCGGCGTCGATGCGCAGTGGCTGCAGCAGCACATCGCCGAGGGCTTCGTGAACGCCAGCGCCGGCACCGGCGGGCAATGGCGGTTCGACGCCATCGCGCTGCGCCGCGTGCGCCGCCTGGTGCGACTGGAGCGCGACTTCGACGCCGCGCCCGAGCTGGCCGCGCTGGTGGCCGACCTCGAGGAGGAGGTGCGCGCACTGCGCGCACGGCTGCAGCGGCGGGGTCTCGGGCCGTAGCGCGGGCGCAGCAGGCGCGCGTCACCACCGATCGCCTCCCGATGCGTCACCCCGCGGCCGCGCTGATCGCCCTCGCCGCCACGCTCGCCGCCTGCACGGCCGGCGCCCCGGCCGGCTATCAAGGCTACGTCGAGGGCGAGTACGTGCACGTGGCGCCGGCGGTCGGCGGTCGGCTCGACAAGCTGCTGGTGCAGCGCGGCCAGACCATCGACGCCGGTGAGCCGCTGTTCCAGCTCGACGCGGGGGTCGAGCGCGCGGCGCGGCAGCAGGCCGACGAGCAACTGATCGCCGCGCAGGCGCAGCTGGCCGACCTCGAGCGCGGGCGTCGCAAGAGCGAGCAGGATGTCGTGCGCGCGCAGCTGGCGCAGGCGGTGGCGGCGCAGCAGCAGGCGCAGCAGCAGGCGCAGCGCGACGAGGCCCAGCTCGCCATCGGCGGCATCGCGCGCGCACAGCTCGACGACTCGCGCGCCAACCTGGCGATCAAGGCGGCGCGCGTGCGCGAGCTGAGCGGCCAGCTCGAGGTGTCGCGGCTGCCGGCGCGCGACCAGCAGATCCGCGCGCAGCAGGCGCAGGTGGCTGCCGCACGCGCGGTGCTGGCGCAGGCCGCCTGGCGGCTCGACCAGAAGCGCGTGGCCAGTGCGCGCGGTGGTCTGGTGGACGACACGCTGTACCGCGAAGGCGAGTGGGTCGCCGCCGGTGCGCCGGTGGTGCGGCTGCTGCCGCCCGGCCACGTGAAGGTGCGCTTCTTCGTGCCGCAGGCGGTGGCCGGCGCACTGCAGCCCGGGCGCCGCGCGCTGGTGCGCTGCGACGGTTGCGGCGCCGACGTGGACGCGACGGTGAGCTTCATCGCCGACGGGCCCGAGTACACGCCGCCGGTGATCTACAGCAACGAGACGCGCGCCAAGCTCGTCTTCATGGTCGAGGCGAGGCCGGCGGCCGACAAGGCGCGGCTGCTGCGCCCGGGGCAGCCGGTGACGGTGACCTTGCCGTGAGCGAGGCCGCGCTGCCCGGGCCTGCCGCTGCCCCCGGCGCAGGCCCGACCGACGCGCCGCCCGCTGCGCCGTGGGCGATCGACGTGCGCGGGCTCGACAAGCGCTTCGGCGACAAGCACGTGGTGAAGGACCTGTCGCTGCGTGCGCGGCGCGGCGAGATCCTCGGCTTCCTCGGCCCCAACGGCAGCGGCAAGACGACCTCGATCCGCATGATGTGCGGCCTGCTGACGCCCGACTCCGGCGAGGGCACCTGCCTGGGCTTCGACATCCGCCGCGACAGCGACCAGATCAAGCGCCGCGTCGGCTACATGACGCAGCGCTTCTCGTTCTGGGAGGACCTGTCGATCCGCGAGAACCTCGACTTCGTGGCCCGGCTGTACGAGATGCGAGAACGCAAGGCCGCGGTGCAGCGCACGCTCGACACCCTGGGGCTCGGCCCGCGCGCCGAGCAGCTTGCCGGCGCGCTGTCGGGCGGCTGGAAGCAGCGCCTCGCGCTGGCCGCGTGCATGCTGCACCAGCCCGAGCTGCTGCTGCTCGACGAACCCACCGCGGGCGTCGACCCCAAGGCGCGGCGCGAGTTCTGGGAGGAGCTGCACGCGCTGGCCGCGCGCGGCATCTCGATCCTCGTCAGCACGCACTACATGGACGAGGCCGAGCGCTGTCACCAGCTCGCCTACATCGCCTACGGCACGCTGATGGCGCAGGGCAGCGCGCAGGAGATCATCGCCGCGCAGGGCCTCGCGACCTGGGCCATCGTGGGCGGCGACCTGGCGGCGATCGCCCAGCGGCTGCAGCGCGAGCCCGGCGTCGAGCAGCTCGCCGCGTTCGGTGCCGCGCTGCACGTCACCAGCCGCGACGGCGCCGTGCTCGAGGCCGCCCTGCGCCGCGTCACCGCCGGCACCGGCAGCCGCATCGAGCCCGCCGACACCGGCCTCGAGGACGTGTTCATCCACCTGATGGGCCGCTCGAGCGACGACTTCGACGCACGGCGATGACCGGCTTCTCGTTCGGTCGCTGGTGGGCAATCGTGCGCAAGGAGTTCCTGCAGCTCAAGCGCGACCGCATCACCTTCGCGATGGTGGTGGGCATGCCGATCGCGCAGCTGCTGCTGTTCGGCTACGCGATCAACACCGACCCCCGGCACCTGCCGACGGCGGTGGTGGTGCACGAGAGCAGCGAGTTCACCCGCAGCGTGCTGGCGGCGATGAAGACGAGCGGCTTCTTCGCGTTCGTCGACGAGCTGGCGAGCGAGGAGGCGGCGCGCGCCGCGCTGGCGCGCGGCGACGTGCGCTTCGTGGTCGAGTTTCCGCTCGGTTTCACGCGCGCGCTGCTGCGCGGCGAGCGCCCGGCGCTGCTGGTCGAGGCCGACGCCACCGACCCGGCGGCCGCCGGCGCGGCGCTGGCGTCGCTGCGCGAACTGGCCGCCTCGGTGGCGCGCAAGGACCTCGGTGGCGCGCTGGCGCCGCTGGCGGGCACGCCGGGGCCGTTCGAGGTGCGCGTGCACCGGCTCTACAACCCCGAGGGATCGACCCAGTACAACATCGTGCCCGGCCTGATGGGCGTGATCCTGACGATGACGATGGTGATGATGACCGGGCTGGCGATGACGCGCGAGCGCGAACGCGGCACGATGGAGAACCTGCTGGCCACGCCGGCGCGGCCGCTGGAGGTGATGACCGGCAAGATCGTGCCCTACATCTTCATCGGCCTGATCCAGTCGACGATCATCCTGCTGGCCGCGGTCTACCTGTTTCGCGTGCCGTTCGTCGGCAGCGTGGCCGTGCTGTACGCGGTGACGCTGATCTTCATCGCCGCCAACCTGACGGTGGGCATCACGGTGTCGTCGATCGCGCTGAACCAGCTGCAGGCGATGCAGCTCACGTTCTTCTACTTCCTGCCGACGGTGCTGCTGTCGGGCTTCATGTTCCCGTTCCAGGGCATGCCGCGCTGGGCGCAGTGGATCGGCGAGGTGCTGCCGGCCACCTACTTCATGCGCCTGGTGCGCGGCATCCTGCTCAAGGGCAACGGCTGGAGCGACCTGTGGCCCGACATCTGGCCGATGCTGGTCTTCACGGTGGTGGTGATGGCCTTCGCGCTGGTGTTCTACCGCAAGACGCTGGACTGACGATGAAGCGCACAGCGATCGGCATCGCGGCGGCGGCGCTGGGGGCGTGCGCCGGCGCGCCGCCGCCGGCGCCGCAAGTGCCGCGCGCCGAGTCGTACACCACCACGCCGGTCGACCTCGCCGCTGGTGGCGCTGCGGCGGCGCAGCGCTTCGTCGCCGGCAGCGAGATGCCGGCGCTGTGGTGGACGCTGTTCCGCTCGAGCGCGCTCGATGCGCTGGTGCGCCAGGCGCTGCAGGCCAGTCCGACGATCGAGCGTGCCGGCGCGCGACTGCGCCAGGCGCAGCAGGATCTCGACGCGCGCAGCGGCGCCACCGGCACCCCCAGCGTCGACGCGAGCCTGCGCGCCAACCACGTCGACCTCGACCCGGCGGCGGTCGGCGCGCGCGGCCTGCCGCTGCAGACGCCGTTCGCCCTCTATCTGGCGACGGTCGGCGTGTCGTACAGCGTCGATCTGTTCGGGGTCACGCGCAACGAGCTGGCGGCACTGGCCAGCGAGGTCGGCCGCCAGCGTTTCGACCTCGAGGCCGCGCGCCTGATGCTGGCCGGCAACGTCGTCACCGCGGCGATCCGCGAAGCGCAGTTGCGCGAGCAGATCGCGCACAGCGAAGCGATCGTCGCGCTGCAGGCCGAGCAGCTCGCGATCGCCGAGCGGTTGCAGCAGTTGGGTACCGCGGCGGCGTCGGAGGTGGCCGCCAGGCAGCTCGACCTGGCGCGCGCGCGGGCCACGCTGCCTGACCTGCGGCGCCAGCTCGAGCAGGTGCGGCACCGGCTCGCGGTGTACACCGGGCAGGCGCCGGGCGCGGCGCAGTTGCCGGCGATGCAGCTCGCCGACCTCGAGCTGCCCGTCGAGCTGCCGCTGAGTCTGCCCTCGGAGCTGGCGCGCCAGCGGCCCGACATCCGCGCCGCCGAGGCGCTGCTGCAGCAGGCCGGCGCGCGCGTCGGCGTCGCCACCGCCAACCTCTACCCGCAGCTCACGCTGTCGGCCACCGTCGGCTCGATCGGCTCGTCGCACGGTGCTGATCTGTTCGCCGCCGGCAGCGGCCTGGCGCTGCTCGGGGCGACGCTGGCGCAGCCGATCTTTCACGGCGGCGAGCTGCAGGCGCGGCGCCGCAGCGCGATCGCGGCCTACGAGCAGGCGGGCGCGGCCTACCGCGAGGTGGTGCTGCAGGGGCTGCGCGACGTGGCCGATGTACTGCGCGCGCTCGAGGCCGATGGTCGGCGCCTGCGCGAGCGCAGCGAGGCGCTTGCGCAGGCGCAGCGGCTGCACGGCATCGCCGCCGGGCGCTACCAGGCCGGCGGCCTCAGCCGGCTCGCGCTGCTCGATGCGCAGCGCACGCTGCAGACCGCGCGGCTCGAGCATGCGCAGGCGGCGGCCGATCGCCTGGCCGACAGCGCTGCGCTGCTGCAGGCGCTCGGCGGCGGCTGGTGGAAGGACGCGCCGCACGACGCCGCGCGCTGAGCGTCGCCGTCTCGGCGGACACGCGCAGGTCCTGGCCTCGCTCTACTACGATACGGCCACCTTCAGCGCACCGCATCACGCCTTGCTCATCCTCGGCCACTTGCTGTTCGGCCTGCTGTGCCTGCTGGTCTATGCGGTCAACACCCACGTCGGCGCGCAGCGGCGTCATCCGTCGGCCGCGGTGGCCTGGGTGCTGCTGATCGCGCTGATGCCCTACGCGGGGCTGCCGCTGTACCTGATCTTCGGATCGCGCAAGTTCGTGCGCCCGCAGCCGCACCACCGTGCGGCTCCTGGGCCGCACGACGCCGCTGCCCGCTCGGCCACCATCGCCACGCTGCAGAGCATGGGGCTGGGTGCGCCGCAGCCGCAGCACGAGGTGCGCTTTCACCGCGACGGCGCCGAGGCGTGGGACGAACTCGTCGCGCTGGCCACCGCCGCGCGCCATCAGCTCGACCTGTGCACCTACCAGCTCGGCAACGACCCGCTCGGCCAGCAAGTGGCGATGCTGCTCGAACAGCGCGCCGTCGCCGGCGTGCGGGTGCGGCTGCTGCTCGATTCGATCGGCAGCCTGGGCACGTCGCGCCGGACGATCGCGCGGCTGCGCGCCACCGGGGTGCAGGTGCGCTGGTTCATGCCGCTGCTGCACAACCCGATGCGCGGCCGCGTCAATCTGCGCAACCACCGCAAGCTCACGATCGCCGACGGCCGCCGGCTGTGGAGCGGCGGGCGCAACCTGGCGGCCGAGTACTTCACCGGCCGTGGCCGCGAGCCGGCGTGGGTCGACGCGAGCTTCACCGTCGACGGCCCGCTCGCAGCGCAGGCGCGCGCGCTGTTCGATTCGCACTGGCTGCACACCGGCAGCGCGCCGGACGAGGCGGCCGGGCCGCCGCCGGTGCCGCCGCCGCACGATGGCGCGCGCCATCTGGCGCAGCTCGTGCCCAGCGGGCCCGACCAGGCCGAAGACACGATGCACGACCTGCTGCTGACCGAGATCTTCCGCGCGCGCCGGCAGGTGCTGGCGGTATCGCCGTACTTCGTCCCCGACGACAGTCTGCTGACCGCGCTGTGCCTGGCTGCGCGCCGCGGCGTGCAGGTCGAGCTGATCCTGCCCGAGCGATCGAATCACCGGCTGGCCGACATCGCGCGCGAGCGCGCGCTGCGCGAGCTCGCCGCGGCCGGCGCACGGGTGCGCTTGACCGAGGGAATGACCCATGCGAAGGCCGTCGTGATCGACGACACGCTGGCGCTGTGCGGTTCGCTGAATCTCGATGCACGCAGCCTGTTCCTGAATTACGAGCTGATGGTCGCGTTCTACGCGCCGGCGGACATCGCCGCGCTGAATCGATGGCTGAGCGCCACCTTCGCCGACGCTCGCGACTGCGCGGCCGCAGCGGTATCGCTGCCGCGCGACATCTTCGAAGGTCTGGTGCGCTGGCTCGCCTTCCAGATCTGACGGCCGCCGCTAGCGGCGCAGCCGCCGCCACAGCCGCCACGCGACCAGCGAGTTGCGCAGCCAGCGCCAGTGGCGCAGCGCGAAGGCGCCGACGCTGCCGACGCCGGCGAGGCCGCCGACGGCCGCCAGCACCGTGGTCAATCGACGCCGCTGCGGCGCCAGCAGCCAGCGCCGGCGCAGCCACAGGGCGATGTCGGCCCACACCAGCAGCCGGTCGGCCGCTGGCTGCAGCCGCGTCAGGTCGCGGCCGACCTGACGGCGCAGCAGGTCGGCGGCGAGCGCCAGGTCCTGGCGGCGCTGCGCGCGCTGCGCCGGGCTCAGCGCGCGCGCGGGCAGCCTACTGACCACCGCGCTCGCCTCGCAGCGCGGCCTCGTCGCGCTTCAGTTCGCCGACGCTGTCGGCCAGCGGCGACGGCCCGCGCAGCAGCGCGACGATGCGCCACACCGAGGCCAGTGC
The DNA here is from genome assembly GCA_015075545.1 of Ideonella sp. Lineage (GTDB taxonomy): Bacteria > Pseudomonadota > Gammaproteobacteria > Burkholderiales > Burkholderiaceae_C > JAEUPI01. The sequence continues at coordinate 298,599 of JABTUC010000003.1, read as the reverse complement.
GCCCAGGACGAGCACGACGGTGACGACGATGAGCGCGCTCAGGCGATGCGGCGAATCCCACAGTGCCACCGTGATCGTGATCGCCAGCGCGAGCAGCGCAAAGCCCAGCAGCAGCGAACCGAGCGTCGCCAGCACCACCAGCTGCGTGATGCGCGACTTCTCCTCCTGCCATTCGAGCGCGAGCAGCTCGAGCTTGATGCGACCGAGCGCGACCGTCGCCGCGCCGAGGCGGCGCAACGTGTCGAAGCTGCCGGCGCCTTCGGTGGCCACCGCTGGCCGCTAGCGGCGGGCGATCAGCACGCCGATCAGCAGGCCGAGCGCGGTGCCGACGCCCACCGCGTGCCACGGGTGCTCGTGCACGTACTCGTCGGTGTGGCGCGCCGCGCGGCGCGCCCGCTCGATGCTCTCGTACTGCAGATCGCCGAGCTTGCGGCGGGTGTCGTCGAGCCGCTCGCGCAGGCGCTCGCGGATCGCCTTGACTTCGCCCTCGACCTTCGTGCCGCCGGCACTGAGCAGCGCGTCGATGTCTTCCATCACGCGCTGGAAGTCGCTGGCCAACTGGTCGCGCCGGGAACCGATATCGCTCATCCGGGTACTCCTTCGTCAGGTGCGGGTCGCCAGGCAACGGCGGCTCTGCAATGTGGATCGTCGACGACCCCGATGCGATGATCCTGCTCAACATAGGCATGAGTCGGGGCAACGACCAAAGGTTCCGCCCGAGCGACTGCGGAGCCGCCGCGAGCGCGAATTCGCCAGGCGATCCGGATGCGGTCGGGGCGCGATCGCGCGGATCGGTGAGCGACCCGCGACGCGCCTGAACTTTGCAGCCGGGCCCGCGTCTACACCGACCAGGAAGCCGCCGGCCCGATGGCGATGATGCGATCGACCCCCTGGCGGCGATCGCCCGCGCGGGGCGTTCCGTCGAACCAGGAGGTCGTGATCATGAGACGTAGAAGCCTGCTGCTGGTCGCTGGTGCCGGCGCACTCGCAGCGTGCAGCACGCCCGGCAAGGGCCCGGCCGACCCCGCGGCGAGGCGGCGCGAGATCGACGCGGCAGTCGACGGGGCGCTCGCCAACCTGTACGCCAACACCAAGGGCGCGCGCGAGTTGGCCGCCAAGGCCGACGGCATCCTGGTGTTCCCGGAGATCGTGTCGGCGGGCTTCGTGGTCGGCGGCTCGTACGGGCAGGGTGAACTGCGCAAGGCAGGCGTCACCGTCGGCTACTACAGTGTCGGCGCCGGCTCGGTGGGTCTGCTCGCGGGCGCGCAGACCAAGTCGATGATCCTGCTGTTCATGACGCCCGAGTCGCTGCGGAAGTTCGAGTCGAGCTACGGCTGGACCGCCGGTGTCGACGCCTCGGTGGTGGTGTTCGACACGGGCGCTGCGGCGAGCGTGAGCACCGAGACCGCGCGCACGCCGATCATCGGCTTCGTGCGCAGCACTGCGGGGTTGATGGCCAACCTCAGCCTCGACGGCACCAAGTTCAACAGGCTTGCGCTCTGAGCATCCCCGGGCCGGTGGCCCGCCCCGCCCTTGCAGGGCGCGTTGACCGCAAGCGGTCGACCCCTCGCCAGGCTCGACCCTGCAGGGCTGCGAGCAAAGTGCCAGAGCCACATTTGCTCGACAAGTCCGGGTATCGCCGGGATTGCATCGCCTTGCGCGGCGGCGGTACAAGACCGACATCCGCGTTGCCCGCGGGTCGACCGCGCAACGCATGGCTCCGAGATTCCCCAACCTGAACTGGCACGGCCTGCTGCAGCGCCTGGCCGCGGCCGCACCGTGGACGTGGGCGCCCGAGCGGCGCCGCCTGGCGGCACGAAGCGGGCTGCGCCGCGCGGGCATCGCACTGGCGGCGCTGCTCGCCATCTGGCTCGTGCTGTGGCTCGCGGTGCCGCCGCTGCTGAAGTCGCAGGCGCAGCAGCGGCTCGGCACCCTGCTCGGGCGCACGGTGACGATCGGGGTGGTGCAGTTCGCGCCGTGGAGCCTCGAACTCACGCTGCGCGACGTGACGATCGCCGGTGCCGCCGCGGGCGCCACGCCGCTGCTGCAGGTGCAGCGCCTCTACGCCAACGCCGACTGGCGCTCGCTGTTCAGGCTGGCGCCGGTGATCGCGGCGCTCGAGATCGACGCGCCACGCGTGAGCCTGGCGCGCACCGCACCGGGCCGCTACGACATCGATGACATCGTCGCGCGCCTCGAGCCGTCGCCGCAGGCGCAAGCCGAACCGGCGCCGCCGGCTCGCTTCGCGCTCTACAACCTGCTCGTGCGCGACGGTGCGCTCGCTTTCGACGATCGCCCGGTCGGCCGCCGCCACGAAGTCGACGCGCTGCTGCTGAGCCTGCCGTTCGTCTCGACGCTGCCGTCGCAGGCCGAGATCACGGTGCAGCCGCGCCTGGCCTTCAGGTTCGACGGCACCGCCTTCGACACCGGTGCGCAGGCGACGCCGTTCGCCAAGGACCGCGAGACCTCGATGACGCTGAAGATGGGCGACTTCGACCTCGCGATCGCCCGGCCGTACCTGCCGCGCGAGCTGCCGGTGCAACTGCAGCGCGGTCGCGCGCAGGCCGACCTGTCGCTGCATTTCGAGCTGCGCGAGGGTTCGACGCCCAGCGTCTCGCTGCGCGGCAAGGTGTCGGTGTCGGACCTTGCGCTCACCGACCGCGCCGGGGCGCCGCTGGCGGCGTGGCGCGGCTTGCAGGTGGGCCTCGACGACGTGCAGCCGCTGGTGCACCGGGCCGCGCTCGGCAGCGTGCGCTTCGACGGCCTCGACGTGGCGCTGACGCGCGATGCGAGCGGGCGCATCAACGTGCTGCAACTGGCGTCGCCGCGCGCCGCGCAGGCCGACGCGCCGGATCGCGCGGTGCTTGCCGCGGCGGGCGGCGCGGCCGCTGCCACAGCCGCCAGCGCCGCAGCCAGCGCGACGGCGAGCGCGGCCGCGAACGCTGCCGCGGGTGCCGCGTCGAGCGAGGCGCCCGCTGCCCGCGCGGCGCCGTCCGATGCCGCGTGGCAACTGAGCCTGCGATCGCTCGAGCTGGCGCAGGCGCGCCTGCGCTGGAGCGATGCCGCGCCGGCCGCCGCGCTCAGCTTCGAGGGCATCGACGCCAAGGTCGAGTCGATCACCTGGCCCGCGACGCAGCCGGCGACGCTGGCGCTGACGGCGCAGTTGCACGCACACGAAGCCGCGGCGGGCACGCTCGAACTGCACGGCAGCGCGACACCGCAGCAGGCCAGTGCCGCGCTGCGCGCCGCCGACATCGACCTCGGCGCGTTCGCGCCCTACGTGGCGCAGCACCTCGTGCCGCAAGTCGCGGGGCGGCTGTCGTTCGACGGCAAGGCCCAGTGGGCCGCGGCGCCGGCGGCGCTCGCCATCGAGCTGGCCAGCGCGAGCGTCGACGCGCTGCGGGTCGTCGATCCGCGGCAGGCCGTGCGGCCCCGCGAGCGCAAGGACAAGGCGCGCGAGGCGGTGGCCTGGAAGCAGTTCGCGCTCGGCAACGTGCGGCTCGACGCGGTGGCGCGGCGGGTCGACGTCGGCACGGTCGCGCTGCACGATGCGCGGTTCGTGCTCGAGCGCGAGCGCGACGGCACGCTCGCGCCGCTGCGCTCGCTGCGCGCGCCGGCGCCCGGCGAGGGCGCTGCGGCGCCGCAGGCCGCGCGCGGCAACGCCGCGGCCGCGCCGACGTGGCAGGTGGCACTCGACGACGTGGCCGTCACCGGCAGCCAGGTGTCGTGGCGCGACGAGGCGGCACCCGGCGGCGCCGACGACCCCCCGGTGCAGCTCGACGTGCACGCGATCCGCGCCCATCTCAGCGGCCTGCACTGGCCGGTGGCGGCGGCGCCGGCGCAGGTGGAGCTGTCGGCCCAGGTGGCCGACCCGGCGGCGCAGCGCGAACAGCGCCGCGCGCGCGGCGGCAGCATCGACTGGAAGGGCCGCGTCGTCGCGCAGCCGCTCGACGTGCGTGGCGCGCTGCGCATCGAGCGCTTTCCCGTCCACGCGCTGGGGCGTTATGCCACCGGCCGTCTCAACGCCAGCCTGCAGCGCGGGCAACTGCGCTGGCGCGGCGAGGTCGCGCTGCGCGAGCGGCGCGCCGGCATCGAGGCGCATGTCGCCGGCAACCTGCTGCTGGCCGACCTGCACGTGTTCGGCCTCGACCCGGTCACGCACGCGGTGGCGCCCGACGAGCTGATCGGCTGGCAGGCGCTCGACGTCAAGGGTCTGAAGGTCGCGCTGGCGCCGCCGGCGCGACCGCGCGTCGACATCGGCGAGGCGGTGCTGAGCGACTTCTACTCGCAGCTCGTGCTCAGTGCCGACGGGCGCTTCAACCTGCGCGAGGTGGCGCGCGGCGACGCGCCCGCTGCGCCGAGCGGCGGCTTCGCGGTCGGGCCGCAGATCGCGCCGGCCGGCGAGGCGGCGAGGGCCGAGGTGGCGAAGCCCGAGGCCGCCAGGCCCGCCGCCGGCGAGGCCGTTGCCGCGCCGGCCGCTGCGGCCAGCGCGCCGGCGGCCGCCGCCAGCGCGGCAGCGGCCCCGCTGCCGCTGGACATCGCGGTCGGCGGCCTGCAGCTCGTCAACGGCCGCGTCGACTACACCGACCACCTGATCAAACCCAACTACAGCGCCGCGCTCAGCGATCTGAACGGCCGGCTCGGCGCGTTCGACTCGCGCACGCGCGAGATGGCGACACTCGAGCTCGATGGCCGCATCGCCGGCACCGGCAAGCTCGAGGTGCGCGGCAGCCTGAACCCGCTGGCCGACCCGCTGGCGCTCGACATCGGCGCCAAGGCCACTGATCTCGAGCTGGCACCGCTGTCGCCGTACGCGGGCAAGTACGCCGGCTACGCGATCGAGCGCGGCAAGCTGTCGATGGACGTGCACTACACCGTGCAGCCCGACGGCCGGCTCGAGGCCAGGAACCACGTGATCCTGAACCAGCTCACGTTCGGCGAGCACATCGACAGCCCCAGCGCCACCAAGCTGCCCGTGCGGCTGGCGGTGGCGCTGCTGTCGGACCGCAACGGCGTGATCGACGTCAACCTGCCGATCAGCGGCTCGATCAACGACCCGCAGTTCAGCGTCGGCGGCATCATCGTGAAGGTGATCGTCAACCTGATCGTCAAGGTGATCACCGCGCCGTTCTCCTGGCTCGCCGGCGGCGGCGGCGCCGATTCGGGCGACGTGTTGTTCCGCCCCGGCACCGCGGTGATGGCCGCCGGCGCCGAAGCCACGCTGGCCAAGGTGGCCAAGGCGCTGCAGGAGCGGCCGAGCCTGCAGATGACGGTGACCAGCGAGGCCGATGCGCGCAGCGAAGGCGACGCGATGCGCGCGGCGATGCTCGAGCAGCGCCTGCTGACGCAGCGACGCAACGACGCCTTGCGCAGCGGCGCCGCGGCGAGCGCGCCCGGCGACGTGCCGCCCGACGAACGGGCGCGGCTGGTGCGCGAGGTGTACCGCGAGGCCGATCTGCCCGACAAGCCGCGCAACTTCCTCGGCTTCGCCAAGGATATTCCGGTGCCCGAGATGGAGGCGCTGCTGAAGAAGCATCTGCGCGTCGACGAAGACAGCGCACGCCAGCTCGCGCTGCAGCGCGCGCTGGCGGTGCGCGATGCGCTGGTGGCCCAGGGGCTGCCGAGCGCGCGGCTGTTCGTTGCGGCGCCCAAACTGCATGCGGCCAGCGGCGCTGAGGCATGGAAGCCGCGCGTGCAACTGGCGCTGGCGGTGAAATGACATCGCTGCGGTTCGGACGGGCAGAGGCATCGACATGACTGCGAACGACCTGAGTTGGCAGGCGATCGCGGCGCGCCGCGCCGATCTCGGCGGCGGCTTCGCGATCGCCCGCGCGTTGCCCAGCGCGGCGCGGCGAACGGTGGGTGCGTGGTGTTTTCTCGACCATGCGGGGCCGGTTCGCTACCCGCCGGGACCAGGCATGCAAGTGGGGCCGCACCCGCACATCGGCCTGCAGACCTTCACCTGGATGATCGAGGGCGAGGTGATGCACCGCGACACCCTCGGCAATGCGCAGGTCATCCGCCCCGGCGAGGTGAACCTGATGACCGCCGGCCGCGGCATCGCGCACAGCGAGGAGTCGATCGGCGCGCACGGCAGCGTGCACGCCGCGCAGTTGTGGATCGCGCTGCCCGATGCGCAGCGCCAGTGCGAACCGGCGTTCGTGCATCACCCGCAATTGCCGGTGGCCGACCTCGACGGCTTTCGCGCCACGCTGCTGGCGGGCTCGGGGTTCGGTCTGCAATCGCCGGTGGCGCTGTTCTCGCCGCTGGTGGGCATCGACCTGGTCGCCGATTCCGCGGCTCGCACGCGCATCGAGCTGCGGCCCGACTTCGAGCACGCGGTGCTTTGCCTGCGCGGCCGCGCCCGGCTCGACGGCCGAGCCATCGAGCCCGGCACCTTGCACGTCGCGGCGATCGGGCGCGAGCGCTGCGAGATCGCCTGCGACGCCGCGGCGCAGTTGCTGCTGATCGGCGGCACGCCGTTCGAGGAGCCGCTGCTGATCTGGTGGAACTTCGTCGCGCGCACGGGCGCCGAGATCGAAGCCGCGGCGGCCGACTGGAACGCCGGCCGCCGTTTCGGCGAGGTGCCAGGCACCGCGCTGGCGCGCGTGCCGGCGCCCGATACCGCGGGCTTGCGACTGAGGGCGCGCGGCCCGGGCTGACGCCTGCGTCGCCCCCGCGGGCGCAGGCCCGAGGCTCGACGGCCGCCGTCGCGCGCGCGCCGCGCCGTCGGCTCGGCACGGTTCACGCCGCCCAGGCGTCGCGCTGCGCGGAAACGGCCTCGTCGACGGAGTTGCCCGGATCGAGCGGCAGCGGACGCGTTGCGTTCCAGACCACGATCAGGCTGCTGACGACCATCGCCAGCGCGGCAGCCAGCGGGTTGAGCAGGCCGCTCATCGCCAGCGGTACCGCGATCGCGTTGTACGACAGCGCCCACACGAGGTTCTGGCGCACGCGGTGCCGCGCCGCGTCGACGATGTCGAGCGCGTCGGCGACGCGGTCGAGCCGGTCGCCGGCGACGACGATCGCTGCGGCCTGCGCGGCCAGCGCGGTGGGCGTGCCGAAGGCGATGGGCAGGTCGGCCTCGGCCAAGGCGGGGGCATCGTTGCTGCCATCGCCGACCATCGCCACGCGGCCGCGCCTGCGCAGTTGTCTGACCACGGCGGCCTTGGCCTCCGGCGGCACGCCGGCGAACGCTTCGTCGAAGCGCGCCGCGTAGGCCTCGGCGCTCGCCGCGCCGGTCAACAGGACGGCGCTGCGGCGCCTTCGCAGCCGCTCGACGACCGACTCCCATCGCGGCCGCGGCTGGTCGCGGGTGACGATGCCGCCGCGTACCACGCCGTCCCAGCCGACATAGGAGACGACCCCTGCATCGGCGGCCGTTGCGGCAAGCTGCGCTGCGAGCGCGCCCGGCACGGGCCAGGCCAGCGCGTCGAACAGCGCCTGGCTGCCGACAGCCACGCGCCGGTTGCCCACGGTGCCGCAGGCGCCGCGGCCGGCGCGGATCTGCACGTCGCGCGCGTGGCTGCGGCGGTCGAGCCGTGCAATGGCTCGCGCCACCGGGTGCGGCGAATCGCGCTCGACCGCCGCTGCCAGGCTCGCCACCTCGGGCGGCCCGACGATGCTGCACACCGACATCTCGCCGCTGGACAGGGTGCCGGTCTTGTCGAGGGCGACAATGTCGACGCGCGTGCCCTGCTCGAACAACTCGGGTCGCGTGACGAGGATGCCGCGCCGCAGCGCGGCGCTCGTCGCGCTGGCAATCGTCAACGGTATCGCCAGCCCGAACGTGCACGGGCACGACACGATCAGCGTGGCCAGCGCGGCCAGCAGCGCGCGCTGCGGGCTCGAGCCGGCGACGACGAAGGCGGCGCCGACGAGCGCCGCGAGCACGAGCACGAGCGGAACGAACACGCGCGCCATGCGGTCGGCGCGCCCTGGGGCTGCGCCGGTGCGCGCCTGCGCGTTCCACAGCAGCTTCGCCAGGTCGGCCATCCGGCTGCGGACTTGGTCGCCGACGTCGACCTCGATGTGACCCTCGCGCAAGACGGCGCCGCCCAGCACCCGATCGCCGCGCTGGCGCTCGGCGGGAAACGGCTCGCCGGTCAGCAGCGACTCGTCGACCGCGCCGGCACCGTCGGTGATGGTGCCGTCGGCCGGAATCGCCTGGCCCTCGCGAACGACGACGCGATCGCCGGGCATCAGTTCGTCGGCGTCGCAGAAGAAGCAATCGCCGCCGCGCACGACGCAGGCGCGTGCCGGCACCGCGTTCAGGAAGCGGCCGATCTCCCGCAGCGCCGCCTCGCGCGCGCCGCGTTCGAGGAAGCGGCCGATCGTGACGACGGCGACGACGCCGGCGGCGACGTCGAAGTACAGATCGAGCGGGTCGTGCCGGAGCTGGAACACGCTGTACGCATAGGCCGAGGCGATCGCCAGAGCCAGCAGCACGTCCATGTTGAGGCCGCGAACCCGCAAGGCCGTGGCCGCGCCGCGCAGGATCGGCCAGCCGACGTAGCCGACCTGCACCGTCGTCAGCACGAACAGCGCATTGGGCGCCAGCTCGAAAGCGAGCCAGCCGATCGCCGCGTAGTCCTGCGCCTCGACCCAGCCGGCGTGCAGCGGGTAGACGAAAACGAACGACAGCATCATCACCGCCGACGCCAAGCAGCCGCCGGCCAACATGCGCAGCAGATCGGCGCGCTCGTCGTACTCCGGGGCGGCCTCGCCGCGCGGGCGAAAGCGATAGCCGGCTGCGCTCAGGCGCCTGCCCAGGCCCGCCGCGTCGATGCGCTCGGGGTCGAAGACGACTTTCGCCGTGGCGGTGGCGTAGCTCGCGTGCACCGCGAGCACGCCGTCGACCCGCGACGCGACGAGCGAGATCAGGCGCTCGCACGACGCGCAGTGCATGCCGTCGACGTGGAAGTACGCCTCCTGCCCTTGCACCGCCGGGTCGTCGCGCGCCTCGACGGTCGCTGCGGCAGCGACCTCGGGCTCCGACATCGTGCCCAGCAGGCGCGCCACCTCGCTGCAGCCGGTGCAGCAGTAGTCGCGCCCGTTGGCCTGCACCGGCGGCTGCGGCGTGGGCAGGCCGCACAGCGCACAACTCATCGTCGCGGCTCCGGTTGGCCGCGGCAGCGCTGCGCCGCGGGCGGCGTCAGCGCGATGCCGGGTTGCTCCTCAGGCGGGCACCGCTTGCGGCCGGATCGCCTCGCCGATCGCGCGGGCGCGCAGCAGGGTATACGCATAGACGGCCAACGACGCGCCGAGAACGAGCCCGAAGACAAGGATCAGCTGACCGTACAGGATCCAGCCCTCCTGGTTCCAGTCGGCAAAGCGGCGCGGCATGCCGGCCGCGCCGCCGGCGAGCATGGACAGTGCGGCGCCGACGGCGCCGACGGTGAACAGCCGCACCGCCCATCTGGCGAGATTCTGATCAGGCCTGCGCCCGGTGATCACGGGGTAGTGGTGGTACAGCACGCCGAGCCACATCATCGCCATCGCCACGAGCACCGTCATCGTGTGTCCGCTCTGCCACATCGTGCCGTGGAGCTGGAACGACCAGGCGACGTTGGAGGTCACGACCGCGCTGGCGCCGTCGAGGATGTAGAGCACGAAGCCGGCGAGCACGGCGTTGATCCCCGGCTCGGGGCGCAGGCCGTGCTGCCACACGGTGGCCAGCACCGTGAAGATGCTCAAGGCCGAGCCGATGCCGGTGCCCCAGCTCATGATGTTGCCCCAGTACGAGAGCGCCGCCGGCTGGTTGGGATACAGCGTGATGAAGTGGTGCAGGAACGAGGTGATCGAGGTCAGCAGCAGGATCCACAACGCCGCGTTGGCGATGCGGTCGCTGTACAGCTTGCGCGTGCCGTCGGCCAGGTACAGCGGCAACGTGGCGTACATCGCGCTTATCACCATCAGCGCCATCGCCTCCATCAGGTTGTGCGCGAAGATGAAGAACGAGTACTGGAACACCACCGGCTCGGCGGCCCAGGCGGCCATCGGCATCGGGATCACGCCGTAAAGCGCGGCCAGCAGCGTCGTGCCCACCACCACCAGCGGCATGCCGGCGATCAGCAGCGTCAGCGCCGCCAGCGTCATGCCGAGCATGCCGGGGTCGTTCAGCGAGCGCGGCGAGAGCACCAGTTCGGGGCGCTTGCGCCCGAAGAACAGCATGCGCAGCACGAGGATGGGATAGAAGAGGATCATCGTCGCCAGCACCAGGTAGATGCCGGTGAAGCCGAGCACGACGGTGCCCATGCTCCAGATGCCCATCTTCGCGCCGACCAGCGGCAGCGGGTACATCACCACCAGGCTGACCTTGAAACCGAGCAGCACGGCGACGGTCAGCAAGGCCGAGCCGAGGTTCAGCGCGGTGAAGGCCAGCGCCGGCAACCAGCCGGTGACCGGCTTGCCCACGCAGCCGGCGGCGCGGTGCAGGCCGACGCCGATCATCAGCTGGAAGGTGAACGGGAACGCCAGCGCTGCGCCGTGCAGCGTCAGCGTCGTATAGAAGAGATCGCTGCTGAGATCGAACAGCTGCGTCGCCGGCATCACCAGGCCGAGCAGCCCGGCCACCGCGAGCCAGACGAACGAGGCCATGATCATCAGCGCCGGCCAGGCGTTGATCTCCTCCAGGCCGGTGGACTTGTCGACGGCGAACATCCTGCCGAACAGCGGCGTGCGCTCGACGAGCGTGCTGGCGATGGTCATGAGGGCCTCCTGTGGGGCTCGCGACGACGGACTCAGCTGGCGGCAACGACGACGATCTCGTCGCGCATCGCGTGGTGGGCGACGCCGCAGTACTCCAGGCAGCGCACCTTGTATTTCCCAGGCTCGCTGAAGGTGTGGATCAGCGAGGTCGGCTTGCTCAATCCGGGCATCAGCATCATCGTGAAGAGCACGCGGCCATCGGGGTGGTAGACCGCGAAGCCGTGCATCGTGTCGCCGCTGCGGCCCGAGAAGCGCACCGGCCGACCGACCTCGATGCGCCGACTCGACATGTCGTATGACCATGACGTGGCAGTCAAGTCGACATTCTGGATGTCGGTGCGCGTGGTCGCAGCGTGCGCGGACTTCAACGTCGGCATGTACTTCAGGCTCGCGAGGTTGACGCCCACGAAGACCACCAGCACCAGCGCGAGCCAGCCAACCTCGACCCGCGAGATCTTCGAGCGGGCGGTGGCCTCGGGGCTCGGGTCGACCACGCTCTTGCGCCAGATGACGTAGTAGAAGACCGCGGCGAACGGCACCAGCATGAACAGCGTCATCCAGAACGCGCCCCAGCCGCTGAACAGGAAGTCGAGCATCGTCTTGCCTCCTCGCTCACCGGCGCTCGCACGCAGCGTCGCCGGCGCACCGCAGCGAAGAATAGGCAGCGGCCGGCCGGCACGGCAACTAGGATGGTTCCTAGCCACGATGCTCCATCTCCCTGAAGACCGGCAGGTGGCGCAGGCGCTAGATTCGTCTGGCGGCCGGTTCGGCTGCTGGAGGGCTGGCCCGTGGAATTGTCGATCCGTGCGATGTCGTCGGTCGGCGCCCGGCTGCGGGCCTACTTGCGGCTGGCCAAGCCGCGCGTGCTGGCGTTGATCGTCTTCTGCGCCGTGATCGGCATGTTCCTGGCCGCGCCCGGGATGGTGCCGTTGCCGCCGCTGGCAGCCGGTACGCTGGGCATCGCGCTGGTGGCCGGCAGCGCGGCGGCGTTCAACTGCCTGATCGAGCGCCGGCGCGACGCGCTGATGGCGCGCACCTGCGCACGTCCGCTGCCGCGCGGCGAGTTGCAGACGGCCGAGGCCGTGCTGGTGGCGGGCGTTGCCGGCGGCGTCGGCCTGCTGCTGCTGCACCGTGGGACGAACCCGTTGACGATGTGGCTGACGCTGGCCACCTTCGTCGGCTACAGCGTCGTCTACACGGTGCTGCTGAAGCCGCGCACGCCGCAGAACATCGTCATCGGCGGCGCCGCCGGGGCGATGCCGCCCGTGCTCGGCTGGGCGGCGGTGACGGGCGAGGCTCCGCTGCAAGCCTGGGTGCTGTTCCTGATCATCCTGCTGTGGACGCCGCCGCACTTCTGGTCGCTGGCGCTGTACCGCACCCGGGAATACGCCGCCGCCGGCTTCCCGATGCTGCTGGTGGTGCGTGGGCGTCGCCACACCCAGCGCTGCATCGTCGCCTACACGCTCGCGTTGGCCGTGGCCTCGATGCTGCCGCTGGCGGTGGGCATGAGCGGCTGGGTCTACCTGGTAGCCGCCGCGGCGCTCGACCTGCGCTTCGTCGCGCTGGCGTGGCGCGTGCTGCGCAGCGACAGCGACGCCGACGCGCAGCGCACGTTCCGCTTCTCGATCACTTACCTGTCGACGCTGTTCGCCGCGCTGCTGCTGGATCGTCACCTCGGCGGATGACGCGCGGCGCGGCGCATCAGCCCTCGCCGGTGTTGAGCATCGCCAGTTTCACCAGGTCGGCCAGCGAGCGCGCCTGCAGCTTCTCCATCACCTTGGCGCGGTGGAACTCCACGGTCTTGGCGCTGAGCCCCAGCGCGTTGGCCACCGCCTTGTTCGACTGACCCTGCACGACAAGGTCGAGCACCTCGCGCTCGCGCGCCGTCAGCGCGTCGAAGCGATCGCGCAACTGCTGGCGCTGCTGTTCGCGCCCGCGCTGCATCGCGTCGTGCGCGATCGCGCGCTGCACGCGGTCGAGCAGGTCCTGGTCGTTGAACGGCTTCTCGATGAAATCGAACGCGCCCGCCTGCACGGCACGCACCGCCATCTGCACGTCGCCGTGGCCGGTGACGAAGATCAGCGGCAGGTGGTAGCGCTGGCGCGTGGCCAGGCGCTGCTGCAGCTCGAGCCCGCTCATGCCCGGCATGCGCACGTCCAGCAGCAGACAGCCCGGCCGCGCGGGATCGTAGCCATCGAGGAACTCCTGTGCCGAGGCAAAGGCCCGCACCGGCAGGCGCACCGTCTCGATCAGCCAGCGCAGGCTGCGCACGACGGCCTGGTCGTCGTCAACGATGAAGACCGTGGCGTTGTCCACCGCGATGGACCTCCTGCGCGGCCAGCGGAAGCGAGAAGCGGAAGCTTGCCCCGCGCCCGATCACCGAGTCGACGCCGATGCGGCCGCCGTGCGCCTCGACGATCGAACGGCTGATCGACAGACCCATGCCGACACCGTCGTGCTTGGTCGTGAAGAACGGCTCGAAGACCTGCTGCACTACCGCCGCGTCGATGCCCGGGCCGGTGTCGGCGACCTCGACCTCGACGGCGCCGTCGCGCTGCGCCGTGCGCAGCGTGATCTCGCGCCGCGGCGAACGGGCCTCGGTCATCGCGTCGATCGCGTTGCGCACCAGGTTGCCGATCACCTGCTCGACCATGATCGGGTCGGCCACCGCCGGCGGCAGGCGCGGCGCCAGCTCCAGCCGCAGCACCGCCTCGTGCTGGCGCGCGTCGATGTCGGCGAAGTGCGCGACGCTGCGCGCGATCTGGTTGACGTCGGCCGGGCCGAGGACCAGCTCGCGCCGGCGCACGAACTCGCGCACGTGGCGGATCACCTCGCCGGCACGTTCGGCCTGCTCGCCGATCGCATCGAGCGGTTCGCCGAGGTCTTGCAGTGTCGCGGTGCCGGCGCGCAGGCGGCGCGTGCAGCCGCGGGCGAAGGCGGCGATCGCCGACAGCGGCTGGTTCAGCTCGTGCGCGAGCGCGGCGGCCATCTCGCCCATCGTCGACAGCCGCGCCACCCGCGCGATCTCGATCTGGTGACGGCGCACGCGTTCTTCGGCGAGCTTGCGCTCGGTGATGTCGCGGGTGATCGCCAACAGCGCGTGGATGCCGCCTTGCGCGTCGCGCAGCGGCGCGGCGTGCGTCTCCATCCAGCGGCTGCGACCCTTGATGGTGACCAGGCGGAACTCGTAGACGACCGACTCGCCTTCGAACACGCGGCGCACGTGGTCGCGGTAGACGCCGCGGTGTTCCGGGGCCACCAGCAGGTAGATCGGCTTGCCGATGATGTCGCCCGGGGCGTCGGCCTCGACCAGCGCCAGGCCCGCCGGGTTGATCTCCAGCACCGTGCCGTTGGCGGCCTGCAGCTTCATGCATTCGGGTTCGGACTCGATGATCGCGCGCAGGCGGTACTCGTTCTCGCGCAGGCGCGCCGAGATGCCCTCTTGCTGCGACTCATGGTCGCGCACGCGTTGCACCGCCTCGTGAAGCCGGGCATACGCAACCACGAGGCCGATCACTGCTGCCGCCAGCGCGCCGCTGCCGATCACCACGGCAAGGGTCAGGGCTTCGCTGTTGCCGAACATCACGCGTCCGCGGAAATGGCCGGGCTCGCCGCCGCACTCGTTTGGGGGTGACCGGCGTGCAGGCCAGCGGCGGCGAGCGAGTACACGCCGAACGCGAGCACGACCACGCCGGACATCCGCCGCACCGCGGTCTGCCGCGTCGCCGCCCCCAGCGCGCGCGACGCTGTGCCGGAGACCAGCAGCATCGGCAGCGTGCCGGCACCGAAAGCGGCCATCAGCATCGCGCCGCCGACCGCATCGCCGGCCGCCAGCGACCAGGCCAGGGCCGTGTAGACCAGACCGCATGGCAGGAAGCCCCATATCGAACCGATGAGCAGGGCCTGCGCCGGGTGGCGCACCGGCAGCAGGCGGCGGGCCAGCGGCTCGACGCGGCGCCACAGATGGGCGCCGGCACGCTCGAGCGCAGCCAGGCCGCGCCACCATCCGGTCAGATACAGACCGAGCGCGATCATGAACGCCGCCGACACCAGATGCGCGCCCCAGCGGCCCAGCGGGCCGGGCAGCGCGTCGAACAGACGGCTGCCGAGCGCGCCGAGCAGCGCGCCGGCGGCGGCATAGCTCGCGATGCGGCCGAGGTTGTAGGCCAGCAAGAAGCCCCACTGCCGCGCCCGGCTGCCGCTGGCGGCCAGCGACAGCGTGCCGACGATGCCCCCGCACATGCCCAGGCAGTGCGGCGATCCGAGCAGACCGACCAGCAACGCAGAAGCGACCGTGACGTTCTCCGGCATCTTCCCAACCATCGGCAGCGCCGCGACCGAGATGGGCCGAGGATAGGCCAAAGCGGCCGCATCGCACGACGCGCTGAGTTAGCCGTCGGCGCGCCACTCGGGTTCGAGCGGCGCGAGCGGCGACCTGTATGGTCGCCGAGAAACTCGGGGGAATGTGCTGCGCCCGACGCACCGGGTCAGCCCGGCCGTCGGCGCGCTGCCGAGCCGCCATGCGTCGCTGGTTCCCCCCTCGCCAGGCGCCGCAGCAGCGCGCTGACCACCGCGTCGCGCTTACGCGGCGTAGCGCTCGCGGACCACGGCGGGGGAGCTTCGCGATGGTCCCCGGGATGTCTTACGCTTCGCCGTGGTGGCGCAGGATCGCCCAGTCCTGCACGTCCTGCCGGTGCTGCTGGCGCAGCGCCTGATTCACCGTCTCGTGGCCGCGCCGATCGAGCGCAGCCTGCGCCGACTCGATGGCCGCCTGGTCGCGCTCGAGGGCGGCGGCCTGGTCGGCGCCGAGCTTGCCGCGCCGGAATTCGGCGGCGATCCAGCGCTGCTGCTGCGCTTCGCGCGCGTCGGCCACGCTGGCGTGCATGCGCTCGAGGCGCTTGGCCTGCAAGGCGTTCGAGATCGTGCGGTCGAGGTCGCGCTCGGCGTACCCCAGTTGCCTCAGCGATGCCGCGTTGTTGGCCGCCAGCGCGTCGGCCTCGACGCGGTCGACCAGCGCGGCCTGCTTGTGCACCGCGGCGTCGCTGGCCGGGTTGAGGGTGCCGCGCGCTTCGTCGGCCGTGATGCGGGCCTCCTGCGCGGCATGGTGGTTCAGCTCGCGCTGCATCGTGTCGGCGCGCGCCGCCGTGCAGCCGAGCGCGGTCGCGAACGCGGCCAGGGCGATCAGGGTTTGCTTGTTCATGATGTTTCCTTTGGCTGTTGAGCGGCGGCGCGGGCGGGGCCGCGCCGCAGCGGGGCTTGCCAGCGGATCAACCGAGGTCCACCGGCACGAAGATGCGCTGGCCGTCGCGGTCGATCAGCAGCGCCACGTGTTTCGGATGCTTGCTCAGCGCTTCGCGCACCTGGTCGACGTTGGAGACCGGCTTGCCGTTGAGCGCCAGCACCACGTCGCCGGGCTGGATGCCCGCCTGCGCGGCGGCACCACCGGCGCGCTCGACGAGCAGCCCGTGGTCGACGCCGGCGCTGCGCATCTCGTCGCGCTGCAGCGGCCGCACCGCCAGGCCGAGCGCGCCGCCTTCCTGCGCCTGCGCGGTCTGCTGGGCGTTCTCGGGCTCGGCCTTGCCGAGCGTGACCGTCACGTCGTGCTCGCCCTTGTTGCGCCACACGCTGAGCGTCAGCTTGTCGCCGGGCGCGGCGGCGCCGACGAGGTGCGAGACGTCGCCCGAGGTGTGCACGGCCTTGCCGTCGGCCATGGTGATCACGTCGCCGGGCTTCAGCTCGGCCTTGGCGGCGGCGCTGCCCGGCACCACGCTGGCGATCAGCGCACCGTCGGGCGACTTCAGGCCGAACGATTCGGCCAGCGGCGCCGACAGGTCCTGCAGCGTCACGCCCATGCGCGCGTGGTCGACGTGACCGTGCGCGACGATCTGGTCCTTCACGCGCAGCGCGACGTCGATCGGGATCGAGAACGCCAGCCCCTGGAAGCCACCGCTTTGCGAGTAGATCTGCGCGTTGATGCCGATCACGCGGCCTTCGGCGTCGAACAGCGGGCCGCCGGAGTTGCCCGGGTTCACCGCGGCGTCGGTCTGGATGAACGGCACCACGCTGTCGCCCGGCAGCGAGCGGCCCTTGGCGCTGACGATGCCCTGCGTGGCCGTCTGCGAGAAGCCGTACGGCGCGCCGATGGCCAGCACCCAGTCGCCGACCTGCGCTTCCTTGGGGTTGCCCAGCGCGACGGTGGGCAGATCCTTGGCGTCGATCTTCAGCACCGCGATGTCGGTGGCGGCGTCGCTGCCCAGCACCTTGGCGGTGAACTCGCGCCGGTCCTTGAGCTTGACGATCACCTGCTTGGCGTCGCGCACCACGTGCGCGTTGGTGAGGATCAGGCCGTCGGGGCTGATGATGAAGCCCGAGCCCAGGCCGCGGAACGGCACGCGGCCCTGCGGCGGCATGCGCAGCCCGGGGATGCCGCGGAAGAAGCGGAAGAACGGGTCGTTGTCGAAGAACGGGCTGTTGTCGTTGTCGTCGCCGTTGACCTTGTGCATGCCCGATACGTTGACGCCGACCACCGCGGGGCCGTAGTCCTTGACGATGGCGCGGAAGTTGGGCAGGTCGTCGGCG
This sequence comes from Ideonella sp., assembly GCA_015075545.1. Lineage (GTDB taxonomy): Bacteria > Pseudomonadota > Gammaproteobacteria > Burkholderiales > Burkholderiaceae_C > JAEUPI01. The sequence continues at coordinate 281,310 of JABTUC010000003.1, read as the reverse complement.
GGCAGCGGCGGGATCGGCGCCGCCTGCTTGACCGGCGCGACGTCGACCGGGGCGGTCGCGGTGGCCTCGCCGCGGTGCAGCCACTTGGGCAGCGTGAAGGCGTCGGCGCTGGTGGCCAGGCCGGTGACCGCCAGCAGGCTGGCGATCGCGATGGTGGTGCGGTTCAGTTTCATGGTGGTCCTCTCGTTGTGCAGCGACCGGTGCCCCCGGCCATGCGGCGCAATCTAGGCGCCGCCGATGAGCGCGGCGTGAGGCGAAGGTGAGGCCAGCGTTAAGGCCGGCGGCTGCGCAGTGCCGAAGCCGCCGCAGCGCCCGCGCCACGGCCAGAATCCGCGCTCACGCGGTTCGCGCACGGCCCGCATGCCCGCAGCCTGCGCAGCGGCGTCGATCGGCCGACCGATGAAGAGCACCGCCGCCCAACTCGCCGTCAAGCCGCAGCCGCACCGCTTCGGCTGGGTCGACGCGGTCGTGCTCGCGGTGCTGCTCGGCCTGCTGTGGAGCGCGCTGCACTTCGGCGCGGGGATGATCGTGCGCTTCAACCCGGCCGACATGCCGGCGATCGACTCGTCGCCGGCGGCGATCCCCTACTACGTCGGACGAACGCTGCTGCGCATGTGGATCGCGTTCGCCTGCTCGATCGCCTTCGCGATCGTCACCGGCTACGTGGCCGCCAAGAGTCTGCGCGCGCGCCGCATCATCCTGCCGGCGCTCGACGTGCTGCAGTCGGTGCCGGTGCTCGGCTTCCTGTCGGCCACGGTGACCGGCTTCATGGCGCTGTTCCCCGGCAGCCTGCTGGGCGTGGAGTGCGCGTCGATCTTCGCCATCTTCACCAGCCAGGTGTGGAACATCGCCTTCGGCTTCTACCACTCGATGGTCACCATCCCGGCCGAGATGCACGATGCTGCCTCCAGTTGCGGCCTCACGCGCTGGCAGCGCTTTCGCACCGTCGAGCTGCCGGCCTCGGCGCACAGCCTGATCTGGAACTCGATGATGTCGTTCGGCGGCGGCTGGTTCTTCGTCGCGCAGAGCGAGGCCATCAGCGTGATGAACCGGAACATCGAGCTGCCGGGCCTGGGCTCGTACATGGCGCAGGCGATCGCCCGCGGCGACAACACGGCCGCGGCGTGGGCGGTGGCCGCGATGCTGCTGCTGATCGTCGCCAGCGATCAACTGGTGTGGCGCCCGCTGCTGGCGTGGGCCGACCGCTTCAAGAACGAGCTGACCGAATCGTCGGCTGCGCCGACCTCGTGGGTCTACGACCTGCTGCGCGGCAGCTACCTGCCGGCCTGGATCGATGCGCGCCTGTGGCGACCGCTGTCGGACCGGCTGCAGCGCGCCCGGCTGGCGGCGAACCCGGCGCGCCGCGCCGCGCGCGGCCGCATGCGCGCGGCCGCCTCCAAAGCCGCGACGGCGCTGCTGCTGATGTGGCTGGGCTACGAGAGCCTGCGCGGCCTCGTCGCCGCGCTGCAGGTGCTGCAGGGCTCGCTGAGCTGGGCCCTGCTCGGGCACATCGTGTGGCTCGGAGCGCTCACCGCGCTGCGCGTGATCGCGATGACGGTCATCGCCACGCTCGTGTGGACGCCGATCGGCATCTGGATCGGCCTCAACCCGAAGGCGGCGCGCGTCGCGCAGCCGCTGGCGCAGATCGGCGCGTCGTTCCCGGTGAACATGACTTTTCCGATCGTGGTGGGCCTGTTCGTGGCCTGGGGCGTGAGCCTGAACTGGGGCAGCATCGCGCTGATCGCGATGGGCACCCAGTGGTACATCCTGTTCAACGTGGTGGCCGGCGCGATGTCGATCCCCAACGACCTGAAGGAAGCCGCGCGCGTCTACGGCCTGCGGCGCTGGGATCTGTGGAAGACGCTGTTCCTGCCGGCGGTGTTCCCGTTCTGGGTGACCGGCGCGTGCACCGCCGCCGGCGGCGCGTGGAACGCGAGCATCGTCGCCGAGGTGGCGGTGTGGGGCGGCACGACGCTGCAGGCCGACGGCCTGGGCGCCTACATTGCGCAGGCGACGAAGGCGGGCGACCGGCCGCAGATCATCCTGGCCATCGCGGTCATGTCGATCTTCGTCGTGACGATGAACAAGCTGGTCTGGCGGCGGCTCTATGGCTTCGCCGAGCGGCGCTTCCGATTGGAATGACGCATGGACACGATCGAGACCGCGGCCGAGGCCGCCGTGCTGCCGGTGGCGCAACTGTGCGCCGTCACCAAGAGCTACCCGATCGCCGGCGGGCACGAGCTGAAGGTGCTCGACAACATCGACCTGGCGGTGAACCCGGGCGAGTTCGTGGCGCTGCTGGGCCAGTCGGGCTCGGGCAAGTCGACGATCCTGCGCTGCCTCACCGGCCTGATCGAGCCAAGCTCCGGGCGCGTGCTGGCCAACGGCAAGCCGCTGGCCGGGATCAACCGCGACGCGTCGGTGGTGTTCCAGGGCTTCGCGCTGTATCCGTGGCTGACCGTGCAGCAGAACGTCGCGGTAGGGTTGATGTCGCGCCCGCTGGTGCGTGCGCAGCGCGACGCCGCGGTCGAGCGCGCGATCGACCTCATCGGCCTGAGCAACTACCACGCGGCCTACCCGCGCGAACTCTCCGGCGGCATGCGCCAGCGCGTCGGCATCGCGCGCGCGCTGGTGTCGAACCCGCGGCTGCTGTGCCTGGACGAAGCCTTCAGCGCGCTCGACGTGCTGACCGCCGAGAACCTGCGCCAGGAGCTGATCGCGTTGTGGCGCACGCCGGACAAGGGGCTCTCCGCGGTGTTCATGGTGACCCACAACATCGACGAGGCGGTGGAGATGGCCACGCGCATCGTGGTCGTCTTCCCGCGGCCCGGGCGCATCGGGCTGGTGCTGGAGAACAAGCTGCCGTATCCGCGCGACGACAAGCACCCGGAGTTCCAGCGGCTGGTGACGATCATCCACGAGACCATCACCACGCTGACGCTGCCCGACCTGCCGCCCGAGGTGCCGGTGGCGGGCCAGCCGATCTCGCGCGCGCGTTCGCGCATGGAGGCGATTCCGCTGGTGCCGGTGGGCCAGATCCTCGGGCTGCTGAGCATCCTCAACGACACGCCGGAGCTGTCGAACATCTACGACATCTCCGACGAGATCGGCCACGAGTTCGGCGAGACGATCGCCATCGTCAAGGCCGCCGAGATCCTCGAGCTGGTCGAGACGCCCAAGGACCAGGTGCGCTTCACCGAGCTGGGGCGGCGCTTCGTGGCCGCCGATGGCAAGAGCCGCAGGGTGATCTTCGCCGAGCAGGTGTTCAAGCTGCGCATCTTCCACATCATCCTTGCTCTGCTGCACGAGTTCAAGGAGGTCGAGGCCGACCGCGTGGTGCACGACATCTCGATGGCCCTGCCGTACGACAACCCGGAGAAGACCTTCGACACCATGATCGCCTGGGGCCGCTACGCCGGGCTGATGGACTGCAACCCGAACACGCGAACGGTGTTCGTCCCGCACGACGACGAAGACGCCGACGGCGGCCACGGCTGATCGGCGGAGTGCGCCTCGGGGCTCAGGCCGCTGCCAGGCGCACCTCGACGCGCAGGCCACCGAGCGGCGAGTTGGCGAGCTGCACGCCGCCGCCGTGCGCGCGCGCTACCGTGCGCACGATCGCCAGGCCCAGCCCGCTGCCGCTGCCGCGGCCGGGCTCGCGGCGGTGGAAGCGGTCGAACACGCGTTCGCGCTCGGCCTCGGGGATGCCCGCGCCGGCGTCGTCGACCACCAGCGTGGCGACACCCGCGCCGCGCCCGAGGTGCACGCGCACCTGCGGCGGCGTGCCGCCGTACTTCAGCGCGTTGTCGATCAGGTTGCGTACCAGGCTGCGCAGCGCGTCGGCGTCGCCGCGCAGCATCAGCTCGCGCGGCGCCTGCACGTCGACGCTGCCGCCCAGCGAGGCCGCCAGCGCCGCCGTGTCGGCCACCGCCTGGCGCGTGACCTGCGCCAGATCGACCGCCGCGTGCGCGGCCGTGGTGCCCGGCTCGGCGCGCGCCAGCGCGAGCAGTTGCTCGACCAGCCGGTGCGCGCGATCGATGCCGGCGCGCAGGCGCTGCACCGCGTCGTTGCGCTCGGCTTCGTCGCGCGCGCCGTGCAGCAGGTCGAGCTGCAGCTTCAGCGCGGTGAGCGGCGAGCGCAGCTCGTGCGCGGCGTCGGCGGTGAACGCGCGCTGCGCGTCGAAGGCTGCGGCCAGCCGCGCCAGCAGCGCGTTGAAGGCGTCGATCAGCGGCGACACCTCCGACGGCAACCCCTGCGCGGGCAGCGGCTCGAGCGCCTCGACGCCGCGCTCGCGCAGCGCGCGCACCACGCGCGCCAGCGGCGCCAGCGAGGCGCTGATCAGCCACCAGATGAAGAGGCCGACGATCGGCGCGGCCACCGCGATCGGCAGCACGCTGCGCCCCGCGGCCGCCGTGGCCAGTGCCCTGCGCACCGCCAGGGGCTGCCCCACCTGCACGATGCGCAGCGGCGTGGCCGCGGCGAACACGCGCCACGGCGCGCCGTTGACCATCACGGTGGAGAAGCCGAGCACGGCGCGCGGCGGCAGCACCGGCGCCGGCACGGTGCTGTAGAGCACGCCGCCGTCGAGCGACCACACCTGCACCACGTAGTCGAACTGGCCGCTCTCGATCGCCGCGCGCTCGTCGTCGGCGATGCGGCCTTGGTCGCGCAGCGACAGCGCCATCTGCCGCAGGTGGTCGTCGAACAACTGGTCGGCATCGCTGCGCACGCTGGCGTAGGTGGCCCAGCCCACCGTGAGCGACGCCACCGCGGCCAACGCCAGCAGCAGCACGAACAGACGCAGCCGCAGCGAGCGCATCAACCGCTCTTGGCCTCGCCCACGTAGTAGCCGACCCCGCGCACGGTGTGGATGCGGTCGTCGCCGAGCTTCTTGCGCAGCTGATGCACGTAGACGCTGATGGCGTTGCTCTCCAGCTCCTCGCCCCAGCCGTAGAGCCGGTCTTCGAGCTGCGCGCGCGACAGGATCGCGCCGGGGCGCTCCATCAGCACCTGCAGCAGCGCGAACTCGCGCGCCGACAACAGCAGCGGCTGCTCGCCGCGGCTGACCTCGCGCGTGGCCGGATCGAGCCGCAGATCGGCCACCCGCAGCAGCGGCTGCGCGCGGCCGACCGCGCGCCGCGCCACCGCGCGCAGCCGCGCCAGCAGCTCGTCGAGCTCGAACGGCTTGACCAGGTAGTCGTCGGCGCCCGCGTCGAGCGCGGCCACCTTGTCGGCGGTGGCGTCGCGCGCGGTGAGCACCAGCACCGGCGTCGCGTCGCCGCGCGCGCGCAGCGTCTTCAGCACCTCGACGCCGCCCTTGTGCGGCAGCCCGAGGTCGAGCAGCACGGCGTCGAATCGTTCGGTGGCGAGCACCGCGTCGGCGGCGCGGCCGTCGCGCACCCAGTCGGCGGCGAAACCCTGGCGCCGCAGCGCGGCGCGCAGGCTCTCGCCGATCATCTCGTCGTCTTCGATCAACAGGCAGCGCACGGGGTCAGAATGTAGCCCGATCGACGAACGACGACGAGCCGATGCAGTTCAGCCACTCGAGCGACTTGTGGCGCGCGTTCCCCGAACTCGTGGCCGGTGTGGTGCGCGCCGACGGCATTCACGACCGCGCCGAGGTGGCCGACGCGGTGGCGCGCCACACCGCGCTTGCGCTCGCACGGCTCGAAGGCCGCACCGAGTCCGATCTGCAGGCCATCCAGGCATGGCGCCGCGCGTTTCAGCGCATGGGCCTGAAGCCCACCCAGTACCGCTGTGCCTCCGAGGCGCTGCTGCGCCGCCTGCGCAAGGAAGGCGCTCTGCCGCGCGTCCATCCGCTGGTCGATCTGTGCAACGCGGTCTCGGTGGCGTATGCGATCCCGGTGGCCGCGCTCGACCTGGCGCAGGTGACAGGCAGCCTGCAGGTGCGCCACGCCGACGGCAGCGAGGACTACCTCTCGTTCGGCGGCGGGCACGAAGCCCCCGAGTCTGGCGAAGTGGCCTTCGTCGACGACGCGGGCAGCGCGCACGCCCGGCGCTGGACCAACCGGCAAAGCGCGCTGTCGGCGATCGCGCCGCAGACCGCAAGCGTGCTGATCGTGGCCGAGGCGCTGCACGACCGCGCCACCGACGACGTGCGCGCGCTGGTGGCCACGCTCGAGCGCGAGCTGCAGGCGATCTGGGGCGTGGCGACGCGCAGCGCAATCCTGTCGCGCGACGCGCCGGCCTTCGACCTCTGAAGGTCTGCGTCTGGCCTACACCGTGGCCACCGGCGTCACCGGCGAGCCCACGGCACCGGGCAGGCGCAGCGGTGGCGCGGTGAGCAGGCAGCGGCTGCGGCCGGCCGCGCGCAGGTGCGCCGCGAGGTCGTGCAGCCACCACAGCTCGCCCAGCGGTACGCCGAGCTTGAACAGGCAGTGCTGGTGCAGCGGCAGCGCCGGGCGTGGCCCCGCTTGCTCGCGCGCCGGGTAGTGCTCGACCGCGTAGTTGTCGGCGCACAGCGCGGCGACGCCGGAGTCGGTGACCCAGTTCAGCAGTGCGTCGTCGCGGCCGTCGAGCGCGGGGCAGGCGTTGTTCAGCACGTTCATGTCGGGCCTGCGGTTCATGCCCATGAGCAGCGTCGAGAAGCCGGTGTGCAGCAGCACGATGTCGCCGCGCTCGACCACCACGCGGTCGGCCTCCATCACGCGCCGCAGCGTGGCGGCGTCGACGATGCGGCGCTCGTCGCCGAAGTGCGCGTGCAGGTCGACCAGCACCGCGCGGCCCTGGATCGCCTTGACCGCGAAGTGCTCGATGCCCAGCGCCTCGGCGCACGACGGGCCGTCGCACGGGTCGCCGACGAAGCGGTAGTCGCTCGGCCCCTTGACGTGCTGGTGCGCGCGGTAGCCGTTGTAGTAGCACATCTCGGGCTGGCCGTCGCCGTCGGCGTCGAACCACGAGCCGACGTGCGCGAAGCTGTCCCACTGCGTGCTGTACTGCAGGCTCAACAGCACCTGGTCGTCGCAGATGACGTCGGTGTTGCGCGCGTCGAGTTCACCGAGTGCGAAGTTGAGGTACGGCTTGCCGTGCAGGCTGGTGGGCTTGAGCTGCGGCGGCTTGCGGCGCGCGTTGAGGCTCGATTCGCCGGGGTAGTCCAGCGGCAGGCTGAGGCAGAACGATCGCCCGTCCTTCACCTCGGCCAGGCCCTGCAGCACCTTCTGCGGCGTCAGCAGGTTCAGCCGCCCCAGTTGATCGTCGGGGCCGAAGTCGCCCCAGGTCGAGCCCTCGGGGCGTTGCGTCCAGCGGGGGTTGTGCGTCGCGTTCATCGGGTTCCTTTCGGGCTCTCGGGCCTGTGGCTCGGCGGCACGCGAGCCCTGCTACGATGGCGTTGTCGAAGTTTTCCACAATCGGGCGTTTCCATGGGCACCGTCAACTTCAGCATCCCCGATGAGATCAAGCAGGCCTTCAACGAGGCCTTCGCGGGCCAGAACAAGAGCGCCGTCATCGCCGAACTGATGCGCGAGGCGGTCGAGCGGGTGGCGCAGCGGCAACGCAGCCGATCGGCGATCGACCGCATCGTGCGCAGGCGCGCCGCCGCGCCGCTGCGCTCGACCCAGCGGCTTCAGGCGGCGCGCGAGAAGGGCCGGCCTTGAGGGTGGTCGCCGACGCCAGCGTCGCGCTGAAATGGTTCTTCCGCGATCGCGGCAGCGAAGGCGACACCGAGGCGGCGCTCGATCTGCTCGATGGCGTACGGTCCGGCGATGTCGAACTGCTGCAGCCGCCGCATTTCGTGGCCGAAGTCGCGGCCGTGCTGGCGCGCGAACTGCCGCAGGCCGCGCGCGCCAACCTGAATGACCTGCTCGACATCGAGATGCAGGTCGTCGAAGATGCCGCGGTGTACGCGCGTGCGCTGGCGCTCGCGATCCGGCATCGCCAGCACGTGTTCGACACCCTGTATCACGCGATCGCACTGGAGGCCGCCGCAACCCTGGTGACCGCCGACGACCGCTACTTCCACCGAGCGCGCAGCGAGGGTCGTGTGCTGCGACTGGCGGAATTCGCGCGGCCCGCCTGAGCACCTCCAAGGCCGGGCCAGCCCGGCCTGCCCCCCGAGGGGGTTGAGTCAAGCGGCAGAGCCACATGACTCGAGGGCGGCCGAACCCGAAGCGCCGTTCTCTGTGATCCGTCAGTTGAACGTCTTGCCGTCGTCGGCGAGCTGCTGCAGCAGCGGCGCCGGCTGCCACCACGCCTCGGCGCCGGGTTCGGCGGCGAAGCGCTGCAGTGCGCGCACGACGTTGGGCAGGCCCACGATGTCGGCGTGCAGCATCGGCCCGCCGCGGTGCTGCGGGAAGCCGTAGCCGTTGAGGTAGACGAGGTCGATGTCGCTGGCGCGCGCGGCGATCTTCTCGTCGAGGATGCGGGCGCCTTCGTTGACGAGCGCGAACACGCAGCGCTCGACCACCTCGTCGTCGCCCACATGGCGCGCGGCGATGCCGCGCTCGTTGCGGAACGACTCGATGATCGCGGTCACCAGCGGGTCGGGGATGGGGTCGCGAGCGCCCGGCTCGTAGCGGTACCAGCCGGCGCCGGTCTTCTGCCCGAAGCGGCCCTGTTCGCAGAGGGCGTCGGCCACCACGCGCTGCGCCGCCGCCGGGTTCTCGGCGGCGCGCCGCTTGCGGCCGGCCCACCCGATGTCGAGCCCCGCGAGGTCGCCGACGCGAAACGGCCCCATCGCGAAGCCGAACGCCTCGAGCGCCTTGTCGACCTGCTGCGGCAGCGCGCCTTGCAGCAGCAGGCCGTTGGCCGCCGCGCCGTAGCGCGCGAGCATGCGGTTGCCGATGAAGCCGTCGCAGACGCCGGAGACGACGCCGATCTTCTTGATCTTCTTCGCAATCGCCATGCAGGTGGCGAGCACGTCGGGCGCGGTCTGCTCGCCGCGCACGATCTCGAGCAGCCGCATCACGTTGGCCGGGCTGAAGAAGTGCAGGCCGATCACGTCGCGCGGCCGCTTGGTGAAGCCGGCGATCGTGTTCAGGTTCAACGCCGACGTGTTCGAGGCCAGGATGGCGCCGGGCTTGCACACCTCGTCGAGCGTCTTGAACACCTGCTGCTTGACCGCGATGTCCTCGAACACCGCCTCGATCACGAGGTCGGCGTCGCGCATCGCGTCGTAGCCGAGGGTGGGCGCGATCAGCGCCATGCGCTCGGCCACCTGCGCCTCGCTGAGGCGGCCCTTCTTGGCGCTGTTGTCGTAGTTGCGGCGGATCGTGGCCACGCCCTTGTCGAGCGCCTCCTGCTTGGTCTCGAGCAGCGCCACCGCGATGCCGGCGTTGGCGAAGTTCATCGCGATGCCGCCGCCCATCGTGCCGGCGCCGACGATGCCCACCTTGGCGATCGGCCGCAGCGGCGTGCCCTCGGGCACGCCGTCGATCTTGGCGGCCGCGCGCTCGGCGGCGAAGATGTGGCGCAGCGCGCGCGACTGCGGCGTGGCCATCAGCGTCAGGAACGCCTCGCGTTCGAGCCGCAGCGCCTCGTCGAACGGCTTGCTGACCGACCAGCCCACGGCCTCGACACAGCGCAGCGGCGCCGGGAAGTGCTTCGACGCCGCGCCCACCGTGTTGCGCGCGAACTGCAAGAAGGCCTCGGCCTGCGCGTCGCTCACCTTGGCGTCGCGCAGGCGCTTGCGCGGCAGCTTGTCGGCCACCACCTTGGCCGCCAGCGCGAGCGCGGCGGCCACCGGGTCGCCGTCGACCACCTCGTCGAACAGCGCCGTGCCCTTCAACTTGGCAGCCGGCATCGTGGCGCCCGAGGCGATCATGTTCAGCGCCGTCTCGAGGCCCACCGCGCGCGGCAGCCGCTGCGTGCCGCCGGCGCCGGGCAGCAGGCCGAGCTTGACCTCGGGCAGCGCGATCTGCGCGTCGGCCTTGGCCACGCGGTAGTGCGCGCCGAGCGCGAGTTCGAGCCCGCCGCCCATGCAGACGCCGGCGATCGCCGCGATCACCGGCTTGGGCGAAGCCTCGAACGCCGCGATCAATGCCGGCAGCCGCGGCTCGCGCAGCGCGTTGGGCGTGTTGAACTCCTTGACGTCGGCGCCGCCGGAGAACGCGCGCTCGCTGCCGGTGACGACGATCGCCGTCACCTGCGCATCGGCCAGCGCGCGGTCGAGCGAGCGCAGCAGATCGGCGCGCAGCGCGGCGCCCAGGCCGTTGACCGGGGGATGATCGAGCCGGATCAGCGCCTGCGCGCCGCGGGTTTCGTAGTGCGTGCTCATGCGGGCGATTATGCGATGGCACCTCGGTGCGCGGCGCATCGCACGCGGTGCATCGCACGCGGTGATCCGCGCTGGTGATCGGCGCCGCGCCGGCGCCGATACCGTACGGCGATCACTGTCTTGCGAGGCATCGCCGGCCGTGTCGCCGGCCGCGGGGCACAATCGGCCGCCGCGCGAGAATGCGCGCCCTCGGCCGGGTGGCCGGACGAAGGCCGCCGTGGGACGGCCGCGGATCAATCCTCAGATGGAAGTCCAGTTCACGCAAGAAGTCGAGCGCCTGCGGTTGGGGTCGGGCGCCACGTTCCACGGCGAGGGCATCCTCGCGGTGACCAAGGCGCTGCTTCAGTCGGGCGTGTCGTACGTCGGCGGCTACCAGGGCGCGCCGGTGTCGCACCTACTCGACGTGATGGTGCAGGCGCGCCCGTACCTCGACGAACTCGGCGTGCATGTCGAGGCGTGCTCCAACGAGGCGTCGGCCGCCGCGATGCTCGGCGCGTCGATCCACTACCCACTGCGCGGCGCGGTGACCTGGAAGTCGATCGTCGGCACCAACGTCGCCAGCGACGCGCTGTCCAACCTCGCTTCGCCGGGCGTCACCGGCGGCGCGCTGATCGTCGTCGGCGAAGACTACGGCGAAGGCGCTTCGGTGATCCAGGAGCGCACGCACGCCTTCGCGCTGAAGAGCACGATGCTGCTGGTCGACCCGCGGCCCGACCTCGCTCGCATGGTCGAGATGGTCGAGCATGCGTTCGCGATGTCCGAGGCGTCGAACATGCCGGCGATCCTCGAGCTGCGCATCCGCGCCTGCCACGTGCGCGGCAACTTCGAGTGCAAGGACAACGTCGCGCCCAAGCTCTCGACGCGCGCGCTGCAGGAGGAGCCGGCCGCGTTCGACTACATGCGGCTGTCGCACCCGCCGGTCACCTTCAGCCACGAGAAGCTCAAGAGCGAGCAGCGCATCCCGGCGGCGCGGCGCTACATCGCCGAGCACCAGCTCAACGAGCACTGGCCCGGCGCGCACGGCGACCTCGGGCTCATCGTGCAGGGCGGGCTCGCGCACGGCCTGGTCGGCGCGCTGCAGCGCCTCGGGCTGGCCGATGCCTTCGGCGACGTCGACATCCCGGTGCTGGTGCTCAACGTCACCTACCCGCTGGTGCCCGACGAGCTGGCGCAGTTCTGCGCCGGCAAGCGCGCGGTGCTGCTGTTCGAGGAGGGCCAGCCCGAGTTCATCGAGCAGGAGCTGGCCACGCTGCTGCGCCGGCGCGATCTGCAGACGCCGCTGCACGGCAAGGATCTGCTGCCCTCGGGCGGCGAGTACTCGGTCGAGGTGATGGCCCGCGCGCTGGTGCAGTTCGTGCAACGCTATCTCCCCGGGCACTCGGTGGCCGACGCGCAGGCGTGGCTCGACGGCATCGGCGCGCGGCGCGAGGCCGCGGCCAAGGCGCTGGCCGCGCCGCTGCCGCCGCGGCCGCCGAGCTTCTGCATCGGCTGCCCCGAGCGGCCGGTGTTCGCGGCGCTCAAGCTGGCGCAGGCCGAGGTGGGGCGCGTGCACATCGCGGCCGACATCGGCTGCCACTCGTTCGGCACCTTCGAGCCGTTCGGCTTCGGCCACTCGATCCTCGGCTACGGCATGAGCCTGGCCAGCCGCGCCGGCGTGTCGCCGGTGATGGCGCGGCGCACGCTGGCGATCGTCGGCGACGGCGGCTTCTGGCACAACGGCCTGCTCACCGGCGTGCAGAGCGCGCTGTTCAATGGCGACGACGCGGTGCTGCTGATCTTCAAGAACGGCTATACCTCGGCCACCGGCACGCAGGAGATCATCTCGACCCCGAGCGAAGAGACCAAGGCCGCCGCGCCCGACCCGCGCGCGAGCCTGGTCGACAAGAACACCACGATCGAGCGCACGCTCGGCGGGCTGGGCGTGAAGTGGCTGCGCACCGTCTACACCTACGAGGTCGAGACGATGCGGCGCACGCTGACCGAGGCGCTGACCAGCGACTTCAACGGCCTGAAGGTGATCGTCGCCGAGGGCGAGTGCCAGCTCGAGCGGCAGCGCCGGCTGCGGCCGTGGATCGCCTCGCTGCTGCAGCGGGGCAAGCGCGTGGTGCGCGTCAAGTACGGCGTCGACGAGGACGTCTGCAACGGCGACCATGCGTGCATCCGCCTGTCGGGCTGCCCGACGCTGACGCTGAAGGACAACCCCGACCCGCTGCGCGTCGACCCGGTGGCCACCGTGATCGACGGCTGCGTCGGCTGCGGGCTGTGCGGCGCCAACGCGCACGCGGCCACGCTGTGCCCGAGCTTCTACCGCGCCGAGGTGGTGACCAACCCGCGCTGGCACGAGCGTGCCGCGGCCGGGTGGCGGGGCGCGATGCGCCGCCTGCTGACACCGGCGTCGGCATCGTGAGCGTTCAGCGACCGATCACGCTGTTGGTGTGCGCGCTCGGCGGCGAGGGCGGCGGCGTGCTCGCGCAGTGGCTGGTCGACACCGCCACGCGCGCGGGCTACGCCGCGCAGAGCACGTCGATCCCGGGCGTCGCGCAGCGTACCGGCGCCACCACCTACTACCTCGAGGTGTTCCCGCAACCGATCGCCAGCCTCGGCGGCCGGCGGCCGGTGTTCGGGCTGGTGCCGGTGCCCGGCGGCCTCGACGCGCTGGTGTGCTCCGAGCTGCTCGAGGCGGCACGCCAGACCACCCTCGGCCTGCCCGACGCCGCGCGCACGACGGTGCTCGCCTCCAGCGCGCGCGCGCTGACCAATGCCGAGCGCATGCCGATGGGCGACGGCCGCGTCGATTCGGCGGCGCTGCTGGCGCTGCTGCGCGCGCACAGCCGCGAACTGCACGTGCTCGACTTCGGCGCGCTGGCGCGCGAGGCGGGCACCATCGTGAGCGCGGTGATGCTCGGCGCCATCGCCGCCGGCGGCGTGCTGCCGTTCGCGCGCGAGCACTACGAGGCGGTGATCGGCAGCGGCGGACGCGCGGCGGCGGCGAGCCAGCGCGGCTTCGCGCTCGCCTACGAACGCGTCGCGGCGCTGCGCGCGCAGACGGCGTACGTTGCGCAGGTGGTCGGCAACGGCAAGGCGGTGCAGGCCGCCGCCGCGCCGCCTGCGCTGCCGCCCGCGGTGGCGGCGGCGTTCCCGGGCGAGGTGCACGCGATGCTCGCGCTCGGCCATGCGCGCGTGCTGCAGTACCAGGATGCGGCCTACGCGGCGCTGTACCTGCAGCGCCTGGCGCGCGTGCGCGACGCCGAGCGTGCCGGCGACCCCGGTGCCGCGCACGGATGGGCCACCACGCGCGAAACGGCGCGCTGGCTGGCGCTGTGGATGGCGTTCGACGACATCGTGCGCGTCGCCGAGCTGAAGCTCGATCGGCAGCGCTGGGCGCGCGTGCGCCGCGAGGTCGGCGCCGGCGAGCACGAGGTGGTCAAGGTGTACGACCACTTCAAGCCGGGCGTGCCCGAGTTCGCCGGCATGCTGCCGCCGCGCTGGGCGCGCGCGCTGCAGGCCTGGGATGTGCGGCGCGGCGCGCGCGGCCACGAGCCGCTGGCACTGCCGCTCAAGCTGCCGACCCACACGGTGTTCGGCATGGCGATGCTGCGGCTGCTGGCCGCGCAGCGCTGGTTGCGCCGGCGCGGCCTGCGCTATGCCGACGAGCAGGCGCTGATCGAGCGCTGGCTCGACACCGTGGTGCGCGCGAGCAGTGCCGACTGGCGGCTCGGCCACGAGCTGGCGCTGTGCGGCCGGCTGATCAAGGGCTATGGCGGCACGCACCAGCGCGGCCGCGACAACCTGGTGCACATCGTCGAGCAACTCGCCGAGCGCACGCCGTTCGCCGATGCCGCCGCACGCGCGCAGGCGATCGCGCAGGCGCGCGGCGCGGCGCTCACCGACGAGGGCGGCACCACGCTCGACGCCACGCTGCAGCGCCACGGCGCAGCGGCGCGGCCGATGCGCGAGGCGCCGATCCGCTTCGTGCGCAAGAAGACGGGCACCCCGCTGGGGTGACCTCGCGCGCGCCGGCTGCCGGCGATCGCCACGCCAACCCGAACCCGAAAGGTCATATGCCCTACGTCAACATCAAGATCACGCGCGAGGGCGCCACGCGCGAACAGAAGGCCGAGCTGATCCGCGGCGTCACCGATCTGCTGGTGCGCGTGCTCGACAAGAACCCGGCCACCACGATGGTGGTGATCGACGAGGTCGACACCGATCACTGGGGCATTGCCGGCGAGAGCGTCACGGTGCTGCGCGAGCGCCAGCGCAAGAAGAGCTGAAGCGCGACGCGCGGCGCGCGGGACGCCGGCGTCACTCCAGCAGCGTTGCGAGCCATTCGCCGGCCTCGGTGAACGGGGTGCTCGACCGTTCGACGCGCGCGCGCACGTAGGCACCTTCGATCGCGGTGAGCACGAAACCGGCGAAGGCGCGCGTGCGCCGCGTGCTGCCGAGGTCGAACGCCGCCGCGATCGCGTCGGCCCAGCCGTCGAGCGTGGAGGCCAGGCGCTGGCGCAGCGGCTCGAGCGAGTCGTCGAGGTCGAGGCCGACGGTGCCGACCATGCAGCTGCGCGAGAAGTCCGCGCTGCGCAGCCGCCGCGCGAAGGCGCGAAACAGCGTGCGCACCTTCTCCGGCGGCGCCTCTGCGCCGGCCAGGGCCTCGACGATCAGCTCGCGCACGCGCGGCCCGTAGGCGGCGAGCGCCTCCTCGGCGATCTGCAGCTTGCCGCCGGGGAAGAAGTGGTAGACGGACCCCTTGGGCGCACCGCTCTCGCGCACCAGGTCGTTGATGCCGGCGCCGCTGAGGCCGAAGCCGCGCATCAGGTCGATCGCGGTCTCGAGCATGCGCTCGCGGCTGGCGCCGCGCGGGGCAGGAGGATTGGACACGGGCTTGACCTCCAACTAGACCAGTCTATATATTATGCGCCATCCGCACGGTCGCGCCAGTTCGGGAACCATCATGGATCGTCAACCCTCGCCCGCCCCCGCCGGCATGTCGCAGGCCGAATGGCAGCAGCGCGTCGACCTCGCCGCGTGCTATCGCCTGGTGGCGCGCTACGGCTGGGACGACCTCGTCTTCACCCACATCTCGGCGCGCCTGCCGGGGCCGGAGCACCACTTCCTGATCAACCCGTACGGCATGACCTTCGACGAGATCACGCCGGCGAGCCTGGTGAAGATCGACCTCGAAGGGCGCAAGGTGGCGCCGAGCCCGTACGACATCAATCCGGCCGGTTTCACGATTCACAGCGCGATCCACGCGGCGCGCGAGGACGCGGCCTGCGTGATCCACGTGCACAGCATCAACGGCGTGGCGGTGTCGGCGCAGGAGGGAGGGCTGCTGCCGCTGTCGCAGCACTCGATGTTCGTGCTGGCATCGCTCGCCTACCACGACTACGAAGGGGTCGCGCTCGAGGACGACGAGAAACCGCGGCTGGTGCGCGACCTCGGCGACCGCCGCTTCCTGATGCTGCGCAACCACGGCCTGCTCACAGTCGGTCCGACGGTTGCCGACGCCTTCGTCGCGATGTACTTCTTCGAGGCGAGCTGCACGATCCAGGTGCGCGCAATGGCCGGCGGCACGCCGCTGCGGCCGATTCCGCAGGCGATCGTCGAGCGCGCGCCGGCGCAGATGCAGGCGGTCACGCGCGGGTCGGGCGGCGCGCTCGCCTGGCCGGCGCTGCTGCGCCGGCTCGATCGGCTGGAGCCGGGCTGGCGGAACTGAGGCGCGGCGCCCGTCGAGCGCGGTAAGCGTGCCGTCGGCCGGGCTCCATGCCCCGCGGCGCAGACGGAACCTTGCAGGCGCGGCGCGATCCGAGCGCCATCCCTTCGCCGTTGCGCGCGAGTGGTTGCCCCAGGAGCTTGCCATGCCGTTGCCTTGCGCCTTGTCCATCGGATCGGCCGTCGTGCTCGCCGTCTGCTCGGCCGCAGCCAACGCGACGGGGCCCGACCGCGTCGAGCCCGGCCAATGGCGTACGGTGGTGACCTACACGTCGGTGACGGGCCTGCCGCCACCGATGATCCGCGCGATGACGGCGAGGCCGCACGCGTTCGACGGCTGCACCACCGACGGCGACATCAACGGCGTGGTGCGCGAAGCGATTTCCGCCGGCGGCGACATGACGTGCAGCGAGCACCGCGGCTCGGCGTCGAACGGCGTGATCACCGGCTCGGCCACGTGCCACGACGATCGCGGCAGTTCAGGCCATCTCAGCATCAACGGAACCTACACCACGACGCACGTCACGGTCACGGGTGTGCTGAACGCACAGACGCCGCTGGGCCCGGTGAGCGAGCACATCCGTTGGGTCAGCGATCACACGTCCGCTGCCTGCACGAGCAAGAACTGACAACGGCGGGCAGCCAGCACCGGCGCTACGGGTAGCCGGCCATGACCTGCTCGATGAACGTCCCGAACGCACGGCCGAGCTTGCCGTAGCCGTCGGGCGTGAGGTGGATCTCGTTGACCCAGTCGTTCGAGGCGCCGCTGGTGCCGGGCAGCGCGGCGACGATGTCGGGCAGCGCTGCGGAGTCGAACACGTGCACGTGCGGCAGCGCGTCGGGTGAGCCGCTGCCCGCGTCGAGGCTCTTCAGCAGGTGGCGCAGGCGCTCGAACAGCCGATCGGAAGTCGGCTGGCGATCGGCGGCGGCGATGCCGGCCGCCTCGAACGCCGGAAAGAGCCAGCCGTTGGGTGCACCGATCGTGCCGGCGGGCCGCACCGTCGGCACGGCGTAGGTGTGGAGGAAGATCGGTCGATTCGCGCTCGGCCCCTGGTCACGGCGCTGTACCAGGATCGCGAAGTTGGCCTTCAGGTAGCTCGCCAGCGTGATCCAGCCCGGGGTGCTGATGAAGCGGTCGGGGTCGGTGGGGTCGGCCTGTGCCTCGGCCGGCGTCAGCAGCAGGCGCCGGGCCGGCGCGATCGGCTGGCCGTGCAAATCGACCGGCGGTACCTGCGCGGCGTCGATCAGGTCGTTGCCGCCGGCGGAGATCAGGATCGCCTCCCAGAAGCTCGCGAAGTTGGGCTTGCGCAGCAGCTCGTCGAAGTACGGGTCGTGCACGCTGTCGACCACGCGGCGCAGCGTGTCGCCCGGGTACGCGCAGTTGACGATCGCCGTGGTCTGCGCGAACTCGAGCTTGAACAGCACGTTGGACGCCTGCGCCAGATTGAGCGTGCCGATCGTGAACCACGAGTCGCCCTCGGCCAGCAGCCGGCGGCCGAAGTCCGACAGCGGCGGCGGCTGCGTGCGGAACAGCCAGTCGGCGGGGTAGACCAGTGGTCTCATCGCGGGCTCCCGGTGGTGGGTGAACCCCGCCGATTGTCCGACGCCATGACCCCGCCGCTCGGGCAAGCTGCAGTAACTTCAGTCAGCGTGCTCGGCCCTACCGAAACCGATCCTGCAGCCCGTTCCAGCAGCTCGCGTAGCCGGCATCGAGCGCGCCGCCTTGCATCGCGAAGGCCGTCGGCACGAAGCGCCAGCGGCTCTCGAACATGAACGCCAGGGTGTTGTCGAGCTTGTGCGGCGCCAGCGGGGCGCTGCTGGCCTTCTCGAACGCCTCGGCGTCGGGACCGTGCGGGACCATGCAGTTGTGCAGGCTGGCGCCGCCGGGCTTGAAGCCTTCGGGCTTGGCGTCGTACTGCCCGTGCACGAGCCCCATGAACTCGCTCATCACGTTGCGGTGGTACCAGGGCGGGCGGAAGGTGTCCTCGGCCACCATCCAGCGCGGCGGAAAGATCACGAAGTCGCAGTTGGCGGTGCCCGGCGTATCCGACGGTGACGTGAGCACCGTGAAGATGCTCGGGTCCGGGTGGTCGTAGCTGATGGTGCCGATCGTCATGAAGCGCGCGGTGTCGTACTTCAGCGGCACCAGGTTGCCGTGCCACGCCACCACGTTGAACGGCGTGGCCGCTTGACTGTTGCGCCAGAGCCTGCCGCCGACCTTGCGGATCACCTCGGTCGGCGCCGAGGCGTCTTCGTGCGCGGCCACCGGCGCCTGGAAGTCGCGCGCGTTGGCCAGGCCGTTGGAGCCGATGGGTCCCAGCTCGGGCAGGCGCAGCTGCGCGCCGTAGTTCTCGCACACGTAGCCGCGCGACGCGCCGTCGGGCAGCTCGACGCGAAACGCCAGGCCGCGCGGCAGCAGCGCGATCTCGCCGGGCGCCACCTCGAGCCGGCCCAGCTCGGTGGTGATGCGCAGGCGGCCTTGCTGCGGCACGAACAGCATCTCGCCGTCGGCGTTGACGAACGCACGCTTGCTCATCGAGCGGTTGGCGGTGTAGACCAGCGCGCCCAGGCCGGTCTGCGCCTGCACGTCGCCGTTGGCGGCGACGGTGCGTATGCCGTCGATCAGGTCGAGCGGCGCATCGGGGATCGCGAACGGGTTCCAGCGCAGCGGGTCGGGCGGCGAGTCGACGCCGCCGGCGGCGCCGCTGGTCCACAGCGGCTGCGGGTAGGGCTCGTACGCGCCGCTCAGCGCCGACGGCTGGCGGCGGTACATCCAGGTGCGGCGGTTGGCTGCGCGCGGTGCAGTGAACGCGGTGCCCGACAGCAGCTCGGCGTACAGCCCGTGCGGCGCGCGCTGCGGGCTGTTGCGGCCCTGCGGCAGCGCGCCGGCGACGGCCTCGCTGGCGAACTCGTTGCCGAAGCCGTTCTGGTAGCGGAGTTCGGATGCGCTCATGATGCCTCCTGGGTCGCGGCGAGCACGCTCGCACGCGCCGCGGCCAGCGCCTGGTTGAGGGTGTCGGCCTCGCCGACGTGGTTGGCCAGCAGCAGCACGAGCTTGGCGTTCAGTTCGTGGCTCTGCGCGCTGGTGAGGTCGCGGTGCGCGTCGATCAGGGCCTCGTAGAAGGCGTCGGCGGCTTCCAAGTTCGGGGCGGTGTTCAGCGCCACGGCGGCGTCTCCCGCTTCAGTGCAGCGCCAGCGCGCGGCGCAGCGCAGCGCGGGCGGCGTCGGCCGACACGCGGCGCCAGCGCGCGCACACGTGCTGGTCGGGGCGCAGCAGCACCACGGTGCCGGGCGCGCCGTCGTAGCGGCGGCGCACGAGGCCGCTGGCGTCGACCACCGTGCGTGCACCGGGCACGGCCGCGCGCGCGTTCTCGGCGACCAGCAGCACTCGCAGCGGCGCCACGCCCTCGGCGGCCTCTTGCAGCGCGCCCACCGCCTCGGCGGCCGCCTCGCCATCGAACACCAGCGCGGCGAACGTGGCCTCGTCGAGCTGGCGCAGCAGCCAGCCGTCGCGGCCGTCGACGCGCAGCGGCGCGTCGAGCGGCGGCGCGCCGGGGCCGGCGGCGCCGTCGAAGGCGTCGGCATCGGGCGTGCTGAGCGGCGAATCGTTCAACTTCGAGGCGGTCGACAGCCGGCCGCTGTTGACCAGCGCGCGCGCGAAGGCGTGGTCGCGCGCGAGCTGCAGCGTGGCGTCGCGGAACAGTCGGCTGACCTCGCTCTTGGGGGTGATGAAGTCGGTGGCGCGGGTCGAGTGGCCGATGTTCTCGTCGGCGGCGGCCTCGCGCTCGACGCCGTAGCTGTCGAGCAGCGCGTCGCCGGCGCGGCCTTGCAGCACCGCGGCGAGCTTCCACGCCAGGTTCTCGGCGTCCTGGATGCCCGAGTTCGCGCCGCGCGCGCCGAACGGCGACACGCGGTGCGCGGCGTCGCCGGCGAACAGCACGCGGCCGTGCCGGAAGTGCGCCATGCGCTCGCACGAGAAGGTGTAGACGCTGGCCCACTCGAGCTCGAACGGCGCGTCTTTCATCGCGGTGTGCGCCAGCAGCGCGCGCACCCGCGGCAGGATGTTCTCGGGCCGCTTCTCGACCTCGGGGTCGGCGTCCCAGCCGAGCTGGAAGTCGATGCGCCACACACCGTCGGGCTGCTTGTGCAGCAGCACGCTCTGCCCGGGATGGAACGGCGGATCGAACCAGAACCAGCGCTCGGCCGGGAAGTCGACCGCGTCGCCAAAACGCACGTCGGCGATCAGGAAGCGGTCCCTGAAGGTGCGGCCGTGGGCCTCCTGGCCGATCAGCGCGCGCACCGCCGAGCGCGCGCCGTCGCAGGCCACCACGTGATCGGCCTCGATCGCGTAGTCGCCCTCGGGCGTGCGCAAGCGCAGCGTCACGCCGTCGGCGCGCGACTGCACCGCGCTGACCTCGTTCTTCCAGCGCAGGTCGACGAGCGGCAGCGCGAGCGCGCGCTCGGCGAGGTGGCCCTCGACGTAGTACTGCTGGATGTTGATGAACGCCGGCCGCTCGTGGGTAGTTTCGGGCTGCAGGTCGAAGGCGTAGATCGGCTGCTCGCGCAGGAACACGCGGCCGGTGTGCCACGACACGCCCTTGTCGACCAGGCCGTTGCCGACGCCGAGCCGATCGAAGATCTCGAGCGTGCGCTTGGCGAAGCAGATCGCGCGCGAGCCGGTCGACAGCCGGTCGTCGTTGTCGAGCAGCACCACCGGCACCTGCTGCCGCGCGAGGTCGATCGCCAGCACGAGGCCCACCGGCCCGGCTCCGACCACCACCACCGGGTGGCGCACCGGCGCGCGCGCGTCCTGGTCGCTGCTGTGGCGGTACGGAAAGACGACCTGCTGGTAGTCCATGGCCGGCGCCGGCTACGACTCGAGCGCCTGCCACATCTGCCGGTCGCGCTCGGCGGTCCAGATGCGCGGGTCGGGGTACTGCGTGGCCTCGTCGTAGCAGCGCGTCACATCGAACGGCATGCAATGGTCGAAGATCACCCAGTGGCCGTACTTCGGCCGCAGCTTGGCCACCGTCTCCTTGTAGACGGCGTTGAGGTCCTTGCCCGCGGCGACGCCGGCCTCGACGCTGGCCCACACGTCGGCGATGAAGTCGCGCGTGCCCTTCAGCCCCGCGGCCACGGCTTCGGGCGTGGTCAGCGCCGCGCCGCGGCCGGGCACCAGCGCCTTGGGCTTCATCGCGGCCAGCTTGTCGAGCGTCTTGGGCCAGTCCTGGAAGTAGGCGTCGCCGGCGTACGGCGTGGCGTCGAACTCGACCAGGTCGCCGGAGAACAGGATCTTCTGCTCGGGCAGCCAGGCGATGGTGTCTCCCTTGGTGTGGCCGCGGCCCACCTGCAGCAGTTGCACCTCGAGCTTGCCGAGCCAGATGCTCATCGCGCCGCTGAAGGTGATGGTGGGCCAGGTCATTCCCGGCGGCACGCTCTGCACGTCGCGGAACAGCCGCGGGAAGCGGCCGATCTCGCTGGCCTTGTCGGCCTCGCCGCGCTCGACGATGAGGTCGTAGGTGTCGCGGCTGGCGATGATGTGCTCGGGCTCGTAGGCCGACGCGCCGAGCACGCGCACCGCGTGGTAGTGGCTGAGCACCACAACCTTGACCGGCTTGTCGGTCACGCTGCGGATGTGCTTGATGACGTCGCGCGCCATCGCCGGCGTGGCCTGGGTGTCGATCACCATCACCGCGTCGTCGCCGACGATCACCCCGGTGTTGGGGTCACCCTCGGCGGTGTAGGCGTAGGCGTTGGGCGAGAGCTTGGCGAAAGTGACCTGCTTGTCGACCAGGTCGGCCTGCGAGGCGAAGGCTTTGGACATCGGCGGTCTCCGCGGTGGCCCCTGGCGGGGCGGTGTCGATCGGGCTGCTGCCACTATATCGACAGCCTTCGGCGTGCGCAGCGGCGGCCCGATACCCCGGCGCGACACGCGGTGGCCGGCGGCGTCGCCGCGGCACGGGCTCGGCCCCGGCCGAGGCGCGCCACCGCAACCCGAGGGCGGCAGCGGGCGCGCGATGGCCCCTCGATCCGGCGGCGTTTGCGCGCCGTGTTCGCGCGCAGGCGCGCTCCCCGCTACGATGCAGCCACCGATGGGAGGCGGTCGCGGGCGCCCGCGACTGCCGTCGATACAGTCGGCTGGGCTCGCACCGGCCAGGCGAGGACACCAGCTTGAAATCAATCGTCGATCGGCTCGCCGGCATCACGTCGCAGAGGCTGCACGGCATGCGCCGCGGCGTCGAGAAAGAGAGCCTGCGCGTCGCGCCGGGCGGCGCGCTGGCGCTGACGCCGCACCCGCCGGCGCTCGGCTCGGCGCTGACGCACGCGCGCATCACCACCGATTACAGCGAGTCGCAGCTCGAGCTGATCACCGGCGCGCACCTCGACGTGCGCGGCTGCGAGCAGGAGCTGACGCAGATCCACCAGTACGTGGCCCGCGTGCTGCGCGACGCCGGCGACGAGATGCTGTGGGTGGCCAGCATGCCGTGCGGCCTGCCGACCGACGAGACGATTCCGATCGGGCGCTACGGCACCTCCAACATCGGCCGCGCCAAGAGCGTCTACCGCATGGGCCTGGCGCACCGCTACGGCCGGCGCATGCAGACCATCTCGGGCATCCACTACAACTGGTCGCTGCCCGGTCTGGGCAACGACGAATACTTCGCGCTGATCCGCAACTTCAGGCGCCATTCGTTCGTGCTGCTGGTGCTGTACGGCGCATCGCCCGCGGTGTGCGCGAGCTTCGTCGACGGCCGCGAGCACGGCTTGCAGCCGCTGTCGCCGCACACCCTGCACCTGCCGCACGCCACCTCGCTGCGCATGGGGCGGCTGGGCTACCAGAGCGACGCGCAGGCGCAGCTCGCGGTGAGCTACAACAACCTCGAGAGCTACGCCGCGTCGCTGCACGAGGCGCTGACGCGGCCGTTCCCGCCGTACCAGAAGATCGGCATCCGCAACCCGGGCGGCGACTACAACCAGCTCGCCACCAGCCTGCTGCAGATCGAGAACGAGTTCTACGGCACGATCCGGCCCAAGCGCGTGATTCGCAGCGGCGAACGCCCGCTGCACGCGCTGCGCGAGCGCGGTGTCGAGTACGTCGAGGTGCGCTGCATGGATCTCGATCCGTTCGTCGACGCCGGCATCGCGGCGCCGACGATGCGCTTCATCGACATCTTCCTGCTGCACTGCCTGCTCGCCGACAGCCCGCCCGACACGCGCGAGGAGATCGGCGCGCTGGCGCGCAACCAGCACAGCGCCGCCGCGCGCGGCCGCGAGCCGGGGCTCGAGCTGCAGCGCGGTGCCGGCCGCGTGAAGCTGGCCGACTGGGGCGCCGAACTGCTCGAGGCCTGCGCGCCGATCGCCGCCCGGCTCGACGCCGAGTACGGCGGGCGCGACTACCGCGAGGCGCTCGCCGCCGCGCGCACCGCGTGGCAGCAGCCGCAGACGCTGCCGTCGGCGCGCGTGCTGGCGGCGGTCGACCACGCCGAGGAATGCGCCTACACCGCTTTCGTGCGCCAGCGCTCGCTGCAGGCGCGCGCCGCGCTGCTGGCACTGCCCTGGTCGGGCGAGCAGCAGGCGGCGTTCGAGCGCGAGGCGCAGGCCTCGCTCGACGATCAGCGCGCGATCGAGGCCGCCGACGCGGTGCCGTTCGAGGCCTTCCGCCGCGACTACGTGTCGGCCGAGAGGCTGATGCCCGAGTAAGCCCCGCGCGCTACAACTGCGGCAGCGCGGCGCGGGAGTCGTGGCGCCCCAGCCGGGACAGCAGATACTCGACCTCGGCGCGCGCGGCGGCAGTCAACGCGGCCTTCGGCGCGCGTTGCGCACTCGAGCCGATCAGGCCACGACGCTGCAGCACGTGCTTGCGCACCGCCAGCCCGACGCCGGGCTGCTGCTCGTAGCGCAGCAGCGGCAGGTGGGCGTCGAACAGGTCGTGCGCGGCGTCGCGCCGGCCTTCGCGCTGCAGCCTCACCACGTCGCACAGCATGTCGGGGAAGGCGTAGCCCGTCATCGCGCCGTCGGCGCCGCGCTCGCACTCGAAGTCGAGGAACAGCCCGCCGTTGCCGCACAGGATCGACACGTGCCGCATCGAGCCGTCGCGCTCGAAGCCGCGCAGCGCGCTGATCTTCTCGAGCCCCGGCCAGTCCTCGTGCTTGAGCATCGCGCACGAGGCGTTCTCCTGCACGATGCGGCGGATCACCGCCGGCGTCATCTGCACGGCGAAGGTCAGCGGGTAGTCCTGGATCACGAACGGCACCTCGGCGCCGACGGCCTGCGCCGCCTGCGCGTAGTAGGCGGCAATCTGGTCGTCGGTGCGCAGCGTGTTGGGCGGCGCGATCATCACGCCGGCGGCGCCCGCGCTCATGCACTCGCGCGCCAGCGTGCGCATCGCGGCGAACCCCGGCGCGGTGACGCCGACGACGACCGGCGTGCGGCCGAAGGCGGCGATGAACCGCCGCGCCACCGCCAGGCTCTCGGCCGCGTCGAGCTTGGGTGCCTCGCCGAGCTGGCCGAGCACGGTGACGCCGGCGGCACCGCTGCGCAGGTAGAACTCGCTCAGGCGGTCGATCGACGCGAAGTCGATCGCGCCGTCGTCGAGGAACGGCGTCGGAGCGATCGGGTAGACGCCGTGGGCTTGGGTCAGCGTGCTCATCGAGACGGGTGGATCGCTGCAGGGGTTGCAACCGTAATGTGCCCGAGAAAGCGGGCCGTTGCGCCCGCGTGTCATCATCGGCGGCCCATGCAGCACGCCGCCGACTCCCGCTACGCCTGGGCGCGCCTGGTCGCCACGCTGGCACTGATGACGATCGGCTCGGCGTGCATGTACGTGGTGTCGGTGGTGCTGCCCGCGGTGCAGGCCGATTTCGGCGTCGGGCGTGCCGACGCGTCGCTGCCGTACACGCTGCTGATGGTCGGCTTCGGCCTGGGCGGCATCTGGATGGGCCGGCTCGCCGACCGCCACGGCGTCGTGCGCCCGATCCTGATCGGCTCGGCCGGCCTGGCGCTGGGGTTCATCGCTGCGGCGCTGTCGAGCAACATCTGGCTGTTCGCGCTCGCGCACGGCGTGGGCATCGGTTTTCTCGGCTCGTCGGCTACCTTCGCGCCGCTGGTGGCCGACACCTCGCTGTGGTTCGTGCGCCGGCGCGGCATCGCGGTGGCGATCTGCGCCAGCGGCAACTACCTCGCCGGCGCGATCTGGCCGCCGATCGTGCAGCACTTCATCGAGACCGTCGGCTGGCGCCCCACCTACATCGGCCTGGGAGTGCTGAGCGCGGTCAGCCTGCCGCTGCTGGCGCGGGCGATGCGGCCCAAGCCGCCGCCGGCCACCGTGGCACCGGCGCGCGCGACCTTCGGCACGCCCTCGCAGCGCCCGTTCGGCCTGTCGCTCGGCGGCGCGCAGACGCTGCTGTGCGTCGCCGGCGTGGCCTGCTGCGTGGCGATGTCGATGCCGCAGGTGCACATCGTCGCCTACTGCACCGACCTCGGCTTCGGCGCCGCGCGCGGTGCGCAGATGCTGTCGGCGATGCTCGCCTTCGGCATCGTCAGCCGCCTGGTCTCCGGCGTGATCTGCGACCGCATCGGCGGCCTGCGCACGCTGCTGCTCGGCTCGACGCTGCAGGGGCTGGCGCTGCTGCTGTTCCTGCCGTTCGACGGCCTCACGTCGCTGTACGTGATCTCGGCGCTGTTCGGGCTCTTCCAAGGCGGCATCGTGCCGAGCTACGCGATCATCGTGCGCGAGTACTTTCCGCCGGCCGAGGCCGGCGCGCGCGTCGGCACGGTGCTGATGTGCACGCTGTTCGGCATGGCGCTGGGCGGCTGGATGTCGGGCAAGGTGTTCGACCTCACCGGCAGCTACCACGCGGCGTTCGTCAACGGCATCGGGTGGAACCTGCTGAACCTGGCGATCGTGCTGGCGCTGCTGTACCGCACGCGGCGGCAGCGCGCGCTGCAGGCTGCCTGAGGGCGGCGTCAGTCGGCGCGAGGCGGCGGCGCCTGCCCGGGCACGTGCCCGTCGCGCTTGGCCTGCAGCATCAGGCGCTCGAGCCCCTGCATCACCGCGGGCTCGCGCGGGTCGGCCCCCCGCGCCACCGGCGGCAGCGGGCCGCGCCACTGCACCTCGACGCGAGCGAACGGCTTGGGCACGTAGGTGCGATCCCACGAGCGATGCAAGTGCCAGGCACGGTCGCAACTGACGCTGGCGTAGTAGATCGGGCAGTCGATGACCCGCGAGGTCTCGAGCACGCCGGGCTTGAGCTGATAGATCGGGCCGCGTGGCCCATCGACCGCGAAACTGCAGTTGTGCCCTTCGTCGCGCATCAGCCGCAGCAGGCCCTTCAGAGCGCCCACCGCGCCGCGGCTCGACGAGCCATCGGTGATGCGCGCGCCCAGCAGGCGCAGCAGCGTGGCCATGATGCGGCCGTCCTTGCTGCGCGACGCGAGCATCACCAGCCGGTAGCGCCGCACCAGCACCGCCAGCGCGAACAGGTCGCCGTGCCAATGCGCCAGGATGAACGGCCGGCGCTCGCGCAGCGCGTCGCGCAGCGCCTGCGGCTCGTCGCAGCGCACGCGCCAGGTGAGCGACAACGGCCGGTACACCAGCCAGATCACGAACCCCAGCAGCACCTGCTTCAAGGCGCGGCGATGTCCGTTGGCGTGGCGCGCCCGGCCGCGGCCGCAGGCGCCGTGGCGTCGAAGCGCTGCTCCATCTCGCGGCGCAGCGCGAAGGCGCTGCTGGCGGTGTCGAGCGCGACGTCGTCGACGCGCACGGTGTCGCCCTTGGCCACGGCGCGCTGCAGCACCGCGCCGTGCGCCAGCGCCAGCGGCAGCGCGCGCAGCGCGCGCGAGGCGGCCGCCGGCAGCAGCTTGCCCCACACGGTGTAGCCGCCTTCGCCGTCGAGCACCTCGCCGGCGCGCAGGTCGCGCTTGGCGGTGGCCGCCACGTCGGCGTGCCACGCCTGCGCGACGCCGGTGGCCTCGCCGCGCAGCGCGACGCTGGCCACCGACACGCCGACCTCGAGGCCGATCAGGTGCCAGCGCTTGTAGAGCGTGAAGTAGCGGCCGCTGTCGTCGGTGTGCGCGTTGTACTCCTCGAAGCAGTGCCGGATGTAGTCGGTCTCGGCCTCGACCGTGACCCACACGCCCATGCGGATGTCGTAGGGAATCGGGCGGCCGTCGGCCTCGAGCGACGAGATCACCTCGACCATGCCCTTGCGCTCGAGCACGCCGCCGTCGCTGCGCGGCCGCGTCACGCTGGGGATGTCGGCGATGCTTGCCGGCGGGTACAGCAGGCCGCCGCCGGGCACCGCCAGGCCGGTGGCGTTGGCCACCGCGGTGCACTCGATCGACGGCTTGCTGCCGTCGAGGAAGCTGTTGAACATCTTCGGGTTGAGGCCGCCGCGCGCGGCCTGCTCGGGCGTCAGGCCGTAGTACTCCCACACCGTGTCGGGCGTCGATTCGCAGTAGTGCGGCAGCCACTTGTGGCCGCGTCCCGCGGCCACCACCGGGAAGCCGCAGGCGCGCGCCCAGTCGACCAGGTCGCAGATCAGCGCCGGCTGGTCGCCGAAGGCGAGCGAGTAGACGACGCCGGCCTGCTGCGCGCGCGCCGCCAGCATCGGCCCGCACAGCGCGTCGGCCTCGACCGTCACGTTGACCACGTGCTTGCCGTGCGCGAACGCCTCGAGGCAGTGCTCCACCGCGGCCAGCGGCGCGCCGGTGCACTCGACGATGACGTCGATCGCGGGGTGGCGCACCAGCGCGCGCCAGTCGTCGCCGAGGTGGGTGCGCCGCTCGCGCAGCGCCGCGTCGAGCGACGGCGCCTGCGCGACCTCGGCCGGCCAGCCCACGCGCGCCAGGTTGCGCCGCGCGGCGTCGGGCGCGAGGTCGGCGATGCCTGCCACGTGCACGCCCGGGGTGCGTGGCACTTGCGCCAGGTACATCGCGCCGAACTTGCCGGCGCCGATCAGGCCCACGCGCACGGGGCGCGCGGCGGCCGCGCGTTGCATCAGTTGGGCGTGCAGGCTCATGCGGAGTCGATCGTCTGTGCGGTGGCAGCTGGTCCCGCGCGATTGTGAACGAGGCCGCGGGCGCTGCGCGTGCGGCCGCCGCCCGCGGCGCTCGCGATGTGTGGCCGCGCGACCGTGAGAGCGCCTCGCCGATCTCGCGCGGGCGTCGAGCCCGCGGCCCGCCGACGACTCGGTAATTACCCGCAACGCGAACCGCTCGACGTGTCGCGCGCACCGAAGCGCTGCGAAAAGTTGACGGCGGTCAAGAGCAATTTGCGAGAATCTCGGCGAGCATATTCGAGGCATGGAGCGCCGGCCGCAGCGGTGGTTGCGCGCGGCGATCGCACCGGACTCAGGCGATCGTTGTGGCCGTGCCTCACAACCACAGGAGACGAGAGCCGATGTACAGCAATCTCATCCATGCCGCGCTGCGCGGCGCCGTGGCGCGCGTGGTGGCCGTGGCCGCCGGCACCGTACTGGCGGCCACGCCGGCCCTGGCCGCGTGGACTCCCGAGAAGCCGGTGGAGTTCGTGGTGCCGGCAGGCACCGGCGGCGGCGCCGACCAGATGGCGCGCCTGATCCAGGGCATCGTCGCCAAGCACAAGCTGATGAGCCAGCCGCTGATCGTGGTCAACAAGGCCGGCGGCGCGGGCGCCGAAGGCTTTCTCGACGTCAAGAGCGCCAAGGGCGACCCGTACAAGATCATCATCACGCTGTCGAACCTGTTCACCACGCCGCTGGCCACCGGGGTGCCGTTCAACTGGCGCGACCTGACGCCGGTGTCGATGATGGCGCTCGACCAGTTCGTGCTGTGGGTCAACGCCGACGAGCCGTACAAGACGGCCAAGCAGTACATCGACGCGGTGAAGGCCGCCGGCCCGTTGAAGATGAAGATGGGCGGCACCGGCTCCAAGCAGGAAGACCAGATCATCACGGTCGGCCTCGAGAAGGCCACCGGCACCAAGTTCATCTACGTGCCGTTCAAGGGCGGCGGCACCGTCGCGGTGCAGCTCACCGGCAAGCACATCGACTCGTCGGTCAACAACCCGGTCGAGGCCGTCGCGCAGTGGCGCGCGGGCAAGCTGCGGCCGCTGTGCGTGTTCGACGAGCACCGCATGCCCTACAAGGACGTGCTGGCCGACGGCAAGTCGTGGAACGACATCCCCACCTGCAAGGAAGCCGGTGTACCCACCGAGTACGTGATGCTGCGCGGCATCTTCATGGCCGGTGGCGTCACCGCCGACCAGGTGGCGTTCTACGTCGACCTGCTGAAGAAGGTGCGCGAGACGCAAGAGTGGAAGGACTTCATGAAGCTCGGCGCGTTCAACCAGACCACGATGTCGGGCGCCGAGTACGTCAAGTGGGTCGAGAAGAACGAGGCCACCCACTACATGCTGATGAAAGACGCCGGCTTCCTGGCGAAGTAGTCGCCCTCGTGTCCGCCTGTCACCGTGCAGCCGGCGCGCGATCGCGCGCCGGCTGCGGTTGGATGCAGGCCTGAAGAATCCCACCGCGATGGAATCGAACGTCGACGCCGGCGCACCCGAGGCCGGCATCGCGACCTGGCTGGTCGAGTTTCTGGTCGCGCTGGCGCTGCTGCTGTTCGGCGCGCTGATCGCCTGGAAGAGCTGGCAGCTCGGCGCCGTCTGGCGCGAAGACGGCCCCGGCGCCGGCTACTTCCCCTTCTACATCGCGCTGCTGGTGTGCCTGGCCTGCACGACGGTCGCCGTGCGCGCGCTCGCCGGCGAGCGCGACCGCAGCCTGTTCGTCAGCTACCGGCAACTGCGCCTGGTGCTCACGGTGCTGCTGCCGTCGCTGGGGTTCGTGGTGGTGACGCAGATCCTCGGCCTGTACATCGGCTCGTTGCTGTTCATCGCCGGCTTCATGGTCTGGGTGGGGCACTACGGCTGGGGCCGCAGCGTCGCGGTCGGCTTCGCGGTGGCGGCGATCGCGTTCCTGATGTTCGAGGTCTGGTTCAAGGTGCCGCTGTTCAAGGGCAGCCTCGACCCGCTGCGCTTTCTCGGGTACTGAGCGATGGCCGAGCTGGGTTTGCTGTTTCACGGCTTCGCGGTCGTCCTGACGCCGTTCAACACGATGCTGATGCTGCTGGGCATCGTGCTCGGCGTGCTGATCGGCGTGCTGCCGGGTCTGGGCGGTGCCAACGGCGTGGCGATCCTGCTGCCGCTGACGTTCTCGATGCCGCCGACCTCGGCGATCATCCTGCTGTCGTGCATCTACTGGGGGGCGCTGTTCGGCGGCGCGATCACCTCGGTGCTGTTCAACATTCCGGGCGAGCCGTGGTCGGTGGCCACCACCTTCGACGGCTACCCGATGGCGCAGCAGGGCCGCGCCGGCGAGGCGCTGACCGCGGCGTTCACGAGTTCGTTCGTCGGCGCGTTCTTCGCGGTGCTGATGATCACCTTCCTGGCGCCGCTGGTGGCCAAGTTCGCGCTCGAGTTCGGGCCGCCGGAGTTCTTCGCCGTCTATCTGCTCACCTTCTGCAGCTTCGTCGGCATGGGCAAGGGCTCGCCGATGAAGATCCTGGCGTCGATGATGCTCGGCTTCATGCTGGCCGCGGTCGGCATGGACACCGTCACCGGCCAGTTGCGGTTGACCTTCGGCTTCACCGATCTGATGCGCGGCTTCGACTTCCTGATCGTCGTGATCGGCCTGTTCGGCATCGGTGAGATCCTGCTGTCGATGGAAGAGGGGCTGAGCTTCTCCGGCAAGGCCGCGCGCATCGACCCCACGGTGGTGTGGCAGACGTGGAAGAAGCTGCCGGCGTACTGGGTCACCTCGCTGCGCAGCACGCTGATCGGCATCTGGATGGGCATCACGCCCGGCGGCGCGACGCCGGCATCGTTCATGAGCTACGGCATGGCCAAGCGCATGTCGCCGCGCGGCGCCGCGTTCGGCAAGGGCGAGATCGAGGGCGTGATCGCGCCCGAGACCGCCGCGCACGCCGCCGGCACCAGTGCGCTGCTGCCGATGCTGGCGCTTGGCATCCCCGGCTCGCCGACCGCCGCGGTGTTGCTCGGCGGCCTGCTGATCTGGGGCCTGCAGCCCGGGCCGCTGCTGTTCGTCGAGAAGCCCGATTTCGTGTGGGGCCTGATCGCCAGCATGTACCTGGGTAACGTCGCGGGCCTGATCGTGGTGCTGACTTCGGTGCCGCTGTTCGCCGCCATCCTGCGCGTGCCGTTCGCGATCATCGCGCCGGTGATCATCGCGGTCTGCGCGATCGGCGCCTACACCGTGCACAACGCGATCCTCGACGTCTGGTTCATGGTCGGCTTCGGCGTCATCGGCTACCTGTTCAAGAAGCTCGACTACCCGCTGGCACCGCTGGTGCTGGCAGTGGTGCTCGGCGACCGCGCCGAGGATTCGTTTCGCCAGTCGATGCTGCTGTCGCAGGGCAGCCTCGGCATCCTGTGGTCGAACTGGCTGGTCGGCTCGATCACCACGCTGGCGCTGCTGCTGCTGGTGTGGCCGCTGCTGGCCGGCGGCGTGCGCCGGCTGAAGAGCCTGGCCGGCGGTTCGAGCGCCGCCGCGCGCGGCGGCTGAGGCGCGTGGCGGCGCCGTTCGGCGGCGCTAGATCTTGCCCTTCTGCTTCAGCCGCGACAGCGTCTCGGGCGAGATGTTCAGATAGGCGGCGAGTTCCTTCTTCGGCAGCCGCTCGGCCAGCTCGGCATGCTTGCGCATGAAGCGGTGCACGCGCCCCGGCGCATCGAGCAGGTGCAGCGTGATGGTGTGCGCCATCACGTCGCTCATCAGGCTCATCACCTCGTACTCGAACGCCGCCTTCAGCTCGGGGCGCGACTGCATGAACGCCACCCAGTCGGGCAGCGGCAGCGTCGCCACGCGCGCCTTGGTGACGGTGACGATGCTGTACGGCGTGGGCGTGTGCAGCCGCCACGCGGCGTAGCTGGTCTCGAGGTCGCGCTCGAAGGCGAAGCGCAGGATCATCTCCTTGGCGCTCGGGCTGGCGACCACGCGCTTCAAGATGCCGTCGAGGATGAAGCACTGCGCCATGTCGTGGTCGCCCTGCCGCACCAGGGTGTCGCCCTTGGCGAGGTCCTGCACCACTAGCTGCGCCTCGAGTTCGGCCAGCGCCGGCTTGGCCAGCAGCTTGAGCACGATGTTCTGCGCGAGCTGCAGCCGGATCACGTTGCGCTCGGCGTGCTCGGCGATCGACGGCCACTGCGACGAGTGCGTTTTCGGATAATTGACCACGGTCAATCGAGGCGCGAAGCGGCTGAACCTATGATGATTTTCACCTATTCGCCGCGGGCGAATTTTCCGGACAAGCGGAGGCTCAACGCATGGCCGTCACCACCGAACACCGTCCCGCCGGCGCCGCTGTTAGCGCCCAGGCCGCCGCGGCGGCACCCGAGTCGATCGACGGCTTCCAGTTGGTGATCGATGCGCTCGCGCTCAACGGCCTCGACACGCTGTACAGCCTGCCCGGCATCCCGATCACCGACCTCACGCGCCGCGCGCAGGCCAGCGGCCTGCGCGTGCTGGCGTTCCGCCACGAGCAGAACGCGGGCTACGCGGCGTCGATCGCCGGCTTCCTGACGGGCAGGCCCGGCGTCTGCATCACGGTGTCGGCACCGGGCTTCCTGAACGGGCTGAACGCGCTGGCGCACGCTACCGTCAACTGCTTCCCGATGATCCTGATCAGCGGCTCGAGCGAGCGCGAGGTGGTCGACCTGCAGCAAGGCGACTACGAAGAGATGGATCAGCTCGCCATTGCGCGGCCGGTGGCCAAGGCGGCGTACCGCGTGCTGCACGCCGAAGACATCGGCGTCGGCATCGCGCGTGCGATCCGCGCGGCGGTGTCGGGGCGGCCCGGTGGCGTCTACCTCGACCTGCCGGCCAAGCTGTTCGCGCAGACCATCGACGCCGCGGCCGGCCGCGCGTCGCTGATCCAGGTGGTCGACCCGGCGCCCAGGCAGATGCCGGCGCCCGAGGCGGTGCAGCGCGCGCTCGATCTGCTGAAGAGTGCGAAGAAGCCGCTCATCATCCTCGGCAAGGGCGCGGCCTACGCGCAGGTCGACTCCGAGATCCGCGCGCTGGTCGAGACCAGCGGCATTCCCTACCTGCCGATGTCGATGGCCAAGGGCCTGCTGCCCGACACGCACGAGCTGTGCGCAGCGGCGGCACGCTCGTTCGTGCTGCCGGCGGCCGACGTGGTGATGCTGGTCGGCGCACGCCTGAACTGGCTGCTGTCGCACGGCAAGGGCAAGACCTGGGGCGCCGGCGCGTCCAAGGCCTGGGGCGCGCAGAAGTTCATCCAGATCGACATCTCGCCGCAGGAGGCCGACAGCAACGTGCGCATCGACGCGCCGCTGGTGGGCGACGTCGGCTCGTGCGTCACGGCGCTGCTGGCGGGCATGGGCAGCGGCTGGGCCAAGCCACCGGCGCAGTGGCTGAGCGCGGTGCACGGGAAGAAGAGCGCCAATATCGCCAAGATGGCCGAAACACTGGCGAAGAACCCGAGCCCGATGAACTTCCACAGCGCGCTGGCCGTGGTGCGCGACATCGTGAAGGCGAACCCCGACGCGATGCTGGTCAACGAAGGCGCCAACGCGCTCGACTTCACGCGCTCGATCGTCGACATGCACAAGCCGCGCAAGCGCATCGACGTCGGCACCTGGGGCATCATGGGCATCGGCATGGGCTACTGCATCGCCGCCGCGGTGACGACCAAGCAGCAGGTGATCGCCATCGAGGGCGACAGCGCGTTCGGCTTCTCGGGCATGGAGGTCGAGACGATCTGCCGCTACGACCTGCCGGTGTGCATCGTGGTGCTCAACAACAACGGCGTCTACAAAGGCACCGACCTCGACCCCACCGGCCGCGATCCGGCGCCGACCCAGTTCGTGAAGGGCGCGCGCTACGACAAGATCATCGAGGCGTTCGGCGGCGTCGGCGCGCACGTGACCACGCCGGCCGAGCTGCGCGCCGCGATGGAAGCCGCGCTCGCCTCGCGCAAGCCGACGCTGATCAACGCGGTGATCGACGAGACCGCCGGCACCGAAAGCGGCCGCATCACGAGCTTGAACCCGTCGGCGAAGAAGAAGTAGCGCAGCCGCGGCAACGAATCTGAGACTGTCGGAGTAGCGAAGATGGAAGCACTGAAGGATGTCCGCATCCTCGACATGACCCACGTGCAGGCGGGGCCCACCTGCTCGCAGTTGCTGGCGTGGATGGGCGCCGACGTCATCAAGTTCGAGAACCCGCAGGGCGACGCCACGCGCGGCCAGCTGCGCGACGTGCCCAACGCCGACAGCCTGTACTTCACGATGCTCAACTGCAACAAGCGGTCGATCACCGTGAACATGAAGAACGAGCAGGGCAAGCAGGTGTTCGTCGACCTGCTGAAGACCTGCGACATCATGATGGAGAACTTCGGCCCCGGCGTGCTCGAGCGGTTCGGCTTCACGTGGGAGAAGATCCACGAGATCAACCCCAAGATCGTGGTCGGCTCGATCAAGGGCTTCGGGTCCAGCGGCCCGTACGCCGAGTTCAAGGCCTACGAGAACGTGGCGCAGGCGATGGGCGGCGCGATGAGCACCACCGGCGTGCCCGACGGCCCGCCGTTCGTCACCGGCGCGCAGATCGGCGACACCGGCACCGGGCTGCACCTGGCGATCGGCCTGCTGGCGGCGCTGCACCAGGCACGTCGCACGGGCGAGGGCCAGTACGTCGAGGTGGCGATGATGGACGGCGTGATGAACCTGTGCCGCGTGAAGTTCCGCGACCACCAGCGCCTGACGCGCGGCGAGCTGGCCGAGTATTCGGTGCCGACCTACCACAACATGGGCGACGTGCCGCGCGCGGGCAACGACTCGGGCGGCGGCCAGCTCGGCAACGCGATCCACTGCAAGCCGCACGGCGCCAACGACTGGCTCTACGTGGTGGTGCAGGAGGCCGTGTGGCACGACCTCGCCAGCCGCATCGGCCCCGAGGTCGGCTACCCCGAGCTGGCCACCGACGCGCGCGTGGCCACCATCGCCGAGCGGCGCAAGAACCAGCAGCTCGTATGGACGCTGCTCAACAAGTTCGCCGAGAAGTACACCAAGCGCGAGCTGATGGCGATCCTCAATCAGCTCGACGTGCCGTGCGGCCCGATCATGTCGACGCAGGATCTGGCCACCGACGAGCACGTCAAGGGCCGTGACATGTGGGTCGAGCTCGATCATCCGCAGCGCGGCACCTGGTTCAACGTCGGCATGCCGATCAAGCTGTCGGCATCCAAGGCGGTAATCAAGCGCTCGCCGACGCTCGGCGAGCACACCGACGAGGTGCTGCGCGACGTGCTCGGCTACAAGGCCGACAAGATCGCGGCCATGAGGGCCGCCGGCGCGTTCAGCAACCCGCCGAAGAAGGCATAGAGGGCAACGCCGGGCCCTAGCGCTCGGCCTGCGACGTACTCATGCTCGCGGTCGGTGCGGCCGGTGCGGCCGGTGCGGCCGGTGCGGCCATCGCATCGAGCTGCGCGAGCAGCCGCTGCGCGTGGCTACTGAACTCGGCGCGCCGTGCCGCCGGAACGGGATCGCCCGGCAGGAATCTTTCGCCCAGCGGATTGACGAAGCGGCCGTTGACCGAAACGCGGTAGTCGAGATGCGGGCCGGTCGACAGGCCAGTCGACCCGACGTAGCCGATCACCGCCTTCTGCTGCACGCGAACGCCCGGCCGGATGCCGCGTGCCACGCGCGATAGATGGTTGTAGTAGGTCTTGTAGCCGCTGCGGTGGCGCAGCCGAATCTGGATGCCGTTGCCGCCCTTGCGTCCCGCGGACTCCACCGTGGCGTCGGCGACCGCCCACACCGGCGTACCGGTCGGCGCCGCGTAGTCGATCGCAAGATGTGGGCGCACGCCGCCCAATACCGGGTGGGGACGCCGATGGGTGAAGCCCGAACTGATGCGCGTGAACTGAAGCGGCGAGCGCAAGAACGTCTTCTTCAGCGACTCGCCCTCGGGTCCGTAGTAGTTCAGCCGCCCGCCGACCTCGAAGGCGACCCCGATCAGGCGCTCGTCGCCGGCCGCATAGCGGGCCGCCAGGATGCGCCCGACCTCGACGAACTTGCCGTCGGCGTAGCGCGACTCCACCAGCAACCGGAAGCTGTCGCCGGGCTGAGCGTCGCTGGCGAAGTCGAAGTCGGACTCGAAGATGCCTACGAGATCGAGAATCGTCTGTGCATCGACCGCACCGCTCTCGACGGCATCCCAAAGGGATTGCTCGATCCTTCCTTCGCGCAGTTCCACTCGAATCTCGGGCTGCACGTCGACACGCTGCGCGCGCCACTCGCCGTTGACCGCACGGCCCTCGAAGCGCTGCCACGCGCTCGGCGCGTAGTTCAGCGCGACGATGGCGCCAGCCGCATCGCGCTGCAGTTCGACGGGGTCACGAGCGCGGATCGCGCGCGGCTTCAGGCCCGCGTCTTTCAGGCGCTGCACCAGCGCGTGCGCGCTGCGTCCGTCGAGTCCAACGCGCCGCAGCAACGTCAGCAGGGTCTCGCGCGGCTGCACGTGCACGATTTCGGACACGCGCGCCGGCGAAGCGGGTGCAGCAATCGGCGCGGCGACTGCGCTGGCTTCGGCCGGCTCGGGTGCAAGAGGCGGTGTTGTGCCGTCGCGGGGGATCCACCGTGCAGCGAGCACGGACAACACGAGGACGACGGGCAGGGCCAGCACAAGGTGGCGTCGCATCGCGCAAGGATAATGGCATTGCGAGGGCCCGGGCCGCGCAGTTTGACCGATCGAACGGCGCCAATGGGTCGAAAGCGGCCGTTCGGGCAGCGGACGCGCCCTCTCAACTCGGCTGATACGCCAGCCGCACGTAGATCGGCGCAAAGGCCTCGGCCTGCGTCACCTCGAGCAGGCTCTCGCGCGCCAGCTCGAGCAGCGCGATGAAGGTCACCACCACCACCGGCGACGGCGCGTGGGCGTCGATCAGGTCGAGAAACTCGACGAAGCGCCGGCCCTGCAGCTTGCGCAGCACCAGGCTCATGTGCTCGCGCACCGAGAGCTGCTCGCGCGTGATGTGGTGGTGCGCCTTCAGCGTGGCGCGGCGCACGATGTCTGCCCACGCCTGGCGCAGGTCGTCGGGCGTCACCTGCGGCAGCCGCGCCTCCTGCGGCACGGTGCCTTGCGCCACCTGCACGCGCTGGAAGTCGCGGCCGAGCAGCGGCAGCGCGTCGAGCCGCGCGGCGGCAAGCTTGATCTGCTCGTACTCCAACAGGCGGCGCACGAGTTCGGCGCGCGGGTCCTCGGCCTCGGCGCCGGCCTCGGTCTTGCGCACCGGCAGCAGCATGCGCGACTTGATCTCGATCAGCATCGCCGCCATCAGCAGGTACTCGGCGGCCAGCTCGAGGTTGCGCGAGCGGATCTGCTCGACGTACTCGAGGTACTGCCTCGTCACGTCGGCCAGCGGGATGTCGAGGATGTTGAAGTTCTGGCGCCGGATCAGGTACAGCAGCAGGTCGAGCGGGCCCTCGAACGCCTCGAGGAACACCTCGAGCGCGTCGGGCGGGATGTACAGGTCCTGCGGCAGCGTGAACAGCGGCTCGCCGTACAGGCGCGCCACCGCGATGCCGTCGACCGGCATCGCCGCCGCCTCGGTGCTCGATGCGACGCTGTCTTCGAGCGCAGCGGTGTCGCTCACGCGCTGCCCTACTTGCCGCCGGAGCCGATGCGCGCGTTGTCGTAGTAGACGTAGGGCCGCATCGGCACGCGCGCGCTGCGCCAGCGTGCCTGCGCGTCGCGGTCGATCTCGCGATCCCACAGCCGGCCGCGGCCCGCCCGCTGCTCGGCCTCGAGCGTGGGCTTCTTGGCCTTCATCTGCTCGATGAACTGCGTGGCTTCGGACTTGTAGGGCTTCCAGAACAGCGGCATGGCCTGCGACGCGCGACTTGAACGACCCGTGCATTCTACCGAGCAGGCCACGCGCTCCGACGGCGCGACGCGGCGCTCGCCTATGCGCTGGGCGCCGCCGCGCGCGCGGGCAGCCGGCGCACCGCCAGCAGGATGCCGCGCAGGATATCGAGCGGCTGCGGCGGGCAGCCTGGCACCGACACGTCGACCGGGATCACGCGCGACACCGGCCCGCAGCTCGCGTAGCTCTCGCCGAAGATGCCGCCGTCGCAGCCGCAGTCGCCCACCGCCACCACCAGCTTGGGCGCGGGCGTGGCGTCGTAGGTGCGCTGCAGCGCCTGCGCCATGTTGCGCGACACCGGGCCGGTGACCAGCAGCAGGTCGGCGTGGCGCGGGCTGGCGACGAAGCGGATGCCGTGGCCTTCGAGGTTGTAGTACGGGTTGCCGAGCGCCTGGATCTCGAGTTCGCAGCCGTTGCACGAGCCGGCATCCACCTGCCGGATCGCCAGCGCCTTGCCGAGGATGGCCAGGATCTCGTCGTGGATCGTCGCCGCGGCGGCGCTCGCCGCGCCGGCGTCGGCCGGCACGGGCTCGGTGGCGATGCCCACCCGCGCGATCTGTCGCATCAGCTTGAGCATCTACAGGTCCTGCGCCGAGTAGCCGAGGTTGAACGATTTGTTGATGAGCGGGAAGTCCGGCACGATGTTGCCGATCACCGCGTGTTCGATCACCGGCCAGTTCTGCCACGACGGGTCGTGGCAATGGCAGCGCTGAATGGCGCCATCGCGCAGCTCGAGCGCGACGAACACCTCGCCGCGCCAGCCCTCGACCCAGCCGGCGCCGCGCGCGCTGCCGTGCGCCTTCGCGGCCGGCATCTCGACCGGTGCACGCACCGCGCCGGCGGGCAATGCGGCCAGCAGCTCGCGCATCAGCCGCAGCGACTCCAACAGCTCGTCGAAGCGCACCGCCACGCGCGCGGCCACGTCGCCCTGCTGCGACAGCGCACGCCTGGGTTGCAGCGTGTCGTACGGCGCCCAGGCATGGTCGCAGCGCAGATCCTGCGGCTGCCCGCTGGCGCGACCCGCCAGCCCGGTGAGCCCCAGCTCGCGCGCCAGCTCGGGGCTGGCGCGGCCGGTGCCGATGAAGCGATCCTGCACGCCGGCGTGCTCGTCGTAGATCGCGCGCAGCGTGCGCGCCTCGGCGGCCACCGCGTCGCCATGCGCGCTCATGCTTTGTACCTGCGCGGCGTCGATGTCGGCGGCCACGCCGCCCGGCACCACGGCGTCCATCAGCAGGCGGTGCGCGAAGGTGGCCAGCGATTCGCGCAGCCAGTCTTCGCGCAGGCGCGAGAACTGCGCCAGGCCGAAGCCGAGCGCCGCGTCGTTGCCGAGCGCGCCCAGGTCGCCGAGGTGGTTGGCCACGCGCTCGCGCTCGAGCAGCAGCGCGCGCAGCCAGCGCGCCCGCGCCGGCAGCTCGACGCCGAGCGCCGACTCCAGCGCCATGCAGTAGGCCCAGCCGAAGGCCACCGTCGAATCGCCCGACACGCGGCCGGCCAGCCGGTGCGCCTGCAGCGGCGGCAGCTCGGTGAAGCGGCGCTCGATGCCCTTGTGCGTGTAGCCCAGTCGCTCTTCGAGGCGCAGTACCTTCTCGCCGACCACCGAGAAGCGGAAGTGCCCCGGCTCGATCGTGCCTGCGTGCACCGGCCCCACCGCGACCTCGTGCACGCCGTCGCCTTCGACGCGGACGAACGGATAGTTGCCGGCGTGCGCGGGCGCATCGGGGGTGCCGTCCGGCGCCTGCGCCGCGGCGTCGGCTGGCAGCCGCGCCGTGGCGTCGCGCCGCGCGTCGCTAAGCGGCTGCGCCGTGGTCCACGCGCCGTGGTCGAGCCACGGCCGCTCGTCGGTCGCGCCGATCGCGTGCACGCCGCACAGGTCGGCCGCGGCGCGCTGCATGCGCTGCGCGCACGGGAAAGTGGCGCCGAGGTCGGGGTAGGCCGCGTCGGCGTCGAGCGACAACTCGGCCCAGAGCGCGCCACCGGCCAGCGCGTAGGCCGCGTGCACCGCGGTGCGGCCCGTGGCCCACAGCGCCAGCAGCCGCCCCTGGTCGCGCGCCACGGCGCGTGCCAGGGCACTCCAGGTGGCGGCGTCGACCGGCGCGTGCCAGATCGGCAGCGGCGCGTTCAACCGCTGCGCGGCAAGCTCGACCCCGGAGATCGGCATCGTCACGCCCTCAGCCGCCCACCATGCGCGCAGCCTGGCGGAACCAGCCGTCGAGGTACGGCGGCACGTACAGGCCGAGCATCAGGCTCAGCGCCAGGTGCACGAACACCGGCGCCAGCGCCGGCGGATGCGCCAGCCGCTCGAGCGTGGTGTCGCCGAACACCATCGGCTGCACGCGGCCGAACATCGATGCGAACGCCACGCCGAGCGCCAGCAGCAGGAACGGCGTGGTCCACGGCTGCTCGCGCATCGCGGTGGTGATGATCAGGAACTCGCTGGCGAACACGCCGAACGGCGGCATTCCGAGAATCGCCAGCGACCCCAGCATCAGCCCCCAGCCCACCGGCGGATTGACCTTCACCAGGCCGCGGATCTCGTCCATCACCTGCGTGCCGGCCTTCTGCGCGGCATGGCCCACGGTGAAGAAGATCGCCGACTTGGTGAGCGAGTGCACCGTCATGTGCAGCAGCCCGGCAAACGTGGCCACGGGGCCGCCGAGGCCGAAGGCGAACGTCATCAGGCCCATGTGCTCGATCGACGAGTAGGCGAACATGCGCTTGATGTCGCGCTGGCGCATCAGCAGGAACGCCGCCGCCACCACCGAGAGCAGGCCGAAGCCGATCATCATGTGGCCGGCCAGCGGCGAGCCCAGCGCGCCGTCGGTCAGCACCTTGCAGCGCAGTACGGCGTACAGCGCCACGTTCAGCAGCAGGCCCGACAGCACGGCCGAGACCGGCGTCGGGCCCTCGGCGTGCGCGTCGGGCAGCCAGTTGTGCACCGGCACCAGCCCCACCTTGGTGCCGTAGCCGATGAACAGGAAGGCGAACGCCAGCGTGATGATGCGCGGGTCGAGCAGATCCTTCACCGCGTCGAGGTTGGTCCACAGCAGCGCGCCCTCGGCGCCCACCACCTTCTCGGCGGCCATGTAGAGCATCACGGTGCCGAACAGCGCCTGCGCGATGCCCACGCCGCACAGGATGAAGTACTTCCACGCCGCCTCCAGGCTGGCTGCCGTGCGGTACACGCTGACCAGCAGCACGGTGGTCAGCGTGGCGGCCTCCATCGCCACCCACAGGATGCCCAGGTTGTTGGTCGTCAGCGCCACCAGCATCGTGAAGCCGAACAACTGGTACATGCTGTGGTACAGCCGCAGCCGCGGCGGCGTCATCTTGCCGTGGTCGCGCTCCACGCGCATGTACGGCCGCGAGAAGAGGGCGGTCGTCATGCCGACGAACGAGGTGAGCGCGACCAGAAACACGTTGAGCGGGTCGATGAAGAACTCGCGCTCCCACGCGAACAGCGGCCCGCCGGCGATCACCTCGGCGGTCAGCACGCAGGCGGCGAGGAACGTGGCGGCGCTGAACGCGACGTTGATCTCCATCGCACGATCGCGGTGCCCCACCAGCGCAAGCACCGCACCACCGGCCAGCGGGATTCCGAGCACGAAGAAGAGGGCGTTCATCGGGGCGTTACAGCCATCGCCGCATGCGCGGATTCGAGCGAGGCAAAGCCGCGGCCGGGTATGCGCCGGCGCTCGTGCACGGCGGTCGGCCCTGCGGGCCGACTCCCCTGTGCTGCTCGATCGCATGGCCCGCGGCGAAACTCGCTTCGCTCACTGCGTTCGCTGCGCTCGAACAATCGCCGCGAGTCAGATGTGGATGCGCGCGCTGCGCGCGCGCGGCCATGCGCTCTGCGCTGCTCGGCGCCGCGCAATGTCGCTGCCGGCGCACACCCGACCACGGCTTTGCCAGCACCACCGTGGCATGCGTCGGCAAACACCACGAGCATCGCTGCGCGGTGGGCGGTGCCCGGTGGGGGCGACTTGTGGGGCGGCGAGAAGCGCAGCGGCATGAGGGGGAGTCCGGCGCCGCAGGCGACGGACCGGCGAGGACGCCGTGAAGTTCGCGGCGCGTGCAGCGCCGCGAACGGCGGTACCGCAGCCGCCCTCGTGGCGCGAGCATCGCAGCGAAGTCGGCGCGCAGCGCCGACCGCCACAGTAGAGCCTCCACCGGGCACCGCCCACCGCGCCGCTGAAGCCACCGCCCACCGCACCGCACGGTGCGCGCGCATCCATGAACAACTAAAGCAACCGGTGCCACCCTAGTCCTCCTTCAACCGCTCGAGGTGGCGGATGTCGAGGCTGTCGAACTGCTCGCGGATCTGGAACATGAAGACGCCGAGGATCAGCACGCCGATCAGCACGTCGAGCGCGATGCCGAGTTCCACCACCATCGGCATGCCGTAGGTCGCCGAGGTGGCGGCGAAGAACAGGCCGTTCTCCATCGACGGGAAGCCCACCACCTGCGGAATCGCCCGCGTGCGGGTGATCATCATCATGAACGACAGCAGCACGCACGCCAGCGCGCGATGCCCAGCGTGCCGCGCGAGATGGTCGACGAGAAGCGCGCGATCGGCAGCCCCAGGTTGAAGGCGAAGATCACCAGCAGGATGCCCACCAGCATCGTGGTCGGATGTTGATCAGCGGCTCGGTGTCCCAGCGCACCTCGAGGCGGTCGATCACCGGTGCAGCAGCTTCGGGATCAGCACCACCTTGAGCATGCGTCAGCGTGGCCGACACGAACAGGTGCGGCTGCCGCGTCGCATAACCCACCACCGCGGTGGCCACCACCAGCACCGCGCCCTGCAGCGTGAATAGGTTTACCAGCGACAGCGCGCGCGCTGCGACAGCATCGCGAACGCCAGCATCAGCAGCATCGCGCCGAGCAGGTTGATGAACTCGCCGACGAGCGGATTCACCGCACGCCCCCAGCAGGATGCGCACCAGCAG
This sequence comes from Ideonella sp., assembly GCA_015075545.1. Taxonomy (GTDB): domain Bacteria; phylum Pseudomonadota; class Gammaproteobacteria; order Burkholderiales; family Burkholderiaceae_C; genus JAEUPI01. Next base: position 238,482 of record JABTUC010000003.1, on the reverse strand, counting down.
CCCGATCACCGCCAGCAGGAACGCGGTGGCCAGGAACTCGGGCACGCGGAAGATCCGCATCTTGGCGCTGAAGGTCTCGAGCGCGGCGAGCGCCGCGCCGCCGATGGCCAGCTTGAGCACCAGTGTGGGCAGCGCGAGCAGCATCTCGAGCGGCGAGCCGGCCTCGGCCACGCCCCACGGAAGAACAGCGCCAGCCCGGCGCACGAATAGGCGAACAGCTTGAGGCTGGCGGCCCACTCCCAGCAGCGCGAGGTGGCGCCCTGAGTACTCGAGGATCAGCGCCTCGTGGATCATCGTCAGCTCGAGGTGCGTGGCGGGGTTGTCCACCGATGCGCGCGTTCTCGGCCAGCGAGACAATGGTGAACGCCACCCCGGCCAGCGCCAGGCTCGGGTAGATCGCCAGCTCGCGGTGCGCCAGCGTCTCGACGATGGTGGCCAGCGAGGTCGAGGTCGAGATCAGCGAGGCGCAGAACAGCACCATCAGCAGCGCCGGCTCGGCCAGGAAGCCGATCAGCATCTCGCGCCGTGCGCCCATGGTGCCGAACGCGGTGCCGACGTCCATCGCGGCCAGCGAGATGAACACGCGTGCCAGCGCGAACAGCCCCACCAGCGCGATCGCGTCGGCGGCCAGCGTGAGCGGCAGGTCGGTCGACAGCGTCGGGATGATCGAGCAGGCGAGCGTCATGCAGCCGAACACGATGTACGGCGTGCCGCGAAACAGCGGCGACGCCCGATCGGCCACCACCGACTCCTTGTTGAACAGCTTGTGCAGCAGGAAGTACGGCTGCAGCAGCGGCGGCGCCGACTTGTTCTGCAGCCAGGCGCGGCACTGGTTGACCCAGCCGGTGAGCAGCGGCGCCAGCGCCAGCGCGAGCGCGATCTCGAGCAACTGCGACAACGCGCCGGTCCAGCCGGTCATCGCTCACCCCGTGCCCGTTCATTGGCGCACCACCAGCAGCAGCGCGATCAGCGTGACGAAGCTGAACAGCAGGTAGACCGCGATGCGCCCCTGCTGCAGCAGGCCCACCAGCCGTGCCACGCGCGCGGCCGCGTCGGCGATCGGGCGGTACAACAGGTGCCAGAAGTGATCCTCCACCGTCACGTGGTAGCGCGCGCGGCGTCCGACGGCGCCGGCAGTTCGCGCTGCATGCGGAAGAATGGCTCGAAGATCTGGCGGATCGGCTGGCCAGCGGCCCTCGGCCGTGTCCTGCATGCGCGCGCCCTGCCACGGGAAGCCGCAATCCCACGGCGGCGCGCGACGGATGCGGCCGTGGTAGAGCTGGCGCACCAGCACACGAAGGCGAGCCTGAAGCACGCCGCCACGCCGAGCAGGAAGAACACCGGCCCGTAGCTCGCGCGCTCGATCGCGGTGGGGCGAGCAGCCAGCCGTGTTGCGCGACGGTGGGCCCGAGCCCCGCGCCGACCAGCGTGCGCGTCACCGGGTCGACCCACTGGATGAACTGGATCGGCAGCAGGCCGAGCAGCACGCCGCCCGCCAGCAGCCAGGCCATGCCGGCGCGCTGCCAGGCGTTGGCGTCGTGCGCCTTCAGCAGCGCGCGCTGGCTCGCGCGGCTGGCCGAGGAAGATGACGCCGAAGAACTTGACCATCGTGTAGCCGGCCAGCGCCGTCACCAGCGCGATCAGCGCGGCCACCACCGGATCAGCATGTTCAGGAACGAGTCGGCAGCCCCGGCGTGAACAGAAAGCTCTGCAGCAGCAGCCACCTGAAACGAAGCCGCTGGTCGGCGGCAGGCCGGCGCTGGCCAGCGTGCCCGCCAGCGTGACCCACGCCACCCACGGCATCGCGCGCATCAGGCCGCCCAGGCGGCCGAGGCTGCGCTCGCCGGTGGCGTGCAGCACGCAGCCGGTGCCCAGGAACAGCAGGCTCTTGAACAGCGCGTGGCTGGCGACGTGGATCAGGCTCGCGGTGAGTGCCAGCGCGGCCAGCGGCTTCATCGCGTAGGCCGAGAACAGCAGCGCCAGGCCGATGCCGGTGGCGATCAGGCCGATGTTCTCGATCGACGAATAGGCGAGCAGCCGCTTCATGTCGGTCTGCACCGCGGCGAACACCACGCCGAACAGCGCCGTGAGGAGGCCGAGCGCGAGCATCGCGCCACCACCACCACCACTGCTGCGCGGACAGCAGGTCGAACAGCACGCGCAGCAGGCCGTAGATCGCGGTCTTGAGCATCACCGCGCTCATCAGCGCCGACACCGGCGACGGCGCGCGCCGGGTGCGCCTCGGGCAGCCAGATGCAGCGGCGGCAGCATCCCGCCTTGGCGCCGAAGCCGAACAGCGCGAGCGCGAACGCGATCGACGCCCACAGCGGCGACAGGCCTGCGCGCGCATGTTGGCGAAGCTGTAGTCGCCGGTGTTCGCCTGCAGTACGCCGAAGCACAGCAGGATGCCGATCGCGCCGACGTGCCACCAGCAGGTAGAGGTAGCCGGCGCGCCGGATCTCGGCCACCTGATGGTTGGAGGTGACGAGGAAGAACGACGACAGCGCCATCGTCTCCCACATCACCATGAAGGCGTAGGCGTCGTCGGCCAGCACCACGCCGGCCATGCTGGCGAGGAACAGGTGGTACTGCAGGCACATCAGCCCGGGCGGCGTGCCTCGCCGTGGCGGAAGTAGCCGGCGGCGAAGACCGACACGCCGGCCGCGGTGGCGCCGATCACCAGCAGGAAGAACGCCGACAGCGCGTCGAGCCGCAGGTGAAACGGCAGCGTCGGCAGCCCGATCGCCAGCACCGCCACCTGCGGCGGCACGAACAGCGCCGCCAGCGCGAGCGCGGCCAGCAGCACGCCCACCGCGCCGCCGAGCGGGAACAGCACGTGCGACACGAACGCCAGCCGCCGCAGCGCCAGCGCGCGCCGGCCGCGCCGATGACGAGCCACGCGCCGAGCAGCACCATGGCCCAGTCGAGCAGCAACCACTGCGTGGGGTCGGTCTGCATCGCGGCGTCAGAAGCTGTGAATGAACCCGGCGCGTCCGAGCGCGCGCGTCCAGGCGGGTCCAATCAAGGCGCAAAGCGCAGCCGTAGCTCGAGCTACGGCGAGCATTTGCAACGACGAGTGGGCCCGTTTGGGCGCCACGAGCGGGCGTGGTGGGTTCGTTCACAGCTTCTCAGCCCTTCGCGCGGCGCCGCGGCCGCGCCTTGGCGGGCCGCGCGGCGGGCTTGGCGGCGGCGGGCGTGCCGCTGGGCACGTAGCTGACGCCGTGCGCCGCGAGGTAGTCGCGGATCAACTGGCGCACCACCTGCGACGGCGTGAGGTCTTGCTGCGCGCACAGCCGCTCGAAGGCGGCTTTCTTGGCCGGGTCGACCAGCAGGGTCAGGCGCGCGGTCTTCAGCTCCATGCGGATCGCATGTTAATGCCATGTGCATCGAAAGCAAACGCAATGCCCCTGCGGCGCGGGTCACCCGGCACGAGGCGCGAAAGAATGCACGACGGCGATGCCGCTGTACGAGGGCACCGCCGGTGGCGGGAAGGGGAAGCGGCGCGCGGCGCCTCTAGCGCACGCGCAGCCCCGGCGTGGCGCCGGGCCACGGCTCGAGCACGTAGAGCCCGGGCTGCGCACCCTCGTCGGCGTGGCTGGCGGCGAGCACCATGCCTTCGGAGACGCCGAACTTCATCTTGCGCGGCGCCAGGTTGGCCACCACGACGGTGAGCTTGCCGGTCAGATCCTCCGGCTTGTAGGCGCTCTTGATGCCCGAGAACACCGTGCGGTGGCGGCCCTCGCCGACGTCGAGCGTGAGCTTGAGCAGCTTGTCGCTGCCGTCCACGGCTTCGGCCAGCACGATCTTCGCGATGCGCAGGTCGATCTTCGCGAAGTCGCCGATCGCGATCTCGGGCGCGATCGCCTCGCCGCCGGGCGCGGCGGGCGGCGGCGGCGCGGGGGCTTCGAACAGCTTGTCGAGCCGCTCGGTGTCGACGCGCTGCATCAGGTGCTTGTAGGCGCCGATGCGGTGGCCGCCGAGCGCGCGCTGCGCGGCGGCGAAGTCGAGCGGCGGCACGTCGAGGAACGCCTCGACCTGCTGCGCCAGCGCCGGCAGGATCGGCTTCAAGTACACCGTCAGCACGCGGAACGCCTCGATGCACACGGTGCACACGTCGTGCAGTGCAGCGCGTTGCGACTCGTGCTTGACCAGTTCCCACGGCTTGTGCGCATCGACGTACTCGTTCACGCGGTCGGCCAGCAGCATGATCTCGCGCACCGCCTTGCCGTACTCGCGCTCGTCGTAGAGCTGCTGCACGGTAGCGCTGTGCGCGCGCAGCGCGTCGAGCAGCGCGCGGCCCTCGACGCCGACGTCGGCCGACAGCCGGCCGTCGAAGCGCTTGGCGAGGAAGCCCGCCGCGCGGCTGGCGATGTTGACGTACTTGCCCACCAGGTCGGCGTTGACGCGGGCGACGAAGTCCTCGGGGTTGAACTCGATGTCTTCGACGCGCGCGTTGAGCTTGGCGGCGATGTAGTAACGCAGCCACTGCGCGTCGAGCCCGAGCTCGAGGTAGCGCAGCGGGCTGATGCCGGTGCCGCGGCTCTTGCTCATCTTGTCGCCGCCCACGGTGATGAAGCCGTGCACGTACACGTTGTCGGGCACCTTGCGGCCCGAGAAGTGCAGCATCGCCGGCCAGAACAGCGTGTGGAAGGTGACGATGTCCTTGCCGATGAAGTGCACCTGGCGGAGCATCGGGTCGGCGAGGTAGGCCTCGAAGTCTTCGCCGCGCCGCTCGAGCAGGTGCTTCAGCGAGGCGAGGTAGCCCACCGGCGCGTCGAGCCAGACGTAGAAGTACTTGCCCGGCGCGTCGGGGATCTCGATGCCGAAGTACGGCGCGTCGCGGCTGATGTCCCAGTCGCCGAGCTGGATCTTGCCGTCGGGCCCTTCGGCGAACCACTCCTTGACCTTGTTGGCCACCTCGCTTTGCAGCTTGCCGTCCTGCGTCCAGGTGCGCAGGTACTCGACGCAGCGCGGGTCGGACAGGCGAAAGAAGTAGTGCTCGCTCGAGCGCAGCTCGGGCTTGGCGCCGCTCAGCGCCGAGTACGGGTTCTTCAGCTCGGTGGGCGAGTACACGGCACCGCACACCTCGCAGTTGTCGCCGTACTGATCCTTGGCGCCGCAGCGCGGGCACTCGCCCAAGATGTACCGGTCGGGCAGGAACATGCCCTTCACCGGGTCGAAGAACTGCTCGATCGTGCGCACGTCGATCAGCTCGTTGCGGCGCAGCGCGAGGTAGATCTCGCGCGCCAGCGCGTGGTTTTCGGGCGCGTCGGTCGAGTGCCAGTGGTCGAAGCCGATGTGGAAGCCGTCGAGGTACGGCTTGCGGCCGGCCGCGATTTCGGCCACGAAAGCCTGCGGCGTCTTGCCCGCCTTCTCGGCGGCGATCATGATCGGCGCGCCGTGCGCGTCGTCGGCGCAGACGAAGTTCACTTGCGCCCCGCGCATGCGCTGGAACCGCACCCAGATGTCGGCCTGGATGTACTCCATCATGTGGCCGATGTGGAACGCCGCGTTGGCGTACGGCAAGGCGGTGGTGACGAACAGTTTTTGCGGCACGGTGCGGGGATTATTTCAGCACTGACACGCGCAGGCCGGCAAAGCGCGCGAAATCGCGGTCGAAGGTGCCGAGTTCGGCCCCATGCTCGATTGCCAGCGCGGCCAGGTGGGCGTCGGAGACGAGGTTGCCGCCCGCACCGGCGCCGATGAGCAGCCCCGACAGCACGGCCGCGTGGCGCGGCGTCGGAACGATGACTTGCGCGCGCGGATGTCCCAGCCAGGCATCGACGACTCCGAGCGCATCGTCCACCGAGAGCGGCCGGGCGAAGATGCCGCTGCGCGTGGCCAAGCGCAGGAAGCCCAGCAGCGCCGGCCAGGCGAAGGCGATGCCCTGCGGCCGCGCGAACGAGGCCTCGATCCACGAGCGGGCTCCGGCGTGCTGCGGGCTGTCGGCATTGACGGCGTACAGCAGCACGTTCACGTCGGGTGTTCTCACCGGCGCGGCTTCCTGAGCGTTCGGGCGATGGCGTCGTGGTCTTCGAGCTCACCGGCCAAGGCGGTGGCCTTGGTCAGGTCCACCCGGCTGCGGCCCAGCGAGAACACCTGCTGCCGGAATGCCGGCGCGCGCGCACTGCCGCGACCGAGGCCGGCGCGCACGGCATCGTTGAGCACCTGCTTGAACGGCCGGCCGGTGCGGTGTTCGGCGTCCTTCAGCAGGCGCTGCACGTCGGCATCGAGGGTGACGGTGGTGCGCATGACGGCAAGGCATCAACAGGGAAGGCATCATGATGCCACAGCCGTTGCGGCAGCGACCCCGGGGGCGATCGCCGCGGCACGCGGTGCCCGGAACCCGGACCTAGAATTTGCGCAGCGGTCGCCACCGCCGCGCTCCGGGTGGCCATGTCGAGGACAACCATGACGCAAAACCTCACGCAGGCGCGCCCGTCGCGCCTGCCCAACCCATCGTCCTTCGTGCCCGCGCGGCGCGCGCTGCTGGCGCTGGCCGTCCTGGCGCCGGCGCTGCCCGCCGCCGCGGCGGATGCGCCGCTGCCCGCTTCAGCGGCGGCCACGCCGCTGAAGGTGGCCTTCGTCTACGTGACCCCGGTCGGCCAGGCCGGCTGGACCTACCAGCACGACCTCGGCCGCCAGGAGATGGAGCGCGCGCTCGGGCCCGCGGTGAAGACCACGGTGGTCGAAGACGTCGCCGAAGGCCCCGACGCCGAGCGTGTGATGCGCGACCTCGCGCGCCAGGGCAACCGCCTCATCTTCGCCACCAGCTTCGGCTACCTCGAAGGCGCGCTGCGCGTGGCCGCCGAGTTCCCCGATGTCAAGTTCGAGCACGCCGGTGGCTACAAGACCGCGCCCAACCTGGGCACCTACAACGTGCGCGCCTACGAGGCGCGCTGGCTCGCCGGGCGGCTGGCGGCGATGGCGAGCAGGAGCGGCATTGCCGGCTACGTGGCGGGGTTTGCGGTGCCCGAGGTGGTGCAGGGCATCGACGCCTTCGCGCTCGGCATGCGAGCGGTGAACCCGCGGGCCACGGTGCGCGTGTTGTGGCTCAACACCTGGTTCGACCCCGCGCGCGAGCGCGAAGCGGCGCGCGTGCTGGTCGACCAGGGCGCCGACGTGCTGGCGAATCACACCGCGTCGCCGGCGGTGGCGCTGGCCGCCGAGGAGAAGGGTGTGCGCTTCATCGCCAACCAGAGCGACATGCGCGCGCTGGCGCCGCACGCACAACTGGCGGCGGTGGTCCCGTCGTGGGGTGCCTACTACACGCAGGTGGCGCGCGACGTGATCGCCGGGCGGTGGAAGAGCGGGTCGGTGTGGGGCGGCGTGCGCTCGGGCATGGTGGATCTGGTGGCGCTCGACCCCGCGTTGCCGGCTGCGCAGGTGCGCGCGCTCGACGCCGCGCGGCGCTCACTGGTCGACGGCCGCGCCAGTGTCTTTGTCGCGCCGCTGGTCGACAACCGGGGCCGCACGCGGCTGGCGCACGGCACCCTCGACGACGACGCGATCGCCAGGCTCGATTGGCTGGTGCAAGGGGTGGCGGGCAGCATGCCGACGCAGTGAGCGGCTCGCGCCGCCCGCGGCGCAGCAGCGGGCCGCATCGCAGATCACCCTGAGACCTCAGCGCATACTGGAAGCGCGTAAGGTGCGCTGTCCGTCGCGCACGGGCGCAATCAATGTGCGGCGTCAGGCCGTGAAGCAACAACAAAGGAGATTCGAGATGGACCGCGGGCGAATTGACGCAATCCGGATGCTGACGATCTGTGCAGCACTCAGCGTGCCTGGCCTGGCCGGCGCGGAGAGCGTGCTCGACAAGCTGAACAAGGCGCTGCAGCATCTGCCCAAGCCGCCTGCAGCCACGCAAGCCGCAACCTCGTCCGCACCGGTGAACACGGCGATGTCGGCGCAGGCACCAGCGGCCAGCGCCACCCCCGAGGGTGTCAAGGCGCTGATCGCGGCGACCCCGGCCATCAGCGCCGGCCCGTTCTACCTCGGCATGCCGGCCGACAAGGCCCTGGCACAAATGAAGGCCTCGGGTCTGACGGTCAATTCCGACAACGAGCGGCAGCCTTATATGTTCCAGGTCCGCCAGGTACCGAATCAGACGTATGTCAGCGGTACCCAGGGATCGAGCGTGGACACGTCCCGAGGCAGCGAGGGCGTTGAAATGGGGTTCGCCATGTATCCGAACCCGAGCGTGGTGACGTACATCGATCGGGTCCTGCGTTTTCTCCCCGATCAGGGTCCCACCGTCGGCGCGACGGTCGCGGCGCTGCGCAAGAAGTACGGCCACGAGAGCTACACCGACCTCACGACCAACAAGATGCATTGGGTGCTCGATTCTCGAGGCCATCCGTGGTCAGCGGAAAAGGTGCGCGACTATCTCCACGGTCCGGGCCTCTGTGAGGAGATCATGGGGTACAGGCCGCGCAACGTGGCACCGCAAGTCACGATGGGCATTGGCACGTTCGCTGACGTCAAGAACAATGCAGCCTGCCGCGACGTCGTGACCATCGCCGCGCGGATCAATTTCGCTGTTCCCGGCAGCAACCTGAGCTCGATTCGCGACGTCGACCACGACTACTCTCGCGCCAACTTGCCCGGCACGGCCGGCGATCGCGTCTGGGATGCGGTTGCCAACGGCGTGATCCAGGAAGTGCAAGTCGACATCTACGACCATGCGCTGGCCGTCAATGCCGCTGTGGTCAGTCACGAGGTCGCGGTACGTGGCCTGAACCAGCAGACCCAGCAGCAGATCGAGAATGCCAAGCAGCGCGGCGGGCCCAAGCTGTAGGCGCGCCCATCGCGCGTGCCCTGCCCGCCGTCTACCTGTTCTGCGTGGCGTGGATCGATCGCAATGATGGCTGCGGGCGCGCGCTGAAGCGTTGCCCCATGAATGCGCGCGCCGCATGGATGGGGCTCATGCTGCTGGTGCTCGCGGGCCTGCCGCTCGCCGCATCTGCATCCTGCGCCGGCAAGCTCGCGAGTCTGCAGTCGTACGCCGGCAAGTACCGCGCCGATCACGATCTGCTCGCCGCGCCCGCGATCGAGGCGCGCCTCGACCGCCTGCCCGGCAACGAGCACCTGCACCTCGAGCGCAACTTGCACGTCTCGGGCCCGGTCGAGTTGAACGCCTGCCATCTCACCGTGGTTGGCAACGCGCCGCACATGGGCACCGAGCAGGATGCGATGCTCGACGTGGATCTCGCCTCCGGCACCGTGATCGCCGCGATCCACGGCGGCGGGCGCATCGACATCTATGTGCTCGCCGACGCGCCGACCGCGCCGCGCTGGGACGCGCTGCCGCACGCCATGCGCGCATGGGCAGTGCGCGCCGACATGGGTTTCCCGCGACAGCAGCCGCAAGACCTCGCGCAGCCGGGCAGTGTGCGCCTGCATGCACCGCCACCCGTCGCGGCTTCCGCCGCCCCGGCACCGAAAGCGACAGGCAAGGCCCCGCAGATCGACTTCGACAAGGACGCCATCAAACCCACGTCCGCGCAAGACGCCGCGATACGGCGCGCGGCCGGGAGCGACATCTCGCAAACGCTGCCCGGGTGGGAGGGCAAGCCACTGTACGCACTGGCACTGGCCGACCTCAACGACGACGGACGCACCGATCTCATCGTCCAGTACAGCTACGCCGCGGGCGCCTGCGGCTCGGCGGGCTGCAGCGGGATCATCGTGATGGCGACCGCGCAGGGCTACACCGACAAGCAGATCGGGTTGCCGAACTTCACAACGCTCGCGGTGCTGCCCACGATGCACGACGGCATGCACGACCTGCAATTCGACGGCGACAGCCCGATCTGGCAATGGAACGGCAAGGCCTACGCCATTCCGCAGGCCGACCTGCCGCAGTCGTACGCGCCGGCGTGGGAAACGCGCGCCGCGGCCGGCCGCACGCTGGCGCTGGTGGTGCCGATCGACTCGGTGATCAAGTCGGTGAGCCTGTTCTGCGACCAGGGCCAGCCGGTGCTGGCGCTGCTGCTGAAGATGCCGCGGCCGGCGCAGCCGACCACGATGACGTGGGTGTTCCGCGGCTGGACCGTGAACGTGGCCATGAGCCCGGCCAACCGCGACGGAACCTTGTGGATGAGCAACCTGTCGCGCTCCGACCTGCCCGAATGGTTGGCGCAGCGCGGCAAGACCCGCACCGCGCAGGAACTGGCGCGCGCCGCCACCGAGTCGACCCTGCGCCTGAACGGCGAGATGCAGGGGCAGGTGTCGCTGAAAGACTCGGCCGCGGCGACACGCGCGGCGCTGGCGCGTTGCTACCGCTACTGACGGGCACGCGGATACGCCCCGTTTTTCATCAACCAGCAGCAGGAGAAGTCTCGATGTCCGGATCCGAGTACGACGAGGGCCATCGGCGCGGCCTGCAGGAAAGCAGCTACAGCGGAAGCGGCAGTCATGCCGACTGGGCGGGCTGGCAGCAGGGCAATGCGCAAAAGCAGCGCAATGAAGAGCAACTGCGCGAAAGCATGATGCCGCAGGCGGGCAAGCGCGCGCCCGATTACAGCGGGCCTGTCGCACCCGGCGGTGGCGGTGGGCTGGGCAACTTTGTCGTGCTGGCGGTCGTGGGGGGTGTCGTCCTGCTCCTGCCCTTCTTGCTGCTGGCGCTGGTGGTGGGTGTGGTCAGCGCCGTGACGGCCCTCTGGACGGCGCCGCTGCTGCCGGCGGTTGCGCGCATCACCGGCGGCACAGACCGTTCGGACGGCTTCAAGGCCAGATACGTCCTGATGCTCGGCTGCCTCTTGGCCTACGGATTGATGTTCTTCGGCCTGTTCGCCGCGTTCGCATGGCTCGGCAACGTCGCGTCGCATTCGTGGACGAGCGATTTCGCCCGCGTCTTCGGCGCGATGATCGACACTTACCCGGTCGGCTACGTGTCGGGGCGTGCGATCGTCTGGACAATGGCTGTCCTGCAACTTCCGGCGATGGCCGCCTTTTCGTATGTGATGCGCAGATTCGGCGACGTCTATGCCCGGGACACCCGTGGCTTCGGCAGGGGCATGGTCGCGGGCTTCCTGATGGCGGGCATCGGCGGCGGCGGTACGGCGATCGTGCTCTACTCGCTCGTTCGGGCGCTCTAGCGGCGGATTTGGCGACGCTCGCCGGAGCCGTCGCAAAGGCAGGAGCGGGCGTTACGACGACACGAACTGCGTCACTGCGCGCTCGGCCATCACCGGCACCGCGAGCGCCGCCTCGAACGCACGCTCGCCCGGCGGCGTGAACTGCAGGACGCGCGTGCCCGCGATGCGGCGCACCCAGCCGAGCGCGAACAGGCGCTGCAGCAGCGCCGCGCCCCAGGCGCCGGCGAGGTGGTGGCGGCGCTCGCTCCAGTCGAGACAGGCCTTGCACATCATGCGGCGCTGCGCGCTCACCGCGGCCACGTCGACGCCGAGCGCGGCGAACCAGGCGAGGCCGGCCGGCGTGATACGCAGGCCCGTGGCATCGGCCTCGAACAGCCCGCGCGCGAGCAGCGCCTCGAACGCCTGCACGCCGAGTTCGCCGGCGAGGTGGTCGTAGCAGACGCGCGCGCGCCGTAGCGCGGGCTCGCGCGGCCCCGCGCGCAGGCGCAGCGCGCCGGTGCGGAACGCCACGCCCATCAGCGACTCGAGCAGTTGCGCGACGTCGCGGTCGGCGAGGCGGAAGTAGCGGTGCCGCCCCTGGTCTTGCACCGCGAGCAGGCCGGCGGCGCGCAGCTTGGCCAGGTGGCTGCTGGCAGTGGCCTTGCCGACGCCGGCGATGGTGGCCAGCTCGGTCGCAGTGAGCGCGCGGTCGGCCAGCAGCGCGCTTAGCATCTCGGCGCGCGCCGGCTCGCCGATCAGCGAGGCGATGCCGGCGATGTGGGGTCCGTCGCGCATGGTGCGGCCAATCGTAGCGATTGGGCACCGACCACGGTTCGACCGGGGTCGAACCGTCGCGACGGTGCCGGCGCGTACGATGGCGGCGCAGCCCACCAGGAGCCTTCATGACGATCGCCTGCTTCATCCGCTACCAGATCGATCCGTTCCAGCGCGACGCGTTCAAGCTCTACGCCGAACGCTGGGGCCGCATCATTCCGCGTTGCGGCGGCCACCTGATCGGATACTTCGTGCCGCACGAGGGCACCAACGACGAGGCCTGGGGCCTGGTCTCGTTCGACTCGCTGGCCGCCTACGAGGCCTACCGCCAGCGCATCAAGGCCGATGCCGAAGGGCGCGCCAACTTCGAGTTCGCGCAGGACAAGCGCTTCATCCTGCGCGAGCAGCGCACCTTCGTCGAGGGCGTCGAAGGCACCTTGAACCTGGCGCCGCTGCGCGCCTGAGCGGGAGACAGCGATGATTGCCGTCATCTTCGAGGTGATGCCGCGCGACGGCCACACCGATGCCTACCTGCAGATCGCGGCGGGCCTGCGCCAGCACCTGGAGACCATCGACGGCTTCGTCTCGGTCGAGCGCTTCCGCAGCCTGACTCACCCGAACAAGATCCTGTCGCTGTCGATCTGGCGCGACGAGGCCGCGGTGAAGCGCTGGCGCGAGCTCGAAGTGCACCGCGCCGCGCAGCATGCCGGCCGCAGCGAGCACTTCGCCGACTACCGGTTGCGCGTGGCGCAGGTGCTGCGCGATTACGGCATGAACGAGCGCGCGGAGGCGCCCGCCGATTCGCGCGCGCGGCACGGCGGCTGAGGCGCCGCCGGCGGAGGCTCGAACGAGCCGCGCGGTCTTCGCGTCGACGTGGCGCCGACCGAGGCAGTGAAGCAGACGATCCGGCAACTTCGTTGCGCCGGGGCGCGAAAAGCGCATTGCGCAGCCCGAGCAGTGCGGAACTGAGCGACGCCGAAACCGCTCTCAGGCTTTCGAGGTGGCGCGACACGACCGCGCTGCGCGCCTGGCGCCAACGAAGAATCGGCTCCGGATTGCGTTCGTCCTGACTCTTGACTCCTGAATGACGAGTCACGAGCTGCTCGCACGCGCAGCTCGATCGGCGCGTTTGCGTCGGAGATTCGGGTATTCGTCGAAGGCAGACGCAGGCGCAGCAGCAACGCCGCTGTGCGGCCGCTGATCGAGCAAGGACACGCGAGACTGTGCAGTCATGAGCGATTCGACCGACCTGCTCCAGGTGCCGCTGAGCGCGATGGATTCGATCGCGCTGCCCGACGATCCGCGGCGGCGCCAGTTCCTCGGCGCGGTGGGCGGTGCGGCCGGCGTGGCGGCGGCCGCGCTGTTTGCCTACATCGTGGTCGACAACATGAACCCCGGCAAGGCCGTCGCGGCGATGGGCGCGCCGGTCGATGTCGACGTCAGCAAGATGGAGCCGGGGCAACTGATCCTGATCGAGTGGAAGAAGAAGCCGGTCTGGGTGCTGCGACGCGACAAGCGCGCGCTGGACACGCTGTCCGACCCCGACCTGCTGCGGCGCCTGAAAGACCCGGAAAGCCGCCACGCACAGCAGCCGGGCGAGGCGTTCGTCAACGGCAACTTCCGCGCGCTCGACCCCGAGTACTTCATCGCGGTCGCGCTGTGCACGCACTTGCAGTGCATCCCGAGCTACCGCCCGACGCCGCACACGGTGACGCCGTGGTGGTTCGGCGGCTTTCACTGCGCTTGCCACGGCTCGCTGTACGACCTCGCGGCGCGCGTCATCGAAGGATCGCCGGCGCCGCTAAACATGCCGATTCCGCCGTACTACTGGGTCAGCAAGACCGTCGCGCGCGTCGGCCTGGGCGATGAGCACGGCGCGCTGCAGGACTGGGAACCCTCGATCTGGTGAAACCATGCCGCGCGGTCGCACCGGATTCCTCACTCTGCTGGCTTGGTTTGCGCCGGCAGCGGCTGCGCTGGCGGCCACCGACTATCTGGGCGTCGTGCCTCCCAAGGCAGTGCAGCCGCCGGCTGCGGTGGCAACCTGCGCGGCCTGCCATGGCGCCACCGGAACCGCGATCGCGCCGACGTTTCCGAACCTCGCGGGGCAGAACTACAGCTATCTGCTGAAGACGCTCGAGGACTTCCGCACCGGCCAACGCAAGAACGCGACCATGACGCCGATGATCGCGACGGTCCCCGTGGCGCCCGACAACGCGAATCTGAAGCAGCTCGCGGCGTACTTCTCCGCGCAGCGGCTCGATGAAGCCAAGACCCCGGGTGTGGCCGCCGGACCGCTCACCCTGGAACAGGCGCAGGCGGGCTACCAGCTCTACTTCCAGGGCAACGCGAAGGCCGACGTACCGTCTTGCGTGGCCTGTCACTCGATGAGCGGCGAAGGCGATCCTTCGATGGCGGTGCCGCGCCTGGCGGGGCAGAACGCCGCGTATCTGGTCTCGCAGCTCCAGCAGTTCGCCGCCGGGTCGCGCGCCACGGCGCCCGACCACGTGATGGCCAAGATCGCCAAGCGGCTGACCGCACCCGAGATGCAGAACGTCTCGGCCTACCTGGAGCACATGCGCCCGAGCCTGCTGCCGGGCGGCGGCCCGACGTCCTACGCGCAGTTCGTCCAGGCCAATCCCAGTGGCGGCGTGCCCGGGATCCCGCCCGCCGAGATCGCGGCCACCAAGTAGCCACGAACCGCGGCGCTGCAGCGAAAGGCGAAGGTAGCGATGGCATCGCAGACCACAGGCTCCTGGTGGAACGATCGACTGCCGATCCGCGCGGCCTGGCGCTCGCAGTTGACGAACTATCCGGCGCCCAAGAACTTCAACTTCTGGTACTTCTTCGGCTCCTTGCTGCTGCTGGTGCTGGCCACGCAGTTGGCGAGCGGCGTGTTCCTCGCGATCCACTACCAGCCCAACCCCGATCTGGCGTACTGGTCGGTGCTGCTCACCATGATGCGCGATACGCACTGGGGCTGGCTGATCCGCTACATCCACACCACCGGCGCCACGGCGTTCTTCGTGCTGCTCTACCTGCACATGTACCGCGGCATCATGTACGGCTCGTACAAGCGTCCGCGCGAACTGGTGTGGATCTTCGGCGTCACCATCTACCTGGTGCTCTCGGCCGAGTCGGTGCTGGGCTACCTGCTGCCCTGGGGGCAGATGTCGTACTGGGGATCGACCGCGGTGATGAACTTCGCCACCGCGATCCCCGGCATCGGCAACGACATCGCGACCTGGCTGCGCGGCTCGTTCGTGGTCGGCCTGCCGACGCTGAACCGCTTCTTCGTCTTCCACGTCTTCCTGATCCCGTTCGTCCTGATCGCGGTGATCCTGCTGCACATGATCGCGCTGCATCAGGTGGGGTCGAACAACCCCGACGGCATCGAGATCCACGACCACCGCGGCAAGAGCGGGTGGCCGGTCGACGCGGTGCCCTTTCAGCCGTACTTCACCGTCAAGGATTCGGTCGGCGTCGGCGTCTTCCTGCTGATCTTCTTCTGGTTCGTGTTCTTCGCGCCGCAAGGCGGCGGCGTCCTGATCGACAAGCTCAACTACACGCCGGCCAACCCGATCCAGACGCCGCCCGACATCCACCCGCTGTGGTACTTCCTGCCGTACTACGCGGTGCTGCGCGGCATTCCCGAGAAGTTCTACGGCGTGCTGGCGTTCGCCTTCGTCTTCGTGATGCTGTTCGCGCTGCCGCTGCTCGATCGCAATCCGATCCGATCGATTCGCTACCGCTCGGCGCTGTACAAGCTCAATGTCGTCGTGCTGCCGCTGGTCTTCGTGTGGATGGGCTTCATCGCATCGGGCAGCGCCACCGAGCAGAACATGGTCTACGGCATGCACGTGACCGAAGTGCTGTACTGCACGTTCTGGTTCCTGCCGTACTTCAACAAGCCGCGGCCGCGCTGGGTCACCGTGGCGTGGTTCGTGGTGTTCGAGGCGCTGATCTGGCTGATCGATTTCTGGATGTTCGCCACCCACGCGCACGGCTGGCCGCTGATGGTGCGCACGACCTGGATCCCGGCGCTGTACGTGGCGATCGTGATGCTGTCGGCTCTCGCCTGGCCGCGCCTGGCGCACGACGCACCGCGGCTGCCCGAGCGCCTGACCGCGGGCGGCTTGCTCCATTGAAAGGGCCATGCGATGCAACGACCGAGCCGACGCCCGACCGATCTTCTGGCTGCGGCCTCGCTGACGCTGGCAGCGCTGATGTTCGCCGGCAACGCGTTGGCACAGCCCGCCGACACGCAGCCACCGTTGGCGCACGTGCAGATCGACGTTCACGATGTGCAGGCCGTGCGCACCGGCGCGTTGGTCTTCATGAACCAATGTCTGGCCTGCCACAGCCTGCAGGGCGAGCGCTTCGAAGGGCTCGCCAAGCTCACCGGCCTGAGTCAGCAGGAAGTCGCACGGACCCTGAAGATCAGCAGCCGCTCGATGCTCGACACCATCGAGACCCCGATGCCCGCCGCGCTTGCCAAGAGCTACTTCGGCGTGACGCCGCCCGATCTGACGTACGAGATCCACTTGCGCGGCGCGGACTGGCTCTATACCTACTTCTCGTCGTTCTACGTCGACCCCGAGCGGCCGAGCGGCGCCAACAACGTCGTGTTCCACAACGTCGCGATGCCCAACGTCTTCGCCGCCATGCAGGGGCTGCAGCAGCCGGTCACGCAAGAAGGCTTCCGCCAGGGCCAGCGCATGCCCATTGCGGTGGGCGTGAAGCCGCTCACCCGCGGCAGCCTGTCGCCGCAACAGTTCGACGCCGTCGCCAGGGATCTGGTGACCTTCATCGAGTACGTCGGCGAGCCGCACCAGTTCGAGCGCCACGCCATCGGGCGCTGGGTGCTGGTCATCACGGCGCTCTGGACCATCCTCATGTACGTCGTCTATCGGCTCTACTGGCGCGACGTCGTCAGGCCCCACGGGCCGCGCTGGTGGTCGTACCTGAAGCGCTGAGCCGTGGACGACACCGCCGCCGATCGAACGCCGCCCGCGCGCTGCGTTGCACCGGCCAACGCGAGGCGGTTGGCTGCCTGGGCTTACGCCGCGCTGCTGGCGGGGCTGCTGCTCTACGTCGCGGCGATCTGGCTGCAGGTCGTCATCGACACGCGCAAGCTCGCTGTGCCCACGCCCGATCTGACGGCGGAAAGCCATCGCCTCTGGCGCCTGCGCTCGACGCTGCTGTTTCTGCTGTGGTCGGTTCTCGGCCTGATCACCACGCCGCTGGTGATCGGCTGGTTCGTGGTGATCGCGGCTTACCTCTGGTATGCGGTGCGCGTGATCCGCGGCGCCATCTGGTTCGCGCGCGGCCAGCCGATCGGTGCGCGCTACCTGCGACACGCCGAACGCATGATGCGGGGCGTGCAGTCATGAGCGGCCGGTGTGCAGAACACGTTGCACCGGCCGCACCCGACTTCGAGGCCCTGCTCGGCTATGTGCCCAGGGCCGGCTTGCTGGCCGAGCGCGTGATCGCCATCACGGGGGCCGCCTCGGGCATCGGCCGCGCGCTCGCCCTGGCGGCGTCCGCGCTCGGCGCGACCGTGATCGCGCTCGACCGCGACGACGACGCCCTCGAGAGCTTGCGCACGACGCTGCTCGAGCGGCGCGCGCCGCCACCCGACATCGTCGTCATCGATCTCGCTTTCGCGACCCTGACGGACTATCGCTCGCTGGCCGAGCGGCTCGGCAGGCAGTACGGGCGCCTCGATGGCCTGGTGAACAACGCCGGCTTGATCGGCGCGCTGTCGCCGTTCGAGCACATCGACCCCGCGGTGTGGCGCCAGGTGATGGCGGTCAACCTGATCGCGCCGTTCTTCCTGACCCAGTGGTGCATGCCCGTGCTGCGGCGCTCGCCCGATCCGGTGCTGCTGTTCTCGCTGGATCGCACCGAGCGCGCGTTCTGGGGCAGCTACGGCGTGGCCAAGGCCGGCCAGGAGGCGCTGATGCACATCGTGGCCGACGAGTATCACGCGCTCGGCTCGTCACCGGTTCGCGTCCTGGGCATCGATCCCGGCGCGGTCGAGACACCCGGGCGACACCTGCACTACCCGGCCGAGCCGACGAACGTGCTGCCGTCGCCCGAGGCGGTGATCGGCCCCTACCTGTACGCGCTCGGGGCCGATGCGCGCGGCCTCAGCAACGTCGTGCTGCGGCGCGCGGGTTGACGCCGCCCCGGCAATAGGCGGCTGGCCGCCGCGGATGCGCGGTATCGCAGCGTCGTCGATACTGCGCGACACAGTCTCGACCCGATCGGAGGACGCCCCGGTGCAGCCCAACTTCATCTACATCGTCGCCGACGATCTCGGCGCGCACGACCTCGGCTGCTACGGCGGCGAGGCGGACGTGTCGCCGCAGCTCGACCGGCTGGCGTGCGAGGGGCTGCGCTTCACGCGCGCGTATTCCAACTCGCCGGTGTGCTCGCCGGCGCGCTTCGCGCTGATCACCGGCCGCTGGCAGTACCGGTTGCGCGGCGCCGCCGAAGAGCCGCTGGGCCGGCGCTCGGCCGTGCTCGGGCTGCCGCCCGAGCACCCGACGCTGCCGTCGCTGCTGCGCGCGGCGGGCTACGACACCGCGCTGGTCGGCAAGTGGCACCTCGGCGCGCCGCCGAACTTCGGCCCGCTGCGCAGCGGCTACGCCGAGTTCTTCGGCCCGCTCGGCGGCGCGGTCGACTACTTCTCGCACGTGGGGCCAGGCGGGGCGCACGACCTGTGGGACGGCGAGCGCGAGGCGCGCCAGCAGGGCTACCTCACCGACCTCATCACCGAGCGTGCGGTCGAGTACGTGGCGCGCGATCGCGGCACGCGGCCGTTCTTCATGAGCGTGCACTACACGTCGCCGCACTGGCCGTGGGAGACGCGCGACGACGCCGCCGAATCGGCGCGCATCGGCTCGGCGATCGCGCACCTCGACGGCGGCTCGGTCGACATCTACCGCCGCATGATCCAGCACATGGACGAAGGCATCGGCCGCATCGTCGCGGCGCTGCCGCCGGCGCAGCGCGCGAACACGATGATCGTGTTTCTCAGCGACAACGGCGGCGAGCGCTTCTCGAACAACTGGCCGTTCGTCGGCGGCAAGATGGATCTGCTCGAAGGCGGCATCCGCGTGCCGCAGATCGCGTGGTGGCCGGCGCGCATTGCCGCTGGCGGCCACAGCCAGTGGCCGACGCTGACGATGGACTGGATGCCGACGATGCTGGCCGCAGCCGGCGTGGCGCCGGATGCGCAGTACCCGCCCGACGGCGTCGATCTCTCGCCGCTGCTGGCCGACGCCGCCTGGTCGCCCGAGCGCACGCTGTACTGGCGCATGAAGCACCGCCAGCAGGCGGCGTGCGTGCAAGGGCCGTGGAAGTACCTGCGCGTCGATGGTCACGAGTATCTGTTCGAGGTGGTCACCGACGGCCGCGAGCGCGCCAACCTCGCCCGCCGCCACCCCGAGCGGCTGGCTGCCATGCGCGCGCAGTGGCAGCAGTGGGAGCAGACGATGCCCGCGATCCCGCCCGAAGCGCAGGTGCATCTGCTGTGGGACGAGCGCGACATGCCGCGGCCGACCAACTGACCAGGAGATCGAAATGAACCACTCGAATCGTCGGGCCGCCTGCTTGGTGGCGGCTTTTCTGGCGCTGGGGCTCGCCGCCTCCGGCGCGCTGGCGCAGGCGTGGCCCGCCAAGCCGGTGACCCTCGTCGTCGGCACGCCGGCCGGCGGCGCAGTCGATGCCTATGCACGCGCGTTCGCCGAGCAACTGGGCAAGCAGACGGGCGGCACCTTCCTGATCGAGAACAAGCCCGGCGCCAACGGCAACATCAGCGCCGAGGCCGTGCTGCACGCACCGGCCGACGGCGCCACGCTGTGGATCGGCACGCAGAGCATGGTCACCATCAACCCCTCGGCGTACGACAGGCTGCGCTGGAAGCCCTCGGACTTCAAGCCCATCGTCAAGGGCGTCGAGGCGCCGCTGGTGCTGGTGACGCACCCGTCGGTGCCGGCACGCACGCTGTCGGAGCTGGCGGCCTGGGCCAAGGCCAACCCGCAGAAGGCGGCGTACGCGTCGTTCAGCCCGGGCACGCCGTCGCAGTTTCTCGGCTTCCAGCTCAACGAGCTGCTCAAGCTCGACATGGTGCACATCCCCTACAAGGGCTCGGCCCCGCAGGTGACCGACCTCGTCGGCGGGCAGGTGCTGCTGGGCTTCACACAGATCCAGACCTCTATCCAGCACATCAAGGCCGGCAAGCTGCATGCGATCGCGGTCACCAGCGCGCAGCGCTCGCGCTTCCTGCCGCAGGTGCCCACACTGCACGAGCTGGGCTACCCCGCGCTCGACACCACCATCTGGTTCGGCCTGTTCGCACCGGCGGCGACGCCCGCGCCGCTGCTCGACGCGATCGGCGCGGCGGCGGTGAAGGCGCAGGCCGACCCGGGCTACCGCGCCAAGCTCGAGCAGCAGGGCTTCGACGTGCCCACCGAATCGGGCGCCGCGTTCGCGGCGTCGATCGCGCAGGAGAGCGCGCGCTGGGCCAAGCTGGTCAAGGCCACCGGCTTCAAGGCCAACGACTGAACGCGCTGTAGCGGGGTCCGTTGCCGGCCGGCGCTCACGCCGGCTCGGCCAGCAGCGCGGCGATCGCGGCGCCGAGCATCAGCTCGTCCTCGGCGCCGAAGCCGTGGCGGCGCAGGCGGCCGCGGCGGTCGAACAGCAGCAGGCTCGGCGTGCCCTGCAACGCATAGGCGCTCATCGTCTGCGGGATCGGGCCATCGCGGCCCGGGGCGTCGATCGCCACCGGGAAGCCGATGCGGAACTCGTACAGAAACGCCTCCAGCGAGGTGCGCGTCATCGCTTCGTGGTGCTCGAACACGCTGTGCAGGCCGATCACCGCGACCTCGCCGGCGTCGAACGCCGCGTGCACGCGCTTGGCCTGCGGCAGCCCATGCAGCACGCAGCCCGGGCACAGCATCTGGAACGCGTGCAGCACCACCACGCGGCCGCGCAGTTGCTCGAGCGTCGGCGCCGGCAGCGCCGGCGTGGTGTTGAGCCACTCGCTCACCGACCAGGCCGGCGCCGGTTGCGGCGCGGTCAGGCCGAAGCGATCGATCGCGACGCTCATGAGGCAGCCTCCGTGCCTCGCATTGTGGCGCGCGTGTCCACCACGCACGCATGGCGGGGTTTCGATGCGGGCACTTTCGCCCGTGGACGCGGTCCACACCCTTCCACAGGCGTCGCGCCCGCGGCCGCCGTCATCCTGAAAAGAGGAGTCACGAGTGATGAGCGACGACATGTTCCTGGGAGTTCACCTGCGCACCTGGCTGGAGGCGGCTGTCGTACTGGTGGTCACTGCCCTGGGCTACCTCGCGCTGCGTGCCTGGACGCAGCGGCGCGCTGCGCACATCGCCGAAGCGCCGCCGGACGCCGGGGTGTGGTCGCTGCGCCACTGGATCGATCACCTGCTCGCCGCGTCGCTGGGGCAGTGGGCATTCCTGCTCTGGATCTACGGCCCGTACGTGGCCATCTCGCTGCTGCTTGCCGACGCGGCCGCTTCCGGCGCTCAGGTGGCGCCGGCCATACAGGCCCTGGTTTGGCTGCGCGACCTGACGACGATCGCCGCGCTGTGGTGGCTGCTCGCGCGCATCGGCCGGGTCGTCGAGCGGCGCCTCACGGGCATGGCGGGGCGAAGCGACAACCGCTGGGACGACCTCGCGCTACCGGTTGCCGGCAGAGCCGTCCGCCTCGCGCTGCCGCTGATGGCCGTCATCCTCTACGCGCCGCTGCTGGAGGTGTCGTCGAATCTGCAGGTGGTGTTCAGCCGCGTGGTGACGATCCTGCTCATCGGCACGGTCGCCGCGATCGTGCTGCAGCTCGTGAACCAGCTCTCGACGCTGATCCTCGCGCGCTATCGCATCGACGCCAGCGACAACCTGCAGGCGCGCGCGGTGCACACGCAAGTGACGGTGCTGAAGAAGGTCGCGGTCGCTGCCATCGTGGTCTTCACCGCCGCCTCGATGCTGATGGTGTTCGACTCGGTGCGGCATTTCGGCACCAGCATCCTCGCCTCGGCGGGCGTTGCGGGCGTGATCCTCGGCTTCGCCGCGCAGCGCAGCATCGCCACGCTGGTCGCCGGCTTCCAGATCGCCGTCACCCAGCCGATCCGCATCGACGACGTCGTCATCGTCGAAGGCGAGTGGGGCCGCGTCGAGGAGATCACGCTGACCTATGTGGTGGTGCGCATCTGGGATCTGCGACGGCTCGTGCTGCCCGTCACCTACTTCATCGAGAAGCCGTTCCAGAACTGGACGCGCGCATCCGCCGACCGCCTGGGGTCGGTCTACATCTGGGTCGACTACACGTTCCCCGTGGAGGAGGGGCGCGATGCGCTCAAGCGCATCATCGAGGGCAATCCGTTGTGGGACGGCAGCTTCTGGAATCTTCAGGTGAGCGATGCCACCGAACGGACGATCCAACTTCGCGTTCTCGCCACCGCGAAGGATTCTTCGACGGAGTGGGATCTGCGCTGCGACATCCGCGAGAGGTTTCTCGCGTTCATCCGCGATCGGCATCCCGCGAGCCTGCCGCGCGTGCGCGCCGACCTGCCTCGGGTGCAGATGGCGGGGGCGCCGGTGTGAAGCGCCGGCGCCGCTCGCCTCGGCGCCGAAGCCTGTCCGTCGTGTGAGCGGGCCCTAGGCCGGCGCGGTGGCGGGCTCCGCGAGCCGCTGCGCCAGCGCCTGCGCGCCGGCGCCGAACGCATAGGCGTCCATGCCGAGGCAGCCCACGCTCACGCTGTCGTGCACGCGCAGCGCCGGGCCTTCGCTGCCGGCGCCGGCGGCCACGAACCAAGGCAGCAGGTGCTCGTCGGTGGGGTGCATCAGCGCGGCGTGCGGCGCCTGCTGGCGGTAGTCGAACAGCGCCGCGGTGTCGTGCGCGGCGCTGCGCTCGGCGAACCAGCGGCGAAACGCCGCGCTCTCGGGCATCTCGGGCTCGTCGTCGTCGCGCGCGGTCTCGGCGTGCGGCCGGCGCGAGAACACCAGCCGCAGGTTGTGCGTGATGCTGCCGCTGCCCATCACCAGGATGCCTTCGCTGCGCAGCGGCGCGAGCGCACGGCCGAGCGCGAACAGCTTCTGCGGCGACCAATCGGGCGCAAACGCCAGCGGCAGCACCGCCACGTCGGCCTGCGGGTACGCGTAGCGCAGCGGCACCCAGATGCCGTGGTCGAGGCCGCCTTCGTTCACCGTGTGCACCGGCAGCCCGGCTTCGCGCACGAGCTGCGCCACGCGCGGCGCCAGCGCGGGCGCGCCCGGCGCGTCGTAGCGCAGTTCGTACAGCGCCGGCGGGAAGCCGCCGAAGTCGTGCACCGTGTCGTGGTGCGGCGCGGCCAGCAGCACCGGCTCGCGGGTCAGCGAGTGCGCCGACGCGACGACGATCGCGCGCGGCCGCCCGAACGCGGCGTCGAGCGCCGGTCCGAGTTGCCGCATGAAGGCGCCGGCCGCGCCCGGCTCGAGCGCGAGCATCGGCGAGCCGTGCGAAACGAACAGCGAAGGCAGCATGTTCATGCAGCCATTACAGCACCGGCCGCCACGACGCGCATTGAGTCGGCTTGCACGCTGGGTTGCAAGCCTTTGTCGGGCGCGGGTCAGGGCTGCCGGCGCTGGTGTACCGTGCGGCCATGACTCAGCCCAACCCGGGCCCCCGGCTCGACGTCGGCATCGTCGCGCTGGCGGGGCGCCAGCTGCGTCGCGACCTGCGCGCCGGCGAACTGCGGCTGCTGGTGGTGGCAGTGATGCTCGCGGTGGCCGCGCTGACCGCGGTGGCGTTCCTCGCCGACCGGCTCAACGGCGCGTTGCAGCGCGACGCGCGCGCACTGCTCGGCGGCGATGCCATCGTCGCCAGCGACCTGCCGGCGCCGCCGGCGTTTGCCGCGCACGCCGTGGCGCTCGGGCTGCGCACCGCCACGACGGCGGTGTTTCCGAGCATGGCGCGCGCCGCCGAGCAGCGCGGCGGCGCGGCGCGGCTGGTGTCGCTGAAGGCGGTAAGCGAGGCCTATCCGTTGCGCGGCCAGCTCGTCTTGCGCGGCGCCGACGGCGTCGAGCATTCGGTGGCCGCGGCGCCGCCGCGCGGCCACGCGTGGGTCGACGAGGCGCTGCTGTCGGCGCTGCAGTTGTCGATCGGCGACGCGCTGCTGCTCGGCGATGCGCAGTTCACGATCGACCGCGTGATCGCGCTCGAGCCCGATCGCGGCGCGGGCTTCTCGGCCTTCGCGCCGCGCGTGCTGATCGCGCAGGCCGACCTCGACGCCACCGGCCTCGTGCAGCCCGGCAGCCGCATCACCTACCGCCTCGCGGTGGCCGGCGACGGCGCGCGCGGCGACGCGCAGGTGGCCGCGTTCGTGGCGTGGGCCGAGGCCACGCAGAAGGCCGACGCGATTCGCGGCCTGCGCGTCGAGTCGCTCGCCGACGGTCGGCCAGGAATGCGGCAGACGCTCGACCGCGCCGAGAAGTTCCTCAACCTGGTGGCGCTGCTGGCCGCACTGCTGGCCGCGGTGGCAGTGGCCATCGCGGCACGCAGCTTCGCGCAGCGCCGGCTCGACGATTGCGCGATCCTGCGCGTGCTCGGTGCGCCGCAGCGCGCGATCGCCTGGGCCTACGCGCTCGAGTTCGGCGCCGTCGCGGTGATCGCCAGCGTGCTCGGGGTCGGGCTCGGCCTGGGCGTGCAGCAGTTGTTCGTCGACCTGCTCGGCAGCCTGATCGACGGCGCACGGCTGCCCGCACCCGGCGCGATGCCGGCCTGGTTCGGGCTCGGCGTCGGCGTCACGCTGCTGGCGTCGTTTGGCCTGCCACCGGTGCTGCAACTGGCGCGGGTGCCGCCGCTGCGCGTGATCCGTCGCGATGTCGGCGCGCTGCGGCCGGCGTCGATCGCGGTGCTGGCCGCCGGCATCGCGGGTTTCGCCGCGTTGCTGCTCGCGGTGTCGTCGGACATGGTGCTCGGGGCGCTGGCGGTCGGCGGCTTCGCCGCCGCCGTGTTGGTGCTGGCGGCGCTGTCGTGGCTGGCGGTGCGCGCGCTGAAGGCGGCGGTGCCCGAGGAGCGCGCGCCGCGCTGGCTGCTGCTGGCGACGCGGCAGGTGGCCGCCCGTCCGGCGTTCGCGATGCTGCAGGTGTCGGCGCTCGGCGTGGGGCTGCTGGCGCTGGCGCTGCTGGTGCTGCTGCGCACCGACCTCATCGCGAGCTGGCGCGCCGCCACGCCGGCCGATGCGCCCAACCGCTTCGTGATCAACCTGCAGCCCGATCAGGCGCAGCCGTTTCGCGAGCGGCTGCGCGCGGCCGGCGTCGAACGCTACGACTGGTACCCGATGATCCGCGGCCGCCTGGTCAGCGTGAACGGCAAGCCGGTGAACCCGGACTCGTACGGCGACGATCGCGCCAAGCGCCTGGTCGAGCGCGAATTCAATCTCAGCCACCAGGCGCAGGCACCCGACTACAACACGATCGTCGGTGGACAATGGCGTGCCGGCGAACCCGACGCGCTGAGCGTCGAGCAGGGCCTGATGCAGACGCTCGGCCTGCACTTGGGCGACCGCCTGGCATTCGACATCGCCGGCCGCACCGTCGAAGGCCGCATCACCAGCGTGCGCAAGGTCGACTGGGCTTCGATGCGCGTCAACTTCTTCGTGCTGTTCCCGCTGGCGAACATGGCCGACGACCTGCCGGTCACTTTCATCAGCGCGTTCAGGGCGCCGGCCACGCCGGGCTTCGACAACGCACTGGTGCGTGATTTCCCCAACATCACCGCCATCGACGTCTCGGCGTCGATCGCGCAGGTGCAGCGGGTGCTCGACCAGGTGGTGCGCGCGGTGGAGTTCCTGTTCGGCTTCACGCTCGCCGCCGGGCTGGCAGTGCTGTTCGCTGCGGTGAGCGCCACGCGCGAGGCGCGCGAACGCGAGTACGCGGTGATGCGCGCGCTCGGCGCCGGTGCGCGCCTGCTGGCGCGCGTGCAGCGCGCCGAGCTGCTGGGCGTCGGTGCGCTAGCCGGGCTGCTGGCCGCGGGCGCCGCGGTGATCGTCGGCGCGCTGCTGGCGCGCTACGTGTTCGAGTTCGCCTGGCGCGCCTCGCCGTGGGTGCCGCTGGCCGGTGCCGCAGCCGGTGCGCTGCTGGCGCTGGCCGCCGGCTGGCTGGGGCTGCGCGGCGTGCTGCGCCGCCCGGTCATCGAGACGCTGCGCCGCGCGCCGGAGTGAGGCGCCGCCGGCGCGCGGCCGTCAGAACGACTCCCACTCGTCGTCGGTACCGGTGGCCGCAGCGGCAGGCGGGGCGGCCGGCAGGCGGGTGACGTTGGTGGCGCGCCGCGGGCCGCGCCGCTCGGCGCCATTCCACGGCTGGCTGGCCGACTGGCCGTACTCGGCCGCAGCGCTCGGCGCTGCGTGCGACAGGGGTGCACCAAGGGACGACGCGGCTGGTGTCAGCGTCTCGACGATCGCCGCGTTGCCGTCGAGTTTGAACCCGGCGACGGCGGCGGCGAGTTTGTGGGCTTGTTCGCGCAGGCTTTCGGCGGCGGCGGCGGACTGCTCGACGAGGGCGGCGTTCTGCTGCGTCATCTGTTCGAGTTCGCTGACCGAGCCGTTGACCTGCTCGATGCCCGAGCGCTGCTCGGCGGCGGCCGCGGAGATCTCGCCGATGATGTCGGTGACGCGCTTGACGCCCGAGACGATCTCGTCCATGGCGGTGCCGGCGTCGCGCACGAGCTTGGCCCCGGAGTCGACCTTGTGCACCGAGTCGCCGATGAGCGACTTGATTTCCTTGGCCGCCTCGGCCGAGCGCTGTGCGAGGTTGCGCACCTCGCCGGCGACGACGGCGAAGCCGCGGCCCTGCTCGCCGGCGCGGGCGGCTTCGACGGCGGCGTTGAGCGCCAGGATGTTGGTCTGGAAGGCGATGCCGTCGATGGTGCCGATGATGTCGGCGATGCGCCGCGAGGCGGCGGCGATGTCGTTCATGTTGGAGACCACCTGCTGCATGACCGCGCCGCCGCGGGTGGCCGCGCCGGAGGCCGAGGCGGCGAGCTGGTTGGCCTGGGCGGCGGAGTCCGCGCTCTGGCGCACGGTGCCGGTGAGCTGCTCCATCGAGCTGGCGCTGCGCTGCAGGCTGGCGGCCGCCTGCTCGGTGCGCTGGCTCAAGTCGGCGTTGCCGCTGGCCACTTCGGTGCTGGCCACGCGGATCGAATCGGAGCTCTCGCTGACCTGGCGCACCATGGCGCGCAGGCGCTCGACCATCGTCGCCTGCGCGCGCAGCACGTCGCCCAGCTCGTCGTCGCGCTGGTCGTGCGCCACGGCATCGAGCACGCCATCGGCCACGCGCGCGGCACAGCCGGCCACCTGCTGCAGATCGGCCAGCACGCGGCGCTGCACGCGCCAGGCCAGGCCGATGGCGCCGGCGGCGGCCACGAACGCCAGTGCACCGAAGCCCAGCGCCACCTGCTGCGCCCGGGCGCGCATGGTCTGGTCGTCGCTCTGGTGGCGGTCGCGCACCGACAGCAGCACGCTCTCGATCGCCCCTGCGAGCTGCCGATACTCGGAGTCGGCGTTGCCCAGCGCGGCGACGCCGGCGGCGGCGCGCACGCTGCCGGCGTCGAGTGCCGTGCGGGCCGCCTCGACGAAACTGGCGGACATCTGCTCGATCGCCTCGGCCGAGGCGATGGCCGACGGGTCGCCCGATGCCGAGGCGATCTGCGCCACGCGCTTGATGCGCGCCTGCACGCGCAGGTCCATCTGGTCGCGCTGCTGCTGCCGCGCCTCGGCCGTCACCGCGTCGGGGGTCGACATCGTGCGGTACAGGCTCGTCAGCTCGGCGTTGAGCTGTTCGCCGGCCTGCTGCAGTGTCGACTCGCCGGCGCGCGCCTCCTGCTGCTGCGCGTTGATGGCCTGGCTGTAGTGGCTGGAGACGCCGATGCAGGCGCCCACGGCGGCCAGCAGCATCGCCGCGGCGATGTACGGGCCGATCATCAGTTTGTGTTTGAGTTTCATGTTCGACAGCCTCGATCCAGGGTCTGCTGCACGGCGGCGCAGCGGCTTCAGTGGCGCGACAGGCGCACCAGCGCGCCGATGTCGAGAATCAGCGCGACGCGGCCGTCGCCCATGATGGTGGCGCCCGAGACGTTGGCGACCTTGCGGTAGTTGGACTCCAGGTTCTTCACCACCACCTGTTGCTGGCCGAGCAGTTCGTCGACCAGCAGCGCCACGCGCCCGCCCTCGGACTCGACGACCACCATGATCGAGTTGCCGGGGCTGCCCGCCTCGCGCGGCACGCCGAACACGCCCTCGAGGTCGATCACCGGCATGTACTGCTCGCGCACCTGCACCACGCGGCTGGCGGCGCCGACGGTGCGGATCGTTCCCGGCTCGACCTGGAACGACTCGACCACCGACGACAGCGGCAGCACGTAGCACTCGGCGGCCACGCCGACGCTCATGCCGTCCATGATCGCCAGCGTCAGCGGCAGGCGCACCTTGACGTTCATGCCGTAGCCTTCGGCCGAGTCGATCTCGACCTGGCCGGCGAGCGCGGTGATGTTCTTCTTCACCACGTCCATGCCGACGCCGCGGCCCGAGAGCGTGGTGACCATCTCCGCGGTGGAGAAGCCCGGCGCGAAGATCAGGTTCCAGACCTCGGCGTCGCTCAGCGAGTCGGGCGCATCGAGGCCACGCTCGCGCGCCTTGGCCAGCAGCTTCGCGCGCGACAGGCCGCAGCCGTCGTCGCGCACCTCGATCAGGATGCTGCCGCCCTGGTGCGACGCCGCCAGCGTCACCGTGCCGTGCGCGGGCTTGCCCTTGGCGAGGCGCTCGTGCGGCGGCTCGATGCCGTGGTCGCAGGCATTGCGCACGAGGTGGGTCAGCGGGTCGGTGATCTTCTCGACCAGGCCCTTGTCGAGTTCGGTGGCCTCGCCGCTCATCACGAGCTCGATCTTCTTGTCCAGCGTGGTCGCCAGGTCGCGCAGCATGCGCGGATAGCGGTTGAAGATCACCGACATCGGGATCATGCGGATCGACATCACCGCTTCCTGCAGGTCGCGCGTGTGGCGCTGCAGATCGGCCAGCGCGGCGGCGAGCGACTGGTGAGCGCCGGTGTCGAGTTGCGCGCCGGCCTGCGCCAGCACCGCCTGCGTGATCACGAGTTCGCCCACCAGGTTGATCAACTGGTCGACCTTGTCGATCGACACCCGCAGCGTCGACGACTCGAGCGCGGCGCTGCGCTCGGCGGCCTTGCCGGGGCGCTGCGCCTCGGGCCGCGCGGGCTCGCGACGGGTCTGCGACTCGACCACCGGCGCACCCGGCGCGTCGGCGAAGAAGCCGTAGCCCTGCTCGGCCTGATCCCGCGGGGCGCCCGGGGCGTCGGGGTGGAAGCCGTAGCCCGGCGTCAGCGGCCCGATCGCCAGCGTTTCGCGCGGCACGTGGAAGGTGAAAAGATCGAGCAGGTCGCTGTCGCTGCTGCGGGTGGTGATCTTGAAGCGGCGCATGCCGTCGGCGCTGAGGCCGGCGTCCAGCGGCTCCATGCGGCCGAGTTCGGCGATCTCGCGGAACAGCTCGAGCAGGTTGTCGGCGACGCCGGGGTCGGGCAGCGGCCCCACCGTCAGCTCGAGCTGGCGTTCGCCCGCGTTCGCGACCTCGACGCCGCATTCGACGGACGCCGCGGGGGCGGCACCGGCGGCAAGCTGTTCGATGTCGGCGATCAGCGCTCGCGTGTCGACGGCGTTGCCGCCGGCGCCCTGGTGGCGCGCCAGTTGTGCCTTCAGCGCGTCGCCGGCGGCCAGCAGCACGTCGACCATGCGCGGCTGCGCGGCGAGCTCATGGCGGCGCAGCTTGTCGAGCAGCGTCTCCATGCAGTGCGTCAGCTCGGCGACGTCGGCGAAGCCGAAGGTCGCGGCGCCGCCCTTGACCGAATGCGCGCAGCGGAAGATTGCGTTGAGTTCGTCGTCCTCGGCGTGCGCGAGGTCGAGCCCGAGCAGCATCTGCTCCATCTGGGCGAGGTTCTCGCCGGCCTCCTCGAAGAAGACCTGGTAGAACTGCGTCAGATCGATGCCGCCGGCGGCGGCGCCCGTGGATCGCGTGTCGGCCATCGCGGCCCTCTTGGTTGCGCCGCGACGGCTCAGCGGATCACCTTGCCGATCACTTCGATCAGCTTGGCAGGGTCGAACGGCTTGACGAGCCAGCCGGTGGCGCCGGCGGCGCGGCCCTTCTGCTTCATCTCGTCGCTCGATTCGGTGGTCAGGATCAGGATCGGCGTCGTCTTGAAGCGCGGCGACTCGCGCAGCTTGCGCGTCAACGTGATGCCGTCCATGCGCGGCATGTTCTGGTCGGTGAGCACGAGGCTGAAGTCGCGCGCGTTGGCCTTGTCCCAGGCGTCCTGCCCGTCGACCGCCTCGACCACCGTGAATCCGGCGTTCTTGAGCGTGAAGCTGACCATCTGGCGCATCGAGGCCGAATCGTCGACGGCGAGAATCGAGTGCATGTCGGGGTCTCCGGGGAAGAGGGTCGGTGCTTCAGAACAGCTCGATCGAACCGGCGTCGATCTCGTGCTGGACCACCGGGTTGGGGCGCAGCGGGGCGGGCAGCGTCAGCGGCTCGCCGTCGTCGTCGACCAGCGCATCGCGCGCCAAGCGATCGGCGCAACTGCGCAGCCGGCGGTCGGTGTGGGTGATCAGTTGCGAGGCCATGTCCTGGAACTGCAGCGCGGTGACCGCACCGTGCAGCGAGCGCAGCGCCCGCTCGAACGCCAGCGGGTCGACGATGCGGCCGCCGTCGGGCGGCCGCCGCAGTTGCGCGATCTGCTCCGACAGGCCGTGAAAATGCCCCAGCAGCTTCGCAGTGGCGTCGGCCAGCAGGTGCTGCAGGCGGTCGAGGTCGTTCGACGCCGTCATCAGGTGGTCCTGCAGATCGGCGGCGAGCAGGGTCGGCAACGCGCCATCGGGCGTCGCGGCTGCGGAGTCGGGGTCAACCATCGTGTGGGCGTCGGCGCCGGGACAAGGCACCCGGCTCGGTCATTCTTCGGCCGCCGCGCCGCCGGCAGTGCCGCGAAGACGCCGGGAAAGCGGGTGCATTTCGACGCCGGGGAGCGCCGGCCGAAGCGCGCGCGCCGCGCCCTGCGCGGGTGCTCCGGTGCGGTTTGCCATACTCACGGCATGTCCGTGAGCACCGAGCGCATCCCTCGCCACTCGCTCGAGGTGCTGCGCCTGCTGCACCTGGAGGACGCCGAGGTCGACCACCAGCTGGCGTGCGCCCACCTGGGGCGCGCCGGTTTCGAGGTGCACGCGCTGCGCGTCGACACCGAAGACGACTTCCGGCGCGCGCTGGCCGCCGGCCCGTGGGACGTGGTGCTGTCGGACTTCAACGTGCCTGGCTTCAGCGGCGCGCAGGCGCTCGACCTGCTCAAGCGCGAGGGCCACCCGCTGCCGTTCGTGCTGCTGTCGGGCGAGATCGGCGAGGACACCGCGGTGGCCTCGATGCGCGACGGCGCGTCGGACTACCTGCTGAAGAACAACCTGGCGCGGCTGGCGCCGGCGGTGCGCAACGCGATCCAGGCCAACCGCGAGCACCAGGCGCGCCTGCACGCCGACAGCGAACTCGCGGCGTCGCGCCAGCGGCTGGCCGAGCTGGCGCAGCACCTGCAGACCAGCATCGAGATGGAGCGCGCGGCGATCGCGCGCGAGATCCACGACGACGTCGGCGGCTCGCTGACGGCGCTGAAGTTCGACCTCGCGTGGATCGGCCGCCACGCGGCGCCGCCCGAGGTGCAGATGCGCGTGGCCAGCGCACTGGAGACGCTCGACCAGGCGATCGGCGCCAGCCAGCGCATCATGCACAACCTGCGGCCGGCGATCCTCGAGCAGGGCCTGGTGCCCGCGCTGCAATGGCTGACCAGCCGCTTCGAGCGGCGCAACGCCGTGGCCTGCCAGTTCCGCACCACGCACGAGACGATCAGCCTGCCGGTGGGCGTGCCGCTGGTGGCGTACCGCTTCGCGCAGGAGGCGCTGACCAACATCAGCAAGCACGCGCACGCCAGCCGCGTGACGGTCGACCTCTCGCTGTCGGCCGGCGTGCTGTCGCTCGAGGTCAGCGACAACGGCCGCGGCCTGACGGCGGCCGACCTCTCCAAGGCGCGCAGCTTCGGGCTGCGCGGCCTGCACCAGCGGGCGAGCACGGTCGGCGGCTGGGTCGACATCTCGAGCAGCCCCGAGGGCACGACGCTGCTGCTGTCGGTGCCGCTGCGCGAGGCGAGGGCACACGAGCCCGAGCTGACACAGCCGGTCGACCGCGAACACGATCCGTCGGGATGGGGCGAGCTATGACCTGGCTTCTGGCTGCGCCGCTCCAGCGGCGCATCCCCAAGCGGACGCCGCGGATCTGGCTTTGCCAGGCCGCAGGCGGCGCCCCCTCGAGGGGGGAGCGGCCGCAAGGCCGCTTCGGGGGTGGGTCGAGATGATTCGTGTCATCCTCTGCGACGACCATGCGCTGATCCGGCGCGGCATCCGCGACACGCTGTCGGATGCGGCCGACATCGAGGTGGTGGGCGAGGCCGGCGACTACGGCGAGCTGCGCGCGCTGATGCGCACGCCCGCCGGTGCGGCCGACGTGCTGCTGCTCGACATCCACCTGCCCGGGCGCAGCGGCCTCGACGTGATGCACGCGCTGAAGGACGAGGGCTCGCCGGTCAAGGTGCTGGTGCTCAGCATGTATCCCGAAGACCAGTACGCGCTGCGCGCACTGCGCGCTGGCGCGCACGGCTACGTCAACAAGGGCGGCGATCCGCAGCTGCTGGTGCAGGCGGTGCGCACGGTGGCGCAGGGTCGCAAGTTCGTGACGCCCGAGATCGCGCAGATGCTGGTCGAGAGCCTCACCGCGCCGGTGAGCGAG
The DNA here is from genome assembly GCA_015075545.1 of Ideonella sp. GTDB lineage: Bacteria > Pseudomonadota > Gammaproteobacteria > Burkholderiales > Burkholderiaceae_C > JAEUPI01. The sequence goes on along the minus strand of JABTUC010000003.1, from coordinate 205,737 downwards.
AGCCCGCACGAGCGGCTGTCCGACCGCGAGTTGCAGACGCTGCTGATGATCGCCTCGGGCAAGCGGCTGTCCGACATCGCCGAGGAGCTGAAGCTGTCGCCCAAGACGGTGTCGGTGTACCGCGCGCGGGTGCTCGAGAAGCTCGGCCTGGCCAACAACTCGGAGCTCACGGTTTACGCGATCCGCAACGGCCTGGTGGGCGATTGATCGCTGCCGTGCGCCGCTGGTTCGCGCTCGGGCTGCTGTGGCTGCTGCCGTTGGCCGCGGCGGCGCAGGTGGTCGGCCTCACCTTCGAAATCGGGCCCGACCCGGCACGCAACCCGAGGGCCGAATCGTGGAATGCGCGCATCCTGCATGCGCTGCGGCAGGAGCAGTTGCACGCCATCCTGTTCCCGTCGCTGGCCGGCATCGGCGGCGAAGCCGGCCTGCCGCTGGTGCAGCAGTGGGTCGACGCCGGTCACGGCGTGGGCAACCACACCGCCACGGGGCGCAGCTTCGGCTCGGCCAGGGTGACGCTGGGGTCGTTCATCGCCGACGTGAGGCGCGCCGACGACGCGCTGCACGACCTGGCCACCTGGACGCCGATGCTGCGATTCCCCTACCTGCGCGAGGGCGACACGCGCGCCAAGCGCGACGGCATGCGCCAGTGGCTGCGCGAGCACGGCTACCGCAACGCCGCGGTGTCGATCGACTGCAGCGACGGCTACTACAACCAGCGCTACCTCGCCTTGCGCGCCGCCGGCCGCGGCGAACCGCTGGCGAAGCTGCGCCGCGCCTACGCACACCACCTGCTCGAGCGCGCCACCTACTACGACCTGCTGGCGCGCCAGACGATCGGGCGCAGCCCCGCGCACGTGATGCGGCTGCACGTCAACGCGCTGAACGCGGCCGCGCTGCCCGAGGTGATCGAGGCGTTTCGCAACAAGGGCTGGCACTTCGTGGCCGCGCGCACCGCGTACGAAGATCCGCTGTACGCGATGCAGCCGATGGTGCTGCCCGCCGGCGGCAGCATCGTGTGGGCGCTGGCGCGCGAGCGCGGCACCGGCAGCCTGCGCCAGCCGCCCGAGGACGCCGCCTACGAGCGGCCGCGCCTGCAGCGGCTGGGGCTGGCGCCGTAGAGCCCCGGCGCGCGGCGTAAGCTCGCGCCATGGCCATCCGCATCCGCGACCTCGACCACCTCGTGCTGCGCGTGGTCGATCTCGCCGCGATGGAGCGCTTCTACTGCGACGCGCTCGGCTGCAGCGTCGAGAAGCGGCAGGGCGCGATCGGCCTGGTGCAGTTGCGCGCCGGCCGCTCGCTGCTCGACCTGGTGCCGGTCGACGGGCCGCTCGGCCGCGCCGGCGGCGCGCCGCCCGGGCCCGAAGGGCGCAACCTCGACCACTTCTGCTTCCGCGTCGAGCCTTTCGACGAGGCGGCGATCCGCGCGCAGTTGCGGCGCTTCGGCGTCGACGCCGGCCCAGCCGAGTCGCGCTACGGCGCCGAGGGCGAGGGGCCGTCGATCTACGTCGCCGACCCCGAAGGCAACGTGGTCGAGCTGAAGGGGCCGCCATCGCCCGACACCGCCTGAAACCGCGATGCGGCGTTCCGGCGCTACGCTGCGCAGACGCCATCCCCAGGCGGCAGCGCGGCCATCGCGCTTCAGTCAGCCTCCCATCGGAGAAGGGCCTCGTCATGCGCTGGACCACCGTGTTTTCGCTCTCGCTCGCGCTGCTCGGCGCTGCCGGTTGTTCGAGCATGGCGGGCCCGAAGCCGCCGCAGGTGCCCGGCGTGCTGAAGCCGCCGCCGCAGCAGGAGCTGTTTCTCGAGGCGCGCGCCAGCGGCGATCAGGTCTACGAGTGCATGCCCAAGCCGGGCGGCGCGTACGAGTGGATGCTGCGCGCCCCCGAGGCGCAGCTCACCAGCACCACGCTCGGTCGCAGCCTCGGCAAGCACTACGCCGGGCCGACCTGGGAGGCGAACGACGGCAGCCGCGTGCTCGGCGCGGTGCTCGAGCGCGCACCGGCGAGTGCGCCCGATGCGATTCCGTGGCTGCTGCTGGGTGCGAAGGCCACCTTCGGCCAGGGCGTGCTGACGCAAACCAAGAGCATTCAGCGCGTGGCCACCGAGGGCGGCCTGGCGCCGGCGCAGCCGTGCAGCGCGGCCAACGCGCGCCAGTTCGCGCGCGTGCCGTACAAGGCAACGTACTATTTCTACCGCAGCCGCTGAGGCCGTGCCGGCCGCCGCCTGCGCGCGCCGGCGATGACGACCACCACCACCATCCACCGCGCGACCAGCGCGCTCGCGAAGCTGTTCGGCCCCTGGGTGCGCGAGGTCGATCGCGGCACGCTGCGTGCCGACGCGCTGGCCGGGCTGCTCGGCGCGGTGCTGGTGCTGCCGCAGGCGATCGCGTTCGCGGCGCTGCTCGGGCTGCCGCCGTCGTACGGCCTGGCCACCGCGGTGCTGCCGTGCATCGTGGCGGCGCTCGCCGGCTCGAGCCGCCACGTGATGTCGGGGCCGACCAACGCCAACTCGCTGGCGCTGGCGGCGATGCTGGCGCCGCTGGCGGCGATGGGCAGCCCGGCGTACATCCAGCTCGTGCTGCTGGTGACGCTGCTGGTGGGCGCACTGCAGCTGGCCGTCGGCGCGCTGCGGCTGGGCGCGCTGGCGCACTTCATCTCGCCGGCGGCGCTGCGCGGCTTCACCGGCGGCGCCGCGCTGCTGATCGCGCTGCATTCGCTGAAGGATCTGCTCGGCGTGGCGGTGCCGGCCGGCGGGTCGACCGCGGCCACGCTGGCGGCGCTGGCGCAGCACCTGCCGCAGGCCAACCCGGCGGCGCTGGTGGTGGGGCTGCTGACGATCGCGGCGGCGCTGGCGGCGCGCCGCGCCTGGCCGCGCTCGCCGCACCTGCTGCTGGGCATGGTCGCCGGCATGCTGGCCGCGGCCGCGCTGGCGTGGGGCGTGCGCGCCTGGCCCGCGGTGGAGCTGGTCGGCGTGGTGCCGCAGGCGTGGCCGCGCTGGCAGCCGCCCGAGATCCACTGGAGCCATCTGCCGTCGCTGGCGGGCTCGGCGCTGGCGCTGACCGTGATCGCGCTCGGCCAGTCGTACTCGATCGCCAAGGTGTTGTCGCAGCGCTCGGGGCAGTACGTCGACGTCAACCGCGAGTTCGTCGGCCAGGGCCTGTCGAATCTGGCCGGCGGGCTGTTCTCGTGCTTCGTCTCGTGCGGCTCGCTGAACCGCTCGCTGCCTAACCTGGAAGGCGGTGCACGCACGCCGCTGGCCAGCGTGTTCTCGGCGCTGTGGCTGCTGGCGCTGGTGGGCGTGAGCGCGGCGCTGCTGGCGGCGATTCCGATGGCCGCGGTGGCCGGGCTGCTGCTGGTGGTGGCGTGGTCGCTGCTCGACGTGCCACGGTGGCGGCGCCTGCACGCGCTGTCGCGGCGCGAGTTCGGCATCGCGCTGGCGACGCTGGTGGCCACGCTCGCGGTGCCGCTGGCGCTGGCGATCGGCTTCGGCACGCTGCTGTCGCTGGCCGACTTCCTGTGGCGCACCGCGCGGCCGGCGATGCGAACGATGGGTTTCGACAGCCGCGAGAGCGGCCGCCACCTCGTGATCGCCGACGACAACCCGCGCGCGCTGCCCGAGTGCCCGCAGCTCAAGCTGCTGCGCATGGAAGGTTCGGTCTACTTCGGTGCCACGCAGCACGTGGCCGAGCGCCTGCACGAGCTGCGCGCGGCCCCGGCACCGCAGGAGCACCTGCTGGTGATGGCCAAGAGCATGAACTTCGTCGACGTCGCGGGCGACGAGCTGTGGCGCGACGAGCTGCGGCTGCGCCGCGCGGCCGGTGGCGACCTGTACTTCCACCGCCCGCGGCCGCCGGTGCTGGCGCTGTGGCAGCGCAGCGGCTTCGTCGACGAGATCGGCCGCGACCACATCTTTCCCGACAAGCGCACCGCGATCGCCACCATCGTGCCGAAGCTCGACGCCGGCATCTGCGCGCGCTGCACTGTCAAGCTGTTCGACGAGTGCCCGCGCTGAGCGGGGCTGCGGGTGGCGATGGTGGGGGCGGCGCCCGCATGGCGGGTTCACCGTGTGTCGAGCGAACCGATTACGCCGCCGACAGCCGCGACCGAAGCGCCTCGACCCGCTTGCGATGGGCGGCGGCAGTCGACGCCAGCGTGGTTTGCACTGCGTGCAATTCCAGTTCGGCCCCGGGCCGGTCGCCGTCGTCGAGCAGGCACTCGGCGAGGCGCAATCGCGCTTCGACTTCGCCCACCGGCGAACCCACCTCGCGCCAGTCGCGGATCGCCTGGCGCAGCTTCGAGGCGGCGAGCCTCGGGCGGCCCTCGGCCAGCGCGAGCTCGGCCTGCGCGGCGCTGTGCATCGCGGTCAGCGATTCGTTGTCCAGGCGGCGCGCGTCGTTGTCGAGGAGGTGCATCGCCTCGCGCGCGCGCGGCACGTCGCCGGCGGCCACCGCGGCGTGCACCAGCAGGCACAGCACTTGGTCGCGCCGCTCGCGGAGCGTGAAGTCGGGCGTCTCGAGGGCCTGCTCGAGTCCCCGCTGTGCGTCCGCAGCGCGGCCGGTCAGCAGGTGCAGCCGAGCGAGGCCGGGCTGCGGATTCCAGCCCAGGGCGTGCGCCTGGCGGTAGGAGGCCTCGGCATCCTCCAAGTCGCCGATGCTGAGTTGGACGTCGCCCAGCACGCAGTACGCGTCGCCCTCGGCCCAGGGCGACGCCTGCGCCAGCAGTGCCGCCGCCGAACGCGCCTCGGCCGCAGCCCGATCGAGCTCGCCCTGCACGTTGAGCACTGCGGCCCGGTGCAGCTGGCAGGTGCCGGGAAACGCGGGCATGCGGTTCGCAAGGCTCCACTCCTCGTAGGCCTGTGCGAACTGCGCGGCGCGCAGCCAGTCGCTGCGGTAGCGCGCGGCGTAGAGGATCACGCACAGCGACCAGCCCGCGGCCCAGGGGCAGACGCCGCCGAGGCGGATCATCGCCGCGGCCTCGTCGTGTTGCGCGAGCCCCTCGGACACGTCGCCACGCGACATCAGGCCATGCCCGCGGTAGGCCAGCCCCAGGCACTCGACGTCGGCATCCTGCAGCGCGCGGCCGATGCGGCAGGCCTCGTTGGCGTGCGCGAGGGCACCTTCGGCGTCGCCACTGGTCAGCGCCATGCGGGCCGACATCCATGCGAAGTGGCCGCGCTCGACGGTGTCGGCGTGGCCGTCGAGCCAGCGCGAGGTGCGCTGCATCAGGCCGCGTGCGATGGCGCCCTGGCGCTGGTCGGTGCGGATCTGCACCAGCAGCAGCGTGGCGCGGACGGCCCCCAGCGCGTCGCCGGCCTGGTTGCATTGGGCCACCAGGCGCTCGAGCGCACCCACGGCCCCCGGCCCTTGCCCGCCGCAGATCGCGACGCGGCCCCAGGTCTCGATGTCGGCGCTGGCCAGCGGCGCCTGCGCATCGGCCGCCGCGAAGGCCTCGCAAGCCGCCGTCCAGTCGTTGCGCTCGCAGGCAGCCCGCGCAGCGGCCAGCCGATCGTCGGCGGGCGACGGCGCGGTCGCGCTCTGGATGCCGTCGAGACAGAACCGGTAGCCATGCCGCGGGTAGGTGCGGACGACTTCGGCGAGCCCCGCCTCGGCCAGGGCGTTGCGCAGCAGGCTCACCACCCGCTGCAGCGCGTTGTCGACCACGATCGTGCGCGGCCAGAGCGCTTCGAGCAGTTCTTCCTTCGTGACCACCCGCTCGCGGTGGCGCACCAGATGACACAGCAGCTCGAAGACCAGCGGCTGCACCTTCAGCTCGCGGCCATCGATGGACAACGAGCGGCGCGCCTGGTCGAGCTCGCAACGACCGAAACGGAAGGTCAGGGCATCCGTCGTCACGACCGCATTGTGCCAAGGCGGCCCGGCGACGGCGATTGCCAGAGGCCGACCGCTGCGGCGGCGTCCGAGGTGTGGCAGCAGCGTGGCCACCTGGTCGCCGAATCTGCGGTCGACCGCCCTGCGGGCGCGGGGCGGTAGCGGACGAGCGCTCAGATGGCGGTCATCGGCTCGATGACGCTGCGCACTTCGCTCACCTTGCTGGCGGGGAATCCACTCAGCTCGGCGTGCGCCTGCACCTGCGCCTCGTCGTCGGCCAGGTAGATGCAGAAGGTCTTGTCGTCGACGACGTACGAATGCACCCACTGCACCTTGCCGCCGAGCTTGGCCAGGGCGGCGTTGGAGGTGGCGCAGGCGTCCTTGAGTTGCGCGCCGTTGAGGCCGCCGACGCCGGGGATGTTGCGTTCGATCACATAGCGTTTCATGGTGATTGACTTTCGGTGAATGGAAGAGCCGCAGCGGCAAGGAAGGTCTCGCGATCGCGCTGCGGAAAGCGATCGTTCGACGGTTGCGAAGCAGCGCCTGTGGAATCCGTTCGCCGAGGAGTCCATGGCGGTGAAGGTCAGGCCGGCATGGCCCGGCCGGGCGCGGGGTGCGAGGGGCTCTCGCGGAAGACGAGACGACCGAACACCGGTGCGATCTGGTCGACGGGCAGCCCGGCGCGCAACGCGTGCTCGCGCAGCGCGCCGGGATCCGTGGCCTGGTAGAGGCAGGCGGTGCCGAGCGCCCCGCCGGCTTCGTGTAGCGCGTAACTGTGCAGCCAGCTCGCCTGCCGCGGCATGTCCTCGGCGATGCGACGCGCGCTGGCCAGACGCCGCTCGAGTTGCGCCGCGTCGCTGGCGACCCCGCATCGCCGCACCAGGTACACCCTGGTCGGCGCAAAGCGGCGCAGCACCAGCGTCGAATGCACCTGCGCGATGTCGCGTGCCGGCAGGGCAGCCAGCAAGGCATGGTGGCGCACCGTGTCGATCGTGTCGGCGCGAAAGACGCAGGCCAGGCCGAAGCGGCCGTCGGCCTCGCGCAGCGCGTAGGAGTGCAGCCAGCGCGCATCGAGGTCGGCGGGGGGCTGCTCCTCGAGCAAGCGCAGGCGCGTCAGTGCGGCGTCGAGTTCGCTGGCGCTGGCGGCCACGCTGCCGCGCAAGACGAGGTAGGTGTGGGTCATCGAAGGGGCCTTGGGCGTCGGACCAGTGGGCTCAAGCGTAGGCAGCGACTGCCGCGCAGTCCTCTTGGAGACCTGATCGATCGCTGATGCTTTCGTGCGAACCGCGACGGCGGCAGCGCGAGCGTCTCGCCGCCGCGGCGCATCGCCAGCGGCGCCGAGCATTGCAGATGTAATCCGCGCCGCGCGGCGCGCGGCGAATCCCACGCGGTCTGCAACGACCAACGCGCACGCCGGCGGGCATCGGGGTTGGACGCGATGCACCGGCGCCGCCGATCCGGGTTCGACCCCGACCACCCAAACCCCTTGGAGACTCACCCATGAACACACTGGCTGCCGCCGCAACTCCCGCGCAGGCCACGCCCGACTTCGCCGCCGTCAAGTCCAAGCAACAGGCGGCGTGGTCGTCGGGCGACTACGCTGTCGTCGGCACCACGCTGCAGATCGTCGGCGAATCGCTCGCCGAGGCGATCGACCTGCGCGCCGGCTCGACCGTGCTCGACGTCGCCGCCGGCAACGGCAACGTGACGCTGGCCGCGGCGCGCCGCTGGTGCCGCGTGACCTCCACCGACTATGTGGGCGCGCTGCTGGCACGCGGCCGCGAGCGCGCCGCCGCCGAGCGGCTCGACATCGAGTTCCGCGAGGCCGACGTCGAGGCGCTGCCGTTCGCCGACGGCAGCTTCGACAACGTGGTGTCGACCTTCGGTTGCATGTTCGCGCCCAACCCGCAGCGCACCGCTGCCGAGATGCTGCGCGTGTGCAAGAGCGGCGGCAAGATCGGCATGGCCAACTGGACGCCCGAAGGCATGATCGGCCAGCTCTTCAAGACCATCGGCGGCCACGTCAAGCCGCCCGCAGGCATCGAGTCGCCGGCGCTGTGGGGCTCGCGCAAGCGCATCGACGAGCTGTTCGGCGCGCAGGCCAGCGCGATCGACGTCACGCCCAAGCAGTTCGCGTTCCGTTACCGCTCGGCCGAGCACATGCTGGAGATCTTCCGCAGCTTCTACGGTCCGGTGCTGAAGGCGTTCGCCGCGCTCGACCCGGCGGTGCAGCCGCTGTTGGCGCGCGACCTGCTGGCGCTGCTCGGCCGCTTCAACCGCGCCGGCGACGGCACGCTGGTGGCGCCGAGCGAGTACCTCGAAATCGTGATCACCAAGCGCTGACGCGTCGCCACGACGCGCCCGAGACGGAGCCGCCGATGCCGACCCTGCAGCGCGATGGCCTGCGCATCGACTACGCCGATGCCGGCCAGGGCCCGCCGGTGCTGCTGGTGCACAGCTCGGCCAGCAGCCACCGCCAGTGGCGCAAGCTGGCCGAGCGCCTGAGCCCGCGCTGCCGCGTGGTGGCGCCCAACCTGCGCGGCTGCGGTGACACCACCGCCTGGCACGCGCAACGCCCGCAGACGCTGGCCGACGCCGCCGAGGTGGTGCTCGCGCTGGTCGACGGGCTGCACCTGCGCGCGCCGCTGCGGCTGGTGGGGCACTCGTTCGGCGCGGCGGTGGCGCTGCAGGCGGCGCGGGTGCTCGGCGAGCGGGTGGCCAAGCTCGCGCTTTTCGAGCCGATGCTGCCCGGCCTGCTGCAAGGGGCCGGCCGCCGCGAGGCGGCCGCCGAAACGCAGGCGCTGCACCAGCAGCTCGGGCGCCTCGGCCGCGCCGGAGCCTGGCTCGCCGCGGCCGAGCGCTTCGTCGAGTACTTCAGCGGCGATGGCGCTTGGGCTGCGTTGCCCGCCGAGCAGCGGCGCCAGATCGCCGACGCGCTGCCGCACAACCTGCACGAGTGGGACGCGGCGATGTCGGTGCAGCGCGGCGACGCCTTCGACGGCGTCAGCGCGCTCGGCCTGCTGATGCACGGGCGTGCAACGCGGCGCGCGCTGATCGAGATGGTCGATGTGCTGCACGCGCGTTTCGGCCATTGGCAGCACGCGCGGGTGGCTGGCGGCCACATGGCGCCGCTGACGCACGCTGACGCGATCAACCGCCTGATCGCCGATTTTCTCGACGAGGCGCCGATGTGCGCGGTGGATGCCGCGCTGGTGTTCTCGGCGGTGTAGGCGCTGCGCGCTGCACCGACAGGCGCACGAGGCATCCCGTCGCTCGAGGGCATGCCTGCCGTAGACTGCATCGATGCCCAACGCCTCGCAGTTCAACCAGCGCGGTGCCTCCCATCTGCCGGGGCACCTGGGCATCGTCATCACGCACGTCGGCGCGAAGCAGGTGCGCGCCGAGCTGCCGATCCGCCAGGCGCTGATGGCGTCCAACGGCTACCTGCACGCCGGCAGCGTGGTCACGCTGGCCGACACCTCGGCGGGCTACGGCTGCGCGGCCAGCCTGCCCGCGGGCGCCACCGGCTTCACGACGGTGGAGCTGAAGTCCAACCACCTCGGCACCGCACTCGACGGCACCGTCGAGTGCGTGGCCACCGCGGTGCACCTGGGCCGCACCACGCAGGTGTGGGACGCGGTGGTGTCGCACCGCGAGAGCGGCAAGACGATCGCGCTGTTTCGCTGCACGCAGATGATCCTGTACGGCAAGGCCTGAGCCCGCCGTCCCGGCAGGCCCGCTGCGGGCCCGCAAGCGCAGGGTGCCGGCACGAGCGGGCCGCGAGCACTGCGGCGGGCCGCAGGCGCAGAATCGGCAGCCACTGCCATGGCCTCGCTGCTGCCCTATCGCTTGCTCGCCGACGCGGTGCTGCTGCTGCACTTCGCGATCGTGCTGTTCGTGGTGGGCGGCCTTGCGCTCGTGCTGCTGGGCCATGCCGCGCGCTGGCGCTGGGTCGACAACGGCTGGTTCCGCGCCGCGCACCTGCTGGCGATCGCGATCGTGGTGTTGCAGGCCTGGCTCGGCCGCGTGTGCCCGTTGACCGCGCTCGAGTCGTGGCTGCGCGCCCAGGCGGGCATGGCCGGCTACCAGCGCAGCTTCGTCGAGACCTGGGTGCAGCGCATCCTCTACTACGACGCGCCGCCGTGGGTCTTCACGCTCGCCTATACGGCATTCGCCGTGCTGGTGGTGCTGGGCTGGTGGCGCTTTCCGCCGCGGTTTCGCTCGCCGGCCGCCCACGATGCGCCGGCGCTGCGCGGCGCCGACGCGGTAGCGGAAAGAGCGCGGCTGTGATCATCGTGCTCGGCAGCGTGGCGGTGCGGCCCGACGCAATCGACGAAGCCTGGCGGCTGAGCCAGGCGCACGTGGCGCGCTCGCGCGGTGAGGCGGGGTGCATCGCCCACGCGGTGCACCGCGACGCCGAGCAGGCGCTGCGGCTGGTGTTCGTCGAGCAGTGGGCCGATCGGGCGGCGCTGGCCGCGCACTTTCGCGTGCCCGCGTCGCGCGCCTTCGTCGCCGCGCTGCGCGCGCTGGCGAGCGAGCCGCCGCGCATCGAGGTGTACGAGGCGAGCCCGCTGCCGTCGCCGCCGTAACGCATCAGCTCGACCTCGGCCGGTCGGCGTCGCCATCGACCGTGGGCCTTCCATCGAGCCGTCGAAGGCGCATGACGATGCGGTTCAGTCCGACGGGTGTCACCCCGAGGTGGCGGGCCAGGTCCTTCTGCGGTATGCGCCGCGACAGATCGGGGTTTGCTGCACAGAAGGCCAGGTAGCGATCCTGCGCGTCGAGTGTCAGCAACTCCCGTTCGCGGGCCTCCTTCCTGGCCGCGAAAACCAAGGTCATCGTGTGCAGCGCATGCGACCAGGCCAGGTGCTTGCGCGCCAAGTCTGCGAGCAGCCGATAGTCCAGACGTTCGAGCACCGAGTCCTCGATCGCCGTGACCATGAAGCTCGTGTGCCCGCCCGGCTGCAAGGCGGCGATGCTCGCGAAGAAGCGGCCTTCGCTGGCGAACGACTTGATCCACTCCGTGCCGTCTTCGGCCAGGTAGCAAAGCTTCAGCAGGCCCGTCTCTACCGCGTACACGAAGGGATGCTCGACGTCCTGAAGAAACACGGTGCCGCCGGCTTCGATGCGGCGCATCGTCAAGGCATCGGCAACGCGCGGCCAATGGGGCAACTCGGTGCCGGCAGCGGCCTGCAGCAGGTCGCGGAACACGGTGTGTTGGGTCATGCGCCCGATTAACCTGGGTTGATTTCAACGGGTACGGCGCCGCCTACAGTGGGCTGCACCATGAGTACCCAAGCATCGGATCAAACGCCCGGCCGCTGCGCCCGACTGCCATGCACGATTGTGACCGGTGCCACCTCGGGCATCGGCAGGGAGCTGACGCTTCAACTGGCCGGCGCCGGTGTCCCGGTGATCGCCATCGGACGCAATCGCGACGCCTTGCGCGCGCTGGCCGCGCACAGCGCTCTGGTGACGACCTATGCCGCCGACCTCGCCGAGATCGACACCTTGCCTGCCTTGATCGCACGCATCGTCTCGGATCACCCGGAGGTGGGGTGCCTCATCAACAACGCCGGCATCCAGAGCGATCTGAGGCTGGACGATGCGAGTTGCGACGCCGCACGCATTCGCCACGAGGTCGATGTCAATCTGGTTGCACCCATGGTCCTCACGCACGCTTTGCTGCCGCATCTGCAGGCAAGGCGGACGTCGTGGATCGTCAATGTCACGTCCGGCCTGGGGTACGCGCCCAAGCGCACGGCGGCGGTCTACAGCGCGACCAAGGCGGGTCTGCGCCTCTTCACCCAGGCGCTGCGGGTGCAGATGGAAGCCGCAACGGTGCGCGTGGTGGAGGTGGTGATGCCGCTGGTGGACACGCCGATGACCGCGGGCCGCGGCAGCGGCAAGTTGTCGGCAGCACGGGCCGCCGAACAACTGATCGAGGGTTTGCTCGCCGCAAGGCGCGACATCCGCGTCGGCAAGGCCCGGTGGTTGCCTTGGCTGCAGCGTTGGGCGCCCGGCGTGCTCGCACGAATTCTGCAGCGTGGTTGATTTCAACCAAGAGCAGCTTCATCGCTCGAACTCTGAGAGCAAAGCCATGAGGTATGTCTTCATCGTCCTGCTGCGGGCCACCCCGGCTTGGCTGAGATTGACGCGCGAACGTCGTCGGGCCTTGGGTGCCGAACACCTGACGCCGTTGCTGGCTGGCCAGCCGGCTCTGAAGCCGCTGTCGGCCGTGCGGACCCGCCTCACCGAGCGGCACTCAGCGCCTGGATGACCTGATCGAGCGCCTGAGGGTGAGGCGCGAGCAGGCTGCGCAGCGACGGCAGGCGCCGGCGCGCTGCGGCGAGCACCGCCGTCGGCGCCGCGGCCGCGGCGCGCGCGACATCGAGGTTGTCGCGCTCCACCAAGACGGCCAGCAGGGTGGCGGCCTGGAGCAGGTCTTTCTCCGCCTTGGCGGCTTCGCCCGCGCGGCGCGTGCTGGAATACAGCTTGTGCCAGGCCATGCGCTCGGGTACCGGCAAGCGCACCGGCACGCAGTGCCCGCCGGCCAGCACCGCCGCACGCCGAGGCGAGTCGAGCACGTAGTCGAAATGAGGCACGGCCTGTGCATGCCACTGCAGCTCGCGCATCGGAACCGCTTGGCCCAGGCGCGGTCCCGCCGTGAGCAAGTCGACGCGCAGGCCTGCTCTGCCGGCTCGCTTGACCGACGTCGAGGGCGCTTTCGGGGAGATGCCCGGAATGGCCGAGAAGTCGAGCCGGGTGGCCTTCATGGCCTCGATGAAAGGCACGGCCGCAGCCAGCTTCAGCGCCTTGCGAACCGCGAGGTCGACGTCTTGTGTGCGCGAGGTGACCGCCCGCACGCCGAGCTCGTTGAGCCAGGCCATGTAGGCCAGCGTTCCGACCAGCACGAGGCCGGCGCCGAACAGCTCGCGGTTGTGCATCTCGACCAGGACTCGGGCCACATCCTTGTCGGCGACCTGCATGCCCAGGTGGCGAAGGTGGCGCACCTGCTCCTGGCCCCATGCGGCCGCTTCGATGGCCTGCTCCATGGCCTCGTAGGCTCGCCGGTCGTCTTGTCTGCAGACGAAGTCCTCGACTTGCGGCATTCCGGGCGAGTCGTAGTAGCGCCTGTACCAGTAGGTGCCGAACCCGGGTCGTTCGCGCAGCGCCAGCGATCCGGGCGTGCCGGGCAGCAAGCTCCCTTGCGCCCGGGCGCGTTCGACCAGTTCCGCGTACATCGAGCCCACCGGCCCCTCGAACGCGATGTACAGGGGAACGACGGCGTCGGAGCGCGGCATGCCAAATTGTACCTTGAATCGCACATTTAAGGTACAAGCACATCGGCGGTGACAGCGGATCAGAACTTGGTATAGCCGCCGTCGATCACGAACTGCTCGCCGGTGGCGTAGGCCGCGGCGTCGCTGGCGAGGTAGACCGCGATGCCGCCGAAGTCGTCGATGTCGCCCCAGCGCCGCGCCGGAATTCGCGGCAGCACGGCGCCGGCGAACTTTTCGTTGTGCACCGAACGCTCGGTCATATCGGTGACGATCCAGCCCGGCAGGATCGAGTTGACGCGGATCCTGTGCCGCGCCAGCTCCACCGCCAGCGCGCGCACGAACGAGGTGACCGCGCCCTTGCTCGCGCCATAGTGGCTGTTGCGCGCGGCGCCTTCGATCGCCGCGGTGCTGGCGGTGGCCACCAGCGAGCCGCCGCGGCCGTGCGCGGCCATGTGGCGCGCCGCCGCGCGAAACGTGAGAAACACACCCTCGACGTTGATGCGCTGCACGCGGCGGAACTCCTCGAGGCTCATCTCGACCAGCGGTGCCGCGCCGCCGCCGACACCGGCGTTGGCGAAGCAGGCGTCGATGCGCCCGCCGAGTGCATCGGCCGACGCCGCGAAGGTGGCGTCGACCTGCGCCTCGTCGCCGACGTCGCAGACGAAGGCGTGCACGCGCTCGGGCTCGCCGCAGGCCGCGGCCAGCTCGCCTTTGGCGCGCAGCGTCTTGTCGGGGTTGGAGCCCCAGATGGCCACGCGCGCGCCGGCGGCCAGCAGCGCGCGCGCCATGCCCAGGCCGATGCCGCCGTTGCCGCCGGTGATCACGATGCCGCGATTGCTGAGGTCGAAGGGGGTGTACATGTCGGGATGCAATGGGAGGTTCGGCTCGAGGGCAAGGTTATATGGCTCTTGCCACCTTGAGCAAGTTCAGCGCCCTGGCAGCGAAGTAGCCGCTGAGAAGGCCGTAGACGGCGGACAAGGCCACGATGAACAGCGGCGTGGTGATGACGCTGGCATCGAAGGCGTGCATCACCGCGTAGACGTACTTCGCGAAGAAGATGGCCATGATCACGACCAGCGGAACCCAGCTGCCCGGAACGAAGAACTTGCGCGCGCTCGCGTCGTACTCGACTCGCTTGTCGCGCAACACGGCGTAGCCGAGGACGATGGCGACAGCCAGTGCGATGGCCCAGGAAGCCAGAGGCACGGGCGTGAGGCCGAAGCTCGAATCGATTCCCGCAAGCGACAAGGCCACCATGCCGGCGGGGAGCAGCAGCGCAGCAAACCTTCCTACGCTACGTGTCCTCGTCTGCATGAGGCCGAATACCAGTAGCACGAAGAACAGTGCGAACACCCAGGTCGGCGTGTGGGCAAGGATCTGAACCATCAAAGGATTCCCCAGTTCTCTTGGTTTCAGGACGACGGTTCGGCGTCGAGCTTCTTGGGAAACATGAGCGATCCTCCTGCGGTCTCGCTCAAGCGAGAACCATCACGCGGCTCAGGCTCTGCGCGAAGTGTCGGCCGAACAGACGTGCGGTCTTGACGTCGCCCGGCACGAACGAGTCGGCCGGCGCGGCGTGCCCGGCCTGGGCCATCGGCCCCGACCTGGGCCGGGAGATCGCGTCCGAGGTCGGGGCAAGGGAGGGCGAACGCTTCACGCCGTGAGCTCCGCCAGGGCGACGGCCGCCAGGTACAGGCCGGCGCCGAACACCGCGTGATTGGCCAGGTTGCGCAGGCTGTTCTTCAGCGGCGAGGGCGTCTTCGAGGCCAGGAAGCCCGAGCCCATCGCCGGTTGCATCACGAACCAGGGCGCGGCCACCGTGGCGACACCGCAGGCCACAGCGGGCATGAAGGTGGGCTGCTCGACCCAGGCCGCGCCCTGCAGGGCGACCAGCAGCGCTGCAAAGACGACACCGATCGCGTAGTGGGTCAGCCAGCCGAGGCCGACTTCGAAGCGAACCGGCGGCGCCTTGGCGATGGCGACGTACGTGAACCGGCCACGCGGCATGTTGCCGACCCATCGACCGACCATCGTGAACCCGGTCGTCGGCACACCCAGGCGCGACAAGAGCGCGAGCCAGGTGTCCATCACCGCGGTGGCGCCGATTCCGATGAGGGCGACGGTTCCGACGAGGTGGAAAGTGAGCATCGAAGACTCCTTGATCGCGTTGACTGCCGAGCTGTTGAAAGGCATCATAGAAGTTGAAGTCAACTTCAAGTCAAGCGGTTTTCGATGGACATCTCCGAAGTCGCCAAGAAGTCGGGCGTGGCAGCCTCGGCGCTGCGCTACTACGAAAGCAAGGGCCTCATCCGCTCGCTGGAGTCAACGGGCGCCCGGCGCAAGTTCTCGCCGGCCGTGCTCGACCAGCTCGCGCTCATCGCGCTGGGGCAGGCGGCCGGGTTCTCGCTCGACGAGATCCGGTCGATGTTCACGCCCGGCGGCGAGCCGAACATCGACCGCGCCATGCTCACCGCCAAGGCCGACGAGCTCGAGCGGATGGTCAAGCGGCTGAAGGCCATGATCGAAGGCTTGCGGCACGCCGCGGTCTGCCCCGCGCCGAGCCACGCGGCGTGCCCATCGTTCCAGCGGCTGCTGAAGGCCGCCGCTGCCGGAGCTCTGGAGAGTCGGCGGCGGCAACTCGCGCCGCGCAGGGGCGGATGAGCCCGGTCGGTCCCCGGCGAGGTTGAGCCGACCGTGGCGACCTGCGGATTCGATCGCGCTTCAGGGTACCTCGTGCCGCGCTGCCACAGGCAAGGCGCGGATCCAGGCAGGCGCGTTCGCCGTGCAGTGTGGTAATCTGCCACGCCATCGTGAGCAGCAACTCCATCCGTATCTCCGCCGAGCTGTTCGAGCAGGCCCAGCGCCAGGGCGAAGTCCTGTCGCGCTCGGCTGCCCAGCAAGTGGAGCACTGGGCGCGCCTGGGAGCCGCGGTCGAGCAAAGCGGCGTGTCGGTTGCCGAACTGGTCGATCTGTTGCGCGGCGACAGTGCGCTGCGCAATCCGACCGAGCGCGCGCTGTGGGCCGCCAAGCGCGCCCAGCAGGCACGTGACATCGCGGCCGTCGAGTCCGGCAAGGCGGCCCACGAGTCGATGAGCTGGTTCTCGGGTGGCCGCGCGGGGCGCGCCAAGGCGATCGATTCGCCGCTGTGATCCTGCGCGTGCCAGACGCGGGTTTGCGATGAACAAGCGTCGTCAGCGCCCGCGCGGGCCGGCCACCCGGCCGGTGCTGCCGGAAGGCGAAGCGCCGCTGGATGCGGCCACGCTCGAGGCCTTTCTGGAGGACATGGGCACCGACATGGTCCTGGTCGGAGGGCAGGCGCTCGCCTTTTGGATGGACCGTTACGGCATCGCGGCGGCGGCCACGATCATCACCAACGATGGCGACGCGCTGGGCAGGCTGGAGGGCGCTCGGCGCATCGCCGCGCACTTGCGTGCGGTGCTGCTCACACCGGAGGCCCGCGCACTGACCTCGCTGGTGGCGCAGATCCGCATCCCGCTCGACTCGCAGGGCAAGGTGCGCAACATCGACGTGCTGCACCTTCTGTACACCGTCGGCGGGCTGCGCAAGTCGCGCGAGTTCACGCAGGCGGTGTGGCGCGATAGCGTAGAGATCGAATGGAAGCCGGGGCACCGCATCCGCGTCATGCATCCACTGCACGTGCTGGACTCGAGAGTGCAGAACGCCGTGGGTCTGCTGCAGAGCAAGGGCCCGCACGTCGTCACGCAGGCGATCTGGGCCGTCGACGTCGCGCGCGAGGCGATCCGCCGCGTGCTGCAACAGCCCCACGAGAGCGAGCGACTGGGGAGGCTGATTCGCCGGGTGCACAACCTGGCGCGCAGCCGCGCCGGCAGGCAGATCCTGCGCGATCACGGCATCGAGGTGATGGATGCGGTGCCGATCGAGGAGATCCGGGCTGCTGCACCGGTGCACGAGCCCCTGCTGCGCGCCATCGAGCGCGCGCTGTCGGTTCGCAGACCAGGCGGCAATGCCGCCGATCTCTACCGATAGTCCACCGGGTCCCGATACGCCGGCTCCTCGCGCATCGCCCAGTACGCGTCGTGCAGGCGTTGCGTGATCGGCCCGGGGAAGCGCGGCAGCGGCGCGCCGTCGATGCGCGCGATCGGCAGGATGCCGCCGCCGGTGGAGGTGATGAACACCTCGTCGGCAGCGCGCACCGCGGCCGCCGGCAGCGGCTCGATGCGCAGCGCGATGCCCAGGCGAGCGCACAGCTCGATCGCGGTGCGCCGCGAGATGCCTTCGAGCACGCCGCTGTCGGCGGTGCGCACGACGCCGTCCTTGACCATGAACACGTTGAAGCCCGGGCCTTCGGTGACGTGGCCGGCGGCGTCGACGACGCAGCTCGTGTCGTGGCCGCGGTCGTAGGCGTCGAACATCGACTGCACGAGGTCGATCCAGTGGTAGTTCTTGACCCGTGGGTCCACCGACTCCGGTGCAATGCGCCGGCGCTGGCTGATGTGCAGGTCGATGCCGGAGCGCTGCTTGTCGGGCGGTGCGATCCACACGTAGGGAAGCGCGTAGGCGTAGAAGCGGTTCTGGGCCAGCCGCGGGTCGCGCGCGCCGCGCGGCGGCACGCCGCGGGTGCACACCATCGCCACGTAGGCGTCCTTCAGGCCACCGGCGCGCACGCAGCCGTGCAGGATCTGCCGCAGCTGCTCGCGGTCGTACGGGATCGCCAGCCGCAGCTCGGCCAGGCTGGCGAAGAAGCGTTCGATGTGGTCGGCGAGGCGGAAGAACGCGCCGTTGTGCGCGCTGGCCACGTCGTAGGTGGCGTCCGAGCGCGTGAAGCCCCAGTCGAACAGCGAGATCTTGCCCTCCGACAGCGGCGCGTACCGACCCTCGACGAAGACGGCACCGCCGTCGAAGGCACCGACGGGCGGCTGGGCCGGAACTGCGATCGGAGCGGTGCTCGTCATGCGCTCACTGTACCCGGCTGCCGCGAGCTGCGAGGTCGCTACCCCACGACCAGCCCGACCGACTCGACGCCCGCGGCGCAGATCAGCTCGTCTTCGTCGCCGGTGCCGCCGCTGGCGCCAACCGCACCGAGCACAAGGCCCGCAGCGTCCTTGATCAGCACCGCGCCGGTCTGCGGGATGAACTTGCCCTGCGCGCTGGCGGCGATGGCGTTGAAGAACGCCGGCAGATCCTTGGCGCGCTGCGTCAGCACGCGCGACGCAGCACCCATGCCCACCGCGGCCCACGCCTTGCCGGTGGCGATGTCGACGCGCAGCATGCTGGCGCCGTCTTGCCGCTGCACCGACTTGACGTGGCCGGCGTCGTCGAGCACCACCACCGCCATCGGTTTGTAGCCGCCTTGCGCTGAGCGCGCCAGTGCGGCGGCGATGATGCGGTTGGCCTGGTCCAGAGTGAGAGCCATCGAGGAGTTCCTTGGTTCGGGCTGATCGGTGCGCGCACGGTGAGCGCGCGGGCGCGCGGGGCGTTGCCGCAAGTGTGCCAGCGTGGCCGCGCAGCGGCAGATCGCGCAAGGCGCCGCGCTGCCGGCGCCCCGGCATCGGATGCGCTACCAGCTCGCGGCGTACGAGTTGCCGTCGAAGCGCGAATCGCCCGTGATGCGGCCGAGCTCGACGAACTCGAAGTCGCTCATTCGCAGCGTCTGGATCTGCGGCACCGTGCTCGACGACCACGCCGCGCTCGGGTCGCCCTGCACGTAGAGGTCGCTGCCGATGTCGGCCACGTAGAGGCCGTAGCGCTGCATCGCTGTGGCGAGCGCCTTGGCCTGCGGGGTCCAGTTGGCGGGGATCGCGAAGCTCGCCTTCAGGCGCAGCAGCGCGCCGAACGGAATGCTGCCGGCGCTGTTGCCCGCGCGGTGGCGCGCGGGCCAGGCATAGGTGTTGGCCAGCACCGCGTCGCGGAAGGTCACGCGCAGCGCGTGCGCGATCTCGCCGGTGGAGGCTTCGCTGGCTCGTGCCAGCAGCGGCGCGATCGGCAGGCCCGCGGCGTCGCCCGATGTCCAGCCGGCGGGCCGCATCGCGTTGCTGTTCAGATCCCACGCGGCGGTGGAGTACGCGCTCCACTGGCCGGCGACCTTGTAGGTATAGAAGCTCTCCCACAGGCGGCAGGCACCTTGCTCGACCACCAGCACGTGGCGGTCGCCGCAGGTGCCGGGGTCGTTGCACGTACCGCCTTCGAGCGCGATCACCGCGTCGCGCGGCATCGGAAAGCGCAGCGACGCCGCCGGGCGCGAGGTGCAGTCGCGGATCAGATCGTGGCCACCGCTGCCGTTGGCGATGGCGCAGTCGCTTTCGTCGGGCGCGCCGTCGGCGGTGAACGAGATAGCAGGCCAGTCGGTCTGCGGGTTGCTCGCCGCGAGCAGGTTCATCGGGATGCCGTAGTAGTCGCTGGCCGCCGGGTTGTCGTTGCTGCCCCAGTCGGCGTGCAGCGCGCGCGTCGCGCCGATCGCGGCGATCCAGGCGCTGCTGCTGGCGTGTGCCGGAAGGCCGTCGATGCGGGTGTTGAAGACCGCGTTGGCGGGGAACGCCGGGCAACTGCCGAGCATCGCGGTGCCGCTCGACGGTGGCGGTGGCGGTGGTGGTGTCGGCGTCGGGGTTGGCGACGGCGGCGGCGCTGCGCCCGTGCCGTCAACGCCTGCCGAGCCGCCCCCGCAGGCGACGATGGCGGCGCTCAGCATCAACACGCCGAGGTGGCAGGTGATGCGTGTGCGCGAAGATTCGATGGGCATGTGCCGCCGAGCATGCCCGACGCCAGCGGCACCCGCGTGCGCAGATGTGTCAGTCGGTTTGCGGGCCCGGTCGGCGTGCCGACGAGAGCGCATCCGTTGCCACAGGTAACGCCCGACACTGCCGGCTGTCCTCTGGGATCCCCTGGCGGCGCAAGGCCGCGCTGCCGTGGGAGCCTTCCGCACGTCAGCGGAAGTGGGTCAGCATGCGCTCGAGCGCCATCGTGAACGGCGACTGCAGCATCGGCAGCGTCAGCAGCATGCCGATCAGGCCCACCGCCACGGTGACCGGAAAGCCGACCGCGAACACGTTGATCTGCGGCGCCACGCGCGAGATGACGCCGAGCACGATGTTGACGAACAGCAGCATGCCCACCAGTGGCAGCGCAATCCAAAGCCCGAGGTGGAACACCTCGGCGCCCCACACCTGCGGCTGCAGCGTGCGCAGCCAGCCGAGCACGTCGGTGCCGACCGGAAAGGCGTCGAAGCTGCGCGCCAGCGCGGCGATCACCGCCAGATGGCCGTCGATCACGATGAACAGCAGCGCCACCATCGCGCCGAACAGTCGCCCCGCGGCGTTGGTCTGCGACGCGGTGGCCGGGTCGAAGAAGCTGGCGAAGTTCAGGCCCATCTGCAGCCCGACGATCTCGCCGGCCATCTCGACCGCGGCGAACACGATGCGCACCGCGAAGCCGAGCGCCAGCCCGATGACGACCTGCTGGACGGCGAGCAAGAGTGCAGCGGTGGAGTCCAGCGCCACGGCGGGCATCGGCGGCAGCATGGCCTGCGCCGCCACTGCGATGAAGAACGCCAGCGCGATGCGCACGCGCACTGGCACGATGCGCTGCCCGAGCACCGGCAGCGACGTGAACAGCGCCAGCGCGCGCAGAAACGGCCACAGCAGCGGCGCGATCCAGGCCTGCAACTGCGCGTCGGTGAAGGTCAGCATCGTGCCCGGACGCGAGGCTCGCCGGTGCGACTCAACCCACCGCCCCGGGAATGCTCTGCAGCGTGCGCTGGATGAACTCGACCAGCGTGGTCAGCATCCACGGCCCGGCCACCGCGAGCACCACCATCGCGGCCACCACTTTCGGCACGAACGACAGCGTCGCCTCGTTGATCTGCGTGGCCGCCTGCAGCACGCTGACCACGAGGCCGACCACCAGCACGGTGAGCAGCACCGGCGCGGCGACCATCAGCATGAGCATCAGGCCTTGCTGTCCGAGCGTGAAGACTTGTTGTGCATCCATGTCGTGGCTACCTCATGCGAGCATCGAGCAGGCACAGCCGCGGCCGGGTGCGCGCCGGCGCTCGTGCACGGCGGCCAGCCCTACGGGCTGGCTCCCTTCCGGTGCTCGGCCCGAGGCGGCGCCGCGAAACTCGCTGCACTCCCTGCGGTCGTTCCGCTCGGACAATCGCGGCGAGTCAGAGGTGGAAGCGCGCGCTGCGCGCCCGCCCGCCTCGGCCCTGCGCTCCACGGCCCGGCCTGCAGGCCGGGCCGGCTCGTGAGGCGAGCGAGAGTCCGCAGGGACTCTCGCTCGTCCACACTCGCCCTCAGCGCCGCGCAATGTCGCTGCCGGCGCATACCCGACCCCGGCTTTGCCAGCACCACTGTGGCACGCGTCGGCAAACACCACGAGCGCCACAGCGCGGTGGGCGGTGCCCGGTGGGGGCGACTTGTGGGGCGGCGAGAAGCGCAGCGACGCGAGGGGGAGTCCGGCGCCGCAGGCGACGGACCGGCGAGGACGCCGTGAGGTTCGCGGCGCGTTCAGCGCCGCGGACGGCGGTACCGCAGCCGCCCTCGTGGCGCGAGCATCGCAGCGAAGTCGGCCCGCAGGGCCGACCGCCACAGTAGGAGCCCCTGCCGGGCACCGTCCACCGCGCCGCGCAGAGCTCACGTGTTCGCTGCCAGCGATCGGTTCAGTAGAGGCGCCCATCGGGCACCGCCCGCCGCGCCGCGCAGAGCTCGCGAAGTTCATGTGACGAACGACGCCGCCAGTGAGCCCAGCAGCAGGTTCCAGCCGTCGGCCAGCACGAACAGCATCAGCTTGAACGGCAAGGCCACGAGCACCGGCGACAGCATCATCATGCCCAGGCTCATCAAGACGCTGGCGACGATCATGTCGATCACCAGGAACGGAATGAAGATCAGGAAGCCGATCTGGAATGCGCTCTTCAGCTCGCTCGTCACGAACGCCGGCACCAGCACCTTGAACGGCACGTTCTCGCCCTTCACGTCGGCCGGCAGCTTGGCCAGCTTGGCGAACAGCTCCACGTCGGACTGGCGCGTCTGCTTGAGCATGAACTCGCGCAGCGGCACCTCGCCGCGCGACAGCGCCTCGTTGAACGAGATCTTGTTCGCCTGCAGCGGCTCGTAGGCCTGCGTGTAGACGCGGTCGATGGTGGGCCCCATCACGAACAGCGTGAGGAACAGCGAGAGGCCGACGATCACCTGG
Organism: Ideonella sp.; assembly: GCA_015075545.1. GTDB lineage: Bacteria > Pseudomonadota > Gammaproteobacteria > Burkholderiales > Burkholderiaceae_C > JAEUPI01. The sequence goes on along the minus strand of JABTUC010000003.1, from coordinate 183,456 downwards.
TTCGGCGGTGCGGCCTGCGTGCCCAGCGCCTGGCGCAGCAGCGACAGCACGATCACGATGCGCGTGAAGCCGGTCATCAGCAGCAGCACCGCGGGCAGGAAGCTCAGCGCGGTGAACGCCAGCAGCGTCTGGATCGGTACCGAGTAGGTGTTGCCGCCGGCGCCCTGGCCGATCAACAGCGGCAGGTTCGACGGGTTGTTCTGTGCGAAAGCGCTGCTGCCGGCGGCCGACAACAACGACAAGCCGGCCAGCGGCCCGAGCTGGCGCAGCAGGCGCAAGAGAAGGCTGCGGTGTTCAGCGCGCATCGCTGCCGCCTGGGCCGCCCGGCAGGTGTTTGGCGAGCAGCTGCGCGAACGGCCCGCTCACCGAAGGCGCCTCGGGCAGGACCTGTGGCGCCATCGTGTGCAGCGTCTGGATGCCGGCGCTCGACACGCCGAGCACGAGCCACTTGCGGTCGTCGCCGCTGCCGACTTCCACGGTCAGCAGCCGCTGGTTGGCCGAGATCGGCAGCATGGCCACCGTGCGCATCACGCCGTGCGCGGCGCCGCCGCCGATCGGCGTGCGCTTGAGCAGCCACAGCGCCAGCGGAATCAGCGCGACGATGGCGGCAAACGCCAGCAGCGAGGAGAGGGCCGAACTCACGGGCGTGTGCAGGAGATCGTGACGTTCACTTGCTCAGCCGGCGCATGCGCTCGCTCGGCGTCACGATGTCGGTCAGCCGGATGCCGAACTTGTCGTTGACGACCACCACCTCGCCCTGCGCGATCAGGTAGCCGTTGACCAGCACGTCCATCGGCTCGCCGGCCAGCGTCTCGAGCTCGACCACCGAGCCCTGCGCGAGCTGCAGGATGTGCTTGATCGGCACGCGCGTGCGCCCCAGCTCCACGGTCAACTGCACCGGGATGTCGAGGATCATGTTGATGTCGTTGCCGGCCGCGCCGGGCGCGCCGCCCGAGGCGAAGCTGGCGAACGTCGCCGGCGACTCGGCGGGTGCCGCCACCGCGCCGCCGTCGGCCGGCTTGGCCTCGGCCATCGCGGCGGCCCACTCGGCGGCCATCTTGTCCTCGCCTTCGGCGGGCGCTGCCGGCGCGGTGTTGTCAGGCGACATGGTTCTCTCCCAGCCAACCGCGCTGCGGGTTGGTCAACGGTTGATCGATCTTGATCGCGTAGCGGCCGCTGGCGGTGCCGTAGTGGCAGGCGAACACCGGCACGCCGTCGACCTTGGCCTGGATCACGGGCTCGATGTCGAGCTCGACGAAATCGCCCACCTTCAGCGCCAGCAGTTGCTCGACCGTGGCGTCGGCCGTCGCCAGTTCGGCCACCAGCGTCACCTCGGCGGCCTGGATCTCGGTTTGCAGCAGGTTGACCCAGCGGCGGTCGGGTTGCGAGGCGTCGCCCTGGATCGTCGAGTACAGCAGGTCGCGGATCGGCTCGAGCGAGGCGTAGGGGATGCATAGGTGCATCGAGCCGCTGGCGTCGCCGAACTCGAAGGTGAACGAGCTCGACACCACCACCTCGCCCGGTGTGGCGATGTTGGCGAACTGCGGCTGCATCTCCGAGCGCTGGTGCTCGAGCTGCAGCGGGTAGATGCCGGTCCAGGCCTTCTGGTACTCCAGGCACAGGCATTCGAGCATGCGCTGGATCACGCGCTCCTCGGTGGGCGAGAACTCGCGGCCCTCGATGCGGGTGTGGAACTTGCCGGCACCGCCGAACAGCGCGTCGATCACCGCGAACACGAGATTGGGCTCGAGCACGATCAGCGCGTTGCCGCGCAGCGGGCGCACCGACATGATGTTGAAGTTGGTCGGCACCACGATCTCGCGCAGGAACGCCGAGTACTTGTGCATCTTGATGCCGCCCACCGAGACCTCGGGGCTCTTGCGGATCAGGTTGAACAGACCCTGGCGCGCGTTGCGGGCGAAGCGCTCGTTGACGATCTCCATCGTCGGCATGCGCCCGCGCACGATGCGCTCCTGGCTCGCCAGGTCGTAGCCGCGCACGCCGTCGGCCGGCGGCGCGGGCGCGTCGGGCTTCTGGCTCTCGCCGGTGATGCCCTCGAGCAGGGCGTCGACTTCGTCTTGCGACAGGACCTGCTGGTTCATGGCCGTGGCGAGACTCCCTACTGGATGATGAACGACGAGAACAGCACCGCGCGCACCGGCGCGTCGTCGCCGTCGTCGCCGGTGTCGGCGGCGTCTGCCAGCGGCTTGAGCGCGGCGCGCTTGATCTCGCGTGCCAGTTCGAGCTTGCCGGCGCGCTCCTGCAGGTCGGCGGCCTTCTTGTGCGCGATCAGCATCAGCACGTCGTTGCGCAAGGCCGGCATGTAGGCCTTGAGCAGGTCGCTGGTCTTGTTGTCGGCCACCTCGAGGGTGATGCCCACCTGGGCGAAACGCTCGGCGTCGCGGTCGGCGAGGTTGACCGTGAAGATCTCCAGCGGCAGGAACACCGGCAGGTGATGCTTGCCGCTCTTCGGCTTGGGCGCGGCCTCCTCGGCCACGGCCTCGGGCTCGTCGCCCGGCTCGGCGTCGGGGTCGGCGGTCACTTCGGCAGCTTGCTTGTGCACGAACCAGAAGGCTGCGCCGCCGCCGAGCGCCAGCAGCAGCGCCAGCGCCACGGCGCCGAACAGGATCAGCTTCTTCTTGCCGCGCGCCGGGCTCGGAGCGGACTCGGCTTCGGCGCGATCAGCGGCAGCGGCAGCGGCAGCGGGGGTGGCCATGGTCGTCTCGTGCGCGCAGGGCGGCCCCGGGGCCGCGCCGCGCGCCAACTGTCACTCGACGCATCGATTATTCGAAGCGGCCCGCCCGGGCGGGCGCGGAATAGGCGGCCTTTTCCCGGGCGACTCTTGCCGCAGCGAGCCAGTGGTCGTGTGCATCAGGCGTAGACGTCGAGCAGCGAGCGCGTCCAGCGCCTTGGCCCCGCGGCCGCTGTGGCGTCGGTCACGCCGGCGGCGCGAACCCGATCGTCGGCGGGCGATGCGCGGCGCGGCGAGGCATCGCGCGAGCGGTCGTCGTGGCCGGCATGGCTCGAGACGCCGCCGCCGGTGAGCGTGAAGCCCGATTCGCGCAGCGCCGCGGCCAGCGCCGGCAGCGATTGCTCGATCGAATCGCGGGTGGCGGCAACCGCTGCGGTGAAGTCGACGCGTGCGGCCTGCCCGTCGATGGCGATCTGCACCGCCACCGGGCCCAGCTCGGCCGGATGCAAGTGCAGCCGCGCCTCTTGGACGCCATCGCGCACCCACAGTGCCACTTGCTGGCCGAGTGCGCTGGCAAAGCCCGGGTCGTCGATCGCCGCGTGCACGCTGGCATGCGGCAGATGCGAGGCGGCGCCCGAGGTGGCGGCTGCGCCGGGGTCGCGCAATGCGGCGGCGGCCTGCCACGCGGGCGCAATGGGGTCGTGCGCTGCCTTGGCGTCGAACGACGGCGCGTGCGCGGGCGCGGTGGCGGCGGCCGTGGAGTCGCTGCGTGCCCGCTCGGGCGTCGCACGCAGCGGCAACGGGGCAGACGCGGCGGCTTCGTCGCCAGGTGCGGGCACTGCAGCGGATTGACGGTCGGTGCGAGCGCGGTGGTCGTGGCGGCGCGCCGTGGGGCGCTCGCTCGTGCCATCGCTGTCGATCGCCGCCACGGTGGGCGATTCGGTGGCGATCGCCGCGGTGTCGCGCTGCACCGCCATCGCGGCGCACGGCAGCGCGGCGGGGTCGGTGGTCAGGGCAGGCGGCGCAGGCAAGCACGGTGTCTCGCTGCCGCCGCGCGCGCGGCATGCGAGCGCGTCGTCGTCGCGCGCTTCGCGCGGCTCGCCAAACGGCTTTTCGCTGCCGCGTGCATCGGCATCGGCATCGACATCCTGCAGCGGCGCCGCGTCGAGGCGCTGCGCCTGGTCTTCGCGGCCACCGCCGGCGCCCTGCGCCGCCCGCGTCGAGGGCCCGGTTGCCGAGGCCGCCGCCGACCTGGCCTGCCCCCGCTCGTGGCCCGTCTCGGCGTGCGACGAGTCCTGCGCCGGTTTGCACGGGCGCTGTGCGTGCGCCAGTGCGTGGGCGAAACCTGCTCCGCCGCGCGTGGCCTCGCTGCTGCGGTCAGCGGCGTTGTGGTCGGTATCGCTGCTGCCTTGGGCTGGGCGGGCCGCTTCGGTCGCGCGCGCGGGCGCTGCAGTGACGTTGCCGATCGGCAGGGTCGTGGTCATCGGGTCGTTCCAGTTTCGGTGCGCTCAGCGCGGCAGGTCGCCCAGCTCGGTGGATGGTGGCGCGTTGTGGCGGCGCGCATGCGCCGCCAGCGCGATCTCGTCGCTGTGCGTCTGCTCGCGGCGCTCTGCGCGGTGCTGCTCCCGCTGCTCGCGGCGTTCGATCAGCTTCTCGACCGAGGCGACGCGGCGTTCGTTGTCGAGCAGGGCTCGCCGCGCCTGCTCGAGCCGCTCGTGCGCGAGCTGCGCAACTTCGCGCTGCTGCGCGAGCGCCTGCTCCAGACGCTGCATGAAACCCTGGTAGCACTGCAGCAGCGCGGCGCTGCCGGGCTGGCGAAAGCGCGCGCTCCAGCGCTCGGCGGTCTCGCTGCGGTAGCCGTCGAGGGCGCGTGCCTGCGCATCGGCATGATCGGCCGAGCCTTCGGCGTCGCGCAGGCTCAGGCGGGCGGCGTCGCGGCCGCGGCGTTCGTGGTCGAGCAACTGGAGCAGGGCCTGCATGGTGGGCATCGTGGTGTCGGGTGTGACCTCAGGCGTCGAGCAGGCCGCGCAGCGCGCGCCAGCTTTCGGCCAGCGTGGCGCGCTCGTGCATGTCCTGTTGCAGCAAGGTGGCCAGTGGCGCGTGCAGCCGCACCGCGGTGTCGAGCTCGGCGTCGCGGCCCTCGGCATAGGCGCCGAGCTGGATCAGGTCGCGCGCCTTGTTGTACTTGGCCAGCAGTTGCCGCGCGCGGCGCGCGGCGTCGATCTGCTCGCGCGGCGCCACCGCCGTCATCACGCGCGAGATCGAGCGCTCGATGTCGATCGCCGGGTAGTGGCCGGCCTCGGCCAGCTCGCGCGCCAGCACGATGTGGCCGTCGAGGATGCCGCGTGCGGCGTCGGCGATCGGGTCGTTGGGGTCGTCGCCTTCGGTGAGCACGGTGTAGAAGGCGGTGATCGAGCCCGTGCCGTCGAGGCCGTTGCCGCTGCGCTCGACGAGCTGCGGCAGCTTGGCGAAGCAGCTCGGCGGGTAGCCCTTGGTCGCCGGCGGCTCGCCGATCGCCAGCGCGATCTCGCGTTGCGCCATCGCGTAGCGCGTCAGGCTGTCCATCAGCAGCAGCACGTGCTGGCCGCGGTCGCGAAAATGCTCGGCGATCGCGGTGGCGTAGCCGGCGGCCTGCATGCGCACCAGCGGCGGCGCGTCGGCCGGCGCGGCCACCACCACCGAGCGCTCGAGGCCCTCGCGCTCGAGGATGTCCTCGACGAACTCCTTGACTTCGCGGCCGCGCTCGCCGACCAGCGCGACCACGATCACGTCGGCCGCGGTGTAGCGCGCCATCATGCCCATCAGCACGCTCTTGCCGACGCCGGTGCCGGCGAACAGCCCCACGCGCTGGCCGCGGCCGATGGTGACCAGCGCGTTGATCGCGCGCACGCCGGTATCGAGCGGCACGCGGATCGGCTCGCGGTCCATCGCGTTGATCGGGCGGCGCATCATCGGCTGCGCGTTCGCGTGCTGCAGCGGGCCCAGGCGATCCATCGGCTCGCCGTGCGCGTCGACCACGCGGCCGAGCAGGCCGGTGCCCATCGGCAGGTGCAGGCCGCGATCCTCGCTGCGCCGCCACAGCGGGTTGTCGCGGCCGAGCTGCGGCGCACTCTGCGGTGCCGGGCGCGGCACCACGCGCGCGCCGCTGGCCAGGCCGTGCAGTTCGCCGGTGGGCATCAGGTAGGCGCGGTCGCGGTGGAAGCCCACCACCTCGGCGCTGACCGGCCCGCCGGCCGCGCTGACCTCGCACACCGAACCCACCGGCGCGCGCACGCCGGCGGCCTCGAGCACGAGGCCGGTCACGCGCACCAATATGCCCTCGCTCGTCAGCGGCTGCGCCACCGCGGCGTGAGCCTCGAGATCGGCCAGGTAGCGGCGCCAGCGTGCGGCGCGCTCGGTGGCGACGGTGGTCATGATGCGGGATCGCCCGAGCTGCCGAGTTCGCCGCCGGTGGTCTGCCACGGCAGTTCGGCGCCGACGGTGGCGCTGGCCTGCTGCCAGCGCGCGCCGATGCGCGCGTCGATCGTTCCCACGTCCGACAGCACGCGGCAGCCGCCGCGCTCGATGCCGGCGTCGGCCACCAGCCGCGCGCCGCGCGAGGCGAGCGCGTCGGCCGCCCCTTGCTCGACCAGCGCGAGATCCTGCGGGTTGACCTGCACGACGATGTGGCGCGCGCTCAGCAGCACCGCCTCGACCGCCTCCTGCGCCACGCGCGCGATGCGCTGCGGCTGGGTGGTCAGTTCGTCTCGCACCACCTGCTGTGCGATGCTGGCGGCCACGCGCGCCAGCGTGCGCGCCATCTCGAGCTCGAGCGCGTCGAGCTGCTCGTCGAAGCGCTGCAGCAGGGCGCCGAACTGCGCGGCGTTGCCTTGCAGCACGCTGCGCTTGAAGTTGTCGAGCGCCACCAGGCCGTCGCGGTAGCCCTCCTGGTAGCCCGCCTGGCGCGCGCCGTGCATCGTGGCCTGCTGCTGCTCGCTGTCGGGCGCCGCGGCGGCGCCGAAGGTGCCGGGCTGCCAGCTCGCGAAGCCCTGCAGCTCCTCGCGCGGGATGAAGCGGCCGTACGGGTGCGCGGCCGTCTTGGAGTTAGACGAACTCATCGGCGGCACCGGTGGCCATCACGATCTGCCCTTCGTCGGTGAGGCGGCGCACGGTCTTGAGCATTTCCTTCTGCTCGGCCTCCACCTCCGACAGCCGCACCGGGCCGCGCGATTCGAGGTCCTCGCGCAGCGTCTCGGCCGCGCGCGTCGACATGTTCTTGAAGACGCGCTCGCGCAGCTCGGGCGACGCGCCCTTCAGCGCGATCACCAGCGATTCGGACTGCACCTCCTTCAGCAGCGCCTGGATGCCCTTGTCGTCGAGCTTGATCAGGTCGTCGAAGGTGAACATGCTGTCCATCACCTTCTGCGCCAGCTCGTTGTCGGCCTCGCGGATGTAGTCGAGCACCGAGGTCTCGATCGCGCTGCCGAGGTTGTTGATGATCTCGGCGGCGGCCTTGGCGCCGCCCAGCGACGCCTTGCGCAGCCGGTCGCCGCCGGCCAGGAGCTTGGTCATCACGTCGTTGAGGTCCTTCAGCGCCAGCGGCTGGATGCCGTCGAGCGTGGCGATGCGCACCATCACTTCGTTGCGCTGGCGCTCGCCGAACGCCTTGACCACCGCAGAGGCGTGCTCGGGGTCGAGGTGCACCAGCACGGCGGCGACGATCTGCGGGTGTTCGTTGCGCAGCAGTTCGGCCACCGCGGCAGCGTCCATCCACTTGAGGCTCTCGAGGCCGGAGACGTCGTTGCCTTGCATGATGCGGTCGATCAGCAGGTTGGCTTTGTCGTCGCCGAGCGCACGGCGCAGCACGACCTTCACGTACTCGTCGGTGTCGGCCACCAGCGGCTGCTGCTCGGCGGCGACCGTGGTGAAGCGGGTCATGACCTCGTCGACCCGCTCGCGCGGCACGGCCTTCATCTTCGCGATCGCTTCGCCGAGCTTCTGCACCTCCTTGGGTGCCAGGTGCTTGAACACCTCGGCGGCCTGCTCCTCGCCGAGCGACATCAGCAGGATCGCGGCGTTCTCGGTGCCGTCCATGCGAGCTCCCGAAGCGGCCTAGCGGCCGCCTCCCCGCAGAGGGACGCATGGTTCGCCGGCGTCGGTCATGACTTCTCCTCGTTCACCCAGCCGCGCACGATGTGGGCGACCGCGGCGGGGTTCTGCTTGGCCAGCTCGCGCGCGTCGGCCAGTTGTCTGGCCCCTGCGGGCGCGGCCAGTGCCGGCGGCGACGCCGGCGCCGGCAGGTGCGGCGCGTCGGCGACCACCGCGTCGAGCTGGCGGCCGACGCTGGGACCGGCGACGGATTTCAGTGCCGGCTTGATGACGCCGGCGATCACCAACAGCGCCACCAGCACCAGCGCGGCGGGCACGGCGGCGGCACGCACGAGATCGATCAACCACGGCTGTTGCCACAGCGGCAGCGCGTCGCCCGCTTTGGGCGCCGGCTCGGTGCGGAACGGCACGTTGATCAGCTTGACCGAATCGCCGCGCGCCTGGTTGAAGCCGATGCTCTCGCGCACCAGCGCGGTGAGCTTCTCGATCTCGTCGCTCGACAGCGGCGTGCTGGTGGTCTTGCCCCGCGCATCGGTGAGCACGCGGTGGTTCACCACCACCGCGGCGTTGAGCCGTTTCACGATGCCGGTGGCGTTGCGCGTGACGCGCACGGTCTTGTCGACCTCGTAATTGACGACGTTGTCGCGCCGCGTCGATCCGGTGCTGCCCGCGCCACCGGCGGCCTGCAGCGGCGCCGAGGCGCCGGCGATCGGTGCAGTGGCCGGCACCGGCGGCTGGTTGCTCAACGCGCCGGGAATGCCCGATGGGGTGCCGGTCGGCCCGTTGCTCGATTCCGATGATTGCTGGCTGCGCACGGCCACGCTGGCATCGCGCCCCTGGTTGGGCTTGTACAACTCGTCGGTCGCTTCGCTCTGCGCGAAGTCGACGTCGGCGGCGACGGTGGCGCGAACGTTGTCGCGGCCGACGATCGGCTCGATGATCTCGAGCACACGCTTGACGTAGCTCGCTTCGATCTGCTGCACGTACTGCAGTTGCTGGGCATCGAGCCCGCTGGCCGGATCGCCGGCGCCGCCCGACAGCAGCGTGCCGCTCGAGTCGAGCACGCTCACCGCCTTGGGCGACAGCTCGGGCACCGACGACGACACCAGGTGCACGATGCCGGCGACCTGGGCGCGCTCGAGCGTGCGGCCCGCGTGGAGTTGCACCAGCACGGAGGCGCTGGGCTTCTGCTGCTCGCGAAAGAAGCCGTTCTGTTGCGGCAGCGCCAGGTGCACGCGCGCGCTCTGCACCGCTGCCAGCGAGCTGATCGAGCGCACCAGTTCGCCCTCGAGCGCGCGCTGCCATGTCAGGCGCTCCTGGAACTGCGTCTGGCCGAAGCGCGCGTTGTCGAGCAGCTCGAAGCCGGCGCTCGAGCCGCGCGGCAACCCGGCCTGCGCCAGCCTCAGGCGCACGTCGTGCACCTTGTCGGCCGGCACCAGGATCGCATTGCCGCCGTCGGCGTGCCGGTACGGCACGTTCATCTGCGACAACTGCGAGACGATCGCGCCGCCGTCCTTGTCGGACAGGTTGGCGTACAGCACCCGGTAGTCGCCGCCCTTGCTCCACATGGCGAGCGCGGCGATCACCGCGGCGAGCGCCGCGACGCCGAGCGTCAGCATGACCATCGCCTTGACCGGCACCGCCGTCAGGCGAGCCATCACGCCATCGGCCGGGCGTGCGACGCCGGAGGGCAGGGCAGGTACGAGTGCGTTGTCCATTCGAATCACCGGTTGGGCGAGCGCGACCCCGTGGCCGAACCCTCGCACCGCAAGCTGGGGGCATTGTTCGGTGCGGTCGCGACGAGCTATGGGGTGAACAGCCCCGAATTCGGGTTTCAGTTCGCGCCATCGCGGCCGAGGCACCCGCCTACAGTGACGTCGTCACGCCGGTCCTTGCATGTTGGCCGCGCGTGCCGCCGCCATGAGAGTCGATCTGAAACCGTTTGATTTCGCGCAGGCCGTCGCCCGCGCCGGCTTGCGCCCCGACGGCACGCCGCTGGCGAGGCCGCAGGCGCCCGCCACCGCCGGCGTGAGCTTCCAGCACGCGATGACGCGGGCGCTGGGTGCGGTGAGTCAGCAGCAGCGTCAGGCCGAGGCGTTGCAACGCGAGTTGCAACTCGACAACCCGGCGGTCAGCCTGGAGCAGACGATGGTGGCCATGCAGAAGGCGCAGATCGGCTTCCAGGGGGTGCTCGCGGTGCGCAACCGGCTGGTGCAGGCGTATAGCGAGATCATGAACATGCAGGTGTGATGTCGCTGAGGAATCGCCGGCGGCGATTCCTCAGCGAGTCTGGTCAGCGCGAGAAGGACCGGCGGAGCCGGATCCTTCTCACGAGAGGGACCCCGCTGCGCGTTGCTGCGCGGGGTCCGTTCGCGCAGGCGGTCGCCGGCTAGCTGCAGCGCGGGAAGTCGCGCGAGCGGCCCTGCGGCGCGCAGACGATCGCGCGGCCGAGGGGGGTGACTTGCACGCGCAGCTGCTGGCCCTGCGGCAGCTCGAATTCGGCGGCGAAGCCGGCCGGGGCCAGGGTGTCGCGGCCGTCGAAGCGGGTGTCGACGCCGCCCGTCATGACGACGCCGGGGTAGTCGTCGGCGCGCGCGACGTGCAGCGTGCCCACCGGCGGTGCGTGGCAGTCGGCGCCGGCCACCGGGCCGACGGCCCAGCACCAGCCGGTGCCCGGGCGCACCGAGACGTGCACGATGCCGGCGCCCTGGCGCAGGCTTTCGAGCCGGGCGTTGCCGAGGTCGAGCGCGAGATCCTGCGCCGCGGCGCGCAGGCGCGCGCGCGCCATTGCCTCGCCGAACGACGGCAGCGCGATGCTCATCAGCGCGGCGACGATCGCCACTGCGATGACGCATTCGATCAGCGTGATGCCCCGCGCTGCGGCGTGCGCGGCAAGCCGGCGCGCTCGCATCAGGGGTTCCAGCAGCGAACCGACGGCTCGTACGCGATCACGCCGTGCGTGACACGCAGCGTGAGCTGCGCGCAGCCAGGATCCCGGGCCTGCTCGCGGTCGGGCAGGGCGGTGGCGCGGGCCTCGAAGTTGTCGGGGCCGTCGGAGAACATCGCGATGCGGTAGAGGCCGCGCTCGCTGAGCGCGGGCACCGCGCCGAGCTGGTCGATGCGCAGCGCGTACTGCCCATGCTGCGCGAGGTAGCGCTCCTGCGCCTGCTGCACGCGCTGCAGCGCGGCCACCGCGTCGCCGCGGCCGGTGCGTTCGAGGTAGCTCTGGTACGACGGCAACGCCAGCGCCATCGTCACGCTGCCCATGACGCACGCCGCGCAGACGTCGATCAGGGTCGAGCCGCGCTGTTTCGTCGATGGGGTGCGTGCCATGCTGCGGGTTGCGTGCGGAGCGTGCGGTGGGTGTACGTCAGTCGAGGGAAAGCAGGCGCCTGCGCTTCTGTGTCTGGTCAATGTAGCGTTGCAGTGCGCGCTGGGCCGGCGGCTGCACGTGCATGAATTCACAGCCCAATCTGCACCCCCGTGACGGGTTTTGGATCGCCGTGACATGGTGCAACTGCAGGTCGGCATCGAAGCGCGTATCCGGGTCGAGCTCGATGCGCACGCCGCGGATCTCGGACCCCGCGGACAACGGGGGCACATCGGCCGGCAGCATCAGTGCGCAGCCGCCGATCGACACGTCGAGCACGCGCAGTGCGAGCTCCATCTCGGGCATCGACGGGTGGCGCAGCAGCGCGGTCGGCGAGCCGCGGCCGAGCGTGCGCACGCGGAAGCTGCGGCGGCGCTGAAAACGATACATCTCGCGCGGCAGGTCGGCCTGCAGCGAGCAGCTCTCGCTGCCCTGAACCAGCATCAGATGGTCGGCATCGAACTGCAGCTTCACCGCGTCGAGGTAGGCGACGCAGGTGGCCTCCTCGAGTTCGATCAGTCGCTGCAGTTGCGGGCTGCGGGCGTCGGCGCTGAAATTGATGCGCTGCTGCGCGGTGTCGATGGTCCAGATCACCGTCGTCAGGCCGACGGCGTCGGGCCCCGAGAGCATCACCGGCGTTGCATCGGTGACCAACTGCTTGAGCATCGCGGCGATCTCGCGCGGCTGGCTGAGCCGGAACTCGGCGTAGGGATCGATGCCGCCGCTGGCGGCCAGCGCGGCCGGTTGGGTGTCGAGGAACATGTTGCGTCCTCCTCGGGCGTGTCAGTGCAAGGTGCGTGGGCGGCCCGCCAGCATGCCGTCGATCTGCTCGAGCCACGGTTCGGCCAGGTGGCGGATCTCGGCGTCGCGCAGCAGGATGCGCTGCATGATGCGGGTGCGCGCCTGGGCATCGCCGGGCTGCAGCGTCTCGCCGCGCGCCGCCTGCTTGAGCTGGCTGATCAAGAGGCCGCACGCGCCCTCGAGCTTGACCACCATGTCCCAGTCGCCGGCGCGCGCGGCATTGAGCATGTCGGCGCTGGCGCGCTCGATCGCTTCGTAGTAGTTGAGCAAGGGGGTGTTCATGCCTGGGCCTCGTGGGCTGCGTGGGTCACTGCGGTGTGGGCGATCCGACCGTGCCCGGGGTCGCTTCGCGCGGGGCGATGGCGCGCCAGGCCTCGTGGATCGGCTGCACCAGCGACATGCACTCGGCGATCAGTGCGTCGTCGCTGTGCAGGTTGGCCTGCGTCAGGCGCACGCTGACGTAGCCGTACAAGTCCTGCAGCGTGCGCGCGAGCTCGCCGCCGTCGTTGAGGTTGAGGCCGCCGCGCAGCCCCTCTTCGACGATGCGCACGGCGCGGCCGATGGCACGGCCCTTCTCCTGCACGTCGCCGGCGCGGATCGCGCCGCGGGCACGCGCGCACGAGCCGATGAACTCCTCGAACAGCAGATCGATCAGTCGATGCGGGCTGGCACCCGACACGCCGGTGTCGACCTGCACCTCCTGGTAGAGGCCGGCGATCGAGCGGGTGGCGGAATGGGGGCTGGCGAACATCGGCTCTGTCGCTTTCGGGGTGCGTGATGCCTTCGTTATCGGCCCCTGCGCAGGGGGACTTGAGCGGTCCGGCGGCCGGAGAAGCGGCGGCTGGGGGCCGCTCATGGGGCGTCGCTGTCGGCCGGCGCCCTCTGGTGCCGGGATCCGGCGGCGGGTCGAGCGCTCGCTGCGAGTCGTCGCGCGCGCGGCGCGATGGCGGTGCCCGCCGCGAAGGCTCAGCTCTTGGCGCTGTTGAGGGTCAGCAGCGTCATCTGCTGCGTGACGTAGTTCGACAGGCTCTGCATCTGACCCATCTGCGCGTCGAGCGCGGTGTACTGCTTGAGCAGGCGGGCCTCGACCTGATCGACCCGGGTCTGCAGCTCGGCCTGGCGCTTCTCGTTGCGGCTGATGCTGTCGCGGATGCCTTCGCTGCGCGTGGCCAGCGAGCCGTCGACACCGGCGGCCTGATCGGCGAACTGGCGGAAGACCGTCGCGAAGCCGTTGTTCGCCGGCGTCACGGTGTCGCTGTTGGCGAACAGCTTCTTCAGCTCGCCGAGGTTGGCCAGTGCGTTGTCGAGCTTGCTGCTGTTCAGCGTGATCGTGCCGTCGCGTTGCACGTCGAAGCCGATGTCGGCCAGCCGGGTGAAGACGCTCGAAGCCGCCGAGGTGCCGCCCAGCGCGTTGCGCAGGTTGCTGCGCAGCGACACCGCCGCGCTGTCGCCTTGCAGCGTGCCGGCGGTCTTGCTGGCGGCGTCGTAGCGGGTCTGCGTGGCCAGTTCGCTGTTGAGGTCGTTGTACGCCTTGACGAAGGCCTCGATCTTCTTGCGGATCGCGTCCTTGTCCGACGCGGTGGTGATCTGCACGGGGTCGGTCGTCACGCGCTTGAACTGCAGCGTCATGCCGTCGACCACGTTGGTCAGTGTGTTGCTGGCCGAGCTGACCGGTGCCCCGTTGATCAGCGCCGCAGCGTTGGCCGCCGCCAGCGCCCGACCCATCGTGATCACGCCCACCGACGGGTCGTAGGCGAGCGCCGACAGGCCGCTGGCGTCGACGTTGCTGCCGTCGGCGTCGGTGACGGTGACCCTGAAGCCATTGGCGGCGCCGGTGGCGCTGGAGCTGAAGACCAGGCGCGCCCCCGAGGCGTCGGTGAGGACGGTGGCAGTGATGCCGGCGTTGGCCGCGTTGACCATGTCACGCACCGCCGCGAGCGATTGCGCCGGTGGTCCGACGCTGATGTCGACGGCGGTGGCGTCCGGGTTCGGGGTGAAGGCGGTGTCCGACCAGGTGCCCAGCTCGATGTGCAGCGTGCCTTCGCCGACCAGCTCGCTGGCCGAGGCGTAGGTGCCCGAGATGTTGGTCTGCGCCTGCGCGAGTTGGGTCACCTGCACGCTGTAGCTGCCTGGGCGGTTGGTGGCGTCGGTGGTCACGCCGATCGCGGCGGCGTCGCTCGATGTGCCGGTGGTCTGGTTCCAGGTGCTCGGGCTGGTGAGTGCCGAGGCGGCATCGCGCAGCGCCGAAAGGTCGGACTGCACCTTGCCGAACGCCGACAGCTTGGTCTGCAGCGCGGTGGCTTGCGTCTGCAGCTTGACGATGGGCTGGCGCTCGATCGCGACCAGTTGGGTCACGATGCTGTTGACGTCCAGCCCGCTGCCGACGCCAGGCGATGAGATGGTGGCCATGGCAATACCTGCTTTCGCCTACGGTCTATCGGCGGGGTTGGCGCGGACTTGAGTGAGAAAAGTCACGCCTCCGCGTGCGCGGCGACGCGGCGTGATGCGCCGCCGGCGGCGTGGGCGGCGCGGTGCTCGCCGTTCTAGCTGCGCAGAAGATTCAGCACCTGGTTGGGGATCTGGTTGGCCTGCGCGACCATTGCGGTGCCGGCCTGCTGCAAGATCTGCGCACGTGCCAAGTTGGCGGTTTCGGCGGCGTAGTCGGCGTCCATGATGCGGCCGCGCGCGGCGCTCTGGTTCTCGCCGGTGATCTGCAGGTTGGTGATCGCGAAGGCGAAGCGGCTCATCGCGGCGCCGTAGGTGGCGCGGTTGGTGGAGATGGCGTCGAGGGCGGTGTCGATGGCGTCGAGCGCCGTCGAGGCATTGCCCGCGGTGGTGATGTCTCCGCCCACCGTCGTGACCGTGGCCGTCGTGATGGTCAGCGTATCGCCGTTGTTGGGCCCGATCTGGAAGGTCTTGCTGCCGGCGCCGGCACCGACGATCGCCGTGCCGTTGAACTTGGTCTGCGAAGCGATGCGCGTGATCTCGGCGGAGAGCTGCTGGTACTCGGTGTCGAGGTTGGCGCGGTCGCCGGTGCCGTTGGAGCCGTTCTGGGCCTGCACCGCCAGCTCGCGCATGCGCTGCAGCACGTCGGTCATCGTGGCCAGCGCGCCTTCGGCGGTCTGCGCCAGTGAGATGCCGTCGTTGGCGTTGCGGATGGCGACGTTGATGCCGCGGATCTGCGCGTTCATGCGGTCGGCGATCGCCAGGCCGGCGGCGTCGTCCTTCGACGAGTTGACGCGCAGGCCGGAGGACAGGCGCTGCAGCGACACGGCCAGCGACTCCTTCGAAGTCGACAGGTTGCGCTGCGCGTTCAGCGACGAGACGTTGGTGTTGATCGTCTGCGGCATACGGTCTCCTGGGCATTGGGCGCGCCGCTCACGTGGGCTCGCCGGGTTTCAGGCCAGCCGGGGCCTGGATGAGGGAGTTTTCGGCACGCCGCAGACCGTGGATCGACCGATGTGACCGCCTTTCGCCATGCAGTTCAATGCCGCCTTTCGCACAAAGAAAAGGCCGCCCCGAAGGGCGGCCATCCAAGGAGGCACGCCACGCGACGCGCGGCGTGCGGCCCTCTCGCGTCAACGCAGCAGCGCGAGCACCTGGCTGGGCAGTTGGTTGGCCTGCGCCACCATCGCTGCGCCGGCCTGCTGCAGGATCTGGGCGCGCGACAGGTTGGCCGTTTCGGCCGCGAAGTCGGCGTCCATGATGCGGCCGCGAGCGGCAGCCTGGTTCTCGCCCGTGATCTGCAGGTTGCTGATCGCGAACTGGAAGCGGCTCATCGCGGCGCCGTAGGTGGCGCGGCTGGTCGTGATGGTGTCGAGCGCCGTGTCGAGCGCGGCCACCGCCGTCGAGGCGTTGGCGGCCGTGGTCAGGTCGCCGGTCACCGTGGCCACCGTGGAGGTGGTGATGGTCAGCGTGTCGCCGTTGTTGGCGCCCACTTGGAACACCTGTGCACCAGCACCAGCGCCGACGATGGCCGTGCCGTTGAACTTGGTCTGCGCGGCAATGCGCGTGACTTCGGCCGACAGTTGCTGATACTCCGTGTTCAGGTTGGCGCGGTCGCCGGTGCCGTTGGAGCCGTTCTGCGCCTGGATCGCGAGTTCGCGCATGCGCTGGAACACGTCGGACATCGTGGCCAGCGCGCCTTCGGCGGTCTGCGCCAGCGAGATGCCGTCGTTGGCGTTGCGGATGGCGACGTTGATGCCGCGGATCTGCGCGTTCATGCGGTCGGCGATCGCCAGGCCGGCAGCGTCGTCCTTCGACGAGTTGACGCGCAGGCCGGAGGACAGGCGCTGCAGCGACACGGCCAGCGACTCCTTCGAAGTCGACAGGTTGCGCTGCGCGTTGAGCGACGCGACGTTGGTGTTGATGGTCATCGACATGATCGAAAGGCTCCTTCAAGTTGAAACGAATCCGGCTGTTCAGCCGCCGGGGTTGCCCGACGCCGGAGTCGCTGTGGGCCTGTTTCAGCCTGTCAGGTCATCCAACCGGACCACGTCCCCCTTGCGGGAGGCGTTGGTTGCCTTATCGGAGGCGTGCAAACCGAACTTGAGGGGGTTTCCGGTCCAGTTCCGGCGATCGAAACGTGAACGATTGCGCTGTGGTCCGATGAACTGGCGACCAATTGCGGCGCTTTTCGCGCTCTTGCCGGTGACTCGCGTGGCCGCACCATCGCGCGATGCACGGCCTGGCTCTGGTGATGATCGCGCGCAACGAGGCGCGCTGCATCGAACGCTGCCTTCGCAGCGTGCGCGCGCACGTCGATAGGATGTGGGTGCTCGATACCGGGTCGACCGACGGCACGCGCGAGATCGCGCGTCGTGCCGGCGCCCGCGTCGCGGCCTTCGACTGGTGCGACGACTTCTCGGCCGCGCGCAACGCCGCGCTGGCATGGGCCGATGCCGACTGGTCGCTGGTGCTCGATGCCGACGAGTGGTTGATCGACGGCGCCGTCGCGCTGCAGGCGCTGCGCTGCGAGGCGCCGCGGCATGTCGGCGTGTTGCGGGTGGACAACCTCTACGGCAGCGACGCCGTGCAGGCCTCGCGCTCGACGAGTTGGCTGTCGCGCGTGCTGCCGCGAGGCGCGCGCTACGAGGGGCGCATCCACGAGCAGCCGCCAGCACAATGGCCGCGCCGGCGTCTGGGAGTGACCGTGCTGCACGATGGGTACCTCGACGACGTGAAGCGCGCCAAGCAGGGCCGCAACGAGTCGTTGCTGCGGCAGGCGCTGAGCGAGCAACCGGAGGACTTCTATCTGCATTACCAGCTCGGCAAGGAGCTCGAGTTGCGCGGCGCGTTCACCGACGCGCTGGCGCCTTACGAGCGCGCGTGGGCAGGGGCGCAGCCCGGTGACCCCTGGCGGCACGATCTGCTGCTGCGCCTGTTGTTCACGCTGAAGAAGCTCGCGCGGCATGCGTGCGCGGTGCGTCTTGCCGATGCCGAGATGCAGCGCTTCGGCGATTCGCCCGACTTCTGCTTCGCGCTCGGCGATTTGCTGCTCGACTGGGCCGCGCAAGAGCCGAGGCGTGCGATCGAGCTGGTGCCGATGATCGAATCGGCCTGGCAGCGTGCCGTGGCGATCGGGGAGCGGCCCGAGCTGTCCGACAGCGTGCTCGGGCGCGGCAGTTTCCTGGCTGCGCACAACCTGGCGCTGTTGTACGAGGGGTTGGGCAGAACGGATCGCGCACGCGTCTGGCGGGAGCGCGAGCGCGAGATGCGGGCAGCCACCAACGCCGCGTGAGCGCGAACAGCGGGACCCACCCCGCGCAGTTCGAGGCATCGCGCGGCCCCTCGGGGCCCTAGGCTGTTGCTCCTATGTCGTCCCTCGCCTTGCCAGAACCGACGATCACCAACAGCGCCGCCGCGCGTCGCGCGCACCGGCACTTTCTCGATGGCCGCGTTCACGCCTCGAACGAACGATGGCCGCGCGCGGTGAAGGCTTACGAGCGGGCCGCCGACCTGCTGCACGACAGCGCCTACGCGCTGGCAGCGGCGCATGCGGCGATCAAGGCGGGCCGGCCGCGCGATGCGATCGGGCGTCTGCGCCGGCTTCGGCATGAGCATCCCGAGCTGACACTCGGCTACACGCTGGAGTCGCATGCCTGGCTGGAGCTGTCGTGCCCTGGCGAGGCCGTGGCGGTACTGCAGTCGCTCCCGGCCGAGGCAGCGCGCGACCACGCCTTTCACGTGGCGCTGGCCGTCGGGTTGCAGAAGTTGCAGCGGCATGAGGCTGCGGTGCAGTCCTTCATGGCCGCGCTCGCGCAGAAGCTTGACGACGCGCCATCGCACTTCCGCCTGGGCATGTCGTTCAAGGAACTGGGTCTCAAGGCCGAGGCCGCCGAATGCGTCCGCACCGCACTGGTTCTCGGCCTGGGGTCGAGTGAGCTGTCGGCACGCGCGTTGCTCGTGTTCCTGGAGCGCGAGGCCTGCCGCTGGGGCGAGGCGGAGCCGGAACTGGCCATGCTGCGCGCGGCCGTGCAGGCCGCTACAGCCGGCACCGCGGTGGAAACCGGCGCTTTCGTGCACGCCGTGCTGGTCGACGACCCCGCCGAGCAACTGAAGGTGGCCACGTTCTATGCCAATCACCTGGCATCTCGAGTGGTGCCACTGCCAAGGCAGCAGGCGCGCGGCCACGCCGGCCGGCTGCGCATCGGGTACTTCTCAGCCGACTTTCATCAGCACGCCACCAGCCAACTCGCGGTGCAAGTATTCGAAGCCCACGACCGCGAGCGCTTCGAGGTGACGCTGTTCTCCGCCGGCCCGGACGACGGCACGCCGCTGCGCCGCCGCATGGAGGGGGCGAGCGAACACTTCGTCGAGCTGCACGGCCAGAGCATGGCGCAAATGGCCACCGCGATCCGCGCGCGTCGAGTCGACGTCCTGGTCGACATGAAAGGCGCCACCTACGGCAGCGTGATGCCGGTGATGGCGTACCGGCCGGCGCCGTTGCAGGTCTGCTGGCTGGGCTTTCCGGGCACCAGCGGCGCGAGCTACATCGACTATCTGATCGGCGATCCCGTGCTCACGCCGATCGGTCATGCGCCGCACTTCAGCGAGAAGATCGCGCAACTCCCGCTGTGCTATCAGCCCAACGACAACCGCCGACCTGCACCGGCGGCGCAATCGCGTTCAGCGCTCGGCCTGTCCGACGATGCGCTGGTGCTGTGCGGATTCCACCAGTCGTACAAGATCTCGCGCCAGGTGTTCGCCACTTGGTGCCGCCTGCTGCGTGCGCTGCCCGATGCCGTGTTGTGGCTGCTGCGTTGGAACGCCAACGTCGAATCGTCCTTGTTGGCGGCCGCCGCTGCCGAGGGCATTCCGGCGGCACGCTTGGTGTTCGCGCCGCTGCTGCCGGCCGAGCCCCATCTGGCGCGGCTGGCCGCAGCAGATCTCTTTCTCGACGCCTGGCCCTGCAACGCCCACACCACGGCGAGCGAGGCTCTGTGGATGGGCGTGCCGCCGGTGACCATGATCGGCCAGACGTTCGCGCAACGCGTGGCCGCGAGCCTTCTGCACGCCAGCGGCCTGCCCGAGCTGGTGTGCCACGACACCGCGCACTACGAGCAAACGGTGCTGCAGCTGGCTGTCGACTTCGCGCGCCGACGTCGGCTGCGCGATACCCTGCTGGCGCAGCGCAGCAGCCATCCGCTGTTCGACGGGGTGCGCTTCGCGCGCGATATCGAGGCGTTGTTCGAGCGCATGTGGGCGCGCGCGATCGCGGGGTTGCCGCCCGCGCACCTGCCGGCCGAGTCTTAGACGCCGGCACCCGCCGATTTGGCGGGTCGACACCGTGCATATCGGGGCCTTGTCTCGACGCCGCGTGCATACGCTGGCAACAACCGCGCGCCCAGGCGCGCGCATCGCAACGACATGGGGTTCATTCGGCCATGAGTCAGCTGCCACCCATTCATCTGTGCATCGTGCAGCCGATCGGCTACGTGCACTCGCTCGGTCTGCTGGATCCGGCGCGCTACTTCCGCTGGCAGTTCCGCCGCTTCGGCGCCGCGGTGACCATGGGGAAGAACCGCCTGCGCCACGACGCCATCAATTTCGTGTTCGGCGCGCATCTGGGGTTCGACGCGGCGCAACGCAGACGCCACGCCTGCGTGTTCGTCAACCTGGAACAGCTCGGCACCGGGGGTGCCGCGGTCTCGTCCGACTACCTGGAGTTGCTGCGCACGTCGGCCGTGGCCGACTACGACGCGGAGAACTTGTCGGCCTATGCCAGCGACCCTGACTCGGTTCCGGTGGTGCCGATGGGTTTCGCACCGTACCTGGAGCCGGCAGCGGCGCGGGCGCTGGCCGAGCGGCCGATCGATCTGCTGTTCATCGGCAGCATGAACGAGCGTCGCCGCATGCTGATCGACCGCATCGAGGCTCAGGGCGTGCAGGTGTCGATGTTCGACTCGGCGTTGTATGGCGCCGAACGCGACCACTTCATTGCCCAGGCCAAGGCGGTTCTGAACATCCACTTCTACGAGAGCGGCCGCTTCGAGCAGGTGCGGGTGTCGCATTGCCTGTCACTGGGTACGCCGGTGATCTCGGAGCGTGGCGCGGGTTGCCGCCCGCATGCGGCGTTCGAGTCCAGCGTTCAGTGGTTCGACGAGACTTCGCTCGAGGGCGTGATCGCAGGCTTCAAGGACAAGACCGCGTTCGTCGAGCGCGCGCAGGCCGCGCTGGTGAGCTTCCGCGAAAGCGACCCGCTCGAAGCGTACGCCGACTTGCTGGCCTTTGCTGTCGGCTACGGCCGGGCGCACCACGAGCGCCGGCCGCAGGGTGCGTGGCGTCCGACGCAGCTGCACCTCGGCTCGGGCAAGGACTACAAGCCCGGCTGGCTCAATGTCGATGTGCTGGCACGCGCCGAGCCCGACCTGCTGCTCGATCTGTCGCAGCCTCAGGCGCTACCGCTGCGGGCGCGCAGCGACACCGTCGGCCCTGTGGAGTTGGACGCGGGGCAGTTCGACCTCGTGTTCGCCAACAACGTCCTCGAACACGTGCCCGATCTGCCGGGCCTGATGACCCAAGTGCTGCGGCTGTTGCGCGTGGGCGGCAAGTTGGTGATCGAGGTGCCGTACGAGCATGCGCCCACCGCATGGCAGGACCCGACCCACGTGCGCGCGATGAACGAGAACTCCTGGCTCTACTACACCGACTGGTTCTGGTACCTGGGCTGGCTCGAGCACCGCTTTGTGCTGCGGGAGTCGAACTACCTGGACATCGAGCTGAAGCAGGCGGCGCGCGAGCGCGCGGCATTCATGCGCGTCGCGCTCGAGAAGATCGAGACGACGCCGCGCGAGCGCATGGTGGCGCTCACCATGAGCTCTGCGATCGATGTGCCCGACGATGCGTTGGATCCGTCCTGGGTGTACCGCGCCGAGCAGCTGCCACGGATTCCGGCCATCGCCTGAGGCGCGTGCCATGCCCTCCGCAGCGGTCGATCGCTTCGACAACCTCGACTTCGAGGCCTTCCGTGGGCTGGCCCGGGACGCGTCGCTGAGCCGGCACGAGAAGGTGGGTTTCCCCGACAGCTACCGCGAGGGTAAGGAGGAGGCGATCTTCCGCGACGTCGTCTCCAAGCTGGCAAGCCTGCAGCGCAGCGGCGGCCGTGTCGTCGAGGTGGGCCCGGGATGCAGCGCGCTGCCGGTGATGCTGGCCGATCGCTGCGCCGGGCTGCACGGCGAGCTGATCTGGGTCGACAGTGCCGAGATGCTCGCGCTGCTGCCCGACGCACCGCATGTGCGCAAGGTGGTTGGTCGCTTTCCGCAGGCGCTGCTGCCGCGGCTGAACGAGCTTGCCGGAACGGTCGACACCATCGTGGCCTACAGCGTCGCGCAGTACGTGTTTGCCGAAGGCAATCTCTTCCAGTTTCTCGACGCCTGCCTCGCGCTGCTGGGCGCCGGAGGCGAACTGCTGATCGGCGACCTGCCGAACCAGACGATGCGCAAGCGCTTCTTCGCCAGCGCAGCCGGTGCGGCGAGCCACCGCCGGTACACCGGCAGCGACGAGCCGCCGCCGGTGCACTTCAACCGGCTCGAGCCGGGGCTGATCGACGACAGCGTCGTGCTCGCGCTGCTGTCGCGCGCCAGGGCACAGGGCTTTCACGCCTGGGTGGTGCCGCAGGCGCCGGACCTGCCGATGGCCAATCGGCGCGAGGACGTCCTGATCCGCAGGCCGTGACGGAGGCGTGCGATGACCAAGAACCGCAATCTGGTGATCGTCGGCGACTCGGCCTTCGCTGAGATCGCGCGCGAATACTTCGACGCCGACTCCGAGTACCGGGTGGCCGGCTTCGCCGTCGAGGCGGCTTACCTGAAGCGCACCGAGCTGCACGGCCTGCCAGTGGTGGCCTTCGAGGAGCTCGAGCGCTGCTTCCCGGCGGTCGACCACGAGATATTCGTCGCCGTCGTGTACACGCAGCTCAACCGTCTGCGGACCCGTCTGGCGCAGGCCGCCAAGGCGCGCGGCTATCGGCTGGCATCGTTCGTCAGCCCGCGCGCCTTCGTGTGGCGCAACGTGACGATCGGCGAGCACTGCTTCGTCTTCGAGGACAACACCGTGCAGCCGTTCGTGTCGATCGGCGAAAACGTGGTGCTGTGGAGCGGCAACCACGTCGGCCACCACTCGGTGATCGAGGCGAACTGCTTCGTTGCCTCGCACGTCGTGATCTCGGGCTTCTGCACGATCGGCGCCAGCAGCTTTCTCGGCGTCAACGCGACGATCGCCAACAACGTGAGAGTCGGCCGCGACAACTGGGTCGGGCCCAACGTCGCCGTGATGAAAGACACCGCCGACGGCGCTCTTCTCAAGACCGAACAGCCGGAGCCGGCGCGCGTCAGTGCGCCACGGTTCTTCAAGGTCCCGGCATGAAGTGGGTCAAGCGCGGGATCGTCTGGGGCCCCGACGGCGCGCAGGATTGGGCGCGCACGCATGCCACCTGCCCGACGCCATGGGTCCGTCGCAATGGCACGCTCCGGCTCTACGTTCAATGCCGCGACGCGAACCAGGTCGGCCGCATCGGCTGGGTCGACGTCGATCCGCTCGACCCGACCCGCGTGATCGCTTCTGCGAGCACACCGGTGCTCGACGTCGGCGCCCCCGGCTGCTTCGACGACAACGGCGTGTTCCCGACTTCGGTGGTGCACCTCGACGATGGGCGACTGTTCCTCTACTACGTCGGGTTCGAGTTGTGCCACCACATCCGCTATCGGCTGCTGACGGGCCTGGCGGCGAGCGACGACGACGGGGAGACATTCCGCCGCGTGCGCGACACGCCGATCCTCGAACGCTCCGGCGACGAACTTCACTTCCGCTGCGGCGCGTTCGTCGGCCTCGAGCAGGGGCGCTTCCGCATGTGGTACATCGCGGGCAGCCGCTGGGAGCTGCTCGAGGGCAAGCCGATGCCGGTGTACGACCTGCGGCACCTGGAGTCGCCCGATGGCGTGCACTGGGGGCCCAGCGGGCGCGTCGTGCTGCCGATCGACGGCGAGCGCGAGCACGGTTTCGGGCGGCCTTTCGTGACGCACGACGGCAACGGCTATCGCCTGCACTACTCGATCCGCCGCCGCCGGCCGGCACGCTACCGGCTTGGCTTTGCGCGCTCGGCCGACGGCCTGGCCTGGCAGCGTGCCGACGCCGAGCTCGGGCTCGACGTCAGCCCGGGCCAATGGGACGGCGACAGCATCTGCTACGGCGCCGAGGTCGCCAGCAGCGGCCGCACGTACCTGTTCTACAACGGCGACGACTTCGGGGCCCGCGGCTTCGGCGTGGCGGAGCTGACGGCACCATGATTCGCGTGCGCTGCTACGAGGCGAGCGACGCCGAGCGCTGGGACGCGCTGTGCGCGCGCGCCCACGGGGCCACGTTCCTGCACAGCCGGCGCTTCCTGTCGTACCACGGCGAGCGCTTCGCCGACCGCTCGCTGGTGTTCGAGGACGACCGTGGCCGCTGGCTCGGTGCGATGCCGCTGGCGCAGGATCCGGACGATGCGGCGCACTGGATCTCGCACCCCGGCATCACCTACGGCGGCGTCGTGCACGACGGCGCGCTGCGTGGCGAGGCGATGCTCGAGGCCTTGCAATCGGCCGGCGCCTGGGCGCGCGAGCGCGGCGCGCGGCGCCTCGGCGTCAAGCCGATGCCGCAGATCTACGCGCTGGCGCCGGCACAGGAGGAGGTGTACGCGCTGTCCCGGCTCGGCGCGCAGCGGGTGCGCTGCGACCTTGCCAGCTGCATCGACCTGGCGCATCGCCTGCCGCTCAGCGAGCGCCGCCGTCGCGCTCTGAGCAAGGCGCATCGCAGCGGGCTTCGGCAGGCCGAGGGGCCGCTGTGGCTGCCGCCGCTGTGGCCGGTGCTCGAAGAGAACCTGGCGCGCGCACACGGCCGCCGGCCGGTGCATCGGCTCGACGAGATGCAACTCCTGGCGGATCGCTTCCCACAGCAGATCCGATGCCGCGTTGCGCTGCGCGAAACGTGCGTGGTCGCCGGGCTCGTTCTGTTCGTGACGCCCAGGGTTCGTCATGCTCAGTACATCGCGTCGAGCGAAGAGGGTCAGTCGCTTGCCGCGTTGGACTTCCTGTTCGACCACGAGATCGCACAGGCCCAGGCAATGCAGCAGCGCTTTTTCAGCTTCGGCATCAGCACCGAGGACGGCGGCCGCATCCTCAACCAGGGCTTGCACTGCTTCAAGAGCGAGTTCGGCGCCGGAGGCGTCGTGCACGAGCATTACGAGGTTCGCCTGTGAACGCGCGCGTGCCGGTGCAGGCGCCGGACAACGTGGCCGCGGCAGCCGACGTGCCGTCGGTCGGACGCTGCCGCATGCTCGACCTGCCCAAGATCCACGACCCGCGGGGCAACCTCACGTTCATCGAAGGCGACCGCCACGTTCCGTTCGCGATCCAACGGGTGTACTACCTGTACGACGTGCCTGGCGGCTCCGATCGAGGCGGCCACGCGCACAAGACACTCCAACAGTTCATCATCGCGATGTCGGGCAGCTTCGACGTCGTGCTCGACGACGGCAAGGACCGCAAGCGCGTCCACCTCAGCCGGTCGTACAACGGCCTGTACGTGTGCCCGATGATCTGGCGCGAGCTCGACAACTTCTCGTCGGGCTCGGTGTGCATGGTGCTGGCGTCGTCGCCATTCGACGAGGGCGACTACATCCGCGACTACGCGCAGTTCATGCGGTCGCGCTGGTGCGCATGATCCGGCTGCTCGACCTGCAGCGCATCAATGCCACCTTCGAGCCCGAGCTCGGCCGCGCGGTGGCGCGGGTGCTGGCATCGGGCCGCTATGTGCTCGGGCCCGAGGTCGAGGCGTTCGAGGCCGAGTTCGCTGCCTACTGCGGCAGCCGGCACTGCGTCGGGGTGGCCAACGGGCTCGATGCGCTGCAGCTGATCCTGCGTGCGCTGGATGTCGGCCCCGGGCACGAGGTGATCGTGCCGTCGCACACCTTCATCGCCACCTGGCTGGCGGTGAGCCAGGTGGGCGCGGTGCCGGTACCGGTGGAGCCCGACGCGGAAGGCTTTCTGATCGATCCAGCGCAGGTCGAGGCCGCGATCACGCCCCGCACGCGGGCGGTGATGGCGGTGCATCTGTACGGCCACGCCGCCGACATGGCTGCGCTGCGCGAAATCACTCAGCGGCGTGGTCTGCAACTGATCGAAGACGCCGCGCAAGCACACGGTGCGCGCGACCGAGGGAGGCGTGCCGGCAGCCTCGGCGACGCGGCGGCCTTCAGCTTCTACCCCGGCAAGAACCTCGGCGCACTCGGCGACGGCGGCGCCATCACCTGCCACGACGACGCGCTCGCGCTGCGCCTGCGGCGGTTGCGCAACTACGGCTCGCTGGAGAAGTACCGGCACGACAGTGCCGGCATCAATTCGAGGCTCGACGAACTGCAGGCCGCGATCCTGCGCATCAAGCTGCGCCGGCTCGATGCCGACAACGCAAGGCGCCGCCATCAGGTGGCGATCTATCAGCGCGAACTGCTCGGTTCTTCGCTCGCACTGGCGCCGACGCGAGCCCACGGCGAGCCAGTTTGGCACCTGATGGTCGTCCAGCACGAGGGGCGCGATCGCGTAGCCGCGGCGCTGGCCGGGCAGGGCGTCGAGACCGGCATTCACTACCCGCGCGCGTGTCACCGACAAGGCGCCTACGCGAACCTGCGCACGCCGGCGCTGCCGCGAGCCGAGGCGCTGGCCGCGCGCGTGCTCAGCCTGCCCGTAGGCGCGCATCTGAGCGACGCCGACGTCGTCGTTGTGGCACGAGCCGCCCGGCTGGCCTGCGACATGGTGGCCGCCTGACGCCCGCTGGCGCCTGGAAATGGGGCGAATCAGGCAGGGGTTGCCACGGCCTCGCTTTGCGGCTCCTCGCACGAGTCGCTGTTGGTTTGCAGCAAGCCGTGCCAGTAGGCGGTAAACGGGGCGAGCATCGCAGCGGGCACCGTGGCGTGGCGCTGCGCCATCGCGAAGTACTCGGCGAGTGTCGCGGTGGCCCCGTAACGATCCATCAGGTTGCGCGTCGTGATCGCCAAGGCCGACTGCAGCTGGCGCTCGTCGATCAGCTTCTCGCGATGAGCGCCCAACGCCAGCGCCACCCAGGCCAGGTAGCCGCACATCAGGCCGTGCGACTGCGCCTGTGCGGTCGACTGCCGAGGGTGGCTGCGAAACCCACTCAGGTGGTCGCGCAGGAATCCGATCGGCGCCTCGCGCGAGGCGTCGAGCAGAATTCCGATGTCGGCCAACCCGTAGTAGGACAGGCCTCCGATCCGAGCCGTCGTCAGCCGCCGCACGGCCGCCTGCGACAGCACGGTGTTGCTGAACTCGCCGAGCCAGTTCTGGCAGGTGGGAATCGTGGTCGCGAACAGGGCATCGGGGCCGACCGCCAGCACTCGGTGCGGCTGTTCGTCCACCAGCGCGGGCAGCGGCAACGCCGACACCGGCCGCCCATCCGGAGCGGTCAGCCAACGTTGGCTGACCGATGCAGCCAGCGTTGCACTGGCGTGCGCCATGGCGTGCTGGCGATAGAAGTCGGGGTAGATGACGTCGTCGTCCATGTGCAGGTGCACCAGCGCCGCCTCAGTGTCGCAGTGCTTGAGCAGGTGCTGCACGTTCTTGAGCGACCCGTGTCGCGGCCCCTGGATCACCGCGAGGTCGAGCTTGTCGATCAGGGCATCGAACGCGCCGCTGCGGATGCGCTCGGTGATGACGCCGTCGGGACTGTCGTCGGAGAGTACGACGCGGAAATCGGTGAAGCTCTGCGTGCGCAGGCCGAGCAACAAGTCCCCGAGGTGCTCGACCTTGTAGGCCGGGATCAGCGTGATGAGGGCGGTCATGTCGTCGGTCCTTGCGGCGCGGTGCCGCTGCCGATCACGCCGCACAGCGTGTGGATCGGGCCGAAGTCGGGGTACTTGGCGCGCAGCCGCACGGCCGATTCGTGGAACGCGGTGGGCAGCTGGTGATCGCTGTGCGAGTTGTGGAACAGCGGTGCGCGCACGATGCGCGGAAAGAACTTGTGCGTGCAGATCGCCTGCAGGCACAAATCGGTGGCCCACAGGTGCCAGCCGAGCGCGGGGTCGATGCTCAGCAGCGACTCGCGCGGCAGCACCAGCGCCAGTTCGTCGATCGACACTGCGTGCTCGCTGGCTGGGTTGTCGAAGCGCTGCGTGCGGTCGATCACGAAGCCGGCGTGCTCGTAGGCGTGCGTCTTCGGGTTGACGCCGATGCCCGCAAAGCCGATCAGCGTGCGGCGGCGCTGAATCGCGTCGATGCCGGCGAGCAGCGCGGCGAGCCGCGTGCCGAACCCGCGCGCGAAGTAGACATCCTGATGGCACAGTAGCACCCAGTCTTCTTTCACTTGCGCCGCGGCGCGTTCCAGCGCATCGGCCGGGTCGGTGGCGCCGCGCACCGATAGCACGCGTGCATTCAGTTCGTGCAGCCCAGGTGAGCACTCCACGTTGACGCGCAACTGCGCGTCGCGCGTGGTGGGCACGACGACGGCGAGCGACGCGCGCGCGCCGGCCGTGCACGCCGGCGTCTCGAACGGTGCGCAGGCATGCACGACGCCGCTGCGCATGCGCCACTGGCGCCATGCCGTCGCCGCCGGCACACCGGCGGCGGCGGCCAGTGCCAACGCCTGCTGCGCGAACGCATCCTGCCGCGGTGCCTCATGGCAAGCATCCATCAGCGTCGGCATCCAGCCCGCGTCCATCATCAGCTTGGTTGCCGATGCCAGACTGCGCAGGCGCCAGTCCTGACGGGCCAGCGGCCCGTCGTCGCTATCGGTGAGGTCGGCCTCGACCCAGCGCTGCAACATCGCGAGCGAGGTGTCCTGAGGCTGCAGCATCGCCAGCACGGTCTCGGGCCCCGCCCGCTGGCGCATCAGACGCAACGCCTCGGCCGGGTCGGAGAAAGGGATGAGTCCCTGATCGAGAACGATCAGGTCAAAGGGTCCAGTGGTGGCGTGTAGCGCGTGCACACCGTCGAACGATTGCCACTCGCAGCGAGGATAAGCGTTGCGATAGGCCTCACGCAGCGCGCCGCTGGTGTCGTGGGCATCCTGCCAGCCGAGCACGCGCGCAGCGGCCGGCAGGCTGCGCAAGAGGCGCTCCCGCCCCTCGTGATCGGCGCGCCTCTCGCGGTGGTGTGGCATGGCGCTGCCGCTGCCCACGACCAGCAGGGTACCGGGGCGAGCCGCGGCGCGGCCCGAAGCCATCGTCGTCATTCGCACGATGATCCGTCGGCATCGCTGCCGCGATCCGCGAAGCAAGGGCGGTGCTGCGGGTCAGTTCGCCGCACCGTGAACATCGCACGACGGCCTGTCGGTGCGCTTCCTACAGGTGCCTTGGAACTTCCGGGACTGAAGTTCTCGAATCGCACCGATGTTCGATGGATCGACCGGTCTCTACATTCACAACCATCGAACAAGGGCCTTCAGCCACGGAGCACCGAATGACTGCCGACCAAGTCCTCGCCGAAATCCGCGAAGCCAACCTGTCGTACCTGATGCTCGCGCAGACCCTGATCCGCGCCGACCGCGAGCAGGCGCTGTTCCGGCTCGGCCTCGGCGAAGACAGCGCCGCGCTGATCGACGCGCTGACGCCGGCACAGATGATGAAGATCGCCTCGTGCAACACGCTGCTGTGCCGCGTGCGCTGCGACGACGACATGGTGTGGGGTCTGCTCACCAACCACGGCAAGCCCGCCGCCAACGACGGCGTGTCGCGCCTGCATGCCTCGATCCTGATGGCCGGCCGCCACCAGGAAGCCGCTTAAGCATCCTCTGCCGACGGAGCCGCACCATGCGAGTCAAGAGCATCCTCACCGAAGCCCGGCAGATCGAACGCGCAGTGGAGTTGATCCGCCTGGGCGCGCGGCTGCAGGTGCTGGAGAGCGAAACCGACTTGAGCTACGAGCGCCTGCTGCGTCTGTACAAGGAGGTGGCCGGCAAGAGCCCGAGCAAGGGCCAGCTGCCGTTCTCGACCGACTGGTTCATGACCTGGCAGCCCAACATCCACGCCAGCCTGTTTCTCAACATCCACGAGTACCTGAACAAGGCCGCCGAGCTCGACGAGATCGACGTCGTCATCAAGGCCTACAAGCTCTACATGGAGCAGATCAGCGCGCAGGGGCTCGAGCCGCAGCTTTCGGTGACGCGTGCCTGGCGGCTGGTGAAGTTCGTCGACAACGGCATGCTGACGATGACCGCCTGCTCCAAGTGCGGCGGCCATTTCGTGACCCATCCGCACGAGATCGCACGGCACTACGTGTGCGGCCTGTGCAACCCGCCGGCGCGCGCCGGCAAGGGCCGGCAGGCCGGTTCCCTGCGCGCAACGTTGGAAATTCACTGATCCCCGCGGCCGACCCGGTTCAGAATCGGGCCGGAACCGCCGAAATTCGGGCTGGTTCCAGTTTCTCTGCTTGTCTCCTCCTAGCGGCACCGTCGGGTGCCCTTGCGGCGCGGCGCTTCGGCGACGCGCCGTTTCTTCTTGGGCTGCGCCCCGACGCGCCCGTGGCGAGGCCGATCGCTGCCCCGGCGGTCGCCCGGCGTGTAACCCGCTCAAGAGCATCAGCCGTACGCCGATAAGGCTGAAGCGGCGCGTATGCCCGGATCGGGTGCGCGCGCCGCAACGGAACAGCGAACATGTTCGTCATCATCGGCTGGGTTGTCGCGCTGGGCTGCGTGTTCGGCGTCTTCATCGCGCACGGCGGCAACATCGGCGTCGTGCTGCAGGCGTTGCCGTTCGAGATGGTCACCATCATGGGCGCGGCGATCGGCGCCTTCATCGCCAACAACCAGATGAAGGTGCTCAAGGCCTCGGTGGCGGGGCTGATCAGCTGCTTCAAGGGCAGCAAGTACACCAAGGCGCGCTACATGGAGCTGATGGCGCTGCTGTACGACATCCTGCAGAAGGCCCGCAAGGAAGGCCTGATGGCGATCGAAAAGGACGTCGAGGATCCGCACAACTCGCCGCTGTTCCAGAAGTACCCGACGGTGGGCGGCGACCACCACGTCAGCGAGTTCATCACCGACTACCTGCGCATGATGGTGTCGGGAAACTTGAACGCGCACGAGATCGAGTCGCTGATGGACAGCGAGATCGAAACCCACCACCACGAGGCGCACGCGCCGGTGGGCGCGTTGCAGCGGCTGGCCGGCGGCCTGCCGGCGTTCGGCATCGTGGCCGCGGTGCTGGGGGTGGTCAATACGATGGGCTCGGTGGGTCAGCCGCCGCAGGTGCTGGGGGCGATGATCGGTTCGGCGCTGGTGGGCACCTTTCTCGGCATCTTGCTGAGCTACGGCATCTTCGAGCCGCTGGCCGGCCTGCTGGAGCAGAAGGTCGACGAGGGCGGCAAGGAGCTGCAGTGCATCAAGACCACGCTGCTGGCCTCGATGCAGGGCTACGCGCCGCAGGTGGCGATCGAGTTCGGCCGCAAGGTGCTTTATTCGACCGAGCGGCCGACGTTCATCGAGCTCGAAGGGCATGTGAAGGGACGCAAATGAGCCCGGCGCGTCCGCCAATCGAAAAGGGCGGCGGCCATGGCCGGTGACGCCAAGAAGCTGCAGCCGATCATCGTCAAGCGCATCAAGCGCGGCGGGCACGGCCATCACGGTGGTGCGTGGAAGATCGCCTATGCCGACTTCGTGACGGCGATGATGGCGTTCTTCCTGCTGATGTGGCTGCTCGGCTCCACCACCGAGGGCGACAAGAAGGGCATCGCCGACTATTTCTCGGCGCCGCTGAAGCTGTCGATGCTCGGCGGCTCGGGCTCCGGCGACGCGTCGCACGTGGTCAAGGGCGGCGGGCAGGACCTCACCCGCACCACCGGCCAGGTCAAGCGCGGCGAGGTCCAAGCCGAGCGCAAGACCATCAACCTCAAGGCGCTCAGGGACGAGCAGATCCGCGCCGAGGTCTCGCGGCTGCGCAGCCTGCAGAAGCGTCTGGAGGGCGAGATCCAGAGCAACCCGGCGCTGGCGCAGTTTCGCTCGCAGATCCTGCTCGAGATGACACGCGATGGCCTGCGCATCCAGATCGTCGATGCGCAGAACCGGCCTATGTTCGCCAGCGGCTCGGCGCAGGTGCAGCCGTACATGCAGGAGCTGCTGCACAAGATCGGCGCCGCGCTGGCCGAGGAGCCCAATCGCCTGACGCTCGAGGGCCACACCGACGCCACGCCGTTTGCCGGCGGCGTGCGTGGCTACAGCAACTGGGAACTGTCGGCCGACCGCGCCAACGCCTCGCGCCGCGAGCTGCTGGCCGGTGGCCTGCCCGACGAGCGCGTGCTGCGCGTGCAGGGGCTGGCGGCGAGCCAGTTGCTCAAGCGCGAGCAGCCCGACGACCCCACCAACCGTCGCATCAGCATCGTGGTGATGAACCGCGAGGCCGAGGATGCGATGCTCAGGCCGCAACCGGTCGACGGCGCGGCGGCCGAGCCATCGATCAGGCCCGACAAGCCCAGCGTGGTGTCAAGTCCCCCGCTGCCGGGCCGATAAACCATGGGCAGTGCATGAATCCCGTGCGCGCGAAGGACCGCCGCCATGAGTAGCCCCGCCGAACTGAGGTACCTGATCGTCGACGATTTCTCGACCATGCGGCGGATCGTGCGCGGCCTGCTCAAGGAGATGGGCTGCGAGAAGGCCGAGGAGGCCGAGGACGGCACCGCGGCACTGGCCGCGCTGAAGTCGCAGCGCTTCGACTTCGTGATCTGCGACATCAACATGCCCAACATGAACGGCGTCGAGTTCCTCAAGGCGGTGCGTGGCGACGAAGCGTTGAAGCACACACCGGTGCTGCTGGTCACTGCCGAGGCGCGCAAGGAAGACATCGTGCTGGCCGCTCAGGCAGGCGCCTCGGGCTACATCGTGAAGCCGTTCACGAGGGCCACGCTCGAAGACAAGGTGCAGAAGATCGTGCAGAAGATCGCCGCCTGAGGGGTCGGGCGGCGCAACCTGCGGCCGTGCCCGATGCGGGCCCTGCACCAGTTGTAAAAAGGGGCGGCCGCAGCCCGGCTTTTCGGGCTTAAGAAACGCGCGTCATCGGCACGATGGCGGAACCGACCGTCGTCGTTCCGCCCATGGCCGACCCGCAAGATCGCAACTTACCTGCCTCGCACCGGCGCATCGCCAAAGCGCGCGAGGACGGCCAGGTCGCTCGCTCGCGCGACCTCGCGCACCTGCTGCCGCTGGGCGCGGGCGTCGCCGCGCTCGTGGTGCTGGCGGCGCCGGCGACACAGGCGGCCGGCGACCTGCTGGCGTCGGCGCTGCGGTTCGATGTCACCGCGGTGGTGGCACCGCAGGCGATGCTCGAAGCGCTGTCGCGGCAGTCGCATCGGCTGCTGGCGGTGCTGCTGCCGCTCGGGCTCGGTCTGGCGGCGGCGGCCACGCTCGCCGCGGTGCTGTCGGGAGGCTGGAACTTCTCCTGGAAGCCGCTGGCACCGCGCTACTCCAAGCTGAATCCGATCGCGGGCTTCGCGCGGTTGTTCTCGGGCGCCCAGTTCGGCGACGCGCTGAAGGCGAGTGCGCTCGCGCTCGTGCTGGCGGTGCTCGGCGGCGTTGCGCTCGGCCGCGCGTTGGCGCGCTTTCACGACGCGCTGGCGATGCCGCTGCCCGCGGCGCTGGCGCACACCGCGCAGGCGGTGCTGTTCGGGCTGTGGTGGCTGCTGCTGCCGCTGGCGGCGTTTGCCGCCGTCGACGTGCCGCTGCAGCGCCACCTGTGGCTGAAGCGGCTGATGATGAGCCGCGAAGAGGCCAAGCAGGAGATGAAGGAGCTCGAGGGCAACCTCGAGGTCAAGGCCAAGGTCAAGGCGCGCATGCGCGAGATGGTCAAGCGCCGCATGCTGGCCAACGTGCCGAAGGCCGACCTGGTGGTGATGAACCCCACCCACTACGCGGTGGCGCTGAAGTACGACGACGCGACGATGGCCGCGCCGCGCGTGGTGGCCAAGGGCGCCGACCTGCTGGCGATGAAGATCCGCGACATCGCGCGCGACGCCAAGGTGCCGGTGCTGCGTTCGCCGCCGCTGGCGCGCGCGCTGTACGCGCACGTCGACATCGACCGTGAGGTGCCGGTGCAGCTCTTCGCCGCGGTGGCGCAGGTGCTCGCCTACGTGTACCAGTTGCGTGCGGCGCTGGCCGGCACCGCGCCGATGCCGCAGGCGGTGCCCGAGCCGGCGCTGCCGCCGGGCTTCGACCCCGATGAGAAGGCGCAGGCCACGGCGGAGGTGGCGCAATGAACGCGCTGCTCGGCTCGTGGTTCGGTGCCCGCGCCGACACCGTGAAGGGCGTGATCGCGCCGCTGTTCGTCGTGCTGGTGCTGGCGATGATGGTGCTGCCGCTGCCGCCGCTGCTGCTCGACGTGTTCTTCACCTTCAACATCGCGATCGCGCTGACGGTGATGATGGTGGCCGCGCGCATGGTCAAGCCGCTCGACTTCGCGGCCTTCCCGACCGTGCTCTTGATCACCACGCTGCTGCGGCTGTCGCTCAACGTGGCGTCGACCCGCGTCGTGCTGATGCAGGGGCACACCGGCACCGGCGCCGCGGGGCAGGTGATCGAGTCGTTCGGCCACTTCCTGATCGGCGGCAACTTCGCGGTCGGCATCATCGTGTTCGCGGTGCTGGTGGTGATCAACTTCATCGTCGTCACCAAGGGCGCCGAGCGCATCGCCGAGGTCGCCGCGCGCTTCACGCTCGACGCCATGCCCGGCAAGCAGATGGCGATCGACGCCGACTTGAACGCCGGGCTGATCGACGAGAAGGAGGCCAAGCGCCGCCGCGCCGAGGTGGGCGAGGAGGCCGAGTTCTACGGTTCGATGGACGGCGCCTCCAAGTTCGTTCGCGGCGACGCCATCGCCGGCATCCTGATCCTGGTGATCAACATCGTCGGTGGTTTCGTGATCGGCGTCGCGCAGCACGACCTGTCGGCCGGCCAGGCCGCCGAGAGCTACATCCTGCTGGCGGTGGGCGACGCGCTGGTCGCGCAGATCCCGGCGCTGCTGATCTCGGTGGCCGCGGCGATGGTGGTGTCGCGCGTCGGCAAGCAGCACGACATCGGCACCCAGATCGGCACCCAGGTGTTCGGTTCGCCGCGCTCGCTCGCGGTGGCCGCCGGCATCGTCGCCACGCTGGGCGTGGTGCCCGGCATGCCGCACGCGGTGTTCGTCGTCATCGCCTCGGCGATCGGCTGGCTCGCATTCTGGCTGCACCAGCGCAACAAACGCCGCGCCGCCGACGTGGCGGCGATGACGGCGCGGCCGGCCCCGCCGGCGTCGGCCGAGGCGAGCTGGGACGACCTGCAACCGGTCGACACGCTGGGGCTCGAAGTGGGCTACCGGCTGATCGCGCTGGTCGACAAGGAGCGCCAGGGCGACCTGCTGGCACGCATCAAGGGCGTGCGCAAGAAGTTCGCGCAGGACGTGGGTTTCCTGCCGCCGCCGGTGCACATCCGCGACAACCTCGAGCTCAAGCCGAGCGTCTACCGCATCACGTTGCGCGGCGCGGTGGTCGGCGAGGCCGAGGCGTTCCCCGGCATGTGGCTGGCGATCAACCCCGGCGGTGCGACGCTGCAGTTGCCCGGCACGCGCGTGGTCGATCCGGCATTCGGGCTGCCTGCGGTGTGGATCGAGGAGCGCGCGCGCGAGCAGGCCCAAATGGCCGGCTTTACCGTCGTTGATTGCGCCACCGTCGTCGCCACCCACCTCTCACACTTGATGCAGGTGCATGCCGCACGCCTGCTCGGCCGCGTCGAGACGCAGTCGCTGGTGGAGCACGTGACCCGGCTGGCGCCCAAGCTGATCGAAGACGTGATTCCGAAGATGGTTGGTATCGCCACCGTGCAGAAGGTGCTGCAGCTGCTGCTGGAAGAGGGCGTGCACATCCGCGACATGCGCTCGATCACCGAGTGCCTGGCCGAGTACGCGGCGAGCGTCACCGACCCGCTGGAGCTGGCGCGCCGCGTGCGCGTGCACCTGGCGCCGGCGATCGTCAACCAGATCTACGGCCCGGTGCGCGACCTCGAGGTGATCGCGCTCGAGCCCGACCTCGAGCGCCTGGTGACTCAGGCGCTCGCCTCCCCGCACGGCGCCGCGCTCGACCCGGGCGTGGCCGACACGCTGTCGCGCGAGGCGGCCAACACCGCGCGCCACCAGGAAGACATGGGCCACCCGGCGTGCCTGCTGGTGCCCGACCCGATCCGCGCCGCGATGGCACGGCTGCTCAAGCGCGCCGCGCCGCGGCTGCGCGTGCTGAGCCATAGCGAGATTCCCGAAACCCACTCGATCCGCATCGGTGCGGTCATCGGAGGTGCTGCATGAACGTGAAGCGCTTTATCGCCCGCAGCTCGCGCGAGGCTCTGAACCAGGTGCGCATGGCCTTCGGCGCCGAGGCGGTCGTGCTGTCGAACCGGCCGTGCGAGCAAGGCGTCGAGGTGCTGGCGATGGCGCCAGGCGCGATCGCGCAGATCGAGAAGGTCGCCGAGGCGGCGCCGGCGCAAGAGCCCGTGGCGACGCCAGCCAGCGCGGCTTCGAAGCGCCAGCAGCCGCCCGCCCTGACGCAGCCCGGCGCGAGCGTCGAGCAGGACGTGCAGAGCCTGGCGATGAGCACGCTGTCGTTCCAGGACTACGTGCGCGAGCGGCTGCTGCGCCGTCGTCGTGCGGCGATGCACAGCGATGCGCCCGAGACGGTGATGCCCACCTACGAAGAGACGGCGCCGGTATCCGCCGCGCCGGCTGCTCCGGTGCGCGCGACGCCGCAGCCGATGTCCGCGCAAGCGGCCCGGCCGGCGCTGCCGGCGGACCCGGTGCGCGAGCCACGCATCGCGGTGGCGACGCCACTGCCGCACGCCGACGCCCCGGCGCGCGACGCGCTGCGCCTGGCCGAGCCCGCGCACGGCCAACGCGAGCAGCAGGCGGTGATGAACGAGCTGCGCGCCGTCAAGGGGCTGATCGAAGACCGCTTCAGCGCGCTCGCCTTCATGGAGCAACTGCATCGCGACCCGCGGCGATCGACGCTGAGCCAGCGCCTGCTCGAGGCGGGGTTCTCGCCGGCGCTGGTGCGCAAGCTGGTCGAGAACCTGCCGCACGAGGTGACCGACGAGATCGCGTGGGCACAAGGCGTGCTCGCGCGCAACCTGCAGAGCGACGAAGCCTCATTGCCGATCGAGGATCTGGGTGGCGTCTACGCGCTGATCGGCGCCACCGGCGTGGGCAAGACGACGAGCACCGCCAAGATCGCGGCGTCGTTCGCGGCGCGGCACGGCGTGGCCAACCTCGGCCTCGTCACGCTCGACGCCTACCGCATGGCGGCGCACGAGCAGTTGCGTGCCTACGGCCGCATCCTCGGCGTGCCGGTGCACACCGCGCACGACCGCGCCTCGCTCGACGACCTGCTCGAGCTGCTGTCGGGCAAGAAGCTGGTGCTGATCGACACCGCAGGCATGGCGCAGCGCGACCAGCGCACGCGCGAACTGCTCGACATGCTGGCGCACCGCGCGATCCAGCGCCTGCTGGTGGTCAATGCGGCGTCGCAGGGCGAGACGATCGAAGACGTGATGCAGGCCTACGGCGCGGCGCAGTGCCGCGGCGCAGTGCTGTCGAAGATCGACGAGGCGGTGAAGATCGCGCCGGCGCTCGACGCGGTGATCCGCCACAAGCTGCGTGTGGTCGGCGTGGCCAACGGGCAGCGCGTGCCCGAGGACTGGCACCGGCTGTCGTCGAGCGCACTCATTCAGCGCGCGCTGCGCGCCCCGGCGGTGCCGGTGTGGCGCGTCGAGCCCGCCGAGATGAATCTGGTGTTCGCTGCGCAGCGGGCGGCGGCGATGCCGGCGGCCTGGGCCCGCTGAGGCGCGAGGCGAAACGCGATGTCTCTCGGCACAACGGCCGCTGCCGGCGCCACCGACGACCAGGCGGCCGGCCTGCGCCGCCTGTTCGGCGCGACGCAGCGCCGCTTCGTCGCGCTGGCACACAACGCCGAGGTGGCGCTCTCGACGCTGGCGATCGACCGCCTGTGCGACGCCGCCGCGGCGCTCGGACTGCACACGCTGGTGGTCGATGCGGCCGATGGCGCGCCGGCGCCGCACGAGATGGCGCTGCTCGATCTGCCGTCGTGCATCGAGCCGCTGTCGCCCGAGGTGAGCTACCTGGCCGCGCGCGGGCTGCCGATCCGCCATGTCGACACGCGCGGTCGCTGCGGCGGCTTCCTGCAGGCGATCGAGCACGCCGCACCGCACGCCGACCTGGTGCTGGTGCACGCCGGCACGGTGGATCTGGCGCGCCTGTTCGCCGAGCAGCGCATGCGTGCGCTGCTGCTCGGTGCCGACACGCCGCGCGCGATGACCGAGGCCTATGCCGCGCTGAAGCGGCTGTCGCAGCGGCCCGGCTGGCTGGCGCACGATCTGCTGATCGTGGCCGAGCCGCGCGGCCCGCGCACCGCACGCCTGGGCGAGAGCCTGGCGCAGTGCGCCGAGCGCTTTCTCGGCGCCGTGATCCACGACTGCGTGGTGATCGACCCCGATGCCGACCCCGGCGCCGCGCCCGATGCGCGGCTGCTGCAGTTGCTGCGCGCGCAGCTCGCGCACGACCCGCTGCCCGGCAGCGCTGCGAAGCCGTGGCCGCAGCACGCCGGCGCCGCGCACTGAACGCCCGAACCCCAAGAGAGACGCGGAGAGCCTTGCATGTATACCGCCAAGGGCCAGCTATCGGAAGCCGACGCGCTGCTCAAGCAGTACAGCCCGCTGGTGCGCCGTTTGGCGCACCAGATGATCGCCAAGCTGCCGGCCAACGTCGAACTCGACGACCTGATCCAGGTCGGCATGATCGGCCTCAACGATGCGCTGTCGCGCTTCGACGCCGGCCAGGGCGTGCAGTTCGAGACCTTCGCCACCCAGCGCATCCGCGGCGCGATGCTCGACGAACTGCGCGGCGGCGACTGGATGAGCCGCGGTGACCGGCGGCATCAGCGGGCGATCGAGACCGCGGTGCACAAGCTCGAGCAGAGGCTGCAGCGCGCACCCAGCGAGAGCGAGATCGCCGACGAGCTGGGCATGCTGCTGGCCGACTACCAGGAGCTGCTCGGCAAGGTGCGCGGCACGCAGCTCTTCTACCTGGAGGATCTGTCGGGCGACGACGGCGACGACTTCCTCGACCGCCACGTGGCCGACGACGGTGCCGACCCGCTGGCGATGCTGCAGGACCATCGCATGCGCAGCGCGCTGGTCGACGCCATCGGCAAGTTGCCCGAGCGCGAGCAGTACGTGATGAGCATGTACTACGAGCACGACATGAACCTCAAGGAGATCGCCGCCGTGCTCGGCGTCACCGAGAGCCGCATCTGCCAGTTGCACAGCCAGTCGATCGCGCGTCTGCGCAGTCGGCTGCGGCAGTGGTGACTGCCCACGCGAGCGAAGAGACATGCTGGCCTTGCTGAAGAAGCGACCCGCCGCTGCCACCGCCGCAGCCGCTGCACCGGAAGCCACCACGGCACCCGATGCACGCGCGCTGATCAACGGCATCAACCGCGAGGCGTCGACGCTCGGGCGCGACGCGGCCGAGGTGCGCGGCGCGATCGACGACACCATCCAGGCCGCGCTGGCGCAGGCGCAGAAGGTGCAGGCGCTGGCGCGCCAGCTCGGCGAGGTGACGCAGGGCCAGCACGCCATCGTCGACGAAGCCGGAGCCAGCACGAAGGCGGTCGAGCGCGCGCGCGGCGCGATCGCCGAGGTCGGCTCGGAGGTGTCGGCGATCGTCGACACGCTGCGCGACGTGTCGGGCGCCGCCGGGCAGATCACCAAGGTGGCGCTGCAGACGCGGCTGGTGGCGTTCAATGCTTCGGTCGAGGCCAAGCGTGCCGGCGAAGCCGGCCGCGGCTTCAGCGTGGTGGCCGATGCGGTGCGCGAGCTGGCGTCGAAGGTCGACGAGTCGTCGCGCCGCATCATGCAGACCGTGGGGCAGCTCGACGAGCGCGTCGAGGCGCTGGCGCGCGAGATCCAGCGCCAGGATCAGGGGCAGCCGCAGGGCAGCGTGCACCGCGCGCTCGACGAACTGGTGCAGGCGATGGCGCGCATCGAAGCCGCTGCCGACCGCGGCCGCGAGACCTGCGGCGGACTCGACCGCCACATGGGCGAGATCGAAGGTGCGATGCAGGGTGCGCAGGCGAGGCTCACGTCGACGCTGCAGCGCACCGAGGGCTTCCTGCGCGTGTCGGAGCGGCTGATCGAGGTGACCGCGGCATGCGGCATCGAAACCGCCGACAGCCGTTTCATCGCCGCCGCGCGCGACGCCGCCGGCCGCATCGGCGCGCTGCTCGACGACGCCTTGCAGCAAGGCGAGGCCACGCTCGACGAGCTGTTCGACGAGCGCTACCAGGCGATCGCCGGCAGCGCCCCGCAGCAGCACCTGACGCGCTTCACGCGCCTGGCCGACCGCCTGTTCCCGCAGGTGCAGGAGCCGATGCTGGCCGTCGACCCGGCGATCGTGTTCTGCATCGCCGCCGACCGCAACGGCTACATCGCCTGCCACAACCAGAAGTACAACCATCCGCAGCGCGCCGGCGACCTGATGTGGAACACCGCAAACTGCCGCAACCGCCGCATCTTCGACGACCGCACCGGCCTGGCGTCGGCGCGCAACCGCAAGCCCTTCCTGCTGCAGACCTACCGCCGCGACATGGGCGGCGGCCACTTCGTGCTGATGAAGGAAGTCGCCGCGCCGATCACGGTGGCCGGCCGGCACTGGGGCGGCCTGCGGCTGGCCTACAAGTTCTAGGCCACTTCGCGCGTCGGCGCGATCGTCGAATCGAGCGGCTGCGGCTGCGACACCTCGGGCAGCGCGCCGGTCACGGTGTTGGCCGCCGCCTCGCGGGGCCCCAGGCTGAACTCGAAGCAGGCGCCGCGGCCGAGGTCGCCGATGGCGCGGATCGCGCCGCCATGGCGCTGGATGATGCGCTGGACGATCGTCAGGCCGATGCCGGTGCCCTGGAAGTCGCTTTCGTCGTGCAGCCGGTGGAACGGCTGGAACAGCCGCGACGCGCGGCTGGCGTCGAAGCCCGCGCCGTTGTCGCGCACCTGGTAGACGAGCTGGCCGTCGGCGCCGAGCACGGCGCACAGCGCGACCACCGGGTCGCTCGTGCGGCG
This sequence comes from Ideonella sp., assembly GCA_015075545.1. Lineage (GTDB taxonomy): Bacteria > Pseudomonadota > Gammaproteobacteria > Burkholderiales > Burkholderiaceae_C > JAEUPI01. Next base: position 142,885 of record JABTUC010000003.1, on the reverse strand, counting down.
CGTGAACTTGGCGGCGTTGCCCAGCAGGTTGGCCAGCACGATGCGCATCTGCGATTCGCTGGCCAGCGCGTGCAGCCCAGGCTCGATCTGCCAGCGCACCGGCGCCACGCGCTCGACTGGCGGCAAGCCGGCGATCACCTCCTCGGCAAGCGCGCTCAGGTTCACCGGCGTACGCTCGATCGCCTCGCTCGAACTGCGCGCCAGCGCGAGCAGCGCCTCCAGCGTGGTGAGCATCTCGTGCGTCGCGCGCACCTGCAGGTCGATCAGCTCGCCGGCCTCGCCGTGCGACGCGTCGCCGAGCCGGCGGCGCAGCAGCTCGGCCAGACCCTGCACGTGGCCGATCGGCGTGCGCAGCTCGTGCGCGAGATGGCGCGCGAAGGCCTCGAGGTCGCGGTTGGCGAGTTCGAGCTCGCGCGTGCGAGCGGCCACCGCCGTCTGCAGTTGGCGGTTGTGCACGAGCAGCATCTGCTCGGCCTTCTTGCGCAGCGTGATGTCGCGGCCGACGCCGTGGTAGCCGAGAAAGCGCCCTTCTTCGTCGAAGCGCGGCGCGCCGCTCACCGAAACCCACAGCGCCGCCTCGTCGCCACGCAAGATCTGGTACTCCAGCGCGTGGAACGAGCGGCCGGCGTCGAGATCGGCGCGGTGCGCGCGCCACTGCGCCTCGCTGAGCGCGTGCGGATGCAGCTCCCAGCGCGTGCGCCCTTCGCTCTGCGTGGCCACGTCGCCCAGACGACGGCGCATCTCGTCGTCGGGGCGCAGGAAGCGGTGCTCGGCGTCGGTGGCCCAGTACCAGTCGGCCGACAGCCCCGCCAGCACCGCATAGCGCTGCTCGCTCGCCTGCATGCGGCGAAACGACTCCTTGTAGACCGTGATGTCGTGGCCCACGCCCTCGAAGCCGGCGAAGCGGCCATCGCGGTGGTAGCGCGGCCGCGCCGCCAGCGACACCCAGCCGCGCGTGCGTCCGCCGAGGCCATCGACCTCGACCTCGAGGTCGTGGAAGCCCTCCTGCCGCTCGAGCATCTGGTTGAACGCGGCCCAGCCGCCCGCGGGCGGGTGCATGAAGTTCAGCTCGTCGTGACGGCGACCGAGAACGTCACCGAGCGCGCGACCCGCGGGCTTGACCAGCGGCGCATCGGCCGACAGCGACGACAGCCGGTGGCGCTCGTCGGTCTCCCAGTACCAGTCGCGCGACAGCTCGACGCGGGCGAGCCAGCGCCGCTCCGATTCGCCCATCACGCCCTCGACCTGGTTGGCCAGTTCGCCGAAGGCCGAGGGCTCGGCCGGCGGCATGTCGCGCATGCGCTCGACGGCCGCTCGCCAGGCACCGCGCTGCAGTTCGCGAGCGGTGCGGCGCAGCGTGTCGGCGGCCAGGCGCCGCGCGCGCATCTGCACCAGCACCAGGCCGAGCAGCGCACCGAACGCCAGCGCCGCCGGGAACAGCACGATCAACAACTGCGTCTGCAGGTGAGCAGGCGACGTCGTGCCGGCCAGCAGCGGCACCAGCGCCGCCAGCGCGAACGCGGTGGCAACGCCGGCCAGCAGCGACAGCCCGAGCGTGAAATGCTTGAGCCGCTGCGCGGTGGCGCGACGCACCGAATCGGCCGGCGAGGTGTGCGGCCACGGCATCGTTTCGATCGTCGACGGCGAGCCCGTGGTCGAGCGGGCAGCGGGGCGAGACGTACGCGGAGGGCCAGTGCGCGGCGGGCGCGAGGAGAAACGAGTCGGTCTGCTCTCTGAAGCCACCGCGAGTCCTGAGGTCCAAGTGGCCGGCAGGCGCTGCGTTGCGCCCCGTCCCGATGGTTGCGATTGTCACATGCTGGCACAGCCACACTCGATCGGCAATCGAGCGTTGCCCCATCGACTGGGCGGGCCGGCCGATTGCAGCATCGGCGAGACAGCGGCCGTGCGCCGTCGCGTGGTGGTCGCTGTTCAGGCCTGCAGCGCCGAGACGCCGCCGCGGCGCGGCGGCGAGCTGCCGCTGCGCGAATAGAGCGTGTCGCCGGCATCGGGCATCAGCACGTCGATCGCCCGCTCCAGCGCAGTGGTCGCACGTGCGGTGGCGTCGCGTTGCGCAGCTACCTGGGCGCCAACCAGGCCGAGCCGCTGGCGCAGGCCCGTCGGCACGCCGCCGTGTCGCGCCGCGTCGGCAAAGCGTTCGAGCACGTGCGTCAGCGCCTGGTGCAGCGCGGCCGCGTGTGACTCGATGCCCGCCAGATCGTGCGCAGCGAGCGCCGTCTGCAGACCTGCGAGGCGTTGTTCGACGTGCAGCAGCGCCGCTTGGAGGTCGCAGCCGCCCGCGGGCGCTGCCGCCTCGGCGCGCTGCGCCGCATGGATCGGCATGGCGCTACTGCCGGCCGCGATCGAGCAGTTCGCGTGCGTTGGCCAGCAGCTTGTCGGCGATGGCCTGGGGATCGATGCGGAACTGCCCCTCGCGGATGGCGCGGGTCAGGCGCTCGACCTTCTGCGCGTCGAACGAGCCGTCGGCGAGGCCGCTGGCGATCACGCTGGCCGCAGCCGACAGCTCGACCTTGGCGCTGGGCTCGGGGCTCGTCGGCGAGGCGGCCGCCTCGCCGGCAGGCTTGCGCTGGCTACCGGTGGGTGCCAGCGGGGCTTTGTGGTCGAGCGGACCGATCTTCATCATGGTCTCCGCGCAGTGCCGCGACGCACCGCTGTGATGAGGGTGGTATCGGACGCTTGGGCGCCGACTTGAGGCCTTGTTGCGTGCGCGGGCCTCGCAGCCCGCGATCGAGGGGGATCGAGCCGGGGGCGCCGGCTCACAGGGCAACCTCCACGCGGTGCGCGGCGGTGGCACGGCCGCTGACGATGCGCCCGCCATCGACGCGCACCTTCGCATCGCGGCCTTCGACGCCCGGGCTCAGCGCCTGGCCCGAGGTGCTGATCGAGAAACCCGCGCCCACCGTGACCACGCGCACGATGTCGCCGGCGGCGAACCACTGGCGCGCCTTCAGGTCGGCTTCGCGCACGGCCTGCCCTGGGCGCAGCGCGCGCGCCAGCGTGCGGCCGATCGCGGCCTCGGGCCGCCGGATCACCGGGCTGGCCTGCGCGGCGAGATCGACTTCCTGCTGTTGCAAGTGGCCCGCCTGCAGCACCGTGCCCGGCGGCAAGGCCTGCGTCGCGGCCCAGGCCTTGGCGAACACCTGCACGGTGACCGGCACGAACACGTTCCAGCGCGCGCCCTCGTCGCAGCGCAACCCCACATGGGTGCGGCCCCACAGGCGTGCCGCTGCGGGGACGTACGGCGTGATGCGCGCGCACGGCGCCAGCTTCAGCCGCGGATCGAGGCTGCCCACCGCGACCTCGACGCGCGTGCCGGCGGGCCCGGGCGTGTGGCTGGCCAACTGACGCACCTCGGCGGCCCACGGCTCGGCAGCGCGCGCGGCGGTGGCACAACCCAGCCATGCCGCGGCAGCGAGCCACAGCAGGCGCGCGAGCCAGGGGCGAACGGACTTCTTCACGGGCTGCATGGTCGCCCGGCGTCGGGCCCGACGGTGGCTCGAAATGGCCGGCGTTGCGGCGTCTTTTCGCCCTTAGGTCGGCCGCAGCGCTGCCCACAATGGGTTCGACGCCGTGCCTCGTCGAGCGTGACATCCATCACGCGACGGTGGCGGCGAGTGGCGCGACCGCCGGGCGACCGGCGCGTGCACGAAAGGGGATGGTCGATGCAACGCCTCACCGATGCGCTCGATTTCCAGGCCAGGGCGCTCGAGCTGCGCGCCGAGCGGCAGCGCCTGATCGCCAGCAACATCGCCAACGCCGACACCCCGGGGTATCTGGCGCGCGACATGGATTTCGCGCGCGCGCTGCGCGAGGCCACCGGCGGCGCGCAGGCGGTGGCGCCGGCGACCACGCAGGCCGGCCACGTGACGCTGCCCGGCGGCGCGCGCGGCGAGGCGCAACTGCTGTACACGCGGCCCGCGCAGGACAACCTCGACCGCAACAGCGTCGACATGGATCGCGAGCGCGCCGCGTTCGCCGACAACACGGTGAAGTACGAGGCGACGCTGCGCTTCATCAACTCGAAGGTGCGCACGCTGCTCGATGCGATGAAGGGCCCGAACCAGGCTTGACCGACAGGAGCTGAACGATGAGTCTGTTCCAGATCTTCGACGTCGCCGGCAGCGCCACCAGCGCGCAGAGCCAGCGGCTCAACGTGGTGGCCTCCAACCTGGCCAACGCCGATACCGTGGCCGGCCCCGACGGCAAGGCCTACAAGGCGCGCCAGGTGGTGTTCCAGACCCAGTTGATGGGCGAGGTCACCGGCACCGCCGGCGCCGCTGGAGCCGCCGGCGTGCGTGTCAGCACGATCGCCGAAGACGCCACGCCGGGCCGCCGCGTGCACGACCCCAAGCACCCGGCGGCCGATGCGCAGGGCTACGTCACCTACAGCAACGTCAACGCGGTCGAGGAGATGGTGAACATGATCTCGGCGTCGCGCTCGTACCAGAACAACGTCGAAGTGATGAACACCGCCAAGACGCTGCTGCTGAAGACGCTGCAGCTCGGCCAGTGAGCGGCAGCGCAGGAGCCGACGCATGACCACCACCGCCGTCCTCGGTCCCGGTGGCTTCCCCGCTGCGGGAGCGGCGCTCGGCGGCGCCAACGGCACCAACACCGAAGACCGCTTCCTCAAGCTGCTGGTGGCGCAGATGCGCAACCAGGATCCGCTCAACCCGATGGACAACGCGCAGGTCACGAGCCAGATGGCGCAGATCCAGACGGTCAGCGGCATCGACAAGCTCAACACCACCGTGCAGGGCCTGAACGCGCAGTTCGCGCAACTGCAGGCGCTGAGTGGCGCTGCGCTGGTCGGGCGCGACGTGCTGATCGAAGGCAATCGGCTGATCGCCGACGCCGACGGCAGCGGCCACGGCGGCTTCGAGCTGGCATCGCCGGCCGACCGTGTGCGGCTCGAGGTGCTCGACGCCAGCGGCCGCGTGATCGATGCGAGCGAGCTCGGCGCGATGGCCAGCGGCCGCCACAGCTTCGACTGGACGCCGCCGCCCGGCGTCGCCGCCGCGAGCGCAGCGCGCTTTCGCATCGCCGCGACGCTCGGCGCCACCGCGGTGAACGCCACCGCGTTCACGCGCGACCGCGTCGACGCGGTGAGCGTCGGGCCCACGGGCCTGATGCTCGAGCTGGCGCATTTCGGCCCGCTGGCCTACGACCAGGTCAAGGCCTTCGACTGATCCCCCACTCACCCGCGAGCTTCCCAAAGGAGCATTCATGAGCTTCCAGCAAGGTCTGTCCGGCCTCAACGCCACCGCCAAGAGCCTCGAGGTGATCGGCAACAACATCGCCAACGCGTCGACCTACGGCGCCAAGGCCTCGCGCGCCGAGTTCGGCGATGTCTACGCCGCGGCGCTCAACGGTGCCGGCACCAACACCATCGGCATCGGCGTCAACCTGACGGCGGTGTCGCAGCAGTTCACGCAGGGCAACATCCTGACCACCGAGAACCCGATGGATCTGGCGATCAACGGCGCCGGCTTCTTCCAGGTGACCGACGGCAACAGCCCGATCGTCTACTCGCGCAACGGGCAGTTCAAGATCGACCGCGACGGCTACATCGTCAACAACGAGAGGAAGCGGCTGCTCGGCTACCCGGCCAGCGGCACCGGCATCATCCAGCCGGGCGCCGCGACGTCGCTGCAGCTGCCGACGCAGGGCATCGATCCGCAGGTGACGACGCAGATCGACATCGAGTTCAACCTCGATTCGCGCCTGGGCATCACGGCGCCGACGAGCGGCCCGGCGATCGACTATGCCGACCCGACCACGTACAACAACGCCACCTCGATGACGGTCTACGACGACCGCGGAACCGACGTCGCGGTGACCTATTTCTTCCAGAAGTCCGGTGCCGACACCTGGAACGTATTCATGACCGCCAATGGCACCACGGTGGGCGGCACCACGGCCGCGCCGCTGCCGGTGACGACGATCACCTTCCCACCCAACGGCTCGGCGCCAACGGCGCCGGTCGGCGCGGTAGCCGTCAACATTCCGGCGTCGACCAACGCCGCCGGCGCCGCGACGCTGGCGATTCCCGGCGTGCAGCTCGATCTCACCAACTCCACCCACTACGGCACCGGGTTCGGCGTCACCAACATGACTCAGGACGGCTACGCGCCGGGCCAGCTCAGCAGCATCAGCATCGAGAGCAACGGCATCGTGATGGCGCGCTACTCCAACGGCCAGTCGCGGCCGGCAGGGCAGATCGAGATCGCCACCTTCCGCAACCCGCAGGGCCTGCAGCCGATGGGCGGCAACGTCTGGGGCCGCACCTTCTCGTCGGGTGACCCGGTGCTCGGCACGCCCGGCAACGGCAACCTCGGCGTGCTGCAGGCCGGTGCACTCGAGGAGAGCAACGTCGACCTCACCGCCGAGCTGGTGAACATGATCACCGCGCAGCGCATCTACCAGGCCAACGCGCAGACGATTAAGACGGTCGACCAGATCATGCAGACGCTGGTCAACATGCGCTGATGGCCGAGCATCGCCGCGGCGTCGAGCGATGCGGGTTGTCTGACTGCGAGGAGATGCGATGGACCGCATGATCTACCTGTCGATGACCGGCGCGAAGGCGTCGATGCAGCGCCAGGATGCGTTGGCGCACAACCTGGCCAACGCCTCGACACCCGGTTTTCGCGCCGAGCTGACGGCGTTCCGCGCCGTGCCGGTGCGCGGCGACGGCGCCAGCACGCGCGTCTATGCGCTGGAGTCGACGCCGGGCTACAACGCCGAGCCCGGTGCCGTGCAGCCCACCGGCCGCAACTTCGACGTGGCGCTCGAAGGCAAGGCGTGGCTCGCCGTGCAGGGGCTCGACGGCACCGAGGCCTACACGCGCGCCGGCGCCCTCGACGTCGATGCCGAAGGCTTGCTGGTGACCAAGACCGGGCTCAGCGTGCTCGGCGACGGCGGCCCGATCACGATCCCGGCCAATGCGCAGGTGCAGATCGCGCCCGACGGCACGGTCACCGCCGCGGTCGGCAATGCGAAGCCGCAGTCGGTGGGCAAGCTCAAGCTGGTGACGCCGGAGACGCCGCTGCAGCGCGGCGAGGACGGCTTGTTCCGCGCCCCGGCAGGCGACCTCGCGGCCGACCCCAACGCGCGGCTGCGCGACGGTGCGCTCGAGGGCAGCAACGTCAGTGCGGTGGAGACGATGATCGCGATGATCGCGGCGTCGCGCCAGTTCGAGCAGCAGATGAAGATGGTTCACGCCGCGCAAGAGAAAGAGCAGGCGGCGACCAAGCTGCTGTCCAACACCTGACCAGGCCACTGGCGGGGCCGCGACACAGGTCCGCGCTGAGCTGCGGTGTGCCCTTCGTCTGCCTGCGGCGCGCGCCGCGGTGGCGGCGAGATGGGCGGCGGAGACGGTCCTTATCGCGCCATCGCCGGCGCCGCCCCGGCGGATCATGGCCCCAGGCTTTCGTGGAGACCATCGCCATGATGCGTTCGCTGTGGATCAGCAAGACCGGCATGGAGGCCCAGCAGACCCAGCTGGACACCATCGCGCACAACCTCGCCAACGTCGGCACCAACGGCTTCAAGCGTGGCCATGCGGTGTTCGAGGACCTGATCTACCAGAACCTGCGCCAGGCCGGCGCCAACAGCTCCGAGCAGACGCAACTGCCCACCGGCCTGCAGGTGGGCCTGGGGGTGCGGCCGGTGGCGCTGACGCGCAACTTCTCGCAGGGCAACCTGCAGCAGACCGGCAACACGCTCGACCTGGCGATCAAGGGCAACGGCTTCTTCCAGATCCAGATGCCCGACGGCACGCTGGCCTACACGCGCGACGGCGCGTTCCAGGTCAATTCGCAAGGCCAGCTCGTCACCAACAACGGCTTCGTCGTCCAGCCCGGCATCACGATTCCGGCCAATGCGGCCAGCGTGACCATCGCCGCCGACGGCACGGTGGGCGTGCTGCTGCCACAGCAGTCGACGCCGACCTCGGTGGGGCAACTGCAACTGGCCACCTTCCCGAACCCCTCGGGCCTCGAGCCCAAGGGCCAGAACCTGTTCACCGAGACGGCGGCGTCGGGCACGCCCAACACCGCCAACCCGGCCAGCGACGGCTTCGGCTCGCTGGCGCAGGGCTATGTCGAGACCAGCAACGTCAATGTCGTCGAGGAACTGGTGGCGATGATCCAGACGCAGCGCGCCTACGAGATCAACTCCAAGGCGATCCAGACCTCCGATCAGATGCTGCAGCGGCTGGGCCAGCTATGACTTCGCCGGCGCGGCGCCTTGCGCGCGGCCTTCGCTTCGGCACCGCCGGCGTGGTGCTCGCGCTTTCGTGGCTGCTGCCCGCCTGCAGCCTGCTCGATCAGGTGCGGCGCGTGCCGCCGGTCGAGGTGCTCGACGCCAAGGGTGTCGAGCCCGCGCCGCTGGCCGAACCGGTGCGCAACAACGGCGCGATCTTCCAGGGCGACCGCTACCGGCCGCTGTTCGAGGACCATCGCGCGCGGCTGGTGGGCGACACCGTCACGGTGCTGATCACCGAGAAGGTGAGCGCGACGCAGAAATCGACCAGCACGCTCAACCGCGAGGGTTCGCTCGACGCGGGTATCACCGCGTTGCCGCTGGCGAGCGCCAACTCGTTCGCCCGCGCAGGCGCCGGCGCCACCCACAAGAACGACTTCACCGGCAAGGGCACCACCGAGAACAGCAACGACTTCTCCGGCACCATCACCGCCACCGTGGTGCGCGTGCTGCCCAACGGGCACCTGATCGTCGCCGGCGAGAAGCAGATCGGCGTCAACGCCAACGTCGACGTGCTGCGCTTCTCCGGCCAGGTGGATCCGCGCGCCATCGCGCCGGGCAACAGCGTGCCGTCGACCTCGATCGCCAACGTGCGCATCGAGCAGCGCGGCCGCGGCCAGCAGGCCGAGGCGCAGTCGATGGGCTGGCTGGCGCGCTTCTTCCTCAGCCTGTGGCCGGTATGAACGACCACCCCCGAAGCGGCCTGGCGGCCGCCTCCCCCTCCAGGGGGCAACGCCAGCGGCCCGGCAAAGCCGGATCCGCGGCGTCCACTTGGGGACGCGCCACTGGAGTGGCGCGGGCCGTGGTCGCCCGCGCGCTGTCTCCACTCCCATCGTGCGTCCTGCTCCTCGTCGCGCTGCTTGGTCTGCCGGCGCATGCCGCACGCATCAAGGAGGTGGCGTCGGTGCAGGGGGTGCGGCCCAACCAGCTCACGGGTTACGGCCTGGTGGTCGGGCTCGACGGCACCGGGGATCAGTCGACGCAGGCGCCGTTCACCACCCAGAGCATCATCGCGATGCTGCAGCAGATGGGCGTCAGCCTGCCCAGCGGCACGCAGATGCAGTTGCGCAACGTGGCCGCAGTGATGGTCACCGCCGAGCTGCCGGCGTTCGCGCAGCCGGGGCAACGCATCGACGTCAACGTGTCGTCGGTCGCCAACGCCAAGAGCCTGCGCGGCGGCACGCTGATCGCCACGCCGCTGAAGGGCACCGACGGCGCGATCTACGCGCTGGCGCAGGGCAACCTGATCGTCGGCGGCGCCGGCGCTGCTGCCGGCGGCTCGAGCGTGCAGATCAACCACCTGCTGGCCGGTCGCGTGCCGCAAGGTGCGACGGTCGAGCGTGCCGTGCCTTCGCCCTTGCAGCAGGGCGACTGGCTGCAACTCGATCTGAACGCCAGCGACTTCGCCACCGCGCGCGAGGTGACGCGCGCGATCAACGCCGCCAAGGGCGACGGCACCGCGCAGGCGCTCGACGGCCGCGTGGTGCGCGTGCGCATGCCCGCCGGCGCCGACGAACGTGTGTCGTTCCTGGCCGATATCGAGAATCTCGCGATCGCGCTGCCGCGGCCGGCGGCCAAGATCGTGCTCAACGCGCGCACCGGCTCGGTGGTGATGAACGAGGCGGTCACGCTCGGCGCCTGCGCGGTCGCACACGGCTCGCTGTCGGTGACGATCAGCTCGACGCCGGTGATCAGCCAGCCGGCGCCGTTCAGCGGCCAGGGTCGCACGGTGGTCGCCGAGCAGGCCGACATCTCGGTCACCGCGCAGAGCGGCTCGCTGATGCAGATGAAGGCCAGCGCCGACCTCGGCGAGGTGGTCAAGGCACTCAACGCGATGGGCGCGACGCCGCAGGCGCTGCTGGCGATCCTGCAGGCGATGAAGAGCGCCGGTGCGCTCAATGCGGAGATCGAGGTCATATGAACCCGCCCCCGAAGCGGCCCGGCGGCGAACGGCGCACCTTCGCTCGAGGAGGCGACTGACGTGGTCGCCGCGTTCAGCGCACTGGCCGGTGATGCGCGCAGCCTCGACGCGCTGCGCAACGCCGCGTCGCGCGACCCCAAGGCCGCGGCGCACGAGGCGGCCAAGCAGTTCGAGGCGCTGTTCATGCAGGAGCTGTTGAAGAGCATGCGCGCGGCGCAGGTCGGCGACGGTCTGCTCGACAACGAAGGCAGCCGCATGGGCACCGAGATGCTCGATGCGCAGATGGCCGCCTCGTTCGCCGGTCGTCCGGGCGGCCTGTCGCAGCTGATCGCGCGCCAGCTCGAGCGCCAGATGGGGCTGCGCCCCGGGCCGATCCCGAAGCCCGAAGTCGAGCCGCTGCAGATTCCGGCCGACGTCGAGCGCGCGACGCGTGCGCCACGCATCCCCGAGCGGGCGGCCGCGGCGTTCATGCAGCGTCATGAGCAGGCGGCGCAGGCGGCCGAACGCGCCAGCGGCATCCCGGCAACGTTCATGCTGGCGCAGGCCGGGCACGAGTCGGGTTGGGGCCGGCGCGAACTGCGCCGCGCCGACGGCACGCCGACGCACAACCTGTTCGGCATCAAGGCCGGTGCCGGCTGGAAGGGCGCGGTCGCCGAGGTGATGACCACCGAGGTCATCGGCGGCGAGCCGCGCCGCATGGTGCAGCGCTTCCGCGCCTACGCCAGCGCGGCCGAGTCGTTCGCCGACTACGCCGCGCTGATGAAGACCCAGCGCTACCAGGCGGTGCGTGCCGCGGGCGACGACGCGCGCGCGTTCGCCGCCGGGCTGCAGCGCGCCGGCTACGCCACCGACCCGCGCTACGCCGACAAGCTGAGTGGCGCCATCGCCACCGCGCAGCGGCTGCGCGCTGCCGACACCTGAGGAAGATCGATGACCGCCCCCACGCTCGCGTTGCTCGCTGCCACCCAAGGGGGCCACGGCCTCCTCGAGGCGGCTCGGCGGAGGGCGGCATGACCGCCTCGGCCATCATGTCGCTCGGCGTGCGGGCGATGTTCGCCAACTACACCGGGCTGCAGACCGCGGGCCACAACATCGCCAACGCCGGTGTCGATGGCTACTCGCGCCAGCAAGTCGAGTTGCAGACCGCGATCGGGCAGTTCAGCGGCGCGGGCTACATCGGCAAGGGCGTCGACGTGGCGTCGGTGACGCGGCTGTACGACCAGTTCCTGTCGCGCGAGGCCATGACCTCGCGCTCGCAGTCGCAGTACGACAGCGCACGGCTCGACCGCCTGCAGCAACTGGAGTCGGTGTTCGCCGGCGGCGACGACGGCATCGGCCAGGCCACGGGCGCGCTGCTCAACGCGATGGTCGATCTCGCGAGCCGGCCGCAGGACATGGCCGCGCGCACGGTCGTGCTCGGGCGCGCCGCCGAGCTGGCGTCGCGCTTCTCGACGGCGTCGTCGCAGCTCGACGACATCCAGCAAGGCGTGACGCAGGACCTGCGCGCGTCGGTCACCCGCGTCAACGAGCTGGCGCGGCAGTTGGCCGGGGTCAACGATCGCATCGCGGCATCCCAAGGCGGCGGTCAACCGCCCAACGACCTGCTCGACCTGCGCGACCGTCTGCTGTCCGAGCTTTCGGGCTACGTGCAGGTGACGACGATCGCCGCCGACGACGGCACGCTCGGCGTGTTCATCGGCGGCGGCCAGCGCCTGGTGCTCGGTGGCCAGGCGGCGCAGCTCGCCGTCGGTACCGACCCGTACGACGCGAGGCGCAGCGCGGTGGCGATCCTCGACACCGCAGGTCCGCAGCCGCTGTCGTCGGCGCTGCTCGGCGCCGGATCGATCGGCGGCCTGCTGCGCTTCCAGGACGACGACCTGGTGCAGGCGCGCACGCTGCTCGGTCAGCTCGGTGCCGCGCTGGCCGGCAGCGTCAACGCCCAGCAGGCGCTCGGCCTCGACCTGCGCGTGCCGCCGGGCAGCGGCGCACCGCTGTTCGCGATCGGCGCGCCGCAGGCGCAGCCGGCGGCCAGCAACGCGCGCGTCAGCCCCGGCGGCGCCTTCGTCTCCAACGTCACGTTGACGGTGACCGACCCCAGGCAGCTCCAGGCCAGCGAGTACACGCTTGCACAGAGCGGCGGTGCCTGGCAGTTGACGCGCTTGTCCGATGGCTTCGCGCAGACGGTGGTCGACGGCTCGGTGGTCGACGGTTTTCGCATCGACCTGGGCGCGCCGCCGCCGGCGGCGACCGACCGCTATCTGTTGCAGCCGGTGACCTACGCCGCCAACTCCATGGCGCGGGTGCTCGACGATCCGCGCGGCATCGCCGCCGCGTCGCCGGTCACCGCCACCGCGGCGAGCGCCAACACCGGCACCGCAGCGATCGCCGCGCTCACCGTGGTGAGCCCGAGCGTCGACCCGACGCAGACCGCGACCATCGCCTTCACCTCGGGCACCGGCAACTACAACTGGGAGCTGCGCGACCGCGTCAGCAACGCGCTGCTCGGCAGCGGCAGCGGCACCTGGAGCGCCGGCCAGCCGATCGCGCTCAACGGCTTCGAGCTGCGGCTGTCGGGTGTGCCGGCCGCCGGCGACGCCTTCACGGTGGCGCAGACCGCGGTGCCATCGGCCAGCAACGGCAACGCGCTGGCACTGGTGGCGCTGCGCGACGCGGCCCTGGTGGGCCGTGTTCCCGATGGCAGCGGCGGCCTCGCGGGGGGGCTCGATCTCACCGACGCGTGGGCGCAGGCGATGGCCGACATCGGCGTGCGCACGCAAGGCGCGCTCAGTGCGTCGCAGATCTCGACGCAGGTGGCCGATTCGGCCAAGCAGGCGCTGAGCAACCGCACCGGCGTCAACCTCGACGAAGAGGCGGCGCGGCTGATGCAGTTCCAGCAGGGGTACCAGGCGGCGGCCAAGGTGCTGCAGGTCGCGCAGACACTGTTCGACACGCTGCTCGAAGCCGCCAAGTGAACGAGGCGGCCATGCGCGCTGCGCTCATGGCTGCGCGAACCGCAACGCACGATGGCGTCGCACCAGCGGCGCCGTACTGACCGACCGAGGACTCCAAGATGCGGATCTCCACTGCCAGCGCTTTCGACACCGGCATCGCCACGCTGCAGCAGCGTCAGGGCGAGCTCAACGCCGCGCAGCAGCAGCTCACCAGCGGCAAGCGCATCTCGCGCCTGTCGGACGACCCGGTGGCCGCGGCGCGCGCCGAGCGCGCGCGCGCCGCACAGGCGCGCGCCGATGCCGACCAGCGAGGCGTCGACGCCAGTCGCGCCATCGTGGCGCAGGTCGAGTCGGCGCTCGGCGACGCCGGCGACCTCGTGCAGCAGGCGCGCGAGCTGCTGGTGGCGGCCGGCAACTCGAGCTACGGGCCGGGCGAGCGCCAGGGCATCGCGCGGCAACTGGCGGCCATCCGCTCGCAGTTGCTGCAGGTGGCCAATCGCGGTGATGGCGCCGGCGGCTGGCTGTTCAGCGGCCAGGGCGTCGCGGCAGAACCCTTCGTCGATGCGCCCGGCGGCGTGACGTATGCCGCGACCAGCGGCACCACGCATACCGCGTCGAGCGAGCCGCTGCCCCTGGCCGCCGATGGTCGAGGCGCCTTCCTCGAGGCGCGCAGCGGCAACGGTGTGTTCGTCACGGCGGCGTCGGGTGTCGCTGGGTCGGCGTGGATCGACGCCGGCGGCGTCACCGACCCGAGCCAGATCACTGGGCTGCCGTACAGCGTGCAGTTCAGCGTCGGTGGGGCGGGCAGCACCTTCACGGTGCTGCGCAATGGAGCGGCCACCGCGCTGACCAACGTGCCGTATGTCTCCGGGCAGGCGATCCAGATCGACGGCATGGCCTTCACGATCACCGGCGCGCCCGCCAATGGGGACAACTTCACGATCACGCCGTCGGGCCCGACGCTGTCGGTGTTCGACGCGCTCGACCAGGCGGTGGCCGCTCTCGGCAACCCCGGCCTGAGCGCGGGCGCGCTGGCGCAGACGGTGGCCGACGGCCTGCGCGACGTCGATGCTGCGGCGATGCAACTCAACGGCGCGCGCGCCGACGCCGGTTCGTGGCTGCAGCGCCTCGACAACGTGCAACAGCGTGTGGGGGACCACAAGCTGCTGGCTCAAACCGAGCAGTCGAATGCCGAAGACCTGGACATGGTGCACGCCATTTCGGACTTCCAACTGAAACAGACGGGCTACGATGCCGCGCTGCGCGCCTATTCGATGGTGCAGCGCCTGTCGCTGTTCGATTACCTGCCCTAGCCAGGCGCGGTCGCCAGCAGTTCGATGAACGATCAATCCGTCCTCGGCCAGATCGTGCTCGGTTATTCGCCGATGGTCGACCGCCATCGGGCGATCAGCGCTGCGCGGCTGACGGTGTTTCCGAGCCGTGCCGACGCCGCGCCCGACGCCGCGGCGCTGCTCGAGGCGGTGGCCGAGGTGTGGCCGGCCGACGGCGGCCGCGTCTCGCTCAATGTCGCGAGCGAGGCGGCGCTGAACGAGCTGGTGCGCTTCAAGCCGGCGGCCAACGTGATGCTCGAGATTCCCGCGTTCATGGCGTGCGACCTCGCCAACGGCGATGCACTGCGCGCGATGCATGCGCACGGCAGCACGCTGCTGATCAAGGGGCGGCCGTTGCAGCCGCTGCCGCGCGAGGTGCTGCCGTGCTTCGCTTACTCGATCATCGATCTGGCCGACGAGCGGCGCGACGGCTCGCCGCCGCCGGGCGGCGTGACGCGCACGATCCCGCACATCCAGGCCGGTGTGCGCACGCTGGTCGAGATGGAGCAGGCGTTCCAGCGCGGCGCAATCGCCGTGCTCGGCTGGCCGATCGACGACGTGGTGGCCGCGCGCAACGTCAAGGGCGGGCCGCGGCCGGAGCTGCAGTTCATCGTCGAGCTGATCAACCGTGTCGATCGCGAGGAGCCGGCCGATCGGCTCGAGGCGGTGCTGAAGACCGACCCCACGCTCGCCTTCCGGCTGATGCGCTACATCAACTCGCCGGCCTTCGGCCTGAGCGTGGAGATCAATTCGTTTCGCCATGCCATCATGGTGCTCGGCTACAACCGCCTGAAGCGCTGGCTGGCGCTGCTGCTGGCCTCGGCGAGCAGGGATCCGAACGTCAAGCCGGTGATGTACGCGGCGGTGCGCCGCGGCCTGCTGATGGAGGAGCTGGGAAGTCAGGGGGCCGACGCCGACCAGCGCAGCGAGATGTTCATCTGCGGCGTGTTCTCGCTGCTCGACCGGTTGATGGGCCAGCCGCTGCCCGAGCTGATGCGCTCGATCCCGGTGCCCGAGACGGTGCGCGCGGCGCTGGCCGAGCAGAGCGGCCCGTACCATGCGCAGCTCGAACTGGTGCGCGCGATCGAATCCGAATCGGTGATCGATATCCGCAACGCCGCCGAGGCCACGATGCTCGGGCTGCCCGAGGTCAACCGCGCGGTGCTGCGCGCGCTGGCCGGCGCGCGCCAGCTCGATTGAGGAAAGTGCTCCGGCCGCCCGACTGCCCGCCACCGATGAACCCCGCCGGCCCCGCGACCGACCCCAGTGCCGTTCTCGACGCCGGTGCATTGGCACGCCTGGCCGAGCTCGACCCGCAAGGCAGCGCAGGGCTGGTGCAGCGGGTGTTGTCGACCTACGCGAGGGCGCTCGAGCGCTCGCGCCAGGAGTTGCTGCGCATGCGCCAGCCGCTGCAGAGCGAGCCGCTACGCCATCTGGCGCACACGCTGAAGTCGTCGTCGGCCAGCGTCGGCGCGCTGGCGCTGTCGGCGCTGTGCGCGCAGGTCGAGCAGCAGACGCGCGCCCAGCCCGCGGGCGACCTCGACGCCTCGCTCGACGCCTTGCTGGTCGAGATGCAGCGCGTGGCCGGCGCGGTGCAGGCTATGCTGCGCACGTAACGCGGCTCCCCCGTCGTCCATGCTGTCCATCGACACCCTCGGCGCCGACCCCTCGTACCGGCCCAAGCTGCTGCTGGCCGACGACGACGAGGTCAGCCTGATGCTGATCGCCGTGGCACTGCGCGAGCGCGGCTTCGACGTCGTCGAGGCCGGCAGTGGCGAGCGCGCACTGCAACTGCTGACCGAGCGGCCCGTCGACGCGGTGGTGCTCGACGCGATGATGCCGGGCCGCGACGGTTTCGAGACCTGCCGCGCGCTGCGCGCGATGCCGGGCCACGAGCGCGTGCCGGTGCTGATGCTCACCGGGCTCGACGACAACGCGTCGATCTCGCGCGCCTTCGATGCCGGGGCCGACGACTTCTTCGTCAAGTCGCACCAGTGGAGCCTGCTGGCCGGGCGCCTGCACTATCTGTTGCGCGCGGCGCAGACGCGGCAGGAGCTCGAACGCAGCAAGTCGAAGCTGGCGCGTGCGCAGGACCTGGCGCGCATGGGCAGCTTCGACTGGCGCCGCTCGAGCACCAGGAACGCCGGCCACTTCGTGCTCTCGCCCGAGGGCCTGCGGGTGTTCGGGCTGCCGCCGCACGGTGAGATGTCGCTGCACCGGCTGCTGCGCATGGTGCCCGAGGACGAGCGCCACGGCCTGATCGAGATGCTCGACGAGGTGGTGCGCACCAGCAGCGTGGTCGCGCGCGACGTCTCGGTGACCGTGGTCGACGGCCGCCAGCGCATCGTCCATGTCGAGGCCGAGCCCGAGTTCAACGACTCGGGCTACTGCGTCGGCTACACCGGCATCGTGCAGGACGTGACCGACCGCCGCGTCGCCGAAGACCGCATCCGCCACCTTGCCAACTTCGACGCGCTGACCGGCCTGCCGAACCGCCGCCAGCTCATGTGGCGCGCCGAGCGCTCGCTCGACGCGGCGCGGCGCAGTGGCCACCAGGTGGCGCTGCTGATGATCGACATCGACCGCTTCAAGGTCATCAACGACACCCTCGGCCACGTCGCCGGCGACGACCTGCTGATCGAGGTGGCGCGCCGGCTGCGTGCCTGCGTGCGCCACAGCGACCAGGTGATCGAGGGCACGCTCGAGTCGCAGGGATCGCGCTCGCACCGCACGCTCGAGGCGGTGGGGCGGCTCGGCGGCGACGAGTTCGTCGCGCTGCTGCCCGAGGTGGGTGGCGAGGCCGACGCCGAGCGCGTGGCGCAGCGCATGCTCGACGCGACGCGCGACCCGATCTTCGTCGGCGGCCAGGAGTGTTTCGTCACCGCCAGCGTCGGCATCGCGCTGTACCCGCGTGACGGTGCGACGGTGGCCGACCTGATGCGCAACTCCGACGTCGCGATGTACTCGGTGAAGTCCGCCGGCCGCAATGCGCGGGCACTGTACACGCCGCACCTCGCCGGGCGCGGGCGCGAGAAGCTCGAGCTCGAGAGCGCGCTGCACAAGGCGATCGAGCGCGACGAACTGGTGCTGCACTACCAGCCGATGATCGACGTGCGCGCCGCGCGCATGGTCGGCGTCGAGGCGCTGATGCGCTGGAACCGCAACGGCGCGCTGGTGGCGCCGGTCGACTTCATTCCACTGGCCGAGGAGACCGGGTTGATCGTGCCGCTGTCGGAGTGGGCGCTGCGCGAGGCGGCGCGCCAGGCCAAGGCCTGGCAGGTGAGCTTCGGCTTCTCCGATCCGGTGGCGGTCAACCTGCCCAACCGCTTGTTCGAGCGCTCCGACCTGGTCGAGCACATCCACCAGGCGGCGTCGCACTACGGCGTGCCGCACCGCGCGATCAAGCTCGAGATCACCGAGACCGGCCTGATGCGCGACCTGCAGAACGTGATCCCGTCGCTGCACCGCCTCAACGAGATCGGCGTGGAGATCGCGATCGACGACTTCGGCACCGGCTATTCGTCGCTGGCGTATTTGACGACGCTGCCGATCTCCGAGGTGAAGATCGACCGCTCGTTCGTGCGCGACCTCGGCATCACGCCGCAGAGCTCGGCGGTGGTCACCGCGATCATCGCGCTGGCGCGCTCGCTCGGCCTGCGCGTGGTGGCCGAAGGGGTCGAGAACCTGCGCCAGATGGAGGTGCTGCACCGGCTGGGCTGCGGCGTGATGCAGGGCTACCTGTTCAGCCGCCCGATCCCGCCCGACGACCTCGAAGCCTGGCTGAAGAACACCATCCTGCCGCGCCGCGCGCCGTGGATCGGCCAGGCCGGCGCACTCGACGCCGCGGCCGAGGCACGTGCCAACACGCTCGGTCGCTGACGCCGTGGTGCGGGGCACGTCGTGAGCGCGACCGCATCGACCCCCTCGGCCGCGCCGGCGCAGATCGCAAAGGGCGCGCTGCGCCGGCTGGCGGCGCAGCAGCTCGAGCCGACGCCGGAGCACTATGCGCGCGCCTACGCGCAAGAAGCCGGCCAGCCCCCACCCGAGGACGCGGGGCCCGCCTGGGCGGCGCTGATCGAACGCCTGGTGCGTGGCCTCGAGCGAGGTGGTCGCCACTGGACCGGTGCGCGCAAGAAGCACAGCGTGCAACGGGTACTCGATGGCAGTCGCGCCGACGGGCAGCGCCTGCAGCAGCGGTTGACGCAGTTGCTGGCGGCGTGGGATGGCGATCGTCCCGCGGGCGAGGTCGAGATCAGTGGCCTGGCGCCGCTGGACGCCGCCGGCGAGCCTGCGGCCGAGACGCCAGGCATCGCAGCCGAGCGCACCGATCGTGATGGTGCCGATTGGCAGCCCCTGCTGCACGAAGTGCGTGCGACGCTGGCTGCTGCGCTGCCGCGCGAAAGGCCCGATGCCGCCACGCTGGCCGACGCGTTGGCCGCGGCGGCGCAGCGACTGGCCGCCGAAGGCCCGCATGCGGCGCTGCTCGACGAGGTGGCGCGGCTTGGCGAACAGGCGCGTGCGCACCTGTCGCACCGCCATCTTCTGCTCGACGAGCTGCTGCAACTGTGCCGCGCGATGACCGAGAGCCTCGGCGAGCTGGCCGAAGACCAGAGCTGGGCGCGCGGCCAGTGCGACGCGCTGCGCGAGCGCCTCGGCGAGAGCCCGAGCGTGCGCGGCGTGCACGCCGCCGCGGAGTTGCTGGCGACCACCCGCGCGCGCCAGCACGAGCTGCGGCGCGAGCGCGAACAGGCGCGCGATGCGCTGAAGGCGATGATGCAGCACATGCTCGGCGAGCTGGCCGAGCTCGGCCAGCACACCGGCCGTTTCAACGACAACGTGCAGCGCTACGCGCAGACGATCGAGCGCGCCGATTCCCTGCAGGGCCTGGCCGGGGTGGTGCAGGAGATGGTCACCGAGACGCGCGCCGTGCACCAGGTGGTCGATGGCGCGCGCCAGCGCCTGAGCCGGGAGCACGAACGCGCGAGCGAACTCGAGCAGCGGGTGCGCCAGCTCGAGGGCGAACTGCGGCGGCTGTCCGACGAGGTGTCGACCGACGCGCTGACGCAGGTGGCCAACCGTCGCGGGCTGCTGCAGGCGTTCGACGCCGAGCGCGCGCGCGCGCAGCGTGACGGCGCCGTGCTGTCGGTCGGCCTGATCGACATCGACAACTTCAAGCGGCTCAACGATTCGCTGGGCCACGCCGCCGGCGACGCGGCGCTGAAGGCGCTGGCCGCACAGGTGCGGCAGTCGCTGCGGCCGACCGACCACTTGGCGCGCTTCGGCGGCGAGGAGTTCGTGGTGCTGTTGCCGGGCACCGTGCGCGACGAGGCGCAGGCGTTGCTCGCCCGGCTGCAACGCGCGCTCAGCGCGAGCCTGTTCATGCACGAAGGCCGCGAGGTGTTCGTCACCTTCTCGGCCGGCGTCACGGCGCTGCGCGACGGCGAGGCGCTCGACAGTGCGCTCGAGCGCGCCGACCGTGCACTGTACGAGGCCAAGCACACGGGCAAGAACCGCACCTGCGTGGGTTGACCACCCCCGATGCGGCCTGGAGACGCGCCACTGGAGTGGCGCGGGTCTGTGCGCGACTGATTCCCTGGCACATCCGGTGGCATAGTCGCGCACCGGCGTCACCGCCATTCGAGCGCATGCGATGCGACTGCCCAATCTGCTGGCCACGTCTCGCGGGCGCCTGACGGCGTTCTTCTTCCTCTACGTCACCGAAGGCATTCCGCTCGGGTTTGCCGCCATCGCGGTGGCCACCCAGTTGCGCCGGCAGGACGTGGGGCCGGCGGCGATCGGGGCGTTCGTCGGGTCGTTCTACCTGCCGTGGGCGTTCAAGTGGGCGTTCGGGCCGTTCATCGACGTGTTCGCCTCCGAGCGCCTGGGGCGCCGCCGCGGCTGGATCATCGTCACGCAAGTCCTGATGGCGATGACGCTGCTGTCCACCGTGCTGCTGAAGCTACCGGAGCAACTCGCGCTGTTCACGGCGGTGCTGCTGGTGCACAACACGTTCGGCGCGATGCAGGACGTGGCGATCGACGCGCTGGCGGTGAACACGCTGGCGGAGCACGAGCGCGGGCTGGCCAACGGCCTGATGTTCGCCGGCGCCGCGATCGGCCAGGCGCTCGGCGGCTCGGGCGTGCTGTTCCTGTCGGGCGTGACCGGTTTTCAGCCGACGTTCTTCTTCGTGGCCGGCAGCATCCTCGCAGTGACGCTGTTCGTCGCGCTGCCGATGCGCGAGGCGACGCCGACTGCACGGGCACGCGCCGAGGGCCCGTCGCGCTGGCAGGTGGCGAGCGCGCAGATGCGTCACTTCGCGGTGGAGGCGTTCCGTTCGTTTCTCGGCACGCGAGGCGCTTTCGTCGGGCTGGCGTTTGCGCTGCTGCCGTCGGGTGCGATGTGCCTCGGGCTGGCGCTGCAATCGAACCTGGCGGTCGAGCTCGGCCTCGACGACGACCAGGTGGCGCTGTTGAACCTGTGGTCGTCGGTGATCTCGGCCGGCTTCATGGTGCTCGGCGGCCATCTGTCCGACCGCTACGGCCGCCGGCGCACGCTGGCGGTGTACATCGCCGCGATGAGTCTGCCGGTGCTGTATCTGATGGCGCTGCTGCAGCAGTACGGCTCGGTGATGCCCGTGCCGCAAGGTGGTGCCAACCCCGTGGTGGCACCGTCGGCGCTGGTGCTCGCGCTGTGGATCGCCACGCTCGCCTATGCGGTGGCGCAGGGCCTGATGTACGGCACGCGCTCGGCGATCTTCATGGATGTCACCAACCCGGCGGTCGCCGCGACGCAGTTCACCGCCTACATGGCGCTGCTGAACCTGGGCATCGCCTACTCGGCGACCTGGCAGGGCATCGCGATCGAGGCGATCGGCTATCCGAAGACGATGCTGATCGATGCTCTCTTCGGCCTCGTCTGTCTGCTGCTGTTGCCGTGGCTGCGCGCCGTGCGCGGCAACGTGCCCGATGGTGGCGCGCCGCGGCGCGCGCGCGCCAGCGCGGCGGTGCTCGGGTTGGCGTGCATCGCCTGGCTGCCCTACCGCCTGCACAGCGGCGCGCTCGGCGCGGCGGCGCCGATCTTCGAGACGGTGTTCACCGTCGTGTTCGTCGCCTCGGCGCTGTTTCTGCTGGCCGGCGGCGCCGTGCTCGAGCGCGCACCGCGCGCCTGGGTGCGCGCTGCGACGTGGATGGCCTTGCTGCTGCTGGCGCTGTATGCGCGACGCTGGATGGACTTGTTGAGCCCGCCTCTTGCCGATGGTGCGGCGCTCGCCGTGCTCGTGCTGCCGCCGGCAGCGGGCGTGCTGCTGCTCGCGCTCGCGGCCCAGGGTTGGCGGGAACTGGCCGCTGTGGATACGCAGCCTGCTGCAGCGGCGCGAGCCGGCGCGGTGGCCCAGTAGGGCTTGCGAGCGGCCGCATGCGATCAGCGCAAGGGCGCGCATCCGGCGCTGCAGCCGAATCGACGCACCACAAAAAAGAAGCCCGCCGTCGAGGCGGGCTGCCGGGGTCGACCGTGCGCCGCAGCCGCGCTGCAGGCACGACGTCGAACCTCAAGCGTTGTCACGCATCCACTGCTCGGCCCACTTGTCGGAGCGTTGCTGTTCGCGCGCGCCGGCGCTCATGGTCCAGACGAGGGCGCCGGTGGCGAGGCCGAGCGGCACGATGGCGAGAAGGGCATTGATCATGGGTACGGGTTCAACAGGATGGGGGTTGGGAAAGCTGCATCAGCGATGATGCTGCGGCGCAGCATAGCAGAACAGTGAGGCTGTCGCGCGATGCGCGCGCGAAGACCCCGAATCGGGCCCCGCCACAATGAAGAGCCCCGCCGTGGCGGGGCTCTCGGTCGGTGTGGGGAAGGGTCAGGTTCTCTGGCTCGGATGCACGCAGTTGTCGACCATGCGCTGGCCGATCTTGCTGTTCATCAGCATCGACTTGTTGGGGATCTGCAGCCACATCATGCCGGCCTTCTTGTCCTCGAGGCGGACCGCTCCGGTGGTGGTGTGCTCGGGCGCCATCAGGTACGACTTGCCCTTGTACTCGACGTTGAACCAGCCTTTCTGGCCCGGCACCGCGGCGACGTTGACCGACTGGTTGAACTCGCAGCGCGACTGGCCGAGCAGCACGCGATCGGCGGTGCCCAGCTGTTCGGCCGACAGCGGGCCCATCGGATGCTTGGCCGCCTTGTCCTTGGCCGATACGCTGATGGGCGCCACGATCAACACGCCGACCGCCGCGGCGATGGCAATTGACAGGCGTTTCATTGGATCTCTCCTTGAGGGAAGCACGGGTGAGATCCATTGTTTCGGGCACCTCCGGCGCGAGGCGTTGCAAGTTGATTCGGCGCGCGAAAACGCCCGTGTCACTTCTCACGCCGCGCGCCTTGTCGCGCGCCGACTGGAACCGCCGAGCAGAGCGGTGCGCCAATGGCGCGCCGTGCGAACTCGTGACCGGGCAGGCGCCCGCCTACGGCTTGCCGATGGCTGCCGATGCGGCGCGCACCGCGGCGACCGCCGCGCGCTGCTCGGCGAGCGTGCAGGCGTCGACCAGTCGTTGGCCGATGCGCGCGTTCATCAACATCGATTTCGACGGAATCTGCAGCCACACGATGCCGGCCTTCTTGTCTTCGAGGCGGACGGCGCCGCTGCTGGTTTCTTCGGGGACCATCGTGTAGGACGCGCGCTTGTAGGTCAGCCGGAAGCGCCCCGGCTGGCCGGCGATCGGACGTACGCTGACGGTCTGATCGAACTCGCAGGCGGCGTCGCCGGTGAGCACGCGATCGGCGATCTGCAACTGCGCTTCGCTGATGCGCTGCGCGGTCTCCTGCCCGAGCGCCAGTCCCTTGGCGCGGTCTTCGCGCTGCTGGCGCTGCGCCTGCGCGTTGCGCGGCGTTGCGTCGGCGGCCGAGGCGGGTGCCGCGACGGCCGCAGCGGCGACGAGAGCGGCAGCGCCCCACGCGATCGTGGCAGCAGCGGATCTTGCGCGGCTGTGCGCGGCGCCTTCGATCATTGCGGCCTCCTCGCCGGGTCGTCGTCGGGCGGGTCGCCGAACCAGGCGCGCTCGACCTCGGCCGGCAGCGGCTGCCGGGTGCGTCGCGCGCGCTCGATCACCTGCCAGTAGTAGCGGTAGCTGGCGCGATCGTGCAGCGTGTCGCGGTGGCGGATCGGTGCCCAGTGCGCCGACTCGGCGGCGCTGATGATCTCGATCGCCTCGTCGAGCTCGGCCACCGTCGGCGCGAACACGTCGACGATCGCCTGCACCTGGGACGGATGGATGCTCCACATGCGCGTGTAGCCGAACTCGTGCGCCGCGCGCGCCGCCGCGCCTTGCACCGCCTTGAGATGCTTGAACTCGGTGACCACGCTGTGCGACGGTACCTTCGCCGCCGCATGGCACGCGGCGGCGATCTCGAGCTTGGCGCGGCGCACCAGCGGATGCTCGAACTGCCCTTGCGCGCTCATCGCGCCGACCGGAATCGCGCCGTTGTGCGCGGAGACGAAATCCATCAACCCGAACGACAGCGATTGCACGCGCGGCAGCGCCGCGATCGCGAACACGTCGCGCAGTGCGCCGTGCGTCTCGATCAGGAAGTGCACGGGCGGGCGCTGACGCAGGCCGTGGCGCGAACAGGCCGCATCGATCGCCTCGATCGCCCGGCGGGCGTCGGCGAGATCGCGCGGCTTGGGCACCATCAGGTAGGGCAGCCGCGCGCCGGCGCCTGCGATCAGCGTGTCGACGTCGTCGTCGAACGAGGCATGGTCCAGCGGATGCACGCGCGCACCGACGCGGCCGAAGCGGTTCTCGCCCGAGCGGATCAGCTCGACCGCCATGCGCACGTGCGCGGCCTCGCGGCCCACCGGTGCGCCGTCCTCGCAGTCGAGGGTGACGTCGAACACCGGCCCCAGTTCGGCCTGCAGCGCCAGGCTCTTGCGCATGCGCTCCTCGACGCCGCAGTAGTGATCGCACACCGGGATCGACGGCGGCAGCCCGCCGTCGGCGAAGAGCACCTTGCGCGGGTCGTCGACCGCTGCGCTCACCGCAGGCTCGCTGCTACAGCAGGTGCTTGACGCCCTGCTGCTCCTCCAGCAGCTCCTTCAGCGTCAGGTCGATTCGCTGCCGGCTGAATTCGTCGATGGCCAGCCCCTCGACGATGCGGTACTCGCCGGGCTCGCAGGTGACCGGATAGCCGAACACCACGTCTTTCGGGATGCCGTACTCGCCGTTGGACGGCACGCCCATCGTCACCCACTTGCCGAGCGTGCCGAGCGCCCAGTCGTGCATGTGGCCGATCGCCGCATTGGCCGCCGAGGCCGCCGACGACAGACCGCGCGCCTCGATCACTGCCGCACCGCGCTTGCCGACGGTGGGCAGGAACACGTCCTTGTTCCATGCCGCGTCGCCGATCTTTTCCTTGACCGACTTGCCGTCGATGGTGGCGAAGCGGTAGTCGGCGTACATCGTCGGCGAGTGATTGCCCCACACGCACAGCTTCTCGATCGAGGCGACCGGCTGGCCCGTCTTGGCAGCGATCTGCGAGGCGGCGCGATTGTGATCGAGCCGAAGCATCGCGGTGAAGTTCCTGCGCGGCAACTGAGGCGCCGACTTCATCGCGATGTAGGCGTTGGTGTTCGCCGGGTTGCCGACCACCAGCACGCGCACGTCGCGGCTGGCTGCCGCGTCGAGCGCCTTGCCCTGCGCGGTGAAGATCTGCGCGTTGGCGGCCAGCAGATCCTTGCGCTCCATGCCGGGGCCGCGCGGCCGCGCGCCGACCAGCAGCGCGTAGTCGATGTCCTTGAACGCCGCCAGCGGGTCGCTGAACGCGTGCATGCCGGCCAGCAGCGGGAATGCGCAGTCTTCCAGCTCCATCATCACGCCCTTGAGCGCCTTCTGTGCCTTCTCGTCGGGTATCTCCAGCAACTGCAGCACCACGGGTTGATCCCTGCCCAGCATCTCGCCGGCGGCGATGCGGAACAGCAGCGCGTATCCGATCTGGCCGGCGGCGCCGGTGACGGCCACGCGGACGGGCTTCTTGCTCATGACTCACTCCAGGGCAGATGACGGGGCGGCAATCGCGCGCACCGACGAGTGCCAAGTGTAGGCCACGCTCCGCCCCCGCGACGCCGATGGCTGTGCTGCAATGGCGGGCATGGGTTCGACCACCAGCGCTGCGGGGGGCACGAGACCGCTGTACCGGCAGATCAAGCTGCTGATCGTGCAGGATCTGCAGGCCGGCGTCTGGAAGCCCGGCGAGATGATCCCGAGCGAGTGGGATCTCGCCGATCGCTTCGGCGTCAGCCAGGGCACCGTGCGCAAGGCGATCGGCGAGCTGGCCGCGCAGCACCTGTTGCAGCGCCGCCAGGGCAAGGGGACGTTCGTCGCCACGCATGCCGAGCAGGCCACGCGCTATCGCTTCCTGCGTCTGGCGGCCGATGACGGCAGTCAGCGCGATCTGACGCGTCGCCTGCTGCAATGTCAGCGTCTGCGCGCCGACCCCGACGTCGCGCGGCCGCTCGGTCTGCGCAGCGGCGATGCGGTGGTGTTCGTGCGCCGCCTGCTGCTGGCCGACTCGCGGCCGGTGGTGCTCGACGACATCTGGCTGCCGGCGCGGTTGTTCGGCGACCTCACGGCCGAGCGCCTCGCGGCGTACGAAGGATCGATGTACGCCATGTTCGAGTCGGCCTTCGGCGTGCGCATGATCCGCGCCGAGGAGAAGATCCGCGCGCTGGCCGCACCGGCCGAGGCCGCCGCGCTGCTCGGTGTGGCAGCGGGCGCGCCGCTGCTGAGCGTGGAGCGGCGCTCGCTGACCTATCGCGAACGCCCGGTCGAATTGCGGCGCGGCCTGTACCGCACCGATGCCCACCACTACCGCAACGAACTGCTCTGAACGCCGCCCTTCGGAGGCTGCGCCGGCATGGAATAAGATCCACCGGTTCATCGCGCACCGAGGGGGCAGAGATTCATGGCAGACGCGCACAAGCCACGCCCGGTCTATACCAACATCCACGTCTCGCAGATCGTCACCTATCGTCTGCCGCTCGCTGGCCTGGTGTCGATCCTGCATCGCATCAGCGGCGCGTTGATGTTCCTGCTGCTGCCGCTGGTGGTGTGGTTGCTCGACACGAGCCTGACCAGCGAGATCTCGTACGAGCGATTCAGCAGCGCCTTCATCGCCGGCATCGGCTTCGTGCCCGCGTTCGTTCTCAAGCTCGTGGTGCTGGCGCTGATCTGGGCCTACCTGCACCATGTGCTGGCCGGTGTGCGCCACCTCTGGATGGACATCGTGCACGACGTCAGCCTCAAGCAGGGTCGCGTCTCGGCGGCGACCACGCTGGTGCTGAGCGGCGTGCTGACGGTGGTGCTGGGCGCCCGGCTGTTCGGGCTTTTCTGAGGTGGTCGATGAGCAGCGGCAACGAGGCATTCGGATCCAAGCGCCTGGTGGTCGGCGCCCACTACGGCATGCGCGACTGGCTGAGCCAGCGCGTCACCGCGGTGGTGATGGCGCTGTACACGCTGGTGCTGCTGGTGCAGCTGATCGCCGGCCCGCAGCTCGGCTACGACCGCTGGGCGGCGATCTTCTCGACGCAGTGGATGCGCGTGGCGACCTTCGTCGTGATCGTCGCGCTGGCGCTGCACGCCTGGGTCGGCGTGCGCGACATCTGGATGGACTACATCAAGCCGGTGTGGCTGCGCCTGCTGCTGCAGGGGGTCACCATCGTCTGGCTGGTCGGCTGCGCCGGCTGGACCGTGCAGGTGCTGTGGAGGCTGTGAGATGGCCCCGATGCGCCTTCGGCGCCTCCCCCTCGAGGGGGGCGGGCCCGGACACGGGAGTTCCGGCGGACCTTGCGTGCCTGGCGAGCGGCCGAACCGTAAGGTTCGGCGCGGCCTGCAAGGCACGCCAGCGGCCCGGCAGAGCCGGATCCGCGGCGGCCGCTTGGTTGAGCCGAATCGTTCAGCGAGAGTGCCGCTAGGCGCCATGGAGACCTGAGTCGATGACCTCTCTTCCCAGACGCAAGTTCGACGCCGTCATCGTCGGGGCCGGTGGCTCCGGCATGCGCGCTGCGCTGCAGCTGGCGCGCGCGGGGCTGAACGTCGCGGTGCTGTCCAAGGTGTTCCCGACGCGCTCGCACACGGTGGCCGCGCAAGGCGGCATCGGCGCCAGCCTCGGCAACATGAGCGAGGACACCTGGCACTACCACTTCTACGACACCGTCAAGGGCGGCGACTGGCTCGGCGACCAGGACGCCATCGAGTTCATGTGCCGCGAGGCGCCCAACGTCGTCTACGAGCTCGAGCACTTCGGCATGCCGTTCGACCGCAACGCCGACGGCACGATCTACCAGCGTCCGTTCGGCGGCCACACCTCGCACTACGGCGAGAAGCCGGTGCAGCGCGCCTGCGCGGCGGCCGACCGCACCGGCCACGCGATGCTGCACACGCTGTACCAGCAGAACGTGAAGGCGCGCACGCAGTTCTTCGTCGAATGGATGGCGATCGACCTGATCCGCGACGCCGAGGGCGACGTGCTCGGCGTGGTCGCCCTCGAGATGGAGACCGGCGAGGTCAGCATCCTGCAGGGCAAGTGCACGCTGCTGGCCACCGGCGGTGCGGGGCGCATCTACGCGGCCAGCACCAACGCCTACATCAACACCGGCGACGGCCTGGGCATGGCCGCGCGCGCCGGGCTGCCGCTGCAGGACATGGAGTTCTGGCAGTTCCACCCCACCGGCGTGGCCGGCGCCGGCGTGCTGCTCACCGAAGGCTGCCGCGGCGAGGGCGCGATCCTGCGCAACGTCGACGGCGAGCGCTTCATGGAGCGCTACGCGCCGACGCTGAAAGACCTGGCGCCGCGCGACTTCGTGTCGCGCTGCATGGACCAGGAGATCAAGGAAGGACGCGGCTGCGGCCCCGCCAAGGACTACATCCACCTCGACATGACGCACATCGGCGTCAAGGACATCTTGAGGCGCCTGCCGTCGGTGTACGAGATCGGCCACAACTTCGCCAACGTCGACATCACCAAGGAGCCGATCCCCGTGGTGCCGACCCTGCACTACCAGATGGGCGGCGTGCCCACCAACATCCACGGCCAGGTGGTGGCACCGAAGAACGGCAGCCCCAACGCGGTGGTCGGGGGGCTCTATGCGGTGGGCGAGTGCTCGTGCGTCAGCGTGCACGGCGCCAACCGGCTGGGCACCAACTCGCTGCTCGACCTGCTGGTGTTCGGCCGTTCCGCGGGCAACCACATCGTGCAGGCGCTGGCCGCGGGCACCCGGGCGCACAAGGAGCTGCCCGCCGATGCCGCCGAGCGGTCGCTCGCCCGTCTGGCGCGGCTCGACGCTGCGACCGACGGGGAATATGCGCAGGACGTCGCCAACGATCTGCGCACCACCATGCAGTCGCACGCCGGCGTGTTCCGCACCCAGGCGTTGCTCGACGAGGGCGTGGTCAAGATGGTCGAGCTGCGCCGGCGCGCCGAGGCGATCGGCCTGAAGGACAAGAGCAAGGTCTTCAACACCGCACGCGTCGAGGCGCTCGAGGTCGACAACCTGATCGAGTGCGCGCAGGCGACGATGGTGTCGGCCGCGGCGCGCAAGGAGTGCCGCGGCGCGCACACCGTGCTCGAGTACGAGCGCGGCCCCGACGACCCGCAGCACCCGCTGGGGCGCAACGACGTCGACTGGTTGAAGCACACCCTGTGGTACAGCAAGGGCAGCCGGCTCGACTACAAGCCGGTGCAAATGAAACCCCTGAGCGTGGAGTCGATCCCGCCCAAGGTGAGGACCTTCTGATGGCCGACGCACCCGAACACGCCGCTCCTGCGGCTCCAGACAGCACGTATCTCAACTCGCGTTTCGAGCGCGTGGCCAGGGTCGGCCAGCGCCATTTCCGGATCTACCGCTACGACCCCGACCGCGACGAGCGGCCGCGCATGCAGTCGCTGACGCTGGATCTCGACGGCTCCGAGCGCATGCTGCTCGACGCGCTGATCAAGCTGAAATCGGTCGACCCCAGCCTGAGCTTCCGCCGTTCGTGCCGCGAGGGCGTGTGCGGCTCCGATGCGATGAACATCAACGGCAAGAACGGCCTGGCCTGCCTGACCAACCTGCGCCGGCTGAAGGATCCGATCGTGCTCAAGCCGCTGCCCGGGCTGCCGGTGGTGCGCGACCTGATCGTCGACATGACGCAGTTCTTCGAGCAGTACCACTCGATCAAGCCGTATCTGGTGAACGACGAGGCGCCGCCCGAGAAGGAGCGGCTGCAGACCCCCGAGCAGCGCGACGTGCTCAACGGCCTGTACGAGTGCATCCTGTGCGCCAGTTGCTCGACGGCATGTCCGAGCTACTGGTGGAACCCCGACAAGTACGTCGGCCCCGCCGGCCTGTTGCAGGCCTACCGCTTCATCGCCGACAGCCGCGACCAGGCTACCAGCGAACGGCTCGACAACCTCGAAGACCCGTACCGGGTGTTCCGCTGCCGCGGCATCATGAACTGCGTCGACGTCTGCCCGAAGGGCCTGAGCCCGATGGCGGCGATCAGCAAGCTCAAGGAGCTGATGGTCCGGCGTGCGGTATGACGACACCATGGAGCCTGTGCTCGACGCTGTTGCGCTCAATCGCCTGCGCTGGCGCTGCCGGCGCGGCATGCTCGAGAACGACATCCTGATCGAGCGCTTTTTCGCCCGCCACGGCGCGCAGCTCACGCAGCGGCAAGCCGATGCCCTCGGGGCACTGATGGATCTGCCGGACAACGACCTGCTCGATCTGCTGCTCGGCCGCAACGAGCCGGTCGGCGAGCTCGACCGGCCGGCGGTGCGCGAGCTGCTGGCGCAGTTGCGACCGGCGCCGAGGGCGCCTGACGACGGAACCACAGTGCCCCGCGCGGCCTCCCAGTAAGCAGAAGTAGAGTACAGGCACGCAACCAGGAACCGCCACCATGACCCCGTCCAACGTCAAAGCCACGCTGTCGTTCTCCGATGGCAGCCCCGCGATGGAGCTGCCGATCTACAGGGGAAGCGTCGGGCCCGATGTCATCGACATCCGCAAGCTCTACGCGCAGACCGGCAGGTTCACCTACGACCCGGGCTTCCTGTCGACCGCCGCGTGCAACTCGACGATCACCTACATCGACGGCGACAAGGGCGAGTTGCTGTACCGCGGCTACCCGATCGAGGAGCTGGCCACGCAGTGCGACTTTCTCGACGTCTGCCATCTGCTGCTGTACGGCGAGCTGCCCAACGCGAAGCAGCAGAAGGCCTTCGACTCGCTCGTCACGCACCACACGATGGTCCACGAGCAGATGCAGTTCTTCCTGCGCGGGTTCCGGCGCGACGCGCACCCGATGGCGGTGCTGACCGGCCTGGTCGGCGCGCTGTCGGCGTTCTATCACGACAGCACCGACATCAACAACCCGAAGCACCGCGAGATCGCGGCGATCAGGCTGATCGCCAAGATGCCCACGCTGGTGGCGATGGCCTACAAGTACGGCATGGGCCAGCCCTTCATCTACCCGCGCAACGAGCTGTCGTACGCGGCGAACTTCATGCGCATGATGTTCGCCACGCCGTGCGAGGAGTACGTGCCCAACGACGTGCTGGTGCGTGCGATCGACCGCATCTTCATCCTGCACGCCGACCACGAGCAGAACGCCTCCACCTCCACGGTGCGGCTGTGCGGCAGCTCGGGCACCAACCCGTTCGCCGCGATCGCCGCCGGCGTGGCCTGCCTGTGGGGCCCGGCGCACGGCGGTGCCAACGAGGCGGCGCTGAGCATGCTGATGGAGATTCAGCGTTCCGGTGGCGTGGAGAAGATCGGCGAATTCATCAAGCAGGTGAAGGACAAGAACGCCGGCGTCAAGCTGATGGGCTTCGGCCACCGCGTCTACAAGAACTACGACCCTCGCGCCAAGCTGATGCGCGAGACCTGCCACGAGGTGCTCGACGCGCTCGGCCTGCACGACGATCCGCTGTTCAAGCTGGCGATGTCGCTGGAGAAGATCGCGCTCGAGGACGACTATTTCGTTTCGCGCAAGCTCTATCCGAACGTCGACTTCTACTCCGGCATCGTGCAGCGCGCGATCGGTGTCCCGGTGAGCCTGTTCACTGCGGTGTTCGCGCTGGCGCGCACGGTGGGCTGGATCGCGCAGCTCAACGAGATGATCGGCGACCCGGAGTACAAGATCGGCCGGCCGCGCCAGCTCTACGTGGGCGCCACCCGACGCGACATCAAACCGATCGCGCAGCGGCCTTAGGCTGCGCCGCGGCGCCGCCGCGCGCGGGTCGCGCCCGCTGGGATCGCAGCGCCGGCGTCAGCCGAGATCGCGTGCCAGCCGCACGCCACTGAACTGCCAGCGTGCGTCGGTGGGGAAGAAGTTGCGGTAGCTGGCGCGGATGTGCGAGCGCGGCGTCGCGCACGAGCCGCCGCGCAACACGTACTGGTTGACCATGAACTTGCCGTTGTACTCGCCGGCTGCGCCGTCCCAGGCGCGGTATCCGGGGTAGGGCTGGTAGGCGCTCGAAGTCCACTCCCAGACGTCGCCGAACAGTTGCTGCAGGCCGATGGTGGTGCGCGCCACCGGCAGCGGATGCAGCGCCTGCGATTCGGCGAAGTTGCCCGTGGCGATGGCGGCGGCGCCCTGCGCGCCGGCCGCGTGCTCCCACTCGGCCTCGGTGGGCAGGCGGGCGCCATCCCAGGCGCCACCCTGCGCCGACGCCCAGCGCGCGAACGCATCGGCCTCGAAGTAGCCGATGTGCACGATCGGCGTGTGCGGATCGATCGGCACCAGCCCGTGCAGCGTGAAGCTGTGCCAGGCGCCTGCATCGTCGCGCTGCCAGTACAGCGGCGCCTCGGCGCGCTGTTGACGCGCCCAGTCCCAGCCCGCCGACAGCCACCAGCGCGGCTCGGCATAGCCGCCGTCGGCAACGAACTCGGCCCATTCGCCATGGGTGACGAGGCGGTTGCCGAGCGCGTAGGGTTTCAGGTACTGCGAGTGACGCGGTTCTTCGTTGTCGAACGCGAAGCCGGCGCCGTCGTGGCCGATCTCGACCAGGCCACCGTCGAAAGCCTGCCACGCAGGCGCCAGCGGCGCCACGCTGACCAGCGGCCACGCTGACCGGTAAACCGGCGCCAGCGGGCTGCACGACAGCACGTGCTTGATGTCGGTGAGGATCAGTTCCTGGTGCTGCTGTTCGTGCTGCAGGCCGAGCTCGATCAGCGCATCAGCGCCTGGGTCGTGTGGCGCGGCCAACAGCGCCTCGATGCGCGCGTCGACCTGCGCACGGTAGGCCTTGACCTCGGCGAGGCTGGGGCGCGACACCAGGCCGCGCTGCGGCCGCGGATGCTGTTGGCCCACCGCGTTGTAGTAGCTGTTGTACAGCACGCGAAAGTGCCGATGGAACGGCGCGAAGCCGCGCTCGTAGCGCTCGAGCACGAAGGTCTCGAAGAACCAGGTCACGTGCGCCAAGTGCCACTTGGTGGGGCTGACGTCGGGCATCGACTGCACCTGCGCGTCGGCCTCCGACAGTGGCTCGGCCAAGGCCAGCGACTGCGCACGCACGCGCGCATAGCGCCGCGCCAGCACCGGCGGCTCGACCTCGGAGCGCGGCAGAGGATTCATGGTTCGTCCTTACTGATGGCGCGGGTTCCCGGCAGGGTTCGCATCGCGCCGGCCCGCGAAACCTTACATATGGAATCCCCGCTTCGGCAAGGCCGTCGCGGGTACCCATACTGATCCCATGAGCGGCCCGAAGTTCGTCCAGTTGTACCGCGAAGACGACGCGGCGCTGCGCGGCGAGCTGGCGCTGGGCCTGCTGGCCAGGCCGGCGAGCGTGTCGCCGAAGTTCCTCTACGACGCGCTCGGTTCGCACCTGTTCGAGGCGATCACCGAATTGCCGGAGTACTACCCGACGCGCACCGAGCGGGCGATCCTCGACCGCCACGCGCGCGAAGTGGCCGCCATCACCGGCCGCGGCCGCACGCTGATCGACCTTGGCGCCGGCAGCTGCGAGAAGGCGGCGCGGCTGTTCGACGCTCTCGCGCCGTTGCGCTACGTCGCGGTCGACATCTCGATCGAGTACCTGCGGCGCGCACTGACGAACCTGCAGCATCGACATCCGGGCATCGAGATGGTCGGTGTCGGCGCCGACTTCTCGTCGACGCTCGTGCTGCCGCCGGATGCCGGGCGCGGCGAGCGCCTGTTGTTCTACCCCGGTTCGAGCATCGGCAACTTCACACCGACCGATGCGCTGCGCTTTCTGCGCCAGGCGCGCGCCGCCGGCGGCCCCGGCGGCGCACTGCTGATCGGCGTCGATCTGGTCAAGGACAAGGCGACACTCGAACGGGCCTACGACGACGCGCTGCGGGTCACCGCGGCGTTCAACCTCAACCTGCTGCGCCGGCTCGAGGCGCTGCTCGGTTGCGACGCGCGCATCGACGACTTCGACCACGTCGCGTTGTTCAACGACGCCGAGAGCCGCATCGAGATGCACCTGCAGGCGCGACGGCCGTTGGTGCTGCGCTGGCCGGGTGGCGAACGCGCGCTCGCCGCCGGCGAGCGCATCCACACCGAGAACTCGTACAAGTACACGCTCGACGGCTTCGAGGCGCTGCTGCGCCAGGCCGGGTTCGCTCGCACGGCGCGCTGGAGCGACGAGCGCGGCTGGTTCGCGGTGTTCCTGGCGTCGTGAGCGGCAGGTCGATTCCGTCGTATAGTTTGCCTACATAACGAGGCCCAAGGTGCCCACCGACAGCGGCGGTTCACGCTGACATCGGCACGCGCTCGAGGCGGCGGCTGGTCGGTGTATAGGGCACAATACACCGAACGGGTCGCCCACCATGCACCGCCTGCTCGCCCTGGCCGTCTTCGCTGGCCTGACTTTGCCCGCCGCCGCCGCCGACCTCACCGTCTCGGCCGCTGCCAGCCTGACCAATGCCTTCAAGGACATCGGCCCGCTGTTCGAGGCCGCCCATCCGGGCACCCAGGTGCTCTACAACTTCGGCTCGTCGGGCGCGCTGTTGCAGCAGATCGCCAAGGGCGGGGCTCCGGTCGACGTGTTCGCCAGCGCCGACCAGGAGACGATGGACCAGGCCCAGAGCCTGGGGCTGGTGCAGGCTGCGCAGCGGCGCAACTTCGTCTCGAACGCGCTGGTGGTGATCGTGCCGACGGCGGCGAGCCACGTGCCGAAGTCGGTGAACGACCTGACGCAGGCCACCTACCAGCGCATCGCGATCGGCCTGCCCGCCAGCGTGCCGGTGGGCCGCTATACCAAGGGTGTGCTCGAAGGCGACGGCCTGTGGGGCGCGATCGAGCCCAAGATGGTGGGTGCCAACACCGTGCGGCAGGCGCTCGACTACGTGGCGCGCGCCGAGGTCGACGCCGGCTTCGTCTACGCCACCGATGCCGCGCTGATGCCAGGCAAGGTCAAGGTCGCGCTGACGGTGGCGACGCGCAAGCCGATCCTCTACCCCATCGCCCCGCTGGCGGCGAGCGCCAACGCTGCGCTGGCGAGCCAGTATGTGGAGTTCCTCGCCTCGGCGCCGGCGCGCGCGGTGTTGGCGAAGTACGGCTTCGGCAAGCCTTGAGGCGGTACGGCGCGAATGGAGGGCGCATGGGTCGCACTGGGGCTGACGCTGAAGGTGGCCGGCTGGGCCACGGCGTTGAACCTGGTGCTCGGCGTGGCCGTGGGGTACGCGATGGCGCGCGCACGCTTTGCGGGGCGCGACGTGCTCGACGCCGTGCTGACGCTGCCGATGGTGATGCCGCCCACCGTGCTCGGCTACTACCTGCTGGTGCTGGTCGGCTCGCACGGCCCGCTCGGGAGCTGGCTGATCGAGCACTTCGGCCTGCGGCTGATCTTCACCTGGCAGGGCGCGGTGATCGCGGCCATGGTGGTGTCGTTCCCGCTGGTGTTCAAGGCAGCACGCGCGGCGTTCGAGACCGTCGACCCGCAACTGGAGGACGCCGCGCGCACGCTCGGCATCCGCGAGACGGCGATCTTCTTGCGCGTGACGCTGCCGCTGGCGTGGCGCGGCATCCTCGCCGGGCTGCTGCTGGCCTTTGCGCGCGCGCTCGGCGAGTTCGGCGCCACGCTGATGGTGGCCGGCAGCATTGCGGGGCGCACGCAGACGCTGTCGATCGCGGTCTACGAGGCCGTGCAGGCCGGGCAGGACGACGCCGCGAACTTCCTGGTGGCCGTGACGTCGATCGTCTGCATCGCGGTGCTGCTGTCGGCAGGGCGGCTCGTGCCCGGGCGGGTCGCTGCACGGGGTTGAGGGCGCGAACGTGATCTGGGACGTGAACCTGCAGCGCGTGCTGCGCCATGACGACACGCGCTTCGCGCTGAACGTGCGCTTCGCAAGCGATGCGCCGCGCGTGGTGCTGTACGGCCCGTCGGGCGCCGGCAAGACGCAGACGCTGAAGATGATCGCGGGCATCGCGCGCCCCGAGGGCGGGCGAGTGGCGGTGGCCGGCCGTGCGCTGTACGACCGCGCGGCCGGACTCGACCTCTCGCCGCAGCAGCGGCGCCTCGCTTACGTGTTCCAGGACTACGCGCTGTTTCCGCACTTGAGCGTGCGCCAGAACATCGCGTTCGGCTTGCGCCGGGGTTGGCTGAACCCTGCGCGCGCGCTGGCCGACCCGGCGGTCGACCGCTGGATCGCCGACTTCCGCCTCGAGCCTGTCGCGGGCCACTACCCGCACCAGTTGTCGGGTGGCCAGCGGCAGCGCACGGCATTGGCGCGCGCGCTGGTCAATGACCCGACCGCGCTGCTGCTCGACGAGCCGTTCGCTGCGCTCGACAAGACGCTGCGTCGGCGGCTGCGGTTCGAATTGAAGGAGCTGCAATCGCAGCTCAGCCTGCCGATGCTGCTGATCACGCACGACGACGACGACGTGCGGGAGCTGGCCGACCAGGTGGTGCACTTGAGCGCCGGCGTCGTAGTGGACGATGAACCCTCGGCGGCGAGTGCCGGAGAGGCCGCCGTTGCCGCGGCTGCGACGAGCGGCGATACCGCTCTTGCGCCCGAGCGCCGGCCGGGCTGAGGAGGCTGCATGCTGCCGCGCCGGCGCAAGACGAGCAGGCGACTCGGCCTGCAGGGCTCGGTATGGATTTCGGTCGGCGACCAGCAACTCGGCGGCAGCGGCCGCTTCGACTTGCTGCGCGCGGTGGCCAGCGAAGGCTCGATCACCAAGGCTGCAAAGGCCTACGGCATCAGCTACAAGGCGGCCTGGGACGCGATCGACTCGATGAACGTGCTGGCCGGCGAGCCGCTGGTCGAGCGCAGCACGGGCGGTCGCGGCGGCGGTTCGACCCGCCTGACGCCGCGCGGGCAGCGGCTGCTCGAGCGCTTCGAGCAGATCGATGCCGCGCACCAGCGCTTCCTGAAGTTGCTCGACGAGCAGTCGATCGACCTCGATCGCCCCTTCTCGTTGCTGAAGGTTCTGAACATGAAGACCAGCGCCAGGAACCAGTTCGTCGGCACCGTTAGCGCGCTGCGCGCGGGCGCGGTGAACGACGAGGTCGAGATCGCGCTGCCCGGCGGGCAGCGCCTCGTGGCCGTGGTGACCCAGGCCAGCGCGCAGGCGCTCGGCCTGCGCACCCAGATGACGGTGATCGCGCTCGTCGAATCGTCGTCGATCGTCGTCGCCACCGACCTCGAAGGCGCGCGCGTGTCGGCGCGCAACCAGTTGGCCGGCACGGTCGGCGTCGTGACCCCGGGCGCCGTCAACACAGAGGTGGTGATCGACCTCGACGGCGGCGACCAGATCGCCGTCATCGTCACCGCCGGCAGCGCGCAGGCGCTCGGCCTGAGGCCGGGCGTTCGGGCCACCGCGCTGTTCAAGGCCACCAGCGTCATCCTCGCCGTTGCGGCGTGAGGCGTCGTACATGGCTTCGTTCGCGAATGGCGGGACCGCAGCGGCCTTGCCCGCCGCCGGACGGCGGGCCGAAGGCGTGCCTGTCCGGTGCGGACCTGGGGATAGTGGCGTCGATCAGGCCGTGGCGGCGCGCAGCCCGTTGTCGAAGTGGCTCTGCATCAGCCGCGTCGCGCGCTTCGGGTCGCGCGCTTCGAGTGCCCGCATGATTGCGC
This sequence comes from Ideonella sp., assembly GCA_015075545.1. Classification (GTDB taxonomy): domain Bacteria; phylum Pseudomonadota; class Gammaproteobacteria; order Burkholderiales; family Burkholderiaceae_C; genus JAEUPI01. Next base: position 105,325 of record JABTUC010000003.1, on the reverse strand, counting down.
GGTGCTCGGCCAGCGACTCGACGATGCGCCCCTGCCGGAACAACGAATGGTGGCGATTGAGCTTCATCACCTTGCGCAGATCGGTCACGATCTGCCGGCGCCAGCGGTTGCCGGCCGCCTCCAGCAGCATGAGGTGGAACGCCTCGTTGGTGGCGAAGAAGGCGTCGCGCTGCCGCACCTGCTTCTCCAGCCGGTCGTGCAGGCGCCGCAGGCCGGCGATCTGCTCGTCGCTGGCGGTGGCTGCGGCCTCGCCGGCGGCGTCGCTTTCCAGCAGCGCCAGCAGGCGGTAGACCTGTGCCACGTCGTCGGCTGACATCTCGGTGACGTAGGCGCCGCGGCGCACCTTCATCGTCACCAGGCCCTCGACGGCCAGCACCTTGAGCGCCTCGCGCAGCGGCGTACGGCTGATGCCCCACTCGGCAGCGAGCTTCAGCTCGTCGATCCAGGCGCCGGGCTCGAGCTCGCGGCCGAAGATCTTGTCGCGCAGGCGGTCGGCCACCTCCTGGTACAGCGCGCGCGGCGACAGCGCGGTCGTCATCCGTGCGGCCGCCGCCGGCGCGACGGCGCGGCCGCCGGCAGGGGTGGCGCGCGCGCGGCCTTCGGTCACGCGGATGGCCGCACGGCGGTGCCGGCGAACTCGCATCGGTTGGTTATGCATTTATAATTATGCATAATGGCGGCCATCATAGGCCGACCGCCGCGTGCTGGCAAGCGCCGCCGAATCGGCGCCCAATCGGGGCCGGCGAGCGGTCACGCCAGCACCAGGAGTCGAACCGAGATGTCGCAGTCCAATGAGTTTCGCGGCGCCACGCTCGAGCAGTGGCGGCAGGCAGCGGCCAGGTCGGCGCCCGGGGGTCGCGTCGACGGCCTGAACTGGGTGACGCCCGAGGGCATCACCGTCAAGCCGCTGTACACCGCGGCCGATCTGCGCGACCTGCCGTACGCCGACACGCTGCCGGGGTTCGAGCCGTTCGTTCGCGGCCCGCAGCCCACCATGTATGCCGGCCGGCCGTGGACGATCCGCCAGTACGCGGGGTTCTCCACCGCCGAGGAGAGCAACGCCTTCTACCGTCAGGCGCTGGCCGGCGGCGGCCAGGGCATCAGCGTCGCGTTCGACCTCGCCACGCACCGCGGCTACGACAGCGACCACCCGCGCGTCACCGGCGACGTCGGCAAGGCCGGCGTGGCGATCGACTCGGTCGAGGACATGCTGATCCTGTTCGACGGCATTCCGCTGGACAAGGTCAGCGTCTCGATGACGATGAACGGCGCGGTGCTGCCGGTGCTGGCGGGCTACATCGTCGCCGCCGAAGAGCAGGGGGTGATGCAGGAGCAGCTGAGCGGCACCATCCAGAACGACATCCTCAAGGAGTTCATGGTCCGCAACACCTACATCTACCCGCCCGAGCCGAGCATGCGCATCGTGGCCGACATCATCGAGTACACGGCGCGCAAGATGCCGAAGTTCAACTCGATCAGCATCAGCGGCTACCACATGCAGGAGGCCGGCGCCAACCAGGCGCTCGAACTCGCCTTCACGCTGGCCGACGGCATGGAGTACGTGAAGGCCGCGCTGGCGCGCGGGCTCGACGTCGACGAGTTCGCCGGCCGGCTGAGCTTCTTCTGGGCGATCGGGATGAACTTCTACCTCGAGATCGCCAAGATGCGCGCCGCGCGCCTGCTGTGGTGCCGCGTCATGAAGGGCTTCGGCGCCAAGAGCCCGAAGAGCCTGATGCTGCGCACGCACTGCCAGACCTCGGGCTGGAGCCTGACCGAGCAGGACCCGTACAACAACATCGTGCGCACCACCGTCGAGGCGATGGCCGCGGTGTTCGGCGGCACGCAGAGCCTGCACACCAACAGCTTCGACGAGGCGATTGCGCTGCCCGGCGAGTTCAGCTCGCGCATCGCGCGCAACACCCAGCTCATCCTGCAGGAGGAGACGCACCTCACGCAGGTGGTCGACCCGTGGGCCGGCTCGTACATGATGGAGTCGCTGACGCAGGCGATGGCCGACGCCGCTTGGGGCATCATCGAAGAGGTGCAGGCCCAGGGCGGCATGACCCGCGCGGTGGCCTCGGGTTGGGCCAAGCTGAAGATCGAGGCCAGCGCGGCGCAGAAGCAGGCGCGCATCGACTCCGGTGCCGACGTGATCGTCGGCGTCAACAAGTTCAGGAGCGAGCGCAACGACGCCGTCGACATCCTCGAGGTCGACAACCACAAGGTGCGCGAGCAGCAGGTGGCGCGGCTCGCGAAGATCCGCGCCACGCGCGACACGGCGAAGGTTCAGGCCGCGCTGGCGGCGCTGACCGAGGCGGCGCGCAGCGGCTCGGGTAATCTGCTCGACCTCGGCATCCAGGCCGTTCGCCTGCGCGCCACCGTGGGCGAGGTGAGCGATGCGCTGGAGGCCGTGTTCGGGCGCCACCGCGCCGACATCCAGAAGGTGACCGGCGTGTACGCGAAAGCCTACGATTCGGCAGAGGGCTGGGAGAAGCTGAAGGGCGAAATCGCCGCCTTCGCCCGCGAGCATGGGCGCCGTCCGCGGGTGCTGATCGCCAAGCTCGGGCAGGACGGCCACGACCGCGGCTCCAAGGTGGTGGCCACCGCGTTCGCCGACCTCGGTTTCGACGTCGACATCGGCCCGCTGTTCCAGACCCCCGAGGAGTGCGCCCGCCAGGCGATCGACAACGACGTGCACGCGGTGGGCGTCAGCACGCTCGCCGCCGGGCACAAGACGCTGGTGCCGGCGATCATCGCCGAGCTGAAGAAGCAAGGTGGCGACGACATCGTCGTCTTCGTCGGCGGCGTGGTCCCGCAACAGGACTACGATTTCCTCCACGCGGCCGGCGTCAAGGGCATCTACGGCCCGGGCACGCCGGTGCCGGCGAGCGCGAAGGACGTGCTCGAGCAGATTCGTGGCTCGCTGAAGCAATAGGCAGCGGGCGCAGGCCACCGATGCTCGACCCCGCGGACCAGAACCTGCTCGACGGTGTGCTGCACGCGCGCGGCGAGCCCCAGCGGCGCGCGGTCGCCAAGGCGGTCACGCTGCTGGAGTCCACCCGCCCCGATCACCGTGTCCGCGCCGACGCGCTGCTCGATGCCTTGCTGCCGCACACCGGTCGCTCGTTCCGGCTCGGCATCTCGGGCGTACCCGGGGTCGGCAAGAGCACCTTCATCGAGGCGCTCGGTCTGCACCTGATCGGCCTGCAACACCGCGTGGCCGTGCTGGCGGTGGATCCGTCGTCGAGCGTGTCGGGTGGCTCGATCCTCGGCGACAAGACGCGCATGGAGCGGCTGTCGGTCGAGCGCGATGCCTTCATCCGCCCCAGCCCCACCGGCGGCACGCTCGGCGGCGTGGCCGCGCACACGCGCGAGGCGATGCTGGTGCTCGAGGCAGCCGGCTACGACATCGTGATCGTCGAGACCGTCGGCGTCGGCCAGAGCGAGACTGCGGTGGCCGGCATGACCGATTGCTTCGCGCTGCTGCAACTGCCCAACGCCGGCGACGATCTGCAGGCCATCAAGCGCGGCGTGATGGAGATGGCCGACATCGTGGCCATCAACAAGGCCGACCTCGACGCTGCCGCGGCCACGCGGGCGCAGGCGCAGATCACCTCGTCGCTGCGGCTGATGCAGCGTGCACTCGCGCCGCCGCAGCAGTCGGCGCACTGGGCGCCGCGGGTGCTGACGCTCAGTGCGATCACCGGCGCCGGATTGCCCGCGTTCTGGCAGGCGGTGAGCGAGTTTCGCGCGCTGCGCCAGTCCAGCGGTCGGCTGGCCGAGCGACGGCGCGAGCAGAACGAAGCCTGGATGTGGGAGCGCATCGAGGCGCTGCTGCACGAGCGGTTTCGCGCGCAGCCGCAGGTGGCGGCGGCGCTGCCGCGACTCACCGACGACGTGCGCGCCGGCCGCGTCGCGGCGTCGGTGGCTGCGCGCCGCCTGATCGACGCGATGAACTGAAAGCGAGAGCGACCATGCACGACATCATCGACCAGCTCGAGGCCAAGCGCGGTGCCGCGCGGCTGGGCGGCGGCGCCAGGCGCATCGACGCGCAGCACGCCAAGGGCAAGCTCACCGCGCGCGAGCGGCTCGAACTGCTGCTCGACGAGGGCACGTTCGAGGAGTGGGACATGTTCGTCGAGCACCGCTGTGCCGACTTCGGCATGGCCGACCACAGGATTCCCGGCGATGGCGTGGTCACCGGCTACGGCATGATCAACGGCCGCCTGGTGTTCGTGTTCAGCCAGGACTTCACCGTCTTCGGTGGCGCGCTCTCCGAGGCGCACGCCGAGAAGATCTGCAAGGTGATGGACCAGGCGATGAAGGTCGGCGCGCCGGTGATCGGCCTCAACGACTCCGGCGGCGCGCGCATCCAGGAGGGCGTGGCGTCGCTCGGCGGCTATGCCGAGGTGTTCCAGCGCAACGTGATGGCCTCGGGCGTGATCCCGCAGATCAGCCTGATCATGGGGCCGTGTGCGGGCGGCGCGGTGTACTCGCCGGCGATGACCGACTTCATCTTCATGGTGCGCGACAGCTCGTACATGTTCGTCACCGGCCCCGAGGTGGTGAAGACAGTGACGCACGAGGAGGTGAGCGCCGAGCAACTGGGCGGCGCGCACACGCACACCACCCACAGCGGCGTTGCCGACCTGGCGTTCGACAACGACGTCGAGGCGCTGCTGATGCTGCGGCGCTTCTTCAACTACCTGCCGCTGAACAACCGCGACGGCACGCCGCTGCGGCCCAACGGCGACGCGCCGGATCGCGACGACTTCTCGCTCGACACGCTGGTGCCCGACAACCCCAACAAGGCCTACGACATCAAGGAGGCGATCGTCAAGGTGGTCGACGACGGCGACTTCTTCGAACTGCAGAGCGACTATGCGCAGAACATCGTCGTCGGCTTCGGCCGCATGGCCGGCCGCTCGGTGGGCATCGTCGCCAACAACCCGCAGGTGCTCGCCGGCTGCCTCGACATCAAGAGCGCGATCAAGGGCGCGCGCTTCGTTCGCTTCTGCGACGCCTTCGGCATCCCGCTGATCACCTTCGTCGACGTGCCGGGCTTCATGCCGGGCACCGCGCAGGAGTACGGCGGCATCATCAAGCACGGCGCCAAGCTGCTCTATGCGTACGCCGAGTGCACCGTGCCCAAGGTCACCGTGATCACGCGCAAGGCGTACGGCGGCGCCTACGACGTGATGAGCAGCAAGCACCTGCGCGGCGACGTCAACTTCGCCTGGCCCAACGCCGAGATCGCGGTGATGGGCGCCAAGGGTGCGGTGGAGATCATCTTCCGCGACGACAAGGGCGACCCCGCCAAGCTGGGCCGCCGCGAGGCGGAGTACAAGGCGCGCTTCGCCAACCCGTTCGTCGCCGGCGCGCGCGGCTACATCGACGACGTCATCCAGCCGCACGAGACGCGCCGGCGCATCTGCCGCTCGCTGGCGATGCTGCAGCACAAGAAGCTCGACAACCCGTGGCGCAAGCACGGCAACATCCCGCTTTGAGAGGACGCCATGTTCAGCAAGATCCTCATCGCCAATCGCGGGGAGATCGCCTGCCGCATCATCAAGACCGCGAAGAAGATGGGTATCTTCACGGTGGCGGTGTACTCCGAGGCCGATCGCGAGGCGATGCACGTCGAGCTGGCCGACGAGGCGGTGCCGATCGGCCCGGCGCCGTCGCGCGAGAGCTACCTGGCGGCCAACAAGATCATCGAGGCCGCGAAGAAGACCGGCGCGCAGGCGATCCACCCGGGCTACGGCTTCCTCAGCGAGAACGAAGCCTTCGCCAGGCACGTCGAGGGCGAGGGGCTCGTGTTCATCGGTCCGAAGCACCACTCGATCGCGGCGATGGGCGACAAGATCGCGTCGAAGAAGCTGGCGCTGGCCGCCAAGGTCAACACGATCCCCGGCTACAACGACGTCATCGAATCGCCCGACCAGGCGGTGCGCATTGCAAAGGACATCGGCTACCCGGTGATGATCAAGGCCAGTGCCGGCGGCGGCGGCAAGGGCCTGCGCGTGGCGTTCGACGACAAGGAAGCCTTCGATGGTTTCGCCTCGTGTCGCCACGAGGCCAAGGCCGCGTTCGGCGACGACCGCGTGTTCATCGAGAAGTTCGTCGAGAGCCCGCGCCACATCGAGATCCAGGTGCTCGGCGACGCGCACGGCGACGTGGTGTACCTCAACGAGCGCGAGTGCTCGATCCAGCGCCGCCACCAGAAGGTGATCGAGGAGGCGCCTTCGCCGTTCATCAGCGAAACCACGCGCAAGGCGATGGGCGAGCAGGCGGTGGCGCTGGCCAAGGCGGTGCGGTACCAGAGCGCGGGCACGGTGGAGTTCGTGGTCGGCCGCGACCAGAGTTTCTATTTCCTCGAGATGAACACCCGGCTGCAGGTCGAGCACCCGGTCACCGAGTGCATCACCGGGCTCGACCTGGTCGAGTGGATGATCCGCGTGGCCGCCGGCGAGAAGCTGCCGTTCGCGCAGAACGACGTGCGGCGCGATGGCTGGGCGATCGAGTGCCGCATCAACGCCGAGGACCCGGTGCGCAACTTCCTGCCGTCCACCGGGCGGCTGGTGCGTTATCTGCCGCCGCCGACGACGATGCAGGCCGCCGCACCGGTGCCGCCCGGGCCTGGCGTGCGGGTCGACACCGGGGTCTACGAAGGCGGCGAGATCCCGATGTTCTACGACTCGATGGTCGCCAAGCTGATCGTGCACGGGCGCGACCGCGCCGAGGCGATTCGCCTGATGCGCGAGGCGCTGAACGCGTTCGTGATCCGCGGCATCGCGAGCAACATCGCGTTCCAGTCGGCGCTGCTGGCACACCCGCGGTTCGTGGCCGGCGACTTCGACACCGGCTTCATCGCCGAGCACTTCGCGCACGGTTTTCGCGCCAAGGACGTGTCGCACGACGACCCGCTGTTCCTGGTGGCGCTGGCGGCATTCGTTCGCCGCAAGGCGCGCGAGCGCTCGGCGGGCATCAGCGGCCAGCTCGCCGGCCATGGCGTGACGAACCGGCCCGACCTGACGGTGGTGGTGCTGCAGAGCGACGGCCGGCACGAGCACCATGCGGTGCGGGTCGGCGCCTTCGATGCCGTCACCGCCAGGGCCGAAGTCATCGTCGGCGAACGGCGTTTCGAGATCCAGAGCGCGACCCAGCTCGGCGACATCCGCGTCGACGGCATCTGCAATGGCCAGCCGTTCACGGCGCAGGTCGAGCGCGGCGGCGCCAAGCATCCGCTGGGCATCCGCGTCGGCCACAACGGGCTGCAGATCGAGGCGCTGGTACTGCTGCCGCGCGCGGCCGAACTGCTGAAGCTGATGCCGCACAAGGCGCCGCCCGACCTGAGCAAGTTCCTGCTGTCGCCGATGCCGGGGTTGCTGGTCGACGTGTCGGTGCAGCCCGGTCAGAAGGTGGTCGCCGGCGAGCGGCTGGCGGTGATCGAGGCGATGAAGATGGAGAACATCCTCACCGCGGCGCGCGACGGCGAGGTGAAGGAGGTGCTGGCCAAGCGCGGCGAGAGTCTGGCGGTCGACCAGCCGATCATCGCGTTCGCGTGAGGCCCGCCGGCATGGACAAGCCCTTTCGCATCCTCGGCATCCAGCAGATCGCGATCGGTGGCGTCGACAAGCAGCGCCTGCGCGCGTTGTGGGTCGACATCTTCGGGCTGACGGTGAAGAGCAACTACGTCAGCGAGCGCGAGAACGTCGACGAGGACGTCTGCGCGCTCGGGCAGGGGCCGCACGCGGTCGAGGTCGACCTGATGCAGCCGCTCGACGCGGACAAGAAGCCCGCGGTGCACGCGACGCCGCTGAACCACGTGGGCCTGTGGGTCGACGACCTGCCCGCCGCAGTGCAATGGATGGCCGCCCACGGCGTGCGCTTCGCGCCGGGCGGCATTCGCAAGGGCGCGTCGGGCCACGACATCTGCTTCGTCCACCCCAAGGGCAGCGACGAGTTCCCGCTCGGAGGCGAAGGCGTGCTGATCGAGCTGGTGCAGGCGCCGCCGGAGGTGATCAAAGCCCTCGGATAACGCCCCGCGCGGCGGTCGCGCGAGAATGGCGGCTGTTGCCGAGCCCCGCCGTTGCCATGACCTCCCGCACGCTGTACGACAAGCTCTGGGACGACCACGTCGTCCACACCGAGGACGACGGCACCGCCGTTCTCTACATCGACCGTCACCTCGTGCACGAGGTCACCAGTCCGCAGGCCTACGAGGGGCTGCGGCTGGCCAAGCGCAAGGTGTGGCGCACGAGTTCGGTGGTGGCCACCGCCGACCACAACACGCCCACCACCGGCTGGGTGCGCGGCTACGACGGTATCGCCGACCCGATCAGCAAGCTGCAGATCACGACGCTCGACGCCAACATCGCGGCGACCGGAGCCGCGGCGTACTTTCCGTTCCTCGACAAGCGCCAGGGCATCGTGCACGTGATCGGCCCCGAGAACGGCGCCACGCTGCCGGGCATGACGGTGGTCTGCGGCGACTCGCACACCAGCACGCACGGCGCCTTCGGCGCGCTGGCGTTCGGCATCGGCACCAGCGAGGTCGAGCACGTGCTGGCGACGCAGACGCTGCTGGCGCGCAAGATGAAGAACCTGCTGATCCGGGTCGACGGCACGCTGCCCAAGGGCTGCAGCGCCAAGGACATCGTGCTGGCGATCATCGGCAGGATCGGCACCGCCGGCGGCACCGGCACCACCATCGAGTTCGGCGGCGCGGCGATCCGCGCGCTGTCGATGGAAGGCCGCATGACGGTGTGCAACATGGCGATCGAGGGCGGCGCCCGCGCCGGGCTGGTGGCGGTCGACGACACGACGATTCGCTACGTGAAAGGCCGGCCGCTCGCGCCCAAAGGCCTCGAGTGGGAGCAGGCGGTGGCGCACTGGCGCACGCTGCGCAGCGACGACGACGCGCACTTCGACAAGACGATCACGCTCGACGCCGCGCAGATCAAGCCGCAGGTCACCTGGGGCACGTCGCCCGAGATGGTGCTGGCGATCGACGAGCGCGTGCCCGACCCCGAGCGCGAGAAGGACGCCAGCAAACGCGACGCGATCGAGCGCGCGCTGGTCTACATGGGCCTGACGCCGAACAAGCCGCTGGCCGACATCGGCATCGACAAGGTGTTCATCGGCTCGTGCACCAACAGCCGCATCGAAGACTTGCGCGAAGCCGCGTCGATCGTGCGCCGTATCGGCCAGCGCGTGGCACCAAACGTCAGGCTCGCGATGGTGGTGCCCGGGTCGGGCCAGGTGAAGGCGCAGGCCGAGGCCGAGGGCCTGCACGAGATCTTCAAGGCCGCCGGCTTCGAGTGGCGCGAGCCCGGCTGCTCGATGTGCCTGGCGATGAATGCCGACCGGCTCGAACCCGGCGAGCGCTGCGCCTCCACCAGCAACCGCAACTTCGAGGGCCGGCAGGGCGCCGGCGGCCGCACGCACCTGGTGAGCCCGGCGATGGCTGCCGCGGCGGCGCTGAACGGCCACTTCGTCGACGTGCGGCGGTTCGCCTGAGGTCCGGGAGCATTCGATGCAAGCTTTCACCGTGCACAAGGGCGTCGTCGCGCCGCTGGATCGCCCCAACGTCGACACCGACGCGATCATCCCGAAGCAGTTCTTGAAGTCGATCCACCGCTCGGGTTTCGGGCCCAACCTGTTCGACGCCTGGCGCTATCTCGATCCGGGTGAGCCGGGCCAGGACTTGGCCAAGCGCAAGCTCAACCCCGAATTCGTGCTGAACCAGCCGCGCTACCAGGGTGCATCGATTCTGCTGGCGCGCGAGAACTTCGGCTGCGGTTCGAGCCGCGAGCACGCGCCGTGGGCGCTCGAGCAGTACGGCTTCCGCGCCCTGATCGCGCCGAGCTTCGCCGACATCTTCTTCAACAACTGCTTCAAGAACGGGTTGTTGCCGATTCAGCTGCCGGCCACCCAGGTGGCGCGGCTGTTCGACGAGGTGGCCGGGTTCGTGGGGTATCAGTTGACGATCGACTTGCCGCAGCAGGTGATCTTGAAGCCCGACGGCACGCGGATCGCCTTCGAAGTCGAGCCGTTTCGCAAGCACTGCCTCGTCAACGGCCTGGACGACATCGGCCTGACGCTGCGCCATGCCGACAAGATCCGCGCCTTCGAGGCCGAACGCCTGGCGCGCCAGCCGTGGCTGGCCGGTCGCCCCACCTGAACCTCACAGCGCACATCATGAAGATCGCAGTCCTGCCCGGTGACGGCATCGGCCCCGAAATCGTGGCTCAGGCGGTGCGCGTGTTGCGCGCGCTCGAGCTGAACGCCGAACTCGAAGAAGCGCCGGTGGGCGGCGCCGCGTACGAGGCGCACGGCCACCCGCTGCCCGAGTCGACGCTGAAGCTCGCACAGGCCGCCGACGCGGTGCTGTTCGGCGCGGTGGGCAACTGGAAGTACGACCAGCTCGAGCGCGCGTTGCGGCCCGAGCAGGCGATCCTCGGGTTGCGCAAGCACCTGGGGCTGTTCGCCAATCTGCGCCCTGCGATGTGCTACGAGCAACTCACGCACGCATCGAGCCTGAAGCCCGAGCTGGTGGCGGGGCTCGACATCCTGATCATCCGCGAGCTGACGGGCGACATCTACTTCGGCCAACCGCGCGGCCGGCGCAAGGCGGTCGATGGCCACTTCCCCGGCGCCGACGAGGCGTTCGACACCATGCGCTACTCGCGACCCGAGATCGAGCGCATCGCGCGCGTCGCCTTCGAGGCGGCACGCAAGCGGCGGCGCAAGGTGACCAGCGTCGACAAGGCCAACGTGCTCGAGACCTTCCAGTTCTGGAAGGACGTGGTCATCGAGGTGCACAAAGACTACCCCGACGTGACGCTCGACCACATGTACGTCGACAACGCGGCGATGCAGCTGGTGCGCGCGCCCAAGAGCTTCGACGTCATCGTCACCGGCAACCTGTTCGGCGACATCCTGTCCGACGAGGCGGCGATGCTGACCGGTTCGATCGGCATGCTGCCGTCGGCGTCGCTCGACGCGCGCCAAAAAGGTCTCTACGAACCCATCCACGGCAGTGCGCCCGACATCGCCGGCAAGGACATCGCCAATCCGCTGGCTACAATCCTGTCCATGGCCATGATGCTGCGCTTCACGCTGAACCAGCCCGAGTCGGCCGACCGGGTGGATGCCGCGGTGCGCCACGTGCTGCAGCAGGGCCTGCGCACGGCCGACATCTGGTCCGAGGGCACGCGCAAGGTCGGCACGCGCGCCATGGGCGACGCCGTCGTCGCCGCGATCACGAAAACCACGATCAAGAGTTAGCCGCTCCCGGTTCGTGTCGCCCGCGATTCCCGCACCCGGCGAACGAGCCGGGGCGAAACGGGATGCAGTCAGTTCACAAGGGGCGAAGAAATGGCACTGGTAGGTATCGTCGGCTGGCGCGGCATGGTGGGTTCCGTGCTGATGCAGCGCATGCAGCAGGAGGGCGACTTCGCGCTGTTCGAGCCGCTGTTCTTCTCCACCAGCAATGCCGGCGGCGCGGCGCCGCCGCAGGCGAAGAACGAGCGCAAGCTGGTCGACGCCAGCGACCTGAAAGCACTCGCGCGCTGCGACATCGTCGTCACCTCGCAGGGCGGCGACTACACCAACGAGGTGTTCCCCAAGCTGCGTGCCGCGGGCTGGAAGGGCCACTGGATCGACGCCGCCTCGGCGCTGCGCATGAAGGACGACGCGGTCATCGTGCTCGACCCGGTCAACCTGCCGGTGATCAAGGGCGCGCTCGCCCGCGGCGTCAAGAACTGGATCGGTGGCAACTGCACGGTGAGTTGCATGCTGATGGGTGTGGGCGCCTTGTTCAAGGCCGGTCTGGTCGAGTGGATGACCACCATGACCTACCAGGCCGCCTCGGGCGGCGGCGCGCAGCACATGCGCGAGATGCTGGTGCAGTACGGCGCCCTGAACGCCGAGGTGCGTGCGCTGCTCGACGACCCTGCCAGCGCGATCCTCGAGATCGACCGCAAGGTGCTGGCGCGGCAGCAGGCGATGACGGGCCCGGAAGTCGAGCACTTCGGCGTGCCGCTGGGCGGCTCGCTGATTCCGTGGATCGACAAGGACCTCGGCGGCGGTCTGTCGCGCGAGGAGTGGAAGGGCATGGCCGAGACCAACAAGATCCTCGGCCGCGGCGACGCCTTCGGCACGCCGGCAGTGCCGGTCGATGGCATCTGCGTGCGCGTGGGTGCGATGCGCTGCCACAGCCAGGCGCTGCACTTCAAACTGACACGCGACGTGCCGCTGGCCGACATCGAGGCGATGATCGCGGCCGACAACGAGTGGGTGAAGGTGGTGCCCAACGAACGCGAGGCGACGCTGCGCGAACTCACGCCGGTGCGGGTGACCGGCACGATGTCGATCCCGGTGGGCCGTCTGCGCAAGCTCGCGATGGGGCCGCAGCACTTGACGGCCTTCACGATCGGCGATCAATTGCTCTGGGGCGCAGCGGAGCCGCTTCGTAGAATGCTCAGGCTGCTGCTCGAGACTTGACGCGTACGCCGCGCGGCGCTATGTGCGTTGTCCAGTGGCAACAATTGGCGACAGGATGGTGCATGCGGGAGAAATGACACATTCGTCAGCTTTTGCATGAGCTTGTCACCCTATATGCTTGATGTTATTGTGGTTTCGACGACTTGCCCGCCGCCTGAGGTGAAGCGTTCGGGCCGCATGACTTGTGAACATCGGCGCGTTCCATTCGGGCGCGCCGGTTGCACTCGGGAGACGCCTTGAAATACCGCTCTGGACAAGTCGCACGCGTCGCGTTGAAGCGTGTTGCGCTCGCTGCACTGGTGGCTGTCGCGGGCAACGCATGGGCCCTCGGAATCGGCCGCCTCAATGTGCAGTCGGCGCTCGGCGAGGCGCTGCGGGCCGACATCGAGCTCTCGAGCCTCACGCCCGAAGAAGAGTCTTCGTTGAAGGTGCGCGTGGCGTCGCCCGATGTCTATCGCGCGCAGGGAGTCGAGTACAACCCGGTGCTGGCAACGGCGCAGGTGTCGATCGCCCGTCGCACCGACGGTCGCCCGTACCTGCGCGTTACCAGCGATCGCGCGGTGCAGGAGCCGTTCGTCGACGTCATCCTCGAGATCACCTGGTCGTCGGGCCGGCTGGTGCGCGAGTTCACGCTGCTGCTCGATCCGCCGCAAACACGGGTGGCGCCGCCGGTGATGGCCACTGCCCCCGTGGCGCCGCAGGTTTCGGCCGCACCCGAGCCGACGCCGGGCACGCCGATGGTGGCGGGCATACCGATTCCGCCGGCCACGACCACGCCGGCCAGCGCGGCGCCGGCCACGCCCGCGCCAGCGATACGACCCGCAGCGCGTACCGCGCCCGCCGCGCGGGGCACGGTGCAGGCGAGTCGGCCACCCGCAGCGGCACGACCGTCGGGCCCGGACGAGTACAAGGTGCGCCGTGGCGACACGCTGTACGGCATAGCAAGGCAGAGTCAACGCGCTGGCGTCTCGCTCGACCAGATGCTCGTCGCGCTGTTCCGTGGCAATCCGAGCGCATTCGTCGGCGACAACATGAACCGCCTGCGCGCGGGCGCCGTGCTGAACGTGCCGTCGTCGGATCAGGCCGGTGCAGTGACGACTGCCGAAGCGCGCGAGGTGATTCGAGCCCAGAGCGCCGACTTCGATGCCTACCGGCGCCAGTTGGCCGGCAACGTGCCGACCACCGGGGCCGCGGACAGCACGCGCCAGGCCAAGGGCAAGGTCACCGCGTCGGTCGACGACAGCAAGCGCGCCGCCGCGCAGACGCCAGACAAGCTGACGCTGTCGCAGGGCCAGGTCAAACCCGGTGGCACCGAGTCCAGGGTGTCGAAGGAGACGGAAAAGAAGGCCGCCGAGTCGCGCGTGGCCGAACTGACGAAGAACGTCGAGGACCTGAAGAAGGTTCAGGAGGGCGCGGCCAAGACCGCTCCTGCGCCCGCGCAGCCGGCGCCACCGGCTGCAGCAGCGCCGCCTGCGGCGACCCCGCCGGCAGCAACTCCGCCCGCGGCGACGCCGCCGGCCACGCCGCCGACCACCGTGGCGCAGGCGCCGGCCGTCACCCCGAAGACCGAGGCGCCCGTCACTCCCGCGGTGCCGCTGCCGCCGCCCGCGGCCAGCGAGGCCGCAGCGCCGCCCGTGGCTGCAGCTCCGCCGGAGCCGAAGCCCGAAACGAAGCCGGAGCCGAAGCCCGCCACGCCGCCGGTCCAGGCCGAAGAGCCGGGCATGCTGTCGTCGCTGATGGAGCATCCGCTGGCGATGCCCGGGGCGATCGGTGTCATCGTGCTGCTGGTGGGCCTGGCGCTGTACCGTCTGCGCGGACGCTTCCGCAAGGACAACGGCGAGACCTCTTTCCTCGAGAGCCGGCTGCAACCCGACTCGTTCTTCGGCGCCAGCGGCGGCCAGCGCGTCGACACGCGCGATGCCAGCGCGGTCTCGTCGTCGATGAGCTATTCGCTGAGCCAACTCGATGCGATCGGCGACGTCGATCCGGTGGCCGAAGCCGACGTGTATCTTGCTTATGGGCGCGACCTGCAGGCCGAGGAGATCCTGAAGGAGGCGATGCGCAGCAACCCCGATCGCCTGGCCATCCGCACCAAGCTGCTCGAGGTGTACGCCAAGCGGCGCGATACCAAGGGCTTCGAGTTGCTGGCCACGCAGTTGTATTCGCTGACCAAGGGCGAAGGCGACGACTGGGCCAAGGCGCAGGAACTGGGCCGCGGCATCGACCCCGAGAACCCGCTGTACAAGCCCGGTGGCGCGCCGGTGGCAGCGGTCGCCGGCGACGGGGGCCGCATCATCGAGCCGCTGGGCGCCAGCACGATGCCGCAGTCGATCATGCCGTCGACCTCGGGCTTCCCCGCCTCGGCGATCGATTCGACCTCGCCCGACACCCGTGGCGGCGGCACGATCCCGCCGGATCTCGACCTCGATCTCGACATCGGCACAATGCCGCAGGCGGGCCGTGCAGCGAAGGCCGAGCCCAAGCCGGCGGTCGACCTGGCGTCGATCTCGCTCGATCTCAACCCACCGAGCCGCCCTGCGCCGCTGGGCGAGGCCGGCAGTGCAGCCAAGCCGACGCTCGATTTCGGCGATTTCACGCTGCCGGCTCAGCCCTCGGGCCACGGCCCGCTCGACGAGAACGACCCGCTGGCACGCAAGCTCGAACTGGCCGAGGAGTTCCGCCAGATCGGCGACATGGAAGGCGCGCGCGACCTGCTCGAAGAAGTGGTCGCCAAGGCCGGCGGTGCGCTGAAGACCAAGGCCCAGAGCATGCTCGACAGCTTGGCGTGATGAAGCCATCCCCGAAGCGGCTTCACGGCCAGATTCCCGTCTAGCGGGTGACACCCGCGGAACGGCGAAGCCGGATCCGCGGTGTCCGCTGCGGGTGCGCTGCTGCGGTGGCGCGAGAGCCGGGCGAGCCGCGGGGCGCATCCACTCAACCGCGTCCGGTGCTTCAATGGCTGCAGGGCAGCAACCCGTGGGCAGTCGCTGGGCGCTCGGCGTCAGCTATCGCGGCACGGCCTACAACGGCTGGCAGAGCCAACCCGACGGCCAGACCGTGCAGGATCATCTCGAGCGCGCGCTGTCGACCTTCGCCGGCGCGACCGTGAGCACGGTATGCGCCGGGCGCACCGATGCCGGCGTGCATGCGCTGAACCAGGTGGTGCACTTCGATGCGCCGGTGCAGCGCGAGCCGTTCTCCTGGGTGCGCGGCACCAACCGCTACTTGCCGCCCGATATCGCCGTGCAATGGAGCGCCCCGGTGGCGGCCGATTTCCATGCGCGCTTTCACGCCCGCGGCCGCCGCTACCGCTACCTGCTGCTGTGCTCGCCGGTGCGGCCGTCGCTCGAGTCGGGCCTCGTCGGATGGGTGTTCGAGACGCTCGACGAGCAGGCGATGCGCGAGGCCGCGGCGCTGCTGATCGGCGAGCACGACTTCAGCTCGTTTCGCTCCAGCGAGTGCCAGGCCGCGAGCCCGGTGAAGACCTTGCGCGCGGTCGCGATCGCGCGGCGCGGTGCCTACTGGCGCTTCGACTTCGACGCCAACGCGTTTCTGCACCACATGGTGCGCAATGTGATGGGCTGCCTGCTGGCCGTGGGCAGCGGCCGGCGGCCGCCGCATTGGCTGGGCGAGGTGCTGGCCGCGCGCGATCGCGATGCCGCGGCGCCCACCTTCGCCGCGGCAGGCCTCTACTTCGCCGGCCCGTACTACGATGCGCACCTGCGGCTGCCCGATCGCGTGAGCGCGACCGATTGGCTGCCCTGACCAGACGCCGTGCAGCAGCGCACCCGCATCAAGATCTGCGGCCTCACCCGCGAGGCCGACGTCGCCGCGGCAGTGGCCGCTGGCGCCGACGCGGTGGGCTTCGTGCGCTACGCGCGCAGCCCCCGCCATGTCAGCGCGACGCGCGCCGGCGAGCTGGCGCGCGCACTGCCGCCGTTCGTGACGCCGGTGTGCCTGTTCGTGAACGCCCGGACCGACGAGGTCGCACGCACGCTCGATCAGGTGCCGCGTGCGGTGCTGCAGTTCCACGGCGACGAGACGCCGGCGCGCTGCGAGGCGGCGGGGCGCTCGTACGTGCGCGCGGTGCGCATGCGCAAGGGCCTGGCGCTGCTAGACTTCGCGCACGCCTACGCCAGCGCCTCGGCGCTGCTGCTGGATGCCGATGTCCAGGGCTACGGTGGCAGCGGAAAGGTTTTCGATTGGTCACTCATTCCACCAAGCGTGCCCGTTCCGCTCGTTTTGTCTGGTGGGTTGAATCCTGCAAACGTGATCGATGGGGTGATGCGCGTCCGGCCCTGGGCCGTTGACGTGAGCTCCGGCGTCGAAGCCAGCAAGGGCGTCAAGGACGCCACGCTGATGCGCCGGTTCTGCGACGCGGTGCGCGAAGCCGATGCGCGCATCGCCGACGCCATCCACTGACCCCATCACCCTCATGAAACCCTATCGCCAGCCCGACGCGCACGGGCATTTCGGGCCGTACGGCGGCAGCTTCGTCGCCGAGACGCTGAGCCACGCGCTCGACGAACTGCAAGCCGCTTATCGGCACTGCCGCACCGACGAGGCCTTCGTCGCCGAGCTGCGCAACGAGTTCGAGCACTTCGTCGGCCGGCCGAGCCCCGTGTACCACGCCGCGCGCCTGAGCCGCGAGGTCGGCGGCGCGCAGATCCACCTCAAGCGCGAAGACCTCAACCACACCGGCGCGCACAAGATCAACAACACGGTGGGGCAGGCGCTGCTGGCCAGGAGAATGGGCAAGCCGCGCGTGATCGCCGAGACCGGCGCGGGCCAGCACGGCGTGGCCACCGCCACCGTGTGCGCGCGCTACGGCATGCAGTGCGTGGTCTACATGGGCAGCGAGGACATGAGCCGCCAGTCGCCCAACGTCTACCGCATGCACCTGCTGGGGGCCGAAGTGGTGCCGGTCGACAGCGGCTCCAAGACGCTGAAGGACGCGCTCAACGAGGCGCTGCGCGACTGGGTGACCAACGTCGAGAGCACCTTCTACATCATCGGCACGGTGGCGGGGCCACACCCGTATCCGACGATGGTGCGCGACTTCCAGCGCGTGATCGGCGACGAGTGCATCGTGCAGATGCGCCGGGCGATCGGCCGCCAGCCCGACGCGGTGATCGCCTGCGTCGGCGGCGGCAGCAACGCGATGGGCATCTTCTATCCGTACATCGAGCACGAGTCCGTGCGGCTGATCGGCGTCGAGGCGGCGGGGCTGGGCCTGCACACCGGCAAGCATGCCGCCAGCCTGAATGCGGGCTCGCCCGGCGTGCTGCACGGCAACCGTACCTACCTGCTGCAGGACGACGACGGCCAGATCCTCGAGACGCACTCGGTATCGGCGGGTCTCGACTACCCCGGCGTCGGCCCCGAGCACGCCTGGCTCAAGGACAGCGGCCGCGCCGAATACGCGGCCATCACCGACGACGAGGCGCTGGCGGCATTTCACCGCCTGTGCCGCACCGAAGGCATCATCCCGGCGCTCGAGTCGAGCCATGCGGTCGCGCATGCGATCAAGCTCGCCGCGGCGATGAAACCCGATCAGCACCTGCTGGTCAATTTGTCGGGTCGCGGCGACAAGGACATCGGCACCGTCGCCGATCTGTCGGGTGCCGGGTTCTATTGCCGGCCGTCGTGCCGAAGCCAGGCGACAACATGAGCCGCATCGCCCCCCTGTTCGCCCGCTTGCGAGGCGCCGGGCGCACGGCGCTGGTGCCGTTCGTCACTGCCGGCGATCCGTACGCCGACGCCACCGTCGACGTGCTGAACGGCCTCGTCGAGGGCGGTGCCGACCTGATCGAACTCGGCGTGCCGTTTTCCGACCCGATGGCCGACGGGCCGGTGATCCAGAAGGCTTCGGAGCGTGCGCTTGCCCGCGGCATCGGCCTGACGCAGGTGCTCGGCATCGTGCGCGCCTTCCGCCAGCGTGACGGGCGCACGCCGATCGTGCTGATGGGCTATGCCAACCCGATCGAGCGCTTCGACCAGCGGCACGGCGCCGGCGCCTTCGTGCGCGAGGCCGCGGCTGCCGGCGTCGACGGCGTGCTGGTGGTCGACTATCCGCCGCAGGAGTGCGCCGGGTTCGCCGCGCAGTTGAAGGCCGCCGGCATCGACCCCATCTTCCTGCTCGCGCCCACCTCCACCGATGCGCGCATCCAGGAGGTCGCGCGGCTGGCCAGCGGCTTCGTCTACTACGTGTCGCTCAAAGGCGTCACCGGCGCTGGCCATCTCGATGTCGTCACCGTCGCGCAGGCGTTGCCACGCATCCGTCGTCACGTGGCACTGCCGATCGGCGTGGGTTTCGGCATCCGGGACGCCTCGAGTGCGCGCGCGGTGGCAGCGGTGGCCGATGCGGTGATCATCGGCGCTCGCCTGGTGCAGATTCTGGAGGGCGAACCGCGCGACAATGTGGCTGCCGCCGGCCGCCGCTTCATGGCCGAGATTCGAAGCGCGATCGACACTGCCGAGCAAGGAAACCAACGATGAGCTGGCTCGAGAAGCTGCTACCTCCGAAGATCCAGCAGACCGACCCGGCCGAGCGTCGCTCGGTGCCCGAGGGCCTGTGGATCAAGTGTCCGGCGTGCGAGACGGTGCTCTACAAGACCGACCTCGAGGGCAACCTCAATGTCTGCCCGAAATGCGAGCACCACCATCGCATCGGCGCGCGCTCGCGGCTCGACGGTTTTCTCGACGCCGAAGGGCGCTTCGAGATCGGCCAGGAGGTGGTACCGGTCGACGCGCTGAAGTTCAAGGACAGCAAGAAGTACCCCGAGCGCCTGAAGGCGGCGCTCGAGAACACCGGCGAAACCGACGCGCTGGTGGTGATGGGCGGTGCGGTGATGAGCGTGCCGCTGGTGGCCGCCTGCTTCGAGTTCGACTTCATGGGCGGCTCGATGGGCAGCGTGGTCGGCGAGCGCTTCGTGCGCGGCGTCGATACGGCGATCGAGCAGAAGATGCCGTTCGTCTGCTTCACCGCCTCGGGCGGCGCGCGCATGTACGAGGGCACGCTCAGCCTGATGCAGATGGCCAAGACCAATGCGGCGCTGACGCGCTTGTCGGCGGCGCGGCTGCCGTTCATCAGCGTGCTCACCGACCCGACGATGGGCGGCGTGTCGGCGAGCTTCGCGTTCATGGGCGACGTCGTGATCGCCGAACCGAAGGCGCTGATCGGCTTCGCCGGGCCGCGCGTGATCGAGAACACCGTGCGCGAGAAGCTGCCCGATGGCTTCCAGCGCGCCGAGTTTCTGCTCGGCAAGGGCGCGCTCGACCTCATCGTCGACCGCCGCCAGCTGCGCCCCGCGGTGGCCAAGCTGCTGGCGATGCTGCTGAAGCAAAGCGCCGACGCCGTCGCCTGACCCCGGCCGCGCGCGCTGCCGCACGCCAGCGCATGAGCAATACGCCGCGCACGCTCGACGACTGGCTCGCGCACTGCGAGCGCCTGCATCCGAAGAGCATCGACCTCACGCTCGGGCGCGTGCGGACCGTGCGCGAGCGGCTGGGCCTGCGCTTCGAGTGCCCGCTGATCAGCGTGGCCGGCACCAACGGCAAGGGCTCGACCTGCGCGATGATCGAGTCGATCGCGCGCCACGCCGGCTACCGCACCGCGCTGTACGTCAAGCCGCATCTGGTGCACTTCGAGGAGCGCTGCCGCATCGACGGCGCGATGGCCGATGCCGCCACGCTGCTGCCGCACTTCGCGGCGGTGGAGGCCGCGCGCGGCGACATCACGCTGACCTACTTCGAGTTCACGATGCTGGCGATCCTGCGCGCCTTCGTGCAGGCGAAGCCCGAGGTCGTGATTCTCGAGGTGGGTCTGGGCGGCCGGCTCGATGCGGTCAACGCCTTCGACGCCGACTGCGCGGTGCTGACCAACGTCGCGCTCGATCACACCGAGATCCTCGGGCCCGATCGCGAGTCGATCGGCCGCGAGAAGGCCGGCATCTTCCGCGCCGGAGCGCCGGCGATCGTCGGCGACCCCGATCCGCCGGCCAGCGTGCTCGCGCACGCGCGATCGATCGGCGCCGATCTGTGGCTGCAGGGCCGCGACTTCACGCTGCACGGCGACCGCCAGCAGTGGTCGTGGCGCGGTCGCGCGCGACGCTTCAGCGCGCTGGCGTATCCGGCGCTGCGCGGCGCCAACCAGTTGCTCAATGCGGCCACCGCGCTGGCGGCGCTCGAATCGCTGCACGAGCGGCTGCCGATCAGCGCGCAGGCGGTGCGCACAGGGCTGGCGCTGGTCGAGTTGCCCGGCCGCTTCCAGGTTGTGCCGGAGCAACCGGTGCTGGTGCTCGACGTCGCGCACAACCCGCAGGCCGCCGCGGCGCTGGCCGCGAGCCTCGACCAGATGGGGTTCTATCGGCGCACCTTCGCGGTGTTCGGCATCATGGCCGACAAGCACATCGACGGCGTGATCGCGCCGCTGCGGCCGCTGGTCGAGCGCTGGTTCGTCACCGACCTGCCGATCACGCGCGCGGCGCCGGCCGCGGCGCTCGCACATCGCATCGCGGCGGGTGCGTCGACCTCATCGGTGAGCACGCACGCCACGCCGGGCGAGGCGCTGCGCGCAGCGCTGGCCGCTGCAGACCCCGCTGATAGAATTCTCGTGTTCGGTTCCTTCTACACGGTAGGCGGCGTGTTGCGAGACGGCTTGCCACGACCGGCAACTCTGGAATGACCTTCGCCCGACGGGAACCGCAGCGTTGAGCGGACGGTCGAGCCGCTCACGTCGTCCGCCGCGCAGCGCATGGGTCTGTTTTCGTTCCTGCAAGGGTCATCGGCCACCGACACTTCGCGCGCGGGCGATCCCGTGCAGGCTGCGCGCGCGCGCGCGCGGCGGCGCCTCATCGGTGCGGCGGCGTTGCTGGGCATCGGCGTGATCGGCTTTCCGCTGCTGTTCGAGACCCAGCCGCGCCCGATTCCGGTGGATATCGCGATCGACATTCCGAAGAAGGACGGCGCTCCCGCACTGCCGCTGCCGCCTGCGCGCACGGTGTCGGCCGCACCCTCCGGCGCGCGCGTGGCCAGCGGCGTGGTCGGTGAGCGCAACGCCGAGCCGGCGCGCGAGCGCACACCGGTGGTGGCGAAGCACGAGCCGGCACCGGCTGCCGACGGCACGCGCAAGGAGCCGCCTGGCGAGGCCGCAGCCAAGCAGCTGCCCGCGAAGGCCGACGCGCGTGGCGACGACGGCGCGCGCGCCAAGGCGCTGCTCGAGGGCAAGGCTGCATCGGCCGTTGCCAGCGCACCGCCGGCCACAGTGGTCGCTGCCGCCGAAGTCAAGACCACACCCGCGAAGGCCGACACCGCCGCGGGCCGTTTCGTCGTGCAGGTGGGCGCCTATGGCGAGGACAGCTCGGCGCGCGACATGCGCCAACGCGTCGACAAGCTCGGCCTGAAGAGCTACACGCAGGTGGTCGAGGTCGACGGCGCCCGGCGCATCCGCGTGCGGGTGGGGCCGTTCGCGGTGCGCGAAGACGCCGAGAAGGCCGCCGGCACGCTGAAGGCCGCGGGCCTGCCCGCCAAGGTGTACACACTGTGAGGGCGCGATGACCATGCTGCACGACATCGGCTGGGTCGACTGGGCGCTGCTCGCGGTGCTGCTGGTGTCGGTGCTGGTGGGCCTGGTGCGCGGGCTGGTGTTCGAGGTGCTGTCGCTGCTCGGCTGGGTGGCTGCCTTCGTCGCCGCACAGGCGTGGAGCGCCGAGGTCGCGCTGCATGTGCCGGTCGGCGCGTCCGGCTCGGCGCTCAACCACGGTGCCGCGTTCGCGATCGTCTTCGTGCTCGCGCTGATCGCCTGGATGCTGGCGGCCAAGTTGATCCGCTTGATCGTGCATGCGACGCCGTTGACGCTGATCGACCGCACGCTCGGCGGCGTGTTCGGCTTCGTGCGCGCGCTGGTGCTGCTGCTGGCGGTGGCGATGGTGGTGTCGTTCACGCCGGCGGTGCGCGCCGCGCCGTGGCAGGCGTCGCACGGTGCGGCGTGGCTCGGCGTGCTGCTGTCGGGGCTGAAGCCCGTGCTGCCACCGGCGGTGTCGCGTCACCTGCAGGCTTGATCCGCGTACTGCCACGAGAATCACACCCATGTGCGGCGTCGTCGGCGTCATCTCCAGGCAGCCGGTCAACCAGTTGATCTACGACGCGCTGCTGCTGCTGCAGCACCGCGGGCAGGATGCCGCGGGCATCGTGACGATGCAGGGCACACGGTGCTTCATGCACAAGGCGCGCGGCATGGTGCGCGACGTCTTTCGCACGCGCAACATGCGCGCGCTGCCCGGCACGGTGGGCCTCGGCCAGGTGCGCTACCCCACCGCGGGCAGCGCCTACAGCGAGGAGGAAGCGCAACCCTTCTACGTCAATGCACCGTACGGCATCGTGCTGGTGCACAACGGCAACCTCACCAACGCCGCGGCGCTGAAGGCCGAGTTGTTCGAGATCGACCGTCGCCACATCAACACCGGCAGCGACACCGAGGTGCTGATCAACGTGCTGGCGCACGAGATCGAGCGTGCCGGCCGCGACCGGCCGCTCACGCCCGAGGTGATCTTCGACGCCGTGCGCGCGGTGCACCGACGCGTGCGCGGCTCGTATGCAGCGGTGGCGCTGATCGCCGGCCACGGCCTGCTGGCGTTTCGCGATCCGTACGGCATCCGGCCACTGGTGTTCGGCCGCAGCCCCGTCGAGCGTGGCGGCGAGGTGATGGTGGCCAGCGAGACCGTCGCGCTCGAAGGCACCGGGCACCGCGTCGAGCGCGACGTGGCGCCGGGTGAAGCGGTGTTCATCGACCTCGATGCGCGCGTGCATGCGCGCCAGTGCGCCGACGCGCCGTCGCTGAATCCCTGCATCTTCGAGTACGTCTATCTGGCGCGCCCCGATTCGGTGATCGACGGCGTGTCGGTCTATCAGGCGCGGCTCAACCTCGGCGAGACGCTGGCGCAGCGCGTCATCTCGACGATGCCGCCGTCGGCGATCGATGTCGTGATCCCGATTCCCGAGTCGAGCCGCCCGTCGGCGATGCAACTGGCGCAGAAGATCGGGCGGCCGTATCGCGAGGGCTTCGTCAAGAACCGCTACGTCGGGCGCACCTTCATCATGCCCGGGCAGGCGGTGCGTGCGCGCTCCGTGCGGCAGAAGCTCAACGCGATCGTGCAGGAGTTCAGGGGCCGCAACGTGCTGCTGGTCGACGACTCGATCGTGCGCGGCACCACCAGCAAGGAGATCGTGCAGATGGCGCGCGAGGCCGGCGCGAACAAGGTCTACATGGCTTCGGCGGCGCCGCCGGTGCGCTACCCCAACGTCTACGGCATCGACATGCCGACCAGGGAGGAACTGATCGCGCACGACCGCAGCATCGAGGAGATCCGCCGCTTCATCGGCGCCGACGCGCTGATCTACCAGGATGTCGACGCGATGAAGCGCGTGGTCAAGGCGCTCAACCCCAGGCTCGACGGCTTCGAGGCGTCGTGCTTCGACGGCCGCTACATCACCGGCGACGTCGGCGAGGCCGGCCCGCGTGCCGCTGCGCCCGACGACGACGACGCGGTGCCGCGATCGCCGCTGGCGCTGCACAGCGCCGGCGAAGGGGCGTGAGCAGCGTGGGCGGCAAGAAGCTGCCGCGCAGCAAGCTGCCGGCCGGTGCGCGGCCCGACACGCGGGCGGTGCGCGAAGGGCTGCCGGCCAGCCAGTGGGGCGAGAACTCCGAGGCGCTGTTCGTCAGCTCGAGCTTCGTGCACCCCGACGCCGCCACCGCGGCGGCGCGCTTCGCCAACGAGGAAGAAGCGTTCATCTACAGCCGCTTCAGCAACCCCACCGTCACGATGATGGAGCGGCGGCTGGCGGCGCTCGAGGGCAGCGAGGCGTGCATCGGCACCGCCAGCGGCATGGGCGCGATCACGATGATCGTGCTCGGCCTGCTGAAGGCGGGCGATCACGTGATCTGCTCGCAAAGTGTGTTTGGCTCGACGATCAGGTTGCTCGCCGACTTCGCGAAGTTCGGCGTGCAGACCAGCTTCGTGTCGCAGACCGATGTGTCGCAATGGCGCGATGCGGTGCGTCCCGAGACCAGGCTGCTGTTCGCCGAATCGCCGACCAACCCGCTGACCGAGGTGTGCGACATCGCCGCGCTGGCGACGATCGCGCACGCCGCCGGGGCGCTGCTGGTGGTCGACAACTGCTTCTGCTCGCCGGCGCTGCAGCAGCCGCTCGCGCTCGGTGCCGACATCGTGATGCACTCGGGCACCAAGTACCTCGATGGCCAGGGCCGCGTGATCGCCGGCGCGCTGTGCTGCAGCCAGCAATTGGTCGACGAGAAGTTCATGCCGGTGCAGCGCAGCGCCGGCATCACGCTGTCGCCGTTCAACGCCTGGGTCGTGCTCAAGGGGCTGGAGACGCTGGCCATCCGCATGCGCGAGCAGAGCGCGCGCGCGCTTGCGCTGGCGCGCTGGCTCGAGCAGCACCCGGCGGTCGAGCGCGTCTTTCACCCCGGGCTGTCGTCGCACCCGCAGCACGAGCTGGCGATGCGCCAGC
Source organism: Ideonella sp. (assembly GCA_015075545.1). Lineage (GTDB taxonomy): Bacteria > Pseudomonadota > Gammaproteobacteria > Burkholderiales > Burkholderiaceae_C > JAEUPI01. Next base: position 80,284 of record JABTUC010000003.1, on the reverse strand, counting down.
AAGGTGGCGTCGGCGGGCCGGTGGCATCGTTCGTCGTGCGCGGCGCCGACGCGCAGCAGGCGCGCACCAACGCGTTCGCAGTGATCGACGGCGCGCGCATCTGCTCGATCACCGCCAACCTGGGCGACACCAAGACGACCCTCACGCATCCGTCGAGCACCACGCACGGCCGGCTCACCGAGGCGCAGCGCCTGGCCGCCGGCATCACGCAGGGCGCCATCCGCATCGCGGTGGGGCTCGAAGACCTCGACGACCTGAAGGCCGATCTCGCGCATGGGCTCGACGCGATTGCCCGTTGAGCGAGCGACCGTGACCGTCCGCACCCGCATCGCGCCGTCACCCACCGGCTTCCTGCACCTCGGCACCGCGCGCACCGCGCTGTACTCGTGGGCCTACGCGCGGCATTTCGGCGGGCAGTTCGTGTTGCGCATCGAAGACACCGACGTTGCGCGCTCGACGCAGGAGTCGGTCGACCAGATCCTCGACGCGATGCACTGGCTCGGGCTGAGCTACGACGAAGGTCCGGTGCACCAGATGCACCGGCTGCCGCGCTACCACCAGGTGGCCGAGGCGATGATCGCCGCCGGCACGGCCTACCGCTGCTACTGCACGCCCGAAGAACTCGACGCGATGCGCGAAGCGCAGCGCGCGCGCGGCGAGAAGACGCGCTACGACGGCCGCTGGCGCCCCGAGCCCGGCAAGACGCTGCCGTTGCCCCCTGCCGGCGTGCAGCCGGTGGTGCGCTTTCGCAACCCGACTTCGGGCAACGTGAGCTGGGACGATCTGGTCAAGGGCACGATCTCGATCGCCAACGCCGAGTTCGACGACCTGATCCTGCTGCGCCCCCCGACGGCCGACGCGCCCGACGGCGCGCTGGGCGTGCCGACCTACAACTTCGCGGTCGTCGTCGACGACATCGACATGCGAATCACGCACGTCTTCCGTGGCGACGAGCACATCAACAACACGCCGTGGCAGATCAACATCTTCCGCGCGCTGGGCGCGCCGCTGCCGCAGTACGGCCACTGCCCGATCATCCTCGGCGCGGACGGACTCAAGCTGTCCAAGCGCCGCGGCGCCGTCAGCGTGATGGCGTACGAGGAGGCGGGCTACCTGCCCGAGGCGATGCTCAACTACCTGGCGCGCCTGGGCTGGAGCCACGGCGACGACGAGCTGTTCAGCCGCGAGCAGATGGTGCAGTGGTTCGACGGCAGCCACATGGCCAGGAGCCCTGCGCAATGGGATGCGGCCAAGCTCGCCTGGGTCAACGCGCACTACGTCAAGTTGGCCGACGACGCGCGGCTTGCCGCGCTCGCGGTGCGTCATCTGGCCACGCTGGGCGTGGCCGCCGATGCTGCCGACCCGCGGCTGGCGCAGCGCTGCGCGCTGTTCAAGGACCGCTGCGCGACGCTGGTCGAGCTGGCGCGCTGGATCGCGATGTTCGAGCAGCCGGCGCCGCCCAGCGCCGAAGACCGCGCCGCCCACCTGGGCGCCGCTGCGCAGCCGGCGCTGCGTGCATTGCGCGAGCGCCTGGCCACCGCCACCTGGGACAAGACCGGCATCGCGCAGGCGATCAAGGAGACGCTCGCCGAGCACAAGCTCAAGATGCCGCAACTGGCGATTCCGCTGCGCGTGGCCGTGTGCGGCCGCACGCAGACGCCGGCGATCGACGCCGTACTGGCGCTGTTCGATCGCGTCACCGTGATCGAGCGGCTCAGCGCCGCGCTCGCCTGAGAGGCGCCGCACAAACGCCCCTATAATCGCGCCCTCGCTCGATGCGCGTTGCCGTGCTTCCGTTGGGGGTATAGCTCAGCTGGGAGAGCGCTTGCATGGCATGCAAGAGGTCAGCGGTTCGATCCCGCTTACCTCCACCACACGCCAGCGCGCATCGAGAGTCGACGAAAGACCTGACCCCTTCGTCTAGAGGCCCAGGACACGACCCTTTCACGGTTGTAACAGGGGTTCGAATCCCCTAGGGGTCGCCACCTTATCCCCCGTAGCTGCACTACTCGACCTGATCGAGTAGTGCAGCCGGGCGGTGGCGCTGGTCGGGTTAAGTTCAATCCGATCAAGGAGTTCCGCCAGCATGACGCGGGCCTCTGCGCGTCGATCCTTGTTGGGGGCCAGTTCCGAGATTTCGTCGAAGAGCCGGCGCAAGAGGGCACGCACTTGGTCGTCCGTCATGCCGGCTGCTTCGCTGTGCTCCTTCTGCCTGCGGCGAAGCTCCTCGATTTGGCTGAGGAGGGCCGCCAGTTGGTGCTCCAAGTCGGTTACGCGCCGCAGTACCGGCGCGGGATCTGGAATCCGACTGGCCAGACCAACTGTGCGGCTGATCTCGTTGGACAGACTATTCGCGCGACGCTCCAGACCGGCAACGCGGCGCCCGTCGACCTGTTCGCCGCTGGCCATTGCCTGCATCGAGACTCGTACTCGCTCGACGGTCGCTTCGGACAAGAGATCTTCGCGTAGCCGCCAAAGCACGGCCCGCTCGACGTTGGCAGCCATCAGCTTTCGCCCCTTGCCCAAGCGATAGAAACCGCACCCATCGCTGTGCCACGGCTCACCGTTGGTTTGAAGCAATCCGGTCAGCAGCAGCGGTGATGCACGCATGCGCCTTCCCTGTAGCGAGAGTTCGACCTGCACAAGGATCGCCTCGGCCTCGTCGTCGGTGATCAGTGCTTCGTGCGTGTTGCGCTGGATCAGCCACTCGGCGCGCGGCCGGCGCTTGACACCGTCTGGCGCATCGGACTCGACGCCCCAGACCGTGTGCCCGGCATAGGTCAGTGCTTGCCAATCCATTGCGTGTACGCTGGAAGTCGGCCACGGCACATCAGTGCGCGCGATAGCTGGACCGCGGGGAACGCCGGCTGCGCGCAATTGGAGGTACCCGCGCACCACGGGCGCCAGTTCCTCGTCAAGCACAAGCCTTGACTTGGTGACCGGTTCGCCGTCGCGAATCGCCCCGGTTGCCACCTGCTCCAGGCGATACCCGCGCGGTGCGCGGCCGCCGGCGCGCCAACCCTGTCGCACGTTCTCAGCCATGCCGGCCAATCCCTTGGCCCGGCTCACAAGCGAGTGGTACTCGTCGAACGCCTGCAGCACCGAACGCAGAACCATGTCGGTGGCGGGATCGTGGTCGGGGAGATTGTTGTAGACGAGGGCCACGCCTCGCTTGCTGCAGTCGCTCTCGAACATCAGCGAAATCATCCTCCGACGCGCGATCCGAGAGGTGTCCAGCACCAGGACCGTCGACCACGCTCGTGCCGGCGACCGAAGTTCATGCAGCATGTGCTGGAAACCAGGGCGGTCCTCGTCCTTCCCCGACTCCACGGCATCGGCGAATTCAGCAACCACGACCAAGCCGCGAGCCGATGCGGTCGCATGAAGCGCACGGCGCTGCGCATCAATGCTGACGTCAGACCTGTCTTTGCTCGAGCGCAGATACAGTGCCGCGCGCCGTACCGCTTGTGTCATTGGGGTTCGTCGTGACCAGGTGCAGGATGGGCCTACTGTGCATCCGCAACAAGATCATGGCAAGGGACGACACCGCGACCGGCTTGCCGATCGATGGCATGGCGTCGATCCGCGTGGGGAGCCTGCGAGTTCTTGATGCCATGGTCGCTCGATGGAGCTGCTAGGCAAGCCTAGGTTGCGAATGAGGAGCGTAGGCCACGAGCACCCTGCGGCGTGCGCCTGATTCCGAAACAAATCAATCTGGTCACTGTTTCGGCGCTGGGCGCGCCAGCGCCCCTTCCCGTGTCCGCGGAGCGCGGTCCCTGATGTCCTTCGCGCTGCGCGCGGACGACGGCCCGCTCGACGAACTGACCGCTGCTCGCGCACGGCGCTGCCGCTCCACTGCGTTGCGCTTCGCTTCGTGTGCTGTGCGCCGGGCCAGATCGTCGCCTCGGCCACCCGCCACGCCCGAAGCCGGGCCGCCAACCCTCAACAGCCGTTGAAGTGCTCGGCCCGGCTCGAGCACCGCGCCAGTCGCTCACGGGCGTTCGCTTGATGGCACGTCGCTCGCAGGGGCGCCGGCCCTCGGGAACATGGGCGGTCCCTCCGCCGCAGCCGTTGCGCCAGCAGCGCTGTCACACCGGCTGCTGAAGCTGCGGGACCTCCTGGTGGAGTCCGCGTCCACGGTGCAGCCGTGCTGCGCGCGAGGAGGTAACGCGACCGTCTGATGGCAGGTCTCGGCAGTTGGGTACCCACAGCCGAGCTCGATGCGGATGCTGGTGGCCGGAGCTGGCGCTGGAGGCCGCGCGCCGTCAGGGCGGTGAGTGCCGAACGTGCTCAACGTGCTGGCGCGGCCCCCGGAACGCCCCGGTGCGGGGCGCAGCCACGGCGCTGCGCATAAGTTGCCGCCAGTGACACGGCGCGCTGACGCGCTGCACGACACCAGGAGAACCCGGCCGTACGTGACCTCGTCGTCGAACTCAGCAGCTGCGCCTGCGGCACAGCGTCGCGAACGAACTGCTCGAGCAGGAACCAGAACGCCAGCACCGACAGGCGCGTTGGTTTATCGAACGCGGTAGCCGCCAGGCCAGCGACCCGGGAGATGCGCTCGGTGAACGCTACCAACTGCGCCGCGGTTCCGGTGCATCGCGACCTCGCGAGCTTCGACTTCGGTCTCGCCGGTGGACCGCGCACTGGTGACGAAGCTGGCGAGGCGCGGGTTCGTCGAGCCCGCGCCAATGGTGTTCGTCGGCGGACTGGCACGGGCAAGACGCACTTTTGGCCAGCGCGATCGGCATCGAGGCGATCACCGACGGCAAGCGGGTGCCTCAGCACCGTGGGTCTGGTCAATGCGTTGGAGGCCGGAGAAGGCGCAGGGCAAGCGTCAGACGCATCGCGGCGCACTGCTGCGGCTGGACCCGTGATCCTCGACGAATGACTGCCGTCTCAGCCCAGCCGGCAGGGCGTTGCTGTTCACCTGCCCAAGCTCTGAGCACACCAGCGTGATGGGGTCACCCTGCGGACTCGCCGGTGGTCCACGGTCTTCGCGCGAAGATGACACCGCGCTGCTCGATTGACTCACGCATCACTGCCGCCGTCGGACGGGCGGCGACTCGATCCGCTTCAAGCGATCGGCGCGGGTCAACCGGCGCGGTGAGCACGTGAGAACGCGCGCAAGACTCCGGCAAGGCACGCTGCGTACCGACTGATCAGCGCCGCTGACAAGCCACTTCAGGCTACCCTTCGCGCCTTGCCAGCGCACATCCATCGTCATCACGACCAGGACCGAAGGACCAGAAACTACACTTGTCCAGCCGACGGCCCGCTGCGGCTGGCCAGCTCAATATTGAGTCGGCACGGTGGCTCAAGTCAATCCGGGCGCGGACGGTGGGGTAAGCCACGCGAACGGAGCAACGAGACGCTTGACAGGGCATCTCTCTGTCGATCTAATGGTACCAGCGGCTGCATCTGGTACCAATGGCGGTCCCGCGATGAAGAACCTCATTGCCTCTGGGGGAAGGGCGACCGGCGGAGGCGGTTCCAGTTCTACGTCGCCAGAGGCCTGATCGCGGTGGTCGCCGGAGCCTCAGTAGCCATCATAGGGGTCATGTTGCCGTCCGCTACTTCACCAATCAGTCCATCGCTTGGACCGAGGAGATCTCGGTCCATCTGATGGTGGTGGTGGCGCTTGCCGGTTCTGCGGCCGCCGCGATGCGGGACCAGCACATTCGTGTCGCCGCAGTCTGCGAGAGTGGCTCGGAAGCCAAGCGCCTGCGACTCGCGCTGTTGTCTTCGGGTCTTTCCACTTTGCTCTTCGGCGCGTTGACCGCACTCCGCTGGCTCGTCCGAGACGAGTTGCTGCTCGAGACGTCCGCGGCTCTCAGGCTGCCCTGCTGGTGGTACACCGCCTCGCTCACCGTTCTGGCGGGCGCGCTCACGATGCGCAGTGCCGTCTGGGGCCTGCGCCGCATTCGCAGCAGTCGTGTACAGCTTCCGGCGCAGGAGCTTCCGTGATCGGCATCGCGCTCGCGCTGGCGTCTTTCTCCTGCTGACCGTCCTTGGTGTTCCGATCGCGGTCTCGCTGGGTCTCGGAGGCGCGTTGGCGATCGTGCTCGCGAATGCCGACGTGCTGCTCTTCGGGTCGATTGCCATCCCGCAGAATTTCCTCGCCGCAATCTCGAAATACCCGCTGCTGGCGCTGCCGATGTTCGTGCTGGTCGGCAGCGTTTTCAACCGCGCCGGGGTGGCTCAGCGGTTGGTTACGTTCGCGCTGTCGATCATCGGTCGGGGTCCGGAAAACCGTCGTCGCGGTTGCCGTCGCGATCGTGTTCGCGGGCATCTCCGGGTCGGGGGCGGCCAGTGCCGCCGCGCTGGGCGGCGTGATGCTCGGTGCGATGGCGAGGGCCGGTTACGCACCGGCCTTCTCAGCGACTGTGCTTGGCGTCGCTGCTGCCATCGACATCTTGATTCGCCGCCGATCGCGCCTCGTGGTCTACAGCGTGATGGTGCCTGGTGCTTCGTTGCTCGCGCTGTTCGCGGGCGGGTTGTTCCGGGTCTGCTCAGTGCGCTTGCGGTCGCTCCCCGCGTACTGGCTCGCGCAGACACGGCTTGGTGGGCCGAGCGATCTGAGGCGCCCGCCGTTTGAAGAGTCTGCGCGAGGCGTCGGGGCTCGCTGCGCCGGTCTTGATACTCGGCGGCATGCGCCTGGGGATGTTCACACCCACCGAGGCCGCGGTGGTCGCGGTCATCTATGGGTTCGCTATCGGCCTATTCGTGCACCGCACGATCGGCTTTCGCGACCTGCACGCGATCCTGCTCGAGGCGGCCGAAGTCAGTGCCGTGATCATGCTGATCATGGGGTTCGCGGGGGTCTTTTCCTACTCGGTCATCACGCTCGGGCTTGCCGATCCGATGGCCGTCGCGCTTCGCGAGTCACTGCTGGGCAGCACCGGCACGTTGCTCGTGCTGCTCGCCGTGTTTCTGGCGGTGGGCGTGTTCCTCGACGGGATGTCGATCTTCCTGATCTTCATACCGCTTCTTATCCCGGTCATGCGCGCATTCGCGTGGGACCCGGTCTGGTTCGGCATTCTCGTCACGATGTCGGTGGCGATCGGCCAGTTCACGCCGCCGATGGCTGTGAATCTGATGGTTTCCAGCCGGCTGGCGGGGGTGTCGATCGAGCAAACAGTCCCATGGGTGGGGTGGTTTGTGGCCGCCTTTGCGCTCGCCATGGGACTGGTGCTGGTTTGGCCGGGGCTTGCGCTATCGCTGCCGAAGGCGCTCGGCTATTGATCGTGTGTTGACCCACTCGATGAGCAGGAGGTGACGACCATGGCTATTCGACGCGATTTGATCAAGCTGGGTATCGCCGGCGCGGTGCTTGGGGCGCCTGCCGTCTTGCGTGCACAGCAGCCTTACAAGACCGAGTATCGAATGAGCATTGCACCACCGAGCAATGTGTTCGCCTGGGGCAAGGGGGCAGAACGATTCGCCGCCCTCGCGCGCGAGCGCACGGATGGTCGGATCGCCATCAAGCCCTATTGGGGCGCGAGCCTGATCCAGGGACAGCAGGACCGGGAGTTCGCGGCAATGCGCCAGGGGATTATCGACGTGCTGTGCAGCGCGCCGGTCAATTGGTCGACGACGATCAAGGAATGCGCCGTGTTCATGCTGCCGTTCCTTTTTCCAGATCATCGCGCCTACGATGCGGTCATCACCTCCGAAGCGATGACTCGCGATTTCTTTGCCTTGATACGGCACGCGGGTGCGGAGCCGCTCGCGATCGGCGAGACCGGCTACCGTCAGATCTCCAACTCGAAGCATCCGATCGTGCGCCCGGCGGACTTCAAGGGGCTCAAGATCCGCGTCGCCGGGGCGCCCATGTTCCAGGACACGCTCAACGCACTGGGCGCGAACCCCGCCTCGATGCCATGGGCGGACGCCTACCCGGCTCTGGCCTCCGGCGCCGTCGACGGGCAGGAGAACCCGATCGAGGTGTTCATCGGGGCCAAGCTACACACGCTTGGCCAGAAGTTCGTGACGAAGTGGAACTGCACGAACGACATCCTTCTCTTCGCCATCGCCAACCCCGTGTGGCAGAGCTGGACGCCGCAGGACCAGGAGGGTGTGCGCAGCGCAGCCCGTGACGCTGCGCGCGAGCAGATCGCGATCGTCCGAGATCTCTATCGCAACGACGTGGAGGTCGTGCGTGGCCTCGGGGTCCAAGTGCACGTTCCCACCCCGGAGGAAATGGACGAATGGATTCGCGCCACCCGCCCGCCGTTTGCGCGGTGGAAGGCCTCCCTTGGCGCGGACCTGGTGGCCAAGTTCGAAGCGACGGTAGCTCAGAGCCGCCGCTCATGAACGCCGGCTAGGCGTCAGAGCGACGGGGTTCTTCGGCATCGCACGGATCTTGCGAATGCGCGTGATTGATTTCTTCGACCGAGGTTGCGAGCTCGATCCTTCGGCGCTCGCATTCATCATGCCCGACGGCAGCTCTGCCAGTTACGGCGCCTTGCGCGATGCCTCGAGCGGCGTTGCAGCAGCGATGGCTGCTGAAGGGGGAGCCCCGCCGCACGTCGCCGTGTACTCCCCGAACGACTGGCGGGCGTTCCTGCCGATCCTGGCTGCCTTTCGGGCCGGAGCCGTATGGGTTCCGATCAATGCGAGGAATGTCCTGCCGGACAACGTAGCGTTCATGAATGTCGTGGAAGTCGACTGGCCTTTATCACAGCAGCTTTTCCAGCGGGTGGAGATTCGCCGCCAGGTCCCAAGCATCCGGCGGCTGGTGTGCCTGGATCGCGAGGACGGCGCGATCCTTCGCTCGAACGCCTTGTGCTACCGAGGCGGTGGGGCAGTGCCCGATATTCCGGAGGACCCGCATCGGGAGGCCGTGATGATGCAGACCGGCGGCACGACCGGTACGCCCAAAGCGGTCGTGCAATCGGAAGGCTGCTGGGCGACCATGATCGCGCTCGGCTGGCAGCTGACGCCGTCCGATTCCCGCCCGGTGCACCTGATGGCGCGCCGATGACGCGCGGCACCGGCTCTCGCCCACATCTGGATGGCTGGCGGCACCAGCATCGTGCTCGACCGTGTAGCGCCGAGCGCGGTTCTGGATGCGATCGAGAGACATCGCGTGACGCACATGTATCTGCCGCCGACGGCGCTGTATTCGTTGCTCGCGATGCCCGGGCTTCGGGATCGCGATACGTCGTCGCTTCGGTACTTCGTTGTGTCTGCGGCGCCTGTAAGCCCGGACAAGTTGCGCGAGGCCGTCGAGGTATTCGGTCCCTGCATGTGCCAGGCCTACGGTCAGGCGGAATCGCCGGCATTCCTAACCTGGTTGTCACCGGCACGAACGGCCGAAGCGGCCCGCGATCCACGGCTTGCGCATCGACTGCGCAGCTGCGGCCAGAGCACGTTGCTGTCGCGCGTCGCCGTGCTCGATGACGCAGGACGAACGGTCGCGCCTGGAACGACCGGCGAGTTATGCATGAAGGGCGGCCTGCGCATGCTCGGCTACTACAAGAATGCGGCCGCAACCGAAGAGATCCGAGACGCGGCGGGCTGGCAGCACACCGGAGACATGGGCTACCGCGATGCAGACGGGTTCTTCTACATCGTCGACCGGAAGAAGGACATGATCGTCAGTGGCGGGTTCAACGTGTTCAGCGCGGAGGTGGAGCGCGCGCTCAATGCGCATCCGGCCGTACGAGACTGTGCCGTATTCGCGGTGCCGAGCGAGAAGTGGGGCGAGGCGGTGCATGCGACCGTCGAGCTCAAACCCGGTGCCACGGCGACATCCGAGGAACTGATCCTGTTCGCCAAGGAGCAGATTGGCGGAGTCAAGGCTCCGAAGGCGATCGACTTCGCCGATTCATTGCCCCGTAGCCCAGTCGGCAAGGTTCTCAAGCGCGCATTGCGTGCGCCGTACTGGGCCGGCCGCGACCGTGCTGTTGGGTGATTCGATCATGAACCGTCGGGACGAGTCGATCTACGTTGTCGGCGTCGGCATGACGCCCTTCGGGCGGCACGCGGACAAGAGCGTCAAGGCGCTCGCCGCCCTCGCGGTTTCGGAGGCGATCGCCGACGCTGGCTGTCCTCCGGACGCCATCGAGGCCGCGTTCTTCGGCAGCGCCGGACAGGGTTTTCTGCATGGGCAGACTTCGTCGGCGGGCAGGTGGCGCTGCTTCCCATGGGCCTTCAGGGCATTCCGATCTACAACGTCGAGAACGCGTGCGCCACCGGCAGCACGGCGTTTCACCTCGGCGTGAATCTGCTCAAGGCGCAGGAGGCCGATGTGGTGCTTACCGTCGGCGCCGAGAAGATGATCTCAGAGGATAAGGCGCGCGTATTCGAGTTCTTCGGCGGCGGCTGGGATGTCGAGACACCAGAGCAAAACATCGAGCAGGTGCTTGCGCTGGGAAGGACTTCCGCCCGCCGATCGACGGATCACCCACGCCCTACAGTGTCTTCATGGACGGTACGCGTCCTACGCGCGCACATGCTCCGTCACGGCCTTACGCGGCGGCGGTTGGCGGTGATTGCCGCGAAGAACCACGCACACGCAGTGCACAGTTCGAGGGCACTATCGGGAGGGGCAAGTACCGTCGAGCAGGTGTTGGCCGGGCGTTCGATCAGCACACCCGTTGACACTGCCGATGGCATTGCGCCTGATCGATGGCGCGGCAGCCGCGATACTGTGCAGAGGCGAAGCCATCCGGCGATACGGCTTCGATCGGCTGCGCTCGGTGCGGGTGCTCGCCAGTGTGATGCGCTCAGCGACGGCGCGTTCCTCTGCGGAGCCGCATCGACATGTATGCCGAGAGACTGCGCACATTGCCTACGAACGTGCCGGCTTGGGACCAACCGACATGGACCTTGCCGAGGTTCACGATGCCTCGGCCATGGGCGAGGTTCTGCAAACCGAGCACCTTGGCCTCTGCGAGATCGGAGCAGGTGGCAGGTTGGCTGAGTCCGGCGCAACGACGCTCGGCGGGCGGATTCCGGTCAACCCCTCAGGCGGACTGGAATCCAAAGGCCACCCGATTGCCGCGACCGGTCTTGGCCAGGTCTTCGAGCTCGTTTCCCAACTGCGTGGAGAGAGTGGGGCGCGACAGGTCGAAGGTGCGCGCCTTGCCATCCAGGAGAACAGCGGCGGTCTTTGGGGTATCGAAGAGGCGAGCGCGCATGTCGCCATACTGGCTCGCACTGCTTGAGGCCATTGATCGGCAATCTGTCGCGTCGAGTCGACGACTTTGAGAAAGAGGAGAACGGTATGAAGAGCATCGCGAATCTCGCAGGGCGTGCCAAAGGCGTTGTTGCCGCAATGCTCTTGGTGATTGCGTTCTATCCGGTGGCTAGTTGGGCAGATCGAGAGAGGCAAATCGAGCTGGTTTCTCAAGGCCCCTACTCCCTCGCGGAGAATCCGGTGTGGAACGAGAACACACGCTGCCTTCTATTCGCTGATATCCACAGGGCCACGATCCATGAGTACTGTCCAGAGACGGGGAAGACTTATCCCGTTCTCACGGGACTCATGCCCTTTGGCTTGACGATCAATGACGACGGCGCCCTCATCGTAGGGACCGAGAAGGGCTTGTACTACGTCGCCAGCGCAACGGACATTCGGCCGCTTGCGACCAACGATCCAGTGACCGGCGGGCCGATCTGGGTCAACGAGCAGGTGGCCGTGAACGGGGGCATCTACTTCGGCGGCGTGAATTTCGATGGCGTGAACTTCGGCCCCGGAAACCTCTATTGGATTGGGCCGGACGGGTCGGTGAAGCGTGTCGCGACCGACCGGCGCCTGCCCAACGGTTTGGGCGTGAGCCCCGACCAGACGAAGCTCTATTTCGCTGCTTCTGTGGATCGCAAGATTTACCGCTTCGACATCAATCCCGCGACAGGCGAGCTTTCGAACGAGATCACCTTCGCCGAACTGCCTTGCCGATCCTGCGATGCGAAGCCACCCGCTCGCGAGGAGGATCAATGTTCGTGTAGGGTCGGCATCTACGACGGCCTCACGGTCAATGCAGCCGGTGACGTTCTCGTGGCCGTGTGGTACGACGGCGTCATCCTTCGCTACAGAGCCAAGGGCAAGGTAGGCAAACTCGTGGAAACAATCGAGGTGCCCGATTTGCAGGTCTCCAACCTTACCTTCGGGGGCAAGAGATACAGAGACCTTTACATCACCACGGCGTCTACGGCCTTCATCAACCCGATCATGCCCTGTGATTTCGATCCCGCTCTGCCCATGAATGGAAATGTGTACAGGCTGCGCATGCCCGTGCCGGGGCTGCCGGAGTCGACTTCGCGCATCTCCGCACCTCGCATTCGGTAGCAGCATCGGCTACGTCCGGCCCTCATGGCACAAATATGAAGGACAGACGCCTGGAAGGCAAGGTCGCGATCGTGACCGGGGCAGGCACGATCGGCAATGGGATAGGCAATGGCAAGGCCAGTGCCATCGTTTACGCGCGCGCCGGCGCCAGCGTCTTGGCCGGCGACATCGACCTTGCCGCTGCCGAAGATACGCGCAGGATCATCGAGGCTGAAGGCGGTCGGTGCGTAGCGCTCGAGGTCGACGTGGCCCGCTCCGCGGACTGCCGCCTGATGATCGACGCTTGCATTGACTCCTTCGGCAAGTTGGACGTACTGCACAACAACGTCGGAATTACGGCCTCCGGCGGACCCGCCGAGTTCGAAGAGGAAGCCTGGGATCGGATGATGAACGTCAACGTCAAGAGCATGTTCCTCACCGCCAAGTACGCTCTTCCGCATATGGAGTGGCGAGGCCGCGGTTCGAGCGTCAATATCGCGTCGATCGGTGCTGTGCGAGCGGCGCCCTTTCCGAAGGTCGCCTACGCTGCTTCCAAGGGCGCCGTCGTTGCGTTGACTCGCGACATCGCAGTTCAGTATGCCGCCAGGGGCATTCGATGCAATGTGATTCCCCCGGGTCTGATCAGGGCGCCGATCATCGAACACAACGACCTGGCACGTTATGGCGGCGATATCGAAGCCATATGGAAGAAGCGCGACGCCATGTCGCCTACCGGCAAGCAAGGTGAGCCGTAGGACGTTGCCTACGCATCGCTTTACCTCGCGAGCGACGAGTCGAAGTACGTGAACGGTGCGGTCCTACCCGTAGATGGCGGGATCATCAGCATGGTACGTCTGTGAGATGTACGCTGTCTTGATCGATCTGTCGTGCCGCGGAACGATCGCCTGGAAACGGGCTTGTAGGCGCTGGTACCATTGCACCGCTAGGCCGACGTGTTATGCCGCGCGCGAACTCAAGCAACGAACAGTTCATGCAGGAACTCACCAACCTGATGCTGCGCGAGGGCATCTCGCGGCTCACGGTGGGCGAGATTGCGGCGCGCCTGCGCTGCTCGCGGCGCAGGCTCTATACGATTGCGCCGAGTAAGGAGGGGCTATTTCTCAAGGTCGCGAGCGAGATGTTCCGGGCGGTTCGTGCGGAAGGCTGGGCTGCGGCGGCGCGCGAGAGCACGTCAGCGGCGAAATTCGCGGTCTATCTAGGCTCCGGCATTCCGATGGTGCACCGCACGACGGATGCTTTCTACCGCGACATGGACACCCTACCTGCCGGGCGACTCCTATTCGACCGCCATCAGCGGGAGCGGATCGCCGGCTTGGAGAAACTCATCGAAGAAGGGATTCAGCGAGGGGAGTTCGCCCGGTTTCATTCGCGCGTTGTCGCCGAGACGCTGGTGCGGCGAGAATGCGGGGCCGAGCTTCACGCCGAAGCCAGGCGACGTAGGAAACCTTTTCGAACTGGGCCCATACTCAACGGTTGCGGCGCGGGGCGGCGTTACGGCCGGTGGACCAGGAAGACCGAATCCGCCGTGCGCAGGCGCTGACCCCAGGTGAGGTTGGGTCGCCACGATCCCGGGACGCCACGCCGGTGAGTGTGCGCTAGAAGGCTTGCCGGCGGACTCGAAGGCGGCGGGGTTCCTGTCACCGTCAATCAAGATGAGAACAGCGCGTCAATCAGGATGAGAAACTGGCCAAAGGCCGCTGCGGTGCGTTCTCCGCGACCGACGCTACCATCGGCAGCCTGCGTCGTAAGCACGCGCCACTCGGCTGCGATCCTGTCGCAAGGATTCCTCTCGGACCTCGCTCTCGCCGGGTGCCACGAGTACTTCAGAACGTCCACTGGGTTGTGGCGCAGCAGCGGCTCATCGCCCAACTCAAGGACGTCCGGGTGGCGGCGACCATAACCGCAGCGGCCTTGCTTGAGATACAATGTATCGCATTCCCGACCAAGGAGCGCGAGATGGCCGCAACCACGATGGTCCACGTCAGGGTGGACGAACACATCAAGAACCAGGCAACGGAGACGCTGGCATCGATGGGTCTCACCGTGTCCGACGCGGTGCGTGTCTTCCTCACGCGCGTGGTGGCCGACCAGCAGCTGCCGTTTCCGGTGCAGGCGCCGAACGCCAGCACGCGGGCCGCGATGCGCGAGGCACGGACCATCGCCAAGGCCCGCTTCGCCTCGGCGGGTGCACTGATCCATGACCTCGAAAAAGGCGCCAAGCGTTAGGCGCGCAGTCCTGCCGAGGGCGTCCGATCGCACCAAGCCCTTCGTCAAGGACTGGACACGGCTTTCGCACTCAGGCCGCTACGACATGAAGCGGCTGAAGGAGGCGATGCTCCTGCTGGTGGCGCGCGACGAGCCCCTCGGCCCGGAGTGGCTCGATCACCCGCTGGTCGGTGAATGGGCCGACCATCGGGAGTGCCACATCGGTGGCGACTTCCTGCTGATCTATCGCCTGAGCGGCGCTGGCGACGCCGAGTAGGTCGTCTTCGTGCGCGCAGGAACCCACGCCGACCTGTTCGAGTAGAGTGCCCGTATAGCGCTGGCCAGAGAGAAGTGTGCTCGAAGCTGTCGGAAGTTGACCGCTGTGACGCAAACGTGCCGAGACAGAATGCGGGGGGTGACGGATTTGTGCCGCGGTGTGCCTGGGAAGGCGGGAGGCAGGCGTCGCAAGTGATTGATTCACAATGCCCGCCCCAGGCTCTATCGCGCTCCTAAGTCCATCGCCGCCGCGCAACGATCGCCAGTGGCGCCGACACCCAACGGACGGGGGTTAAGTCGACTCGCTTAGGGGTCGCCACTGCGGTGGCGCGCAACGGCACCTTCTCGGGTGCCGTTGTCGTTGGTGCACCGCGGCGGCGGTGCGATCACGAGCCGGGGGCCGGCTCGCCGCCGGCCCGACGCAGCGGTAGCATGGCTGTGGCCGCACCATGCCATGGTCAAGAAGTTTCCGACCCGCCCCGCGCACCCCGAGCGCATCTGCTGGGGGTGCGACCGCTACTGCCCGGTCGACGCGATGATGTGCGGCAACGGCAGCGTCGCCACGCCGCATCCGTCGGAGCTGTTCGGCGACGACTGGATGTCGTGGGGGCTCGACGCCGCCGGCTCCGAGCCCGAGCAGCAGGCTGGGGAATCGCTGCCGGGCGACAACAGCGGTACGCCCTGACGATGCGCGTAGCCGCAGTGGCGCCTGCGCCGCCGGCGAATCCCCTGTCGCGTCGCGACCTGTGCGCGGACTGCAGAATGGCGCTGCTGCGGTGTCCGTAGGAGGCGCGCCCGTGCCACGGCAAAGCGGCCGCAGACGATCGTCGTGAAGCTGAACATCCTGTCCGATCTGCACCTGGGCTTCGGTGCGATGGAGCGGCCGGTCAACGATGCCGACCTCGTCGTGCTGGCGGGCGACGTCTCGCGTCCGCGCGAGGCGATCGCCTGGGCCCTGAGGTTCGACAAGCCGGTGCTGTATGTGCCGGGCAACCACGAGTTCTACGGCGGCAGCATCGACGGCCGGCGCGACGAGCTGCGGCGCCTCAGCGAGGGCACGCAGATCGAGGTGCTCGACGACCGCGAGCTGGTCATCGACGGCGTGCGCTTTCTCGGCAGCACCTTGTGGAGTGACTTCGAGCTGTTCGCCGACCCGCAGCGGCGCGGGGCGGCGAAGGCCGAGGCCAAGCGCTTCATGCGAGACTTCAGCCGCATCCGTGCGCACGAGTCGTCCGACGCGATCTTCACGCCGGACGACTCGGCCAGTCTCTTCCGCGCCCATGCCGCCTGGCTCGACGGCCGGTTGAGCCAACCTCATGCGGGGCCGACGGTGGTGATCACGCACCACGCGCCGTCGCGTCACAGCATCCACCCGCGCTTCGCCGATTCGCTGCTCAATGCCTGCTTCGTCTCCGACGCGGCGCATCTGCTCGGGGCCGATCGCGTATCGCTGTGGATCCACGGGCACACCCACGACAGCTTCGATCACCAGGTCAACGGCACCCGCGTCGTCTGCAATGCGCGCGGCTATGCTCGCAACGGCGTCAACGAGAACGCCGCCTTCGACCCCGATCTCATCGTCGAAGTCGGCTGAGGCGCGCCCCGTGCGGGCGCAGGAGGTCGGACTGCTGTGAACCGGCTGCTCGAAACCCTCGGCGACCGCATCGCGGCTTACCTGAGCGCGTCCAGGCCGCACGGCGCGATGGTGGCGATCGTGCCGCCCGATCTGCTGGCGGCCACGCTGCGCCCGGGCGACGTGCTGCTGGTCGAAGGCGAGTCGCGCATCAGCATGCCGATCAAGTTCCTGACGCAGTCGAGCTGGTCGCACGCCACGCTGTTCGTTGGCTCGGCGCGACGCATCGGCGGCAGCGGGCCCGATACGCCGATGCTGATCGAGGCCGACCTGCGCGCCGGCGTGCGCGCGGTGCCGCTGCGAGCCTACAGCCACATGCACACCCGCATCTGCCGCCCGCATGGCTTGGCTGTGGCCGAGATCGACCGCGTGGTCGATTTCGCGATCGGCCAGATCGGGCACCGCTACGACCTGAAGAACCTGTTCGACCTGGGTCGCTACCTGCTGCCGGTGCCGCCGGTGCCGTTTCATCTGCGGCGCCGCCTGATCGCCTTCGGCAGCGGCGACCCGACGCGCGCGATCTGCTCGACGCTGATCGCGCAGGCATTCCAGGAGGTGCGCTACCCCATCCTGCCCGAGGTGACGTACCGCGATGCGATCGACGCGGCCGGGCGGCGCTGCCACAGCGAGCTGCTGCACATCCGCGATCACAGCCTGTTCGCGCCGCGCGACTTCGACGTGTCGCCGTACTTCGAAGTGGTCAAGCCGATGCTGCAGCCCGACTTCGATCCGCATCGGCTGACGTGGGACGACCAGGCGCAGCGCGTCGGCGCCGAACCAGCGCCTGCCTGACAGGCCGCGGGGGCGCCCCGCCGACCAGGGTTCCCACTACGCAGCGGGCCGAGGCGGCGGCGCTAAGCTGATCCGATGAGATCGATGCACCGGTTCCGCTTCCTTTCTGCGCTGCTGCTCGCAGGCGCGCTCGCCGCCTGCGGCCACGCGCCCATCGGCCAGAGCGCGCCGCCCAAGCTGGTGGTGTTCATGGCGGTCGACGGCCTGCCGCAGCGCCAGGTGGTCGACTATCGGCAGCAGCTCGCGCCCGACGGCCTGGCGCGCTTCCTCGATCGCGGCGCGTGGTTCGCGAATGCGCACTACGGCTACGCGTACACCGTCACCGCCGCCGGGCACGCCAGCATGCTCACCGGCACCTATGCCTACCGGCACGGCATCATCGGCAACGACTGGCGCAACCTCGAGACCGGCGAGGTGCAGTACTGCACCGGCGACGCGCGCTACCACTACATCGGCAACCCCACGGGCAAGCTCGACGGCACCAGCCCGAACAACCTGCTGGTCGAAACCGTCGGCGACGTGCTCAAGCGCAGCAACCCGCGCTCGAAGGTGATCGGCATCTCGGGCAAGGACCGCGGTGCGATCCTGCC
This sequence comes from Ideonella sp., assembly GCA_015075545.1. Taxonomy (GTDB): domain Bacteria; phylum Pseudomonadota; class Gammaproteobacteria; order Burkholderiales; family Burkholderiaceae_C; genus JAEUPI01. Next base: position 62,490 of record JABTUC010000003.1, on the reverse strand, counting down.
TGCCGGCAAGACCTGCACGGCCTACATGTACATGTCGAAGTCGGGGCAGTTCGCGTCGAGCACCTTCTACATGAAGGAGCACCCCGCGTGGGTCGACGCGTTTAACGCCGCCAGGCCGGCCGACCGCTACTTCAAGCAGTCGTGGCAGCCGGTGCTGGCCGACGCGGCCTACGCGCAGTCGCTGCCCGACGAGCAGCCGTGGTTCCTGATCAAGGGCGCCAGGCTGCCGATGACGATGGGCGCCGCGCAGGACAAGCCCGACGGCGCCTACTACGGCGCGCTGCTGCGCAGCCCGTTCGTCGACGAGATGGCGCTGCAGTTCGCGCGCGCCGCCATCAAGGGCGAGGCGCTGGGTCAGGACGATGCGCCCGACATCCTCACCGTGAGCCTGTCGGGCCACGACTACGTGAACCACGCGTTCAGCGCCGAATCGCGCCTGTCGCACGACCACCTGCTGCACCTCGACCGGCTGTTCCAGGCGTTCTTCGAGGACCTCGATGCCATGGTCGGCAAGGACAACTACGTCGCGGTGCTCACCGCCGACCACGGCTTCATGCCAGCGCCCGAAACCAGCCTCGCGGCGGGGCGCAACGCTGGCCGGCAGAGCGCCAGCCAGACGCTGGCGCGCGTCAACGCCGCTCTGGCGCAGAAGTTCGGCGCCGGTACCTGGGCCAAGTTCTTCTCGGCGTCGGCGCTCGTGCTCGACCACAGGCTGATCGACGAGCGCAAGGTCGACCGGCTGGCCGTGCAGGAGGAGGCTCGCGCGCTGCTGCTGAAGGAGGAGGGCATCGCGATGGTCTACACGCGCGACGAACTGGCGGGCAACACGCGCGCCGGCGCGCCGCTGTTCGACCAGATGCGCAAGTCGTGGAACGCGCAGCGCTCGGGCGATCTGCAGGTGGCGCTGAAGCCGTACTGGATGTTCACCTCCAGCAGTTCGACCACCACCCACGGCTCACCGCACCCGTACGACACCAACGTGCCGATCCTGTTCTACGGCCCGCACTGGGTGAAGCCGGGCATGGTGAGCGAGCGCGTCGAGACCTCGGGCGTCGCGCCGACGCTGGCCAGCATGCTGAAGATCGCGCCGCCGGCGACTTCCGAGGGCAAGGTGCTGCCGATCGTCGCCGCCGACGCTCGCTGAGGCGCGGGCGGCGGCCCGCCATCGCAGCTCCGCGCAAGGCGGTGATCGTCATGGCGCGGCCGTGCGGTGGCGCTGCCGCTGGTCGACCAGAGTGAACTGATCGCCCGGATTTCGATCGATTACCGGTGGCGGTGATTCGGCCCTGCGAATCTCGGGCCGGCGGTCTCGGGCCTGCGGCCTATCGCTCCTACTGCAGCCCGAGCAGCCGCTTGGCGTTCTCCTTCAGGATCAGCGGCTTCACCTTGTCCTTGAAGCCGGCGTCCTCGAAGTCGGCCAGCCAGCGCTCGGGCGTGATCAGCGGGAAGTCGCTGCCGAACAGGATGCGGTCCTTCAGCAGCGTGTTGGCGTACTGCACCAGTTGCGGCGCGAAGTACTTCGGGCTCCAGCCAGACAGATCGATCCAGATGTTGGGCTTGTGCAGCGCCAGGCTGAGCGCCTCGTCCTGCCACGGCCAGCTCGGGTGCGCGACGATGATCTGCATGTCGGGGAAGGCCATCGCCACGTCCTCGAGCAGCATCGGGTTGGAGTTCTGCAACCGCAGGCCGCCGCCGCAGCGCATGCCGCTGCCGATGCCCGAGTGGCCACTGTGGAACACCGCCGGCAGCTTGTGTTCGGCGATCACCTCGTAGATCGGCCACGCCATCTTGTCGGCCGGCAGGAAGCCCTGCACGGTGGGGTGGAACTTGAAGCCCCTGACGCCGTGCTCTTCGATCAGCCTGCGCGCCTCGCGCGCGCCGAGCTTGCCCTTGTGCGGGTCGATCGAGCCGAACGCGATCATGATGTCGGCGTTCTTCTGCGCCGCCTCGGCGATCTCCTCGTTGGGCACGCGGCGCCGCCCGAGCTGCGACTCGGAGTCGACCGTGAACATCACGAAGCCGATCCGCTTCTCGCGGTAGTAGGCCACCGTCTCGTCGATCGTCGGCCGCCGGCTCGAGCCGAAGTACTTGTCGGCGGCACGGTCGTACTCTTCGCCGTAGTGGTCGAACGGGTTCCAGCACGACACCTCGGCGTGCGTGTGGGTGTCGATCGCGACCAGCGAGGCGGTGTCCATGGCGGCACTCTCTAGGGTTCGGCTTGTTAAGCTACCGAACTATCTCACGGGCTTTTCCCGAGGAAACGGCAGATGCCTTCGTTCACCCCGGCCGGCGGCGTGCTGGCGCAGCTCGATCTGCTGCGCGCGTCGCACCGCGGTGCCGTCACGCACGTGCGGCTGCACCGCCCGGCCAAGCGCAACGCGCTCAGCGATGCGCTGATCCAGCAACTCCACACCTGCTTCGTCAACCTGCCCGAGACCACGCGCGCCGTCGTGCTCAGCGGCGAGGGCGAGCACTTCTGCGCCGGGCTCGATCTGTCGGAGCTGGTGGAGGCCGACACCGCGGCGGGCGTGCTGCACTCGCGCATGTGGCACGCGGCGTTCGACGCCATCCAGTTCGGCCGCGTGCCGGTGGTGGCGGTGCTGCACGGTGCGGTGGTCGGCGGCGGGCTCGAGCTCGCCTCGTCGTGCCACATCCGCGTCGCCGAAGCCTCCACCTACTTCGGCCTGCCCGAAGGCCAGCGCGGCCTCTTTCTCGGCGGCGGCGGCTCGGTGCGAATCACGCGGCTGATCGGCGTGGCGCGCGTCACCGACCTGATGATGACCGGCCGCGTCTACGACGCCGCCGAAGGCCTGGCCGCCGGCCTGTCGCAGTACGTGGTGCCCGCGGGCGAAGGCCTGGCCCGCGGCATCGAGCTGGCCGAACGCGCGGCGAGCAACGCGCCGGTGTCCAACTTCGCGGTGATGCACGCGCTGCCACGCATCGCCGACCAGTCGATGACCGAGGGACTGCTCACCGAGTCGCTGATGGCGGCGGTGGCCGAAGGCACCCCCGAGGCCAAGCAGCGGCTGCGCGCCTTTCTCGACAAGCGCGCGGCCAAGGTCGGCAAGCGCTGAGATGCCGATGGCTGCCGTGCCGGCACGCGACGCATCGGTGGGCGGCTGCCTGCAGGCGGCGATCGAGCAGCGCGCCGACGGCAGCACGGTGCTGCGCTCGACCGAGCCGTTGGGCGCCTACCCGCCGCGGCTGACCGACCATCTCGAGCGCTGGGCGCGCGAGGCGCCCGACCGCGCCTTCGTCGCGCGGCGCGACGGCACCGGCCGCTGGCAGCCGATCACCTATGCGCAGATGCTGCAGCACGCGCACGCGGTCGGCCAGGCGCTGCTCGATGCCGGGCTCTCGCCCGAGCGGCCGCTGGCGATCCTGTCGGAGAACAGCCTCGAGCACCTCACGCTGGCGATGGGCGCGCTGTGGGTCGGCGTGCCGTTCGTCCCGGTGTCGCCGGCGTACTCGCTGCTGTCGAACGACCACGCCAAGCTCAGGCACATCCTCGGCACGGTCACGCCGGGCCTGGTGTTCGCCGGCGACCCGGCCTACGACAAGGCGATCGCCGCCGCGGTGCCGGCCGACACGCCGGTGGTGCTGGCCGCCGGCGAGCTCGCCGAGCGGCCGGTGCGTCGCTATGCCGAGTTGCTGCGCGCGGTGCCCGGCGCCTCGGTTGCCGCCGCGCACGCCCGGGTGGGCCCCGACACGATCGCCAAGTTCCTGTTCACGTCGGGCTCGACCAAGGCGCCCAAGGGCGTGATCAACACGCACCGCATGTGGTGCGCCAACCAGCAGATGCTGCGCCAGTGCATGCGCTTCTTGTCGGAAGCGCCGCCGGTGCTGGTCGACTGGCTGCCGTGGAACCACACCTTCGGCGGCAACCACAACGTGGGCATCGCGCTGGCCAACGGCGGCACGCTGTACATCGACGACGGCAAGCCGACGCCGGCGGGCATCGGCGAGACGCTGCGCAACCTGCGCGAGATCTCGCCCACCGTGTACTTCAACGTGCCCAAGGGCTTCGAGGAGATCGCGCGCGCGATGGACAGCGACGCGCAACTGCGGCGCACGCTGTTCGCGCGCTGCCAGGCATTCATGTTCGCCGGCGCCGCGCTCAGCCAGGCGGTGTGGGATCAGCTCGACGCGCACGGCGCGGCCGCCATCGGCGAGCGCCTGCGCATCATCACCGGCCTGGGCATGACCGAAACCGCGCCGTCGTGCACCTTCGCGGTTGGCACCGACAACCGCTCGGGCCACATCGGGCTGCCGGTGCCCGGCGTCGAGGTCAAGCTGGTGCGCGAGGGCGACAAGACCGAGATCCGCTTTCGCGGCCCCAACGTGATGCCCGGCTACTGGCGCGCACCCGAGGCCACGCGCGAGGCGTTCGACGACGAGGGCTTCTACCGCACCGGCGACGCGGTGCGCTGGATCGACGCCGCCGACCCGCAGCGCGGCCTGCTTTTCGACGGCCGCACCGCCGAGGACTTCAAACTGTCCACCGGCACCTTCGTCAGCGTGGGGCCGCTGCGCGCGCGCATCATCGAGGCAGGCGACCCGTGCGTGCAGGACGCGGTGATCACCGGGCTCAACCGCGACACCGTCGGTGCGCTGATCTTCCCGCGGCTCGACTCCTGCCGAGCCATCGCCGGCTGCGGCAACGACACGCCGGTGCCCGAGGTGCTGCACCACCCGGCCGTGCGCGCGCACTTCCAGGCCATGCTCGAGCGCCTGGCCGCCCAGGCCACCGGCAGTGCGACCCGGCTGGAGCGCATCCACCTGCTCGCCGAGCCGCCGTCGATCGACCGCGGCGAGCTCACCGACAAGAACTCGATCAACCAGCGCGCCGTGTTGCAGCAGCGCGCGGCGCTGGTCGACGCGCTGTACGAGGGGCGCGAGTCCGACCCGTTCATCATCCGGGCGAGGTTGCGATGAACCGCCGCCGGCTGGCCGATCGAACGGCGTCGCGAAGGTGACGCGCGGCGCCAAGCGCAGTGCCGTCGACGCCGTCGATGGCGAGTGAGTGCGTGCCCCTTTGCTATACTGCGCGGCTCGCTGAGCAAGCAGGGGAGTGGTAGTTCAGTCGGTTAGAATACCGGCCTGTCACGCCGGGGGTCGCGGGTTCGAGTCCCGTCCACTCCGCCAGAGAATCGACGGCTTGGCTTCGTGAGAAGCCAAGCCGTCTCGCCTATTGCGCGCGCCTGTGCTTTCGATTGTCGAGGCAGACGGCCGGCGCCGCCTGGCCACGCGGCATGACCCCTGCGTTGGCATTGCGCAAGCACACCCTGCGCGTGTTGCTTCGAAGCTAGTATCGATACCGATGCCCCGCCCACTCGGTGCGCACGCATGAACGCAGCAAGCTCCACCACCGCCACCGTCGTCGATCTCGACGAACGTCGCCGCGCCGCGCGGCCGCCAGTCCGGGCGTCGCGCCGCGCGCGGCCGGCGCGGCGCGTGCCGGTGACCGTTGCGCCCGCGGCGTCGGGCCAGCCGCAGGTGGCGCCGGCCCGGCCGCAGGCGACGAGCGCCGCGGCGCTGCTCGACCCGCTCGCGCATGCGGCACAGGCCCGCCTGCTCGGTTCGACCTCGCTCGCGTCGTCGATCCTGGCCTTCACCGATTGGTCCATGCATCTCGCGGCCTCCCCCGGCAAGCGGCTGGATCTGGCACGCCTGGCGTGGCAGCAATGGCAGCAACTCGGCGGCTACGCGCTGCGCTGCGCCGCATCCGGCGCAGCCCAGCCGCGCTGCGTCGAGCCCGCGCCGCACGACCGGCGGTTCGCCGCGCCGCAGTGGCAGGGCTGGCCCTTCAACCTGTGGCACCAGGCGTTCCTCAGCGGCGAGTCGTGGTGGGCCGCGGCCACGCGCGACGTCTGGGCGGTGGAGCCGCACCATCTGCAGAAGGTGGCGTTCTCGGCGCGCCAGTGGCTCGACATGCTGTCGCCGGGCAACCACCTGCTCACCAACCCAGTGGTGATCGAGCGCACGACCGAAGAAAACGGCATGAACCTGCTGCGCGGTGCGGCCTATGCGCTCGAAGACCTTCAGCGCGAGCTCGCCGGCGCGCCGCCGGCCGGCACCGAGCGCTTCGCGGTCGGCCGCAACCTGGCCACCACCGCGGGGACGGTGGTGATGCGCAACCGGCTCGCCGAGCTGATCCAGTACGCGCCGCGCACGAAGCGCGTGCATGCCGAGCCGGTGCTGATCGTGCCGGCCTGGATCATGAAGTACTACATCCTCGATCTGCAGCCCGGCGCGTCGCTGGTCGAGTACCTGGTCGATCGCGGGCACACCGTGTTCTGCCTGTCGTGGCTCAATCCGCTGGAGTCCGACCGTGACCTCGGGCTCGACGACTACCTGCAGCTCGGCCCGATGGCCGCGCTCGACGCGATCGGCGCGATCGCGCCCGGCGCGCGCGTGCACGCGGCGGGCTACTGCCTCGGCGGCACGCTGCTGGCCATCGCGGCGGCGGCGATGGCGCGCGACGCCGATGCCCGGCTGGCGAGCATGACGCTGTTCGCGGCGCAGACCGACTTCACCGAGCCCGGCGAGCTGTCGCTGTTCATCGACGAGGCGCAGGTCGGCCTGCTCGAGGCGCAGATGGCCCGCACGGGCTACCTCACGGCGCGCCAGATGGTGGCCACCTTCCAGATGATGCGTTCGTACGATCTGCTGTGGTCGCGCATGGTCAACGAGTACCTGCTCGGCCAGCGCCGGCAGATCGACGCGCTGATGGCCTGGAACGCCGATGCCACCCGCATGCCAGCGCGCATGCACTCGCAGTACCTGCGCCGGATGTTCCTGCACAACGACCTCGCCGAGGGCCGCTACCTCGTCGACGGCCGGCCGATCGCGCTGGCCGCGCTGCGGCTGCCGCTGTTCGTGGTGGGCACCGAGCGCGACCACGTCGCGCCGTGGCGCTCGGTGTTCAGGCTGCACCAGCTGTGCAACGCCGAGCTCACTTTCGTGCTGGCCAGCGGCGGGCACAACGTGGGCGTGGTCAGCCCGCCGGGGCACAGCGGCCGCAGCTACCGCATGCTGAGGCGGCCGCCCGATACGCCGGGGTCGACGGCCGAGCAATGGCTGGCGGCCGCGCCGTCCACCGATGGCTCATGGTGGCCCGCCTGGCAGCACTGGCTGCGCGAGCGCAGCGGTGCGCTGGTGGCGCCGCCGTCGCCGGCCCCGAAGCTCGGTGCCGCGCCCGGGCAATACGTGATGCGGCGCTGAGCGCGGACTCTCAGGAGGCGCGCCCGGTCGGCGGCGCGAAGCGCTCGGCCGCCTCTTGCGCGCGCTGCACGAAGCCGTTGATCGCGTCGGACATGTACTGCGTGCTCAACGACATCGCATCGGGCGCCGTCTCGCAGCGGCGCAGCGAGCCGAGGTAGTCGGCCGTCGCGCTGATGCAGTCGCTGAGGAAACGCAGCCCCTGCTCGGTCATCTCGCCGGCACTCTCGAAGGCGGCGCGCTGCTGGCGCGCCAGCACGGCCCCGAAGTCGAGGTCTTCGGCCTCCACGGTCGCCGGCTGACTGGGCGGGTTGCTGCGTCGGTTCATGATGTCTCCTTTCGGCCGCGGCTTGTTCGCGTTCATTCTCTGCAGCGATTGCCGCGCTGCGATTGACCCCACTCAACGCCGGCGGCAAGGTCGGCGCGCTACGGCCCCGGCGTTTCCAGCAACCCCTGCTCGATTCCGTAGCGGATCAACGCCGCGGTCGAGCCGAGCCCGAGCTTGTCCTGGATCCGACGCTTGTGGCTGCTGACGGTCTTGATCGACAAGTGCAGCGCTTCGGCGATGTCGGACACGCGGTGGCCGGCGACCAGCCGGCGCAGCACGTCGAGCTCGCGGTCCGACAACTGGTCGTGTCGCGGTGCGGGCCGCGAGCCTCTGAACTGCTGCACGACGTACTCGGCCAGGCTGGGGGTGACGTAGACCCCGCCTTCGGCGACGCGGTCGACCGCCTGCACCAGCTCGGAGGCGGCACGGTCCTTGGTGACATAGCCGAGTGCGCCAGCCTGGAAGGCGCGCAAGGCGTACTGCTCCTCGGCGTGCATCGAAAGCACCAGCACCCGCACCTGCGGAAACTCCGCGCGCACGCGCCGGATCAGCTCGAGCCCCGAGATGCCGGGCATCGACAGGTCGGCGATCAGCACGTCGACCGGATGGCGGCGCAGCCACTCGATCGCCTGCATGCCGCTCGAGGCCTCGCCGACGCTCCAGCCGGCGCCGCCGAGCACGCGCACGAGGCCTTCGCGCACGACCGTGTGGTCGTCGACGATCAGGATCGTGCGGCGCGGCGCCTCCATGCAGCATTCTGAGCGCCGGCGCGCCCGCGCTCAATGGCTCCGGCTCGAGGAGCCCGGCCGCGTCCGCGCGAGCCGCCGGGCGTTCGGATTATTCCGAGTGCGTGTCGCGGCAAGCTCCGACCCCGCGTCGTCCGGGTCGCCGATTGCGCTGCGGCCGACGCAGCGCAATGCTCTTCGCCATCACGGCTGGTGTGGGAGCAATCCATGAGCAGCGTCGTCGAATCGGTCGTGCTCCGTGCGGCACACTGGCCTGCGGCGCAGCAGGTCGTTGCGTTGCGCGAGCAGGGCACGGGCTTGCAGCCGGCCGCGAGGATGACACTGGCCTCGCTGGTCGAACTGCTGGGCGGCTAGCCCGATGCGGTGTCGCTGTCGATGCCCGACGCGCTGTCGGTGCACCGGTTGCCGCGCGGCACGACGCTGACCCACGAAGGCGGCCGCGCGGCGTTCGTCTACGTCGTGCAGGCAGGCAGCCTGAAGTGCTTCAGGTCGTCGGAAGACGGCTACGAGAACGTGGTCGGCTTTGCCTGGAAGCGCGACGTCATCGGCCTCGAGGCGCTGGGCACTGGCTGCTACGCCTTCTCGGCGGTGGCGCTGGAAGACAGCCGCGCGGTGGTGCTGCCGCTGCGCGAGCTGGCCGAGTTGCGGCGCCGCGTGCCGGCGCTCGACTCGGCGCTGCACACGCGGGTCGCGCACCAACTGGTGCGCGTGGGCGAGCTGGCCGAAGTGATGGCGGCGCTGTCGGCCGACACGCGACTGGCGCGCTTCGTGCTGCAGCTATCGATGCGCATGGCCGAGCGCGGCCTGTCTCCCCGGCGCATCCTGCTGCGCATGACGCGGCGCGACATCGCCAAGTATCTCGGGCTGGCGCACGAGACGATCAGCCGCTCGTTCGGCGTGCTGGTGCGACGCGGCTGCGTGCGGGTGACGCAGCGCGAGGTCGAGATCGTCGACTTCGACGCGCTCAAGCAGCTCGCGCGCAGCACGCGGGCCTTCGGCGACGAAACCGCCGCCGCAGGGCCGCCGCACTGGGCCAGGGTTGCCTGAGAGGCGACGGTTGCGGCCGCCCCGGCGTGCGCTGGCGGCGCGCGCCATGAGCCGGGTCAACGCGCTGCGCGATCGTGCTTGTAGGGTCTCGACAGATCCCCGAGCTGCCCGTTCCGGCGTTTCGCATGAATCTCACCGCAACCCAGTTGTCCCACCTGCAGATCGGCGGCGATCGCATCGCGGTCGAGCTGGCGATCCCTGCTGCGGCCAAGGGGGTGGTGGTCATCGCTCCGGGTGACGGCGTGGCCGATGCGCGGGCATCGCAGCGGTTCGTCCTGGGGGTGTTGCATCGGCATGGCCTGGCGACGCTGCGTTTCGTGCAGCGGGCCGATGCACCCGATCGCCGGCACGCCGCGCCCGATCGGCTGCCCGAGGCCCTGGAGTGGCTGCAGCGGCACGAGCGCTGGGAGCGCATGGGGCTGCTGACGGGCGGCTCCGACGCGCATGCGGTGCTGCGGGCGGTGGCGCTGCGGCCGGCGTGCGCCAACGCCATCGTGATCGGCGCGGCCGACGTCGAGCCTGCCGCCGTGCGGGCGCTGCGCGTGCGCGCGCCGACGCTGCTGATCGTGGGTGGGCGCGACGACGAGCTGCTGCCGCGCAATCGTGAGCTGCTGCGCCAGCTTCAGGGCGAGAAGCGCCTGGAGCTGGTGCCCGGTGCTGGCCGCCGTTTCGAGGAACCCGGGGCGCTCGACGCGATGACCCAGATGGCCGCACGCTGGTTCGTCGACCATGCCGACGGCGCGGCAGCGGCCTGATCGGCTTGAGCGATCGCAAGGCGGGCGCGCAGCGCACTGGCCACAATGCGCCGTGGGCGATCGACCGGAGGCTGCCGACGATGTCGCGATCGACGATCGGCGCAAAGCGACGAGCCCATCGGCGCAGTGCTGCGGCTGACGGCCGCTCCTCGGGCCAGGAGGGCATCGGTTGAGGCTGAAGACCTTCATCGTCGGCCTGGTCTGGCTGTGCGCGCTGCCGCTGCTGCTGCTGGCGCTCGCGGTGGCCGTGGAGAACGTGCGCAAGGAACAGGTGGCGGCCGAGCGCAACGCGTGGCTGTCGGCGCGCAGCGCGGCCGATGCGCTCGAGCGCGAACTGGCGGGTCACATCGGCGCGATGCAACTGATCGCGTTTCCCGACGTGGTCGACGACGAGCCACGGTTCGCCAGGCGGGCGCGGAACTTCCGCTCGGCGTTCGGCGGCGAGCTGGCGCTGGTCGATGCCGACGCGCCGGCGTTGCGCGCGCGGCGCGATGCGACGGCCGATGTGGTGCGCACCGCTGCCGAGTCGAAGCGGCCGGCCGTCGCGCTCGTTGCGGCGACGCCGGAGTCGCCATCGCCGTCGCTGGCGATCGCCGTCCCGGTGGGCGCCGACGGGCTCGCCAACCGGGTCGTGCGTACGACGATGCCGATCGAGCCGGTGGTCGCTGCGCTGCGCAGCGTGGTGATCCCGCGCGATTGGTCGCTGATCGTGCACGACAACCGTGGTGCCGAGGTCGCGCGCATCGGCGCGCGCCACGCGGGCGACGACGTGGCGCGCGTCGGCGCGCGCGCCAACCTTGCGCAGTGGACGGTGTTGCTCGAGCGCCCGTTGTCGGAGCACCGGCGCGCCGCCTGGCAGGCCTCGGGCTGGATCGCGCTGGCCGCGCTCGCGGCCGCGGCGCTCTCGTGGGCGATCGCCGCCGGCGGCAGCCGTCGCCTGCAGTCGGCGATGGGCGCGGTCACCGCGCCGGCGCCCGCGCCCGAGACGGCGGCGCGGATCGTCGAATTCGGCGAGGTGCGCAAGCTGCTCGACGAGCGCGCGTTGTCGGAGCAGTCGATGCGCGGCCGCGCCGAGCGTGCCGCGGTCGACCTCGAGGTGCGCGACCGCCAGCTGCGCGGCATCGTCGAAGGCGCCAGCGACGGCATCGTCACCGTCGACGATTCGCAGACGATCGTGCTCGCCAACCCCGCCGCCGCGCGCATCTTCGGCTACTCGGTGCCCGAGCTGCTCGGCCGGCCGCTGCAGATGCTGATCCCGGAGCGCTTCGATGGGCAGCACGGCCAGCCGCCGAATGGCGTCGGCACCGACGGGGCGACCGCCCGCCCGGTGGGCAGCGCCGTCGAGGTCAAGGCGCTGCGCGCCGACGGCAGCGAGTTCGCGGTCGAGGCGTCGGTCTCGCACGCGACCGTCGACGGGCGCGGACTGTTCACGGTGATGGTGCGCGACGTCACCGAGCAGCGCAAGGCGCAGGCCGAGGCCACCGCGAGCCGCAACATGCTGCGCGCCGCGCTGGCCAGCATGTCCGATGCGGTTTTCGTCTTCGACGCACGCGGGCAGATCGTCGAGCTGAACGACGCCTGTGCCGGGTTCCTGCGCCTGGCCGACAGGGCGAGCTGTCCGCGCACGATGACCGAGTTCGACGAACTGCTCCACGTGCGCGAAGCCGACGGCAACCCGGTGCCCTTCGACCAACGGCTGGTGCAGCGGGGGTTGCGCGGCGAATCCGGCAGCGCGGTCGAGTTCCATCTGGAGCGCAAGGCCACCGGCGAGAGCTGGATCGGCAGCCACAACTTCGCGCCGGTGCGCAGCGCCGACGGCCGCATCGTCGGCGTGGTGGTGACCGCGCGCGACGTCACCCAGCTCAAGCGCATGCACGACGAGCTGGCAACCTCGCACGCCGATCTGCGCCGCCTGGTGGCGATGCAGGATCGGGTGCAGGAGGCCGAGCGCAAGCGCATCGCCCGCGAACTGCACGACGATCTGCAGCAGACGTTGGCGGCGATCCTGATCGAAGGCGGCGCAGCGTGCCAGGCGCTGCAGGCCGACGCCGAGGCCGCGCGTGCGCCGTTGCAGCGCATCGACGATCTGGCCGGCGCGGCGATCGCCTCGACGCGTCGCATCGTCTCCGACCTGCGGCCGCGGATGCTCGAGGAGCTTGGCCTGGTGCCGGCGCTGCAGGCGCTGGCGCGCCGCTTCGAGGAGCACAGCGGCATCGGCTGCCGCTTCGACGGCGCGACCGCAGCGGGCGCCGGTGTGGCCGCGCCATCGGTGGGCACCTGCCTGTACCGCGTGGCGCAGGAGGGGCTCAACAACGTGAGCAAGCACGCCCACGCCAGCCGCGCGTGGATCGAGCTGGCCGATTCCGGCCCGGGTCGCCTGCGGCTGCGCGTGGGCGACGACGGTCAGGGCATGCGGCCGTCGGCGCGCCGCAAGCCGCAGGCGCTGGGGCTGGTGGGGATGAGCGAGCGCGTGCGCGCACTCGGGGGCACGATCCGCATCGACACCGCGCCCGGAGCCGGCACGGTGGTCGAGGTCGAGGTGCCGCTGTCGGGCGAGGCCGACCTCAGGGCCGCAGCACGCGCTCGGCCTTGATCTGCTCGCTCAGCACCTCGGTCAGCGTCAGCAGCTCTTCGGTCAGCGCGCGCAGCACGTCGTCGGCGGCGATCATGCCCACCAGGCGCCGCTGCGGTCCGACCACCGGCAGGCGGCGCACGCGATGGCGCCGCATGATGGCCAGCACGTCGTGCAGCGAATCGCTCTCGTCGACGCAGACCACGTCGCTGATCATCACGTCCTCGACGCGCAGCTTCGCCGCATCGGCTTCGCGCGCCATCACGGTGGTGACGATGTCGCGGTCGGTCAGTACACCGAGCACCTGGCGCCCCTCGTCGGTCTCGCGCACCACGACCAGGCAGCCGACGTGCTGCTCGCGCATCGCGCGCGCGGCCTGGGCCAAGGGCGCGTCGGGCGAGGTCACGATCACCGTGCGGGTGCACAGCTCGGCGGCGGTCATGCGGCGGCTGGACGATGACATCGGCGTTTCCCTTGGCGCAGCCGCATCTTCGGCCGCGGCCGCATCCGCCGGGTTGAGCCGACGCAACGTGTCGGGCCGCCGCGCGCCGGCCGCTCGCGATCGAGGTGTCGGCCCGGTTCGGCGCTCAAACCGCCGGCGTGCGCGTCGCAGACGCCACACGCTGCAGGGCAGCGATCACCTCCTCGTCGGACACCTGGCCGAAGTCCGCGTAGTGCTGGCCCACCGCGTGGAACTCCGGCGGTGCGCGCAGGCACACCAGGTCGTCGACCAGCGGCCTCAGCAGCGCCACCGTAACGGGCGGCGCCACCGGCACCGCGAGCACCAGGCGGGCCGGGTGGCGGCGGCGCAGCGCCTGCAGCGCGGCCCGCACGGTGGTGCCCGTGGCGATGCCGTCGTCGACCACCACCGCGGTCTTGCCTTCGACCGGCAGCGGCGCGCGGCCGCCGCGGTAGGCGTCGCGTCGGCGGGCGATCTCGGCACGCTCGTAAACGGCCTCGCGCTCGACGTAGCGGCGCGACGCGCCGGCGATCGCCATCGTCTCGGCGTCGAGCACGAGGTCGTCGCCGGCGCCTTCGGCGACTGCGGCCACCGCCAGTTCGCGCTGACCGGGCGCGCCGATCTTGCGCACCAGCAGCACGTCGAGCGGCGCACGCAGCGCGCGCGCCACTTCGATCGCCACCGGCACGCCGCCGCGCGGCAGCGCCAGCACCACCGCGTCGTCGATGTTCAGGGCCAGCAGCGCGTCGGCCAACTGCCGGCCGGCATCGCTGCGGTCGTCGAACCGGATCATCGGGCGCCGCTCGCCGACAGGTGCTGCAGCAGCCAATCGCCAGCCGAGTTGGCGACGCGCTTCAGCGCGCCGGCCTCTTCGAACAGGTGCGTCGCGCGCGGCACCACCTCGAGGCGCTTTTCGCAGGTGAGCTGGCGCGCCGCCTCGCGGTTCAGCGCCAGCACCTCGGCGTCGAGCGCACCCACGAGCAGCAGCGTGGGCGCACGCACCTGCGCCAGCGCGGGGCCGGCCAGATCGGGGCGCCCGCCGCGCGAGACGATCGCCGACACCTCGTGCGGCCGCTCGGCCGCTGCCACCAGCGCCGCGGCGGCGCCGGTGCTGGCGCCGAACAGGCCGACCCGCAGGCCGTTCAGGTCGCGCCGCTCGCGCAGCCACGACATCGCCTGCAGCAGCCGGTTGGCCAGCAAGCCGATGTCGAACACATTGGCGCGGTCGCGGCCTTCGGTTTCGCTCAGCAGGTCGAACAGCAGGGTGCCGAGTCGGCGTGCCTGCAGCATTTCGGCCACGGACCGGTCGCGCGGGCTGAGCCGCCCACTGCCGTGCGCGAACACCACGAGCCCGTGCGCCGCTCTCGGTACCACGAGGTCGCCCGCCAGTGCATGGGGGCCGACCAGAACTTGCTGATGAATCAACACGACGAATCGGCGCGCGCTACTGCCTGCGCGCCCTCAGTGCAATTGGACCCCGATGCTCGGTTGGATTCCTTGAGTCTGCGCAAATGCGCGCACCTGCACCGGGGTGAAATGAGAATGAACTTGCCGTCGCGGGCCCTACGATGCGAAGGTGGCAGATTGGCGCGAGGATCCGTGCGTAGCAAGCCAGCCGTAGCGGTGCTGTGGGCGGCGGTGTCCGCAGCGGCCTGCGCGACGGCGTCGGCGCAGAGCGCCCCGAGCCGCGGCGAATTGCTCTACACGACGCACTGCGTCGCCTGTCACAACACGCAGTTGCACTGGCGCGAGCGCCGACAGGCGACCGACTGGGGCACGCTGAAGGCGCAGGTGCGCCACTGGCAGGCGCGCGTGCTGCTGAACTGGGACGAGCCCGACGTGATCGAGGTGACTCGTCACCTCAACGACACGATCTACCGCTTTCCACAGACCGGTGACCACAGGAGCTGAAGCCGCGGTTCGTCCTGGCGTGAAGCCCGGGTCGAATCGATCGTGGCACCGGCCGGCGTGCCGGGTTCATCGGCGCGGCATCGCGCGCGAGGCTCGCCTGCAGTCAATCGCACGGAAGCGTGGCTTCCGGCGGAGTCACTGCTTGAACCACGTCATCTGCGTCGTGGTGGCCAGCAGCTTGTCGCCCGACCACAGTTGCGCGATCTGGTCGCCGAAGTTGCGTGCGAAGGTGTGCGCGTCGACGGTGCACAGCACTGGCGCGTCGCCGTGCGCGGCGAGCTCTTCGGCGCTGGCGTGGTAGTGCACCGTCATCGACACCGTGCCCGCGGGCACCGTGGTGCCGCGCACGTGGAAGGCGCGCACGAAGAACACGTCGGCCAGCGCGGTGAGCGACAGGAAGTCGAGCGCGCGCGGCGGCTTGTCGGCCACCCACAGCGTGGAGTGCGCGCTGCGCAGCGTGTCGTACGGCTGCGCCTGCCACTGCCACGCGCCGTGCACGAAGCGGAAGTCGTAGCGCTGCAGCCAGTTCGGCGCGCCGTCGGTCGGCATCGCGCTCACCGCCTCGGGCGGCGGCACCGCGGGCGGCTTGGCCGGCTGGTGCGCCCAGGTGGGCCGACGCAGCGCGAGCACCGCGCTGGCGGTGCTGACGGTGCCGTTGCCCTGCTGCATCTCGACGTTGACGTGGCGCACCGACCTGCCGGCGTGCACCGTGCGAGCGTCGATCGTGAAGTCGCCGCGCGCCAGCGCGGCGCAGTAGTTGACGGTGAACGCGACCGGCTCGATGCCCGCGGGCTGCTCGGCCAGTGCCGCGCGCAGCAGCACCGCCGCGGTGGTGCCGCCGAACGGGCCCACCATGTTCCAGTACGGCGGCGGCACGGTGCCGGCGTAGCGGCCATCGGCCTGGCGGGTCAGCGCGACGGCGTCGTCGAAGGGGTGCGGTTCCATCTCGAAGCGAAAGCAGGTTGATCGTGAAGCCATTGTCGCCGCGCCGCCGCGCGCTGCCCGGTTCGGGGGGCGGCGACGCCGGAGCCGCCTTTGGCAGAATGGCCGTGTGAACACCGCCGCCGTGACCTTGCGCCTGGCCGGTGTCGGCGATGCCGACACCATCGCGCAGATGTCGCGCGACCTGATCGAATCGGGCCTCGGCTGGCGCTACCGCGCCGACCGCGTGCGGCGCCTGATCGTGCGGCGCGACACCTCGGTGATCGTCGCCTGCGACCGCCACGGCACCGTCGGCTTCGCGGTGATGCAGTTCGACGACGAACACGCGCACCTCACGCTGCTGGCGGTGCGGCCGTCGCACCAGCGCCAGGGCGTGGCGCGCCAGATGCTGCAATGGCTGCTGCAGTCGGCGCGGGTGGCCGGCGTGGTGTCGATCCACCTGGAACTGCGCGCCAGCAACCGCGCGGCGCTGCACTTCTACCGCGCGCTCGGCTTCGTGCAGACGCTGGTGCTGGCGGGCTACTACGAGCAGCGCGAGTCGGCGATCCGCATGATGTGCCTGCTGCGCGCGCCCGAGCAGGCGCCGCCGCCCGACGACTGGCTGCGCAGAGCGCAGCGGCGCTGAAGTCGCGGGCTGCGGCGCGGGCGGCGGCCGCGCGTGCGGACCGTTGCGTGCCAACGGCCGCGTCCGGGTGGATCATCGGCCTGGAGTCGAGCGATCTTCGCGTGGCAGGGATTCATCGGAACACTTCGAGGTGTGGTCGATCGCAAGCGTCGGGCGCCTCGCGGGAGAAGAACTCCGTGTAGTTGTCGAGTTTCCCGCCGAACAGAAGGTTATTGCCGAGCATGAACGTCAGTATCCCGTCCGCATCGATCGCTGCCAGACTGCTGTACCCCGTGTTGGGGTCGAGTGCCCAGCGCACGTATTGCGTGACGTCGACTCGGTAACGCTTGCGGGTCACGTCGGCAGACCAGACCACGAGGCTTCCGACGAACCGGGTCGCATCGGAGCTCGTGGTTCCCTCGCCGAGGAAATCGTACTGGCTGGTGGTGTCGTTCTTCGGCGCGTTGCCCCAGTCGATGCCGACCTCGGAGAGGATGACGGGCTTCCAGTCATCGTTGTCCGTCACTCCCCATACATAGACGGTCCGCGTCGAGTCAGGCTGGGCCACCGCCCAGGGATTCGAGTACAGGCTGATGACGAACTCGACCTTGTCGAAAGCCGCATCGGTCGCAGCCCGTACGTCGAACGCCAGGTAAGTCTTGGCGGCCTGCTCGAAGAGCCCGGTGCCGACCCGAAGAACCTGGCTGATGCCGCCTGCACCGTTGGTGATCGACGGGCCGATGTATGCGTCTGCGATAGGTTCGTTCTGGCAGGACGCCTGGCCTGGCATGACTGTGACGCTGACTTGCGCGGTGCGCGACAGGCCGCTGCTGCTCGTTGCGGTCACGGTCATCGCCGATGTTCCCAGTTCGGCCGTCGGGCCGGCAACCAGGATCAGACGCTTCGCATTGCCCCCCGTCGGACCCGGCGGGTCGAACCGGGCGTTGGTGCCACGCGGAACTGCCGAGGCGCTGAAGCTCACCAGGTCGCTGAAGCCCAGCGTGCGATTGATGTCGATATCGACGGCGGTGATCTCGCCTTGGGGCAACGTGAGCGACGCGCTGCGAGGCGTGATCGAGAAGTCGCCGGCCGGAGGCGGCGGCGGTGGAGGCAGCCCGGTCACGGTCACCAGCAGATGGGTGCCACGCAAGACTTCGCTGCCGCCGGCGGGCGTACCAGTGCCGAGAATACGAACGTCGTAGGTGCCCGGCGGCGTGGTCAGCGCCACCGAAACGGTGGCCAGCGCCGAGTCGGCGGAGGCAGGGTTCGGTGCGAACCCGACCTGGATACCGGAGTTGGCAGACTCCGCGCCGAGCGTGATCGGGACTCCGGCGAACCCCGCGTTGCGCGCGATGTCGACGGCGACTTCGCCGCTCGAGCCTTGCATCACCGACATCGCCGGCGCCACTGGGGCTAGGCCGAAGGTCGGCGCGGATGGCGGCAAGGCGGTGACGGTCAACTTCGCCGCCTCGCTGTAAGTGTAGAAGTCCCCGTCGTAGATCGAGACTCGAAAGAGCGCGCCGTTGTCGCCGCCGAGCGCGGCATCGCCCAAGCGGGCGCTGTCCAGTGTGTAGCGAAAACTGTTCGCCCCCGGGATCTCCACCCACGTCGCACCCGAGTTGTTCGAGCGCTGCCAGTGATAGAAGACCATGAGTCCGGGGTTGTACGACCACACCACGACGTCGAAGCTCGCACTGCTGCCTTCGGTGACCGTCAGGCTCTGGGGGTGCCGCTCGACTTCGTACTGCGGGAACGGGGTTTCGTCGCCCGTCCCCGGACCGCAGCCTGCGGCCAGGGCCAGCGTAGCGAAGCTGGCAAGAACTCGGGCGAGCAATGCCAACCACTCGCGATTCCAGAAGCGGACCGTTCGCGTCAACAAGTTGCTTCGCATCGGGGCTCTCCTGTTGATCGTCTGCAGCCGTCAGTTCAGGTTGATGCCCGACAGCTGCTGCGGCGTCAGGAACCGCGTGGCGGTGGACCCGAGGCCCAGCTCGCCCGAAACGTTCTCGCCCCACGCCCACACGCTGCCGTCCGAGCGCACGGCGAGCGAGTGCCCGTTGCCGCCGGCGATCGCAGCGACGCCGGTCAAGTTCGGGATCGCGACCGGCGACCGACGGTCGCTGGTGTCGCCGATGCCGAGCCGGCCGTTGACGTTGGAGCCCCAGGCGCGAACCGTGCCGTCGCTCATCAGCGCAAACGCGTGCTCGATGCCGACCGCCACCGCCGTGACGCCGCTCAGCGCGAGCTTGGCCGGCGTCAGGCGATTCGCCGCCGCCGAGCCGTCGCCGAGCTGGCCGCGGGCGTTCGCGCCCCATGACCAGACCTCGCCGTTGGCGTCGAGGGCGACCGCGAACTGAAAGCCGGCTGCGATCGCGACGATGCCGGTCAAGCCGCTCACCTGCACTGGCGCGAGGCGCAGCGTCTCGGTGCCGTCGCCGAGCGCGCCGTTGGTGTTGTCGCCCCAGGCCCAGACGGTGCCGTCGGCACGAACGGCGTAGGAGACATTCGCCGCGGCCGCGATCGCGACAACGTTCGACAGGCCCGGCACCGGCGCCGCGAATGAACGCGAGCCGGTGGTGCCGTCGCCCTTGTTCGCGCCGGCGCTGAGCACGTTGCCATCGGCCAGCAGCACGAGCGAGTTCGTCGTGCCCGTGCTAGTGGCGACCGCGCCGGTGACGACGTTGCCGCCGGCATCCTTCATCGACATCGGCCGCGGCGCGTTCGCCGTGCCTTGATTGCCGAGCTGGCCCTGGCCGTTGAAGCCCCAGCCCCAGACCTCGCCGTTGGCGCGGATCGTCAGGCCGTGGCTGGCGCCGCCGTAGCCCTGAGCCAGCGCCACCGCATCGGTGACGTCCAACACCGGCCCCGGCGCGTTGCGCGCGCCCCCGGCGTCGTTGCCGAGCGCTTCGCCCGAGTCCGAGCCCCACGACAGCAGCGCGCCGCCGTTGGCGCGCGCGTACGAGACCCGGTTGCCGGCGGCGATGCGAACCGCGTTCAGCGGTGGCGTTGTCAGCGAGTTGACCGTCAGCACAGCGACCGCGCTGGTAACCGAGCCGACGCTGTTGGACACGACGACATCGATCTGGGCGCCGTGATCGGCCGTCGCGGCAACGAAACTCAGCGTGCTGCTGTTCGTGCCGACGTTGACACCGTTCTTGCGCCACTGGAAGACCGGCGGTGGCGTGCCGGTCGCGGCGACGGTGAAGGTGGCCGTCGACCCGGCCTGCACCGTCTGGTTCTGCGGCTGAGTGACGATCGTGGGGCCGACGTTCGCTCCGCCGTAGGCGATCGAACCGCTGAGCTGCGCCGCGCCGCCGACCGGGCTGCCGCCGACGTTGAGCTGCTGGCCGCTGAAGTCGATGCGGCCGGAGG
This sequence comes from Ideonella sp., assembly GCA_015075545.1. Classification (GTDB taxonomy): domain Bacteria; phylum Pseudomonadota; class Gammaproteobacteria; order Burkholderiales; family Burkholderiaceae_C; genus JAEUPI01. The sequence continues at coordinate 42,532 of JABTUC010000003.1, read as the reverse complement.
TCGAGTTGGCGACAACGACGGTCGTGCCGGCGCACGGATTGGTGGCGGCCGTGCAGTAGACGACGTTCGACGACCCCGCGCCCCAGGTGAAGACGACGGTCGGGTTGGCGCCGGTTGATTGCTCGAAGTCGATCTCGAGGCGTGCCGGCAGCCCCGAGGCCGTCGTGCCGATCGCGGTCACGCGGACCGTGGTCACGCCGTTGACGACGGATTCGCTCGCCGTCACGCTGCTGAAGCTGAGACGGCCTTGGGCGTCGGCCGGGTTCGAACTCACCACCTGCAGCGATGGGCCCTGCATGGCCGCGGCCCACCACGAGAAGCTCGTGGCTTCGCCAGTGAGCGTCGCGCCACTCGGCGTCGCGCCGGCAACCGCTTCCCACTGGCCTTGGGCGTTGGTCTTCAGCAGGCTTGGCGTGGCGCCCGCGGGAACCAGTGCCGGGTCGAACGGAACCGTCACGGTGACCGGCGCGCCGAAGGCGGTGCCGTGCGGCGTGAAGGCGAACACCGGGCCTGCCGGCGACAGGTCGACCGGCAACGCCGGCGCACCCGCGCTCGACTGCGCGATCTGGATGTCGACCGTCTGCGCCAGCGCGTTGGCCGGCACGACCACCTGCGCTCCCGCAGGGCTGGTCACCGTGCCGCCCGCAGGACCGATACCCTGCGGCGGTGGCTGCGATGCCTCGTCGCCGCCACCGCCGCAAGCCGAGAGCAGCGCCAACGCCCAGGCGCAGAGCAGTGCAGCGAGAGTCCTGCGTGTCATGGCTTTCTCCAATCAACAGAGGCATGTGCTCGAAGCAATGGACCGACGACGGGCCCGCGCGCCGAACCGGTTGCGCAAAGCGCGTGGACGGCGCTCACCATGTCGTCGGCCCGCCCACCGGATTGCTGCCCTGGAAGTAGCCGTTGCCGCTGCCGTCGAATCCGAGGAACTGCTTGCCGTCGGCCGAATAGCCGCTCCACGGCGAGCGGCTGCCCTGGCGCTGCCGCGCCAGCAGCCACAAGTTGCCCCAGACGGGCCCGCCTTCGGGGCCGAAGAAGCCTTGCGCGTTGACCCACCAGCGGCCGGGGATCACCTGCACGATCTGCGACAGACCGGCGACGTCGAGCGGGTGCAGCTCGCGCCCGTTGATGAACACGCCGGTGCCGCCGCCGGAGGCATCGGGCCGCAGCGCTCCGCCGAGGCGCAACCCGGCGGCGATGAAGCCTGCGGTCGGACCGCGCTCGATGCCCCACGCGCCCGAGACGGCGTCGTACCAATAGCGGCCGGGCTGCGCGCGAACGCCCAGGCGCTGCAGCGCCTGGCGCTCGGCCTTGCCGAGCGGCATGGAGTTGACGACGAGGTCCGGTTCGATCGGAGCCGGCGCTGCCGGCACGACGTGCAGCAGCGCAGCGGCGGCGATCCAACCGACCAGCCGTCCGCATCGCCATGGCCGCCAATCACTCATTCGCGTTCTCCCGGTTGTCGAATGCCCGGCCGCAGGCCGCAGCGTTGCGGGCACCGCGTCGGGTGCTGGTACGCACTGCGCTCGCCGCTGTGCGCTCGACCGCGGTGGTGAGCCGATGAACGGGGTCGGCGCACGGCAGCTCGTCGGTGGCTCGCGGTGAGCGCCGCGTCTCGCCTGGCCGCGCATTGCCGGCCCCGTTGGGCGCGCGGTCGGGCGACGGCCACGACAGCGCGACCGCTGCCAGGCCGGCCAGTGCACCCAGTCCCGCCGCTATCAGCCAGTCGCTCAACCATCGCCGCATCGCGTCCCCGTCAGCGCGGCGCGCGAAGTGCACGCCGTGGTCCGGGGGTTGTGCTTGATGCCGGTCAGAAAGTCCTGATGGATCCCTTGCGGATTTCTTGCCTTTCTCTGACGATGAAAAGAATCAACGACTTGCACGCCGAGCCATGACGCCGCGTGACACCGCGTCGACCCGCGCCAGCGCGCCGTCGGGCGGTGTGCGCCTGCAGATCGGCCGCTGGAGCGTCGATCCGCAACTCGACGAGGTGCGCGCCGGCAACGAGGTGGTCAAGCTCGAGCCGCGCAAGATGCAGCTCCTGATGGCGTTGGCGCAGCGCCCGGGCGAGCTGGTGACGACCGAGGAGTTGTTCGAGACCGTCTGGAAGGACATGGTCGTCACGCAGAGTTCGGTCTACCAGTCGATCGCCGCGCTGCGCAAGACGCTGGGCGACGACAGCGAGCGCCCGAGCTACATCGCGACGGTGCCGCGCAAGGGTTACCGATTGATCGCGCCGGTGTCGGTGCTGCGGCCGGCCGCCGTCGCCGAGCCGGTTGCCGCTGCCGCGCCGGCCGACCCGATCGCGCCGATGCCGCTGGCCGCGGTCGAGCAACGGGCCATGACCTGGTCGCGCCGCGCCTGGGTTGCAGCCGCCGCCGCCAGCGGCGCGGCGGCAGCGGCGGTCGGCGTGATGTGGTGGCGCGACAGCGTGCGCGCGCCAACCGCGCCGGTGCGGCTTGCCGTGCTGCCGTTCGGCGACCTCAGCGAGCCGCCGCAGGCGGCGCTCGCCGCCGGGATCACCGACGAGCTGCAGGCCACGCTCGAGCGCGTGGCTGGGCTGCGGGTCTCGGCGCGCTCGTCGTCGCTGATCCTCACCGCGCAGGGCCAGCATGCGGCAGCGATCGCCGAGCGGCTCGGCGCCTCGCACTTCGTGCGCGGTACGGTGCGCCGAACGGCGGGGCGGTTGAGCGTCGCTGCCGAACTCGTTGCCGCCGACAGCGGCCGGTCGGTATGGAACGGCTCGTTCGAGCGCACCGAGGGCGAGGTCGCCGCACTGCCGCCTGCTGTGGCGCGCAAGATCGTCCAGGCGTTGCAGTTCGCGCCGGCAGCGCAGGTGGCGGCGCTGCCGTCGACGCGCGAGTTCGCTGCGCTCGAGGCCTACTTCTCAGGCATGCAGCAACTGCGCATGGCGAGCGCCGAATCGGTGCGCAGCGCGCGCGACCACTTCATCCGCGCCACCGAGCTCGACCCGAACTTCGCCCGCGCGTATGCCGGGCTCGCGCTGGCCTGGATGGCCGGCGCCGACTTCGAAGGCCTGCCGCTGCGCTCGGTGGTGCGCTATGCGCAGCCGGTGATCGACAAGGCACTTGCGCTCGACGCCGATTCCGCCGTGGCGCACGCGGTGCAGGGCTACATCTTCGTCTCGACACTGCGGCTGGCCGACGCCGAGACGCACCTGCAGCGCGCATTGGCGCTCAACCCCAACTACGCCTCGGCGCAGTTCTGGCGCGGCATGGCGGCGGCCTTCGACGGCCGGCCGCTCGATGCGATCCCGCTTTACAGCATCGCCGGCCAGCTCGACCCGATCAACTTCCTCGTGCACCTGCTGATGGGGCACGCCCATCTCGACGTCGGCCAGTACCAGGTTGCGCGGGCCGGCATCGACCGCGCGCGCGAACTGGCACCCAGGCACCCGAACGGCGCGCGCAGCCTCGGTGCGCTGGCGTATGCCGAGGGCGATCTGTCCGAGGCGGTAAGGCACTACCGCGAGGCGTCGCAGCTCGACCCGAAGCGCTACGACATCCAGCGCGAACTGGCGTGGCTGTGCCTCGACCTCGGGCTGCACGCCGAGGCGGCGCAAGCCTTCGAGCGCGCGATCGGCAACGCGCCGACGCTGCCGTTTCTCATCGCCGAGGGCGGCCTGGTCGCGGTGGCCACCGGCGACGATGCGGCGCTGCGGCAGACGATGCACCGGCTCGGGCAGTTCGAACCCAGGCCGCTGCCCACCGGCGCGCAGGCTTCGCTCGGCTGGCTGCACCTGCTGCGCGGTGACGCGAACTCCGCGTTCCGGCTCGCCGACGAAGTCGCGGGCCGCATCGTCGCCGACCCGCTGACGCTGGCCGGTCCGTGGGAGACCTTTCTCGGCCAATCGATTCACATCGATCTGGCCGCGATCGCTGTCGCCGCGGGCCGCCACGAGAAGGCCGAAGCGTTGCTGGCCGATGTCTGGGCCGAGCTCGACCGGCTCGAGCGCAACCGCGTCACCTGGCACAGCCTGGCCTATCTGCAAGCGCGCATCGCAGCCTTGCGAGGCGACTCTGCCGCTGCGATCGCGCAGCTCGAACGCGCCGTGATGCGAGGCTTTCGTCGCGGCTGGTGGCTGGCGATCGATCCGGCCTTTAGCGGGCTGCGCGGCGCCGCGCCGGCCGCGGCCGCGCTGGCCGAGCTGGCGCAGCGGATCGAAGCCGGTGTGCGGGCGCAGCGCGAGCGATTGCCGTCGCGCTGAGGTGCGCGTGGAGCTGCAGGTGGGCGCGGGTACACGGCGCCTCGGCCGGAGCGCGGTCTGCCGCGCCCGTGATCTGCATCAAGGAAGGCGGGCCGACCGGCCCGTTATTCTGGTATCGGGATACCGGATTGGAGCGGGCCAGATGAACGGACAACGCCAGGTCAGCCGCCTGCTCGAAGACGAGCACCGCGCCAACCTCGACCTGCTGGGGCGGCTCGAGCAGCGCATGCCGCGCTGGCCGCGGGCCGCGGGGCCGGCCGACGGCGAGCTGCAGACCATGCTCGGCCACCTGGTGCGCAACCTGCAGCACGACACCGGCCGCCACTTCGATTTCGAGGAGGCCGAGCTGTTCACCCGCATGGCCGATTCGGGCGACGGCGACATGGCGCTGCTGCTGCGCGAGGAGCACGAGGCGATCCGCGAGCTGGCTGCCGAGCTGCTGCCGCTGGCCGAAGCGGCGGTGGGCGGCACGCTCGACGGCGAGGGCTGGCAGAACCTGAAGCGTGCGACGCTCGAGATGGTCGAGCGCCAGGTGGCCCACATCCAGAAGGAAGGCATGGCGCTGCTGCCGCTGCTCGACGACCTGCTCGACGACGAGACCGACCAGCAACTGGCCTTCGCCTACGCCAGCGACTGAGCGAACTTTTTTGGAGGAGGAGCTATGGAAACCGCCACCGCCGCGCCGCTCGTGATCCGCGGGCTCGGTGCCGCCGACCTCGACGCCGTGGTCGCCATCGATGCCGCCCAGCAGGGCCGCTCGCGGCGCGTCTACGCCGAGCGGCGGCTGCAGGCCGCGCTGCGCGAGCCGGCGCTGCACGCGCAGCTCGCCGCGGTCGACGAGCAGGGGCTCGCCGGCTTCATGCTCGGGCGCGTGCTCGAGGGCGAGTTCGGCCGCGCCGACACCGGCCTGCGGCTCGAGCTGCTCGGCGCGCGCGCCGACGTGCGCGGCCGCGGCGTCGGCCGCCAGATGTTCGAGGCGCTGCTCGCCTGGGCGCAGCGCCACGGCGTGCGCGCGGTGCACACCGCGGCGTCGTGGCGCGACACCCGCCTGCTGCGCTGGATGGCCGAGATGGGCTTCGAGCTGGCGCCGCTCACAGTCGTCGAGCGCGCGGTCGGCAGCGCGGCCGAGGGCAAAGGGGTGCTGCCCGAGCGTCAGGCGGTGGCGCTCGAGCCCGGCCACGGCCCGGGCCACGAGATCGACTTCGGCTCGCGCGAGGCCAACGACTTCGAGCGCCAGGGGCGCGGCCACGCCGAGGTGCGCGCGATGCAGCCGGGCGACCTGGCCGAGATCGTGCGCATCGACCGCGCGGTCACCGGGCGCGAGCGCAGCGGCTACATCGGCCGGCGCCTGATGGAGACGATGAGCGATTCGGCGATCCGCGTGTCGCTCACCGCGCGGCTCGATGGCGCGATCGTCGGCTTCCTGATGGCGCGCGCCGACTGGGGCGACTTCGGGCGCACCGAGCCGGTGGCGGTGATCGACACGCTCGGCGTCGAGCCCGAGTACGGGCGGCGCGGCGTGGGGCGCGCGATGCTGCTGCAATTGTTCGCCAACCTCGAGGCGCTGCGCGTCGAGCGCGTCGAGACGCTGATCTCGCACCACGACCGACGCACCGCGGGCTTCTTCGTCGGCAACGGCTTCGAGCCGTCGCAGCGGCTGGCGTTCGTGCGGCGGCTGCCGCCGCAGTAGGGCCTGCTGCCACTGCGGACACTGGCGCCATCGGCGCCGACAGGTTCTAGACTGCGAACATGAGCACGATGCCCGACGAATCCGAGGTGCGCGACGCGCTGCGCCAGGTGATCGACCCCGAGGCGGGGATGAACATCGTCGACCTCGGCCTGATCTACGGCGTCGAGGTGGGCGACAAGCTGGTGCACATCGACCTCACGATGACCAGTGCCGCCTGCCCGATGGCCGACATGATCATCGCCGACGCCAGCGGCGCGATCGGCAGCGTGGTGCCGGTGGGCACGCAGATCGACATCGAGCTGGTGTGGGAGCCGCCGTGGACGCCCGAGCTGATGAGCGACCTGGCGCGCGAGCATTTCGGATGGGCGCCGCGCTAGCCCCTGGCACTGCGCGCACCTCCGCCGAGCGCCGCCCCGCGTGGTGGCGCGTGCCGTTCCTGGTGCTGGGCTTCGTGGCGCTGTTTGTCGGCATCGGCGCCGGGCTGGCGCGGCTGGGCTACGCGATGCCGGGCCCGGTGGCCGCGCTGGCAGGGTTGCACGGCCCGCTGATGGTGTGCGGCTTCTTCGGCGTCGTGATCGCGCTCGAGCGCGCGGTGGCGGTCGGCCACGCGTGGGCCTATGCCGCGCCCGCGCTCGCCGGCGTGGGCACGGTGTTCGTGCTCATCGGTGACGCGTCGCTCGCGGCCTGGCTGTATTGCGGTGGCGCGGCGGTGCTGCTGGCCGCCTCGCTCGACGTGCTGCGGCGGCAGCGCGCGCTGTTCATCTATACGCTCGCGCTGGCCGCGGCATTCCTGGCGGTGGGCGTGGCCGCGTGGGCCGCGGGGGCGTCGGTGCACGCGGTGGTGCCGTGGTGGCTGGCGTTCCTGATCGTGACCATCGCCGGCGAGCGGCTCGAACTCTCGCGCTTCATGCCGCCGTCGCCGCGCGCGCAGCGCGTGTTCGGCCTCGTGCTGGCGCTGATCGTGCTGTCGATGCTGGCGGCGATACGCTGGGACTGGGGCATCCGCGGCTTCGGCCTCGGGCTGCTGGCGCTGGCGCTGTGGCTGTTCAGGCACGACGTGGCGCGCCGCACGGTGCGCCAGCACGGGCTGACGCGCTTCATCGCGGTGTGCCTGCTGTCGGGGTACGCGTGGCTGGCGGTGGCCGGCGCGGTGATGGTCGCCGCGGGTGCGTTGCAGCCGGGCGCGCCGGCCTACGATGCCGCGCTGCACGCGGTGCTGCTCGGCTTCGTGTTCGCGATGGTGTTCGGCCACGCGCCGATCATCTTCCCGGCTGTGCTGCGGGTGTCGGTGCCGTACCACCCGGCGTTCTACCTGCCGCTCGTGCTGCTGCACGCGGGGCTGCTGCTGCGGCTGGCGGGCGACGCCGGCGCGGGCTTCGCGCTCACGCGCAGCGGCGGCCTGGTGGCCGCGCTGGCGCTGCTCGCCTTTGTGGTGGGTACCGCCGCGGCGGTGATCCGGGGCCGCTTGACCGCGAAGGTCTGATCGCGGGCTTCAGCCCGCTTCGCGCACCGGCTGCTTGGCCGCGTTGGGCCCGTGGCCCGACCAGCGCTGGAACAGGTTGTGCTCGATGCCGAACTGGTCGAGCGTCTTGCCGATCGTCTGGTGCACCAGATCCATGATGGTCTGCGGGCGGTGGTAGAACGCCGGCATCGGCGGCAGCAGCACGGCACCGCAGTCGGCCGCGCGCGTCATCAGCTCGAGGTGCCCCTTGTGCAGCGGCGTCTCGCGCACCACCAGCACCAGCTTGCGGCCCTCCTTGAGCTGCACGTCGGCGGCGCGCACCACCAGGTTGTAGGTGAACGAGTTGGCGATCGCCGACAGCGTCTTCACGGTGCACGGCGCAACGATCATGCCGCGCGTGCGAAACGACCCGCTGGCCACCGCGGCGCCGACGTCCTTGTTGTTGTAGACCACCGCGGCGAGCGAGCGCACGTCGTCGAGCGAGTACTCGGTCTCGATGGCCAGGTTCATGCCGGCGGCTTCGCTGAGGATCAGGTGCGCGGGCTGGCCGAGGTTCTTCAGCACGCGCAGCAGCTCGACGCCGTAGATCACGCCGGTGGCGCCGGTGATCGCAACGATCAGGGGATGGCTCATTGGTGCACCCTTGGGCCTTCGGCCGCTTCCCGCCAAGCGGGATTCGCCCCCTTCGGAGCGGCCGGGCGGGGGCTCATCGTGTCATGCCGCCACGCTCTGGCGGGGAGTGTCTGCGGATTCGAGCACCGGGAACCCCGCCGCCTCGAGCGCCGACACCACGTCGGCGCCGGCCGGCGCGTGAAAGCGGATCACGACCCGGGTCCCGGATTCGGCCGCATCGTACTCCGGCCGCTGGCGTCCGCCGGCGATCGGGTACAGCGCCTGCAGCACGGCGCCGGCCCCCTCGGCGACGTCGGCGATGTGACCGAGCACGCCGGGCCCCATGCTCAGCGGCGCCAGCGTGACGCTGCTGCGCTGTTCGAGCACGCCCAGGCAGTGCGCGGCGAGCTGGAAGATCTCGTTGGCCGAGATCACGCCGACCACCCGCTCGCCGTCGAGCACCGGGAACTGCGCCACCCCGAGCTGGCGGCCCTTGAGCATGCACTGCTGCATGGTGTCGGTGGCCTGCACGGTGGCGGGGTTGCGCACCATGATGTCGCGCACCTTGAGCCGGGTGACGAAGAAGTCGAGCTCGTCGGCGTTCTGCGCGCGCGCCACGTAGTGCCCCACGCGCAGCAGGTTGGCGCGCGTGATCAGGCCGCGCAGGCGGCCGTTGTCGACCACCGGCAGCGCGTGCAGGTTGCCTTCGCTGAGGATCCGGTTGGCTTCCGAGACCAGCATGTCGCTCGGCACCACGGCCGGGTCGACCTGCATCCAGTTGCGCACGATCATGACTGCACCTCCGCGGCCCGCTGCGGCGCGCGCGCGCCCTCGAAGAGCCGGAGAAATTCATCGACCGCCACGCGCGCGAACTCGCTCGTGTACAGGTGCAGGTCGACCTCCTTCACGCGCTCGGGCTGGTTCAGCTTCTGCTTCAAGCGCGCCACGAAGGCGGCGTCGGCGGCCGGGTCGTAGATCGGCCGGCCCTCGCGGTCGAGCGACGACCAGCCCTTCAGCGGCACCAGGAACGTCCAGCGCCCCTTCGCCTGATTGAGCCGTTCGGCGATCACGTCGGCGGCCTGGCGCAGCTCGTCGGCCGTGGTGCGCACCTGCACGCGCAAGGCGTCCTGCACCACCTGCGCGCGGTCTTTCGTCTTCTCGAGCATGTCGGCGCGGCCGCCGTACGAGAGGATGTCGAGACCGCACGGCGCCAGCACCATCGGGATGCCCGTCTTCACCGCGGCCATCAGCCGCTCGGGGCCCGGGTCGCGGTTGCCCTTGAACAGGTGCTCGACGATGCCGCCGGTGCAGATGTCGAGCACGCCGTGGAAGGCGCCGTCGCGGATCATCTCCTCCATCGCGCGGTCGCCCTTGCCCTGCGCGTGGCAGACGATCGGCGTGAAGCCCGCCTGCTCGAGCATGCCCAGCGCGGTCTGCACCGCCATCTCGCCGAAGCCGAACGACGACACCGCGACGCAGGGCTTGTCGAACGTGATGTTCGTGCCCTGCGTCATCTCGACCATGCCGCAGATGGCGCCCACCGCGTTGGTGATCTGCGCCTTCAGCAGCGGGTTCATCTTCACGATGTCGAGCACCGTGTGGTGCATCGTGATGTCGCGCGTGCCGACGTACTGGTCGATGTACGCCGGGTGCGCGGCCATCGGCGAGGCCATCAGCTTCGGGAAGCCGAACGGCAGCCGCTTCATCACCGAGGTCGACACCAGCGTCGCGGTGCCGCCGCCGATGCCGATGATGCCGTGCACGCGGCCCTGCTTCATCAGGTCGTCGACGATCCGCGAGGCGCCGCGGATCTGGTTCTGCGTGGCGGCGTCGCGGTCGCTGCGGTACTTCTCGCGCACCACCTCGATCGGCAGACCGCCGCGCTGTGCCACCTCCTCGGTGCGGATGTCGCCGGGGAAGGGCGGCGGCTCCTCCATGCTGAAGTCGAGCAGGATCGGCTCGTGGCCGCGCCCGGCGATCAGCCCCTTGACGAAGACGATGTCCTCGCCGCGGGTGTCGAGGTTGCAGATGACGACGATGCCCTTTCGAGTCATGGCTGCGGCTTACATCTCGTGGGTCTTGGCCTTCTTGGCCGGTGCTTCGGGCCGCGTCAGGCGGTTGATCATCTCGGCCACCGGGCTGGTGCCCTCGAAGCCGTACTCGTTCCAGCGGCTCGACACCTTCTGCAGCATCGCCCGGTCCATGAAGATCTCGTTGGGCTTGTTCTTCCACTCGTACGGCGTGCAGGCGTCGAGGATGATGCGGCTGGTGATCTCGCGCGCCTCGATCGGCAGCCCCGGGTCGAGCGGCGTCGAGCGGCCGCGGTCGATGATCTGCGCCGAGCGCTTGGGGTCGAAGCGCGTGGCCAGCGCCCACCAGACGCGGTCCATGTCGTCGGCCTCGATGTCGTGGTCGACCACGATCACGCCCTTCAGGCCGTAGTGGCCGGTGGTGCTGGCGATCACCGCGTTGCCGACGTGATTGGAGTGCCCCGGGTACATCTGCTTGACCGACACGATGGCCCAGAAGCGGCCGGTGGCCGCCGCCGGCAGGTAGACGCTCTGGATGCCCGGCACCTTCATCGTCTCGAGGTCGTACCACATCGCGCCGGTGCGGTTGAGCGACTGGATCATGTGGATGTCGTTGATCGGCTTGCCCACCGTCGTCGACCAGAAGATCGGCTTGTTGCGGTGCAGGATGCGCTTGACGCGCAGCACGGGCTTCGGATAGTCCTTGCCCTTGTTGCCCGAGTAGTAGCCGGTGTACTCGCCGAACGGGCCTTCGTCCATCAGCTCGTTGGGGTCGATCCAGCCCTCGGCGATGATCTCGGCGTTGGCCGGCAGCGTGAGCCCGGTGAGGTCGGACTTGAACACCGGCACCGGGCGGCCGCGCAGCGCGCCGGCGATGTCGTACTCGTCGGTCTGCGCGCTCACCAGCGTCGAGCCGGCGAGGAACAGCACCGGGTCGCAGCCCACCACCGCGGCCGCCGGCATCAGCTCGCCGCGCTCCTGGTACTTCTTCATGTGCATGTCGCCATGCTTGCCCTTGATGATCTGCGAGCCCAGGATGTTCTTGCCGAGCACCTGCGAGCGGTAGGTGCCGAGGTTGGTCCAGCCGGTGTCCGGGTCCTTCGTCACCAGGTAGCCGGCGGTGACGAAGAAGCGGCCGCCGTCGTCGGGGTAGAACCACGGCACCGGAAACTTCTCGAGGTCGACCGCGTCGCCCTCGACCACGTTCTCCATCACCGGCGGCTTGTCGACGTAGCTCGGCTTGATCAACTGCTTGGTGGTCAGCTCCATCCACTTGCGCGAGAGCTGGCACATCGTCAGCCCGGGGTTCTGCTCGAGCGCGATCGCGATGCGCTCGGGAGTCGTGAAGGCGCTGGTGAACACCGGGATCGAGTGGCCCTTGACGTTCTCGTACAGCAGCGCCGGGCCCTGCTTCTCCTCGTTGACCTTCGACACGTGGCACAGCTCGTACTTCCAGTCGACCTCGGCCTTCACGCGGTGCAGTTGGCCGTGCGCCTCGAGCGCGGCGATGTAGCTGCGCAGGTCGTTGATCGGCTTGACCTCGGTGCGGGTATCCATTTCGTCTCCTTGGGTGGAACGGATGAGTCGGGGTGAACGGGTCTTGGGTTGCGGGCTCAGCTCACGCGCTTGCCGGTGAGCATGCCGCGCACGATGTAGTCCATGGCCGAGCTGGCGCCGGCGGTGGCGCTCTCGCGCCGCCGGCTCCACACGGTTTCGGGGCGGGCCTGGAGGATGAAGATGTTGCCGCCCGAGGGGAGGTCCTTGTCGACCGCCCATTCGATGTCCATCGGCGCGCCGTAGTGCTTCTCGATCTGCTTGCCGATCCAGGCCAGCTCGGTGATCTCGTCGTCGATCAGCGACTGCACGTTCTGGCGCTCGGCGGGCACCTCGATGGCGCGCGAGACCTGGTTCTTGGCGTCGACCGTGTAGCACAGCTCCTTGTGCGCGATCGTGCGGTCGATGATGTCGAGCGTCACCTTGTTGACCACGAAGTGGTCGGGCGTCACCTCGCCCGAGACCACCGACTCGCCGAAGCCGAAGTTGGAATCGATCACGATGACCGAGCGGTCGCCGTTGGCCGGGTGCAGCGTGAACATCACGCCGGCGGTGTAGGCGTTGGCCATCTTCTGCACGCCCACGCTGATGGCCAGCGTGTCGTCGCTCCAGCCCTGGCGCGCGCGGTACGCGATGGCGCGCGCGGTGTAGAGGCTGGAGATGCAGCGGCGCACGTGGTGCAGCACCTCGTCGACGCCGCGGATCCACAGGTAGGTGTCCTGCTGGCCGGCGAAGCTGGCGCCGGCGGTGTCCTCGGCGGTGGCGCTCGATCGCACCGCCACCGGCACCGCGGGCAGGCACGAACGCAGCGAGAGCTTGCGGTAGCACTCGGCCACCAGGTCCTCGATCTCCTGCGGGAACGGGTGATCTTCGATCAGCGAGCGGATCGACGCGCTGATGCGCTCGAGCGCTTCGAGGTCCTCGGTGTCGGCGCACGCGAGGCGTGCCGCGACCTCGAGCTCGAGCCCGGCCTCGGCCATGAAGCGCCGGTAGCCTTCGGTGGTGAGCGCGAAGCCCGGCGGCACGCGCACCTGGGCGTTGATCAGCTCGCCGAGCGAGGCGTTCTTGCCGCCCACCAGCGGGACCGACTCCTTCAGGCACTCGTCGAACCAGCACACCAGCGGCGGGCGCGCCCCGAAGGGCGCGCCCCGCCGCTCGGCTCTTTGCACGGCAGTGTGCACGACCACCTCGCTAGCGCGCGATCGCCACCGTGCCCGTCGACCCGTCGACCCGCAGCTTCATGCCGGTGCGGATGATCTTGGTCGCGTGCCCGGTGCCCACCACCGCCGGCATGCCGTACTCGCGGCAGACGATCGCGGCGTGGCTCATCACGCCGCCGACGTCGGTGATGCACGCGCCGATCTTGGCAAACGCCGGTGCCCACGACGGGCTGGTGGTCGGCGCCACCAGGATCTCGCCTTCCTGCAACTGGCCGACCTCGCTGACCGTGCGGCAGACGCGCGCCTTGCCTTCGATGATGCCGGGGCTGCCGGCGAAGCCCTTCAGCTCGGTGATCTTCTCGGGGTCCTTGACCTCCTGCACCGAGGCCCAGTCCTGCAGCGACTTGTTGGTGACGCCCCAGAGCACGATCGTGAACGGCTCCTGGATCACCTCGGGGGCTGTGCCGATCGCCGGCGGCGCCTTCCACTCCTTGAACTTCTGCATGACGCTCTTGCGCCAGGCGATCTCCTTGGGCCAGGTCTGCGCGCCGCGCGGCGACACGCCGGTGGCCCAGGCGGTGACGATGTCCCACAGCGCCGACTTGATCTCGTCGCGCTTGAGCAGCCACACGTCCTCGACGTCGGCGATGACGCCGTGCTCCTTCATGATGGCGGCGACTTCGCGCATCTTGTTCCAGAACACCGAGTGGAACCAGTGCTCGACGTAGAACAGGTGGTTCTCGACGTACGGGAACACCGTCTTGGCGCAGCCGAGCAACTCGTCGAACTGCTTGCGGTCCTCCTCCTTCTGGATCAGGTCGCGGTACTCCTTGGTGATGCGGTCACGCTCGGCGCGCACCTTCTCGGTGGGCCGGTCGATCGACGCACCCTGCTTGAGCTTGCCGATGTAGGTGGCGATGCCCGACAGCGGCACGTTCATCTGGTCGTTCCACGAGCGGTCGTGGTGGAACCAGCCGGTGCCGGTGGAGATGTTGAACCACGGCTCGCGCGCCAGGTTCAGCGAGGTCAGCCACTCGACGCCCTTGGGCGTCTTCTTCAGCGCGTCTTCGACCACCGTCCACTCGGGGCTGAAGGTGACCGCCGAATCGACGCCCAGTTCGATCGCCTTGCGCGCGAGCTTCTTGAGCTGCTCGTCGGGCTCGTACATGATGACGTCGATGCCCGAGATCATCTGCGTCACGCGCTGCGCCGGGATGCTCGGGAACTGCTTCTGCACGAAGTCGAGGAAGAACACGTAGGCCGCGTAGCCCAGGTTCAGGAACTCGAAGTGGTACTGCCAGCACTTGATGCCGAGGTTGATCAGGTCGTCGTAGTTCTTCAGCAGGTGGTAGCCCTTGGACTCGCCGACCGCGTCGGTGACCACCGACAGGTCTTCCATCTCGGCCAGGCGCGGGATCTTCAGCGCCTCGAGCTCGCGGATGGTCGCCTCCATCTTGACCTTCCACTTCGCCTCGAGCGAATCCCAGTTCTTGTAGTAGTAGCCGGCGCGCTCCATGAAGTTGGGCACGCGCTTGCCGATCTCCTCGGGGTCCTTCACCGGCACCGGCGAGATGTAGACGTAGCCGTTGATGATGCGGTGGTCGACGCCGCGCACCGGCGGCACCATGAAGATGCGGTTGTTGAACTGCGACAGCGCGAGGTACCACGCCTCGTCCCAGATGGTGTCGAACGGGTACAACGGCTCGGGGTAGTGCAGGCCGTCGTAGAACCAGAAGGTCTCCTTCTCGTAGGCGTTGCGCGCCGGGTCGTCGGTGACGAACTGGTACTGGTACGGGTACATGCGCTCCCAGCCTTCGGTGCCGGGAATCGTCTGGGCCTTGACGTCGTGCGGAACTGGAAACTTCATGCGCTTGTCTCCTCGGTCGTTGACGGCGCCGCCGGTGGCCGATGCACCGGGCGGTCGGTGCGCTCTCACTTGCACGAGTCGTGCCAGGCGGCGTTTGTGCGCTGCGATACATCGCTGCATCGGAGCAGTCGAAGCGCGCCGCGACGCCCCGCGCACGAGGCAGCGCGCGGCTTCGCGGCGCCTGCATCGGCGCTGCGCCGGACGCTCGCGCGGCGCGGCGTGCAGCGGGCGCCGTGCCGGCGGGTCTTGATCATTTGATTCAATCGGGGCGAGGGGTGGCGGCGATCTGATCTTTTGATCAAGCGCCGCGCCCCGCACCGCCGGCGGCGGGCCTCGGTGAACACCCGCGGCGAGACCTTGGCCTAGGTCAATGCCGGGTGCTGCGCAGCGAGCTAAAAGCAACGCTTCAGGACGAGGGCGCTCCAGTTGTCCAACCTGCCCGAGCTGGCGCGCCGCGTCAGCGACGATCTCCGTTCGCGCGTGCACTTCTGCCCCGACACCGGGCAGATCTGGCTGCACGAGCACCGCATGCTGCTGGTGCACGCCGAGGCGCAGGCGTTGTTGCGCAAGGAGCTGATCGACTCGCTGGGCATGCCGCGCGCGCAGGGCCTGCTGATGCGCATGGGCTACGCCTCGGGGCTGCGCGACGCCGAGCTGGCGCGCACCCGCGCCGAGCACTGCAGCGACATCGAGGCCTTCATGACCGGCCCGCAGCTGCACACGCTGGAGGGCATCGTGCAGGTGACGCCGGTGCGGCTGGAGTTCAACCGCGCCGCCGCCACCTTCTACGGCGAGTTCCTGTGGCACAACTCGTGGGAGGGCCAGTGGCACCGCCACCACTACGGCGTGCACAACGAGCCGGTGTGCTGGACGCAGATCGGCTACGCCTGCGGCTACACCTCGGCGTTCATGGGGCGGCCCATCCTCTACAAGGAGGTCGAGTGCGCCGGCATGGGCGACCCCAACTGCCGCATCGTGGGCAAGCCGGTCGAGGAGTGGGACGACGCGCAGGAGTGCATGCGCTTCCTCGAGCCGCAATCGATCGCCGAGCAACTGATCGAGCTGCAGACCGAGGTGGTGCAGCTTCGCTCGACGATCGGCGAGCAGGAGAAGCTGCCAGCCGACCTGATCGGGCAATCGCGCGGGTTCCGCGCCGCGTGCGAGCTGATCCAGCGCGCGGCGGGCAACCAGATCGGTGTACTGCTGCTGGGCGAGACCGGTGTCGGCAAGGAGCTGTTCGCACGCGCGCTGCACGAGCTGGGGCCGCGCCGCTCGCGCGAGTTCGTCGCGGTGAACTGCGGCGCCATCCCCAACGAGCTGGTCGAGTCCGAGCTGTTCGGCGTCGAGAAGGGCGCCTACACCGGCGCGCAGTGCTCGCGTCCCGGCCGCTTCGAGCGCGCCGACGGCGGCAGCCTGTTCCTCGACGAGATCGCCGAGCTGCCGCTGCCGGCGCAGAGCAAGCTGCTGCGCGCGCTGCAGGAGGGCGAGATCGAGCGCCTGGGCGCGCAGAAGCTGCGCAAGGTCGACGTGCGGGTGATCGCGGCGACCAACTGCGACCTGCAGCAGCGCGTCAAGGAAGGGCGCTTCCGCTCCGATCTCTTCTACCGCCTCAACGCCTACCAGGTGCAGATTCCGCCGCTGCGCGAGCGCCGCGACGACATCTCGCCGCTGGCCAAGCACTTCCTGGGTCGCTACAACGCGGTGCACGGCAAGAAGCTGCGCGGCTTCACCGACAAGGCCAAGCGCGCGCTGCTCGGCCACGCCTGGCCGGGCAACATCCGCGAGCTGCAGAACATGGTCGAGCGCGGGGTGATCCTGGCGCCGCACGGCGGCTACATCGAGGTCAACCACCTGTTCCCGCCGAGCGCCGAGCCGCAGCCGCCGGAGTACGGCCTGGGCCGCAGCGGTGGCCTCGACCGCAGCGTCTGCGCCGGCGCGGGCAGCCTCTACGACGCCGTGCTGAGCGGTGCGATGACGCTCGAGCAGCTCGAGGTGTCGCTGCTCGAGGCGGCGGTCGACAAGGCGCACGGCAACCTGTCGGCCGCGGCGCGCATGCTCGGGTTGACCCGGCCGCAGCTCGCGTACCGGCTCAAGCGCCTGCACGAGGGCGACCCGGCGGCCGATGCGCCGGCGGGCGCCTCTGCCGGGCGGGCCGGATGACCCCCGGGCTTGCCCACGAGGTGGCCGACTACCTCGCGCGCCACCACGTGCTGACGCTGGCCACCTGCGGCCCCGAAGGGCCGTGGGCCGCCGCGGTGTTCTACGTGCACGACGGCAGCGCGCTGACCTTCCTGTCGTCGCCCGCCACCCGCCACTGCCGCAACCTGGCGCACGACGCCCGCTGCGCCGCGACAATCCACGACGACACCGGCGAGTGGTCGCGGATCAAGGGCGTGCAGCTCGAAGGGCGCGCGCGCGAACTGCAAGGCGACGAGGCGCGCCTCGCGCGGCAGCGCTACGGCGAGAAGTTTCCGCTGATCGCCAGGGCGGCGTCGGCGCCGGCGCCGATCTTGCAGGCGCTGGCCAAGGTGCGCTGGTACCGCATCGAGGCGCAGCGGCTGTACTTCATCGACAACAGCCGCGGCTTCGGGCACCGCGAGCAGGTGGAGCTGCCGAACGCCTGAACCAGGCACTCACGAGCCCGCAGTGGGCTCGCTCGGTCCGGGCTCAGAGCCCGGCCGCCCTAGATGCGGCCGGTCCTTCGGCAGGCACTCGCGAGCCCGCAGTGGGCTCGCTCGGTTCGGCCTCAGTGCATCGACTCGTACTTGGCCATCAGCTCTTCGCGCGACTCGACGAAGTCGGGGTGCTGCACGATGCAGTCGCTCGGGCACACCAGCTTGCACTGCGGCTCGTCCTCGGCGCCGACGCACTCGGTGCACTTCAGCGGGTCGATCACGTAGATCGGGTCGCCCACCGCGATCGCCTCGTTCGGGCACACCGGCCGGCAGGCGTCGCAGGCGGTGCAGTCTTCGTTGATCAAGAGGGCCATCGGGGTCTCCTTTCGTTCGCTTCGACTTCAGCGGGCACTTCCGATGATGCCCGGTTGACTTGCGGGTTGGCCAGCGCGCCGCGAAACGCCACGATGGCGTCGCGGTACTGCGCCTGGGCCTCGGCGCTCACCGGCGCGCCGCATTCGTAGCACGCGCCGCTCATGCGGTCGAACCAGCGGCAGCCGCAGGCGTCGCACGCCAGCTCGGGGGCACCGGCGGGGTTGTAGAAGATCACCGGCACGCCCCCATGAACGCGAACCCGAGCGCGTCGAGCAGCTCGTCGAAACCGCGCTCCTCGAGCTGGCAGCGCCGGCGCAGCATGTAGCAGACGATGCGGCCGCTGCGGATGTGCTCGCGCAGCACCGCGAACAGCGTCGCGTCGCTGCTGGCGCGGATCGCATCGAGCGCCTCGTCGTCGGCGGCCAGGGCGATGTCGGCGCCGCTGGCCGTGTAGCCGGGAAACGGCTGCGCGCGCGCGCTGACGCCGCGCTCGCCGGCCTCCCACAGCAGCATCGTCTGCGGCGCGCTGCGCGCGACCAGCGCGATCGACGCGCCGGGGTCGAGCGCATCGAACAGCTCGGCGTGGCGCTCGGCCGCGGCCTGCCAGGCGGCGGCCGGCGGCAGCAGCGCGGCCGCCTCGCGCGGCACGCCGGCGGCGCAGGCCGCAGCAGCGTTCACAGCCGCACCCCCAGCCGGAAGCCGTCGGCGATCGCCTGTTCGAGCCCGCGCGGCACCAGTGCGTCGCCGACGCCGTGCAGCTCGTCGACCATCCATTCGAACTCGTGCAGCAGGTCGTGCGCGGGCGTGGTGCCGGCCGCCAGGATCACGCTGTCGGCCTCGATCAGCCGCTCGGCGCCCTTGGCGTCGCGCACGGTGGCGCCGCGCGCGTCGACCTTGACCAGCCGCGTCGACGTCAGGCAGGCGATGCCCAGCTCCTCGACCCACGAGGCGTGGCGCCACTTGAACGACGGTTTCACGTCGCCGGCGATGCGCTTGTCGGCCTCGATCACGGTGACATCGGCGCCGCGGTGCTTGCGCAGCGACTCGGCCAGCGTGAGGCCGATCTTGCCGCCGCCGACGACGACGATGCGCGGCCCATTGGCCTGCACGCGGCCGTGGGCGACCGCCATCGCGTCGAGCAGGCGATCGGCGCCTTCGAGGTGCGCGAAGCGCCCGCGGTCGATGCGTGCGCCGGCGGCGACCACGCAGACGTCGTACTGGTGCAGCACGCTGCGCATGAACTTGGCGTGCACCTCGGTGTTCAGCCGCAGCTCGATACCGAGCTTGCGCGCCATCACCTCGTAGTGCGACACCACCGACAGCAGGTCGTCGGGGCGCGCCAGGTCGTTGCCGGCGAAGGCGCGCAGGTTGCCGCCGATGCGATCGGCCTTGTCGAACACGGTGACGTCGTGGCCGCGCTTCTTGGCGGTGATCGCGCACTCCATGCCGGCCGGGCCGGCGCCGATCACCATGATCTTCTTCTTCACCGCCGCCGGCTTCACGTGGTACTCGGGCTCGACCTCGTGGCCGAGCGCGGGGTTCATCGTGCAGGTGTAGGGCAGGTCGCGAAACAGCCGCGACAGGCAGTTGAGCGAGCCGATGCAGCGGCGCACCTCGTCGAGCCGGTCTTCGGCGGCCTTGTGGATCAGCTCGGGGTCGGCCAGCAGCGGGCGGCACACCTCCCAATAGTCGAACACGCCGTCGCGCAGGCAGGTGTCGGCCATGCGCGGGTCGGGCAGGCGGTTGCCGAAGGTGATCAGCGTGTTCGGGAACAGCTTCTTGGCGCGCTCGGAGAGGTAGTTCCAGTGGCCGGGTTCGATGTCGCGGCCGATCGACGACTCGGGCGCCTCCTGCCAGCCGACGGTGACGCTGATCATGTCGACGCCGACGTCGACCGCCTGCTGCATCAGCTCGAAGCACTCGTCCTCGGTGTTGCCGCCCCACTTGTCCATCAGCTCGGCGCCGTTGAGCCGCACCACCAGCGGGTTGCCGGGGGTGGCCTGCTTGATGGCGTCGATCAGCTCGCGCATGAAGCGGCCGCGGTTGAGGATGGAGCCGCCGTACTCGTCGCTGCGCTGGTTGGTGAAGCGCGAGTTGAAGTTGGCCAGCAGGTAGCCCATGAAGCTGGTGACCTCGGTGCCGTCGAAGCCGGCGCGGATCGCGCGCTGCGCGGCCTGCGCGTGCTGGCCGATGCAGTGGCGGATCTCCTCCTTGGTCATCACCTTGGCCGGGCGGAAGTGCGGCAGCGTCTGCGGCACGTCGGAGGGCTGGATGCAGTAGCCCAGGTCGATGCCGCCGTAGCGCCCGGCGTGCAGAATCTGCTGGATCGCCATCGCGCCGTGGGCCTTGATGTCGGCGGCGATGCGCTCGAACTGCGGCAGGAACTTGTCGTCGAACAGCGCCACCTGGCGGAAGTAGCCCTTGCCCTCGCCGAGCGGGTCGGGGTAGGCGCCCTGGTTGGTGATGATGCCGCAGCCGGTGCGCGCGATCACCTGCATGCGCGCGATCTCGCGCTCGGTGACGAAGCCGTCGCGCGTGTTGTAGTTCGAGACGCAGCACGCGCCGTACTTGACGCGGTTCTTCACCTCGAAGCGACCGAACCGCCCCGGTGCGAACAGGTGCGGGAGTCTGGTTTCGCCCGGCTTCATTTTCTCTCCCGCAGCGCGCGCTGCAAACGGGTTGCTCAGGCGGCGGCCGCTTCCAGCTCCTTGAGCTTGGCGTGGCGGTACGCGCCCCAGATCGCCGCGCCGATCGCGCCGGCGTAGATCGAGTCGGCGTGCGACATCGCCTTGACCTGCACCTTCTCGTTGACCATCTCCTCCTGGATCGCGGCCAGCAGGCCGGTGTCGAGCGCCAGCCCGCCGGTGAGCAGTGCGGCGCCGCTCTTGACGCCGGTGACCTTGAGCAGCTTGACGATGCGCGAGGCCATCGACAGGTGGATGCCCTTCAGGATGTCGGGCGTGGCGATGCCGCGGCTGACCATGTTGATGACATCGGTCTCGGCGAGCACGGCGCAGATCGAGCTGACCTTCTCGGGATCCTTCGAGGTCTTCGACAGCGGGCCGATCTCCTCGACCGCGACGCCGAGGTAGCGCGCTATGTTCTCGAGGAACTGCCCCGACCCCGACGCGCACTGGCTCGTCATCTTGTACGACAGCACCTTGCCGCGATCGTCGACCGAGATCGCGCGGCCGTTGAGCGCGCCGATGTCGACCACCGCGCGCGCCTCGGGCTGGAGGAACACGCCGCCGCGCGCGTGCGTGGTCATCGAGTAGAAGTGGCCGGTGGCGAACTTGACGTTCTCGCCCTCGCCGGTGGTGGCGATGTAGTCGACGTCGTTGACCGCCATGCCGGCATCGGCGAGCACGCCGTCGCGGCCTTCGGCGGCCAGCGTCATCGGGTCGCGCCGGCGGATGCGCTCGCAGCGCTTGGCCAGCCACTTGGGGTTGCCCTTTTCGTCGAACGAGAACAGCACAGACTTGACGGCGCCCGAACCGATGTCGATGCCGATGGTGTGGACAGTCATGCTTGCACCCTAACGCTACGGTTGATGTTTGCTGCGAGTGGCTGCGCACCGGCCGCTGTAACCAAGCGGTCGCCGCGGATCCGGCTTTGCCGGTCCGCTGGCGACGCCCCCTCGAGGGGGGGCGGCCGAAGGCCGTTACGGGGGTGGATCATTCCTTTGCCTCCGCAGTCTTGCCTTCTTCCACGACCGCGCGCCACGCGAACGTGGCGCCGCCCAACGCGCCGGTGTAGATCGAGTCGGGGTCGATGTTGAGCTTGAGCTCGCCGTAGTTCTCGGTCACCAGCTCCTTCAGCGCCTTGACCGCGGCCTCGTTCTTGGCCACGCCGCCGGTGAAGGTGAACTCGTTGCGGATGCCGCCCGAGCGCGCCAGGATCGACATCGCGCGCAGGATGATCGCGCGGTGCAGGCCGGCCATGATGTCCTCGCGCTTGTCGCCGAGCGACAGGCGGTCGCGCAGCTCGGCGCCGGCGAACACGGTGCAGGTGGAGTTGATGCGGATGTTCTTGGTCGACTTCATCGCCAGCGGGCCCAGCTCGTGCAGGCCCATGTTCATCTCGTCGGCGATGTAGCCCAGGTAGCGCCCGCAGCCGGCGGCGCAGCGGTCGTTCATCTGGAAGCTCTCGACGATGCCGGCTGGGTCGACCTGGATCGCCTTGGTGTCCTGGCCGCCGATGTCGAGCACGGTGGCGGTGTTCGGGTACATCACGTGCGCGCCCAGGCCGTGGCACAGGATCTCGCTGCGGATGTGCTCCTTGCTGAACGGCAGCCGCGCGCGGCCGTAGCCGGTGCCGACGACGTAGGTCTCCTCCATCACGGTGTCGAGCACGCCCTTGATCGGCGCCTCGACCTGCGCGCGCCGCGACGCGGTGTCGGGCAGCGCGATGAAGGTGCGCTCGAGCGCCGACAGCAGGTGGCGGCGCATCGAGTCGCCGTAGACGCGGTTCTCGACCTCGATGATCGAGCGGTCGAACAGGTTGAGCAGGAAGTCGTAGCGCAGGTTCATCGACTTGGCCACCGCCTCGCCCGCGGCCAGGTACTGGCTGCCGGCGATGTCGCGGAAGAAGTCGCTCTTGCGCTTGGCGCCGGGGGCGAACAGCTCGGGTGCCTCGTGCTTGAGCTGCTTGAACACCACGCCCAGCGCCTCGGCGATCGCGGGGCCCGCGTCGCCGAAGTTGGTCTTCTCGAGGTTGCGGTGGCAAGTGGCCTCGAGGTCGTCGAGCTGCTCGAGGTACTGCTCGGCGCGGAAGTCGCGCTCGAGCTGGCCGATGAAGCCCTCGAGGTGGCCGTTGAGCGCCTGGCTCTTGGCGAGCGCCTGGCGGAAGAGCTGGAAGCGGCCGGCCAGCAGCGCCTCCTGCTTGGCCACCGCCGCGGCGGTGTCGTAGTTGGAGCGCGAGTTGGTGATGCCGCGGCCGAGCACGTTCTGGTGCTCGTCGACCACCACCGCTTTCGTGGTGGTCGAGCCGAGGTCGATGCCGATGAAGCAACGCATGGTCGTTGTGCTCCTCGATGGGTCAGTTGGCGGCGATCGGGATGATCGGGTTGCCGCCGGGGCCGGTGGGTGCCGCGTGGCCGTAGGTGCGCTTCTGCTTGATCATCTGGAAGTAGCTCTCGAGCCGGTTCTTCACGTTGGCGGCCGAGAAGTAGCGCGGATCCACCAGGTCGGTCTCGATGAACGCGGCGGGCTTGCCGGTGCGCTTCTCCACCTCGCGCAGCAGCAGCAGCTGGCCGGCCGAGAAGCTGTTGCAGCTCTTGATCGAGTTGATCAGCAGGCCGTCGGCCTGGTACTGCTCCATGTAGTTGCAGATGATGTCCACTCGACCGGGCAGGCTGTGGTTGGTGTAGCAGCCCAGGCAGTACTCGGCCAGCGACTCCAGCGGGTTCTCGGGGTCGTGGCGGAAACCGAAGTCGTACAGGCCGCCGACCTTGGCGTAGGTGGACGACACCACCACCGCGCCTTCTTCGTAGAACATCTTCCAGAAGTCGCGGAAGCTCGTCCAGTTGGGCGGGCCCTCGACGATCAGGCGGTACTTCTCCTCGCCCATGTCGCCGTCGGGCGTGACCGGGCCCTTGCCCAGGCGCACGCGCTCGTCGATCTCGCCGCGCAGCACGCGGTAGTACTCGGTGGCTTCCTTGGTGCCGCGGAAGGCGGTGAAGATCGGGCCGATGTAGTACACGGCGCCGAAGTAGCCGTCGATCGGGCTCGGCCGGTTCTTGGCCGACTGCAGCACGTGCACCAGGTTGTCTTCGGCCTTGACCGATTCGCGCATGTACTGGCGCAGGCGGTCGATGTCGAACTTGACTCCCGAGACGCGCTCGAGCGTCGGGATCACCGTCTCCTTGAGCTGCTTGACGACGTAGTCCTTCATCGCCGGCGTGATCTTGCCGTCGCCCTGGTAGGGCACGTGCAGCATCACGGTCTCGCAGCCGTACTTGTGGCGGATCAGCTCGAACCACTTCATGAAGGTGAAGCAGCCGGTGTAGCTGAGCAGCAGGATGTCGGGCACCGGCAGCGCTTCGCCGGTGGGGCCGATCTCGCCGCCCTGCATCATGCCGAGGTCGGCCTTGACGTAGGTGCAGACGTCCTCGCTCTGGCCGTCGCGCTCGGCGTCCATGATGAACTTGCCGCTCTTCTTGCGCATGCCGTTCTGCAGCGCGTTGGTCTCGGGCAGGCTGCGCGCGAAGTCGAAGCACATCAGCAGCTCGTTCAGGTTGCCCGGAACGAAGGTGGCCGCCACCTTGCGGTTGTTGGCACGGGCGCTGGCCAGCTCCTTGTAGTTGCTGTTGATCAGCTCCTTCTGCATCCACATCGCGTCTTCTTTGATGACCTCTTTCGGCTTCTTGGCCGTGCCGGTCGGGCTGGGCATGGAGATGGGCGTGTTCATGCGGCGCTCCAGAGCTTGATGGAATCGGCGAAGGTGCCGGCCTGCTCGCGGATGGGGGCCATCTGGCCGGTGTTCTCCGCGTACTTGAAGGCGGTGTAGGGGATCTTCTGCTTGGCCAGCACGTCCTGCAGCATCGGCCGCTCGAGCAGCGCCGGGTCGCAGAACGACGGCGCCGCGAAGATTACGCCCTCGGCGCCGCGCGTCTTGACCTGCTTCATCAGGAAGACGCCCTTCTCTTCGCGCGTGGCGTCGTACTTGGCGGCGGTGGCCGCCGAGCGGTGCAGGAAGGCCTTGCTCAGCTCGTCGAGCGGGTTGCCGTTCTCGGGCACGTCGTCGAGCAGCCAGCGCGTGACGAGCATGAAGTCGTCGTCGACGATGTAGCAGCCCGACATCTCGATCGACTTGATCAGCGCCAGTGGCGGCTGCTCGCAGAACGAGCCGTTGATCACCACGCGCGCGTTGTCGCGCTTCGGGCGCGGCAGTTGCTCGACCGCGGCGAGGTACTCGCGCACCAGCGTCGTGTGCTCCTCGACGGGCAGCACCATGCCCGCGCGCAGCAGCAGGTAGACCTCGGAGGTCGGCGCCTGCCACGGCTTGGCGGCACGGTAGGCGTAGAGGTCGCGGATCGCGCGCCGGTTCTCGTTGAAGACGGCGATCGAGGCGTTCAGCTCGGCGTCGGTGATGGGCTTGCCGCGCAGCTTGCCGAGGTCGTCGCGGATGTGCTGCATCTCGTGCACGTAGAAGCGGCCGCCGACCTCGTCCTGGTAGTTCTGCGGCACGTCGACGTAGCGCACGTACTTGTCCTTGAACAGCAGTTGCCACATGCCCGACAGGTTGCGGATCACGTCGCAGATGCTCGGGAACAGCATGCCGTCGAGGCAGTCGAGCCGGCCGGTGAGGCCCAGCTCGATGGTCGAGCGCGGGATGCGACAGATGTAGCTCTGGTAGTAGGCGTCGCCCTGGATCACCTCGAGCTGGTCGCCGCCGCCGAGGATGCCCACCGACAGCATGCCCGCGGCGTGGATCAGCTCGCGCGGCACGTACACCGGCATGTAGCCGATGGCCTTGCGGCCGGGCGCCTTGGCTTTCCACTCCTTGACGGCGTTGAAATGCAGATCCTCGAACAGCGCCTCGCAGCGCTCGACGATCTGGATCACGGGGGGTTTCGTGGCGGCCATCAGCGATGCTCCCATTGCGGTTTGCGCTTGGCCAGGAACGCGGCCAGGCCTTCGTTGGCGTCGCGTGTGGCCATCAGTTGATCGAGGTAAAGACGCTCCACTTCGGCCAGCCGCTGGCGCACGTCGCGCTGCATCGCGCCGCGTGCCGCCGCGGTGGCGCAGGCCAGTGCGGCCGCGCTCTTGCCGAGCAGGTGTTCGTGGAACCAGCCGAGCGCCGCGGCCTGCGGGTCGTCGGCCACGGTGTGCACCAGGCCACAGGCGTGCGCGGCGGCGGCACCGATCGAGCGCCCGGAGTACAGCAGGTCTTCGGCCATCGGCAGGTGCATGCGGTACGGCAGCAGCACCGACGCGGCGGGGGCGAACACGCCGAGCTTCATCTCGGGCTGGCCGAACAGCGCGTCGGGAGCGGCGTAGATCCAGTGGCCCGCCAGCGCGACTTCGAGCCCGCCGCCGAGGCACTGGCCGCGCACCGCCACCAGGATCGGCACCGGAAACTCGACCATCGCGATGATCAGCTCGTGCAGCGATGCGAGCATCTGCGCGCAGCGCGCGGGCAGATGCTCCTCGACGCTGGCGCCGAAGCTGAAGTGCGGGCCTTCGGCGTCGAGCAGCACGCCGCGCAGGTGGCGGTTGCCGCCGTGGGCGACCAGCGCGCCGTGCAGCGCGGCGATCATCTGCGCGTCGACGATGTTGGCTTTCGGCCGCGCCAGGCGCAGCCGCAGCAGCGCGCCGTCGGCGTCGAGCCAGACTGTCAGCGGCGACGCGGCCGTCGCGGCGTTGCCGCGCTCAACCATGCTGCCCGCCCTTGGGCTGGATCTCGTCGTGCAGCGAGCCGACCCAGCTCTGGCCGGCGGCGAGCTTCTGGCGCAGCGCGACGAAGTCGACCTCGCGGTCGTCCTTCGGGCCGTCGTTGAACGCGGTGAAGCCCGAGCGCGCCTCGGTCACCATGTTGAGCGCCAGCCAGGCGCGCGAGTTCTCCTTGTTGCGGTTCCAGGCGTCGAGCTTGGGTTTGCGCAGCTCCTCGAGCGTCTTGGTGGTGCAGTCGGGGAAGGTCAGCAGGATCTTGGCGCACAGCTCCTCGACCTTGGCGTCGAGCCGCGACAGGTCGACCGTGCCGCGCGCCATCAGCGCCTTGGCCTGCTTGAGCGCCTCGCCGGTCTTGGGCTCGCCGTAGACGTTGCGGCCGAACTCGTCGACCATGCGCTGCGTTTCGACCAGCGGGTTGGCGACGAACTGGCCGTCGACCTTGAGCGCCGGCACGATGTCGGTGAGCATGCCCATCTGGTAGGCCTTGTGCGCCGAGAACGGCTCGCACAGCACGCAGGCGGCCATCGCCCGCTCGGCGCCGACGATCACCGGCAGGAAATCGGTGGCGCCGCCGATCGGCGCCGAGCCGTGCTTGGGGCCGGCCTGGCCGTAGCGCGCGAGGTCGCTCGACACCGAGAAGTCGCACGCCATGCCGATCTCCTGGCCGCCGCCGATGCGCATGCCGTTGACGCGGCAGATCACCGGCTTGTCGCACGCCAGGATCGCGCTCACCATGTCGTTGAACAGCCGCATGTACTGGCGGTACTCCTGCGGGTGGCCGGCGTAGTACTCGGCGTACTCCTTGGTGTTGCCACCGGTGCAGAAGGCCTTGTCGCCGGCGCCGGTGAACACCACGCACGAGACCGCGCGGTCGTTGCTGGCCGCGCGCATGGCCAGGATCACGCCCTTGACCATGTCGGTGGTGTAGCTGTTGTACTGGCCCGGGTTGTCGAGCCAGATCCAGGCGTTGTAGAGCCCCGCGACGGTGCTGCCGTCGGGGCGGCGCGCGGGGCGCCGCTCGTAGCGCACGCCGGGGCGCGCGACGTCGGGCGTGATGTCGTGGTTCTTGAACTCGCGCAGCGCGGCCAGGGGTTCGGGAGCGTTCATCGGTGGATCCTCTTCGGGCAGTGTTCGGCGGTGGCGACGACCGGAATTGACGTAAACCGGTACCGCAATGCGTATTTGGGGCTGATGGCGGGCAGTTTTCGGCCGCTGGCGCGCGTTTTCCTTGATCCGTATCAATTACGCGGACATTTTCCGAAGCTCCACTGAGAGGCATCAAAAGACAGGGGTTTCGAGCGATGGCGCTGCACCGATCCGACACCGAAGTTCCGGCACCGCCGGGCGCCCACGGCAGCCTGTCGATCGCCATCGCCGGCAGCGGCGGCAGCGGCGTGATGACGGCGGGCACGATGCTGCTCGACGCCGCGGCGCGCGCCGGTTTGTACGGCCTGATGGTGCGCACCAGCGGGCCGCAGATCCGCGGCGGCGAGGCGGCGGCGCTGCTGCGCCTGGCAGCCAGCCCGGTGCAATCGCTCGACGACACCTTCGATCTGCTGCTCGCGCTCGACTGGGGCAACGTCAACCGCTTCGCCGACGAGATCCCGCTCACCCGCAGCAGCGTCGTGGTCGGCGACGTCGACGAAGGCGTGGCGCCCGCGGTGTTCACCGCCAGCGGCGCGCGCGTCGTCACGCTGCCGCTGAAGAAGACGGCCAAGGCGCACCCGGGAAGCTGGATCAACATGCTCGCGCTGGGCATCACCGGCGGCTGGGCCGGCGTGCCGCTGCAGGCGCTCGAGGCGGCGCTGCGCGCCTCGTGGAAGCGCGGTGCCGAGGCGCTCGAGGCCAACCTGGCCGCGCTGCGCTGGGGCGCCGCCGCGGCGGCCGACATGCCGCGCCCGTCACCGTTGCCCGTGGCGAGTGCGCCGCCGGCGGGTCGCTGGCAGCTCAGCGGCAACGAGGCCGCGGGCTACGGCGCGATCCGCGGTGGCGTGCGTTTCGTCGCCGCCTACCCGATCACGCCGGCCACCGAGCTGCTGGAGTGGATGTCGCCCGCGCTGACGCGCGTGGGCGGCACGCTGCTGCAGGCCGAGGACGAGCTGGCCTCGGTCAACATGATCATCGGCGCGTCGTTCGGCGGCGTGCCCTCGCTCACCGCCACCGCGGGCCCGGGCCTGGCGCTGATGGCCGAGGGTATCGGCCTGGCGGTGGCCGCCGAGGTGCCGATCGTGATCGTCGACGTGATGCGCGGCGGGCCTTCCACCGGCATCCCGGCCAAGAGCGAGCAGAGCGATCTCTCGTTCGCGGTGGCCGGCCTGCACGGCGACGCGCCGCGGCTGGTACTGGCGCCGACCTCGATCGCCGACTGCGTGGCCACCACGCAGTGGGCGGTGCAACTGGCCGAGGCGCTGCAGGCGCCGGCAATCGTGCTGTCGGATCAGTTCATGGGCCAGTCGCGCGCCATCATCGACCGGCTGCCCGAGCCGGCGGCGGGCCAAGGCGTGCGCCTGGTGGCGGCGGCGAACACGCCCGACTACAAGCGCTACCGCGACACCGCCACCGGCGTCTCGCCGATGGCGGTGCCGGGCACGCCGGGCGTCACCTACACCGCCGACGGCCTCGAGCACACCGAGGTCGGCGTGCCCAGCAGCCAGGCGCGCGACCACCGGCTGCAGCTCGACAAGCGCGAGCGCAAGCTGGCGCAGCACGACTACGGCGAGCGCTGGGCCGACGTCGAAGGCCACAGCGAGCTGGCGGTCATCACCTTCGGCTCGGCCACCGCGCCGGTGCGCGAGGCGCTGCAGCGCGCGGCCGCCGCGGGCGTGCCGGTGCGCCTGATCGCGCTGCGCCTGCTGGCGCCGCTGCAGCCGCACCGCATGGTGCAGGCGCTCGAGGGCGTGCACGAGGTGATGGTGATCGAGCAGAACCACGGCGCGCAGCTGTTCCGCTACCTGCGCGGCATGATCGACCTGCCGGGGCGGCCGGCGAGTTTCCACCAGCCGGGACCGCTGCCGCTACGGCCCGGCGAACTGGCCAGCGCCATCACGGCGTGGGCGCACTCGCATCGCGACGAGGAGGTCGCGGCATGAGCGGTGGCCCGGCGTGCGCCGCGGGCGGCGCGTTTTCGGAGTTGAGGCAATGAATGACATGACAGTGCCTGCGGCGTTCAGCGCCGCGGACTACAAGTCGGGCACCAAGCCGGTGTGGTGCCCGGGCTGCGGCGATTTCTCGGTGCTCAACGCGGTGACCAAGGCGTTCGCGCTGCTGCAACTGCCGCCGCACCAGGTGGCGGTGGTGTCGGGCATCGGCTGCAGTTCGCGCATCCCGGCGTACACCTCGTGCTACGGTTTCCACGGCGTGCACGGCCGCTCGCTGGCGGCGGCCACCGGCCTGAAGGTGGCGCGCCCCGACCTCACGGTGCTGGTGGCCGGCGGCGACGGCGACGGCTACTCGATCGGCGGCAACCACTTCCTGCACGCCTGCCGGCGCAATGTCGATCTCACCTACATCGTGATGGACAACCACGTCTACGGCATGACCAAGGGTCAGGCGTCGCCCACCACCGAGCCCGACTGGGACAACAAGCTCGCCCCCGGCGGCACCAAGATCCGCGCCTTCCACCCGCTGGTGATCGCGCTGGCTGCCGGTGCCAACTTCGTCGCCCGCGCGTCGTCGAGTGACCCCAACGGCCTGGCGCAGATCCTCGCCGAGGGCATCCGCCATCCGGGCTTCTCGTTCGTCGAGATCCTCAGCCCGTGCGTCACCTTCCGGCCCGAGCAGCGCGAGTGGAAGTCGCAGGTGCACCCGGCGTCGGTCGAGGTCACCGACGACCCGGCGCGCGCGGCGCGCCGCATCATGACCGACGACGGCTTCAACATCGGCGTGCTGTACGCCGGCAAGCGCACGCCCTATCCGCTGGGCCGCGAGCGCAGCGCCGAGCCGACCTCGGCGCTGGAGGCGGAGTTCGCACTATGACGACCAGCAAGCCGCAGACGATCGAGGAGTTCATGGCCCAGGCGCTGGCGATGGAGCGCGACGCCGTGCAGCGCTACGAGGAGCTGGCCGACGCGATGGAAATGGCCAACAACCGCGACGTGGCCAAGGCGTTCCGCACCATGGCCGGCTACGAGGCCAAGCACGCGCAGGCCATCATGGAGCAGATGAAGTGGACCGTCGACCCGCCGGTGCCGGCGCATGCCTGGTCGACCGCCGAGGCCCCCGAGGTGGTGCCCAACGACGAGGTGCACTACCTGATGCAGCCGTGGCACGCGCTCGAGCTGGCGCTGGCCGCCGAGCAGCGCGCCGAGGCGTTCTTCGACGAGCTGGCTCGCACCACCAGCGACGATTCGGTGCGGCGCGCGGCGATCGAGCTGCGCGACGAAGAGACCGAGCACGTGGCGATGGTGCGCAAGTGGATGTCGCGCTACCCCAAGCCCGACGCCGACTGGGCCGACGACCCCGACCCGCCGCGCTACACCGAGTAGCGCCGCCGCCCGTTCAACCCCCGCCACTCCACGAACGCACCGACATGACTGCCACCACCCTCCTGCCCGAAGGCTGGGCACCGCCGATCGGCTACAGCAACGGCATCGCGGTCGACCGCGGCCGCATCGTTTTCGTCGCCGGCCAGGTCGGCTGGGATGCCCAGCAGAAGTTCCACAGCGAGCAGATCGCGCCGCAGTTCGAGCAGGCGCTGCGCAACGTGCTGGCGGTGCTGGCCGAGGCCGGCGGCAAGCCCGAGCACATCTGCCGCATCACCGCGTTCTGCTGCGACAAGCCGGCGTACCTGGCGGCGCGCAAGGAGCTCGGCGCCATCTGGCGCCGCCTGATGGGCAAGCACTTCCCCGCGATGAGCATGATCTTCGTGTCCGATCTGCTCGACAACCCGGGCAAGATCGAGCTCGAGGCCACCGCCGTCGTGCCCTGAGGTCGAAACGCTCGCGCAGCGAGCGGCGCGATGGCTGGCGCGCGGCCGGTGCCTCGGGCGTGCGCCTCAGCCCCGCGCCACTGCGGGGCGCGGCCGCCGCGCGCTGCGCTGTCTTTGCATCAGGCGCAGCATCGTGGCCAGCGTGATCGAGGCGAAGGTGGCGCGTGCGAACTGGTCGATCTCCGAGAGCACCGCGTCGAGCGCGCGATCGACCGGCGTCGCACCGCTGGGCGCGGGCTCGGTGTCGGTGCCCACGCCGTCGGGTTCGAACAGTCGGATGATGTCCATCAGCGTCAGCCGCCGCAGGTTGCCGGCGAAGCGGTAGCCGCCGCCGACGCCACGCACCGATTCGACGACGCCCGCGTGCGCCAGCTCCGACAGCACCTTGGCCAGGTGATGCTGCGACACGCCGTACTTCTCGGCGATCGCCGCCGCCGCGATGTGCCGCGTCGGGTCGGCGGCGAACTCCAGCACGCTGTACAGCGCGAGCTGCGTGTTCTTCTGCAGCTTCATCGGCTCGGCCGTCGGCGCTCAGTCAAGATCCATCTCCAGCGGAATCAGCGGGCCGGCCATCATGCCCTGGCTGCGGAAGAACGACAGGATCAGCGTGTTGTCGCTCGACAGCATGGTGCGCACCGTGCGCACCCCGACGCGGCGAAACAGCGTGCACACCGCCTGCAGCAGCTGCGTGCCGACGCCGGCCTGGCGGCTGTCGGGCGCGACGTCGATGGCGAACACCCAGCCGCACGGCGGCGAGCCGAACTCCCAGTCGCGCACCTCGCCGATCAGGAAGCCGACGATGCGTCGGCCCGCCACCGCCACCAGGAAGTGCCGCTGCGGGTTGGTGCCCGCGCCGTAGCGCCGGTACACCGAGCGCCAGTAGCTCTGCTTCTCGAGCCCGGTGACGGTGGCGTCGAGCGCGATCACCTGGTCGAGATCGCCGCGGCGCACCGGGCGCACGGCCACCGCGTCGCCGTCGGCCTGCGCGCCGCGGCGATCCGGCCTCGCGGGGGCGGGGCGCGGGGAGGGTGTTCTCACGTCTTTGCCTGCGTCGCTGCGATGGCTAAAGTATGAACCAGATCAAGGCAAAGGCGCATTCCGGTACCAGAATGTGGCAGTGCCGAGATTCTAGCCGGGCCGTCCGCCTGCAGGTGGCCGCCACGGCGACAGGGCCGTCGTGAGCCACCGGCGCGACGGGTGCATGCAGGCCAACAAAGTCGGAGACATAGTCATGGGTCATCGTTCCCGTTTCGCGGCGGCTCGCCGTGGGATCTTCGCTGCGCTGACGTCGCTGCTGCTCGCTGGCGGCGCCAGCGCGCAGGAGCCGATCCGCATCGGCGCCTTCCTCGCGGTCACCGGGCCGGCGTCTTTCCTCGGCGACCCCGAGCAGAAGACCCTCGAGCTGTACATCGATCGCATCAACGCCGCGGGCGGCGTGATCGGCCGCAAGCTGCAACTGGTCTCCTACGACTCCGCGGGCGACGCCGAGAAGGCGCGCACCTTCACCAAGCGCCTGATCGACCAGGACAAGGTCGACGCCATCGTCGGGGGCTCGAGCACCGGCGAAACGATGGCCGCGGTGCCGCTGGCCGAGGGCGCGCAGATCCCATTCGTCTCGCTGGCCGGTGCGGTGGTGATCGTCGAACCGGTGAAGAAGTGGGTCTTCAAGACGCCGCACACCGACCGCATGGCGTGCGAGAAGGTCTTCGTCGACATGAAGGCGCGCGGCTTCTCCAAGGCGGCGCTGATCTCCGGCGCCGGCGGCTTCGACAAGTCGATGCGCGCCGAGTGCCTGAAGGTCGCCGGCCAGCGCGGCATCGAGATCGTCGCCGACGAAACCTACGGCGCGGCCGACACCGACATGACCGCGCAGCTCACCAAGATCCGCGGCAGCGGCGCGCAGGCGGTGCTCAACGCGGGCTTCGGCCAGGGGCCGGCGATCGTCACGCGCAACTACCGCCAGGTGGGCCTGACGCAGCCGCTGTACCAGTCGCACGGCGTGGCCTCCAAGGAGTACATCAAGCTCTCCGGCCCGGCGGCCGAGGGAGTGCGCCTGCCGGCCGCGGCGCTGCTGGTGGCCGACCTGCTGGCCGCTAACGACCCGCAGAAGCCGGTGGTCACCGCCTACCGCGACGCCTACCAGGCCAAGTACAAGAGCGACGTCTCGACCTTCGGTGGCCATGCCTACGACGGCCTGATGCTGGTGGTCGACGCCATCAAGCGCGCCGGCTCCACCGACAAGGCCAAGGTGCGCGATGCGATCGAAGCCACCAAGGGCTACATCGGCACCGGCGGCGTGGTCAACATGTCGGCCACCGACCACATGGGGCTGGACCTGAGCGCGTTCCGCATGCTCGAGGTCAAGAACGGCACCTGGTCGCTCGTCAACTGATGCACCCCCGGCAGCGGAGCGTGGCATGGGCAGCACCTGGCTGCAGTTCGTCGCCGGCGGGCTGACCGCCGGCGCGATCTACGCGCTGGTCGCGCTCGGCTTCTCGATCGTCTTCAACGCCAGCGGCGCGATCAACTTCGCCCAGGGCGAGTTCGTGATGATCGGCGGCATGAGCGCGGTGTCGCTGCTGGCGCTGGGGCTGCCGCTGCCGCTGGCGGTGCTGCTGGCGCTGGTCGCTGCGGTGTTCGTCGGGCTGCTGCTCGAGAAGCTGGCGATCGAGCCGGCGCGCGGCGCCGGCACGGTGACGCTGATCATCATCACCATCGGCGCGTCGCTCTTCCTGCGCGGGCTGGCGCACCTGGTGTGGGACAAGC
Source organism: Ideonella sp. (assembly GCA_015075545.1). GTDB lineage: Bacteria > Pseudomonadota > Gammaproteobacteria > Burkholderiales > Burkholderiaceae_C > JAEUPI01. Next base: position 8,853 of record JABTUC010000003.1, on the reverse strand, counting down.
GAATCCACGCGCTGCCGGCGTTCTCGGGCGACCAGCCGATCGTGATCGCCGGCGCCACCGTGCTGCCGCAGAGCCTGTGGGTGCTCGGCGTCACCGCGCTGGCGGTGCTGCTGCTGTCGTGGTTCTTCGGCCGCACGCTGTTCGGCAAGGCGATGCTCGCCACCTCGTACAACCCGCTGGCCGCGCGGCTGATGGGCATCCAGACGCGCACCGTGATGCTGGCCAGCTTCGGCCTCGCTGCATTGCTCGGGGCGCTCGGCGGCGTGCTGACCGCGCCGATCACGCTCACCTCGTACGACAGCGGCGTGATGCTCGGACTCAAGGGGTTCTCGGCCGCCATGCTGGGCGGCCTCGGCAGTTTTCCCGGCGCGGTGCTCGGCGGCCTGGTGCTCGGCCTGCTCGAGGCGCTGAGCGCCGGCTTCGTGTCTTCGGCCTACAAGGATGCGATCGCGTTCGTCGTGATCCTGCTGGTGTTGTTCCTGTTGCCCGGAGGCTTGCTCGGTGCGCGCCGGATCGAGCGTGTCTGAGTTGCGTGCGCCGGCGCGGGCGACCGTTGCGCGGGCGACGCTGCATCGGCGCGGCCTGCTGGTGCTGGCCGGCGTGATCGCGGTGCTGCCGCTGGCGCTGGTCAACGACTACTTCTACGACGTGGCGATCCTCGTCGCGCTCAACGCCATCGTCTGCGTCGGCCTGAACCTGCTCGTCGGCTACGCCGGCCAGATCAGCCTCGGCCACGCCGGCTTCTTCGCGCTCGGCGGCTACGGCTCGGCGATCCTGGCGGGCAAGTACGGCTGGCCCACCGCGCTGTCGCTGCCGGTGGCGGTGGCGGTGGTCGGCGTGCTGGCCTACGTGGTCGGGCGGCCGACGCTGCGGCTGAAAGGCCACTACCTGGCGATGGCCACGCTCGGCCTGGGCGTGATCGTGTCGATCGTGCTGACCACCGAAGACCGCATCACCGGCGGGCCCGACGGCATGGCCGTGCCGCCGCTGGCGCTGGCAGGCTGGGCGCTGCAGGGCGAGCGCGTGTGGTACTGGGTGGTCGGCGCCGCGCTGCTCGTCGCGGTGTGGCTGGCGGGCAACCTGATCGAGTCGCCGGCCGGCCGCGCACTGCGCGCGCTGCACGGCTCGGAGATCGCGGCGCAGACGCTGGGCATCGATGCCGCGCGCCACAAGCTGCGTGTGTTCGTGATCTCGGCGCTGTTCGCCGCGGTGGCCGGTGCGCTCACCGCGCACTACGGCGGCTTCATCACGCCGGCGAAGGCGACCTTCATGCACTCGATCGAGCTGGTGATCATGGTGGTGTTCGGCGGCATGGCGTCGGTCTACGGCGCGGTGGTCGGCGCCGCGGTGCTGACCACGCTGCCGCAGTTGCTCACCGTGCTGAAGGACTACGAGATGATGGTCTTCGGCGCCGTGCTGATGGCCACCATGGTGTTCCTGCCGCAAGGCATCGTGCCGACGCTGGCGCGCTGGGCTGCACGGTGGCGGAAGTGATGTTCGAGCGCTTTGTCAGCATGGCGAGGGAGCGTGGCCCGAGGGCGGTACCCCTTGCGAGTTCTGCGCGACGCGGTGGGCGGTGCCCGGTAGGGGCTCCTACTGTGGCGGTCGGCGCTGCGCGCCGACTCCGCTGCGATGCTCGCATCGCAAGGGCGGCTGCGGTACCGCTGTCCGCGGCGCTGAACGCGCCGCGGACTTCACGGCCTCGCCGGTCCGTCGCCTGCGGCGCCGGACTCCCGCGTCGCTGGCTTGCAGGCGCGCTGGCGCCTGCGCCGTCCACTACGTTGCCGTCGCCTTCCCCGCCGGCGACCGCCCACCGCGCAGAGACGCTCGGTGGTGTTGCCGACGCATGCCACGGTGGTGCTGGCGCCGTGGTCGGGGTGCGCCGGCAGCGACATTGCGCGGCGCTGAGGGCGAGTGGACGAGCGAGAGTCCTGCGGACTCTCGCTCGTTCACGAGCCGGCCCGGCCTGCAGGCCGGGCCGTGGAGCGCAGGGCTCGTGGCGCGCGGCCGCAGCGCGCGCATCCTCCACTGACTCGCGGCGATTGTTCGAGCGTAGCGAACGAAGTGAGCGAAGCGAGTTCGCCGCGGGCCACGAGACCGAGCACCGGAAGGGAGCCAGCCCGCAGGGCTGGCCGCCGTGCATGAGCGCCGGCGCATACCCGGCCGCGGCTTTGCCCCGCTCAGCCTTTGCACGAAGTCGGCCACAGCGCTTAGCGTGGGGCGGGTCTTGGAGCGCCTGGCATGACGCTGCTGCAAGTCGACAACGTCGGCAAGTCGTTCGGCGGGGTGCGGGCGGTCGAGGGGGTGTCGTTCGCGATCCAGCGCGGGGCGGTGCATTCGATCATCGGGCCCAACGGCGCGGGCAAGACGACGCTGCTCAACCTGCTGAGCGGCCTGAACGCGCCCGATGCCGGGCGCGTCACGCTCGACGGCGTCGATGTCACCGGTGCGCCGCCGCACCGGCTGGCCGCGGCGGGGCTGGGGCGCACGTTCCAGAACCTGCAGGTGTTCTTCAACATGACGGCGCTCGAGAACGTGATGGTCGGGCGCCACCTGCGCGAGCGCGATGCGTTGTGGGCCGCGATGCTGCGGCTGCCGTCGCTGGCGCGCAGCGAGGCGGCCACGCGCGAGCGCGCGCTGCAGCTGCTGGCTCACGTGGGCCTGGCCGACTTCGCCGACGCCAGCGCCGACGCCATGCCTTACGGCGCGCTCAAGCGCCTCGAGATCGCGCGCGCGCTGGCCGCCGAGCCGAAGCTGCTGCTGCTCGACGAGCCGGCTGCCGGGCTCAACGCCACCGAGGCGCAGGCGATCGACGTGCTGATCAAGCGGCTGGCCGCCGAAGGCACCACCGTGATCCTGGTCGAACACAACATGAAGCTGGTGATGGGCGTGTCCGATCACCTGCTGGTGCTCGACCAGGGGCGCGTGCTCGCCGAGGGCACGCCGCAGCAGATCCAGGCCAACCCGGCGGTGATCGAGGCCTACCTCGGCGCCGCCGATGCGGAGGCAGCGCATGCTTGAAGTGCGCGCACTGGGCAGCCGCTACGGGCGCATCCCGGCGCTGCACGGCATCGACCTGCGCGTCGGCGCGGGCGAGCTGGTGGCGCTGGTCGGCGCCAACGGCGCGGGCAAGACGACGTTGCTGCGCACGATCTCGGGCGTGCAGCCGGCCAGCGGCGGAGCGATCGGCTTCGAGGGCCGCGAGGTCACCGCGCTGTCGGCGCGCGCGCGCGTGAAACTGGGCATCGTGCAGGTGCCCGAAGGGCGGCAGGTGTTCGCGCCGATGAGCGTCGAAGACAACCTGCGGCTGGGCGCGTTCGCGCGCGGCCGCGCCGACGCGCTCGACGAGGTGATCGCCTTCTTCCCGGCGCTGCGCGAGAAGCGCCGCCAGCCCGCGGGTCTGCTGTCGGGGGGCCAGCAGCAGATGCTGGCGATCGCGCGCGCGCTGATGGCGCAGCCGCGCCTGCTGCTGCTCGACGAGCCGAGCATGGGGCTGGCGCCGCGGCTGGTGGCCGAGATCTTCGCGCACATCGCGGCGCTGCGCGCGCGCGGCACCACGGTGCTGCTGGTCGACCAGAACGCGCGCGCCGCGCTCGCGGTGGCCGACCGCGGCTACGTGATGGAGGCCGGCCGCATCGCGCTGCAAGGCGTCGCGGCCGACCTGCTGCGCGACCCACAGGTGCAGCGCGCCTACCTGGGCCTGTAGACCCCCTTCGCGAGACTGCCATGAGCACACCCGCCGCCACCGACAGCACCGTGCGCCGCGTGCCGACGTACTGCTACCAGTGCGTCGCCGGACCCGACCTGCTCACCGTCAAGGTCAAGGACGGCGTGGCCACCGAGGTCGAGCCCAACTTCTGCGCCGAAAAGGTGCACCCCGGCGGCGGCAAGGTCTGCGTCAAGGCCTACGGCCTGATCCAGAAGACCTACAACCCCAACCGGGTGCTGACGCCGATGAAGCGCACCAACCCGGTCAAGGGCCGCGACCAGGACCCGGGCTTCGTGCCGATCTCGTGGGACGAGGCGTTCGAGATCATCGCCGAGCGGCTCAACAAGATCCGCGCCGAGGGCCTGCTCGACGCCTCGGGCTACCCGCGGCTGGCGGCCAGCTTCGGCGGCGGCGGCACGCCGCAGTTCTACATGGGCACCTTCCCGGCGCTGCTGGCCGCGTGGGGGCCGGTCGACATGGGCTTCGGCTCGGGGCAGGGCGTCAAGTGCGACCACTCCGAGCACCTGTACGGCGAGTTCTGGCACCGCGCGTTCATCGTCGCGGCCGACACGCCGAGCACGCGCTACCTGATCTCGTGCGGCTCGAACATCGAGGCCTCGGGCGGTGTGGTCGGCGTCTGGCGACACTCGAACGCGCGCGTGCGCGGCATGAAGCGCGTGCAGGTCGAGCCGCACCTGTCGGTGACCGGCGCGTGCTCGGCGCAGTGGGTGCCGATCAAGCCCAAGACCGACCCCGCGTTCCTGTACGCGCTGATCCACGTGATGCTGCACGAGATGCCGCGCGAGCGGCTCGACCTGCCGTATCTGCGCCAGCGCACGGCATCGCCGTACCTGGTGGGCCCGCACGGCTACTATCTGCGCGACCGCGCCACGCGCAAGCCGCTGGTGTGGGACCTCGCGACCGCCAGCGCGAAGCCACACGACACCCCCGGCCTCGACGAAGCGCTCGAGGCGTCGGTGACTGTCGACGCCGTCGAGATCGGCGCCGACGACGAGGTGCTGGGCGACGGCATGCTGGCCGGCCGCACCGGCTTCGATTGCCTGGTCGAGCACATGCGCGAGTACTCGCCCGAGTGGGCTCAAGCCGTGTGCGACGTGCCGGCCGGCACGATGCGCAAGATCGCGCACGAGTACATCGAGCACGCCTGCGTCGGCCAGACTGTTCAGATCGAAGGCCGCACGCTGCCGTACCGCCCGGTGGCGGTGACGCTGGGCAAGACGGTCAACAACGGCTGGGGCGGCTACGAGTGCTGCTGGGCGCGCACGCTGCTGGCGTGCCTGGTGGGCGCGCTCGACGTGCCGGGCGGCACCATCGGCACCACGGTGCGGCTGGTGCGGCCGATGTCCGAGCGCCACGACAGCGTGACGCCGGGGCCCGACGGCTTCATGGCCTACCCGCTCAACCCGACCGAGAAGGGCGCCTGGGCGCCGCGGCCCAACATCCGCAACGCCTACAAGACGATGGTGCCGCTGGTGGGCAACGGCGCGTGGGCGCAGGCGCTCGGGCCGACGCACTTCTCGTGGATGTTCCTCGACCGCACGCCCGAGGGCCTGCCGCCGGTGACGCTGCCCGACGTTTGGTTCGTCTATCGCACCAACCCGGCGATCTCGTTCTGGGACACCAAGGCGTTGGGCGAGAAGATCGCGCGCTTCCCGTTCGTGGTGGCGATGGCCTATACGCGCGACGAAACCAACCACTTCGCCGACGTCCTGCTGCCCGACGCCACCGATCTCGAGGGGCTGCAGCTCATTCGCATCGGCGGCACCAAGTACGTCGAGCAGTTCTGGGACCAGCAGGGCTTCGCGCTGCGGCAGCCGGCGGTGCCGATGCGCGGCGAGGCGCGCGACTTCACCGACATCTCCACCGAGCTGGCGCGCCGCTGCGGCATCCTCGACAAGTACAACGCCGCCATCAACAAGGGCGCCGGCGGCGTGGCGCTGAAGCAGGCGCAGCGCGACTTCTCGCTCGCCCCCGACGTGGCGTACAGCCGCGAGCAGATCTGGGATGCGGTCTGCCGCGCCGCCAGCGTCGAGCTGACCGAGGGCCGCGAAGAGCACGGGCTCGACTGGTGGAAGGAGCAGGGTCTCGCCACCAAGCCGTTCCCGCGGCTGCAGTGGTACCTGTACCCGACCATGGTCGAGCGCGGCCTGCGCTTCGAGATGCCGTACCAGGAGCGGCTGCTGCGCGTGGGCGCGCAGCTCGAGCGCCGCCTGCACGAGCACGACATGCGCTGGTGGGACCAGCAGCTGCACGAGTACCAGGCACTGCCGAAGTGGAAGGACTTCCCGGCGCTGTGGGAGGGCATCGTCACCGCCAGCGGCGCCAAGGGCAGCGACTATCCGTTCTGGCTGCTCACCGCGCGCAGCATGCAGTACGCCTGGGGCGGCAACGTCGGCCTGCAGATGATCCGCGAGGTGGCGCAGAACGTCGCCGGCCACCGCGGCGTGATCATCAACACCGCCGCGGCCGAGAAGCTCGGCATCGCCGACGGCGACACCATCGAGATCGCCACACCCAAGCGTAGCGTGCAGGGCCGCGCGGTCGTGCGCCAGGGCATCCGCCCCGACACGCTGCTGTTGATCGGCCAGTTCAACCACTGGGCCACGCCGCTGGCCAAGGACTTCGGCGTGCCGAGCCTCAACGCGCTGGCCACGATGTCGATGGATCTCACCGACGCCACGGGGTCGAGCGCCGACATCGTGCGCGTGAAGTTGAGCAGGGTTGCGGGGGCGGGCGCATGAGAGCTCCTTCGCTCTTCATCTGGTCTCCCATCGCGAGCGAGCACGGCCCGACGGCGGAACTCAGCTGGGGTTCTGCGCGGCGCGGTGGGCGGTGCCCGGTGGGGGCTCCTACTGTGGCGGTCGGCCCTGCGGGCCGACTTCGCTGCGATGCTCGCGCCACGAGGGCGGCTGCGGTACCGCCGTCCGCGGCGCTGAACGCGCCGCGAACCTCACGGCGTCCTCGCCGGTCCGTCGCCTGCGGCGCCGGACTCCCCCTCGCGTCGCTGCGCTTCTCGCCGCCCCACAAGTCGCCCCCACCGGGCACCGCCCACCGCGCAGAGACGCTCGTGGTGTTCGACGACGCATGCCGCGATGGTGCCGGCAAAGCCGTGGTCGGGTGTGCGCCGGCAGCGACATTGCGCGGTGCTGAGGAGCGCAGGGCCGAGGCGGGCGCGCGCGCAGCGCGCGCATCCACTTCTGACTCGCCGCGATTGTCCGAGCGCAGCGAACGAAGTGAGCGTAGCGAGTTTCGCGGCGCCGCCTCGGATCGAGCACCGCAAGGGAGTCGGCCCGCAGGGCCGACCGCCGTGCACGAGCGCCGGCGCATACCCGGCCGCGGCTTTGCCTTGCTTGGTCAGAGCATGATGAGATTCACGACGACAACCAAAGAGTCAGGGCCACAGGAATGAACGCCCCCGACCGTCCGCTCCAAGCCGCCGCGACGATCGAGTTCGAGCTCGACGGCAAGGCCGTTCGGGCGGCCGAGGGTGAGAGCATCCTCGACGTGGCCGATCGCGAAGGCGTGGCGATTCCGCGGCTGTGCCACATGCCGGGCTACCGGCCCGACGGCAACTGCCGCTCGTGCGTGGTCGAGATCGACGGCGAGCGCGTGCTGGCGCCGAGCTGCTGCCGTGCGCCGACGCCGGGCATGAAGGTGAGGGCGGCGAGCGAGCGCGCGCGCAAGAGCCAGAACATGGTGCTCGAGATGCTGCTGGCCGACCTGCCGCAGGGTGGCTACAAGTGGCTCGGCGACGATGCCTCGCGCCCGCACGGCGAGCTGAGCGACTGGGCCTCGCGCATGGGCGTTCGCGTGCGCCCCGAGCTGGCGCGAATAGCGCGCGCGCAGCCGCGGCCCGATGTGTCGCACCCCGCGATGGCGGTCAACCTCGACGCCTGCATCCAGTGCACGCGCTGCGTGCGCGCGTGCCGCGAAGAGCAGGTCAACGACGTGATCGGCTACGCCTACCGCGGTGCCGACAGCTCGATCGTGTTCGACCTGCACGACCCGATGGGCGACAGCACCTGCGTCGGCTGCGGCGAGTGCGTGCAGGCATGCCCCACCGGCGCGCTCAGCGCCAAGACGCTGATCGGTGCGCAGACGGTCGACCGCAGCGTCGACTCGGTGTGCCCGTTCTGCGGCGTCGGCTGCCTGATCACCTACCAGATCAAGAACGAGCGCATCGTCCGCGTCGACGGCCGCGACGGCCCGGCCAACCGCAGCCGGCTGTGCGTCAAGGGCCGCTTCGGTTTCGACTACGCGCACCATCCGCATCGTCTGACCAAGCCGCTCGTGCGCAAGCCCGGCGTGCCGAAGGATCCCGGTGCGGTGTATGCCGACCCCGCGAACTGGCGCGATGTCTTCCGCGAGGCGAGCTGGGACGAAGCGCTCGACCTCGCCGCCGGCAAGCTGCGCGCGCTGCGCGATGCGCACGGCCCGAAGGCACTGGCCGGCTTCGGCTCGGCCAAGGGCAGCAACGAAGAGGCCTACCTGTTCCAGAAACTGGTGCGCACCGGCTTTCGCAGCAACAACGTCGACCACTGCACGCGGCTGTGCCACGCATCGAGCGTCGCCGCGCTGCTCGAAGGCGTGGGCTCCGGCGCGGTGAGCAACCCGGTGCGCGACGTCGAGCGCGCCGAGCTGATCATCGTGATCGGCTCGAACCCCACCGCCAACCACCCGGTGGCCGCCACCTGGATGAAGAACGCCGCCCAGCGCGGCACCAAGATCGTGCTGGCCGAACCGCGCGTCACCGGCCTCGGGCGCCATGCGTGGCGTACGCTGCAGTTCCACCCCGGCAGCGACGTTGCGCTGCTCAACGCGATGATCCACACCGTGATCGACGAAGGCCTCGTCGACCGCGACTTCGTTGCCCGGCGGGTCAACGAGTTCGAGGCGCTGAAGCGCAACGTCGAGGGCTACAGCGCCGAGGCGATGGCGCCGATCTGCGGCATCGCGGCGCCCGTCATCCGCGAGGTGGCGCGCGCCTTCGCTACCGCCAAGGCGGCGATGATCCTCTGGGGCATGGGCGTCAGCCAGCACGTGCACGGCACCGACAACGCGCGCTGCCTGATCGCGCTGGTGTCGATCACCGGCCAGATCGGCAAGCCCGGCAGCGGGCTGCA